>NZ_AP027307.1:0-208549 GCF_059738765.1 Sphingobium sp. RC1
GCGAAGACCGAAGAAAATTTGGCGGGCCAAAAGATGGATCATAACTTCACCATCCCACCCCACTGTCCGAAGCGGTCTTAGCACCGACCAACAATGATCTCGCGAGGCTGAGCGACAGTTGGCCCCTCCAAAAGATCTGCCGCCAAACCCAAGCATATCAGCTTCATTCGTCCAGTATCAGCCATCCGATCTGTTCCGAAACGACGAACGCCGCAGCGCGTTCCTGAAGTCCCGAACTGGAGGGATGAAAAGGGCGTTCCCGATATCCCGTAGAAGTCTTGAGCAAGTGGCGGGGCTGTTCCTGAAATCCCGTGGACGACTGCTGCAACCAAACAAACTCACGGATTGGGCGAACATTGATGCGAAGCCAACGGCACATCCATAAAAGTCGCGATCGCAGTTCGTCATGAAAGTGCCCCCGTTCCCGAAGTCCCGTAAGTGGACAGCAGTGTTTCGCGGTTTTTGGATGGCACATGGGGGATAACAGCCAGGATAGGCCTTCCGAAAGATGCAAACCGTGTATAAGTCACGGAAAACCATGGCATAATCCTCCAGTAAAACGTGTTTTACCAGACAACGCCGCGGATCCTCGCCGGATGGCCCTCACGGGACTTTAGGAACGGCTGTCGGGACTTCAGGAACCGAATCACGGGAGAATAGGAACGCTGCTTCCGGGACTTCAGGAACGATCAGGCGGGACTTCAGGAACGGGTCTTTCTCCACGACTCGCGCTGACTCCACGATTCGCACTGTAGCCATCGACTGCTTAACTTCTTATAGATTCTCTAAACCTCTAAGATGCGCCTGAGGGCGCCTATCTTATGGAATTTTGTAGATATAATGGGCCCAACAAACAGCTGTGGAAAGGGAGGAACCTAGGTGCCTGACCCTCGGGCGAGATCCCTTGGTGGGCAAGCATAAGTTTACCAACCACACCTGCTGCAACACCACGCCTATTCTAGGCCTCCTGTTTGATTACCGTCTAGCTGGCGTCCGCCACATGAACGAAATCGAATGCCGATGTGCAGTGTGGATTTCTAGGGAAGGCACGCGCACACGTCTTCCGGATTGTCCGCGATGCGCCATCGTGGACACGGCAAGGAGACCACGCCGCTGACCGCGATCATATAGCTACGAAAGCTTGCCTGACCCGTCCGCTCGACAAGCAGCCCTATGGCCTCGGCAGTGGTCCGCAGCTTGATCGCGCCGGCCGACGTCAGCCCGAACTGCTTAGCGACCTGGCTGCTGGTGATGGCGGGACGCGCCATGGCGAAGAAGATCAACTCCTTCAATCTGCCCGTCCGTCGCCGATCGCGGATATGACCGGCGGCGCGGTGGCGTAGGCGCGTAATCGGAGCCCAGTTCGAGGTGCGCGTTGGCGCCGGCCAGGATGGCACCGAGCCAGAGATGATCAAGCTCGGCGCCCTGGGCGATCTTCCATCGGCCACCCGCCAGTTAAGACCCAGCGCTGTCAGTCCGCCGTGGGACCCTTTCCAGCGTCCGGGACCCCAGCGATCGCCGATCAGCAAGCTGGCGACGGCATCGCCGCGGGCGAGGGGAGCAAGCTGGCGCCACAGCGCGGCGATCCGGCCGGCGTGGAGCAGGGGAGGGGAGGGGGAAATAGCTTGGCATGCCTGCTCCAGGCCTCGATCGCGGGAACCAGCTCCCAAACCGCACGACGGCTCGGGACACGTTCCTCATGCCGATCGCCGTCGGCGCCGAGCCAGGCCAGCAGGGCGGTGGGATCGGCCATCAGCGCTTCCAGGCTGATGGACGTGCCGATGGCGTGCTTCCAATGGGTCAGGTCATAGGCACCCGTCACGACCCGTCCCCGCGCATCGACCGTCACCGCCTCGTCAGGCAGTTCATAGGCATCGATTGCGGCGAGCGCCTGCCGTTCGGCCAGCGCCATTCGGGCTTCCCACGGCCCCCGAACCGAGACGGTTCCGCCGCGCTATCGGGCGACGCTGGTTCGCAACCGCTTCCATTATGCGCCGGCGCGCCATCTGCTTGTGGCAGCCGTTCACAGCAAGGAGGGGCTGGTAGCCGGGCAGTGGGAGCAGATTTTCCGCTTCGCGACGCGGCCCGCGCGCGTCGCGTCCCCATCCGGGTGCGCCGCGGGGTCCGAGCCAAATTAGCGGACCTGGTGACGGCGATCGCAAGGATCGGCTTGCGGCAGCTTGAGGGCCAGCGACGGATGCTGGACGCGGTCAGCAAGCAATTGGAGCGGGCCAGGTGGGACTACGCTTTTGTGTATGCGCGCAATATGGTGCGCAAGTCGCGCGTGGCGCTGGCGCGCGAGGTGCGGATCCGTCGTGCGGCTGCCAGTGTCGGCGCAGGGACCTTGACGCAGACCTGCTTGCGAGGTTTCCAAGAGGCGCTGTTCTATCTCAAGGAATCCGGGGTGGCGGACGATGTGACTTTGGTCCGGCGTTGCGATGGTGATCCTTGGAAAGGTTGCTACGATGACGTTGATCTTTTGCGGTCGCGGCTCATCGAGCGTTTTGCTGATCCTGTCTTTCGTATCCCGCTCGATTTGCGCAGGTAATGCACTGGTACTGGCCGGAAATGGGCCATTAGCCGCTATTTTGCCCTCAGAAGCCCGTAGAGCGCATTAACGGCCTATCGGCACCCACACCTATCCGAGGCGCGGTTTTCGCGCTCCAAGTGGCCTTTGCGGGTACCTTTCTTTTCTCGTTCAAAATCAATACCTTGCTGGCATTTTCAGGCCGATCGTCGCGGTGCCTGCCTAAATAGCCGGTCCAGCGCGTCAAATTTCTCTTTCACCGGGCGTGTCGCCGATGCGACGCTCGCATTGCTGTGCGATCGACCGGGTCATTGCCTCGATGAATCCGAGCGGGCCAGCAGGCGATCGATATCGGCCATAGCCGAGTCATGTTCGGCATAAGGGTTATCGGGCACGTCTTCATGCTCTGTCGGCGTGACGATGGGCGCACGCCGGGGCGGCAGGGCGCGGACGACCGTCTGGTGGCGGTGCAGGCTTGTTTCCGCCAAACCCGCTTGGACGAGGGTGGCCACGAGATCGCGTACGCCATTTTTCGAGACGGCGAGGGCCTGCTCGATCTGGAGCGGGCGCAGCGGCCCAAGGCTGGCGAGCAGCCGGTACAGCAGTGGGGCGCGCGAGGTCGAGCGCAGGCCGGATAGGGGGTGCTGCATGTCCTGCACACACGCATGGGCCGCATCCAGCTGATCGCTCAGCCGCTGCGCGGCTTGCCCGGCGGCCTCGGCGACGAGGATCGCGCGCTCACGGGGCCACAACTCGGGCCGCAGCGCTTCCGCGCGCACGGATCCGGGCAAGGGGAGGGGGCGGGAGCCTGGGTTGCTTCGCGCGATCAGCGGGCCGGCCATGAGATCCAGGGCCCACAGCGGCGCTCCGGCCCTTGTCTGTTCGAACACCATCGGTCCAGAGGGCAGGGAAAGCAATTGGCGGTTCCGCTCGGCGGGCGCGAAATGCGGCGAGTCTGCGGCCGCCGCATGCAGATGATCGAGCGCGGCGAGCGGCCAGTCGCCTTCGGTGGGCGGGGTAAGGGGCTCGGCCAACCCGGCTGCCTCGGCGACAGCGAAGGCGGGCAGGATTTCGGCGGCTTCGGCCCGGTCGGTCCGGTCGAAGCGCGCCGCGGCGCGGATCTGCGCGGCCGCTTGCGCCAGTGGCGTCCATGCAGACAAAGAGAGCTCGGACAGCAGCGTTTCGGCCACGAGCGACGCGGGTGCTGCGATTGAGGCTGTCGTGTCAGGCGCCGGCTCAAGGCCGGAAAACCACGCTGAAAACCAGTCCCCGGTGCCGGAAAAGCCAGAGTGCGCGAGGGAGTCGATTAGCAGCAGGCGGATCAGCGCGGCGCAAAAAGCATGCGCCACGGGGGCGGGCACATGGGCCAACCGACCTTGAAGGAGGCCCCAGGCCAGCGCGGCGCACACCCGCGCCGCCATGAGCGCGTCGAGGGGCGCGTCTTCGTCCGACTGGAGCGGATGCATGGCGGTCGATGGCGCTGAAAGGTCCTGCATCTCCAAGGTCTAGTTAAATTGATTTAACTGCACCAGCCCTAGCGCGCCATTTTTCGAACTATCGATAATAGAAATTTATCGATAGTGACATCGATATTTTCGCTGCTATGCTCCCGCCATGCGTGTCGTTTTCCCAATAAGACCGGACTCCGCGCTGTCCGCGGTTTTAGGCAGGTCACTTTTCCCAATAACCCCGGATTCTGAGCCAACAGCCAGACGGAACGGCGAAAGGGCGCTGACTCGCACGGATCGCCAGCGCAGTCTTGCGTCCGCGCAGGCCGGGAATATGCTCGAAACGACACCATGAGCGCAAAATCAGCCTTGCGAAAGCGGACGCAGACACAGCACCTTCCTGCGCCAAAAGCCGCGGTCTCCGCGGAGATTGTGACGGTCCTGGCACCGGGCGAGGCCAGACTGCCGCACCGGCGGTCCGGTTCCGCGCAGGATCGCGAAGCCCAACTCGTCGCCTTGCTCCAGGAGCTGACGGGCGAAGACACTGCCCTGGACGCGCTCGCCTTCCGGAAGAGTCTGGAGGCGCGGGCACGCGCCAGCATCAAGGCGCTCGCGGTCGATCTCGACTGCTACGCGCGCTTTTCGGAGAAACAGGGTGGGATTGGCTTGCCTGCCAGCGAAACGCGGCTCGTGGCCTATGTCGAGTATTGCGAGGCGCGTCGGCTCAAGCCTGCGACCGTTTCCCGGCGCCTGTCCTCGCTGGCGGTGGCCCATCACTTCCTGGGCATTCCCAACCGCGTGGGCGCGGGTGTGGTTCGCGATGCGCTGCGTGGCCTGCGGCGCCGGGTCGGGGTCAGCCAGCGCCAGGCCGGTCCCTTGCGCTTCGGTGAAGGCATCGGGCGCGAGGCGGTCAAGGGGTTCACGCTGTCGGTCCTGCTCGAAGCATGCTCGGGCGATGTCGTCGGGCTGCGCGACGCGGCCCTCCTGTCGCTGGGCTATGATGCGGGTCTACGCGTGTCGGAGCTGGCGGCGGTGGAATTCGACCGGATCGAGCCTCAGGACGACGGTTCCGGTTTACTCCAATTAGCGCGTTCGAAAACCGACCAGGAGGGGCAGGGGGCCTTTGTGTGGCTCTCGCCCGATACGATGCGGCGCGTGAGCCTATGGATAGAGGCTGCCTCGATCCGTACGGGCGTCCTGTTCCGCAGGGTGGCGGTGACCCGGACCAAGGCGCGTGAAGCGCGGCGCGAGCGCACCATCGGCGATCTTGCCCTGCACGCGCTCGTCGATCGCGAGCGCATGGCGGCCCAGCCCGCGCGTTCGGCGACCGCGACCTACAAAATTGGCGAGGACGCGCTCACACCCGCCGCCGTGCGGCTGATCATCAAGCGGACCGCGCTGGCCGCGGCCGATCAGGGTCTCGTCGATCTCATGGGCGCGAATCTGGCCCAAGCAGTCAAGGCGCTCAGTACGCATTCGCTGCGGGTCGGCCTGACCCAGGACCTGTTTGCCCATGGCGAGGATGCGGGGCCGATCGCGCAGGCGTTGCGCTGGACCTCCACCGCGACCGCGCTGCGATACGGTCGCAAGCTTGCGCCCTCCTCGAACGCGGCCGCCCAGATGCTGAAAGGTGTGAGAAAATGATGCCGTTGCGACGAAATCTGTCAGTCAGACGAAAGGGCCATTGGGCACCCGATGCAGTCTTCTTTGTCCGTTCACACAAGGGCGACCAGGAAGGGGAGGGGGCGACCGCTTTTCTGTCGATGCGCAGCGTGCTGGCGATTGAGGCGTGGATTGCGGCAATGGCCGAGCTGCTCAAAGTTCCTGATATGTCGGAGGGGCCGCTGTTTCGGCGGCTGTTCGTCAAGCGTCTGCCCCCGGTTGACCCCACGGTCGTCAAAGCCGCAGCGCGGCGCCATGCGGCGGCGCTACATCTCGGGCTGCAGCGCCTGCTGCCCGACGCTGTGGTTCCGAGGCGCTGGGGCCGCGATCCGCTGACGGTGGTGACGCTCGGGACAACGGCACTGCGACCGCAGGCGGTGAGTGCAATTTTTAAGGCGCGGGTGCAAGGCGCGTGGGAGAAAGGTTTGCTTCCCGATCTTACCGCCGAAGAGGTGGCAGAGTGGGTCAAGGGGGGGGCCACGGAACCAAGAAGCAAAAAGTGCCGCTAAGCAACGCACTGATTTCTTTTGGGAAAAAGCAGGATACGGCGCTAAGTGACTGATATGATTGGGGCGTGAGGTTTCTCGACCTTTCCCGCCGGGTCTGTACCCTTCTTACAGGGAGGGCCGAGTCGTGGATGCGCCGTTTCGACAATATCTTGGATGGGAGCGGTTCCCAGACCTGACTGCTCACGAAATTGCCGGTTGTTTCACTCTCTCCGATCTTGCGCGGAGAGCGGTCCTACGCCGACGACGCGCGCTCAATCGCCTTGGCGTCGCGTTACAGATAGGTTTTCTGCGGCTCACCGGAGCCCCGCTCAATTCCTTCGAGATCATCCCGCCACGGATCTTGGCCCACCTCGGCAACGAACTCGGCCTCCCCGCGCCCCGCCTTGCTTCCATCCGCGCCCTGTACCGCCGCCGGCGCACATTATTCGAACATCAGGCGGCGGCGAAGGAGGTCCTGGAATTACTCAATCTGACCGAACACGCGGAACGAGCACTCAATGGCTTTCTTCGGCGAGAAGCGGGCGAGAAATTCTCGCTGGAAGAACTGGAACAAGCCGCTCGCGCCTGGCTGGTGGAACATGACTATATCCAATTGCCCGGACGCCGACCGAGAAGTTTGGCAGTGGCGGCACGTCGTCATTGTGATGAAGTGCTCCTCACTCGCGCCGTGAGCGCGGTCGGCCTGGAACAGACAAAGGTCTGGCAAAGTGAGCTGTCGCAGACGATGGAAAACGGCAAGACTCGTCTCTGGAATGGTTACGGGATGGGCCTACGAGCCGAAAAACGAAAGGCCTCGCAGACCATATCGCCAAGATCGATTTGCTGAAGAAGCTGGGTGCCGAAAAGCTCAATCTAGGCTTGGCGACCGGAATGCTGAAGGCTCAAGCCCGTTCAATGCTTTATCGCAAGTCCTCCACTATTTTGCGAATGCGAGGCGAACGCAAGAGCCTTGAGATCGCCTGCTTTCTACGTCTGCAGCTGCTCCGTCTCACCGATAATGGCCTCACCATGATCGACTATCGGATTGCCAACCTCTGGCGCCAAGCCAAATCGCGCGCCGAGGCGACGGTCGAGGATGAGCTCCGCCGTCATCAAGCTCTGGTCTTGCAGCTCAACAGCCTTCTTGAAGATCAGAATCTGTCAGATGCCTCTGCTCGCGAGCAAATGCACGCAAGTTTGTCGCCGTTCCTTCCGACCGGGATTCATGGTCCGGCCACGAAGGTCGACCGTATTCGACGGGAATTGGCCACCGCGGGCAAGGCTACGAGGGAACTGCTAAACGCTGCGACGTCGATTAGTCTCAATGTTCCGCCTGCCCATCCGCTTGAACAAACGTTGGCAATTGTGGGTCGAGTAGCCCACGCGGAAAAGCCGCGCTTACCCGAAGGCACGCCCAATCCGTTTGGTCGGACATGGGCTTTTCTGATCGATCAACCCGATCGCGAGGCCGCGTTCAAGGCGTACCGGGCCGCAACGCTGATGCGTCGCATTGAAGCCGAAGGTCGATTACCAGCGGCGAACCGCGTCATTCTGGATCATTTTAGAAACTTGCCGGTCACCGGCCTGTGGGGTGGCGGAACTCAAGCATCGGCTGACATGATGAGCCTTGATGCATCCCGTCGTCTTTGGAATGCTCGGCATGACCCGCGGCGTCGCACGCCTGCGATCGGAACCTATACCCACGTGCTCGATCAATGGGCTATCCTGCATGATCAGGCCGTGGTGCTGAACCGACGACAAGCCGGGGCTGCTATCGAGGGAGCGCTTCGCCATGAAGCCGTTGATCTTCACCGCCTCGCTGTCGACACCCATGGTCACACCCATTTCGGGATGGCGTTGGCCAAACTGGTCGGATTTGATCTAGCGCCAAGGTTGGCTCGCCTGCACAAACGCAAGCTATACCTTCCCCGAGGCATCGATGTCCCTGTCAGCCTGCGTTCCGTCGTCAGCGAGACGGTTTCAATTCGGGCAATAACCCGAGGATGGGATGCGCTTCTTCGCATTACGGCCTCGACCAAGAACGGGTGGTGTTCGGCAACATATGTGCTGGATCGTTTTGGCAGTGCAGCTCGAGGTGACGAAGCCTTTCAGGCAGGTGGTGCCTTCGGCAGGCTTCTCCTCACCCGCTTTCTTGGCACCCACCTCGGCAATCCTGCCTTCCGGGCCATGAACGATGCACTCCTTAGCCAGGGCGAGTCTGTCCACACCCTGCAAAGGGCAATTTATTCTGGTCCAATTGGTCCTGGCCACGGACGAACGCCCGAGCAAATGGCGACGATATCGTCATCGCTGACGCTGCTGACCAATGTCATTATGACGTGGAACGCAAATCGGATCGGCGAAGTCAGTGCGCAAATGCCGGAGATGTTTCCCGATCACCAAATTAGACGGATTGCTCCCAATGCGCACGAGCACATCAACACCAAAGCCAGTTCGACGGGTTGAAGTTCTCAGCGGGATGGCCGGACGACGGCGTGCCTGGACGCTGGAGCAGAAGCTGGCGCTGGTTGCGGAGATGGAGCGTTGCGACAATGTCGCTGCCTTTGCACGCGAGCGGGATGTCAGCACTGCGCTGCTATACACATGGCGGCGGGAGCTGCGTTACGCGGTAGAGGCCAGCAAGATTCCGCCCCGTCACGAGCCGATGTTCGTGCCCGTGGTTGGCGAGACATCGCCGCCGGGTTCGCACGATGGGGTTGTAGAGGTCGAGGTCAGTGGTGCCGTTGTCCGGATCGGGCAAGCGGCCCGGACCGATCTGGTGGTAGCCGTTATCCAAGCTCTGCAGGGCCCAGGAATTGATGGTGATCGATGATCGGGATAGGGCCTGGTACGCGGGTGATGGTGGCGACGCGCCCGGTAGATTTTCGCAAGGGTGCAGATTCGCTTGCGGCGCTGGTTGGTGCTGAGTACGGCGGTGATCCTTATTCGGGCGTGATCTACGTGTTCCGGGCGAAGCGCGCCGACCGGATCAAGCTGGTCTGGTGGGACGGCACCGGCCTGTGCCTGATGGCCAAGAGGCTGGAGTCCGGCGGTTTCAAGTGGCCCGGCATCCAGGACGGCGTGATGCGTCTTACGGCGGCGCAACTGGGCGCTCTGCTGGAAGGTCTGGACTGGCGCCGAGTGCATGGCGGGCGGCGCCCGATTGCTCCGCAGATTGCCGGTTGACGGGGCTTTCGTCTGCTGATTCACTGCCCTCATGCTTATGGAAGCGGACCTTCCCAACGACGTCGAAGCGCTCCGTGCGCTCGTCCTCGAACAGGCCCGCGAGCTTGATGCTCTCAAGGTTTTCCAGGCCGAGGTCGAGCGCCTGAAGGCCATCATCGATGCCTTGCAACGCCACCGTTTCGGCCGCCGTTCCGAACAGCTCGATCCCGACCAGTTCGAGCTCTCCCTGGAAGAAGTCGAGACAGCATTAGCTCAGGCCGAGCAGGCCCGCGACAAGGCGAAGCGGACACCGGCGGATCGGCCGCGCAAGACCAACCGCGGATCACTGCCTTCCCATCTCGAACGGATCGAACAGGTTGTCGATCTCGAGGACAAGGTTTGCCCTTGCTGCGAGGGTTCACTCCACCAGATCGGCGAGGATGTGGCCGAGCGTCTCGATGTCGTGCCCACCACCTTTCGCGTGCTCGTCACGCGCCGTCCGCGCTACGGCTGCCGTTCGTGCGAGAGTGCCATTGTGCAGGCCCCGGCGCCGGCACGGATCGTCGAGGGCGGCATTCCTACCGAAGCGCTGATCGCGCAGGTGCTGGTCGCCAAGTACGCTGATCACCTGCCGTTGTACCGACAGGCACAGATTTACGCCCGCCAAGGCATCCAGCTTGATCGCTCGACGCTGGCCGACTGGGTGGGACGGGCGGCTTGGTACCTGCGCCCACTGCGCGACCATATCCTGGAGCGATTGCGGCGATCCGAGCGGCTGTTCGCCGACGAGACCACCGCACCAGTGCTTGATCCCGGTCGAGGGCGGACCAAAACCGGGCAATTATGGGCCTATGCTTGCGATGATCGCCCGTGGAGCGGCGATGATCCGCCGATGGTTGCCTATGTCTATGCTGCCGATCGCAAGAGCGAGCGGGCGGAAACGCACCTGGGCGACTTCGTCGGCATCCTGCAGGTCGATGGCTATGGTGGCTACGCCGCGCTCGCCCGGCGGCGCAACCAGATCCACCTCGCCTTTTGCTGGGCCCATGTGCGCCGCAAATTCTACGAACTGGCCGACAGCTCGCCAGTCGCCACCGAAGTGCTGCGCCGGATCGCCCAGCTCTATGCCATTGAGGACGAGGTACGAGGGCTGCCTGCCGAACAGCGCCGGTTGATCCGCAGTGGACGCAGTCGCATCATCGTCGATGACCTCCACCAATACCTCGGTGCGCGGAACCGCCAGGTAAGCGCCAAGAGCAAGCTCGGCGAGGCAATCCGATACGCGCTCACCCGTTGGGATGGCCTCTCCCGCTTCCTCGATGATGGCCGCATCGATCTCGATAGCAACACCGTCGAGCGATCAATCAGGCCGCTTGCCATCTCGCAGACATTCTGCCCATGTCGGGCACGACGTTGTCGTCTGGTATCGGTGGCATCCCTATTTCGAGCGCACGGTTCGGTGCGAGTATACCGAGGAACGGGCGAACGGCAGAGTCGCCCACATTGTGGTGAGCCCCGGCGAAGTCATCGTAGTTCCGGCTTGGATGTTGGATCGCGAGGTGTGCGATGCGTTCAGCTTGGGTAGCCCTCAGGTTGCCGTAGATGCGTTGACCGATCTCCATAGCCTCTTGATCGACGCGGACCTTCGTAATGCCCTGCTGAGCGGTTTGAACGCTCAGGAGGTAAACGATGAAGACCTTGCCCCCACCAACGCGGCTGCCGGCGCTGCGCCAGTTGATCATGCCGCTCGACACCAGAAGCCTGGACGGTCTGACGAGAGCCCAGCGCGTCGTCGTGGTGGCAAGCCTAGCCAAGTTGTTGATGGCGGCCGCAGGCGTCTCGGACGAGGAGACGACCAATGACGGGCGGTAATCTCCTTCCGATGGCCCTGCTGAGGCGCAAGGCAGTTGTTTACGTCAGGCAGTCGACGCCCCAGCAGGTCAACGGGAACCTGGAGAGTCAGCGTCGCCAGTATGAACTCGTCGATGTTGCGCGCCGCTGGGGATTTCGTGATGTCGAGGTGATCGATGAGGATCTTGGACGCAGCGCGAGCGGTGCAGTGGATCGCCCCGGCTTTGAGCGTCTGGTGGAGGATCTGTGCACGGGTCGCGTCGGCGCCGTATTGTGCCTTGAGGCCTCTCGCCTTTCCCGCAACGGACCCGACTGGCACCGGCTTCTCGAGCTTTGCGGCCAGGTCGATGCTCGTGTCATCGACATCGATGGGGTCTACGATCCGGCCAAGCCGAACGACCGGCTGCTGCTCGGCATGAAGGGCAGTATCAGCGAGTTCGAGCTTTCTGTAATCCGTGCCCGTATGTACGAAGCTGCACGGCAAAAGGCTCAGCGCGGCGAACTGCGCATCAGCGTTCCGATCGGCTACATCTGGCATCGCGACTACGGTCTGAGTTTTGACCCCGACATTCGAGTTCAGGAGGCCATCAGGCACATATTCGCGCGGTTCCGCGAGATAGGTAGCGCCCGCCAGGTGCTCATCGCGCTGACCGCCGAAGGTATGCATTTCCCGCGCCCATCGGACGGCAAGATGATGGTCTCCTTTGATTGGGTTCCGATCCGTTATCGCAATGTAATTAGCGTGCTCAAGAACCCGTTCTACGCCGGTGCCTACGCCTATGGCAAAACCGAGAAGCGCACCCAGATCGTCGATGGTCGAGTGCGCAAGAGCTATGGGCATCGCAAGTCGTACGACGATTGGGGCATCATGCTCAGGGAGCATCATGACAGCTATGTCAGCTGGGATGAGTTTGAGCGGAACCAAAGGGTCCTGGCGACCAACGCCTACGGCAAGGCCGGCGGCATAAAGTCCGGCCGCGGTGGCAAGGCTTTCCTCGCAGGCATGCTCACTTGTGGTCATTGTGGCCGCCGCCTGTGCGTCGTTTATGTCGGCCGCCGCATCGGCTATCATATCTACCGCTGCGACCGCTCGAACCTCATGCTGGCCCGGCCCCGATGCATGACCACCAATGGCGCTCGAACGGATGTGGCAGTTATGGAGGAACTGCTGCGCGCCGTGGAGCCCTTGGCGATCGACGCGGCATTGGAGGCAGAGCGTATGCATCTTGAAGGCGAAGCGCAGAGGCGACAGCTGGTCGAGCTGGATTTGCAGCAAGCCCGCTATGAAGCCTCGCTTGCTGAGCGACGCTATGCCGCCTGCGATCCCGATAACCGGTTGATCGCCGCTCAGCTGGAGAAAAGCTGGGAAGCGACGCTGCGCCGTGTCGAGGCCTGCGAGGTGCGGCTTAACGAACGACAAGTGCGCGATGACGCCGCCCTGCCGAATTTCGCCGGCTTGGCTCACGATCTCAAAGCGGCGTGGAATGCCCCCGATGTCGATATGCGGTTCCGGCAAAGGTTGTTGCGCGCGCTGGTGAAGGATATCGTCGCCACCGTCGAAAACGATGGGCAGGAAATCGAGCTTACCATTCACTGGCAAGGCGGGCAGCATTCCCAGGTTCGCATCCGCAAACCCAAGACCGGGGAACATACCAAGAGCACGCCCGAAGAAGCGATGGCAATCATTCGATCGATGGCGACGCGCTGGTCCGATGCCGATGTCGCCGCCACCCTCAACCGTATGGGCATGCGAACGGGTCAGGGCAAGACATGGACTGGGCATCGCGTCAGCTCGCTGCGCCGTGTGCATAAGATTGAAGGCTATCGTTCCGCCGGAACCACGGGTGGTGAATGGCTCACCATGTCGGAGGCGGCAGCCAAGTTCGGCGTCACAAACCACAAAATCCGCCGTGTCGTCGAAGCTGGCTTGCTCCCGACCGAGCAGGTTATGCCCGGCGCGCCGCATCAAATCCGCGCCGCGGACCTCGAAAAGCCCGAAATCCAAGCCGCGATCTCGCGAAAAGGCCCGTGTCGTACTCAGGATGAAAACCAAAAATCCCTGTTTTCCGCCATTTGAAGAGGAGCAGCACAATGAATCAGGCATCACGCTCAATCGGAAGAATGCCCTGTTCGCCGGCTCCGATGAAGGCGGCGACAACTGGGCGGTCATCGCCACGCTCATCGAGAACTGCAAGATATCCGGTATCAATCCGCACACCTGGCTGACCGAAACGCTCGGTAAGCTGGCTGCGGGTCATCCGGCCAGCGCCGTCGGCGAACTCATGCCATGGACCGCCGTGGCCTGAGAACACCGGTTACGGTAAGTCGAGTGCGGCGAAGGCATCGATTAAGGCAGCGGGGTCGCTCGACGCGCGAAGTTCGCGTTCGATCTTGCCTACCTCATCGACGATACAGATCGCTGTCTCTTCCAACGAAACATCCAGTCCGGCATAGTAGCGCATGGTTGCTCCTCCTTATGGTTGTGGCCGCTCAACACGGACCACGTCTTACCATTTTGCGAGGAGCAGCCACCCAAGCGATTCAGGGTCGGCCCCAATCACCCCATCTGATCTTAGAAGTTAAGGGGGGGTACACGCACTAATGCAGCGAGCTGGTTCATCCCCGACGCAGCGGACGCGATGAGGGCGCTTGCTGTCGAAGCTGTAAGCGTCGCCGGGCCCCAATATGCATCTCTCGCCATCGACGGTCAGTTCGAGAAAGCCGGATATAACGATCCCGCCTTCCTCGCCCTCATGAGTGAGGTTGATCTTCCCCGTATCGGCGCCGGGTTGGTAGGTTTCGGACAGGATTTGCAGCTGGCGCCCCACCAGGCTGGGTCCTACTTGACGTAAGGATACGGAGCCTTTGCCAATTTCCGTTAGTTCGGAGGCCTTGTAGAAAGTTCGGGGACGATCCGTCTCGTCCGTCGCGAAAAAGTCAGCTAAACTGACCGACATCGCATCAAGCACGCGCTTCAGAGCGCCGATCGATGGATTGGTGCCGTCCGATTCCATTAATGAGATGGTGGAATTGGTGATGCCGGCACGCTTGGCCAGCGCACGTTGAGAAATGCCAGCCTTCTCCCGCGCACGGCGTAGGCGCGATCCGATTTCCACTTCCGGCATCAAAACTACTCGTCCTGTTGCATATGTTTGATATATCGAACGTTTATCAGCGCATCCTATTGTAAATCAAGAACTTTCTGAAGGTCGGAAAACGTCTTGCGGGTTGCCTGAGTAAACGGTCAACATGTCGCTAAATTAGCGGATGATCAAATGAAGAGTCTTAATAACAGCGTTGCTCTTGATGCCTACTGGATGCCGTTTACTCCCAACAGGAAGTTCAAAGCGGCGCCTCGAATGCTGGTCGAAGCAACGGGGATGCACTATCGCAGCGACGACGGACGCGAGATTCTCGACGGGACGGCCGGCCTGTGGTGCGTCAACGCAGGACATGGCCGTACGGAGATCGCCTCAGCAGTCGCCGCCCAGTTGGAAAGCCTCGATTACGCACCAAGCTTTCAGCTGGGCCATCCTCTCGCCTTCCGCTTTGCAGAACGCCTCTCCGAAATCGCGCCCCCCGGTCTCGACCGGATATTCTTCACCGGATCGGGCTCGGAATCCGTGGACACGGCGCTCAAGATCGCGCTCGCCTATCAGCGCGCGATCGGCCAGGGCACGCGCACTCGGCTGGTCGGGCGTGAGCGTGGCTATCACGGCGTGGGCTTTGGCGGCATTTCGGTAGGCGGCCTTGTCAATAATCGTCGCGCCTTCTCCACCCTGCATGGCGTTGACCACATGCGGCACACTCACGATCCCAGCCGCAACCTGTTGTGCAAGGGCCCGCCCGAACATGGCGCCGAGTTGGCTGACGATCTTGAGCGTCTCGTCCAGCTGCATGGGGCGGATACTATCGCGGCCGTCATCGTAGAACCCGTCGCTGGCTCGACAGGGGTGCTGCTGCCGCCGCAGGGTTATTTGAAGCGGCTGCGCGAGATAGCGACGCGGCATGGCATCCTCCTCATTTTCGACGAAGTGATTACCGGCTTCGGCCGTCTTGGTAGTCCCTTCGCGGCCCAGCACTTCGATGTGGTCCCCGATATTATCACGACAGCGAAGGGGCTGACCAACGGCGCCATGCCAATGGGGGCCGTATTCACGTCGCGCGACGTGCATGATGCCCTGATGCAGGGGCCTGAAGCCGCGATCGAGCTTTTTCATGGGTACACCTATTCCGGTCACCCGGCTGCTTGCGCGGCGGGCCTTGCAAGCCTCGACATCTATCAGCGCGAAGGCCTTTTTAGCCGCGCTGCTGAGCTTGAAGAGCATTGGCAGCACAGCCTGCTGTCATTGCAGACCGCGCCGCACATTGCCGATATCCGGGCCATGGGCCTTATCGCGGCAATTGAACTTGCCCCTCGGCCAGATGATCCAGGATCACGCGGATTTGAAGCATTCGTGGACTGCTTCGAAAAGGGCCTTTTGGTCCGCGCAAATGGCGACACGATCGTGCTCTCACCCCCGCTTATTATCAGTCGTGACCAAATCGATAGTCTCACACAAACTTTGCTCGACGTACTTAAACGAACGGCTTGAGATCGTTCTGAAATTTGTTTCGCAGTTTTTTTGTTCTGAGAGGAAGTCGTTATGAATACTCATTCGTTTCTACGCCCAATCGCCGAGCCCCAACTCCTGGAGGGCGCGTTCAGCGAAGATCAACGGCAGCGGCTTTTTTCCGTTCTTCGCGAGCAAGGGCCATGGACCACTATCCTTTCGCAGGAATTCAGTTCCCCTGAAGAGGTGATTGGTGCGACATCCGGAACACTCCCCGAAGGCTTCGTTCCCACATGGGACATGTTTTTGAGCCCTGTTTTCCGCGCCTTTCTCGGACGGGGCTATGCAAGCCTTTACCCCGAAATCGAGGACTGTTTCTATCACAGCAAGTTTCTTGAACTGGCCCGTGGTTATTGGGGTGCCAAATATGCAGCCCCCAACCTAATGCTTTGCAACATTCAGGGTCCGGCCGGCGCAGGCGGCCCGCCACATGTTGATGGCGCCGATTATCGTGGTGTGAACATTCAGAACACCCCGTCCTGGCTGATCGGCCTCATGACCAAATCCGGGTTGTTCCGCCATTGGCAGGTAAAGAAAACGCAGGTGCTGACCTGGTATTATAAGGGGCAGATCGGCGGCGGCTTTACCTATTGGCCGGATGGCCCGGACGGGCAGCCCAAGCAGCTTTATGCCCCGATGTGGGGCCGCGCCGCGGTGGTCGAGAATGAGGTCATGTATCACGGCGCAAACGCTTGTGGGCCGGAACACATGCGCAAGCCGAAGGGCCTGGCCATCAATTCAGTAATCGCAGCAGACCCCAATTCGGACGGTTGGCAGGTTACGACCGATGGCAAGGTTGTTCAGCAATTACCAGCCGACGAAATCCGCCTTCTGTTCCATTGGGGCGCGGATATGTACATGGATCTAAATGAGATGACGGTCGCGCTCGATCATAGCGATGATCTATCGCATGAGCAGGTCTTCGACATCTTCCTTTCGGAACTACGTGCTCGCGGCATAGCGTTCAAGACGCCGAGCGATCCGCTCCACGACCCTGAATTCATCCAGTTCCTCACGAGCGTATTCGAGCCAGGGCCGCCCACGATCATGCCTGCAATATATGATCAGGCAGCGGCATAAGAGGGATATGCATCATTCTGGCAGAAGAAAAACCTAATAGATGATCGCTGGATGCGCGCCGCTCGCGCGTCATCATCTTCTGCCAGAACACATCACCTCGCCAATAATTGAACAAACCAAGACAAAAAACTTGGCAGACGATATCATTTTAAGAGGGAGGCTATAACATGGCTATATATACAAGGCTTCGCGTCGGCTTATTATGTTCAGCGACACTGTTACCGCTCGCCATTCCGCAGAATGTGCAGGCGCAGGTTCAGGATCGCTCAGCTACGGCGCTCGACGCTAGCAACTCCCCTTCTGATGATATCGTGGTGACCGCCCAGCGTCGCGACGAGCGCGCGCAAGACGTGCCTATCGCCATCACGGCCTTTTCTCCCGAGCGCCTTCAGCAGCAAGGCGTGACGGAAGCGCAAAACCTGCAAGCCACCGTTCCTTCGCTGGTAGTGGGCAATAATGGCAATCCCTCGCGTGAGGCGCAGAGCTTCACGATACGCGGCCAAGGCGCCACCTTCCAAGCCTCCCCCGGTGTGGTGGTGTACCTGAACGAAGTACCGCTGCCCGCTCCGATTTCTACCCCTCAACAGGGCGGACCGGGGAATTTCGTCGACCTGGAGAACGTGCAGGTTCTAAACGGGCCGCAGGGTACTTTGTTCGGACGTAACACCACAGGTGGCGCTGTTCTGCTCGTCCCGCACAAGCCGACCAATGATTTCGAAGGCTATGCTCAGGCGAAATTCGGTAACTACGACAACAAGCAACTGGAAGGCGCGATCAATGTGCCGGTCGTGGAGGACAAGGTTCTCCTGCGCGTCGCAGGCGCCTATCAGGACCGTGATGGCTACACCTATGACGTGGTCTGGGACAAGGATCGTGACAATACGCACTGGTATTCCGGACGCATCGGCCTGACGCTCAAGCCATTTGAAGGCTTTGAGAACTACACGATGGCCTACGGAGCCAAGTCGAGCAACAATGGCACCGGACTTGTCAACACTGGTTTCAACGTCGCAGCATTGTCGGATCCGTCACTCGGCTTTTGCTACGAAGGCCCGACAATCCCTGGACAAATCGCTTCATGTGACGTGTACCGTGCAGCCGCTGCCGATTCAGAAGCACGCGGGCCGCGAAAGACGGCGCATGGCGTGGATTCCTATCAAAAGACGAAGACCTGGGGCATCACCAACACTTCTTCGCTCAATCTGAACGACGAACTTACGCTCCGCAATATCGTGAGCTACCAGCGTTTCACCTCGAACTACAGTATCGATAGCGACGGCAGCGTCCTCCAACAGCAGGATGATGACCCACGCCGTTATCCCGCGCCGGGCCAGGCCACGCTGCCAGGCGATGGAACGCCGCTAATCTATGTTAACGCCACATCGGCCCGCGTTCCCAGAGATGATTTGAAAGTCTTCACCGAAGAACTGCAGTTGCAGGGCAATCTGTTCGACAATCAACTGACATTGACGACCGGGGCATTCCTCTACGATCAGCGTCCCGTCAGGGAGCAAGGCGCGGGCGCGATCGCCTTCTGCCCGGCTGCGTTCACCGGCTTCTGCCCAAGCTCTGACGCCAGGTTTTCGATCACCAACAGGTCAAAGGCACTCTACGCACAGGCAACGCTGGATTTCGGCTTGCTTGTACCGACCCTGGAAAATCTCAAGCTGACCGGTGGATATCGCCATACCTGGGATAAGGTAAGCGGGTCGGCCAATTTCTTCGGACCCAACCTCAATCCTACACCTCAGGCGCCTGGCGCCATTCTCTGCTCGGCCACGAACACCCCTGCAGTCGATCCAAGCGAATGCGAGTTCAACGCCGTCCTTAAGACCAATGCCCCTACCTGGACCATTGGGTTGGACTACCGGGCCTCTGACGCCTTGCTCCTCTACGCAAAGGTCAGCCGCGGCTACAAGGCGGGGGGCATCAATGCCAATGCCGTCTTCCCGACCACCCGAACATTCCCACCCGAATATGTCACATCCTATGAGGGCGGTTTCAAGTCGGACGTCCGGGTTGCGGGCATGCCACTTCGTTTGAACGCCACCTATTATTATCTAAAATACAAGGATATTCAGCGGGCCACGGGTGATTTCAATCCTGTGACGCAGGCAGCTGGCGCTCAAGTTCTGAAGGCCGACGCCCGCATCCAGGGCGTAGAGGCGGAAGCTTCGCTAAGGCCGTTCCCGGGCGTGGAAATCGGCGGCACATTCAGCTATACCGACGCCAAATACGAGCGTTACGAATATCAGCCGAATGTACCGGTGCAGGACTGTTCGGGCAACTTCATCAGCCCGCCCGGGACAGCCGACCTATCCTGTCTGCCGTTCCAGTATGTCGCGCCGTACATCTACAGCATTCATGCCTCGGCGGAGCAGTCTTTGGGTGGCAATCTTGGGACGATTTCTTTCTTTGCGATCTACTCACATACGTCCTCGCAGCATACTGAGGGTACCGTGGTGCCGCCGAACCAGCCCGGCGAAAAGCTGGAGCCCTTTGGTACGCTGAATCTCTCTCTCGACTGGAAGAAGATCGCAGGAAGCAACCTAGATATCGGCCTGTATGGTACGAACATCGCCAACAAACTCTATCGCGTATCAAACAGCAACGTCTTCCCCTCCGTTCTCTACTCCGCCACGCTTTATGGCGAGCCGCGTATGTATGGCGTTCGCGCGCGCTACTCATTCTAGTGATCGGCGGCAGGCGCAGAGAAAGACCTTAAAACTGAATAGCAAATTTGAACAATCCAGTCACGCAGAGGCAAATCGATGAGCGAAACGTCCCTATATTATGTCAAGCTGATGGTCGGCGATGCGGAAGCTTTGGCGCCCTTCTACCAGGAAGTGTTCGGGATGAAGGAAACCCGGCGCATTCACAAGCCCGAACATGTGCGGCCTCATTTGGAGATTTACCTGTCGGCATCTTCGGCGGAGCAGCTGTGCCTGATGGAATATATCAACAAACCCGCGCCACAGCCTGGTGAAGTGCGAGTCGCCTTTACCGTTGGAAATGTGGACACGGTGGTGGCCGCTTCGCAGGCGAGAGGCGGCAGCATCATCCTGCCGGCCCAATCCATCGAAGAGCATAATTTCCGCTGGGCGACGATCGCAGACCCTGAAGGTCATGCAATCGAAGTCATGCAATTCGGTCTTTGATCATTCCGCACTACGCCGAGACATTCGGCTCTGACGAGGGAAAAACATGAGCAAGGCTTCCTTATATTATTTCAAGCTCACCGTAAGTGATTCAGAAGCACTAGCTGTTTTCTATGACAAGGTATTCGGTCTGAAAGAGGTTCGGCGCTTCGATGCGCTCGCACTTGATGATCCTCATCTGGAGATATTCCTGTCCACAGGCGAGGGCGACAATCAAATTGCCCTGCTGCATTATGTGAACAGGCCTGCCCCGACGCCCGGGGAAGCGACGATCGCCTTCATGGTCGAAGATGTGGATAGCGTCGTAGCTGCTGCACTGGCGGCGGGCGGCACCAGCGTCAGGGCGGCGGAAACGCTGGAAGAACATCAGTTCCGCTACGCCGTAATCGCCGATCCTGAAGGACATAGCATCGAGGTCATGCAATCGATGGCCTGACCAGGGTGCAGGAGGAAGCGGGGCATGGGTGTACGACATGCCCTGTCTTCCGTCTGAGACATGGCTGGTTTGCTGGACGGCGATCAATGGGCAAGCACGACGCCTGTTCAGGCACCACAGTTTAAAGCGTTGACTCGGGGCAGCCTACCTCCCGCAGGTTTCATGAAGGCGAACAGGAAATGGCGGAATTTGCTGCTATAGAAGAGCCGATGATGGGATTGCGCGGGCGCGCGGGGGCCATGCTGCTTCGGGCGACATTGGCACAGAATGTTGGAACGGGCTGCGCATTTGGTGGGCTCGGCGTGAGCGTCTTGGCATTCCAGGAACGGTTCCATGCCTCTATGGGCTGGGCTGCCATGGGTCTTTCGCTCACGGTCCTGACCATGACCGCACTTGGCCCTATGATGGCTCTTTTGCTGGCACGATGGGGACTTCGACGGGTCATGACAGTCGGGGTTCTGGTGTCTTTCACCGGCTATCTGCTGCTTGCCTTTGCCCCGAGCATAGCTGTTGCGCTGTTCGCATGCGCGGTATTCATTGGTCCCGGCGCGGCATTGTTCGCGGCGCTTCCTCCGGCGGTGCTGGCGGGCGGCTGGTTCCCACACGCCCGTGGTAGGGCGACGGGCATCGCCTATCTGCCTATCTTCAGCACGATCATCCCTGTCGTCGGCGTAGGCATCATGCAGCGATACGGCTTGGCGGGCCTCTATCTGTCACTGGCGGCGCTGCACCTCTTGCTATTGCCTTTGACGCTGAGCGTGGAGGAGCCGCCGCTGGATGCATCCGATGAGGCCGTTGTCGACGTGCCGGATGTCGAAGCCCGGCCCGGCGGCATTATGGGCACGGCGATATTCTGGGTCATCATGTTGGGATATGGGGTACTGAGCGGGATCTCAATCGCTGGCGCTGCCCATTTGCTGCCCGCGGTAGAGGAACATGGCGTCTCCGTGGAAATGGGGGCGGTCCTTCTTGCGATTTCGGGGGCAGCGAGTATCGCCGGTTCCTTGCTGGCCGGGATTGCATGTGATCGCTGGGGCTCTGCAAACACATTGGGGATCGCTGGACTCGGATTTTCGACTGGCTGGGGATTATTGGCAATGACTGGCTGGCTACCCGCTCTTACGGCATCCGCCTCTCTCATCGGCTTGGCCGGGGCAGCGATATTCCCGCCCATCAACGCCTTGTCGATTGAGGTGTTTGGGGTGGAGGCGCTGCCCAAAGTGCTTGGCTTGCTGGGCCTCTTCACCATCCCCTTCACTTTCGCCACGTCGCCGCTCGCGGGCTGGCTTCGGGATGTGTCGGGCAATTACCTCACCGTTTCGGCCGCTTTCGTCACCCTGTGCCTGGCGGGGGCGGCGGCCTTCTTCGCAATTGGCCGCCACCTCAGGGAAAAGGTCAGGGCTGAGCATATGTCGCATGCGTTGCAGTGATGCGGCCGCTTGCGTGAAACACATAAAAATACCGACTATAAGAATTGGAGCGAGCTCATGAGCGATGTGAAAATTACCATCCAGATATCCCCTGAAGCACTGAGAGAAAAATACCGTATCGAGCGCGACAAGCGTTTGCGTGCGGATGGTCCCAGTCAATATATCGATCCCAACGCAGTCTTCCGGGATTTCGACGCCGACCCTTATGTTGAACCCGGCTTTACGCGTTCCGCGATCGTGGAAGAGACGGAGGTCGCGGTCATCGGCGGCGGCTTTGGCGGACTGCTGACCGGGGCGCGGCTGCAGCAGCAGGGGATCAACGATTTCCGCATCATCGATCGCGCGGGCGACTTCGGCGGCACCTGGTATTGGAACCGCTATCCGGGTGCGGCCTGCGACATCGAAAGCTATATCTATCTGCCGCTTCTTGAGGAAACCGGCTATATCCCGACCGAGAAATACGCAAAGGCTGCGGAAATCTTCGCCTATTGCCAGCAGCTCGGCCGCCATTTCGACCTTTACGACCGCGCCTTGTTCCAGACGCAGGTGACGGAGGTTCGCTGGGACGACGCGCGCGCTCGCTGGCTGGTCCGCACCAATCATGACGACGTGTTGGCGGCGCGCTTCCTCGTTGTCGCGGGCGGGATCATGCACAAGGCCAAGCTGCCGGGCATTCCGGGGATCGAGACGTTCAAAGGGCACAGCTTCCACACCAGCCGCTGGGACTATCATTATACCGGCGGCAGTCCGACCGAGCCGATGGACCGGCTGAAGGACAAGCGCGTCGGCATCATCGGCACCGGCGCGACAGCGGTTCAGGCGGTGCCCAATCTGGCCCGCGACACGGAGCATCTCTACGTCTTCCAGCGCACCCCATCGGGGGTGGGGGAGCGGAATAACAAGCCGACCGATCCCGAATGGGTCAAATCGCTTCAGCCCGGATGGCAGCAGCGCCGGATCGAGAATTTCGAGACGCTGGTCAGCGGCCAGCCGGCGGATGAAGATCTGATCAATGACGGCTGGACCCAGATTTCAGGCGGTATCAATTTCGAAGGCGGTGCGGCGGACGATGATCAGTATGAGCTGAACGACTTCGCACGCATGGAAGCGATCCGCGCACGCATCGATGCAATCGTGCAGGATCCCGCGACGGCAGAAGCGCTGAAGCCCTGGTACAACACTATGTGCAAACGCCCGTGCTTCCATGACGAGTATCTGCAGAGTTTCAACCGCCCGAACGTCACACTGGTCGATACAAACGGCAAAGGCGTCGAGCAAATCAACGCCAACAGCGTAGTGGTGGACGGCGTCGATTATCCGGTCGATTGCCTGATCTACGCATCGGGCTTCGAGGTGTCGACCGGCTACACCCGCAGGCTCGGCTTTGAACTCTATGGCCGGAATGGGCTGGCACTGACGGATGCGTGGCGCGATGGGGCAGCGACCCTGCATGGCATGTATACGAAGGGATTCCCCAATCTCTTGATGTCCAGCCTCATCCAGGGCGGCACAGGCGTCAACGTTGTTCCGATACTCGATCAGGTCGCGATCCAGACCGCCTATACGATCAAGCGCATGGTCGATCAGGGCGCGCGGACGTTCGAACCGACCGAGCAGGCGCAGGAAAGCTGGCTCGGCGTGCTGTTCTCGCATCTCACGGGGAGCGCAAAATTTTCCACCGAATGCACGCCTGGCTTCTACAATAATGAAGGATCGATCGGTGATCCCAAAATGGCGCGCAACGCGCCCTACGCCGGGGGCACCATGAGCTATTTCGAAGAACTGACGAAATGGCGGGAGAAGGATCAGCTCGAAGGGCTGGAGATTTCTAAGCCATAGGCAGTGATGGTCAAACGGGTACGGCGTCGGTTCGGCTGGCAATCGACGCCTGAAATCATGGGCGATACAGTGATCCGCCGTAACCCGGCGGAGGATATTATCCTCACGATTGCCCGTTTATCAGAATGGCGACCGAAAGCGATTTCAGTGCGATCTCAAAGACCTGATACGAGCGCAAAAATCTGAAGCGGACTGTCTTTACGACGACGGCACGCGTTGAGGCAGGCAAGGTCTGGATCAACACCTATCGCGCGGTCAGCTTCATGGCACCTTCCGGTGGGGTGAAGCGCAGCGGCATCGGCCGCGAGAACGGGCAGGAAGCGATGGATGAATATCTCCAGACCAAAAGCGTCTGGATCGACCTTGGTTTGCCTGTTTCCAATCCCTTTGTCATTAGGTGATACAGATGAAAATTACAGAAAGTCTGGCAGAATTTTGCGCCACCGTCTCGGTCGACACCCTTCCGGCCGACGTCGTGGCGCGCACCCCGCTTCTCCTGCTCGATTTGGTCGGCAGTATCGTGCGGGCGCGGAGCGAAGCGGCGGTCGCTCCGGCCTTGCTTGCCACTGTATCCGCCATGGGCCTGGGAAATGGAGCGGCCTGGGTATTTGGCGACGCGGCAGGCTATGCCCCGGCGGGCGCGGCGCTGCTCAATGGAGCGCTTGGCCATGCGCTCGACTTTGACGATACTCATGCGGCAGGGACGTTGCACCCCGGAGCGCCGGTCATTCCGGCCGCGCTCGCCGCGGCGGAGATAGTGGGAGCGCCCGGAGCGGACATTCTCGCCGCGATCGTCGCTGGTTATGAGACGTGCTGCCGGATCGCGGTGGCGCTGCCAGCGGGAGACCATTACGCGCGTGGCTTTCATCCCAGCGCGACCTGCGGCGTGTTTGGCGCGGCTGCCGCTGCGGCGCGGATATTCGGCCTTGATACGGCAGGGATCGTCTCGGCTCTCGGCATTGCGCTGAGCCAGAGTGCGGGCAGTCTCCAGTTCCTGGCCGATGGCGCGCAGACGAAGCCGTTTCAGGTCGGATGGGCGGCGATGGCTGGTTTGACCGCTGCAACCTTGGCGCGCAACGGCTACAAGGGGCCCGCCGAAGCGATCGAGGGGCGCCATGGCTTTCTTCAGGGTTACGCGCCCTCCCCCCGGCCAGAGCGGGTCGTGCAGGCCCTCGGTTCGGTTTTTGAGCTGATGAATACCGGCATCAAGCCCTATCCATCCTGCCGCTACGGCCATGCCGGTATCGACGCCGTGCTGGCGCTGCGGGAGGAGCAAGGATTGCAGCCAGATGAGGTGGACAGCATCACCTATGGACTGTCGAACGCGGGCCTGTTGCTGGTGGGCGCGCCGATCGGGCATAAGCGCAACCCGAGCAATATTGTGGACGCGCAGTTCAGCGCGCCGTTCGTGCTGTCCTGCGCTCTGGTCACGGGCGCGATGGGGTGGGACAGCTACGAGCGGCTGAACGACCCGGTAATCCGTTCGATGCTGCCCAAGGTCGACTGTATCCACGACCCGGAAATCGAGGCGGAATTCCCTACCAACATGTCGGGAAAGATCACCATCGCAGCGCGTGGCCGGACATTCAGCCGCAAGGTGGTCGTGCCGCTTGGCGAACCTTCCAACTTCCTCGCCACGGATGCACTGCTTGCGAAGTTCCTGGCGCTTGCTGCTCCCATACTTGGATCAGACAAAGCGAACGCGCTCGCCGTTGCTGCACTAGACCTTGCCGCTTTGCCCGGAGTTGAAAAACTGACGGGCCTCGCGGTGTAAATCTCGTCTCGCGCCCACCAGCCTGTCGAGCTGGCGGCGGGCATTCCGCGCGAAGAGACGATGCGCCGCATCTATGCGAACCGCACGCAATGGCTGGATTCCGCGCTGCACCGCATTCCATTCTAATACCAACGCTCGCGGAGGCAGACTCACGCCAGGGATTTCCAAAAGCCTGAAATTATGATTCGAGATTGCAAGCAGAAGGAGGCTTGCGATGGCGGCGGCGATTGGGGTTCGAACTGACTACACATCAGTGGAGTTACGTGGGTTTTCTCGCCGATGCGGAGACGCCGATCAGGTTCGGCGGTTATTGGCAGTTGCGGTGATCCTGGATGGCGGGAGCCGGAGCGATGCAGCCAAGGTTGCCGGTGTGACGCTACAGATCGTGCGCGACTGGGTCTTGCGGTTCAACAAGGATGGTCCTGATGGCTTGGCGACGCGCAAGGCGCCAGGGCGGGCTTCGATCCTCAACGACGAGCAGCGTGCCCGGCTTGCCGGACAAATCGAGGTCGGTCCTATCCCGGCAGCGCATGGCGTCGTACGCTGGCGGCTTGCCGATCTGGCCCAGTGGATATGGGATGAGTTCGGCCTCTCGGTCACGCGTCAAACCCTTGGGCGCGAGCTTCGCGCAATGGGCTACCGCAAACTCTCCGCGCGGCCGCGCCATCGCGGTCAGAAACCCGATGATGTTGCTGATTTTAAAAAAACTTCGCAGCCCGTTTGGCGCAAATCACCCGATCGCTCCCAAAGGGAACGGCGGTAGAACTATAGTGGGCAGACGAAGCAAGGGTCGGGCAGCAGACCAAGCTCACCCGGCGCTGGGCGAAGCGCGGCACGAGGCCATCAGCGCCCAAGGATCAACGGCGATCGTCGGCATGGATTTTCGGGGCGATCTGTCCGGCCGAAGGCAAGGCCGCGGGTATCGTCATGCCCAAGTGCAACAGCGAAGCGATGAGCATGCACCTCGAGGAGATCGCCTTCCACGTCGCCCCGGGCGCCCACGCGGTGCTGCTACTCGATCAAGCCGGATGGCATGGCTCGGCCGAACTGGTCGTTCCGCCCAATATCACTTTGATGCCGCTACCCCCCAGATGTCCCGAGCTCAATCCTGTCGAGAACCTGTGGCAATTCATGCGCGACAACTGGCTGTCGAACCGCATCTTCAAATCGTACGACGATATCGTCGATCACTGTTGCTACGCCTGGAACAAGCTGGCTGATCAGCCTTGGCGCATCATGTCCATTGGACTGCGAAAATGGGCGCATGGGTTCTGATCAATGCGCCTTGGTATTAGGTGATTCTATGAAAATTCGCTAACTTTTTGCATATCGCGGCCG
This sequence comes from Sphingobium sp. RC1, assembly GCF_059738765.1. Taxonomy (NCBI): domain Bacteria; kingdom Pseudomonadati; phylum Pseudomonadota; class Alphaproteobacteria; order Sphingomonadales; family Sphingobiaceae; genus Sphingobium; species Sphingobium sp. RC1. The sequence goes on from NZ_AP027307.1 coordinate 26,810, forward strand.
CCTCGTGATCTGCCGCCACCTGCTTGGTTGGACGTTATCCCCTTGGCCATCATGGCCACTGGAGATGTGTCATGGGATTATCAGAATTTGATCCCGCCGCTCGTGAGCGGGTGTCGTGGAACGCTGGACGCAAGGTCGGCGCAAAGCGCGCGCTCAAGCCGATGCAGAACGGCTACGTCGAGAGCTTCAATGGTCGCATGCGCGACGAGCTGCTCAACGAGACTCTGTTCCTGAGCCTCGACCATGTCCGCGTGGTGATCTCCGCCTGGGCAGAGGACTACAAATCAGGAGAGGGCGCACTCATCCCTGGGACACGAGACCCCACAGGCGTCCGCCGCTGAATAGATAAGCAATGGCCTGCTTCGCTACGCCCTACGAGCTCCGCGTTCGAGGACGAATGACGAAAGGCGTAGTAAGGAACTTGTATGTAGCGCGTGGAAACCATCGGGAATGCGCAACTGACTGAGAGAGAATCGCTATACTTTTCCGTCGTTTTAAGGAGCGGCGCCTGTCCTCCCAGTTACTCAGCTGAACCCTCGCAGCGCCATAAGAGCAGGCCATAGGTGGTGATCGCTTCAAGTGAATTGTTTTTTTGCGATCGAGAATTTGTGTTCTAAATGAGGCGGAATGCCAGAGGGATTGGTTCTCTCCCCTCTTGCCGCTGGTCCCTGACTTTGTGTCCCAGAAGGAAAACCTAGATGTTGGAAAATGTTTCACAACCCCGCGATCTGGACGAGTTTCTGGATGTGATCCGTGCGCGCTACGATGATCTCAGTGACCGGCTGCAGCGCATCGCCCGACACATTCTGGACGAACCGAACGACATAGCCTTTGAAACCTTGGCTGTGGTGGCGGAGCGCAGCGGCGTTCAACCGTCTGCCATCGTCCGCTTTGCCCAAGCCTTTGGCTTTTCAGGTGCCACCCCGATGCAGCGCCTAGTGCGCGATGGCCTGCTGCGTGAAGATCGCTCCGTCGGCTATGCCGAACGGATCCGGCAGCATCGCTACGGGACTACTGGGGAAGCTGAAGGCCCGCGCCAGCTGCTTTCGGAATTCGTTGAAGGAAATATTCTTGCCCTGGAAAATTTAAATCACGCGGTAGGCTTGCGCGAACTGTCCGAAGCGATTGAGATGCTTCACGAGGCGGAGACCGTTTTTGTGGCGGGGTTTCGTCGTTCATTCCCTGTCGCGACTTACCTCGCCTATATGCTGGGACAGGCGGGCAAGCGAACCGTCCTTGTCGATGGACTAGCTGGGCTTCAGATCCAGCAGGTCGGCGGGCTTGGTGCCGGCGACGTCATGCTGGCAATCAGTTTTTCGCCCTATAGTCATGAAACGTTGAACTTGGTCGAGACGGCAAAGGATCGCTGCCCGGTCATCGCAATCACCGACAGCGTCATCGGCCCGATAGCCAGAGACGCGAATCTGATCCTTCAGGTGCGCGAGTCCGAAGTGCGCGGCTTTCGCTCGCTTGCCGCATCGATGTGCCTGGCCCAGTCGCTCGCCATTGGTGCGGCTGCCCGCCGTGATGAAGCGGCATCGGATCGGGGTCAGATAAAAAACACCTAGCTTCCGATTGAGCTATTGCACCGAACGTTCTGATCCAATATATCATGGAATGTAATTTCCAGAGGAGAGGGATGGTGGGGCAGCTGCCGGGCCAATGCACCGATATTGCGAAAGACGCTCTAATTCACCCGGCACAGGACTGGTTCAAGGTGGACGCGCTTCTGAGCGATGCAATCGAGCGCGGATTGCTGAGCGGTGCGGCGACGGCTATATGGCGGGGCCATGCCGCCGTGCACGGTTCAGCGATCGGTTGGCGCGACGTCGCTGCGCGCGACCCGATGCAGGAAGATTCTATCTTCAGGCTCTATTCGATGACCAAGCCGGTAACGGCGGTCGCGATGATGATCCTCTGGGACGAAGGTAAATGGTCGCCATCCGACCCGATTGCCGATCACCTGCCCGAACTCGCCGACCTGCTGGTGCTTGAGCAGGGCCTGTTCCCCGACACCTTGTCGCTCGTTCCCCCCGCCAGTCCGCCGACCCTGGAGCATCTGATGACGCACCAGGCCGGTTTCGCCTATGGTTTTACCGACGAGCCGGTCGACCGCCTTTTTCGTGCCGCCCATGTTCCGGCAATCCCCCATGACATCAGTGCGCGGGAGTATTTGAAGCGTTTGGCGCAGGTGCCGCTTGCTTTCCATCCGGGCACCGGGTGGCGATATGGCGCATCGATGGACGTGCAGGGCATCATCGTCGAGCGCCTGAGCGGCATGAGCCTGCGGGACTTCATGCGCGAACGCATTTTCGATCCGCTCGGCATGGTCGATACCGACTTCATCGTGCCCGAAGAAAAGCGCCACCGTCTCGCCACGCTTTATTCGCTGGCGGGCGACACGCTGATCGAAGTGAGCCGCGATGACGAGGAACTCCATTATGAGAATATCTCTGGCCTGACGCCTCGGGACGTGGTGCTTCCCTATGACAGCGCGCCCCTCCTCGCGTCGGGCGGGGGTGGCCTGGCGTCGACCGCTGGCGATTATCTGCGCTTTGGCCGCATGCTGCTGGGTCAGGGGGAACTGGATGGCAAGCGGATCATCAGCCGCGAAGCCGCCGCCCTGATGATGCACAGCCATACGCCCAATCATCTGCTCATTGGCGGGTTCGGCACGCCGCCGCACTCTCTGCGGCCCGGTTATGAATATGCCTATAACGGCGTCACGATCATCGATCCGCAACAGGCGGGCGTGCGTCTGGGGCGCGGCACCTATTTCTGGGATGGCGCCGCAGGGTGCTGGTTCTGGGCTGATCCGCAAAATGATGTGGTCTTCGTCTGCATGGTTCAACTGCTGACGGATGCCGATCGGCTGTCGTTGCAGTTCCGCAGCCGCGACGTGGTGGCCGACATCCTGGCCGCGATCGACCGGCACGACACCGCCCCGTCCTTATCCATCCATGGCGGGGGCAGGCAATGAGCGGTACTTCGACGGGCGGTCGCGCCCTGGAACTTATCACCCTGGGCCGTTCAGGCATCGACCTTTATGGCGAACAGGTCGGCGGGCGGCTGGAGGATATGGGTTCCTTTGCCAAATATGTCGGGGGCAGTCCCACCAACAGCGCCATCGGCGCAGCGCGGCTGGGGCTTCATACGGGCATTATCACGCGTGTCGGGTCCGACCATATGGGGCGCTTCATTATTGAGCAACTGGCGGCGGAGGGGGTCGATGTCACCGGTGTCATCAGCGATCCAGATCGGCTGACCGCGCTCGTCATCCTGGGCATTCGCGATGCGGATCGTTTCCCGCTCATCTTCTACCGTGAAAATTGCGCCGACATGGCGCTGTGCGAAGAGGATATCGATCCCGATTTCGTCGCCTCCGCCGGCGCGCTTTTGATCAACGGCACGCATCTTTCGCAGCCGGGCGTCCGCGCCGCCACGTTGAAAGCGGTGCAGGCGATCAGGGCGGCTGGCGGCCGTGTCATCTTCGACATCGATTACCGCCCAGTGCTGTGGGGGCTGGCGTCGAAGGACAATGGGGAAGACCGTTTCGTTTCGAGCGATTGGGTGACGCAGGACTTGCAGGAAATCCTGCCCCTGTGCGACCTCATCGTCGGGACGGAGGAGGAAATCCACATTCTGGGCGGCACCACCGACACCATCGCGGCCCTGCGCGAAATCCGCGCGGGCAGCGACGCGCTGCTGGTGTGCAAGCGCGGATCGGACGGATGCGTCGCCTTGCCGGGCGCGATACCGGACCATCTGGACCAGGGCATTGTCGGCAAGGGCTTTCCCATCGAAGTGTTCAACGTTTTGGGCGCAGGGGACGCGTTCATGGCCGGGTTCCTGCGCGGCTGGCTGCGTGATGAAAGCATCGAGCAATGCTGCACCTATGGCAACGCCTGCGGTGCCATCGTCGTGTCGCGGCACGGCTGCGCCCCAGCCCAGCCGAGCTGGGAGGAACTGCGAGTGTTTCTTTCGCGCAGCGATTGGCCCGCGCGCCTGCGCGACAGCGCCGCGCTGGAACATACGCATTGGGCGACCAATCGCTTGGCGGAACATGGCGACCTGACCGTGCTGGCGATCGACCATCGCGCCCAGTTTGACGAACTTGTCGAGGAACTGGGCACCAACAACTTGCATCGCGTATCGCGGTTCAAGGAATTGGCGTTGCAAGCCATGGCTGAGGTTGCCGGTGGCGATGCCGGTTTCGGGCTACTCGCCGACGGCCGCTATGGACGGACCGCGCTGGAAATGGCTGCCGACACGACCTGTTGGATCGGTCGGCCGATCGAATTGCCCGGATCGCGACCCTTGCGGTTCGAAGGCGGGCGCGAAGCCGCCACGATCTTGGCCGACTGGCCGCTCGACCATGTGGTCAAATGTCTGGTTTTCTATCATCCCGATGATCCGGCGGAGCTTCGCGCCGATCAGGACCGGCAGATCCTCAACCTGTTCGAGGCATGTCGGCACAGGCGGCACGAATTATTGCTGGAGGTCATCGCCTCCAGGAGCGGCCCGGTCGAAACTGACACGGTGGCCAAGGTGATCGAGCATATATATGATCTGGGCGTGTATCCCGACTGGTGGAAGCTGGAGCCAGCGGTCGAACCGGCGACCTGGGCAGCCATCGAACGGGTAATCGCGGCGCGCGATCCCTACTGCCGCGGTATATTGCTGCTGGGGCTGGCATCGGAAGAGGACGCCTTACTGACCAGCTTTTCCGCCGCCGTTGAGCACCCGCTGGTCAAGGGTTTCGCTGTCGGCCGAACGATATGGGTGGAGCCCGCCATGCGCTGGTTCAAGGATGAGATCGACGATGAAGAGGCCGTCGCGCAGATGGCCGCGAGTTTCAACATGCTGGCACAGGCATGGCGCGACGCAAGGCGGACACAGGCGCTATGAGCGGAGAAACCGTCAGGCTGACCATGGCGCAGGCGCTCATTCGCTGGATGGTGGCGCAGCGCGTCGAGATCGGCGGGGTCGAGCAACCTTTTTTCGCTGGGGTCTGGGCGATCTTCGGCCATGGCAATGTCGCAGGCGTCGGGGAGGCGCTGGCGGAAATCGACGAAGCCCTTCCGACATATCGCGCCCATAATGAGCAGGGAATGGCGCATGCCGCCATCGCCTTCGCCAAGGCAAATCGCCGCCAGCGGGCAATGGCCTGTACGACGTCGATCGGGCCGGGCGCCACCAATATGGTGACCGCCGCCGCGCTCGCCCATGTCAACCGTTTGCCGGTGCTGTTCCTGCCCGGTGACGTATATGCGAGCCGCCTGCCCGATCCCGTCCTTCAGCAGATTGAGGATTTCGGCGATGGGACGGTCAGCGCCAGCGACTGCTTCCGCCCGGTCAGCCGCTATTTCGACCGCATTACCCGGCCCGAACAGATATTGGATGCCGCCCCGCGCGCCATGGCGGTGATGATCGACCCGGCCCGTTGTGGCCCCGTCACCCTGTCCCTGTGCCAGGATGTGCAGGCGGAGGCTTTCGATTGCCCGGTCAGCTTCCTGGAACCGCGCCTGTGGCGGCAGCGGCGACCCCGCACCGACGAAACGGAATTCAACGCGCTGGTGCAGGCGGTGCGTGCTGCGCAGCGGCCACTGATCGTGACCGGCGGCGGTGTCCTCTATTCCCGCGCCGAAGATGCGTTAGCCGCGCTGGCGGAGACCACAGGCATTCCCGTTGCGGAAACGCAGGCGGGGAAGGGTGCGCTCATCGCCAGTCACGGCCAGTTGCTTGGCGCGATCGGCGTCACCGGGACCAGCGCCGCCAATCGCGCCGCGCTCGATGCGGACCTCATCATCGGCATCGGCACCCGGCTGCAGGATTTCACCACGGGGTCACGCACGCTGTTCCAGGGCGATCTGTTCCAGGTCAATGTCGCGCCGCATGACGCGCACAAGCACGGCGCGAAGAGCGTCGTGGGCGACGCGCGCGTCGTGATCGAGGCTCTGACCAATGCGCTGGCGGGCTGGCGCGTTCCACAGGCGTGGGAACGGGAGAATGGTGTGGCCATGGCGGACTGGAGCGAGGCGGGCGACGTGGCGATGGCTCCGTGCGACGGCCTTCCTTCCGACGCGGCGGTGATCGGCGCGGTGTTACGGAATGCGCCCGATGACGCCGTTGTTGTCTGCGCGGCCGGTGGCCTGCCCGGTGAACTGCACAAGCTATGGCGCGTGAAGAAGCCAGGCGGCTACCATGTCGAGTACGGCTTTTCCTGCATGGGATATGAGATTGCCGGCGGCCTGGGCGTGAAGATGGCAAATCCCACGCGGGAGACATTCGTCCTTGTCGGTGACGGCAGCTATCTGATGCTGAATTCAGAGCTGGCGACCTCGGTCATGTTGGGTTTCAAGCTCATCGTCGTGCTGCTCGACAATGGCGGCTATGGCTGCATCAATCGGTTGCAACAGGCGACAGGCGGGCGGCCTTTCAACAACCTGCTGGCCGATGCGCGGCAGGAAGCGCTCCCCACGGTCGATTTCGCCGCCCACGCCCGTAGTCTGGGCGCCTGTGCGGAAAAAGTGTCCGGCATCGCTTCGCTTGAAGAGGCGCTCGCCCGAGCCGCCTTATCATCGACCAGCTACGTCATCGTTCTCGATACCGATCCCGCGATAACTACCAAGTCGGGCGGGCATTGGTGGGACGTCGCGGTGCCGCAGGTGTCGGCCCGCGATGAAGTCGCTGCGGCCCTCATTCGATATGAAGATATGAAGAAGAGGCGGAAGCCATGACGATACGCTGGGGTGTAAGCCCGATTGCCTGGGCCAATGACGACATGCCCGAACTAGGCGGCGACATCACGCTGGATGAACTGCTGAGCGACGTCAGCCAGATCGGCTTTGAAGGGGTGGAGCTTGGCTGCAAGTTCCCGCGCGATCCTGCCACCTTGAAACCGATCATGGCCACCCACGGGCTGGATATCGTCGGCGGCTGGTATTCGTCGAACCTTCTCACGCGCGACGCCGATGCCGAAATCGCCGCCATGGCAGACCATCTCGCGTTGCTGGAGGCGATGGGATCGAGCGTCTTCATTCTCGCCGAAACGTCGAACGCGGTACATGGCGACCGGTCCTGTCCCCTCGATGTCCATCCCCGGATCGACGATCAGGCCTGGGAGCGCTTCGGCGCGCGGTTGAACGCGGTGGCGGCGCATGTAAACAGGCGCGGGCTGCGTTTTGCCTACCATCACCATCTCGGCACCGTTGTCGAGACTGCCGAAGAGTTGCGGCGCTTCTTCGATGTCACCGACGAGCATGTCGGTTTGACGCTCGACACCGGCCATGCCCTTTGCGGCGGTATCGATCCGCTGAAGATCATCGGTGAACGGCCCGAGCGCGTGAACCATGTCCATTGCAAGGATGTACGCCGTGGGCGGTACAACAGGCTGCGTGCTGGCGGCGCAAGCTTCCTCGACGGCGTGGTCGGTGGGATGTTCACTGCCCCTGGCGACGGCGCCTATGATTATGCGTCATTCCTGGGCGCGCTGGCCCGCATCGGCTACATCGGCTGGATCGTGGTTGAGGCAGAGCAGGATCCAGCGATCGCCAATCCCCGCGTGTACCAGCAGCTGGGCCTCGAGACACTCCGAAGCCTCGCCGCCGAGGTGGGGCTGGCGGCATGAGCCTCAAGGTCCGCAGCCACGATCCTGACGCGCACGGCGTGATGCTAGACGTCACACCGGAAAGCGCGGGCTGGCGTTATGTCGGATTCAAGGTGCTCCGTCTGGCGGCGGGGCAGGTCCATGAGGGTGGAGAGGCAGGCCGGGAAGCGTGCCTCGTCATCCTGTCCGGCGTGATTGATGTTAAGGCCGGCGAAGAGCGTTTCGCCGAGCTGGGCGGTCGGACAGACGTTTTTGCGGGACCCGCGACGTCGGTTTATGTTCCTGCCGGGACATCCTACCGCATTGAGGCCGCCAATGCCACGGAAGTGGCGATCTGCACTGCGCCCGGTGGCGGTGATCGGCGTCCGCGCGTCATCGCGCCCGAAGATGTGGGGCTGGAAACGCGCGGACATGGCACGAACCAGCGCTTCGTACGCAACATACTGGATGACAAGGCGGACGCGCACAGCCTGTTGGTGGTGGAAGTCATCACCCCTGGCGGACATTGGTCCAGCTATCCTCCCCACAAGCATGATCGCGATGCGTGGCCGGAAGAAACCTTCCTGGAGGAAACCTATTATCATCGCCTTTCGCCGCCGCAGGGTTTTGCCTTCCAACGCGTCTATACCGATGACCGGTCGATTGACGAGACGATGGCGGTGGAGGATGGCGATGTGGTCAAAGTGCCGCGCGGATACCACCCGGTCGGGGCGCCGCATGGCTATGATCTTTATTATCTGAACGTGATGGCCGGTCCCCGTCGCAACTGGGTGTTTGCCAATGATCCCGCACATGACTGGATCGCGCGCGGCATATCTGCAAACCCGGACATAGGAGAATAAGGCGTGCCCCTGAATCCAGTGCAGGAACTTCATGACCCTGAAGGACCTATCCCGACCGACCCGGTAAGGATGGGTGACTGTCGAATGAAGGTGGATTGCGCCCTCTGCGTCTGAAGCCTGTCCAGCCCCGTCCATGGGATGCTGCACCTTCTCCATGGCGGCGGCTGGGCAACGATGAGCGTCGAAATCGTCGCTCGACCCACTGAATATATCAAGACCTGCTCATGAAGAGCCGGAACAGCATCTAATCTTGCCGGGAGAAGCCGAAATGCGAAATATTCCCCACTTCATCGGCGGACGCGCGGTCAGTTCCGTATCCGCCCGCACCGGGGACGTATATGATCCTAACAATGGTAAGGTGCAGGCCCGCGTCGGCCTGGGCACGGCCGAAGAGCTGCAACAGGCCGTCGATGCAGCAGTGGCGGCGCAGCCGGCATGGGCGGCCGTAAATCCGCAGCGCCGGGCGCGTGTCATGTTTGACTTCAAGCGGCTGGTCGAACGCGACATGGACGATCTTGCCCATCTGCTGGCATCGGAACATGGCAAGGTCATCGCCGACGCCAGGGGTGATATCCAGCGGGGTCTCGACGTTGTGGAGTTTGCCTGCGGCATCCCGCATTTGTTGAAGGGCGACTATACCGAAGGCGCCGGTCCCGGCATCGACGTCTATTCCATGCGCCAGCCGATCGGCATCGGCGCGGGTATCACGCCCTTCAATTTTCCGGCCATGATCCCGCTGTGGATGAGCGCGGTGGCGATGGCGTGCGGTAACGCCTTCATCCTCAAGCCGTCAGAGCGTGACCCATCCACCTCCATCCGCCTGGCAGAGCTGCTGACGGAGGCGGGGCTGCCCGACGGCATTTTCCAGGTGGTTCAGGGCGACAAGGAAATGGTCGACGCCATTTTGGACCATCCGGCGATTTCGGCGGTCAGCTTCGTCGGCTCGTCGGACATCGCTCATTATGTCTATAATCGCGGCGTCGCGGCTGGAAAGCGCGTGCAGGCCATGGGCGGCGCGAAAAATCACGGCATCGTCATGCCCGACGCCGATCTGGACCAGACCGTCGCCGACCTGTGCGGTGCGGCCTTCGGATCTGCGGGCGAACGCTGCATGGCGCTGCCGGTGGTGGTGCCGGTCGGGCAGGATACGGCCGAACGGCTCAAGGCAAAGCTCATCCCCGCCATTGAGGCGCTGCGCGTCGGCGTCTCGACCGATGCGGATGCGCATTACGGCCCGGTGGTGACAGCCCAGCACAAGGCCCGCATCGAACAGTGGATACAGACCGGTGTCGAGGAAGGGGCCGAACTGGTCATCGACGGACGCGGCTTTTCCCTTCAGGGGTATGAAGACGGCTTTTTCGTCGGCCCGACGCTGTTCGACCATGTGACGCCCGACATGAGCGCTTATCGGGAAGAGATTTTCGGACCCGTGCTCCAGATGGTGCGCGCCGACAGTTTCGAGGATGCCCTCGCTCTGCCTTCAAAGCATCAATATGGCAACGGCGTCGCCATCTTCACCCGCAACGGTCAAGCCGCTCGCGAATTTGCCGCTCGGGTGAATGTCGGCATGGTCGGCATCAACGTACCCATACCGGTGCCGGTCGCCTATCACAGCTTCGGCGGTTGGAAGCGTTCGGGGTTCGGCGATCACAATCAGCATGGGGAAGAGGGCGTTCGGTTCTGGACAAAGGTGAAAACGGTGACCCAGCGCTGGCATGGCCCGTCGGCTTCTCCTGAGGGAACGGCTCTTTCGGACGCCTTCCTGATCCCGACCATGAAATGACGATCCTCGATCGGTTCCAACACCGGTCGGCATAACCCGACGAGGGCTTGATGACGCTTAGTGAATTCAGCCATGTTATCGGCGCATCGCATCCTCCCCTTCGGGAGGACACGATCGGAGAAGCGCTGGAACTCGCAGCGCAGCGCTGGCCCGATGACGACGCGCTCGTCGCGCGTCATGGCAATGTCCGCTATTCCTGGTCGGAACTGAAGGCGGTGACGGACGCCTTCGCGGCGGGGCTGCTGGCTTTGGGCATAGGGCGGGGCGACCGGGTGGGCATCTGGGCGCCCAATTGTGCCCAGTGGACCATTGCTCAGCTGGCGACCGCCCGCGCAGGCATGATATTAGTCAACATCAACCCCGCCTATCGCATAGGTGAGCTTGAATATACGCTGGCAAAGGTGGATGTGAAGGCGCTGATCTGCGCGGCATCGTTCAAGACCAGCGATTATGTTGCCATGGCAGAGGCGTTAGTTACCCGCTTTGGCGAAGGGCCGGGCGAGATCGTCTCGGATCGCCTCCCGGCGCTCCGCTATTTGATAAAGATCGATGGTGATCGGCGTCCGGGATGGCTTGATTTTGACGATGTCGCCGCGTCGCGGACACCGACATCAGAAGCGGAACTTGCAAGCGTCGCCGTGACGCTGCAGGCGAGCGATCCTATCAATATCCAGTTTACCAGCGGCACCACCGGATCGCCCAAGGGCGTAACCCTCTCGCACCGCAATGTCCTCAATAATGCATCCATGTGCGGTACAGCAATGGGTGCGGTCGCGGGTGATCGGATATGCATAGCCGTGCCGCTCTATCATTGTTTCGGCATGGTGATGAGCAACCTCATGAGCGTCGTCCATGGCGTCACCATGATCTACCCCTCGCCCGGCTTCGATCCGCTGGCGGTGCTGGAAACCGTCGAAGCGGAGCGCTGCACGATATTGCATGGCGTCCCGACGATGTTCATCGCCGAACTGGAGCATCCCGAATTTCCCCGCTTCGATTTGTCAACGCTGCGGACCGGACTGATGGCTGGGTCTCCCTGCCCTGAAGAATTGATGCGCAAGGTGATGACACGCATGCACATGCGCGACATCGGCATCGCCTACGGGATGACCGAAACCAGCCCGGTAAGCTTCCAGACGTCGCTGGACGATCCCATCGAAGTCCGCGTGGGCACGATCGGCCGCATCCAGCCCCATCTGGAGGCCAAGGTCGTCAATCCCGAAACCGGAACCACCGTCATGCGTGGTGAGCCAGGCGAATTGTGCATCCGCGGCTATTCAGTGATGCTCGGCTATTGGGGGGACCTGGAAAAAACGGCGGAGGTGGTGCGCCACGGGTGGATGCACAGCGGCGACATCGCCATCATCGACGGCGAGGGATATGCGCGGATCGTCGGTCGAATCAAGGATATGATCATCCGCGGCGGGGAGAATATCTATCCTCGCGAACTGGAAGAGTTGATCTATCTCCATCCGTCCGTTCTGGACGTGCAGGTGGTCGGCGTCCCTGACGCCAAGTTTGGGGAAGAAGTGGTGGCCTGCGTCAAGCTGCGCCCCGGCGAACCGGAGGATGCGGATGCGATCATCGCCTTCTGCCGTGGCCGCGTCGCACATTATAAGGTGCCGCGCTACGTTTGCTTCATGGACAGCTTCCCCATGACGGTATCGGGAAAGGTGCAGAAATTTCAGTTGCGTGAGATGATGGAAGCCGAACTGGCGAAGGCCGACGGCTGACAGGCGAGGGCGCATTTCCGCCCCGTCCGAACGACATTGTCGATTTTAGGAAAGGTATTCCCATGTTTCAGATCGCCCTGATAGGCGCGGGCCGGATCGGCAAGATCCACGCCGCCAACATCGCGGCTAACGGTCGCCTGTCGCTATCGCGAGTCGTTGATCCCTTTGGCGGGGCCGAGGAGCTGGCCCGTCTCTATGGCGCCCGCGTGTCATCGATCGAGGATGTCTGGTCCGATCCGGCGATCAGCGGGGTCGTGATCGCGAGCGCGACCGACACCCATCTGAACTATACGCTGGAATCGATCCGCGCGGACAAGCATGTCTTTTGCGAAAAGCCGCTGGATCAGGATGCCGGTCGCGCCGCTCAGGTCGAACAGGCGCTGATTGGCAGTGACCGCCACGTGCTGCTGGGGTTTAATCGGCGGTTCGATCCCAGCTTTGCCAGCCTGCAGCGGCGGCTGAAGCAGGGCGAGATTGGCGAGCTTGAGACGCTCCACATCATCAGCCACGATCCCGCGCCCCCGCCGGTTTCTTACGTCGCTGTGTCGGGCGGCATTTTCAAGGACATGGCAATCCACGATTTTGACATGGCCAGCTGGCTGCTGGGCGAGGAGATTGAAAGCGTATTCGCCTCCGCTTCCGTGTTGATCGATCCTGAAATAGGGGCCGCGGGCGACTTCGACACCGCCAAGATCATGCTGCGCACCGCCAGCGGCAAGCTGTGCGTCATCTCCAACAGCCGCCGCAGCGGTTACGGCTACGACCAGCGGATCGAGGCGTTCGGGTCGAAGGGGCTGATCCGGGCCGAAAACAAGTTGGAGACCAGCGTGCAGACGTGGACCCAGAATGGAGCCATGGGGGACTGCTTCCAGAACTTCTTCCTCGATCGTTACGCCGACGCCTACGCTAGCGAAGTGGAGCATTTCGCGGACATCATCGAGGGCAAATCACGTCCTTTGGCCGATGAGCGGGACGGCGTCAGGGCGCTGATATTGGCGGAAGCTGCCGACCGGTCTGCACGAGATGGGTCGGTTGTCATGCTGCGCTGTCCAGATTGATCCTGTCCCGGAAGCTGCGGGACGTCAGCGGAAATTAACGCATGATCCGATTGGGCTGAATCGGATCAGGCGCTAATTGTTTTTAGTTTTACGCATTCTTCGGGTCGTCAAATGACGAGATCTGACGGGAAAATGACTTGGCCGACCCTCAGCGCACGCCCCGGATGAAGAATGCGCTGATCCCTGCGGCAAGGGCGGTCACAGCGCCGAACAGATAGAGCGCGCCATAACCGAAGGCTAGGATCAGGCCGCCTGCAATGGCCGGGGAAACCAATTGTGGGGCGGCCGTCGCCACTGCCAATATCCCCATGTCGCGGCCCGCCGCCTCTTCCTCCGGCAGGACGAACGACATAAGTGCCAGGTCGATCGCCATGTAGGTTCCGAAGAAAATGCCGCTCAGCACCGAATAGACCAGCATGCCGTGCCAGTTGGGTGCGATGACGGGGACGATCAGCGACAGGCCTAGCCCGATCGCCGAAACGCCAACGATCAGCTTATGCCTCTGCAGCCGGTCGGCCAGCCAGCCCGCCACGAAGATTGCGCCGATCCAGGCCACCATGTTGACGGTGCTCAATATGCTTATCGCGACTTTCGCGCTATGCTGCGGCAAGGCGGCTGCCCCGATCTCGTCCTGCACGAAGTAGAAGAGATAGCCGCTGACGGAAAAATAGGCGACGAACAACAGCGCGCGCGACAGGAAGGCGAACGTGAAGTCTCGTGACCGGAAGCTTGAGAAGAAGTCGGCGATACGCCGTGAAAGCTTTATTTTCTCTGCCACGGGGGGAAGTTTTTCAGCCCTGAAGGGGCCTTCGGGCGCAAAGATCAGGAAGCCGGCAGTCAGCACCACGAACGCAGTCGCGATGGCCGCATAGCTGGTTGTCGTGTCTGCGCGTGCCGCGACGTTCACGCCAAAGATGATGCCGATCGGCACGCTGAGGCCGATCATCGCCGACGCGATGCCGCGTTTTTCGCGCGAAATACGGTCCGGCAGCACAGCTGTGAGAGCACCTTGATAGAAATTCATGGTGAACCAAAGCGTGACATAGATCAGAGCGAAAGGAAGCAATGCGTTCGCTTGGCTCATGAACATCATCAGGACGACTGACAGTAGCGCCATTGCGGCAAGCCAAGGCGTCCGCCGTCCCCAGCGGCTGCGTGTTCGATCCGATACGGCACCGCCCATTGGCAGCGAGATCACGGCGGATACGGCGCTGAGTGTCGTCAACAAACCCAGATTCGCCACCTTGTTGACGGGGTCGAGCGCATCCATCTGCGCAGGGATGAGTATCTGCTGAAGGCCTTGGAAGGTGGCGTACATGCCGACGGTAGGCAGAATCAGCAGGGTGATAAGGCGACCGGTGCCAACCTTTCCTGTTGCGGAAATAGGATGGGTGAGCGGCATGCCTTCGGTCGTCGCCTCGTTCACAAGATATCCACTCCTTTATCGATCCGTTGTCTCGTATCGCGTGCGCGATACGGCGCGCATTCGCGTCCCGCATCGGCAAACTCGTTGCCAATCGCTATCAGGGACTGGCCGCGGGATTTTGATATAGAATTATCATTCCGTCAATAGCCTTGATAGAAGAGCTCCATTACGGCAGGACGTTTTAGCCGTTTAAAGGCGTCCCCAACCACGCCGATGCGTTTCTGAGGCGGGATCATCTGCCACCACGGGCTAAGCCCCGCGGGAGCTCATCCCGGCGACTGGCGATCTTTAAATAGAAATATCATTCCATAATATATATTGACAAAATTACCGTCCTGAACTTAGCTATACTTTATGCACACGCAGGATGGTAGGTGTGGTCGTTCCAATGGATATCTCGGTCCGTGTGCCGTTTTGTAAAAGGGCACCAGCGTTGGTGATGTCCGCCGCTAGGAAATCCGAGGCGGCCATCGGATCTGATATATGGAGGGCGAGGCTAGGGCGGAGTCCCTGCTGAGCCTGCCGCAACATCTGGAAGATCGATCCAAGGACGGCACCGCAGGTTGGCGTGTGCCGCAAAAAGCAGATAAACAGGAGAAGAAATGCTCGGCGGAATGCAGGATTGGCCCCTTCGCCTTACGAGGCTCTTCGATCATGCAGCCCGTGAGCATGGCCCCCGCGAGATCGTCAGCTATCAAGCCGATGGCAGCATCACCCGCAGCACATGGGCGGGCGTCGTCGGCGATGCGCGGCGGTTCGCGCAGAAGCTCGATCGGATGGGTATAGAACCTGGGGATCGGGTGGCGACGCTCGGTGCCAACCATGTTCGCCACTTGGTTGCCTGGTTTGGCACGATCGGCATGGGTGGAGTGATGCACACCATTAACCCGCGCCTGTTCGACGATCAGATCGTCTACATCGCCAACCATGCCGAGGATCGCGTGCTGCTTTACGATGCGGCGTTCGCGCCGCTTGTCGAGCGGCTGAAACCAAGGCTGAGTTCGATTGAGCATTTCATTGTGTTTGAGCAAGAATTCGACACTCTGCTGGCGACCGAAAGCGGCGATTATCATTGGTATGAGGGCGACGAGCGCGAACCGGCGATGCTCTGCTACACCAGCGGCACGACCGGTAATCCGAAGGGCGTGCTTTACGAGCATCGATCGACCCTGCTGCACACGATGACTCAGGTTCAGCCGGACGTATTCAACTTCTCGGCACGGACGGTGACCCTGCCGATTACCCCTATGTTTCACGCCAGCGCGTGGGGCCTGCCTTTCTCTGCCGCCGCAGTCGGCGCAAAGCTTGTTCTTTCGATGGTCAACGATGCCGCGGTCCTCCATAAGCTGATCATCGAAGAGGGCGTCACCCATAGTTGCGCAGTGCCGACGGTCTGGCTTTCGATGCTGCAGCATATCGAGGGTGAGCAACGCGATCTTGGCAAGCTTGCGATGATCTCCTGTGGTGGCTCCGCCGCGCCGCGCGCGATGATCGAACAATATATGGACCGGGGCGTCCAGTTCGGCCATCTTTGGGGAATGACTGAGCTGTCGCCGATCGGCACCGTCTGCGCGTTACCGGCCGATTGGGATGACCGCGATTACGACGCGCGGCTGGACTTTATCTCAAAACAGGGGCGTTCGCCCTTTGGTATCGAGCTTAGGCTGGTGGATGACGAGGGGAGGGCGGTTGCCCGCGACGGCAAGACTTCCGGTCGGCTTCAGGTTCGGGGGCCGTGGACGGTGGCGCGCTACTTCAAGGATGAAAGCGGACCCTGCATCGATGCCGAGAGTTGGTTCGACACGGGCGACATCGCCGTGCTGCATCCTGGGGGCGAGCTTCAGCTTACCGACCGCGCGAAGGACGTCATCAAGTCGGGTGGCGAGTGGATCAGTTCGGTCGAACTGGAGAATGCTGCGATGGGCTGTCCTGGCGTGGCCGAGGCCGCAGCGATCGGGGTGGCGCATCCAAAGTGGGACGAGCGGCCATTGCTACTGGTGGTTCGGAAGCCGGATGCGAAGGTGAGCGCCACCGAAATCCAGACTTATCTGGCGGGGAAGCTCGCCAAATGGTGGCTGCCTGACGATATCCTGTTTGTCGACGCGCTTCCGCATACCGGGACCGGCAAGCTGTTGAAAACGAAGCTCCGGGAGCAGTATCGGGACTATAAGCTGCCGGGTGTTTAGCCCGAGTCCGCCAAGCTGGCTTATCATGCAGGCCGCCTCAACCCGGCATCTCCCTGGTGCCGGTTCAAAGCGCTCTGTGGTTGAAACGCCGTTGAGTCAGACGCTTGGTCAGGCGTTGATCAAAGCTTCCCGCAATGCCGCGATCTTTGCCCGTTTAAACCCCTCGACGATCGGAACCTCAATTCCCAAAAGGTCGGGCACCAGATCGAAACCGTGGAACGCTCCCGGCACGACCACTAACTCGGTCATGACTCCCGCCTGCGTCAGCCGCGTCGCATAGGCGATGTTCTCCTCGACAAACAGGTCGATGCCGCCGGTGCCGATCCAGGTCGGCGGCAAGCCCGCCAGATTTTCGACCCGTGCCGGGACGGCAGGCGGAACAACACGCCCACCCGGTGCCTGGCCCAGAAAGGACGCCCAGGCGAAGCGATTTTTCGGGGCGGTCCAAAATAGCCTCCCGATATGGGCCGGGGGGATGCGCGTGCTGCCGGTACGATCATCCAGTTCAGGATAAACCAGGCATTGGAAGGCCAGCGGCACCTCTCCACGGTCGCGGGCGGTAATCGCAAGCAGCGCGGCATGGCCTCCGCCTGCGCTCTCCCCCATGACCGCGATTTTGCTGCGGTCGACGCCGAGCGACGATGCATTGGCGTACAGCCATTTCAGCCCGGCATAATTGTCCTCGATCGATCCTGACCAGATGGTTTCGGGTGCAAGGCGATAGTCGACCGTTACGATCGCGCAATCGAGTTCCCGCGCAATGCCCTGCAACCGACGGATTTCGTTTTTGGCGTTGCCCAGAACGAAGCCCCCGCCGTGCGTGTGCAGGATGCCGGGGCGACCAAGACCGGGCTTTGCGTTGATGACGTAAATCCTGACGTCCGGACTACCAGCCCGGCCAGCGATCCAGCGTTCGACAAAAGCTACGTCCGGTAGCGGCGTCTGCGCGCGCGACATTGCATCTGCGCTCGACCGAGCCTGTGCCAGCGTCGCCGCCGTCAGCGGCGGATCCTTGTCCAGCAACGGTTGCGCCTGTTGAACCGCCGCTCTCAGCTGTGGATGAACCACCGACATAAGATCATCAGTTGCCTGGGGCCGCGCCGCCGCTGCTGCAACGGTATCGACCCCAGCGAACGCTGCCGCCGCCGCAACGCCCATCCCAAACTGTCTCCGCGTCGTCCCCATCGCAGCTATCTCCCGAATAAAATGTTTCAAGGATCACTTGGCATCCTTTTGCGTGAGGAATCCCTGCATGCGGAGCCACGCTGTGAATTGATCGATCATGAGGGTGGTGGTAGTGCCCGGAACGCCAAGGCCGAAACCGTGATTGCCCTTCTGGTATCCGTGAATTTCGACAGGCCGCTTGGCGTCCAGATAGGCCTGTACGATCGGGAAACCCTTGGATGAGAACAGATTGTCGTCAAGCGCGATTGCGTCGAACATCGGCGGCGCGTCGGCGGGCACCACTTCCGCGTCTTGCGGTCCATAGACATACCCGATGAACGCAGGACGCGACGCGGCATCGGCATCGAGGCCCACCCGGCGAACGGTCATGGCTCCTGCCGAAAACCCGATCATGCCGACATGGTCAGGGTCGATACCGTACTTCGCGGCGTTGGCGCGAACCCACGCCACGGCGGCTTTGCCGTCAGTAGGGGCGAGGCTGATATTGACGACCTCATTGTCATAGGGATTGGCGATGATCCCGGCGACCTTCTGAGATATGAACCTGCGCGCCTCGGCCAAGTCCGTGGGCGTGGGCAGGAGCCTGTATTTGAGAATGAACGCGGCAATGCCACGGTCGGCCAGCGCGCGGGCCACGTCCCATCCTTCATTCTTGATCGCCAATGCCATGAACGCACCGCCCGGTGCCACGATCACCGCAGCGCCTGTCGCCTTGTCTGGATCGGGCAGAACCGGCGTCATCGTCGGGCATGTGACGTTGCGAACCACAAGGCCCGCCTCTTCGAAGTTGTTCCACACCTCCGCTTTAGCGCTGCACTTCAATGCATTGCCGTAGAGACGCACCGATGGCGGTTCTGTCGTCGCGGCCGATGGAGGCTGGGCCAAAGCTGCGGCGGGCGTTGCCAATATCGAAACCGACAACAGGCCCGCGAGATGCAATAATTTCATCATATTCTCCTGATTCCTCCGCGTGCCGCCTTGGGGTGACGGCGCCGCATTCGACGGGCCTTTATTTCCCAAACCTGGTCCGCAACCAAGCGACCATGATCTCGCCGCTCGCTTGCGTGGGATAGTTCGAGTTTCCCCACCCATGTTCGAGCGTGGGATATTCGACATAGCGAATTTCAACACCGACCCGTTCGGCACGACGGGCGAACGCTCTCACGGGTCCCGCCAGAACGAGGTGGTCGCGATTGCCCTGGAAGATCAGGGTCGGTGGAGCGCGAGCGGAGAGATGAGAATCGGAATCGATCGCGCGATAGCGATCGGGAAATTGGCGAGGGGTGCCGCCGACATAATATTGACCAACCAATCGGCCCAGCGCCGTATCGGTTGCTCCGTGGATCATATCAACCGCAGGGAAATGGGCGATGACGGCGCGCACCTTGGGAAGATCGGCGGAACTGTTACAGGTCGGCGTCATCGTTCCATTGGCGATCATGTAAGCTGCGTTGATGGCGAGGTTGCCTCCTGCGGAATCGCCCAGGGTCACGACCCGATCTGGATCAAGGCCGACCGAACGCCCTTCAATCGCGATCCACGTAAGGGCGCACCCGACGTCGCCGACCGCCTTGTCCCAGGTGTGAAATGTCGGGGTGGCGAGCCGGTAGTCGATATCCATCACCGCGAAACCCTGATCGACCAGATATTGAGTATGTGCGTTCGCCCCCCTCTTCCCCAATACGAAGCCACCTCCGTGGATTCTAACTACAACCGGTTTTGGGCCCGGCAATTTGTGCGATGGAAGGTAGAGATCAGCCGCCAAGGCGACCCCGTCAGGCCGCCCATAGATCACTGTCCGACCCGGGCGATCGTCTGCGCTGGGGTAAGGAAACATGGACCGCAATGGCGACGTCGATGCACCCGAATCCGCCACGGCGGATATCAGCCACAGCGCAGTTATGATGCATGCCAGAAGGCCGATCGCGGAGAGGCGAAACAATATTCGCCAGGTCCCTCGATATGTCGCCGAGCGAGAAGCGGCGGTGAACGCGATTAAGCAGGCAGCGACCGCAATGGCTATGTTCCACAGGCCAAACTGGTCCCGGACCGCCGAAAGCAGCAATATGGCAGCCTGCGAGTCTCGGGTTTGCAGCAACCAGCCAACAGCATCCACCGGAATGATGGCGAGGGTCTGTGTCAGCACTGTGTAGGCAACCGTCACAGCGACGATGCCAATCGCCAGCCACATCCCGGCAACTGAAAACCAGCCTTGCGGAGCCGAAATGGCGTAGGACCTGTCAATCTTCCTCAAAGCCGCTCCCCTTTGGGACTTCGTTAAAAAGGCGGTCTTCATGCTGGCGGAGTAACCGGCTCGGTTAAAACCATGAAGGCCGCGAGCGGTAACGTTCGCGATCTTCGGTCTAACATTTGGAACCGCTTCAGAATTTGAAGGTCACGTTGGCTCCGATCGTACCGAAGGCTTCGTTTCAGGATCTAAATCCATAGGCTCAACACTATTCTGCGCCAACTTTGGAATAGATAGGCTCATAAATGGATATCCTATTCCATACAATATAAACCAGGAAAATAAATTTCGATAGATCAGATTGATCCATGTGCGACTGCCTGGAGCAGGGCGTCAGCTTCTTGCCGACGGTTGAGGCTGCCAGGAGACGGAGGCTGTCACGCAGCCATGCCGCCCGCCCTGGCAATCCGGCCGAATAGGGCGGCGCTGGGCTTGGGTGTGCGTTTGAAGGTAGTGCGATCGACCGCAACGAGTCCATATTTCGGCCCGTAGCCGAGCATCCACTCGAAATTGTCGAGGAGCGACCAGTGGATATAGCCTTCGACCGGCACGCCGTCGCGCATCGCCGCCTCGACCGAGGCGATCGCCTCCGGAATGAACTTCTGCCTTTCGGCATCATCGCTGGCGTCGATGCCGTTTTCGGTGATCAGCACGGGCTTACCCGTGGCCTGATGCGCGTAGCGTATGGTGTTGCCGATCGCGGTGGGGAACCATTCCTTGCCGTTGGGGCGCTTTGGCATGTCGGCGGGAACATCTACCGGGCCGTCCTTACCGATATATTGCCGCCCATAGGTCTGCACGCCGATGAAATCATCGTCCCGCGCCAGCGCGAAAAATGGTTCGTAGACGATCTGGCGTTTGCGCTTGAGCAGATTGCCCGGTCCCACGCCGACATCGTCGGTGATGGCGAGGCTAAGGCCCACCGGCAAATCGCCGCGCACCGCCTTGATCGCCGCGCGGGCCGTCTTGTGACCTGCGATCACCCCGGGCATCATCGGCTCTGGATCGCCGAAGTTGAGAACATCGAACCGATCCGATCCGCTGGCCTTGGCAGCCGCCGCGATCATCGCCTGCATCTTGGCCCGGGAAGCGCCACCCAATTGCAACGCCGACAGGTTTCCTCCAAGCGAGAGGTTGGGTTCGTTCAGCGTCACGGCATGGCTGATGCCATCTGCCATCGCCCGGGCCACACGATCGCAATAGCGCCCGAACAGTGCTGCCGCGTCGGTCTGAGTCCATCCGCCCGAGGCAGCAAACCAGCGCGGTGTGGTGAAGTGATTGAAGGTGACGACCGGAGCTAGCTCCAGTTCGCGGCAATGGTCGATCATCTCCTTATAGAAATCGAGATAGGCGATGCTGAACTGACCCTTGTCCGGTTCGATCCGCGACCATTCGACAGAGAAGCGATAGCAGTTGAGGCCGATTGCCTTTGCAATGGCCATATCCTCGCGCCAGCGATGCAGGCTGTCGTCGGCATCGCCCGATGGTTCGGCGAAGATGGTCGGCGTCATATGTTCCAGCAGCCAGATGTCGGTCGCGGGTGCGTTTCCTTCGATCTGATAGCCGGCGGTGGCGGCGCCCCACAAAAAACGGCCATTGCTGACCCGCCGGGCACCCGCTGGCACGGCGAGCGTGGCAGCGGCGCCGGTAGCGAACCCAAGCGCTTGGCGTCGATCGATCGTCGTCATGTTCAATAAACCTCCACAACAGAACTACGGGTCACCCGCCGTCAATTTGGCAGCTAACAAACTGTCGAAAATCATGCCTGCACCCCACATGATCGAAGAGCTGCCTCAATCGGAGTGCCCAATCCTGGATTCTCCGAGCACCTCTTCTGCCTTCCACGGCCTTTATAGCGCGGCAGCGTGCATTAACTTACATTAGGTTGCTTACCCGCGCGCATGCCGTTTCCGCGCCACCAAGGCGGGAAGTTCCGACATTTTCTTCGGATCCATACAAAGAGCCTACTTCGTTGAGGCCCGCCGACCATCGCCTGATTTGATTGATCGCCCGGCTGCTGGAGTGTCTGGGCATGCCGCGGCGCCAAAGTTGGCCCTACCTATTTCTTTACGAACAGGTTCTTATCACCACTACCCTCCTTGATGACTACGCCGTCATCGACAAACGAGCGAACCATAGCCCACGGTGCGCAATATCGGTGTGTTTACAAGGACTACCTGCTGGCTGGGATCGATCAATCTCCGGCAAACCTATAGGATTAGCCTTTTAATAAATGGCACTTATATGTTGTCAACATCATCTATGGAAAATAAATTCCATATTGCGTTTCCGACACGTGATTGGGCTAAACGCTAAAGACGCATGTGCGGGCATCTACACCGCGGTAGAGCGCGAACCGTTCAGCTATGGGCCTTATGTCCTAGTTTCCATCCACAAGCTGACTTCCGATCTCCCGGAGCAGCGGTGGCGGTTCGCAGAGCATGGCTTCCGCGTCCTGTGCCGCCGCCCAGCCCAAAGTACGCGTCATGTCAAATCCGGTGAGTTTAGGCCGCACCACGCCGTCCGCACGGTAGCTCTTGGGCATCACGGTAATGCCTAAGCCCGCGCGGACCATTTGTATGACCCGCTCGTCATTAGTCGATCGCAGAGCGAAATGCGGTCGAACGCCACGTTCCGTGAAAAAGCGACTAGTATCGGATAACGCCTCGCAATGGCGGCGCACGATCATCACGTCATTCGCTAGCTGATCCGCACTGATTTCAGTTAGCCCGGCGAGCGGATGTTCCGCCGACAGCGCCAATCCATAGCCTTCGGTAAAGATGGGTTGCTCGAGAAAGCGGTCGCCGCCGCGATCGACCAAAGTGAGCGCCATGTCGATACGCCCCTTGGCGAGGTGACCGTTCAGTTCCCGTTCGGTGCCGAACAGCAGTTCAAACCTGTGCTGCCGTTCCGGACGTGTCCGCGCCACCGATGCGGCGATGATATCGCCCGCTATGCTGGAAAGGATGCCGAGGCGCAGGGCGGGCAGCGCCTCGGCCATGTCCATGGATTGCATCGCCAGGTTGAACTCGCGCTCTATCCGCCGCGCATGAGCCAGAAAGCGGGTGCCGCCGCTGGTCAGTTCCACTCGCTGATTCGAGCGCACGAACAAAGCAATGCCCAGCGTCCGCTCCAGCTTGGCGATGCCGATGGAAAGCGTCGGCTGCGACACATTGCAATGGCCTGCCGCGCGTGAAAAATTGCCGTGGTCGACGACGGCCAGGAAATAGCGCAGAAGATAGCGGTCGAGCATAAATTATCCCGGCTAGGTGCATGCGGCACTTGCGACTGAAGCATGTGTATAGATATTATCAATGATATTGTTAGGGAAAGTTCAATTTTCCCTTAAGGATGCGGCGCGCTAGAATGCGGATCGACAGGAGAGCTTCCATGACCGATTTCGACTTCGCGCTTGGCGACAATGCCGACATGATCCGGGAGAGCGCGGCGCGTTTTTCCGCCGACAAGATTGCTCCGTTGGCAGCCGAGATCGACGAAAAGGACTGGTTCCCCCGCGACGAATTATGGACCGCGATGGGCGATCTTGGCCTGCACGGCATCACCGTTGAGGAGGAATTTGGCGGCCTTGGTCTTGGTTATCTGGAGCATGTCGTCGCACAGGAAGAAGTGGCCCGCGCATCGGCCTCGATCGGCCTTTCCTATGGTGCGCACTCCAACCTTTGCGTCAACCAGTTGCGGCGCTGGGGCAATGAAGCGCAGAAGGCGAAATATCTGCCGAAGCTAATCTCTGGCGAGCATGTCGGTAGCCTCGCCATGTCGGAGGCGGGCGCCGGGTCCGACGTCGTGGCGATGAAGCTCAAGGCCGAGAAGAAGGGCGACCGTTATGTCCTTAACGGCACGAAATTCTGGATCACCAATGCGGCCTATGCGGATACGCTGGTGGTTTATGCCAAGACCGGTGAAGGATCAAAGGGCATCACCACCTTCATCGTTGAAAAGGGGATGAAGGGCTTTTCGATCGGGCAGAAGATCGCGAAAGTCGGCATGCGCGGCTCTCCGACATCGGAACTGGTGTTCGAGGATTGCGAGGTGCCGGAAGACAATATCATGGGCCCGCTGAACGGCGGCGTCGGTGTGCTGATGTCGGGCCTCGACTATGAGCGCACGGTGCTGTCGGGTATCCAGCTCGGCATCATGCAAGCCTGCCTTGACGTGGTGCTGCCCTATGTCCGGGAGCGCAAGCAGTTCGGCAAGCCGATCGGGGCGTTTCAACTGATGCAGGCGAAGATCGCCGACATGTATGTCGCGCTCAACAGCGCGCGCGCCTATGTCTATGCGGTAGCTAAGGCGTGCGACGCGGGCAAGACCACGCGTTTCGATGCGGCGGGGGCCATCCTGCTAGCGTCGGAAAATGCGATGAAGACCGCGCTGGAGGCGGTGCAGGCACTAGGCGGGGCGGGCTATTCCAAGGACTGGCCGGTCGAGCGTTACATGCGTGACGCCAAGCTGTTGGACATCGGCGCGGGCACCAATGAGATCCGTCGCATGCTGATTGGCCGGGAGCTGATCGGGGCATGAGTGCGCCGGTTCTGGAAACCAAGCTATCGCGGGAGAGCGATGAGTTTCGCGCCAATGCTGTGCATAATCACGCCCTGGCTGAGGCGTTGCGCGAGAAGGTCGCCGTCGCCGCGCAGGGGGGATCGGAGCGCGCGCGCGCCAAGCACACGGCACGCGGCAAGCTGCTGCCCCGCGACCGGGTCGAGCGGCTGCTTGATCCCGGTTCGCCGTTCCTGGAAGTGGGCCAGCTCGCCGCGAACGGGCTCTATCATGACGAGGTGCCCGGCGCGGGCGTCATCGCGGGCATTGGCCGGGTGTCCGGCCGCCAGGTGATGATTCTGTGTAACGATGCGACGGTGAAGGGCGGGACCTATTACCCGATCAGTGTCAAGAAGCATCTGCGCGCGCAGGAGATCGCACTCGAAAACCGTCTGCCCTGCGTCTATCTGGTCGACAGCGGCGGCGCGAACCTGCCCAATCAGGCGGAAGTATTTCCCGACAAAGAGCATTTCGGCCGCATTTTCTACAATCAGGCGAACCTGTCCGCGCGCGGCATTCCGCAGATCGCCTGTGTCATGGGAAGCTGCACGGCGGGCGGCGCTTATGTGCCCGCCATGTCGGACGAGACGGTGATCGTGCGTAATCAGGGGACGATTTTCCTCGCCGGTCCGCCGCTGGTACAGGCTGCGACGGGGGAGGTCATTTCGGCTGAGGATCTGGGCGGCGGCGACCTACATGGCCGCAAGTCCGGCGTGGTCGATCATGTCGCGGAGAATGACGATCATGCGCTCAGCATCGTGCGGGATATCGTCTCGACGCTTCAGCCGGACCTGAAGCCGGACGTCAATTTGCGCGATGTGAAGCCGCCCAAATTTGATCCGCGCGATCTCTATGGCGTCATCCCCCAGGATGTTCGCGCGCCCTATGATGTGCGCGAGGTGATCGCGCGCATCGTGGACGGCAGCGAGTTCCATGAGTTCAAGGCGCTTTACGGCACCACGCTCGTCTGTGGCTTCGCGCACATTTGGGGCATGCCGGTCGCAATTTTGGCGAATAACGGCGTGCTGTTCAGCGAAAGCGCGGTCAAGGGCGCGCATTTCATCGAACTGGCCTGCCAGCGGCGTATTCCGCTGTTGTTCCTCCAGAACATCTCCGGTTTCATGGTCGGCGGCAAATATGAGGCGGAAGGCATCGCCAAAAATGGCGCGAAGCTGGTGACGGCGGTGGCGACGGCGCAGGTGCCCAAGGTCACCGTGCTGATTGGCGGCAGCTTTGGCGCGGGTAATTATGGCATGTGCGGTCGCGCCTACCAGCCGCGCTTCCTGTTCACCTGGCCCAATGCCCGGATTTCGGTGATGGGCGGCGAACAAGCTGCGTCGGTCCTCGCCACCGTCCATCGTGATGCGGCCAAGTGGTCGCCCGAAGATGCCGAAGCCTTCAAGGTGCCGATCCGCGAAAAATATGAGCATGAAGGCAACCCCTATTATGCCACCGCGCGCCTGTGGGATGATGGCATCATCGACCCGGCGCAAACCCGCGACGTGCTAGGCCTCGCCTTCGCTGCAACGCTGAACGCGCCGATCGCCGACCGGCCAGAGTTCGGCATCTTCAGGATGTGAGGGCCATGATCCAATCTCTCCTCATTGCCAATCGTGGCGAAATCGCTTGTCGGATCATTCGAACCGCCCGGCGTCTGGGCATCCGCACCGTCGCGGTTTACTCCGATGCTGATGCGCAGGCGCTGCACGTCCGCTCAGCTGACGAGGCGGTGCATATCGGGCCGTCGCCGGTGCGCGAGTCCTATCTGCTAGGCGACAAGATCATAGCCGCAGCCAAGCAGACCGGCGCGCAGGCGGTCCATCCCGGCTACGGCTTTCTTTCGGAAAATGCCGAGTTCGCGCAGGCCGTCACAGACGCTGGCCTGATCTGGGTCGGTCCCAATCCCTCCTCCATCACGGCCATGGGCCTGAAGGACGCAGCCAAAAGGCTGATGAGCCAAGCGGGCGTGCCTACCACGCCCGGCTATCTGGGCGATGACCAATCACCGGAGCGCTTGAAGTCGGAGGCCGACGCGATCGGTTATCCTGTCCTCATAAAGGCGGTTGCTGGCGGCGGCGGCAAGGGAATGCGCAAGGTCGATAGCGCTGCCGACTTTGCCGACGCGCTGCTCTCCTGCCAGCGCGAAGCAGCGTCGAGCTTTGGCAATGACCAGGTGCTGCTGGAAAAATGGGTTACCAACCCGCGCCATATCGAGGTGCAGGTGTTTGGCGACAGCCATGGCAATGTCGTCCATCTGTTCGAGCGCGACTGTTCGCTCCAGCGCCGTCACCAGAAGGTGATCGAGGAAGCGCCCGCGCCCGGGATGGATGCGGAGACGCGCGCTGCGGTCTGCCGGGCGGCGGTCAACGCGGCAAGGGCGGTCGATTATGTCGGCGCAGGCACGATCGAATTCATCGCCGATGGATCGGAAGGGCTAAAGGCCGACCGCATCTGGTTCATGGAGATGAACACCCGGCTGCAGGTCGAGCATCCCGTGACCGAAGAGATCACCGGGCAGGACCTGGTCGAATGGCAATTACGTGTCGCTTCGGGCGAAAAGCTGCCGAAGAGCCAGGATGAACTGTCGATCAACGGCTGGGCGATGGAAGCGCGCCTTTATGCCGAAGACCCGGCCAAGGGCTTTCTGCCATCGATCGGCAGGCTCGATACGTTTGAGTTGGGCGATGAGAGTGTCCGCATCGATACCGGCGTCGAGCAGGGTGCGGAAATATCGCCTTTCTATGACCCGATGATCGCCAAGGTCATCGCTCATGGCCCCACTCGGGACGCCGCCCGCTCGGCCCTGACGCAGGCCCTCGATGAAAGCGCAGTCTGGCCGCTCAAGACCAATGCAGGCTTTTTGGTGAAAGCGTTGGAGCATCCCGATTTCATCGCCGCGCGGCTCGATACGGGACTGATCGGCCGCGAAGGCGAAGCGCTGATGCCGCCCGCCCGGCCAAGCGATGACGCGCTGGCGGATGCCGCAGCTAGCCTGACGCGGGGCGGAGGTTTGGCGGGCTTTCGCCTCAATGCGCCGGTGCGGAGCGAAGGCACCTTCCTGCTCGATGGGGAGGCGGTGACGATCAGCTATGATCCGCGCCAAGGCGGCGAGGGCGCGGACGATGTGCTGGTGGCGCAGGGCGGCCAGGTATGGTGTCTCACGCCGTGGCGCGCGGCTGGCGCTGCGGGCGCGGATGCGTCGGACGGTGCGATCCTTTCGCCCATGCCGGGCCGCGTCATTGCCGTTGCCGTGGCGGCGGGTGAAGCCGTCACCAAGGGACAGAAGCTGCTGACGCTGGAGGCCATGAAGATGGAGCATAGCCTGACCGCGCCGTTTGACGGCACCGTCGCACAACTCAATGTTCGCGAGGGCGGACAGGTAAGCGAAGGGACGTTGCTGGTGAAGATCGAGAAGGGGGAGGGGGCCTGATGGCGGGCAAGTTCTTCAACCAATGGTCGGTTGGCGAGACGCTGCGCCACGAAATCCGGCGCACGGTGACGGAGACGGATAATCTTCTATTTTCCACGATGACGCACAATCCGCAGCCGCTGCACATCGACCTGGAAGCCGCGAAGGCGAGCGAGTTCGGGCAGATCCTCGTCAACGGCACCTTCACATTCGCGCTGATGATCGGCCTGTCGGTCGGCGACACCACGCTCGGCACGCTTGTCGCCAATCTCGGCTATGACAAGCTGCTGATGCCCAAGCCCGTATTCATCGGCGATACGCTGCGCGCGGAAACCGAGGTGACGGACCTCAAGCCCAGCAAGTCGCGTCCGGGCGCAGGCATAGTCACTTTCGCACATCGCTTGATCAACCAGCGCGACGAGGTCGTATGTCAGTGCTTGCGCATGACGTTGATCAAAGGCAGCGAGGCTTGAACCTACGCTCGCTGCTCTTCGTCCCTGCCGATCGGCCCGAGCGTTTCGCGAAGGCTGCCTCGAGCGGCGCCGATGCGCTGATCCTCGATCTGGAGGATTTTGTCGCGCCAGCAAAGAAGGAAGTGGGTCGCACTTCGATCAACGACTTGACCGATACCGATCTCGCGCCGTGCTGCCTGGGCGTCCTGACGGGATCTCTGCCAAAGGCGGAAGCAGCGCCAAGTGTTACTGCGTTGATCGACAAGATAGGAGATGCTCCCGGTTGCAGCAATATTGCCGATTGCTTCCGAGACGCCTGCGGCGGTCTTTCAACTCAGCAGCTATGGCGCGGTCCGGCAGCATTTTGTTGGTCTGACCTGGGGTGCTGAGAACCTGCCCGCACCTATCGGCGCTGTTGGTAGCCGCCATCCAAATGGTTCCTACCGCTCCTTACGAGATGGTGAGGGCTGTGTCTCTTTTTGCCGCGCATGCTGCCGGGATAGCCGCGATCGAGGCCGTTTATCCCACGGTCAAGGATGAAGCAGGTCTGGCCACCTATGCCGCTCGCGCGGCTCATGACGGCTTTACAGGGATGATGGCGCTCCATCCTTTGCAGGTTCCGATTATCAATGCCGCCTTCACGCCGACTGCAGCGCAGATTGAACAGGCACGCGCGATCGTGGCAGCCTTTCATCAAGCGCCAAATGCGGGTGTGCTTATGTTGGAAGGAAAAATGATTGATGCTCCAAATTTTTGCAAGCACGCAAGATATTGGCGCGGGCGGGCGTCGACAAATGAATGAATGCCGCACCGACTGGACCCGCGACGAGATCGCCGCACTGTTCGACCTGCCCTTCAACGACCTGATGTTTGAGGCGCAGTCGATCCATCGCGCGAACTTCCCGCGCAATGAGGTGCAGCTGTCTACGCTGCTGTCGATCAAAACCGGCGGTTGCCCGGAGGATTGCGGCTATTGCAGCCAGTCAACCGAAGCGGAAAGCTGGCTCAAGGCCACCAAGCTGATGGATGTGCAGGCCGTGCTGCAGGCGGCGGCGCAGGCGAAGGACCATGGTTCGGGCCGTTTCTGCATGGGTGCCGCATGGCGCAACCCCAAGGAACGGGACATGCCCAAGCTCATCGAGATGGTGAAGGGCGTGCGCCAGATGGGCATCGAAACCTGCATGACGCTGGGCATGCTGTCGTCGGATCAGGCGAAGCAGCTCGCCGATGCCGGGCTCGACTATTACAACCACAATATCGACACCTCGCCGGAAAATTACGCCAACGTCATCACGACCCGAACCTTCGAGGACCGGATCGAGACGCTGGAGAATGTCCGCGACGCAGGGATCAACGTCTGCTGCGGCGGGATCGTCGGCATGGGCGAGACGCGCTCGGACCGTATCGGTTTCCTGCATGCGCTCGGCACGATGCCGCATCCTGAGAGCGTGCCGATCAACGCGCTGGTGCCGGTGGCCGGAACCGTGCTGGGCGACATGCTGAAGGACACGCCGCTCGCCAAGATCGATGAGGTGGAATTCGTCCGAACGGTCGCCGTGGCGCGGATCGTTATGCCGCATTCGATGGTGCGGCTCTCGGCGGGCCGTGAGAGCATGAGCGAAGCCTGTCAGGCGCTCTGCTTCATGGCGGGCGCGAACAGCATCTTTACTGGCGACAAGCTGCTGACGGCCGCTAACGCCGGGGATGACAAGGATAGTGCGCTGCTTTCGAAGCTCGGACTGACCGCGATGAAAGGGTGAGTGGACGGATACGGCACCCTATCAAGGTCGTAATTCCACGTTCAGGGAGCGCGGCTCGCATTGGTTAATCGTAACCGGTGTTCTGGCGCCACCTTGTCTGATTTGGTGGCTCAGGCAGAGATGCGAGGATGGACGACGCCATCCTTACGACCGCATTGGACACCCACACTGGAGTGGCTCCGAAGCCAGTTCGACGGGTTGAAGTTCTCAGCGGGATGGCCGGACGACGGCGTGCCTGGACGCTGGAGCAGAAGCTGGCGCTGGTTGCGGAGATGGAGCGTTGCGACAATGTCGCTGCCTTTGCACGCGAGCGGGATGTCAGCACTGCGCTGCTATACACATGGCGGCGGGAGCTGCGTTACGCGGTAGAGGCCAGCAAGATTCCGCCCCGTCACGAGCCGATGTTCGTGCCCGTGGTTGGCGAGACATCGCCGCCGGGTTCGCACGATGGGGTTGTAGAGGTCGAGGTCAGTGGTGCCGTTGTCCGGATCGGGCAAGCGGCCCGGACCGATCTGGTGGTAGCCGTTATCCAAGCTCTGCAGGGCCCAGGAATTGATGGTGATCGATGATCGGGATAGGGCCTGGTACGCGGGTGATGGTGGCGACGCGCCCGGTAGATTTTCGCAAGGGTGCAGATTCGCTTGCGGCGCTGGTTGGTGCTGAGTACGGCGGTGATCCTTATTCGGGCGTGATCTACGTGTTCCGGGCGAAGCGCGCCGACCGGATCAAGCTGGTCTGGTGGGACGGCACCGGCCTGTGCCTGATGGCCAAGAGGCTGGAGTCCGGCGGTTTCAAGTGGCCCGGCATCCAGGACGGCGTGATGCGTCTTACGGCGGCGCAACTGGGCGCTCTGCTGGAAGGTCTGGACTGGCGCCGAGTGCATGGCGGGCGGCGCCCGATTGCTCCGCAGATTGCCGGTTGACGGGGCTTTCGTCTGCTGATTCACTGCCCTCATGCTTATGGAAGCGGACCTTCCCAACGACGTCGAAGCGCTCCGTGCGCTCGTCCTCGAACAGGCCCGCGAGCTTGATGCTCTCAAGGTTTTCCAGGCCGAGGTCGAGCGCCTGAAGGCCATCATCGATGCCTTGCAACGCCACCGTTTCGGCCGCCGTTCCGAACAGCTCGATCCCGACCAGTTCGAGCTCTCCCTGGAAGAAGTCGAGACAGCATTAGCTCAGGCCGAGCAGGCCCGCGACAAGGCGAAGCGGACACCGGCGGATCGGCCGCGCAAGACCAACCGCGGATCACTGCCTTCCCATCTCGAACGGATCGAACAGGTTGTCGATCTCGAGGACAAGGTTTGCCCTTGCTGCGAGGGTTCACTCCACCAGATCGGCGAGGATGTGGCCGAGCGTCTCGATGTCGTGCCCACCACCTTTCGCGTGCTCGTCACGCGCCGTCCGCGCTACGGCTGCCGTTCGTGCGAGAGTGCCATTGTGCAGGCCCCGGCGCCGGCACGGATCGTCGAGGGCGGCATTCCTACCGAAGCGCTGATCGCGCAGGTGCTGGTCGCCAAGTACGCTGATCACCTGCCGTTGTACCGACAGGCACAGATTTACGCCCGCCAAGGCATCCAGCTTGATCGCTCGACGCTGGCCGACTGGGTGGGACGGGCGGCTTGGTACCTGCGCCCACTGCGCGACCATATCCTGGAGCGATTGCGGCGATCCGAGCGGCTGTTCGCCGACGAGACCACCGCACCAGTGCTTGATCCCGGTCGAGGGCGGACCAAAACCGGGCAATTATGGGCCTATGCTTGCGATGATCGCCCGTGGAGCGGCGATGATCCGCCGATGGTTGCCTATGTCTATGCTGCCGATCGCAAGAGCGAGCGGGCGGAAACGCACCTGGGCGACTTCGTCGGCATCCTGCAGGTCGATGGCTATGGTGGCTACGCCGCGCTCGCCCGGCGGCGCAACCAGATCCACCTCGCCTTTTGCTGGGCCCATGTGCGCCGCAAATTCTACGAACTGGCCGACAGCTCGCCAGTCGCCACCGAAGTGCTGCGCCGGATCGCCCAGCTCTATGCCATTGAGGACGAGGTACGAGGGCTGCCTGCCGAACAGCGCCGGTTGATCCGCAGTGGACGCAGTCGCATCATCGTCGATGACCTCCACCAATACCTCGGTGCGCGGAACCGCCAGGTAAGCGCCAAGAGCAAGCTCGGCGAGGCAATCCGATACGCGCTCACCCGTTGGGATGGCCTCTCCCGCTTCCTCGATGATGGCCGCATCGATCTCGATAGCAACACCGTCGAACGCTCAATCCGACCCCTCGCGATGCCTGATTCATTGTGCTGCTCCTCTTCAAATGGCGGAAAACAGGGATTTTTGGTTTTCATCCTGAGTACGACACGGGCCTTTTCGCGAGATCGCGGCTTGGATTTCGGGCTTTTCGAGGTCCGCGGCGCGGATTTGATGCGGCGCGCCGGGCATAACCTGCTCGGTCGGGAGCAAGCCAGCTTCGACGACACGGCGGATTTTGTGGTTTGTGACGCCGAACTTGGCTGCCGCCTCCGACATGGTGAGCCATTCACCACCCGTGGTTCCGGCGGAACGATAGCCTTCAATCTTATGCACACGGCGCAGCGAGCTGACGCGATGCCCAGTCCATGTCTTGCCCTGACCCGTTCGCATGCCCATACGGTTGAGGGTGGCGGCGACATCGGCATCGGACCAGCGCGTCGCCATCGATCGAATGATTGCCATCGCTTCTTCGGGCGTGCTCTTGGTATGTTCCCCGGTCTTGGGTTTGCGGATGCGAACCTGGGAATGCTGCCCGCCTTGCCAGTGAATGGTAAGCTCGATTTCCTGCCCATCGTTTTCGACGGTGGCGACGATATCCTTCACCAGCGCGCGCAACAACCTTTGCCGGAACCGCATATCGACATCGGGGGCATTCCACGCCGCTTTGAGATCGTGAGCCAAGCCGGCGAAATTCGGCAGGGCGGCGTCATCGCGCACTTGTCGTTCGTTAAGCCGCACCTCGCAGGCCTCGACACGGCGCAGCGTCGCTTCCCAGCTTTTCTCCAGCTGAGCGGCGATCAACCGGTTATCGGGATCGCAGGCGGCATAGCGTCGCTCAGCAAGCGAGGCTTCATAGCGGGCTTGCTGCAAATCCAGCTCGACCAGCTGTCGCCTCTGCGCTTCGCCTTCAAGATGCATACGCTCTGCCTCCAATGCCGCGTCGATCGCCAAGGGCTCCACGGCGCGCAGCAGTTCCTCCATAACTGCCACATCCGTTCGAGCGCCATTGGTGGTCATGCATCGGGGCCGGGCCAGCATGAGGTTCGAGCGGTCGCAGCGGTAGATATGATAGCCGATGCGGCGGCCGACATAAACGACGCACAGGCGGCGGCCACAATGACCACAAGTGAGCATGCCTGCGAGGAAAGCCTTGCCACCGCGGCCGGACTTTATGCCGCCGGCCTTGCCGTAGGCGTTGGTCGCCAGGACCCTTTGGTTCCGCTCAAACTCATCCCAGCTGACATAGCTGTCATGATGCTCCCTGAGCATGATGCCCCAATCGTCGTACGACTTGCGATGCCCATAGCTCTTGCGCACTCGACCATCGACGATCTGGGTGCGCTTCTCGGTTTTGCCATAGGCGTAGGCACCGGCGTAGAACGGGTTCTTGAGCACGCTAATTACATTGCGATAACGGATCGGAACCCAATCAAAGGAGACCATCATCTTGCCGTCCGATGGGCGCGGGAAATGCATACCTTCGGCGGTCAGCGCGATGAGCACCTGGCGGGCGCTACCTATCTCGCGGAACCGCGCGAATATGTGCCTGATGGCCTCCTGAACTCGAATGTCGGGGTCAAAACTCAGACCGTAGTCGCGATGCCAGATGTAGCCGATCGGAACGCTGATGCGCAGTTCGCCGCGCTGAGCCTTTTGCCGTGCAGCTTCGTACATACGGGCACGGATTACAGAAAGCTCGAACTCGCTGATACTGCCCTTCATGCCGAGCAGCAGCCGGTCGTTCGGCTTGGCCGGATCGTAGACCCCATCGATGTCGATGACACGAGCATCGACCTGGCCGCAAAGCTCGAGAAGCCGGTGCCAGTCGGGTCCGTTGCGGGAAAGGCGAGAGGCCTCAAGGCACAATACGGCGCCGACGCGACCCGTGCACAGATCCTCCACCAGACGCTCAAAGCCGGGGCGATCCACTGCACCGCTCGCGCTGCGTCCAAGATCCTCATCGATCACCTCGACATCACGAAATCCCCAGCGGCGCGCAACATCGACGAGTTCATACTGGCGACGCTGACTCTCCAGGTTCCCGTTGACCTGCTGGGGCGTCGACTGCCTGACGTAAACAACTGCCTTGCGCCTCAGCAGGGCCATCGGAAGGAGATTACCGCCCGTCATTGGTCGTCTCCTCGTCCGAGACGCCTGCGGCCGCCATCAACAACTTGGCTAGGCTTGCCACCACGACGACGCGCTGGGCTCTCGTCAGACCGTCCAGGCTTCTGGTGTCGAGCGGCATGATCAACTGGCGCAGCGCCGGCAGCCGCGTTGGTGGGGGCAAGGTCTTCATCGTTTACCTCCTGAGCGTTCAAACCGCTCAGCAGGGCATTACGAAGGTCCGCGTCGATCAAGAGGCTATGGAGATCGGTCAACGCATCTACGGCAACCTGAGGGCTACCCAAGCTGAACGCATCGCACACCTCGCGATCCAACATCCAAGCCGGAACTACGATGACTTCGCCGGGGCTCACCACAATGTGGGCGACTCTGCCGTTCGCCCGTTCCTCGGTATACTCGCACCGAACCGTGCGCTCGAAATAGGGATGCCACCGATACCAGACGACAACGTCGTGCCCGACATGGGCAGAATGTCTGCGAGATGGTGCTCAATCGGAAGAATGCCCTGTTCGCCGGCTCCGATGAAGGCGGCGACAACTGGGCGGTCATCGCCACGCTCATCGAGAACTGCAAGATATCCGGTATCAATCCGCACACCTGGCTGACCGAAACGCTCGGTAAGCTGGCTGCGGGTCATCCGGCCAGCGCCGTCGGCGAACTCATGCCATGGACCGCCGTGGCCTGAGAACACCGGTTACGGTTAATCAGCGTAGCTTTCGCTCTCACCGAACGTGATTGCACGCATTCAGCGACTGAATGTCCAGCAATTACTTTGGCTGAAGCGTGGGCTGCATAGCTATGAAATTTCCCCCGACAATGTGGGCAAGGGCTCAGCGGCGGTCGTGACATGCGCTCAATGATGACCTGGCGGACAGCTGGCGGCCCGGTTGTGGCGGTGGCCCTCAGACTCTCTTTTTCTGCTCCATCTGAGCGGCCTTGTCGTCTGCAGAAAGGCACAGGCAACTGTCATGAGTGCGTGTGGATAGTCCGGTCCAAGAGCGCCCCTCGAAATGGTCGAGGCCCAGTTCAGCGCGCGATACGACTGCGGCCCACCGGCGGCGCCATGAGCGAGCGCTATTCCCCACGGCCCTGATCATGAGAGCACGACGGCGATGCAGTCGGCTTGCGCAAGGAGAGCCATAGTTATCCGCCGCTTGGATCAACATCACGCTGCCAGGCGGCCACTCACGGTGTGGCACAGCGGCGGCGGCGGAGTATATCCGCCACCTCAAGCGGGTGCGGTTTAGCCACTGTTGCGCAGAGCTGTGGCGATGGCGTTGATCGACAGTTCGAGGGCTTCTTTGATGCGCGGATCATCCTCACCGGTGCGGTGGCGCCTCATCAGTTCGACCTGAAGCGAATTAAGGGGCTCGATGTAGGGCAGACGAAGGCGGATCGAGCTGTCGAGCTTAGGGTTCTTTTCCAACAGGCGCGACTGACGCGTTGCGGTGAGTAGGCCGTCATGCGTCATGTCCCACCCCTTACGGATACGATCGAAGATCGCCGTGCCTCGCGCCTGATCCTCGATCAACGACAAGTAGTGCGCGGCGATACCCATATCGGATTTCGCCAGCACCATCTCCAGGTTAGCGAGCGCCGATTGCATGAAGGACCAGTGCTGCGACATGTCGGCCAGCAGCACCTTGTCCTCGAATGCGGCTAGCGCATGACCCACGCCATACCAGCCGGGCAGCATCACCCGCGCCTGTGCCCAGCTGAACACCCAAGGAATGGCGCGCAGATCCTCGATCCGCGTGCTCTTCGTACGGCTGGCCGGGCGCGAGCCGATCTTGAGGCCGGAAATCTCTTGGATCGGGGTCAATTGGCGGAAAAACTCCTTGAACCCTGCAGTCCCGTAAACAAGGTTCCGATAAGCGGCGAAAGCAGTCTTCGACAGCTCGTCCATGGCGTTGGCAAAACGCGCCGCGTCGCGGTCTGAAATGGCTTCCGGCTCGAGACTGGCGAGCAGAGTGGCACTGGTCATCGCTTCGAGATTGCTTGTGGCTACATCGCGCGAGCCGAATTTGGCGGCGATCACTTCGCCCTGTTCGGTAATGCGGATTCGGCCCCGCACTGTCCCCTTGGGCTGCGCCTGAATCGCCGCGAAGGAAGAGCCGCCGCCCCGTCCCACCGCTCCGCCGCGCCCGTGGAAAAGCTGCATGGCGGTTCTCGCTTGCGCAAAGACCGGGGCCAGCGCGCGGCTCGCCTGATACAGCCCCCAGGTCGAGGTGATGTAGCCGCCATCTTTGTTGCTGTCGGAATAGCCGATCATCACTTCCTGATGACCGCGTTCCTGCGCCAAGCCCGCAATTTCGGGCAGGCCGAAATAAGCGCTCATGATCTTTGGCGCAGCTTCAAGGTCGGCGATGGTTTCAAACAGCGGCACTGCCATGATCGCGGCCTGCGGCGGCGCGCCATCTGCTCCGGCGCGCCAGAGGCCCGCTTCTTTGAGGAGGATGTTGACTTCCAGCAGATCCGAAACGCTCTCCGCCTTGGAGATGATATAGTGGGTAATGCATTGCGGGCCGTAGGCGCGATGGGCGTCGGCGGCGGCGTGCACGATGGCGAGCTCGGATGCGGTTTGCTCCGAATATTCCGAGGAATTCGTGCCGAGCGGCCGATTGCTCGCCAGTTCGCGGCGCAACAATGCCATGCGCGCATGTTCGTCGAGCGCAGCATAGTCCGGCTCGACCCCTGCAACCTTCAGCAGTTCGGCGACGACCCTCTCATGAACGTCGCTATTCTGCCGGAGGTCGAGCGCGGCAAGGTGGAAGCCGAAGGTCTCGACCGCACGGATCAGGCGGTCGAGCGCACCGCCGGTGGGCAGCGCCCCGTCTCCTGCGCTCGCCAGACCCTGCGCCACGATGATAAGGTCACTGCGCAGATCGGCGGGGGCGGCATAAGCCTTCGCGTTTAGAGGCGAGGGGCGGGAAGGGGGCTTTCCCACGAGCACGCAATAGGTGGCGGCTAGCCGAGCATAAATGCCGGAGATGGCGCGGCGATAGGGTTCGTCCTGTCGACTCGGTGACGGGTCGCCACTGGCCGCGGCTAGACCGAGCAGGGCCTGCGACACATGGGCCAATTCGGTCGATAGGGAAAGTTCGGCACCCAACGCGTGAAGCGCCTCCAGATAATAGCCAAGTGCACCATCGCAGCCCTTGGCGAGGGCGAGGCGCAGTTGCGGCGCCTGCACGAAGGGATTACCGTCGCGGTCTCCGCCGATCCAGGTGCCCACGCGTAAGAAGCTGTGTGGGCGGGCTCCCAGCAACCGCTCCCACCGCGCATAAAGGGCGGGCAAGGTCGGCAGGAACACATCCAGCAAATAGGCGAGGACATTATCGATCTCGTCCGCGACGAACAGCTTTTCCCGGCGCAACGGACGTGTCTGCCACAGCAAAGCGATCTGGCGGAAGATAGCCTCATCCAGAGTTTCACCGTCATCGGTGTCACTGCGGCCCGCATCCTTTAGCAGCATGAGCTCAGCGATGCGGTTCTTGTGGTCAATCATGCTCTTGCGCCGCACCTCGGTCGGGTGGGCGGTCAGCACCGGCACAACTAGGGCGCGAGAGAGCAGGTCCAGGATCGCGCCCCGGTCGATGCCGTGTGACTCGAGCTTTTCCACGGCAGAGGCCACATCGGCCCCCGGTTCAGCCGCAACGCCCTGCCGATCCTCCGCCAGATTGGCGAGCATCGAAAACAGCATGAAGCCGCGCACGAAGGACAGAGTGTTGTCGAGGCTCAGCGCCCCCACTCCGCTGTCCACCACATCCGCCCCATGGATACCGCGCGCGCGGTCGACCGAGGCCGAACGGATATATTCGATCTGCTGGTAAAGTTTTTCCCCGCCATAAGCCCGGATAACATCACCCAACAGCCGGCCGAGATACCGGACATCAGGGTTTTGCGAGATCGGCAATGCTGGAACTGAATGAGGCGTCATTTATTAAATCCTCGGCTTCAGCGGAAAAGTCGATCTCCGAAGGGAGGCGATTTTATTGGCTATCTTTTTGCTAACCGCCGCTTGCGCAACGGCCCGACGAACAATCGGAGCGCGATAGGGCGACACCGAGACATAATCGAGGACAGTCTGCTCGCGGAACGCGATCGAGGCGAGATCGTGAAACAAGGTCTTTTTATTCAGTGACGAGCTCCTTCCAAACGTGGGCGGTCTTCGAGTGTCGAGCGTGTATCCATGATCTTCCTTCGTGATTTCGAAGGCTTCCTCCAGCGCGCCATGGCACAGCCCAAGCACCACGTCGGAGTACATCTCGATGAAACGGTGATCGCTGCCCAAGGGGAAAAAACGCTCGTCACCTGACGCGGCGGCGAGCCCGAGAGCGGTTTCGTCTTTGAGGCCAAGGTTGAGGACGGTGTCCATCATGTTGGCATGGAAGTGCGCGCGCACGAGCGGACGGAGACGAGCAGCGGATCGGCCGCGTTGCGGTAATTCTTGCCGGTTACGCCTTCAATACGGGCGATGCCGTTGGCAACATCCGCACTCGGGCTTTCCGGGAGGACGCTCCCATCCTGATAATAGCGGGTCCGCATTTCGATCGTGATGGTGAAGCCCGGAGGCACCGGCAGGCCGATCGCCCGCATGCCGTCGAGATTGGTGCCCTTGCCACCAACGAGGTTCTTGTCACCCTTGCCGCCGTCATCCACGCCGGCCCCAAAGCGAGAAACATAACGCGCCGCGGTGGTGCTCATGTTGGCCGTACCCTACATACGTAATGAGCTGTGGTCTTCGCTGCGATTTCCTCCGCCGTCACGCCCGGCGCGACCTCGAGCAGCCGGAAAGGGCTGTCATGGTCGGGACGCTGGAATACGGCGAGGTCGGTGACGATCATGTCGACCACATTCTTGCCGGTCAGCGGCAGGGTGCAGGCCGGAATGAACTTGGGCGCGCCGTCCTTGGACGTATGCTCCATGACGACGATGATCTTCTTGACGCCCGCGACCAGATCCATCGCGCCGCCCATGCCCTTGATCATCTTGCCGGGGATCATCCAGTTGGCGATGTCGCCATTCTCGGCAACCTCCATCGCGCCCAGCACGGTCAGGTCAATATGCCCGCCACGGATCATCGCAAAGCTGTCGGCGCTGGAGAAATAGACCGAGTTCGGCAGCTCGCTGATCGTCTGCTTGCCAGCGTTGATCAGGTCCGCATCCTCCTCACCCTCATAAGGGAAAGGCCCGATGCCCAGCATGCCGTTTTCCGCCTGAAGCGTGACTTCCACGCCAGCGGGAATATGGTTCGCCACCAGCGTCGGGATGC
This sequence comes from Sphingobium sp. RC1, assembly GCF_059738765.1. NCBI lineage: Bacteria > Pseudomonadati > Pseudomonadota > Alphaproteobacteria > Sphingomonadales > Sphingobiaceae > Sphingobium > Sphingobium sp. RC1. The sequence continues at coordinate 66,706 of NZ_AP027307.1, forward strand.
CGATGCCCAAATTGACGTAGAAACCGTCCTTCAGTTCCTCGGCCGCCCGCGCAGCCATCTCGTCACGAGTCCAGCCTTTGGTTTCTTGGGCCATTATACGGTCTCCCTCTGGCGAACGGTGCGGAATTCGATCTTTTTATCGTAAGGCGCGCCGACGATCATGCGCTTCACATAGATACCGGGCAGGTGGATCGCGTCGGGGTCGAGGCTGCCGACCGGCACCACTTCCTCGACTTCGGCAACGCAGATCTTGGCGGCCGTCGCCATCGGCTGGTTGAAGTTGCGCGCGGTCTTGCGGAAGATCAGGTTGCCGCTCTCGTCCGCCTTCCAGCCCTTGATGATGGAGACATCGGCAAAGATCCCGCGTTCCAGGATATAATCCTGCCCGTCGAAATTCTTGACTTCCTTGCCCTCGGCCACCGCCGTGCCGACGCCCGTCTTGGTGTAGAAACCCGGAATGCCAGCGCCGCCAGCGCGGCAGCGCTCGGCCAGCGTGCCCTGGGGGCAGAACTCCACCTCCAACTCGCCGCTCAGATATTGCCTCTCAAATTCCTTATTCTCGCCGACATAGGAGGAGATCATCTTCTTGACCTGCCGCGTGCGCAGCAGCTTGCCCAATCCTTCGCCGTCGATCCCGGCGTTGTTGGAGGCGATGGTGAGGTCTTTGACCCCCGAATCACGGATCGCGTCGATCAGCCGCTCGGGAATTCCGCAAAGTCCAAAGCCGCCTGCACAAAGATGCATGCCGTCGAAGAGAAGGCCCTCCAACGCAGACGCAGCATCGGGGTAGAGCTTCTTGACCATTGCTATCTCCTCGAGTCGAATTTCTTTTTGACGCGAGAGATTGATCACTTCCAATGATTTGTTTTTTTAATTAATCATCATCAATGCCTATAAGTCGGATCAGCATGTACCATATTGAAACCCTGCTCTGGATCGAACGGCTCGGCACCTTTGCCGCTGCTGGCGAGCGGCTGAATACAACCCAGCCCACCATTTCGGCCCGGGTCCGCGAATTGGAGGCGCATTTAGGTGCGTCCCTTTTCCGTCGTGAGGGCAGAAGCATGACCTTGACACCGTCAGGCCGACAGCTTGTTCGCGATTGCCGAATGCTTTGGGGTGACATGCACACTGCCTTGCTGCGCTGCGGAGGTTATGGCGAAGCGAGCGGTGTTGTTCGCATCGGAACGGGCGAGATCGTTGCAGCAAGTTGCCTTCCCGCCTTTCTCTCCGCATTAAAGGCAGACATGCCTTTGGTCAGTCTTGAGCTTGAAATAGACCTTACTGCAAACCTCATTCAACAACTGCTCAAGGGTACGACCGATATCGCTTTTGCGGCCGGGCCGGTCGCCCATCCGTCGCTGCAAGTATGCCCGATCGGAGCAGTGGAACTGGTCTGGCTCGCTAGCCCTGAAGTAGCTGCGTCCTTTTGTGCAGCTTCGCCAGATCGTCCCGTTCCCGTTTGGTCTCTGGCCAGCCATTCACCGATACATGGCCGCATGCGGGAGGCTATCGCGGCATCGCGCATCGAGCAGCAGTCGCTCAACCTTTGCAATAACGCCAGAATGATGGTTGACATTGCGAAGGCGGGTGGAGGTATCGGCATTTTTCCTGAACCGATGGTGTGCGCGGATATGACCCGAGGCGATCTTGTAGAACTGGACGGGATGCCAGCGCTCGCACCTGTGGAGTTCCACGTTGCTATGCGCTCCTCTGACCCTGAGCCCTTGACCACAAAGATTTTCGAACGAGCGAGCCAATTGCGCCTGGATCAACAAAGCAGGTGATCAGGGCGTGGCTGGTGTGCTAGCGCGCCATGGTGTCTAAGAGCCTGTCTTCTTCCGACGTGGATCGCGAGCGGCCGAACCGCCGCCGGGAAATACTGGAGATTGCCGCGCAGCTGTTCGCGCGCAAGGGCTACAGGGGCACGTCGATGCGGGAAATCGGCGAACAGGCGGGTGTTCTGGGCGGATCACTCTACCATCATATCAAATCGAAGGACGCGCTGTTCGTTGAACTGCATAATGGGGCATTAGACGCGGCTCAGGACAGGATCGCTGAGGCCGTTGGCGCACAACATGATCCCTGGACGAAACTTGAAGCAGCCTGCGGGGCCTTTCTCGAAATCCAATTGGCGCCTGATTCTTTGACGCTGCCAATGATGAATGATTTCCGCGAAGTGCCCGAGGTGGTTCGCGAACAGCTAATTGCTCGGCGCGACCGGTTCGAAAAACTGTTCCGGGATCTAGTGGAAGGATTGCCATTGCCATCAGGAATAGATCGATCAATCTATCGCAATCTATTGCTGTCGCAGCTGAACTCGGTTTCGGAGTGGTATCGTCGCGGCAGGTTGAACTCTGCCCAAATTGCTGCCCAGATCGTCACGATATTCCGCCACGCATAGCTGATGGCATCAAACAACGAACCTCGCATCGTTGACTGTAACAGATGTTTGGTATAGACACAGGTGAAATTCTGGGGGATTTCCGATGTACAGTTATATTCCGCCGATCGATGATTACCGCTTCCTCCTGAACATGCTCGACTTCGATGCGGAGATGGCCGGGATCGGCAAGGATGTGGATGCCGACCTCGCCGCAGCGGTGCTGGAGGAGGCTGGGCGCATGTGCGCCGACCGTCTGCATCCGCTAAACCGCGAGGGGGACGAGCAGGGCAGCAAGCTGGTCGACGGAACGGTCCAAACGCCGCGTGGATTTGCTGAAGCCTGGCGCGATTTCGCGCGGACCGGCTGGACCTCCGTGTCAGCGGCGCCCGAATATGGCGGGCAGGGTCTACCCTTCATCCTTCAGCTCTGGCTGGACGAGATGGTATCGGCCACTAACCTCTCTTTTGGACTGTTCCCCGGCCTGACACGCGGCGCGTGCGAGGCGATTATGGCGCATGCCTGCGATGAGCTCAAATCCACCTATCTGCCGCGGATGGTCAGCGGTGAATGGACGGGCGCGATGGCGCTAACCGAAAGCGGCGCGGGCACCGACCTCGCTCTACTCAAGACCAAGGCAGAACCGCTGGGTGACGGCAGCTATGCAGTAACGGGCACGAAGATGTTCATCTCTTCGGGCGACCATGATTTCGGCGGCAATATCGTTCATCTAGTCCTCGCCCGCTTGCCTGACGCACCGGAGGGCGTGAAGGGGATCAGTCTCTTCCTAGTGCCTAAATATTTGCCCGATGCCCACGGCGACTTCACGCGGCCGAACGGCCTGTCGGTCGGGGCGCTGGAAAAGAAGATGGGCATCCATGCCCAGCCGACCTGCGTCATGAACTATGACGGCGCGACCGGCTGGCTGGTCGGCGCGCATCATCGAGGTCTGGCCGCCATGTTCACGATGATGAATGCAGAACGTCTGATGGTCGGCATCCAGGGACTGGGCATCGCTGGGGGTGCCTATGGGCAGGCTGTCGCCTATGCCAAGGAACGCTTGCAGGGCCGCAGCGCCGATGGTGCGCGCGGGCCGGTACCGATCATCGAGCATGCCGATGTGCGGCGGATGCTGCTCAACATCCGTGCCTTTGTCGAAGCGGGGCGGGCGCTCGCCGGCTGGACGGCATTGCAGCTGGGCCGGGCTCATGCTCACCCGGACGCAACCGAAAGGGCCAAGGCCGATGCGCTGGTCGCTCTGTTGACCCCCGTGGTGAAGGCGGCCTTCACCGACTTTGGTTTCGAAAGCGCGGTGCAAGCGCAGCAGGTATTCGGCGGCCATGGCTACATTCGCGAATGGGGTATGGAGCAATATGTCCGCGATGTCCGCATCGCCCAAATCTATGAGGGCACCAACGGGGTGCAGGCGATGGATCTGGTCGGGCGCAAGCTGGCCTTGGCCGACGGGTCGGTGGTCGAGGGCCTTTTCGCCTCCATCGCGGCGGATCTGGAGACAGCGGGCGACCTCGTCATCGCGGACAGGACGCGTGAGGCGCTGTCGCTGCTGCGCGGGGTGACGGCCTCGCTGCGGGGAGCGGGACTAGATGCGGCAGGAGCGGCAGCGGTCGATTATCTGCGGTTGTTCGCACTGGTTGCCATGGGATGGATGTGGACCCGCATGGCTGCGGCCGCCACCGACGACAGCGCGTTGCATCAGGGCAAGCGCGCGGTCGCCAACTTCTATGCTTTGAGGGTGCTGCCACAGGCGCAGGGCCTGGCCGCGACTATTGCCGGCGGCGAAGCGCCGATCATGGCAATGGGCTCCGACGCCTTCTGATCGAAAGGGAGATCATGTCTGTCGAGATGAGCCGTGTCGGCGCGACCATGGTGCTGCGCCTCAACAACGGTCCGGTCAATGCTTTGTCGGTCGGCAACGGCTTTGTGGAGGAGATCGGCGCCGCGCTCCGCTTGGCAGCGAACGATCCGGCCTGCCGCGCGATCGTCTTGGCAGGCGCAGGGCGGCTGTTCTGCGGCGGCGCGGACATCAGCGACTTCGAAGGTGATCCCGGGCGGATTGGGGAACTGCGGGAAATGATCGCACTGGTCGAGGCCAGCCAGAAGCCGGTCATCATGGCGATCCATGGCATGGCGCTGGGCGGCGGGCTGGAACTCGCGATGGCCGGCCATTACCGCATCGCGCAGGCCGGAACGCGGCTGGGCCTGCCCGAAGTGACGCTGGGGCTGTTGCCCGGCGCGGGAGGTACGCAGCGGCTGCCGCGGCTGATCGGCGCTGGCGCAGCGCTCGACATGATGCTTTCGGGCAAGCCGCTGATGGCGCAGCAGGCGCTGAAACTGCGACTAATCGATCAGCTCGTGGACGGCGATGTGGTGGAAGCTGCGCTAGAGACCGCACGCGTTGCCTTGCCTCCAATGCGACGAACTAGCGACCTCGCGATCCCTATCGACGCCGCGAAAGCGGTGGAGACCCGCCGCGCAAAGCTGCGCCCTGGCCTCAATATGGCGCCCGGCTACATCCTCGAATGCGTGGCTGGGCTGTCGGACGACCTCGCTGCAGGGTTGGCACGGGAAGCGGCGCTTTTTAGCGAATTGGTGCAATCGCCTGCCTCACGCGGCTTGCGCCACGCCTTCTTCGGGGAGCGGGCGGTCAGCAGAGTTCCGGGCCTTTCGTCGGATGCGCAACCGCGGGCGATCCAGCGGGTCGGCGTTGTCGGCGGCGGGCTGATGGGGACGGGCATTACCATCGCTCTGCTTAATGCGGGGCTGCCCGTGACTATGGTCGAACTCCGCTCCGAAGCGCTCGCCAAGGCGGAGGCGGCCATCCGTAAGACGCTGACCCGCGAGGTGGAGAAGGGGCGGATCGGCGCCGACGTGGCGGAAGCGCGCATCGCCGCCTTCACCCCTGCGCCCACGCTCAATGCGCTCTGCGAGGTCGATCTCGTCATCGAGGCCGCGTTCGAGGATATGGCGGTCAAGCAGCAGATATTCACCGGCCTAGACCCGATCGTCCGGCCTGATACGATCCTAGCGAGCAACACATCGACCTTAGACCTCGACGCCATCGCGGCCCTGACGCATAATCCCTCGCGCGTCGTAGGCCTGCACTTCTTCTCGCCCGCTAATATCATGCGCCTCCTGGAGATCGTGCGCGGGCGCGAGACGGCGCCCGATGTGCTGGCGACTGCCATGGCGCTCGGCAAGCGCATGGGCAAGGTCTGCGTCGTATCTGGCGTATGCGATGGCTTCATCGGCAACCGTATGTTCGAGGAATATCTGCGGCAGGTCTGGTTCATGCTTGAAGAAGGCGTGCTGCCGCATCAGATCGACGCCGCGCTGGAACAATGGGGCATGGCCATGGGACCGTGCCGGACGATGGATCTGGCAGGCCAGGACATAGGTTGGGCGATCCGCAAGCGCCGCGCGGTGGAGCAGCCCCATAGGCCCTATTCTGGCGTCATAGACAAAATTTGCGAGCTAGGCCGCTTCGGGCAGAAGACGGGGAAGGGCATCTACGCCTATCCCGACGGGCGGACGGCGGAGCCTGATCCCGAAGTAATCAAACTGATCGAGGATTATTCGGCCGAGATCGGTCTGACCCGTCGTGCCATCAGCAACGAGGAAATCGTCGAGCGCTGTCTGCTAACCCTCATCAACGAAGGCGCGCGGATTGTGGGCGAAAGGATCGCCAGTCGGCCGGTTGACGTCGATATGACCTTTCTGCACGGCTACGGCTTTTCTCCCGCAAGGGGCGGGCCGATGTTCCAAGGCGACCTGATCGGCTTGCCCGTGCTGCTGGATCGGCTGCGCAGCTATGCTGCGGGCCGCAATAGCTGGGCCTGGACGCCCGCTCCCCTGATCGAGCAGCTGGCGGCCGAAGGGCGCCGGTTCGAAGACCTTAACGCTTAGAGAGAGTCACAAACATGACGGACGTTTTTCTGCTGTCGGCGGCACGAACCGCCATTGGTAGCTTCGGCGGGTCGCTGAAGGATCAAAAGCCGGGTGAATTGGCCGCTCATGTCGCCAAGGCGGCGATCGAGCGGGCGGGCGTGGATGCGGCTCAAATTGGCAACGTCGTGCTGGGAAACGTCGTACATTGCGAACCGCGAGATGCCTATGCCGCGCGCATCGCTGCCATCGGGGCGGGCGTGCCGCAGGAATGCCCTGCGCTAACCGTCAATCGCCTATGCGGATCGGGCTTGCAGGCGATCATCTCTGCCGCGCAGTCGATCATGCTGGGGGACTGCGAAATCGCCGTCGGCGCCGGCGCGGAGGTGATGAGCCGCGCGCCCTATTTCCTGCCCGCTGCGCGCTGGGGCCAGAAGATGGGCGATGCGGTAGCGCAGGATGGCCTGATCGGCGCGCTGACCGATCCCTTCCAAGCGATCCATATGGGCGTGACGGCGGAGAATGTGGCCGCCCGCTACGGCATTTCACGGGAGGAGCAGGATGAACTGGCATTCGTGAGCCAGAAGCGCGCGGCCAACGCCATGGCGCAGGGCTATTTCAAGGATCAGATTGTGCCGGTCGATGTGCTGGTGCGTCGCAAACTCGTGCCGTTCAACACCGATGAGTTTGTCCGGGCCGACGCGGCAGTGGACGACTTCGGCAAGCTGAAGCCCGTTTTCCAGAAGGAAGGCACCGTCACGGCAGGAAATGCGTCTGGCATCAATGACGGCGCGTCGGCGGTCGTTCTGGCGAGTGCGGCGGCGGTGAGCGCCAGTGGTCTCAAGCCTTTGGCGCGGCTGGTGTCCTACGGCCACGCAGGTGTCGATCCCGCTTATATGGGCATCGGGCCGGTGCCTGCCACACGCAGGGCGTTGGAAAAGGCAGGACTGACCATCGCCGATCTCGACGTTATTGAGTCTAACGAGGCTTTCGCCGCGCAGGCTTGTGCTGTGTCAAAGGAACTGGGCTTTGATCCAGCAAAGGTGAACCCTAATGGCAGCGGCATTTCGCTGGGTCATCCGATCGGCGCGACCGGGGCGATTATCACTACCAAGCTGGTCCATGAACTGCGCCGTGTCGGCGCACGCTACGGGCTGGCGACGATGTGCATCGGCGGCGGCCAGGGGATCGCAGCGATTTGGGAGCGTGTCTGACTCCTGGTTCTGAGCGGATGGTCTTCAATGCGCTCAGAAGTCGGACTTCCAATGGGCGCAGAATAGATTTGTAACGGTCTTGTGCCGGTCACCTATCTCATTCTGCCACCTTGGCTTCGACCACGAGCGGGCTGATGCCGCGCAGAGATGAGTTCCGCCTTCAGGGTTTGAAGAACGTCTCAACAAAGGCGTTGTCGTAGCAATTACCCTTGCCGCTCATTGATGGACGCAGGCCGTAGGCCTGCAGCTTCTTTTGATAGGCGTAGGAGCAATATTGGGCGGATTCAACCGGTCGTCGCAACACCAAGAAATTGGAGGTTGTGAACATGGCAGGCCGTCGAGCATCAGAACGCTGCACCCGAGAGAGGTTGCGCTCCCCGGGGCGCCCACCTGCCTGGCAGCGTGAGCACCATTTCCGCTTCTGGCAAGCGATCGCTCGAGGGCGTAGCAGTGAAGATGCTGCTGCGGATGCCGGTATTTCGACACCGCTGGGGCCACGTTGGTTTCGGAGTTCGGGAGGTATGCCGCCAACACATTTGGCGCCATCGGCGCCAGCACTCAGTGGTCGATTTCTGAGCTTCCAGGAGCGAGAGGAAATTGCTCTCGAACTTGCGCGAGGTTTCGGGATCCGCGCCATTGCCCGCAAACTTGGACGTTCAGCCAGTACTATCTCGCGCGAAGTGCGGCGCAATGCCGCCACGCGTGGCGGCAATCTGGAATATCGCCCGATCGCCGCACAGTGGCACGCTCACCGCGCCGGCCGTCGCCCGCGCCCCGGGAAGCTGGCCAGCAATCCGGCATTGCGCATGTACGTGGAAGAACGCCTTACCGGTCAGATCACGGATGCTGATGGTATCGGCTTTGCCGGGCCGCAGGTGATATGGAAGAAGCGCCGTGCGGTACATCGACAAAGTCGACGATGGTCGGTGGCCTGGAGCCCCGAGCAGATCGCTCATCGGCTACGGATTGATTACCCTGAGGATCCCGCCATGCGCATCAGTCATGAGGCCATCTATCAGTCCCTCTATATTCAGGGGCGAGGCGCCTTGCGTCAGGAGTTGACGGCATGTCTGCGCTCGGGTCGGGCTCTACGAACGCCGCGTGAACGCGCACGAGGGCGCGGAAAATCCTTCATCGGTGACGCCATCATGATCAGCGAGCGTCCTGCGGAAGTCGAGGATCGGGCAGTTCCCGGGCATTGGGAAGGCGATCTCATCCTCGGACTGCATAGCTCGGCGATCGGCACCCTGGTCGAACGAAGTTCCAGATTCACCATGCTGCTGCATTTGCCGCGAGAGGACGGATATCAACATGGACAAGGCATCAGGAACCGCCAACCGCTGGCCGGCCATGGGGCAGAAGCTGTCCGCAAAGCCATCGTCCAATCCATGCGCGAACTACCGGAGAAGCTCCGGCAATCGCTGACTTGGGACCAGGGAGCAGAGATGGCCCAGCACGCAAAGCTCAAGATCGACAGCGGCTTGGAAATCTACTTCTGCGACCCGCAAAGCCCGTGGCAACGCGGATCGAATGAGAATACCAACGGCTTGCTACGACAGTACTTCCCTAAGGGCACCGACCTTAGCCGGCACTCCATAGGCGATCTCGACGCCGTTGCTCACGCGCTGAACACGCGTCCACGGAAAACGCTTGGCTGGAGAACCCCCGCAGAAGTCCTCGACCAGTTCCTGGTCGCACAGTATGAAGCCGGTGTTGCGACGACCGGTTGAATCCGCCTTGGCTGCCCCGATCCGAATGGAAAAAGCAGCCCTCCGGAGGCTGGCGCAGGCGCACCGCCATATCTAATGCCCTGATCGCCAAGTCATTCTTCATCCTGTCGCTGACAGCCCAACCTACGACGTGGCGGTAATGCAGGCCGAGAATGACGGCAGGTAGCATCGAGCAGGCCCCAACAATCCGGCTGATCCACGCAGCGGATTACCTTCTCGCGCGTTCGAAGCAGACACTTCAGATAATGATTTTCATCAAATGGGCGATAGCGCGCTGAGACAACAGCCGTCATTTGCCGTGGCATGACGTCCCAGACTGTGTGCAGATCAGCCTGGGACGCCCGTCCTGAGGACCAGCAATCGACTTGATAGCCGCTGCCCCCTCCGAAAGTGATCATTTTAGCGCGTCAATAAACGAACTTCACACAAAACCACCTTGCAATGGATTGCAGCATACGGCATCTGCAATGGATTGCAAGCGCGGGCCATGTGTGTGTCTTTACAGCTTTGACGCGCTCAGGAGGGAAGATGCCGATCGGAATGTCAGGGAATGGCAATGCCATCAACCATCCTCAAACGATGGGGACCCATCTTTCCAAGGAATGGATCGCTCACGCCCGCGACCAGAAATTTAGCCGTCTGCCCCTCATACAACATATGCCGCCCGCCCGGGTGATCGAAGGTCTCGACCTGTGGGACATGTGGCAGCTAACCCGGCCGGATGGCAGCCCTGTCATTGCTGATGAACGCGAATATTGGTTCTTTCTGGCAACTGCGATGCTGGACGATCCGGAAGACCGCCACGACATCGCCCGCATTCGCTTTACAAGTCGTGGTACGGACGGGTGGCGGGATCACGGCTGGTTATTGCCCGATGGATGGTCGCCTGGCAGTCGGGAATGGTCCGGTTGCTCAGTACTTGCGGAAGATGGCCGGACCGTCACTTTGTATTTCACGGCAACAGGCCAGCGGGACGGGCCCCACAGCTTCGAGCAGCGGCTCTTTGAAACGCATGCCGAATTTGAATTCGACGGCGACATGCCTGTCTTCCGCAATTGGTCTAAGCCGGTTCAATCCGTCGCGGCCGATGGCCACTGGTACAAGATTGCCGACCAGATCGTCGCGCCTGCCCATGGCATCTGGGGCTTTCGTGATCCATGCTTTTTCCGGGATCCGGCAGATGGGGCTGAGTATCTGCTGTTCACCGGTTCGGCTGGATGGACGGACAACAGGCTGGATGGCGTTATCGGCCTGGCGACCCGCACCATGGACGGCTGGACTCTGCAGCCGCCGCTGATCGAAGCGGTTGGCGTGAACAGTGAGATGGAACGACCGCATGTGATCGTCCGCGACGGACTATATTATTGCTTCTGGTCCAGCCACGGCCGCCGCCATGCAGCTGACGTGGGGGCTCCTACTGGCCTTTACGGCATGGTGGCAGAGCGTTTCGCTGGTCCATGGCGTCCACTGAACGGGACCGGCCTGGTCGCTGCCAATCCTGTCGATTCACCACTTCAGGCTTATTGTTGGTGGGTGTCGAGCGAAGGAAACGTGATCAGCTTTATCGACTATCCAGGAGCGAAGGGAACGGAGCCCCCGCAGGCGCGGAAGGAGCGTCGCGCCATGTTCGGCGGTACGGTCGCGCCGGTGTTCTCGCTCATCTTCGACGGTGACGTCGTGCAACCGCAGCCCGCCTGCGAATGGGAGTGAAGATGGACGTAGGAGCAAAGCCGCTATACGGCTGCATCGAAGCGGGCGGCACGAAATTCATTTGCGCGCTGGCGAATGGCGAAGGCCAGTGGCTGACGCGTACGCGCATAGAAACGACCCACCCGGCAGATACGATCGGGCGCATGGTTGACTTCCTACGGCAGGCGCAACAGCAATATGGGCGCCTGGCCAGCTTGGGCGTTGCCAGCTTCGGTCCGATCGAGCTTGATCAATCACGGCCCAACTGGGGTTCCTTGACGGATACGCCCAAAGCCGGATGGAGCCGAGTATCGCTGGTCGAGCCTCTGCGCGAGGCATTTGCGGTGCCCATCGAAATCGACACCGACGTCAACGCTGCCGCCTTGGCTGAAGTCGAGGCAGGGGGTGAAGCCTGCGGACAGGGTTTGATCTATGTGACGGTGGGAACGGGCATAGGTGGCGGCGCGGTGTTTGATGGGCGCGCTCTTCACGGACTGCGGCACCCGGAGATGGGTCACTTGGTGCCTCCCCGTCATCCGATGGACACGGATTTCCCGGGTTGTTGCCCCTATCATGGCGCCTGTGTGGAAGGATTGGCGAGTGGTCCCGCCATCATCGCCCGTTGGGGCCGCTCCTTGTCACAGCTGGATGAGAATCACCCCGCGCATGACATTGTGGCGTGGTATCTCGGCCATCTGGTGGCCTCCATGCTGGCAATGCTTTCTCCCGGTCGCATCGTGTTTGGCGGCGGAGTGATGGGTACGCCCGGGCTTCTGGACCGCGTCCGTGTCCATGCCGAACATTTAGCGGCTGGTTATCTCGCTGAGCGTGGCACGGTAGGCCAGATCATACAACCACCTCAACTGGAAGCCGATGTCGGACTGAGAGGCGCGCTGCTATTGGCCAAGGCAGCTCTTGATCGCGCCCAACCTGAATCGTCGCCCAAAAGCCTAGCGAGCTAAGATCAGATGGGGTGATTGGGGCCGACCCTGAATCGCTTGGGTGGCTGCTCCTCGCAAAATGGTAAGACGTGGTCCGTGTTGAGCGGCCACAACCATAAGGAGGAGCAACCATGCGCTACTATGCCGGACTGGATGTTTCGTTGGAAGAGACAGCGATCTGTATCGTCGATGAGGTAGGCAAGATCGAACGCGAACTTCGCGCGTCGAGCGACCCCGCTGCCTTAATCGATGCCTTCGCCGCACTCGACTTACCGATCGAGCGTATTGGTCTTGAGGCCTGTTCACTGGCATCCTGGCTGCATCAGGGGATGGCCCGAGCCGGGCTTCCGGTGCTGTGTATCGAAACTCGCGCGGCTAAGGCCGCAATGGGCGCAATGCCCAATAAGAGTGATCGTAATGATGCTCGCGGCCTGGCTCAAATCATCCGCACAGGATGGTATCGGGCAGTACATGTGAAGAGCCCGCCGTGCCGCTCTGCCCGCGCGCTGCTTGGTGCTCGGCGGATGGTGCTGAACAAGCAGCGCGACATTGAGAACGAGGTCCGTGCGGTCTTACGCGAGGCAGGGCTAAAGCTCGGCACGCCTGGTCGGAAAATGTTCGCACCGCGCGCCAGAGAGCTCGCCTCGGCGGATGCTGGCATCACAGACATTGTCGAACCATTACTGGCTATCCTAGCGACGATGGCCATTGAACTTGCACGTCTGACAAAGCGGGTTCTGGATGCCGTTCGTGTCGAACCTGTCTGTCGCCGGCTGATGACGGTACCTGGAGTTGGACCGCTTACTGCGCTGACTTTTCGCGCGACGGTTGATCAGCCTGAACGCTTCCGGCGGTCACGCGACGTCGGGGCGCATTTCGGTCTTACGCCGCGCCGCTACCAATCAGGCGAAACGGACATTCAGGGCCGCATAAGTCGATGTGGGGACGAACTCGCTCGCACCGCTCTCTACGAAGCCGCGCATACATTGCTGACGCGCTGCACGAAATGGTCGACACTGAAAGCGTGGGGCATGCGCATCGCGCAACGCCGCGGATTGGCAAAGGCACGCGTCGCCGTCGCACGAAAGCTCGCCGTCATTTTACATCGCATGTGGACCGATCAAACCGACTTCCGCTGGGGTAAAGCGTCGGCGGTCGCGGCTGTGTGAGGAGATAAATCAGTTTCCGCCCAAGCCGGGTGGGAAGCGATCGTTCCCATGGGGACGATGGGCGAGCCGACTTCGCAGTGAGTCCAGAACCTCAGCATGTCTGAAGGTCGAGGCTCAGATTGAAGCGCCTCGTTCTTCTAACCCCATTATGCGGCGACCAAGCGTCGATCGCGGAGAGAAGCAAGTGATCCATGGGAGCGGTCACGATACTGAGGATGCAGCTTGACCCAAAGGCCCCAATCAGAGAAGGACTCATTGATTAATCCAGAAGATGACGGTTGCTGCGATGCAGATGGCTGACATGAAGGTGTGAGCGCAGCGATCGTAGCGGGTATGGATGCGCCGCCAGTCCTTGAGCCTGCCGAACATATTCTCGATCTTGTGACGCTGGCGATATAGCATAGCGTCGTGCGGGATCGGGACCTTCCGGTTCCGCTTTGACGGGATGCAGGCCGTGATGTTGCGTTCGGCGAGGGCCTTGCGGAACCAGTCGGCGTCATAGCCTCGATCGCCGAGCAGGGCTTTGGCACGGGGCAAAGCGTCGAGCATCAGGGCTGCTCCCTTGTAGTCGCTCATCTGGCCCTCGCTTAGCAGCATGACCAGTGGCCTGCCCTTGCCGTCGCACACGGCGTGGAGCTTCGAGTTCAGGCCGCCTTTGGTGCGTCCGATACGTCTGGGAACAGCCCCTTTTTGAGCAGACTGGCAGCTGTCCGGTGCGCCTTCAGATGCGTCGCATCAATCATCAACTGGTCTGGCTTGCCGCCTTGCGCCGAAAGGGCGGAGAAAATCTTGTTGAACACACCGAGCCGACTCCACCGGATGAAACGATTATAGATCGTCTTGGGCGGACCATAGTCGGCGGGCGCATCGCGCCATCGCAAGCCGTTCCTGATGACGAAGATGATACCGCTGATGATCCGACGATCATCCACCCGCGGCACGCCGTGAGAAAGAGGGAAATAGGGCTCGATCCGGCGCATCTGCGCCTCCGACAGCCAAATCACATCACTCATGGCAACGTCTCCTCACGCAGCCATTGAATCAATCAATCTTCCGCTCGGCAAGAGATTTAATAGGTCCTGACCCTAGGCCGAGATGCGTACGATCAATTCAGGAGCGAGGCGCACCGATTCACACGCCTCGCCCTTCATCCGCTTGAACAACAAGTCGCACATCAGCGCGGAGCCGCGTTCCAGATCCTGGCGGATCGTCGTCAGCGGCGGGTTGCTTTGCGCCGCGATCGGCACGTCGTCGAAACCGATGACCGACAGATCTTGCGGGACGGATCGGTCCAGCGCGGCTGCGGCTCGGATCACGCCCATCGCCACGACGTCGGACCCAGCAAACACGCCATCCACATCGGGATGCTCCCGGAAAAGCGTTTCCGCAGCGGCAAACGCGTCCTGGGAAGTGAGATGTGCTGGGATCAGGACGGGAGGCTGCGGAGTATCGGACGACGCTGACGACAGGAAACCTTCATAGCGCGCAGCAAATTCAGGAACGCCGATATTGCCCAGGAAGGCAAGCTTTCGGCGCCCTTGTGCCATCAGCCGTGCCGCCGCGATGCGGCCACCCTCCACATTGTCGACCCCCACCGACAAATAACTTTGTTCAGGGCTATATTGGCCCCACACCACCATCGGCTCATAGGTCAAGCCGACCTCCTGCAACACGGCGGCCTGATCCGATTGACCCACCACCAGCACGCCATCGACCCGGCTGCTGTCGATAATCTGGCGCAACCAGTTGTCATGTTCCGGTTCGATGCGTTTAAAGAGCAGATCATAGCCCCGCTGCGACACCGCGTCGGCAAGATAGGCCAGCATCGCCATGAAGAACGGGTCGCTTAAATGCTGTCCCTTTTCATGGCCCAGCGGCAGGACGAGCGCGATCGTGTGCGACTGGCGCGTGCGCAGCATGCGCGCGGCCGGGTTCACGGAAAAGCCGACCTCCTTTGCCAAAGCCTGGATGCGCCTGCGCGTCTTCAAGGCGATAAGGCTATTGTCCGCCAAAGCACGGGAAACTGTTGCAGCGGATACGCCCGCCAGCTTCGCCATTTCCTGCAAGGTACGGGCTTGCAGCACGCCTGTTTCGGATGACGAGGCAGGCGTGTCGCTAGTTATCTTCGCGGATGGACGTTTGGTCTGAGGCACCAGATGAGAAAGCCCTTCTTGCAAACGATGGCAATGCTTTTCTTACTCAGTTTGCCTCAGGTCGTGTGAAGCAGGCTCCGAAATTGCTCTAAAACCTCGTCTGATGCCACGGCTGCGGCGGGGATGATGCGCCTTAAATGGGTGAAGCCATGGATCAGGTTCGAGAACTCGATCACTTCGGCGCGGCCTCCCGCCTGACGCAGCCGTTCCGCATATGCGATCGCCTCATCGCGCAGGGGATCGACCGACAGGACGACGATGAGGGCAGGGGGCAGGCCGGACAGATCCTGCGCTCCGAGCGGCGAGAGCCGCCAGTCGTTCGGGTCGCTGTCGCCGATATAGGCATCCGCCGTCGCCCGCAAAGTGTCGGCCTGCAGGCTGGGGTCGGCATTCGCCACGCGGGAGGGAAATGCCCAACCTTCGGCACGCAGGTCGACTGAGGGGTAGAGCAAAAGCTGCGCCTTGAGCGGGTGGGGACCTGTCTCGCCTCTTTCCCTTGCCGCGTCACGCAAGCCGATGGCCGTCGTCGCGGCCAGATTGCCCCCCGCGCTATCGCCTGCGATCACGACCTGCCGGACATCGCCGCCAAGGGCATCGACATTGTCGAGAACCCACTGCGCGGCGGCAAGCGAGTCCTCATAGGCGGCAGGGAAAGGATGTTCGGGGGCGAGGCGGTAGGTGCTCGACACGATTACCGCGGGCAGCGCTTCGCACAGATAACGGATCGTATGGTCCACCGTGTCGAGATCGCCGATCGTCCAGCCGCCGCCGTGGATGTAGTGCAGGGTGATCGTCGTCGGTTTGGTCGGGCGATAGATGCGCAGGGGCACCGGGCCGCCCGGTCCGTCGATGTTCCGCGCGTCCACCCCCGCGACCTCCGTAATGGGTGCCGGACCTAAGATCAGAGGCAGCAGTGATGCGGCATTCGCACGTTGGCCGGGCCAGTCGATCGGCAGTTCCACTTCCGATGGGATGGCCTTCAATATCTCGGCCAGAACGGGGTCCAATGTCATGCCTTGATCCTTTCATCGAGAATATCGTCAAGCGCCTTCACCACGGCATAGACTTCAGGATCTTCGACCCCGCCAGCCGCCATGCCATTGCGAACATAGGCGAAGCCAACTTCTCGCTCCGGCGACGCGAAAGCGAGACTGCCGCCCATACCGTCGTGCCCGAAGCTGGATCCGCCGAGCATGGGCTGCACGCGCCAGGGGATCATGAGCCCTGCGCCCCATGCCGGGCCTTCTTCTTCCAGACCGAATTGCTTGCCGGTCGAGACGGGACGGATCGCATCGGCGATGACCTCGTCGGACAGAAGGCGGATGCCGTCGATCGGGGCGAGGCAGGCCGCGTAAAATGTCGCCAGCGACCGGGCATCAGCCACAAGCGCTGCCCCTGCAAGCTCCATCGACTGCACATGCGGGTCGTTCAGGCTGCCTTTGCCGAAATCCGCCGCGAATGACAGGGCTCCGTTGATCGTCATCACCTGCCACGGCAGCGAGCCGGGCGCCATGCTAGCCTCTATCACGGCGGCTGCCTGCGCGGGATCGCGATGAACGAGCCTCGCGACGCGCTGCTGGTCGGCGCGGGGCACGCCGAAATAGAGCGACAGGTCGAGCGGGGTCGCGACATTGTCGGCGAGCCATTGGCCGACCGTTTGACCCGTCACCCTTCGGACAAGTTCGCTGGTGAACCAGCCGACCGTGACCGCATGATAGATATGCACCGACCCCGGCTCGAACATCGGGGGCTGGGCGGCCAGTCGGGCGGCCATATGCTCGACATCGCCGATCTGCTCCGCGCTGACATCGCCATCGATGAAGGGCACGCCGGCTCGATGCGCCAATGCGTTGCGAACCGTGAGGGCTCCCTTGCCGGCCTGGGCGAATTCCGGCCAGTAACGCGCGACCGGCGCATCGAGATCGATCAGGCCCTGACTCACTAGATGCAGCACGCAGACGGCAGCCACGCCCTTCGACACCGAAAAGACAGGAACGATAGTATCGGCTCTCCATGCAGCGCCACTATCCGCGTCGGCGACACCGCCCCAAAGATCAACGACGGTTTCGCCCTTCACGCGGATCGAACAAGCAGCGCCGACCTCCGCGCCGCCTCGCAGTCCAGTGGCAAAAGCGTCCCGGCAACGTTCGAAACCTGGCGCCACCGTGCCGCTGATCCTCGCAACCTTCTCGCTCTTCATGACCTCTCCTAAACCACCGTGCTGTCGGCTGTGGGCCCTTGCATAGCGGCAAAGCCACTGTTATGCAATGGATTGCAAGAACATCCAGCAAGGCCGCTGGAGAGAGGATTTCATGAGCTCCAGCGCATCTTGCGGCACCGTAAATGTACGGTTGCCGATTCGAACCAAACTCCTGTTCGGGTGTGGTCAGGGCGTGGAAGTATCGGCCACATTCGTCGCCAACACATTCCTCCTGTTCTACCTCACCAGTGTAGCTGGAATTTCGCCCGCAGTGGCGGGCGCAATCATCTTTGCATCCCTCGTCATAGATGCGATCGCGGATCCCCTGATCGGATCCTGGTCGGATCGCTCCCACTCGCGCTGGGGCCGCCGCCTGCCGTTCATGGTGTTCGGACTGCCGGTGATCTGCATCGCTTCGATAGCGTTGTTCGGCATAGCGGTATCGGGAGACACGGTGGCCGCCATCAGCGTCGCCCTCCTTCTCAACGTTTCGCTTCGGGTCGGAACATCGCTCTATGCGCTTCCCTATTCGGCGCTCACCGCCGAATTGACGAGTGACTACGACGAGCGGTCGAGCGTCACTGCTTATCGGATGATTTTCGGGTTCATCGGCACGGTCCTCACCATCGCGCCGGCCTTCGGACTCATCTTCGCGACAAAGGAAGCCTATGCGTCGCGCACTGCCTATATGCAGCTGGGGCTGCTGCTGTCAGCCGTAGTCCTGGTGATGGGACTCATCTGCATCCTTGGCGTGCGTCGGGCGGTTGCTGCGAGCCCAGTCGAGCACCTCACGCCCGCCGCGACGTCCAAGTCCTTTGTCGAAGACCTGCGCGATCTTCTGCGCAACAGGTCGTTTGTCGTTCTGTTCACGTCGGCCCTGATTGCTCTGGCCATAGGTGGCAGCATGAACGCCTTAAACCTCTATGCGTACAGCTATTTCTGGAAGCTGCCCGCTTCGCTTAATCAGGTTCCCATCATGGGATTCCAGATCGGCCTGCTTCTGGGTATTCCCGTCACCGCGCTGTTGCTCAAGCACATGGAAAAGCGCGATGTCGTGATCCTGGGACTCTGCACGATCGCGTTCGGCCAGACCGCTTCCGTCCTGATTGCCCATCAGTTTCTAGGGCCTTTGCCTAACCCGGCGGCCACGGCAGTCCTGGTGGGAGCGAGCGGGCTGTTCGGCGCCTGCAATTCCCTCTTCTTCATCGGATTTCAGTCAATGATAGCCGATGCGGTCGATGAGCATGAAGCCAGGTTCGGCCAGCGGTGCGAAGGGCTATATTATAGTGCGCTTGTCTTCTCGGCCAAGGCGGCAGTCGGAATCGGATCCCTCGCCGCCGGTTCCGTCCTGTCGATGGTTGGCCTCAAAGCCAATGCCGGCGCAGGCGCTGCGCAAATTGCCGATCAGTCCGCAACGTTTCTAGGGCTATTGTGGGGAGCTGGCCATGGCCTAGCCTTCCTCATAGTGCTCCCGTTAATCCTCACATATCGGCTGGATCGGGAACGCCACCGGCAACTTATTCGTGAGCTGGACACCCAGAGGGCTGTCGCGCCAGCCTGAGTTTCGGGCGCTTGCCTAGAAGGGAGTCGCTCAAGAAGTCCTGTAAATTCTCATCACGCCCATCGCCGGACGGGCGTGAAACCGCAAGGGAACCATAATGACCTTTACCAGCCTGATCGCTGAGCAACGCTTTGTCCTCCGCACCTTGGCAGACATTGACAGGCTGAAAATCGAACAAGATGTTATCGACGCGGTCCTTGAAGGTGTCGCCCAGCTTGCCGCAGGTGAGTGGGCGCCACTTCGACGCGTCGGTGACACGATCGGTGCAAAGTGGAGCGAAGCAGGGGTATGTTTGCCTGAGGGCTTTGCCGCAGCCTACCGCGCCTATGTGGAGGGCGGATGGGGCGGCATCGCCGCTCCCCAGGGTTTTGGCGGTCAGAACTTGCCATTCGCGCTGCAGATGGCGGTTCTGGAAACATTGGGAGTGGCGAATTTCGCCTTCGCCTTGCTGCCCATCCTCACCACAGGGTCGATAGAAGCGCTGATCCATCACGGCAGCGAGGAGCAGAAGCGACTCTATTTGCCGCGACTGACATCGGGCGAGTGGGCTGGCACGATGAACCTTACCGAACCGCAAGCAGGTTCGGATATCGGGGCGCTCCGGACGAGGGCCACACCTCGCCAGGACGGTCGGTGGAACATCACGGGTCAAAAGATATTCATCTCGTTCGGAGATCACGACCTTACGGAAAACATCATCCATCTCGTGCTTGCCCGGACGCCGGATGCGCCGGAGGGAACGCGCGGCATCTCGCTGTTTTTGGTGCCGAAATATCGCCTTGACGAAAGCGGAGCGCCGAGCATCTTCAATGATGTGCGCGCTGTATCGATCGAGCATAAGATGGGCCTTCATGCCTCACCCACCTGCATGCTTTCCTTTGGCGATAACTGCGAGTGTGTAGGGGAACTGATCGGCGCAATCGGCGGCGGCATGCCTGCAATGTTCACCGTGATGAACAATGCCCGGCTGAACATAGGCTTGCAAGGCGTCCAGATCGCCGAAGCAGCGACGGACAAGGCGAGTGCATTTGCCGCTGAGCGTATCCAGTCTGCTCGCGCGGGGAGTGCAAACCGCGCGCCGGTGCCGATCGCCGAGCATCCCGACGTGCGGCGCATGCTGCTGCGCATGAAAGCGCAAACACAGGCTGCTCGCGCACTAGTCTATTATGCGGCTAGTATGGTCGATCGTTCGGCTGGCGGTGACCAGGACGCTCAGATGCGGCTCGAACTGCTTACACCGCTGGCAAAGGCGCATGCGACCGATATCGGGTGCGAGGTCGCGTCCCTTTGCATGCAGGTGCATGGCGGCGTCGGCTATGTTGAGGAAACAGGCGTCGCCCAGTTCTTGCGTGACGTGCGAATAGCGCGAATCTACGAAGGCACGAACGGCATCCAGGCGGCCGACCTGGTCGGACGCAAGCTCGGCCTCGACAATGGCGGGGTTCTTCTCAGCCTGATCAATGATATGCGTCGCGATGCGGAAGGTGCTCCGCTATGCGACCTGATTGCGGTTTGCGACGAAATCGGTCGAGGGATGGCCGGTCTGGGGCATGACGACCGTCTTGCAGCGAGCTATCCTTACCTCACTATGCTGTCGACCGCCGTCTGCGGCTGGCTGATGGAGCGGGAAGCGCGTGCCGCTGCCGACGATGCGTTCGGGCGGACGAAGAAGGTCGTGTGCCGCTTCTACCTCGAACAGGTTCTTCCCGAAGCGATGGGGCTTCGCGCCGCCGCAACGGCGAGTGCGGACCTGCTATATGCTCTAGACGCTGATGCACTAAGGGCCTGACCATGACTGAATTCCGTGATCATATAGCGAGACCTGCATCCTTCATTACCGGTGTAAGGCGGATCGAGCGGACTCCGTCGGCCCATGGCGGTCCCTTGCTGATCAAGCTATTGCTGCAATCCGCCATGGCCCATGCGCCCGACCAGGAGATCGTGTACCGCGACACGGTCCGGCACAGCTATCGCGATTTCAACCGCCGCGTCGCGCAACTGGCGAATGTCCTTACCGATCTGGGCGTCACGCCGGGCCAGACGGTGGGCGTGCTTGACTGGGACAGTCACCGCTATCTCGAAAGCTATTTCGCCGTCCCCGGCATCGGCGCGGTGCTCCATATGGTGAACGTCAGGTTGTCGCCCGAACAGATATTGTTCACGATCAATCACGCCCGCGACGACGTGCTGCTCGTCCACGCGGATTTCCTGCCGCTGATCGAGTCGCTGTGGGATCGGCTGGAGACCGTCGGCACCTTGATCCTGCTCGCCGATGCCGGGGCGTCCCCTGTTACCACGCTTCCCTCCGCGGGGGAGTATGAGGAGCTGATCACAGCGGCATCTCCCTCCTTCCTCTTCCCGGACTTCGATGAGGATGCCTGCGCGACGACTTTCTACACGACTGGCACGACGGGTTTGCCCAAGGGCGTGTCATTCAGCCATCGCCAACTGGTCCTGCATAGTCTGGCGGCTGCCACTGCGTTGGGCTCCGCTGCCGATCAGGGACGGCTTCACCGCGGCGACGTCTACATGCCGATCACGCCGATGTTTCACGTCCATGCCTGGGGCTTGCCCTTCGTCGCTACCATGTTGGGGCTAAAGCAGGTCTATCCCGGCCGCTATGAGGCGGAAACGCTGCTCATGCTGCGCCGAAAGGAAGGCGTTACTTTCTCGCACTGCGTGCCGACACTGCTCCAGATGCTTCTCTCCTGTCAGGACAGCAGCGAAACGGACCTTGGCGGATGGAAGATCGTCATCGGTGGTTCCGCTCTTCCGGCAGGACTTGCGCGCACGGCAATTGAGCGGGGCATCGACATCTTCACCGGTTACGGCATGAGTGAGACCTGCCCGATCCTCAGTCTGGCGCAATTGGGGACCGATATGATCGAGGAGGGGCTAGCGGCGCAGATTGTCGCCCGAACAAAGGCCGGCCGCCCAGTTCCGCTCGTGGAACTCGCCATCATCGACGAGTCCTGCAATTCTCTTCCGCATGATGGAGAACAGTCAGGCGAAATCGTCGCGCGCGCCCCTTGGCTCACTCAGGCCTATGTTGGCGACGCCGCCGCCTCGAAACGGCTATGGGCCACCGGCTACCTGCATACCGGCGATGTTGGGATGATCGACCCCGGCGGCTGGCTGCGGATTACCGATCGGATGAAGGATGTGATCAAGTCGGGCGGCGAGTGGGTGTCATCCCTTGAAATAGAAGACCTGATCTCGCAGCACTGCGACGTTCGCGAGGTCGCAGTGATCGGCATTCCTGACGCCCGTTGGGGCGAGCGTCCACTGGCGCTCATCGTCGCGGCAAGTGAAGCATCATCGGCGATCACCACCGAAGCCATAGCGGCCCATCTGCAACCCTATTGTGACCAGGGGATCATCTCCAAATGGGCGATCCCGGCGGTCATTCAGGTCGATGCCCTTGCCAAGACGAGTGTCGGCAAACTCGACAAAAAGACCCTCCGCGCGCGTTTCGGGCAACCCTGATATTTTGTCCCGCATCTAAGGAGGTCAGCGGTTATCCGGCGGCCGCGCAGTACTGGGGAATAAGATGTCGGGCATGCCACGTGGCGCGCCTTGATGTCGTTTTTCTGCCATTATCGCGGTGCCATTCGGATGGCGCCATCAAGGCGTATGACTTCGCCATTGAGCATCGGGTTACGGACGATTGCTTCGACCATTTGAGCATATTCCTCGGGGCGTCCCAACCGGCTGGGGTGAGGAACCTGCGCGCCAAGGGAAACTTGGGCGGGGTGCGGCAGTCCCATCAGCATAGGGGTCAGGAACAGACCCGGCGCGATGCTCATCACCCGGATACGATGCTGGGCAAGGTCGCGAGCAGCGGAAAGGGTGAGCTTTACCACACCGCCCTTTGAAGAGGCGTAGGCGGCTTGCCCAATCTGTCCGTCATAGGCTGCGACGGAGGCTGTGTTGACGATTACGCCTGCCTCCTCCCCTTCTATGTCTGCGGCGATCAGGCGCGCGGCGACCTTCGACAGTATGTTGAAGGTGCCTACCAAGTTGATCTCTACGGCCTTGCGGTAGGTGGACAATGAGTGGGGCTGACCCAGCCTGTCCACAATACGCATCGCAGGAGCGATCCCGGCGCAGTTGACTAGGATACGGGCCGTGCCATGGGATGATTCCGCCATCGCAAGGGCCTCCGCCACGCCCTCGTCATCGGTCACATCGACCGGGAGGAATATGCCGCCGATCTCATTCGCCGTGGCAGAGCCGACATCGGCGTTAAGGTCAAAGATGGCGACCCGTGCACCCGATGCCGCTAGCAAGCGCGCGGTCGCGCCTCCCAACCCCGAAGCTCCACCGGTAACGATGGCAGCGCAGCCGTTGATGTCCATGATCAAAATGCTCCTTCAATTCATTTGATAGCAACCGTGATGGCTTAGCCTCGTCGACCCCATGGTCGGGTCGAGCCGGCAATTGACGCGATGAGATTGACCTACCGATCAGGTGAGGAACACCTTACGCGCCCCTTAACGCTGCTTGGCGATTTCCTCGTTGCGCAGCAGGAAGCGCTGCACCTTGCCGCTGGGCGTCTTGGGCAGTGATTCCACGAACGCGACTTCGCGCGGATAGGCATGAGCGGATAGGCGAGTCTTGACGTAGCGCTGGATCGATGATGCCAGATCCGGTTGGTCCGCACTATAGCCCTGGTTCAGTACGATGAACGCCTTGATGATCTCGGTACGCTCGGGGTCCGGTTTTCCGATCACCGCGGATTCCATCACGGCTTCATGTTCGAGCAGTGCGCTTTCGACGTCGAATGGCCCGACGCGGTAGCCCGACGTCGTGATGACGTCGTCGGCGCGGCCGATGAAAGAAATGCTGCCGTCCTTATTCTGCTCGACCGTGTCGCCGCTCAAATAATAATCACCGACGAACGCTTTGGTTTCCCGCTCCAGATAGCCCGAAAACCACATCATCGGCGATGCCTTGCGATCCAGCGCCAGTATGCCCGGCTCCCCTTGAGGCAGTTCCTCCCCTTCTGGCGAGATGACAACTACGCGATGCCCGGGGGACGCGAAGCCGGCCGAGCCGACGTGGATAGAATGATCGATCCCATGATGGTTGCACAGCACCATGCCGAGTTCGGTCTGCCCGTAATGATCGTAGATCGGCGCGCTCAAATGCTCGTCAAACCAGCGTATGATCTCAGGATTAAGTGGCTCGCCTGCGCTACTGACGGCGCGAAGCTGGCCTTTGATGCGCGCGGCCTTCTCCGCCCCTCCCGCCAACAGCAACCGATAGGCCGTCGGCGATCCCGCAAGATTTGTGATCCCCAGTTCGGCAATCGTGTCATAGGCGTCGTCAACATCGAACCCGCGCTGGTTGAAGGTCGTCGTCATGCCAAGCGCCAGAGGACCGGTTACCGCATAATATAGGCCATAGGCCCAGCCGGGGTCGGCCAAATTCCAGAAATGGTCGTCACGGCGCAGGCCCACAGCATCGCGCATGTAGGCAGCGAATGCCGCGATCGCCTTGATCGGCACCAGCAGCGGCTTGGCGGGTCCTGTGGTGCCAGACGTAAACATGATGAGCAACGGATCGTCCAGGCCGCAAGGCACCGCCATATGGGCATCTTCCTCGCTTTCGATCATGAGCCAGAAGTCCCGCTGGCCGTTGTCCTTATCCGCGCCCACGATGATCTGCTCGACCGACGAAGGGAGATCGGCGATCTTGGGACAATTGTCCTGATCCGTTACGATCACGCGGGTGTCCGCCTCTGTCAGGCGATATTCGATCGCCTTCGATCCAAAGGCGGTAAACAAGGGCTGATACACTGCCCCCAGACGCCAGGTGGCGAGGATCAGTATCAGGAGTTCGGGCGAGCGCGGCAGCAACCCGGCGACCCGGTCGCCCTTAGTTACGCCCAGCGATGCCAGCGCTGTGGCTAGCCGCGCGCTGTCGTGGGCGAGCCGGGCGAAGGTCCATTCCATCGTGACGCCATCAAGCCCGCGATGGCGCAATGCCACGCGTTCCCGATCAGCAGCATGCCGGTCGCCGCACAATAAAGCCGCGTTGGTGTGCCCGTTATCGTCTAAATCAAGACAAGAGAGGGCCGCCTTCAGGTCGAACATGGAGACGGCACTGTTATCGTCGCCGCCGCCCCGCGAACATGTACCGTCCATGCCTTCCCACTCCAATTCACAAATGCGCGATCGATGCATTTTACAGCTTTGAATGTCGCCTAAGTTCAAATCATCTTCCCTGCCCAGCGCATGTTCGGCAGAAAGGAAGCCCCGGCACCGGATCGTCCGGTGTCGGGGAACCAAGTGACCGCGCTTTGCTAGCGCAGCTAATCAGAAGCCTTTGCGGATCCTGACGCCGATCGTGCGGGGAACCGGACCGTTGAGAGCGGTAGGCACGAAATAATCCGTCGGACCGCGTTCGTCTGTCAGGTTTTCGCCAAACAGCGCGATTTCGTAAGGACCTCGCCGGATACCCAGCGTCGCTCCCAACAGATCATAACGGCTTGCGGTGACACCGCCGATCGTCGGCCGCGATCCCGTCTGGCTGAAGTTCACGTTGCTGAAAAGCTCAAGATTGTTGCTGATCTCGCGAGTGTAGCTGGCATCAATACGAAAGTTATAGCCTGCGGAATTTACCAGACGGCGACCTTCGGCCAGGCGAGGAAGTTGAGCCGTAACCTGCGGGTCCACCTCGTCATATTTGCTGGAATTGATGTTGGCGACCCCTCCCAATGTCAAACCGGGCACGGGCGTGCGCCAATTTACATCGATATCGATGCCGGTCGAATGCGCCTTGCCGATGTTGAGGAAGCCTCCGATGCCAGCAGTTGTCGTATAGCCCGACTGCAATCCATCGAACTTGATGTGATAGAGGTTGGCCGCCACAGTTAAGGTGCGATTGAAGAGCCGTACCCTGGTGCCGAGTTCGTAATTGGTCAACGACAAGGGATCCAGCAAGATCTTGGCTGGGAAGCCATCGGCCTCCAGCAATTGCACCTGAAGCGCGGACTGAATCGTGTTGACACGGAAGCCCGTTGATACAGTGGCGAATGCCGAAATATCGTCATTCGGGAAATATGACAGGTTTGCGCGCCAAGTGGTCTTCTTCAGCGTCGCGGGCAAGCTGGATGTTGCATCCTCATATCTGCGACGATCATGATAGTAGCGGACACCAAGAAGCGGCACGAGCTTTCCACCGAACAGATCATAACTGATTTCGCCAAAACCGGCCCAATTTCTGGTCACCGCATTGTTATCGGCTACCTGCTGGACCACCACAAAATCCAGAGCGTTACGCTGCGGACCTTCGCCGGCGCTATAGGCGCCGCCTACAACCCAATGGAATGGCCCTGCACCGGTAGATCTCGCTCGAATTTCCTGATTGAAGTTTTTCGGATTGAAGAAGGAGTCGAATTTCCCTCCAGGAATACCCAGCACTCCCAGCGGTGTGCGGTAACCAAACGACCCTTTCAGGTAACTGGTAGAACTCGTTATCGCGACGCCGCCCAGGTCGAGGTCACCGGTCAGGCTGTAAAGCGTATATTTGGATCTGGTGAAACTATCGATACCCGCCGTATTCTCGTAGGTAAATGGATCGACACCGCTGTAAATGGATTGATAACCCTGGGTTGGCCTGAACTGCCAGACTTGCGCGCGGAGCGTGAACCTGTCGGAGGGCTTGAACAAAACCGCGATCCGCCAGTCCCGATTTATTTGGTGATTGACGTCCTTTTCATCGGGCGTGCCGTCATTGGCTCCGTAATAAACGTCGGCATAGCCCTGCTGGCGCGAAATGCCGCCACTCACTCTTATCGCCAGCACGTCTTCGATAATCGGTACCGACAGGGCGCCCGCAACACCCCAGTTCAGGCCGGACGCATCCCTTGTGGACGAGGCGGAGGCTTCGCCCAGCACCTGGACCGCCGATAGATCAGGGTCGCGGGTGCGGAAGATGATAGTGCCGCCTGCCGAACCTTGCCCGTAGAGCGTGCCCTGAGGGCCACGAAGAACCTCAACCCGTTCCAGATCAAGAAACTTGATGGGAGGAGCAATACCGAAATTTGGAACGACAAAGGGTACATCGTCCAGATAATAGCCGATGGGGGTTTCACCGTTGGTCCCACCGACGCCGACGCCGCGAATATTATAGGATTTGATACCGGCAGCAGTCTCCTGCGCGATGGACGCGCCGGGAATGGCAGTGATCAGGTTGTTGACGTCCTGAACATTCTTTTCCTTGAGGCTTTCGCCTGAGAATGCCTGGATCGCCAGAGGCGTTTTTTGCAGTGACTGCGGCCCGGTTTTGGACGCGGTCACGACGATGTCGGGGACAGAGCTTTGCGTGGCCGATGATTGCGCTGCTACAGTGCTGCTCGCGTCGCCCGATTGCGATGCCGTCTGCCCGTAGGCTTGCCCGCTCAGCGCGCACAACGATACGCACGTCACGAGCGACATTCTTACCTTCATGATCATTCTCCCCACAACAGCAGCCGTCTAATCCGGGCTTGCAATGGTTTGCAAATTAGTCCACCTTGCAATCCATTGCAAGAAAGAATTTTTGGCTGATTTCGGAGGGGCGGTGACATCCGCAATGCTCCAGGAGGGCCACGCCATCGCCGGGGGTTGCAAATGGGATGTGCCAAAAGCGGAAGGCGTTGGAAGGACGAGACGGCAGTGCGGGACGGGGTCGGCGGCGGGACCTGACCGCAGTCTACTATACGTGCGTCGCTCGAACCTGAGCAGGATCGCTGGCCTCATGCTGCGGCCAGCAAAGGACAATGTAGATGCAAGAAAAGCAGGACAGGATAATGGAGCAGGATCTTTTCAGTCACGTCGTGGGATCCAGCGAGCGTCCGCTCCTGGACTGGACTGTAGGCCAGGCTCTTGACCACGCGGCGGAGTGTTGGCCTGATGAAACCGCCTTGATCTCACGCCATCAGGGCCTCCATTTCAGTTGGGCGGCATTGAGGGATGCCGCGCATGATTTCGCGCTGGGACTGACCGCGCTGGGGCTGGGGCCAGGTGACCGCGTCGGAGTGTGGGCGCCCAATTGCGCCGAATGGATCATCGCACAGTTCGCCACGGCGGTAGTGGGCATCATCCAGGTCAACATCAATCCCGCCTATAGGCTCAGCGAGTTGGAATATACGCTGCACAAAGTGGGCGTTAAAGCGCTCATCTGCGCCGACAGTTTTAAAACCAGCGATTATCTCGCCATGGTGGAGGAACTGGTGCCCGAACTGAGTCAGCATACCGGAAAGATCGCGTCATCCCGGCTCCCCCTTCTGGAGCATGTCATCAAGATTGGCGGCGGACCGCGACCGGGATGGCTTGATTTTGACACCGTCATGCAGAGCGGCAGCGAGTTGCCGCGCGAGCGGATCGAGGCGATCGGCTCCGCGCTGCGCCCACATGACCCCATCAATATCCAGTTCACCAGCGGCACGACTGGCCTGCCCAAAGGCGCTACGCTTTCCCACCACAATGTCCTCAATAATGCCTATTTTTGCGGGCTAGCTATGGGCCTGACGGCGGGCGACCGGCTTTGCGTGCCGGTGCCGCTCTATCATTGCTTTGGCATGGTGATGAGCAACCTTGCCTGCCTCGTTCATGGGGCTACGATCGTCTACCCCTCTGCAGGCTTTGATCCGCTGGCGGTTCTGGAAGCGGTGGAGGCAGAACGCTGCACCGCATTACACGGCGTGCCAACCATGTTCATTGCGGAACTGGAGCATCCGCAATTTTCACGCTTCGACCTCAGCTCCCTGCGCACTGGGCTGATGGCAGGCGCACCTTGCCCTATCGAAATCATTAATCGGGTTATGACGGAAATGCATATGCGCGATGTTGGCGTCGCCTATGGCATGACGGAGACAAGCCCGGTCAGCTTCCAGACATCGGTAACCGATCCGGTCGAGCGCCGCGTTTCCACGATCGGCCATGTCCAGCCTCATCTGGAAGCCAAAGTCATCGATCCCGTGACGGGCAAAATCCTTCCGCGCGGCACGCCCGGAGAATTATGCACGCGCGGCTATTCCGTGATGCTGGGCTACTGGGACGAACCGGAGCGGACCGCTGATGCGATCCGTGATGGTTGGATGCACACGGGTGATCTGGGCATTATCGACGATGAAGGCTATGGCCGGGTGGTAGGCCGCGCGAAGGATATGATCATCAGGGGCGGCGAAAACATCTATCCGCGAGAGATTGAGGAGTTTCTCATCCGTCACGACGCGATAGAGGATGTACAGGTCGTAGGCGTTCCGAGCGAGCGCTTCGGTGAAGAGGTATGCGCCTGCGTCCGCCTGCGTGCTGGCATGCAAATCACTGTGGATGACCTGATTGCCTCCTGTCGCGGCCAGATCGCCCATTACAAGATTCCGCGCTACGTCCGCTTCATGGAAGCCTTCCCTATGACCGTGACGGGCAAGGTGCAGAAGAACTTGCTGCGCGATGTGACGGTAAGCTGGCTGAAGAATGAAGGCACTGACAATCTACCGGACTGATCATGCTGTACTGGACTGCGAGGCTACCCCACCGTACCAATACTTCAACTCTTCGTTAAAGATCATCCATCGAACTGTCGTTACGTATGCGCGCTTTCCGCTCAGTGTAAGGAATTAAAGTCAGTGCTGCGGAATCGACATCAGCCCTGAGCAGGGCCGAGTGCTTAAGGGGGGGGCAGGTGCTGAAAATGCCACTTGCCTCATCAGTTACGAATGTCCGCCAGTCCCGATTCCTGTACTTCGTGATAGTCTCGATGCAGTGGGTCATTGCCATCCACAGGCACATCGCATGGCCGCCGATCCGGCTGCGACGGCGCATCGGGGGGCTCACGGAAGGCAGGATTATCAGTTCTGCAGCGCAAGTTGCCGAACCAAGTTCATTGTCGACCCTAATCGCTAGTTCCGCGCCAACGCCGCCGCTCCGGGTGCGATGTGGACTGCCCGATGCAACCGGAGGTGAGGCAGGATCATCTTGGCCCCTGTCCGATTTGCGGCCTGGCGCTGGAGCCGGAAATGGTCACTGCGAAGACTGGTCCAAACGCCGAGCTCATCGACATGACCCGGCGCTTCTGGATTGCCTGGGCGATAACGATACCGGTGTTCCTGCTGGAAATGGGCAGCCACTTGTTTCCCGCGATTCACCGGGTAGATCCGTCCGCGCTTACGGGTCATCGTGGGCAGGATGGAAAGTTTTGGCTCGCCGCGCAAGCCGGGGCCGGTGCGGGGATAAAGAGGGGATGGCCCGAACTGCAGGGTCCGTTAAGGTCGATGACGATCCCGTGCGGGCGCTGCTGACGCGGCGGTGTCGGTTTTTGGGCCTTCCCGGAACGGAGGGATGGGCGGTACTCCCCTCTGACCTCTTCCGGGCAGCGAGCGATGGCTATGGGCAGGTGACCAGCCGCTAGGGCAGAGATTTGTCGCCGCGCCTCCCGCCGCCGACGTCCCCCTTGTAAAGAATATCCCAGCCCGCCGGCTCTGCGTGGCGCTGATCTCCCTACGCGGGTGCTTGTAATTATTGCCCTTGCCGACCGAAAACACACAGGTCCCCAGGTTCGGCACACGCAGCGGGAGTCTTCCGCTGAACTTTCCGCCATGATGGGTACCGACCATATAGGCCGCCGTCGACATGAAGATGCTGACTCGGAGCATGGCATATGGCGCGTCGCCCACGAGGAGCGTGTCCCGCGCCTGCCCATTTAAGTTCACTTCCCGATCGGAGTCTATACACCGTTCGTCCGTGCGTTGTTTACCTACCGTCTTGGTTTTCATCTGGATCAGGTAAATTTTGACTACCGTGATCATGAACTACTCAACCTTTTCCTCGGTGTGCCAGGCCCCAAATCAAAATGGGTAGTTGCCGGTCTCGCGCGTAACGTGCTGAACCAGAAGCGGATCACCAATATCTCACTAGCGCGTAGACCCATTACGCGTTGCACCAGAGGCGAACGCAGATGAGCTTGATGGCGGCGAGGAAGTTGGCCGGGTCTTTGTCGTAGCGGGTCGCGATGCCGCGGTACTGTTTGATGCGATTGAAGAAGCGCTCGACGAGGTTTCGCTGTTTGTAGAGCCATGGCGAGAAAGCGAAGCGTTGCGTGCGGTTGGATCGATTGGGAATGTTGGCCCAAACGTTCCTGGCGGCAGCGGCCTCACGGATGGCATCGCTGTCATATCCCTTGTCGCCCAGCAGGGTTGCGCCTTCGGGGATGGCCTCGATCAGCGCCTCGGCTTCACAGGCGTCGTGGACCTGCCCGCCTGTCAGTCTCAGGCTGACAGGGCGTCCGTCAGCATCGACAAGAGCATGGAGTTTGCTGGTAAGGCCGCCCCGGGAACGTCCCATGCCACGATCGCAGCCTCCCCCTTTTTGCCCGTCGCACCATTCTGGTGGACGCGCATGCAGGTGGAATCGATCATCACCAGTTCGCCATTATATCCGGCAGAAACCGCTGCCAGCAGCCGGTCCCACACCCCGGCTTTGCGCCAGCGGACGAACCGATTGTAGCAGGTTGTCGAAGGCCCATAGCGCTCGGGCACTTCGGCCCACGTCGCTCCCGAGCGAAAGCGCCACATGATCCCGTTGATAACTCGACGGTCATCCACCCGGGCCACGCCGCGCGACTTGTTGGGAAGCAAGGGCTCGATAATCGCCCATTCCCGATCTGTCAGTTCATACCGCCGCCGTGCCATCAAACCCTCCAAATCTGGAGGCCCCTGAATCATGCAAATGGCCAATCCTCAAGCCATTTTATGAGTTTACGACCTAAGCGGAGGCGGAAAGGGGGCGAAGTCTGTGGAGGGCTCCGCAATCCTTCGTTCGGTCGGCGAGCGCGGGACGTGCGCAGGCACGACATAGAGAAGGCGGGCGCTGGCCCGCCTTCTTCATTTTTGGCCCCGGCGTGGTCGATGCGGACAGACGGCCACTGCATCCTGCGTCCAAGGTGAACGACGTTACTGACGTATGGGTGACGCCGGAGACGGGGCAACTCGGATTCGTCGCGCGTCGGCTCGATCAGTCCAGTCCATTTCTCCGTCCACTCGCAAAATGGTTCGGGTCCTCAGGCTGCGGCCCGGTAGTGATCGCCAGATCGCAACACTGCAAAAATGATCCGTGCGTCCTTATTGGCGATCGCAACGATGAGTTCATGGGGGTTGGGCGACTACAGCAGGCTCTTAATGCCGGTTGATCCAGACGATCTGCGCGTTGGTGAATTCGCGAACGCCGAAGTGCGACAGCTCACGACCATAGCCGCTCTTCTTCACGCCGCCGATTGGAGTGCGCGGGTCGGAAGCGGCGAAGCCGTTGATGAACACGCC
This sequence comes from Sphingobium sp. RC1, assembly GCF_059738765.1. NCBI lineage: Bacteria > Pseudomonadati > Pseudomonadota > Alphaproteobacteria > Sphingomonadales > Sphingobiaceae > Sphingobium > Sphingobium sp. RC1. The sequence continues at coordinate 98,955 of NZ_AP027307.1, forward strand.
CCCGCTTTCGATACGGCGAGCATATTTGCGCGCCTTTGCGACGTTCGCCGTCCAGATCGCTCCCGAGAGGCCGAACTCGCTTTGGTTAGCGAGACGGATCGCGTCTTCGGCATCCTCCGCGATGGTAATCGAGGCGACAGGACCGAACGTCTCCTCCTCAAACGCCGCCATGCCTGGCTCGACGCCCGACAGGATCACCGGCTTGAAGAAGGCCGTGCCATCCGCGCCATCTTGCGGTCCGCCCTCAAGTAGGACCTTGGCGCCTTTCTCGACCGTCCGCTTGACCTGGTCTGCGAGCTCCGCCCGCAGGTCGATACGCGCCATCGGGCCGATGTAGGTATCTTCCTCCTCCGGGTTGCCCACCTTGAGATCTTTCACAGCGGCGACGAAGCGCGTGGAGAATTCCTCTGCGATCGACTCTTCCACGATGATGCGCTTGGCGGCGATGCAGATCTGACCGGAATTCTGGAAACGGGCAAGCACGGCGGCGGGGACGGCGCGATCGAGGTCGGCGTCGGCGAGGACGATGAACGGATCGGAACCACCCAGCTCGAGCAGGGTCTTCTTGATCGCGCGACCTGCCTGCGACGCAACCGCGGAACCCGCGCGCACGCTGCCGGTGAGGGAGACCGCAGCAACCCGATCGTCGTTAATGATCGCTTCGATGTCCTCTTGGGCGACGTTCAGGACCGAGATCAGGCCTTTGGGCACGCCAGCCCCCTCGAAGACCGAAGCGACATTGTAGGCGGTAGCTATACAGTTCGGCGCGTGCTTCAGGATGAACGCGTTGCCCGCAAGAACGACCGGAACAATGCCGCGCATGGCCTGCCAGAACGGGAAATTCCACGGCATGATGCCGAGGATCGAACCGAGCGGCAGATAGGAAACATAAGCGGCCTGCCCCTCAATCTCGGTGGGCTCATCGTCGAGCAGCGAAGCGCCTTTGGCGGCCGCCCACTCACACAGCGTTGCGCACTTTTCGATCTCGGCCTTCGCCTGCGTGATCGGCTTGCCCATTTCACGGGTCATGGCAATCGCGAATTCGTCGGTTCGCTTGCGCAGGACACCGGCGAGCTTGCCGAAGAGCCTCCCCCGTTCCGCCGGCTCCACGTCTCGCCAGATCCTGAACGCAGCGATCGACTGGTCCAGCAGGATCTGAACCTCATCGGGGGTCTGGTGGGGATAGCGGGTGAGCACTTTACCTGTAGCCGGGTTGATCGCGGCTGACTCATTCGGGGCTACTTTGGACTGAGCCATCTCTGCTTTCCTTCTGGCGTTCGCAGCAAATTGCTGCGGAATCGATGAGTAGTCTATGGACCTTCTCGGCGCGCAAGACAGAGCTGGTTTAGCCTCCGCCGCTTCGATCATCCGCCTTCTATATTCACGCTTAACTAGCGGTCAAGCGGATTGACGGACAACTATCGAAGCCCTAGGTCGTTCAGGTGAGGTGCCTTGCGCCTCAGGTATCAATCGTTCAGCCGCACGCCGCGGTTGCTTCGGGCGCCACATAGCTGGGCTGGCTTCAGCAAGGCGCTCGTGCATTCGCTGCCTGGGCCCGATCGCCCGTTCAATAAGGAAAGGATCCAAGAGTGATTGATTTGTTCAAGGACGCAGGACCGCAGTTTGAAAAGGGCCTTGTAATCCGCAAGGCGGTGCTGGGCGATGCCTATGTGGAAAATTCGCTTAACGCCGCGACACCCTTCAACATGGAAATCCAGAAGCTCGCGACGGAATATTGCTGGGGCGACATCTGGTCGCGTCCGGGCATTGATCGCAAGGCACGCAGCATGGTCAACTTGGCCATGCTTACGGCGCTGAACCGTCACCACGAATTCAAGGTCCACGTCCGCGGCGCCATCAACAACGGCGTGACCGCGGACGAGATCAAGGAAATCCTCCTCCAGAGCGCGATCTATGTCGGTCTGCCGGCATCGCTCGAACATTTTCGTCTCGCCGCCGAGGTGCTCGTTGAGATGGGCTTGATCAGCAATGACTGACAGCCCGAAAATCGCAGCACCCGCGATCGTCGGATTTGTCGGACTGGGCGCGATGGGCCTGCCCATGGCGACGCGCCTCATCAAGGCAGGCTATCTGGTCCAGGGTTTCGACCTATCCGAAGGCGCCCGCAAGAAGCTTGAGGAAACCGGTGGCAGGGCATGCGAAAGGGCGGAGCTGACAGCGCATGGGGCACAAGCCGTCATTACGATGCTGCCGAACTCAGCGATCGTGAACGAGGTGGCACTGGGCTCGCTGGCCGACCATCTGGACGGCGCGGTGCTGATCGACATGTCTTCATCAAGTCCCACCGACACTCGTAAACTCGGCAAGGAACTCGACAAGCGCGGGTTGCAGATGGTCGACGCCCCGGTTTCCGGTGGCGTTAAACGTGCAGCCGAAGGCTCTTTGGCGATCATGGTTGGCGGCGATACCGCACATGTGGCTCGCGTAAGACCCGTCCTGGAAGCTTTGGGCCAATCCATCTTCGAGACAGGGCCGCTCGGTTCAGGTCACGCCATGAAGGCATTGAACAATTTTGTGTCGGCTGCCGGCCTGACAGCCACGTGCGAGGCGATCGTAGTCGGTAAGAAGTTCGGACTCGACCCCGAGCAGATGGTCGACATTCTCAACGCCTCCACCGGGCGCAACAACAGCACCGAAAACAAGATCAAGCCCTTCATCCTGTCAGGCACCTACCAAGGCGGTTTCTCGCTCGCACTGATGGCGAAGGATCTCGGCGTCGCGGCCGGTTTGTCGGACGCAATGGAGTCCCGTTCGCCCACTTTGCACCTCATGGCTTCGCTCTGGGCCGCCGCTCGAGAGCAGCTTCAGGATGGTGCCGATCATACTGAGATCAATCGGTACTTGGCGACACTCAAGGGCTGACCGGCAACCGAGTGATGAACGTTGACTGTTCAACAGCAGATGGTGCATCGGCATTTATCGGATTGTCTGCAACTATGGCGTGAAGGAAGAGGGGAAAGGCGTGGCGGAACCTAAGACGTTTTTCGGGAGTGGCGCTCCCCGTCGGGTTGAGCCTATGCCGGTACGCCGGCAAGTCGAGGATGCGCTCCGGGACGCGATTGTGACTGGTCATTATCCGCCGGGCACGCACCTGTCTGACCGCGCCCTTATGGAGACGTTTGGAACTAGCAGGCAGATCATCCGAGAGGCAATCCGGCTGCTGGAGGCGGAGGGCCTGGTCGAGCAGCGTCCGCACCGCGGGCCGATTGTTGCGATGTTGACAGCCGACGAAGCCGAGGACGTCTACGCAGTTCGCGCCCAGCTTGAGGGCTTGGTGGTACATGAGTTCGCGCGCAAAGCGATCGAAAGCGATCGAGCGGTGCTGCGCGCAGTGTTCGAAAGGCTCTCTCGCTCAGGGGCAACCGACAACAAAGAGGCGCTCTTGGCCATCAAGCAGCAGATCTACGATGTCCTGCTCGTCGGTTGTGGGAACAGCTACGCGTCACAGATGCTGACGACGATCCTTCATCGCATTCGACAGCTTCGCGCTTACTCGCTTTCGGCACCGGGGCGGCTCAAGCATACGATCGAAGAGGTGCGTGCAATCGTCGATGCGATCGAACGCAGGGATGCTGAAGGCGCCGCCGCTGCGTGCCGACTGCATGTGCAAAAAGCGGCCGAGGCTGCACTTCCTATTTTGCGGGCTCAGGAAACAGAGCAAGCGAGGTAGTCCGAATGGAAAAGGCGGACCTGGACTTGATGGGGTGGACGCCCCCCGGCGGCATCGATGTGCCATAGTGGAGGTGTTGAACACCACTTGAGGAGGCGTCCATGTTGGAGATTAGCACGATCGGTTTGGACATCGCAAAGAATGTGTTTCATGCTCACGGTGCCGATGCGAACGGGCTTCAGGTTTTCAGCCGACGGATTACGCGTGGTAAATTGCTGTCCTTTTTCGCTGCCCAGCCAAGGTGCCTTGTGGCGCTGGAAGCTTGCGGCGGGGCGCATCATTGGGCGCGGGAGCTGATCCGTATGGGACATGATGTTCGGTTGATTCCGCCAGCCTACGTGAAGCCGTTTGTGAAGCGACAGAAGAACGATGCCGCTGATGCCGAGGCGATTTGCGAGGCAGCGCAACGTCCGAACATGCGGTTTGTGACGGTGAAGAGCGAGGAGCAGCAAGCCTCGGCACTGGTATTCCGGACCCGCGATCTGCTTGTCCGGCAACGCACGCAAACGATTAATGCGATTCGGGGGCACATGGCTGAATATGGCTGGGTTGCACCGAAAGGTCCAAGCTGGGTAGCGCAGCTTAGCGAGTTGATCGATGATGCGGTCACCGCGTCGCTACCACCGGCTGCGCGAGAGATGTTCCACGTCATGCTCGGCATACTTGAGGAGTTTGACCACCGGATAGCGGAACTCGACAAGGAAATTGCGCGGCGAGCCCGTGAAGATGAAGTCGCTCGTCGGCTGATGACCATACCGGGCGTTGGGCCGATAGCAGCGACAGCGATAACGGCACTCGCACCTGCTGCAGCGACATTCAAACGGGGGCGTGACTTTGCCGCCTGGCTTGGCCTTACGCCGCTGCAGAAATCTACAGGCGGCAAAACCAAGCTGGGACGGACATCCAAGATGGGTGAGCGCACACTGCGGCGATTGCTGATCATCGGCAGTAGTGCTGTTGTGCGTCAGGCCAGCAAGCGCGGTGCGGCCGAAGGTTCGTGGCTTGCTCGAATGCTGGCTCGCAAGCCGCGCATGCTGGTGACAGTGGCGCAGGCGAACAAGACAGCGCGGATCGTATGGGCGCTGCTCACGAAGGAAGAGGATTACAAAGCTCCGGTGGCAATGGCGGTATAGCGCGCCAAAGTCACCAGAGGTCGTCGGAAGACGCGGTCGGTCGAAGGAGGGTATGGCACAACAGTCGGCGAGACGCGGTCAAAAAACCAGACCGTTACAATGTGCACAAAGCACGCGGACTTGATTTGGATTTGACCCGCGAACTCCCATACAGGCCTGCAGTACATTCTGCAAAATGAGGCCGGACAGATGGCAGCATCCGACTACGCGCCGAACCCAATTTTCTGCTTGCGTCTGAAGGGGCGTCCACAGATGTACCGGTTTTGTGCCGGTCACCTATCTCATTAAGCCACCTTGGCTTCGGAGGCGAGCGGGCTGATGCCGCCTAGATATGAATGGCGGCGACGGGTGTCGTAGAAACCATTGATGTACTGGAATATGGCAGCTTTCGCCTGATGCCGCGTTGGCCAGCGCTGCCGCCAGATGAGTTCCGCTTTCAGGGATTTGAAAAACATCTCGACGGAGGCATTGTCGTAACAATTACCCTTGCCGATCATCGATGGACGCAGGCCATGGGCTGAGGCTGAGGCTATACTGTTCCCGGCGCCGATGCCTGCTGTAATCTCTTGTTCCAGTCTTATTTCGGTAATTCGACATCCTCGTTTCCATCAAATAGCGCGCGTTGCCGGCCTGTGCCACTTGCACTTCTCCGAGTTGCACATCGAGCCTGTCTCGCCCAGACGACCATCGATCTCGTGTAGAATGTAAATTCCTACTATGTGGTTATATGCAATAACGCTTTCATATAAAGAGCAACCTACCCCGGTGGCCCTTGCGCCTTACTCGATTGATCTAATCAATGGGTGGACCTTACCCGAGGCGGGTGTCGATGCGGCATATTGCTTATTGGGGAATATATTTACCATCGTGCCATGGTCAAGTGATTGAATGCGGCGGCAGCCTGCCGGTAACATGAAATCCATTCCATCGAATATGTTGACAGAAACTAAATTCCATTGTATGATAATCTGGTATAAAAGTGGGAGAGGGTTTATGAGATTGCGCACTAGCATCTTATGCGCTGCCGCGGCTGGCACGTTGCTGCCGACTTTTGCAATGGCTGAGCCAATATCTTCGAGTACGGAGGGCGGGGCTTCAGAAGGCCAAGCAGCTACCGCAGCTGAAAATTCCCGCCCGTCTAGTGCAGACATCATCGTGACGGCAAACAGGAGGTCGGAGAGGCTTCAGGACGTTCCGATCACCGTCACCGCCGTCGCCGGCGAGACGCTTCGCGAGCGCGGCGTCAAGAATCCGGAAGATCTGAGCCGCATTTCGCCCAGCCTCGTTACCCAGAATAACGCAGCGAATGCCCAAGGGACCAACTTTTCCATACGCGGTGTCGGCACCTCCAGCTTCCAGAGGTCAGTTGAGCCCAGCGTCGCTGTCGTCTTGGACGATGTGACCCTGATCCGTTCGGAACTGGGTGTCATTAATTTCACCGATCTTGCTCAAGTTGAAGTCCTGAACGGACCGCAAGGCTTTCTATTTGGCAAGAATGCATCCGCGGGGCTTATCAACATCCGAACCAATGATCCGGTGATCGGGACCAATTCTGGCCGCATCTTTTCGGAATATGGCCAGCTGGATAACGCCAACGACACATCATTATTCCGTGTGCAGGGCATAGCCAACCTGGCGCTGTCTGACGACGCGGCGGCAAGAATCAACGGCTTCTACGTCAAGAATTCATCGCTTCAGAAGAATGTCGTGCCCAATTCCGACTTCGATGGTGGCCTGCGGCAGGTCGGCGGATCTGCGAAGCTGTTGTGGAAGCCTACGGACCGCCTGACCGTGCTGCTGGCGGGCGACTATCTGGATTCCCGCGGTGCGGGTGGCGGCGTCGCGAGTTTCCGCAGTGTCGCGTCCGCCAGTCCTCTGGCTCAATTGCTTCCCACGCTCGGCATCACGCCCGGCACCAACAATTCCAAGAGCGCCTATGATGGACCGACCTTCTACAACCTAAAGGTCGGCGGGGTTCAAGCCAAGATTTCCTATGAACTGGATAGCGGCCTGACTATCACGAACATCGCGGCCTACCGTGGGTTCAAGACGTCCCAGCAGTTTGACGCCGACTATAGCCCTCTGCCCCTGGTACAGGTATTCGGCGGCGGCATCACTACCGATCAATTTTCCAACGAACTGCGCCTCGCTTCCCCCGCGGGAGGAAAATTCGACTATCAGGCCGGACTGTTTCTGCTTAAGGCGCGAGTGCGGGAGGACAATCTGCTCGCGGCATCTTTGGGTCAAACGCCACCCCCAGGCTTCGCGACCGTGCTGGGAAGCGATAGCTTCTGGCGCCAGAAGCTTGGCAGTTATGCCGTCTATGGCCAGGGCACCTATCGCTTCACGGACAGGCTGCGCCTGACCGCAGGCGCTCGTCTGACCCATGAAACCATCAATATGCGCTATGAAAATACAGCAGGCGGTGGCGCGTTATCCTTGTATCCGGTCGCTCCTGATCGCCAGCAGGCCCGTAGTGAAACCAACTTGTCGGGGCGCGCAACGCTGCAATATGACTTGAACAACGACTGGATGATCTATGGCACCGCCGCGCGCGGATATAAGGGGCCAGGTTATGCGCAATATTCCTTCTCCTACGTGCGGCCCGAAATTTCGACCCATTTCGAAATCGGGTCGAAGGCCCAGTTTTTCGATCGCAAGTTGACGGTCAACCTGTCAGCATACAATACGGACTTTAAGGATTTCCAGGCCCAGAGCATCGATTTCACGACGCTGTCGTTCCTGTTGCAGAATGCGGGTAAGTTGCGCACGCGGGGCGCGGAAATACAGGTCATCGCACGGCCGACATCCCGCCTTACGTTCAACGCCAGCGTCGCCTATACAGATGCCCGCTTCATCTCCTTCAAGGGGGACACCTGCTATGTGGGACAAGTCGATTGCGTGAATGGCGCGACCGACTCCTCTGGTCGTAGACTGCCGAACGCGCCAAAGTGGAAAGCAATCGCAGACATAAGCTACGAACAACCATTGGGTGACAATTTCGCCGCCATCTTCAATGTTGGCGTGACATCGCAATCCTCCTATAATTTCCTGTCGAACGCAGATCCCAGTTCGATACAGAAGGGCTATACGGCGCTTGATCTGGGCGTTACCCTGACCCCGACCGCGCGCAATTGGAGCCTCCGCGCTTTCTGCCGCAACTGTACCGACCGCCGCTACGTCGCTACAGTTCAGGGCCATCCGTTTTTCGCTAGCGACTATATCCAGAACTTGAGCTATGGGGGCTTCCGCCAACTTGGCCTTGCGCTCGACGTGGGCTTCTAAGCTTCAAGCGCGATTGAACAATTATTATTTATGACCTGCCAGAGCGCAGCGTGCCAGATGGCCGCCGCGCTCTTTTCTTTTTACTCGGTCGCATGCCCATAAGCGGGATTGAACGAACTCGCTGACGCTCGACTAACGCCTTCGGGCTGGCGGTAATGGTCCCTGTGGGAGAAGTTGATTGCTTAGACCCAGGAGTTTGTCCCATGGCAGAAGATCTGTTCAAAGACCTTGGGGAAGGCTGTGTCATGCTGGCCGACCGGACCTACGACGGCAGTGCCATGCGCGCTACTCTCGCAGCGCGTGGCGCCTGGGCCTGTATCAAACCCATGTCGAACCGCAAGCCCATCTTACCGAAGCTTTGGGTTGGCGATCCGGTAAAGCTTGCCGCGACCCATGTTCCAGAAAATGTAGCCTTCGCCACCGAGCCAGCTTCGGCTCTGGCGGGCAAACCCATGGTTGCCGGTAAAGCGGAGGAGATCGCTAATGCTCTTGCTCCCGATGTCTGGCTGCGCCTCTCCGTCCGCGAAGGCACCAAAGGCGCACAGCTTCACGACTGCGCTTTACTGTGAACTCGCCGACCTCGAAGCTGATGAATATGATGAAATGAAGTCGGGGTTTGGACCCGCGGCTTCTGATCCGCCGCAATATGGGCGACGGCGATCTTGCATTCTTCACAACCTGGTGCCCGCAGGGACAGACATCCAGACGCTCGTTTCCGTCGAGGTCGTGGCTGGGCAATCGAGACAGCTTCGAGGCCGCCAAGAACGAGCTTGGCCTCGATCACGACGAAACCCGGTCATGTCATGGCTGGCATCGCCACGTCTCGCTCGTGATGCTCGCCTTCTTTGGGTCATGATGCGATGCCTGATCCAGGGTCGCCACCCCGGACCAGGCGGAAGGGGTCGGATCGATTATGCCGGTCGCTGAGGGACCGAGCCAGAGTGGGCTCTCCCTTTCTTTTCCGTCAGGCCCGAACGGATATCGGGGTGCAAGGCCCGGATGAAAAGTATAGGACGGCGGAAAAGGTGGGCAACAATCTACCGCATACGGTTGGCGTCGCCGCCGTCATACGCCCAGCCCCGGTCACCAAGCGATGCCGCGCAACTAGTGATGTTGCGCGGCATCGGCCCGTCGTCAGCAGCTCGTCCCTACATACTCAGAACGCGAAATCCAGCGCTGCTCCGATCTGTCTGAAGGACTGATAACCCATGCTTTGGGCGTAATCCGTCTGAAATAGCGCGTTACTTGAGACGGAGGTAACAAATCGGGTGTCGGTGCAATTGCGGCAAAAGGCCCTCAATGTCCACCGGCCATCGTCGCCGGTCAGCCCTACCCCAATGTCCAGGGTCGTGTAGCCTTTCTGCACGGTGGCGGGGTTGCCGTTCGATGCGAAGTTGATTCCGGACTGAGCAGAAACGGCGGCATTGAATGTCGCGGTCAGCCGATCGGAGACTGGATGCTTGTACTGCATCGCCGCCGTCCCCTTCCACTTGGGCGCGTTCGGAAGGACCCGCCCCGATGAGTCAGTGACGCCACCCACGCAATCGGGTTGGCCAAGATAGCACAGGTCACCAGTGAACGAAACGAAGTGGGCATCGACGTAGGCGACGCCGCCGCTGAGGGTAAGGCCCCGCAGTGGATCGGCAGCGAGCTGAAGTTCCGCGCCCCTGGTCTGCAATTTTCCGGCGTTCAAGACAACGGACGAGATCGTTGCGGGATTAAGCACTTGCGCCTGGAAGTCACGGAATTTGGTCTGGAATACCGATGCGTTGAGCGTAAGTTTGTGATCGAAAAACTGGGACTTGCTTCCAAGCTCGATGTGGTCGGAAATTTCAGGCCGAACATAGGTCGACGTGTATTGGGAGAAGCCGGGCCCCTTGTAACCGCGAGCCGCAGTCGCATAGATCATCCAGTCGCGAGTCAGATCATATTGCAGCGTCCCGCGCCACGAGAAATTTGTATTGTTGCGGTTGGCGGTCATGACGGGTGACGCCGGGATCAGTTGCATCACCGATCCATTTGCTTCCGAATGGTAGAGCATGTCTATTGTATCATATGTGAGCCTGCCGCCAGCGGTGAAGCGCAATGCATCGGTCAGCCGATAAGAAGCTTGTCCGAATATAGCATAACTGCCGAGCAACTGGCGCTGGTAGCCGGTGCCACCCAATATCGTGGTGAAACCGGGCGGCGGTGTTTGGCCAAGACTGGCTTCAAGATGATATCCTTGGGAGACGCGGCCTTTAAGAAAAAATAGACCAACTTGGTAGTCAAAAGCCCCGCCCACGGGCGATGCGATACGAAGTTCATCGGAAAGCTGCTTGAACTTTTTCGGTTCGCTAAAAAGCTCGGCCAGGCTTATCTGGGTGCCGTCCCCATCAAACGCTTGCTCAACACTGAACGCCCTAGCAGCCAAAATGTTCGTGATTGTGTGCCCGCTGTCGAATTCATATTCGAGCTTAACCTGCGCGCCGCCGACTTTCACGTGATTGAAAAGCGGTGCATCGTTGGCGAACTGGGTGTTGCGGGGGCCAGCCTCGATCCCGACGGCGTCGACGATCGCTTGTGCCGGGCTTCCCGGAGCGATCGAACGGAAGCTGGCCAAACCGGCACCCTGTCCGCGCGAGTCCAGATAGTCGGCTCCGAAGAGAATCGAGAGGCGATCGGAGGGCTTCCATGCCCATTTTAGGTTGCCGCCCACCTGCTCCAGCCCGGCCTCCGCGGCGGTGTTCGGACCGAGGTTCTCGAAGATAGGCGTATTCCGAACGTAAGACAAATTTATGCGCGCGGCCGAATTAGGCGAGAGGGCAAGGTTGCCCATGCCTCGTACTTGGAACAGCGAGGTTCCATTTCCGGTATTGAGCAGGCCGTACTCGCTGGAAACGCGTCCTTCTGTGACACCGATTTTCGGATCATTCGTGTGAATGTTGACTAGGCCGGCAGAGGCATTTTTGCCGAACAGCATGCCTTGCGGACCGTTCAACACCTCCACTTGCGACAGATCGGCAAAGTTGATCACCGCCATCTCCGGGCGGATCAGGGTGACGTCGTCCACAACGACCGCAACACTGGCCTCGATCGTCCGCTGGAAGCTGGACGTCCCCACCCCTCGGATCGAGAAATTGGTGCCTTGTGCGTTCGCGGCGCCATTTTGAGTTGTGAGGGTGGGCGCCAGCTTGGTGAGTTCCTGAGGATTGCTGACCCCCCGGTCCCGCAATGTGCCCGCATTGATGGCGGTGACGCTGATGGGCACGTCCTGAAGCCGCTCCGCCCGGCGGTTCGCCGTGACGATGATGTCGCTCACGTCTGCAGCGCTGGACGCTGCAGACGCGGGGTTTGGCGCCGTTTGCGCGAACGCCGCCGTCGCGGTGAACGGGAGCAGAGCGCTCGCAAGAAGGACTGAGCGAAAGCTCCTTTGATTCATCAACATCGACCGGTCTCCCCCAATAGGTAGTTATTCTGCTTGATATAGAACACTCATATCATAGTCCTGTCAACATAATAAATACGTTCCGCTCTTGACGTCGTCTTTCTCCGGCTTGACCGGAACTAAGGAAGCCGGGGTTACTCGGCGGTCGCCATCGGCTTGCTCTGCCTGGTGCACGTTGATCGCCTTTGCTTTCAATCAAGGGCGCAACAAGACAGGCGTGCGTTCGGCGGCGCCAAAGCGTCGATCGGGACCACGCCCTTTCGAGAATTCTCAAACTTCTATGTCTACGAGTGCAATTTCAATTCTAAATAATGTCGTTGGGGGCGGAGCCTCAGTCGCGACCCTACTTTGTAGGCGAGCCCAAACTGGGCGTCCAAACACCCCAGCCGCCGCTGCCGCCCAGGCGGTCGCCTGTAATCATCGCCTCGGCCTGGCCGATGTCACGGATGAACACAGCCGCCTGGTGGGGGCTGGCCGAACCGATATTTGAGAAATAGACCTTGAGCGTGAAGCGGGACCACGTCGCGCAGATCGACCATGGATTGGGCTTGAGGTTACTCTGAGCCGGGTGCGGTCACTGCAACCGCCGCACCCTGGAGCCGCTCTTCGGTCTCGGAGGCCGTGACCATAATGTCCGTTAGGTCCCCGGCTTTCGTATCTGTCGCTTGCCGGCGCTTGTGCCTAGGCGTGCGTCGGCAAAATGGCCGCACCCGCCAGCAAGATGGACTCTGACGTGACCGGAAGAGCATGCGCTACCGGTCACAGCGGGAAAATGATGCCGACCTTCGGTCGAAGCTGCGTGAGCTTGCGCAGCGGCGCCGCCGGTTTGGCTATCGTCGGCTGCACATCCTGCTGCGGCGAGAGGGGGTGGTGATCTCCGCTTGGGCAAGCGCCCCGCTGTCCGCGACCGGATCGAGGCGGCAGGGGCAGCGCTGCGCTTCCTGCCGCCCTACAGCCCCGACTTCAACCCGATCGAGAAGGCTTTCTCTCGCCTCAAGGCCATGCTCCGAAAAGCAGGCGAGCGCACCGTCAGCGGCCTCTGGGGCCTCATCGGCAGGCTCGTCGACATCTTCCAGCCCGCCGAATGTGCCAACTACTTCAGCTCGTGCGGCTATGATCCAGACTGATCGAAAACCGCTCTAGAAGAAACTCCTGAAGGGCCGACCTAAGGTCGGCCCTCTTTTTATTCTTCAGCACCCGCGTTCGGCTCGACCGCATTTGGGGGATCGCGCTTGGCGACGTCCCTCTGCGCAATGCGCAATCGAACCGAGGCACCTTCCGGCTCGTCTATATCGTCGATAAGACCCGCTGGGACCTTCCAGGCAGTGAATGCCTCCAAGGTCGGCGCTGACCGACGCTTCCCTGGCGGCTGAACCATCGCAACGAAGCAACAATGATCGGCAGCCTAAATCAGGGTCGGACGTCGTGTCATCGGATTTGAGTGCCCCGCTCAGGTCGAGAGCGGCCGGAAATCGGAAGATCTGCACCTGAGGCTCGAAAATTGGTCCCTGAACGGCGACAAAGGTGAAGGGTTTCGGGCGCTTGCGTACGAAAGCCTTCCATGCAGGAACCCGCGATTCCAGCAGGTTATCCTATGGGGACTTAGCTTCCGGCTGGTTCGGCGGGATACGAGATGCGCGCTGATGGACGCGCGACATCGGCACGGGTGCGATAGACCATGTCTTCCTGACCGGCGGCTCCTCATTGATCGCCGCCGTCCGCCGCTTGTTTGAGGAACCCTTCGCCGCCAGCCACATTGCGCGTGGCAATGAGTTGACCTCCATCGCCCACGGCCTTGCACTGATCGGTCAGGAGGCCAGCATCGCTGAATGGACCGCAAGCAGTGAAGATGAAATAGCGCAGGGTTGAATAGTGGTCCTGGTTGCGACAGCGCGGATGGCCGCTGCGCGCCATTCCTGGCTCCTGCCGGTCCCCTTTTCCAGTCTAGATGTTCAGCACTGGCGGGTCGCTGTCGTGAATTGCTAGAGGGCAGCCACCTTAGATATGCGGGATGCGCATAGCTAACAACGGTCTTTGCAGCTTTCACCCCGCCAGCCAGTCACTTACCCTGTCATCGGGGCCCGCCCGAAGCTCGATCTTCGCCGACACACGTCTTGGATCGCATTTCTCGGCCATAGGCGGACCCTGAGAGCTAGGTGGCTCCATTAAGATAGCTCCAAGAAGCGGTGCTATTGTAAAGCGGAGAGAGGTCATGTCAGTAGGAACCCGCGCAACGTTAATTGTCGGCATTGCCGCCCGCGCTCACCGCGCCGGCTCTATTTCTATGATCATCTCCTCTCGGGAGCAGCCATCCTGTATGGCTGGTTCCATTTTTTAATTACACAGCGTGACATCATCCCGTTGTATTTTGGAGAGTATCTGATGGGCGGTTTTGAAACCAAACGCGCATTTGCGCTGTCGTTGCTTGCCTTATCGTTCGCCTCTACTGCTTTTGCCAGGCAAGGGGCATGGGTTGATGCTTTTCAATCCAGCCCCGCCGATTATGATCTGAAATTGCCGCCGCACATCGAGCTGCCGGAATCTGCCAAATCATTTCTGACGGAGCGTCCGCCGGTCAGTGGCACGATCCGGGTCCGTTTCGCCGTCGTCGCGGGCGGCAATCAGGTTCGCATCAGGATTTCCAATGAAGAGGGCACATCTCCTCTGTCGCTCACGGCCGCGACGGTGGGACGTGCCGGCGATGGATTCGACATGGTTCAAGGCTCCATGCGTCCGCTGACCTTTGGCGGACGGCGTAGCGCGATGGTTCCTGTAGGGGCGCCGCTGCTGAGTGACCCCGTTGATCTGCCGGTTTCCGAGGGTACGGCTCTGGTGGTTAGCACGATGCTCGCGGAGCCGCTTCAACTCAAACCATTCGGTTCAACCCTGATGAGTGTCGCACCGGGAGACCAGACCGGCAACGAAAGTCTGGAAAATCCTCAGTTTGTTTCTGGGCGGCCCCTTGTTAGCGGAGCGATGGTGCTGTCCAGCCATTCTCATCGCGTCATCGTTGCGCTGGGGGATTCTATCACGGATGGAAATCGTAGCACGCCGGGAGCTACGCGGGGTTGGCCCGAAGAGCTGGCGCGCCGTCTGGACTACAGCAAGTCAGGTGCCGCGCCCGTTATCCTGAACGCCGGATTGGGCGGCAACAGGGTGCTGGCTGCAGGATTCGGTAGATCTGCGCTCTCTCGCCTCGATCGGGATGCTCTAAATATAAAAGGTGTGACGCACATCATATTGTTCGAAGGCATCAATGACATCGGCCTGTCCGGACGAACAATGTACGGCGAAAATCCACCACTGGATGTCGCAGATCTTATTGCAGGCTATCGCCAGATCATCGCCCGGGCACATGTGAAGGGGGTCAAAGTCATTATGGGCACCATCATGCCCTTTGCCGGGGCCGACTATTATACGCCAGAGAAAGAAGCGATCCGCCAAGCTGCAAATCAGTGGATGCGTAGTTCGAACGAACCGGACGCCGTGATCGACTTTGATGCCGCCACCCGCGATCCGCAAAGGCCCTCCTACCTCCGCCAGGATCTGGATTCCGGTGATCACCTTCACCCCAATGCCGCCGGTTACAAGGTGATGGCGGATGCAGTCGCCTTGCCGCTCCTAAATTAGGCAGTTCCGGTGATCTTCGGCAGGAAGCGTCAGAACCCGGCGGGCTCCATGGTCATTTTCTAGCGGCCAGATTGGCCCTTTGAAGAACGCTTGCTGGTCTGGAAGGCGTTAAATCCCATGAGGCTCTCGCTGGACACAAACGGCTGTTTACTGGCCGGGCCGCTGAACGGCTTGAGTTGGGCGGCAGCAGTCAGTGGAATTCATTTCAGCGAGCGGCCGCTTTCCTGCCTCCGCTTCTCCGAATGCGACATTCAAAAGCCGGCCATCTTTGACGTGACCGTTCGAATAGCCGACTATCCGGAGTTGCGCATCGAGAATTGGCGACAGAACGGCAAGGTGGGGTCGTCTCCCCGCGCGCGTCTCCCCCCGCGCCGTTGTGGTCCGGGGGGGAAGTGTCATGGGCTTATCAGGATTTGGTCCCGCCACACGCGAGCGAGTAATGGGGCGATCCGTCAGCTTATGGCGCTCATATGCAATCAGCTAGCGCCGCTCAGGCTGGTGCGATTGAACTATCAGCCATGCGCTGCTCCTGGCCAATGCTATTTTCAAAGAGATCCATGGTGCGCTCAAACCGGGCAAAGAGTTCGTCGAGCTCGTCCGACGTTATGACGAGGGGTGGGCAGAAGACGATCGTGTCACCCAGCGCGCGCACGATCAGTCCTTGCGTCAGACCTATGTCGGCAAGGCGGGTGCCAGCCCTCATCGCTGGGTCAAATGAGATGCGGTTTGCAGGGTCGGCGTATAGTTCGATAGCACCGATCAGGCCGATGCCACGTACTTCGCCAACATACTTGCGCCCTTCGTACCCGCGAAGCGCTTCTTGGAATCGGGGCGTCAGAGCCTTCACATGACCAACAACATCATCTTCTTCGTAAATCTTCAATGTCTCGAGCGCGATGGCGCAGCTCACCGGATGTCCCGAATAGGTGAAGCCGTGGCCAAAGATACCGATGCTGCCGCTATTGGCTGCAACTGCGGCGTAGACCTTCTCGTTTATCAGCACCGCAGAAATTGGTGCATAACCAGAGGACAGGCCTTTGGCGGTGGTGAGGATATCCGGCCTAATGCCGTAGGTGTTCGACCCGAACATCTCGCCAGTGCGTCCATAACCGCATACGACTTCGTCTGCGATGAACAGCACGTCATATTTCGCGAGAACTTTTTGCACCTTGTCGAAGTATGTGGCCGGTGGCGGAAGAACCCCACCCGCGCCAATTAGAGGCTCAGCAATGAAAGCGCCAACGGTCTCAGGGCCTTCGTTCAGGATCATCGTTTCGAGACTATTTGCAAGGCGGGTGGCGAAGTCTTCCTCGCTTTCACCTGGTTCGGCATAGCGGAAGTAATGCGGGCAATCCGTGTGCAAGATATTGCTGAGCGGAAGATCGAAGTCGCGATGATTGTTGACGAGCCCACTCAGGCTCGCCGCGGCCACGGTCACACCGTGGTACGCATTGCGCCGGGCAATGATCTTCTTCTTTTCGGGCTTCCCAATGGCGTTGTGATAATACCAGATGAGCTTCACCGCAGTATCGTTCGCCTCCGAGCCGCTGTTGGCGAAGAACACTTTCGACATCGGCACGGGCGCAATTGCAATCAGCTTCTCTGCAAGCACGATTGCGGCTGGGTTCGATCGCCCATTGAACGTGTGGTAATATGGCATCTGGTACAAGGCGTCACTACCAGCCTTGGCCAAGCGGGCGTTGCTGAACCCGAGCGACGCGCACCACAATCCCGACACGCCTTCAAGGTAGCGGTTCCCCTGATCATCTTCCACGAAGACGCCGTCACCACGCGTGACGGTGAATGGGCCCGTTTCCGGATGCGCAGCTAGGTTGGTAAACGAATGTAGATGTGCCGCAATGTCGCTGGCGGCATTCGCTGTGTGGTTGCGCATGTCTGGTCGTCTTTCGGTGATAGAATGTTCAAGGCGGTCGGTGTTGGCTCGGCCCCGCTCACGATGGCTTGTCGATAAAACTAATTGGCAGTGGGGGCGTCGTGTTCGGATTAGCGACGCTTTTTCCCAATGATCAGCGGCAGGCCTCCGGTCGCCGCATACGGGCCGATGGGATGAAACCGGCCTGCCAATGATGGCGCCAACCTGATGAAATCTGCAGCCCTTCATGCGATCGCCGGTCAACGGCTTGGCAAACGGGGGAATTCCCCTTTCTTGCAAAATGCCATTGTACGTCGACCTCCCGGCGCGCCCAAGAGGGCTGCACTTGGAGGTCGAGTTCGATGACTTACTCTGCCGCCATGCCATATTCCGGAGGCATGATCGTGGGCAGGCCCGGATCGTAAATATTGTTCAGCAGCATCGTGAACGCCGGATCGTTCAGCGGATCATTGGGCATCTGGAACGGCTGCCCCTTGGCGCGAAGGTCGGAGATGAAGATGTCGAACACCTGCTCCTGCGTCAGATCGTCGCTGTGGTCGAGCGCAACCTTCATCTCCGTCATGTCCATGTAGATATCCGCGCCCCAGTGGACCAGCAGCCGCGTCTCGTCTGCTGACAGGCGGTGGACGACCTTTTCGTCCGTGGTGATGCGCCATCCATCCGATCCTGGATCACCTTGGATGACCGAATTGATCGCCAGACCATCGACCCGGCGCTGATCTTCCGGACCGCAGGCATTGGCGCCGTGATACATGACTTCGTTTTCCACCACCGCAGCGCGACCCCACATCGGCGCGTATAGCTGCTTGGGCTGGCCCGAAGGGCCATCTGGCCAGTAGGTGAAGCCGCCGCCGATCTGGCCCTTGTAGTACCACGTCAGCACTTGGGCCTTCTTGGCCTGCCAGCGCCGGAACAACCCGGACTTGGTCATGATGCCGATCAGCCACGACGGTGAATTCTGGTAATTGATGCCGCGGAAATCAGTGCCATCGACATGCGGCGGGCCGCCCGCTTCTGTGGGTCCCTGGATATTGACCAGCATCAGGTTCGGCGTAGCGTACTTGGCCTGCCAGTAGCCTCTGACCAGATCGAGAAATTTGGTATTGAGGAAGCAGTCTTCGATCTCGGGATAAAGGCTGGCATGGCCTTGTCCCAGCGTTGCCCGGAATACAGGGCTGAGGAACATGTCCCAGGTGACCTCGACCCCCTCTGGCAGTGAGCCGGACGTGGCGGCGATGACCTGTTCGGGCGAGGTGAATTCCTGCGCAAGGATCAGCGACCAGGGGCCTTCACGGCGCAGGACGTCGAACAGCCTGGTGCGCTGGTCTTCGGTGAAGGCATTCTCGATGATCTGAGGCTCGGCAACCGGTCGAAGAAAAGTGTCATTTCGGCCGTTAGACAGCGATACGTTCATGACTGTGCTTTCGATAAGGCGAGGGAGACGATCCCGCGGTGAGGCATTGATCAGGCGCGCACTATGGATCGTCCATAATTCTCGCCCCCGCAAGATTCCGGTCCGTCGATGGTGATAATTCTCACCGAAAAAGAGCCGTGTTAGACGACTGAGACGGGTTCGGATCGCACGCTGTTCCGCCTCTCAATATGTAGGCGGCGTTACTGCGCTAACGATTTCACTGACGCCGTCATGAACATTTATGAAACGGTGCGGCTCAGTGCTGTCAAAATAGTATCCATCGCCCGCCTTAAGCACCGCCGTTTGTTCACCCACGGTAAGCTCGATCGCCCCTGAAATGATGATCCCACATTCCTGTGCCTTGTGCGAGAAAGTCTCACCCGTATTCGCGCCCGGCGCATATCGCTCGTGCATGACGAGGATGTTGCGATCTGGGAAATCGGCTCCCACGACACGGAATGAAATGTCATCGCCTCTTCCAATTTCCACGAGATCTGCCGCGCGGTAGAAAGGTTGGCGACCGAGTAGGGGCTGAAAGTCGATAAAGAAGCCGCTTAAGGTGGTCCCGAGCGATTCAAGGATTGCATTCAAAGTGTCGACAGAAGGGCTCATGCGGTCCCTTTCGATCAATGAAATTGTCGAGTGTGACAGGCCCGATCTCGCTGCCACCACGCGGATCCCAAGGTTGCGCCGACGGCGCAGTTCGCGCAAATGTTCTCCGATTTTTGGCATGGCTGTTTCCTGCTACGAGACGAAATAGTGCTGTTACACTGCCTTCCTATCTGGATTGCGCGCCGCTTTCGAGCTTCCTGCTCACCACATTCTACTCCCCGCGCAATTTTATAACATCATTTTGCAGGAGCTATTTATTACCTGCCCCGCCCAAGTGAAGCAGGATTGTTGATACGTGGGGGTAAATGTGTCCAATTTGCATCCAGTCAAATAATCAAGTTAAGGGTTCAGCGAGCGCACGGCACCTCCTATTGAATGCGGACATTCGCGCGAGCAGCGGAAGCTGATCCGACGAGGCCGCCCGTTGTCGGGAAGGAGCCTGCGCTTTCCGGCGTGTATTTCTTCGCGGCAAGGCTGCCCGCGATCGCCAGCATCGGCACGATCACGAAGAAGCGCCCCAGCCACATCGCGATACCAAGCAGGCCATTGTAGAAGGGCGTGCCGTCCGTCCGCCCAGCGAATGCAGACCCGTTATTGCCGGTTGCGGAAGTATAGGCGTAGAGCATTTCCGAAAATCCGTGTGGCCCTTTGTTGAGCGGCCCAGCGAGACCTGCGGGCAGAACGGCGCTCACCGCTGTCAGGCCAAGGATGCAGAGCGGTAGTATGGCGATAGCGAGCACAGCCAGTTTGACCTCTCGCGCCTCGATCTTCTTGCCGACATATTCCGGCGTGCGGCCGACCATCAGCCCCGCAACGAACACGGCGAGGATGGCGAACAGCGGGAAGCCGTATAGGTCAGCGTCACTGTCACCAACCCGAGCAATGCGCCGATCCAGAACAGATCCTGCATCGTCTTTTTCCTTCTACCCAGCTGGCGCCAGCGCCGAGCGCAGAAGGGATGGGAGGACTATAATCCTGGTCATGCCGATTTCCCCAAAGATGTGCCGCGCGGATGTCCGCAGCGCTTTCGTGAAGGGTTTCAGATAGGAGCGATGACCATTTCTTATCGAGGTCGAGCAGCGGCCATCTTCATAGTATTTGCATAGGGTTGGCGATATTTCATCAGCTCTGGAAAAGTTCAGAGCCCTTCGGCATTTCGCTGAGCTCAGGCGAACTGCTCCTCCCGGTCATTCCTCATACGGCCAGCCCCGAGTGCCCAAGATTGAAAGGGGCCCTTCCGCACCTGACAATCAAAAAATCGGCCGCTGAACGGCCGTCATGGGTCGAGAAAAGCGAAAAGTTTGCGATCGGCGGCCCATGTACGTCGGCTAAATCTAAGGCGAACAAAAAATGTCCCGGCGGTTATCTTGGAACGACCACCGGAGGATAAACGGCGACGCAAGAAGGTACTGCTATCTCACCCACGAACTGCGATGCGTCGCAATCTATTTCTATGTATCTAATAACCGTGGGCTAATCACATCCAGCCAACCCGTAATCGCTTTTGGGGGCGCGTGCCCCTCACCGCGGCGACAATCAAAAGTGACCTCACCAGCTATCTCTACGCGGCAGACCGTGAACGCCAAATCTGCGGTTCGGCTGTTGTCGGTGAGAAGTGAGGCATCGGCATGTTTCAGCGCTTCAGCGATTGCCTTTTGCGTGCGGGGAAAACGGCTTCTCAGCTTGGCTTCATCGACGGCGTGACCATGCTCGGCGACGCGAGTTTGAACGCGAAGAATTGAGAGATTTTCGCTGGTCAGGCCGACAAAGATGAGAAGGACGAAATAGCCGGCTGCTTGCATATCCTTGATAAGTGATATTTTGGAATCGACGGTTCCATCTGCGGCGACATGCCAATGTGAAAAGACCGTTTCCATAGCGAACGGTACATTCGCATTCATTGCATGACCGACAAAGGCTTGGACGCCTTGCTGGGCGACACGCATCCAGCTTTCTCCGAATCGCGGAGCGAGATTGCCCATTCAGGCAGTGTGCCGTCGGAGTTGGCTTCCGGCAGGATGGAAAGCATCATCCGGTCGGCATTAACGAGCGGAATTCGTAGCACGTCTGCAAGGCTGCGCCGCCAAAGCGTCGATTTGCCGGACCCATTATGGCCAGCAAGCACGATCGCAAGGGGCTTCTGAGTGGCTTCCTGCGCTTCCCGAATTTCCTGGAGCGCCTCAACAGGGGAAGTTAAGCGATCGCGTGGAATATGCCGTCTACCAATTGACCACGTTCAGTCTTGCCATCGAGAGTCCTGATAACGACATCGGGATTCTCACTATCAAGCGAAAATAGCGGCACGCCCTTTTTGGCGCGAATGACAACACCCGGTTTAGAAAGACGCCGCGCGGCACGGGCCAGCGCCGCAGTGCTTTGAGCGATGTTAGCCTTGATCAGATCGCGCTGCGGTGCGGGCGCAGTGATAACAACGTCACCAAACTTCACCCTGCGTGCGCGCGCTTGGCGCCGGACTTTAACCGTCGTCGTTGTCATGACCCTATCAATCCAACCTCTTACAGCAGACCCCGCTAAGATAGCGAACTGCCTGCGCTTAGGCTAGGGCTGGGAATAACGATTTTCGAGGCCCCGAGGGCAGGAAAAAATCGAACATATCGCGCCCCTGAGGGCTTGCGCGAGATCCCATTGCGGAGCGGGGAGGGCACGGGCGAAACTTTTGAGTATCCTGCGTTGGCGTGCGTACAAATTGTCCTGGATATGTTTTGTAAGGATGTTGCGGATCAAGCCACCCTCGATGCTCTGTCGGACATACCGGAACGCGGATCGGTAGGTTTTCCCCTTCTACAAACTTGATGACGGGGCCCCGGAAGCAATTGTGCAACAAGCTGTTGCACCACCTGCCCCCTACGCCCCATCCTCATGTGAGACTGGTGGTTCACCTTTGTTCGCTCAATCAACGGCTCGGCGCACGATTGCGCTGAAGGATATGGTGGACTTGATGGGGTGGACGCCCCCCGGCGGCATCGATGTGCCATAGTGGAGGTGTTGAACACCACTTGAGGAGGCGTCCATGTTGGAGATTAGCACGATCGGTTTGGACATCGCAAAGAATGTGTTTCATGCTCACGGTGCCGATGCGAACGGGCTTCAGGTTTTCAGCCGACGGATTACGCGTGGTAAATTGCTGTCCTTTTTCGCTGCCCAGCCAAGGTGCCTTGTGGCGCTGGAAGCTTGCGGCGGGGCGCATCATTGGGCGCGGGAGCTGATCCGTATGGGACATGATGTTCGGTTGATTCCGCCAGCCTACGTGAAGCCGTTTGTGAAGCGACAGAAGAACGATGCCGCTGATGCCGAGGCGATTTGCGAGGCAGCGCAACGTCCGAACATGCGGTTTGTGACGGTGAAGAGCGAGGAGCAGCAAGCCTCGGCACTGGTATTCCGGACCCGCGATCTGCTTGTCCGGCAACGCACGCAAACGATTAATGCGATTCGGGGGCACATGGCTGAATATGGCTGGGTTGCACCGAAAGGTCCAAGCTGGGTAGCGCAGCTTAGCGAGTTGATCGATGATGCGGTCACCGCGTCGCTACCACCGGCTGCGCGAGAGATGTTCCACGTCATGCTCGGCATACTTGAGGAGTTTGACCACCGGATAGCGGAACTCGACAAGGAAATTGCGCGGCGAGCCCGTGAAGATGAAGTCGCTCGTCGGCTGATGACCATACCGGGCGTTGGGCCGATAGCAGCGACAGCGATAACGGCACTCGCACCTGCTGCAGCGACATTCAAACGGGGGCGTGACTTTGCCGCCTGGCTTGGCCTTACGCCGCTGCAGAAATCTACAGGCGGCAAAACCAAGCTGGGACGGACATCCAAGATGGGTGAGCGCACACTGCGGCGATTGCTGATCATCGGCAGTAGTGCTGTTGTGCGTCAGGCCAGCAAGCGCGGTGCGGCCGAAGGTTCGTGGCTTGCTCGAATGCTGGCTCGCAAGCCGCGCATGCTGGTGACAGTGGCGCAGGCGAACAAGACAGCGCGGATCGTATGGGCGCTGCTCACGAAGGAAGAGGATTACAAAGCTCCGGTGGCAATGGCGGTATAGCGCGCCAAAGTCACCAGAGGTCGTCGGAAGACGCGGTCGGTCGAAGGAGGGTATGGCACAACAGTCGGCGAGACGCGGTCAAAAAACCAGACCGTTACAATGTGCACAAAGCACGCGGACTTGATTTGGATTTGACCCGCGAACTCCCATACAGGCCTGCAGTACATTCTGCAAAATGAGGCCGGACAGATGGCAGCATCCGACTACGCGCCGAACCCAATTTTCTGCTTGCGTCTGAAGGGGCGTCCACAGATGTAACGGTTTTGTGCCGGTCACTTGAGAGTTTAAGGCTCGTTCAAGGAGACCGACGAAATGATGAAGCATAGTGAAGAGTTCAAGCAGGAGGCGGTACGCATTGCGCTGACCAGCGGGTTGCCGCGCGAACGGGTCGCGTCGGATTTGGGGATCGGCAAGTCGACGCTGAACAAATGGGTTTCGCATTATCGTCCGTCTGACCTGGTGGCAGCGCCGCAGGCAGATCTGGCGCGAGAGAATGAACGGCTCCGCCTGGAGAACCGTGTACTCCGGGAGGAGAGGGAAGTCCTAAAAAAGGCCACCCAGTTCTTCGCGAGCCAAAGGCCGTGAGGTTCGCCTTTGTGCACAGCTGGCGGCACCGTTGGCCGGTGGAGTTGATGTGTCGTGTGTTGCACGTCAGCGAACACGGCTATCGGTCCTGGCGTTCGCGTCCGATCAGTCGCCGGGAGCGGACGGACATGAAGGTGCTGGCCCATATCAGGGAGCAATATAGCCTGAGCCTTGGCAGCTACGGTCGCCCGAGAATGACGATGGAGTTGAAGGAAGCAGGGCTCGACGTCGGCGAGCGTCGTGTGGGGCGGCTGATGCGGATCAACGGGATCAAGCCGGTTCGCACGCGCAAGCACAAGGTTACGACGGACAGCCACCATCGCCTTGGTGTCGCGGCAAACTGGCTCGACGGTGACTTTGCCGCCAATGTGCCCAACCGCAAATGGGCCGGCGACATCACCTATGTCTGGACACAGGAGGGCTGGCTCTATCTTGCCGTCATCCTCGACCTGCATAGCCGCCGTGTCGTTGGCTGGGCGGTCAGCGACAGGATTAAAAAGGATCTGGCGATCCGGGCGCTGGACATGGCGGTGCGGCTGCGTCAGCCGCCCGAGGGCTGCATTTTCCACTCCGATCGGGGCAGCCAAGGCGGATTCAACCGGTCGTCGCAACACCGGCTTCATACTGTGCGACCAGGAACTGGTCGAGGACTTCTGCGGGGGTTCTCCAGCCAAGCGTTTTCCGTGGACGCGTGTTCAGCGCGTGAGCAACGGCGTCGAGATCGCCTATGGAGTGCCGGCTAAGGTCGGTGCCCTTAGGGAAGTACTGTCGTAGCAAGCCGTTGGTATTCTCATTCGATCCGCGTTGCCACGGGCTTTGCGGGTCGCAGAAGTAGATTTCCAAGCCGCTGTCGATCTTGAGCTTTGCGTGCTGGGCCATCTCTGCTCCCTGGTCCCAAGTCAGCGATTGCCGGAGCTTCTCCGGTAGTTCGCGCATGGATTGGACGATGGCTTTGCGGACAGCTTCTGCCCCATGGCCGGCCAGCGGTTGGCGGTTCCTGATGCCTTGTCCATGTTGATATCCGTCCTCTCGCGGCAAATGCAGCAGCATGGTGAATCTGGAACTTCGTTCGACCAGGGTGCCGATCGCCGAGCTATGCAGTCCGAGGATGAGATCGCCTTCCCAATGCCCGGGAACTGCCCGATCCTCGACTTCCGCAGGACGCTCGCTGATCATGATGGCGTCACCGATGAAGGATTTTCCGCGCCCTCGTGCGCGTTCACGCGGCGTTCGTAGAGCCCGACCCGAGCGCAGACATGCCGTCAACTCCTGACGCAAGGCGCCTCGCCCCTGAATATAGAGGGACTGATAGATGGCCTCATGACTGATGCGCATGGCGGGATCCTCAGGGTAATCAATCCGTAGCCGATGAGCGATCTGCTCGGGGCTCCAGGCCACCGACCATCGTCGACTTTGTCGATGTACCGCACGGCGCTTCTTCCATATCACCTGCGGCCCGGCAAAGCCGATACCATCAGCATCCGTGATCTGACCGGTAAGGCGTTCTTCCACGTACATGCGCAATGCCGGATTGCTGGCCAGCTTCCCGGGGCGCGGGCGACGGCCGGCGCGGTGAGCGTGCCACTGTGCGGCGATCGGGCGATATTCCAGATTGCCGCCACGCGTGGCGGCATTGCGCCGCACTTCGCGCGAGATAGTACTGGCTGAACGTCCAAGTTTGCGGGCAATGGCGCGGATCCCGAAACCTCGCGCAAGTTCGAGAGCAATTTCCTCTCGCTCCTGGAAGCTCAGAAATCGACCACTGAGTGCTGGCGCCGATGGCGCCAAATGTGTTGGCGGCATACCTCCCGAACTCCGAAACCAACGTGGCCCCAGCGGTGTCGAAATACCGGCATCCGCAGCAGCATCTTCACTGCTACGCCCTCGAGCGATCGCTTGCCAGAAGCGGAAATGGTGCTCACGCTGCCAGGCAGGTGGGCGCCCCGGGGAGCGCAACCTCTCTCGGGTGCAGCGTTCTGATGCTCGACGGCCTGCCATGTTCACAACCTCCAATTTCTTGGTGTTGCGACGACCGGTTGAATCCGCCCAATATTGCTCCTACGCCTATCAAAAGAAGCTGCAGGCCTACGGCCTGCGTCCATCAATGAGCGGCAAGGGTAATTGCTACGACAACTCTGCGGTCGAGACCTTCTTCAAATCCCTGAAGGCAGAAATGATCTGGCGGCAGAGTTGGCCAACCCGGCGGCAAGCTGAAGCTGCCATCTTCCTGTACATTAACGGCTTCTACAATTCCCGGCGCCGCCATTCATACCTGGGTGGCATCAGCCCGCTCGCCTTTGAGGCCAAGGTGGCATAATGAGATAGGTGACCGGCGCAAAACCGTTACATCTGTGGACGCCCCTTCAGACGCAAGCAGAAAATTGGGTTCGGCGCGTAGTCGGATGCTGCCATCTGTCCGGCCTCATTTTGCAGAATGTACTGCAGGCCTGTATGGGAGTTCGCGGGTCAAATCCAAATCAAGTCCGCGTGCTTTGTGCACATTGTAACGGTCTGGTTTTTTGACCGCGTCTCGCCGACTGTTGTGCCATACCCTCCTTCGACCGACCGCGTCTTCCGACGACCTCTGGTGACTTTGGCGCGCTATACCGCCATTGCCACCGGAGCTTTGTAATCCTCTTCCTTCGTGAGCAGCGCCCATACGATCCGCGCTGTCTTGTTCGCCTGCGCCACTGTCACCAGCATGCGCGGCTTGCGAGCCAGCATTCGAGCAAGCCACGAACCTTCGGCCGCACCGCGCTTGCTGGCCTGACGCACAACAGCACTACTGCCGATGATCAGCAATCGCCGCAGTGTGCGCTCACCCATCTTGGATGTCCGTCCCAGCTTGGTTTTGCCGCCTGTAGATTTCTGCAGCGGCGTAAGGCCAAGCCAGGCGGCAAAGTCACGCCCCCGTTTGAATGTCGCTGCAGCAGGTGCGAGTGCCGTTATCGCTGTCGCTGCTATCGGCCCAACGCCCGGTATGGTCATCAGCCGACGAGCGACTTCATCTTCACGGGCTCGCCGCGCAATTTCCTTGTCGAGTTCCGCTATCCGGTGGTCAAACTCCTCAAGTATGCCGAGCATGACGTGGAACATCTCTCGCGCAGCCGGTGGTAGCGACGCGGTGACCGCATCATCGATCAACTCGCTAAGCTGCGCTACCCAGCTTGGACCTTTCGGTGCAACCCAGCCATATTCAGCCATGTGCCCCCGAATCGCATTAATCGTTTGCGTGCGTTGCCGGACAAGCAGATCGCGGGTCCGGAATACCAGTGCCGAGGCTTGCTGCTCCTCGCTCTTCACCGTCACAAACCGCATGTTCGGACGTTGCGCTGCCTCGCAAATCGCCTCGGCATCAGCGGCATCGTTCTTCTGTCGCTTCACAAACGGCTTCACGTAGGCTGGCGGAATCAACCGAACATCATGTCCCATACGGATCAGCTCCCGCGCCCAATGATGCGCCCCGCCGCAAGCTTCCAGCGCCACAAGGCACCTTGGCTGGGCAGCGAAAAAGGACAGCAATTTACCACGCGTAATCCGTCGGCTGAAAACCTGAAGCCCGTTCGCATCGGCACCGTGAGCATGAAACACATTCTTTGCGATGTCCAAACCGATCGTGCTAATCTCCAACATGGACGCCTCCTCAAGTGGTGTTCAACACCTCCACTATGGCACATCGATGCCGCCGGGGGGCGTCCACCCCATCAAGTCCAGCAGTCGATGTTCGTCAGGCGGACCATGCCTGATAAGGCAGGTTGAGGTCGTCGGCGACCGCCCTGAAGGCGATCTTACCCTTGTATACGTTGAGGCCAGCGGCGAGGTGGTATAGGCATCCATCGCCGCTTCCGCGCCCGGATCGCCAGATCCTTCTTCATCCTGTCGCTGACAGCCCAGCCCACAACGCGGCGGCTGTGTAGGTCGAGGATGACGGCAAGATAGAGCCATCCCTCCTTTGTCCAGACATATGTTCTTTAATTGATCGCTCGCGCTTGGTGATATTGCGGCTGTAGTCGGTCGACTGCAAGGTTCTTTTCGAAGTCTTCTCTGATGAGCGCTTCATCTCGGCAGCCAGGGCTTCGACGTCCCGAGGGTGATATTCGCGATGCACAGGGTGCTCGCACGTAGATCTCACGGGCTGGGTTGACAAGCCGGGACGCCGGGGCCGTCCACGCGAGGTGATCAACGCCGTGCGCTACCTTGTTCGTTCGGGCTGTGGCTGGCGTATGCTGCCGATCCATTTCGGGGCGTGGCAGACAGTCTATGGCTGGTTCCGGGAACTGGCTCGCAGGTTCCTGTTCCAGACAATCCACGACATCGAACTGATGCTCGATCGCGAGCGCCAAGGGCGGGAGGCCAGCCCGAGCGCAGCGGTGATCGACAGTCAGTCGGTCAAGGCACCATCGGCAGAAAAGCGCGGGTTCGACGCAGCCAAGAAGGTTGTCGGGCGCAAACGGCACATCGCCGTCGATACCGATGGCCGGTTGCTGATGGTCAACCTGACCACTGCAGACATTTCGGACAGCGCGGGCGCCCAGGCCATCCTCGATGGCATCCGTAAGCGCTGGCCGTGGGTCAAGCATCTCTTCGCCGATGGCGCTTATGACCGCCTCAAACTCATGGACAGGCCCAGCTATCTGGATTTTGTCGTTGAGGTCATCCGCCGTAGCGATCAGCAACAGGGCTTCAAGGTTCGGCCCCGACGATGGGTCGTCGAGCGGACCTTTGGTTGGATGATCAGATGGTGCCGATTGGTTCGTGACTATGAGAAGCGCATCGACGTCTCCCAGGCCATGATCCTCGTTGCCATGGGCGGCAATCTCCTACGCCGAAACGCTCACCCCTGAATTTCCAAACAGACCTCTCAGAGTGGACACAGGTTACATGGACAGTTGTGGTATTGCTATTAACATAATTCCTATTATCAGTCATATTGGCTGTAAGCGCCGGATAGAAATGACACCCCTCTGCTGAATAGAAATGACACCCTTGGGCGTCCTTAGCAAAGCTTGGTGGCATGGTCCTCCTGGCAGTTCGGGAGGACGCGCTTATGACGGTGGTGGCGATGAGCCATGGTGAGCTTTCGCGGTTTGACACATTGATGCGCGTGGAGCGCGGCGCGCTTCGGGTTGAGGATGCGGCAACGCTGCTAGGATTGAAGCGCCGGCAGATTTTTCGGCTGCTTGAGCGTCTGCGCGCCGAAGGCGCCTCAGGCCTGGTGTCGCGTAAGCGTGGTCGGCCGAGCAACCGGCGTCACAGCGATGCCTTTCGCGCGCAGATTATTTCGCTGGTCCGAGAGCATTATGCGGATTTCGGTCCGACCCTGGCGCGCGAGTATCTGGCGGAGCGCCATGATATCGCGGTGGGCTGCGAGACATTGCGGCAGATGATGATCGAGGCGGGTATATGGCATGATCGCGCCGCACGTCGTTCTCGCCCTTATCAACCGCGCCATCGCAGGGAGTGCCGTGGCGAGTTGATTCAGATCGACGGCTCGGATCATGACTGGTTCGAGGATCGCGGGCCGCGCTGCACGCTGCTTGTCTACATCGATGACGCGACCAGTGAGCTAATGCACCTCAAGATGGTCGAGAGCGAAAGCACCTTTTCCTACATGGAGGCGACACGCGAATATATCGAGCGGCACGGTAAGCCGGTGGCCTTTTACTCCGATAAACACACGGTCTTTCGAAACCCCAAGGCGACGGCGAAGGGCGATGGCATGACGCATTTCGGGCGTGCGCTGGACGCGCTGAACATCGAGATCATCTGTGCCAACTCGCCACAGGCCAAGGGTCGGGTCGAACGGGCGAACGGCACGCTGCAGGATCGGCTCGTCAAGGCGATGCGACTGGAGGGTATCTCCTCAATCGGAGAAGCCAATAGCTTTTTGAGCAGCTACCAGACGACCCATAATGCGCGCTTCGCTCGCCCGGCAGCAAACAGTCGTGATCTGCACCGCCCTCTGGCACCGCGGGATAATCTCCACTCCGTCATGGTCTGGCGCGAACAGAGAACAGTCACGGCTGCGCTGACGCTGCACTATAACAAGGTTCTGTTCCTTCTGGAGCCGAACGCAATCAGCAAGGAGCTGGCGCGCAAGCGCGTGGATGTTTGTGAATATCCTAATGGCACGGTGGAGATCCGGCACGAGGGGCGCTCCCTCCCCTATAGCCTGTTCGACAAGATGCCCCGGATCAATCAACCTGCCATCGTCGACAACAAGCATCTCGATGCGGCGCTGGCTCGGGCAAAGGAGATCCAGGCGATCACGCCGCATCACCGGCAGCGGAACAACAATGCCCCTGCCCGCCGCGACCAGCCCACACATCTGTTCCCCGAGCCAGAGGCGCCAGCGAAAATCGATCGGCGCCGGTTAGGCCGTCCCAAGCTCAAACGCGGCCCACGGCTCAGCCAGGCGGAGTTACGGGCGCGCGGCACGCTCGAGTTCGTGAAGGCACGCTAAAGCGGCGCTGACCGAGCCCGCTGCCTGCGCAGCGGGTCCATGCTCATCCCCTCAACCTCACGCCATCAGCAGGGTCTGCGCTGCGCTAAGCCGAGGGCTCCACGCAGCCCCTGCTGTCATTAATGGTGTCATTTCTATCCGGGACAGATAGTGTCTTTTCTAACCGGTCCGAACATTTCAGTGTAAGAATGGATTCTATCTCGAAGTGCGAAATCCTTGGTTTTATAAGGGTTGATCACTTTTTCAGGGAGGCACGCCATGAACGACTGCTCTATCTGAATGTCGCCGCCACGTCATGGCCCAAAAATGTCTGTTCTGGCCGGGCGGCTATCAAAGCGGAACTGGCGCAGCAGATCGGGATTCAGGGCCTTGGGCCGGGATCGCTGCCAAATGGCCGGTTGACGATCGCTAAGACCTCCCACGCTGTGAAAATCCGGTTGCGGGCGTAACCGGTTCGTTCTGACAGGATACCTGCCTCAACCAGTTGATCGATTGCGCTAAGGGCTTGCGGTCTCGATATGTCGAGCTTGTTTGCCATCCGCTTCGAGGTGACGACGGGATAGTCAATGAGGAGATCAAGCGCCCGCAGCGCTGCGGACTTTGCCCGAAACTTCCGTCGATTGTGCCATTCCGCCTTCAAGGTGTCGAGCGCGCCACGCGTTGCGAGGAGCTCTTCCACAGTTCCAGTTACAGCGTCGGACAGATACCCTATGAGAGGCGCCCATTCCAGTCGCTGCTGGGCCATTCTCAGCCCTGAATAATAGCCTTCGCGACTTGCAGCGATATAGGGCGCGAGGTAAAGCGGCACCTGTCCTTCCGCCGCCATCATCATCGGCAGCAACAGACGACCGACACGGCCGTTGCCGTCGCGGAACGGGTGAACAGCTTCGAAATGCGCGTGAGCAACCGCCATACGGGTTATGAGGCTTTGCGTCATGGCCTGCATACCCTCGCAACGCATATAAGCGGCTGTCTGTTCGAGACAGGCTCTCACATGGTCCGGCGGAGCTGGATTATAAGTGGATGTCGCTATGTGCCCCGTCCCGCCGATCCAGACGACGATTTCCCGCAGAGCGCCAGGCTCATCGGGATAGTCCGGATCGTGCAACATTGCCGCACGGTGGAGTTCCATGATTGTCTGCACAGTGAAAACATCGATGCCTTCAGCTGCCGCGCGAGGCAGCAGGCGATCAAGACTCAGCGCATAATCCCGCACTTGGTGAACCGCGTCACGAGCGTCGTCATCCTCCTCCTCAATTGCCAGGAGCTCATCGAGGGTGCTGTTCGTTCCTTCGATCGCCGAGCTGTCCACGGCTTCGCGTCGGCTCAGAGTTCGGCTAATCATATAAGGGCTCGGCAAGTGCGTAGCCATCGCTTCCACACGTCCAAGCATGATCAACGCTCTCTCATGTGCGGATTGCGCAGCGCCAAGCGATAACGCCACTTCAGGGGGTGCAAGTGGCACGACGCCATAATGGTTGGCGTGAGGTTCGGGATAGCGAGCCAGACGTTCGCGAACCGCCTGGGCCAGATTATTTCTATTCATCAAACCTTACCAAGCATTGTTGATCCGCAGCCTAGGTAAGTGTTATCGCTAAAACCCTAAACAAGGCAACGATTTTTGCCGTCGTTGGTTGGGGTTGTGCAGACTCGTTCGCTCACCATGTTATGCCCCACGGACGAGCCTTGGGTCGTAGGTCCATCTACGAACCTTCCGGCCGCTGATCCGCCCTGCATCCGGATGCGCTGGATTGATCAGCAGGTTGTTCTCCTCTGGCACGATGACCGAGGGTACGAGCATGAGTGCCGTTCGCAAGGATCGCGCCCATTCTGACCCTAAGGAAGTGCTGACGCGGCCTGCCGGTTCGGCATCCCACCCAACGGCTAAGCTTTCAGTTGTGGCAATCTCCGCCGCGCTAAGCAGGTCGTCGGGTACGATGATCTCGACTAGATAGCGATTGAGGGGGAGTCCGCCGGAATTGAGATGAACAACGGTTTCAAGACAGGCAAGCGCCCGGCTGCCGGCGGCATATAAAAGAGCAACGCCGATGTCATTCCAGCGTCCGCCCGTGATCTTGGCCCCAGATCCCGATAGGTCTTGGGCCTCATAGGCTTTCGTGTCGGTAGCGATCCGCCAGAACGTTGTCACGCAAAGGCGCCGCTCTGAATCTGCGCCAAGGTGCGCGATACCAGGGCTTGGCCTTCCATCGTATCGAGCAGGTCGATGGGGTTCACCCCACCAAGAGAGGGGAGCGGCTGCCGTAGCCAGGACGAGAGCCATTCGGGCGCATTGAAGCCGCTAGCGTCACCGGACTCCTCCACCATGTCCTCAAGTTGGCCGACCAGCTTGGCAAGGCCAAGAACCCGCTCGCTATCTTCGGCAGATAAGGACTGATTGCTCGCCGCCTTCTTGTTGACCGTGGCTGTCTTGAGGTTCAGTGCGTCGAACATCACCTTCTGGTCCACGTGCATCGCAGCAATGAAGCGCTTTAGGTCACGTGCCGCGACGCCCCGTCTGATGAACCCAATGCGATCAACCGGCGAGGCGCGGTACAACGCTTTATACGCGAACGGTGGCACACCCTGCCCCGAAGGCTTTCGACGCTCGATCTCCAGCTCAGCCATGGCAATGCTCCTTCGAGCATTTATATAGCTTGTTTGAGCATCGCTTACAAGGCAGGCCGTGAGAGAAGAAGTCACGCGCTTGGCCTCATGTTTCCTCCCCGTCGCGAGCATTATCCCACATTCAGCCAGCTGCTGAATTTGTGGGATAATGGAGGCATACTAGGGGTGCTCTTCTCATCCGATAAACAAGCCCATCCTGGGCAATCTCCGGCAGCGGCTAACCGCCATTTTTCATCGAGAGAGGTACAAACTGAGCAACGTGACACATTCTGCATTCTGTGCCATGATTGTTCTATCGTGTCTTTCCTTTCGTCCTGGGAAAGGTGAGCAGGAGCAGCGCCATGACGGTACAAGTCAAGATAACGCCTAACGGCCGAATGAGCCTACCGGCCGATATCCGCAAGAGGCTCGGCCTTACTCGTGGCGGCGCCTTGCTGGTCGAGGAAACTGAAGACGGCATCATCCTGCGTACCGTCGCACAATCGATCGCGCACGCGCAGACACTGGCGAAGCAATATACCGGCGACAATCCCGAAGCATCCGTAGATGCGTTCCTCCGCCATCGCCGCGAAGAATCCGGCGAATGAGCGAAGTGGTGCTCGATGCCTCGGCGCTCCTGGCGCTTCTTCGGGCCGAGACCGGCGCGAACATGGTCGCAGAAGCGATTGCCGATGCGCGCATGTTGAGCGTCAACTATGCGGAGGTGATCAGCCACTTCATCCATGCGGGCATGCCTGCCGAGCAGATTGACGCAATGCTGAAGCCCTTGCCCGTGGCCGTCGTCGAGGCCGACCGGGCTCTCGCCACGATCGCTGGGCGCCTGCGCGCAGTGACCTCAAAGGTCGGCCTGTCACTCGGCGACCGTTTCTGCCTCGCCCTTGCGCAGCGCGACGGGTTGCCTGCGCTGACCGCAGATAAGCAATGGCGCACCGTTGCTGACGCAGCGGGCGTTACAGTCCGCGTGATCCGCTGACCTCGTGATGGAGCCTGGGTCCTGGTCGGCACGCCGCGAAGGCTGGACGCCCCAGAGCGAAGATGCCCGCGACGATGGTGACGTTGACTATGCGCGCGTGATCCATTCCGCCTCGTTCCGCCGATTGCAGGGCAAGACCCAGATCCTCAACCTGGGTGACAGCGACTTTTATCGTACGCGCCTCACGCACTCGCTCGAAGTTGCGCAAATCGCAGGCGGCATCGCCCGCCAACTTGAAAAGTCCTACCCCTCTCATCCGGCAACCCCGCTACTGCCTGATCGCGGCACGATCCACTCGATCGGCTGCACGCATGACTTTGGCCACCCGCCCTTCGGACATGGTGGCGAAATAGCGCTTAATTACTGCATGCGGCAGAAGGGTGGTTTCGAAGGCAATGGTCAGACGCTGCGGATCCTCGCTCGTCTCGAAAACTTCTCGGCGCAGGCGGGCGCCAACCTCTCGCGCCGGACCATGTTTGGGGTGCTGAAATACCCTGTCGCTTACAGCCGCGTCGCCCATCCCCAGCTCGTCC
Source organism: Sphingobium sp. RC1 (assembly GCF_059738765.1). NCBI lineage: Bacteria > Pseudomonadati > Pseudomonadota > Alphaproteobacteria > Sphingomonadales > Sphingobiaceae > Sphingobium > Sphingobium sp. RC1. The sequence continues at coordinate 133,283 of NZ_AP027307.1, forward strand.
CCGCGCTGCTCAGCGGCCCGACCACCATCAAGATCCTGGACGGGCGCCTCAGCAAGCCGCCTAAATGTTATCTCGACAGCGAGCAGGATGTTGTTGACTGGATCCTGGCCCCACTTTCCGTCAGTGACCGGGATATCTTTCAAACCTTCGCGCCGCAGCACGGCAAACATGGCAAGCCGCTCTACAAGGCGCTGGATTGCTCGATCATGGATGCTGCCGACGACATCGCCTATGGCGTGCATGATCTTGAGGACGCGATCGCGCTCGATCTCGTCACCAAGGACGCCTTTGCCGCTGCACTGCACGACAAGTGCACGGCATTTCTCGACGCGCTAAAGGCCAAGTATCCGGGCGAGAGCGCAAACGATGTTTTCGGTCAGCTTGTCGATGGCCTGTTCAGCGGGCCCGCTTCGCGCAAGCGGTTCATTGGCCGCCTCGTCCATCATTTCCTCACAGCAGTGGAGTTTGTCGAAAGGGAACAGTTTGCCGAACCGCTGCTGCGCTGGAGCGTGCGCGTGGCATCGCCCCAACGCGAACTGCTCGATCATCTCCAAAGCTTCGTCGTGCGGGAGGTCATCGCGTCACCAGCGGTCCAGCATCTCGAGTTCAAGGGCCAAGCCATGGTCGTCGCCGTCTTCGAGGCGATGGAGGCGGATCCTGGCCGCCTGCTTCCACGCGAAGAATTTGCAAAGTTCGAAGCGGCGGGTGGCGATCTCCGCGTGATCTGCGACTATGTCGCAGCGATGACCGATACGCATCTTTTGAAAACCTATGAGCGACTGTTCTCGCCACGCATGGGTTCGGTATTCGATCGCCTCTGATAGGACCGTGGACGGCTGCGCTTCTTTTACCATTTGCATAAATCGTGACAGAGCTGCGTCCAAGAACTTTGCTTCCCAGATCAAGAGTGCCGTTACAATTTGATTTGCTATCGCGGGCAGCATCCACCGCTGGGTCAACGAGGAACGATGTTCAACATTTCCTAGCCGCCCCGCCCAAACCATATGAGCTGAACATGGGCAGTTGTCAGTAGAGATATCGACCCTAGCCAAACCAAGTCTCACCGGCAGTCAAAATTCAGGTTGAATTCGCTTCAGCATCAGGCGCCAGAAGCCTTCACGGCCCGTCTCATACATGATGACATTTACTTTCTTATGTCCTGCGTGCAGAAGAGCGCCATCACCACAACAGGCGGGTCAATCCTCATGGCTGACGAGAACAACACCGACATCACTGCGCTTACCGTTCAACTGCTGAGCGCGTTCGTTTCTAAAAATTCGGTTCCAAGCGAGAGCCTCGCTGAGCTGATCAAGACCACGCGCGCCGCTTTGACCGAAGACCTCGCTGCGCCCGCTCGAGACGTTGCGCCGGACCATGTTCCGGCCGTGTCCGTTCGCAAGAGCATCGCATCGCCTGATCACATCATCAGCCTGATTGATGGTAAGCCCTACAAGACGCTAAAGCGGCATCTTGCAACCAATGGCTTGACCCCTGAGCAATATCGCGAGCGCTACAAACTGCCCAAATCCTATCCCCTGGTTGCACCCAATTATTCCGACGCGCGCCGCGCGGTCGCCGAGCGACTGGGCCTGGGCAGGAAGACAGCAGCTGGGCCCGCAACTGCCACAGCCCCCTCCCCCGCCCGTCCAGCACCTGCCGCCAAAGCCATCGTTGCTCCAACTCCTGCTAACGCCGACGCGCCGAAGGCAGCCAAAAGGCCTGCAGCGGCCAAGGCGGAAGCCGCTCCCACTCCAAAGGCAAACGTCAGCGCCAAGAGCAACAAAGCAGAGGTCAAGGCACAACCGCGCAAGCGGCTGTCGATCTTCTCGGCCAAAGAAAAACCAGCGCCCAGCGCAATGAAAGCTGATGCGGACCGCAGCGGCGCTTCCAAGGCCAAGTCGATAAAGGCTGCTGCGCCGAAAGCGGAAGTGGCAAAGCCGAAGGCGGCACCGAAGCCTGCGACAAAATCAAAGGAAGCTAAGTCAATCGACGCTGCTGCGGCGTCGGTGAACGCAGCGCCCGCCGCGCGCTAAGCGCAAGTGTCAGCCCAGTTCCGTCATTGCGGAACTGGGCAATGACCGATCAGCACGGCCTACACACAACTACAGTTCAGCAATCACCAATGCCTCAAGAATTGAGCCTCGCTGTCGTGGGCGCGCTCCATCCAAATAGCGATGGCTCCAACCGTCAGTTCGAGATCCGCATGCTCAATCCTGGCGATCCCATTTCGCTCGTTCTTGAGCCCAACAACAAGGCAGATCCTTCAGCCGTTGCGGTTTTCTCCTTCCGCGGCATACAGCTTGGCCATCTGTCAGCCGAGCGATGCGGATGGATCGGGGCGAAGATCCGGCAAGGACAGGATGTCAGGCCAATCTTCCAGTCGGCCACAGCCGACGGGGCGGTGATCCGGGTGCACCTCGATGGCGGCATCCCGCGTCTCCCCTCCCCTGCGCCAGATAAAGTCCTTACTGGCGAAGAGCGCTATAGGGAGGACGCTGATCCAGACTCAGGCTTCTGGACAGATTATCTGCCCCCTGACGAGTGAGTGATTTTCTGCAGCACGACTAATGCAGGCGTCCCAGCGCGCGCTTGGCGTCCGCTGTAATCGTGTAGACGGCCTCGCGCTGGGCGCCGCGGTTGGCATGATCGACCCGGAAGCCCTTATAGTGCCGCCGGAGCAGGCCCGCGCGCACAAGATCGGAGGCTGCGCGACTGATGCTGGTCCGTCCGGATCGCAGAATGCGTGCCTGGGCTTCTTGCTCGATCAGCATCTGCGCTGCGGCGGGGTCCTCCGGCAGTTTGCCGCTCGCTATCAGGTCGGCGCGCGCAGCATCGATCAACGCGCGACGGCGGCCGTCACGCTGCGCCAGGGGAATGAGGGCGCGGCAAAGCCAATCCCGCACCGGCAGCAGTGCGCCTTCATAGCGCACATAGGGGCCGAGGCTGTCGCCAGCGCCAGCGGCCTTATGGATCAAATTGAGGACCATGAACGCGTAACGCGGCCGCTTTGAGACCTGCGATATGCGGTCGATGAGATCAGGCAAGGATCCAAGACTTGAGACCGGATCGCACTGATCGAAGAGGTCGGGTTGGTGGAACATAAGATGAATCTAGCACAAGCTGACTCGCTGTGAATCCCCCTCCCCCTCTCCCCATGCACAAAAAACGCATGTGTCACTTTACCTAGAGGCCGTTCCGCACGGGGAAACGCATTGCCGCGAGCGCAAAAGCCGATACACAAAGCACTCCATTTCTTGAGAGAGCATCATCATGAACAATAGCGCACTTGCCGAAGCCGTTGCAGCCGAACAGGGCATCACCAAAAATGATGCGCGCAAATATGTTGACGCTGTCTTCACCGCGATCGCCAATGCCGCTGCCAATGGCAATGAGGTCAGCCTCAACGGCTTTGGCAAGTTCAAGGTCAAGGATTCCCCTGCCCGCGAAGGCCGCAATCCGGCAAATGGTCAGACGATCCAGATCGCTGCTTCCAGGAAGCTGACCTTCACCCCTGCAAAGGCGGTCAAAGATCAGCTGAACGGCTAAGCCAAAAGGGGCGTCCACATTGCTGGGCGCCTTCCCCACGGCCATATGTCACTTCATCACCCGGTAAAGTGACACACCTGCCACTGCCAATCGGCTGTTCACGTTAACAACGTCGGTGCCGTTCGGCCAGTCTATGCGAACGCATGCCGAGGGCGCATGCGTGTCGCCACCACCATCAGCTGTTAAATAAAAACCCCGCCTTCCAAGAGGAGAAGGCGGGGCGCCCAGATCAGGGAAAGCCTTTATCGGCCTTCAACGCTTCCTTCGCACCTGAAATTGCGGATTACTGCCGACGACATAGGGGGGCAGGACATCGCGCACGTGCCGATGCCTAATGCGGTTTGCCACAGACGGCAGCCGCACTATGATCCCCGCCCAACGACTCTACAGGAGAGCAAGAATGAGAACGTCAAACGACGCCGACTGTTTGTTGCCGCCCGCGAAGCACGACACGCATCATGCATTAAATGATATGATCCGCAGTAGCCATGCTGAAGCGATCTGCGTCAGCGATGAGTTCAATGCCCGCAGTCAGGTCCGTGCTCTGGCAGCGCTGCGCCCTCCCGCGGTGATGCACTAAATTCTTGATTCTTCAGCATCCACTTGTTGTGGCCGCAACGCGAGCATAGCTCAGCGCTAGTCTTCTGTATGAGCGTCGCCTTCATTGGCGAGGCCGTCAGCGATCATCGCAGCCAGTGTCTCTTCTGCACGGCGGCGAACAGCGGCATCCTTCGCTTCCAGATCATGACGCAACCAAAGGGGCGCGCGCTCTATCACGCGCAGAATCGTGGCGTTGGTTTTGGCGTCCATGGCGCCGCCTATGCCGCCGACGCTCTTGCCACGCAATGGCCTGGCCGTCGGCACGATCAATACGGTTGCACAAAACGCATTCGCCTCTCTAGTGGATGCATTTGCGGCCGGGGTCGAGCGATGACAGAGGGGACCTGCCTTTCAGGCATCCTCTCCTAAAACTTAATAGGCCGGTCAATTGACCGGCCATTTTTTTGTTCATGGCGATAGCAGGAAAGCAGCGTGGGTCGCATCGAACGCGGCTTTGGTGAGGTAAGCCAAGCCAAAGCGCCCAGCGCTTCGTCCAAGATTCCCCCGGCTCTAGTCCAGAGGAGCAGCCTTAAGCGCTCGCCTCTCAACAACGGCCCGTTACAACCTTCCGGTGTCAAACGCCTCTCCTTCGCCAACGCCCTTGCCGTTGCGGTGGACACGTGCAAATGCAAAGGCCACATCGAGGTACGCTATGGTTGATCTACTCTATCCCCCGCTAGCTTTGCCTGAGATTGGCGACGGTAGCGCGACCGAAGTAGCTGACGGCGTCTTCTGGTTGCGTATGCCGATGGACGGTAAGATTGAAGCGATCAACCTGTGGGCACTGGCAGATGGCGATGGCTGGACCATCGTCGATACAGGATTACGGAATACCGAAACTGCAGCGGCATGGCGGCGGGCCTTCGCATCAACGTTAGGCAACCGCCCCGTCCACCGGATCATCGTCACTCACCTCCATCCGGACCATAGCGGCATGGCCGGCTGGCTGGCGCAGAAACAGCCTGCGCGCCTCTGGATGACGCGGCTGGAATATCTCACTCTCCGCGTGCTTACCTCTTACACCGGGCAAGAGGCTCCCGAAGAGGCCATTCAATTTTACCAGGCAGTGGGTTGGGATGAGGACGCGCTCGATCATTATCGGGCCCGCTTCGGAGATTTTGGTAAAGCGGTGTACCCGCTGCCTGACAGCTTCCAGGCGCTGGAGGATGCTCAACGGCTGCTGATCGGTAGTCGCGAGTGGATCGTGGTTGTTGGTAGCGGTCATTCACCCGAACATGCTCTGCTTTACTGCCCCGCAGCGAAACTGCTGATCTCGGGCGATCAAGTGCTGCCGGAAATCTCCTCCAATGTTTCGGTGCAGCCTCTGGAACCCGAGGCAGACCCCCTGACCGACTGGCTGACAACGCTCAAGGCGATCCGCGCACGCGTGCCCGACGATGTGCTGGTGCTGCCCTCGCATGGCAAGCCATTTTACGGGCTGCATACACGCATTGACGCTCTCCTCGAAGGGCATGAAACCGGCCTGGAAAAATTGCTTGCCCTCCTCGCGACACCCAAAAGAGCGATCGACGTTTTCCCGGCCCTGTTCAAGCGAGAGATACATAAGGGACTTCTGGGCCTCGCCACAGGGGAGAGCCTGGCCCATCGCGCATGCTTACGAACCCGCAAGCTCGTGACGGAGGAACACGACAGCGCAGGCATTCGGTGGTGGCTAGCTTCGTAAATACGGGATGGGCAGAACCCATCGTAAGAATTCCCAACCGGATTGCCGCCGCGGCCCAAAGGTTTAAGCCGTTTCCTGTTGAGGCAGTGCCTCAAATTCTAACGAGGAAGATACCGGCAGGTCTTTTTTGCCGCTGGCGGCATGCCAAGGCTCTCAAATCATTCTGATGCTCCCCCCGACCCGCAATCACCTGCGAGTTCCAGGTCGGTATGGCGACATCTTGAAGAAGCCCGGTGCGGTCACCCCGATTTCCAAAAACATTGCGGGGATGGGCGCACATCCTAAGCAATCTGGGGGACAACGATATTCCGGACTATCGCTGAGGGCATATGGTGGCGATCTTGCCCGCCCATTACTGACCTGGTTAAGGGCTTTGCCCCCGGGAGCCCGTGTCCAGGCCGACGCGGGCTTTCTGGTTTATATCAGCGGGGCGTTTGTTGCAGGGACCCCCCAACGCCCCAGTCAAACCTTTGGCCTATACCGTCCGCCGGATGTGGCCCGTGTGTGACTGTTATATCATCGGGACATCAGCAGATCTTGAGAGCGAAACACAGGTCATGCCCAGGAAGGTCTCCGTCATCAGCGCCATCGCGCTGCTATCAGCTCCAGCGACCGGACTGGCGAAGGCAGGGGATCCAATCCCTAACAGTTACATATGCACCTTTACGCCTGGACCGATCAGTTCTGGGTCAGAGGCCCGCATATCTGTTGCGGCAGTCGGTGGCCGCATCAAACATGTTTACAGCCGTGCGTTGAACGGCTTTTCTGCTCATATGCCGGCGGCAGCGGTGCAGAAGTTGCTGGCGAAGAATCGGCTGATCAGCGGCTGCACTCAAGATCGTGTCGCGTCCATTCCTCCGACCCTGGTCGGCGAGATCAGCACACGCGGAGGTCCTCCGGGTGGGGGTGCTGCGTCCCAAACCATGCCTTGGGGCGTCAAGCGAGTGGGCGGCGGGGCAAACTCCAGTGGTACCGCCTGGATCATCGACACCGGCATCGATCGCAACCATCCTGATCTCAATGTTTCCGGCACCGGAAACGTCGACTTCATAGCCGGCGGAGCGGTTGCCAATGATCCCAATGGCCACGGCACTCATGTTGCGGGGATTATCGGAGCCATCAATAACAGCTTCGGCGTGGTTGGTGTTGCGGCGGGTGCGCGCCTAGTGTCTGTTCGCGTGCTCGATCAATATGGCAATGGATCTGACAGCGATGTAATCGCGGGTATTGACCATGTCATCACTAACGGCGCACCAGGGGACGTGATAAACCTCAGCCTTATCACGGATCCGCTGGCTACACTTGATCAGGCGGTAGTGAACGCGGCGAAGTCCGGATTTTATATTGCTATTGCCGCGGGCAACAGTTCTGCGAATGCAGGCAACTATTCGCCCGCGCGCGCAGGTTGCGCCGAAGCGGGATGCGAACGCATCTATACCGTCTCGGCTATCGACAGTAAGGGCGTTTTCGCGCGCTACTCCAACTGGGGCAATCCGCCGATCGATTATGCCGAGCCCGGCAGTTCAGTCCTGTCCACCTATAAAAACGGAACTTATGCGACCCTCTCCGGCACATCGATGGCCGCGCCGCATCTCGCGGGAATATTGCTCCTTCATGGTGGGACTCCACCAGCGGCGGGAGGCCAAGCTACTCGGGACCCTGACGGTACCGCCGATCCGATTGGGGTGAACTAATATGTAGCACCTCCCGTCTTGGCCCGGATCAGCCATGTCCCTCGACTGCGAGCCCCGCGAGCATCTCGGCCAACATTTCAATATTATCGACATCGCCTTGAAGTGCATCGTTCAGCGCGCATTCCACCTTGGAAGCCATGAAACGCGAGGGGCCTGCATATGCGAGAGTCCAGGTCAGAAATCGTCGAACCTCATAAGGTCCAGCGGCAAGCGTTCGAACATCCTCGTGACGGGAATCTCGAAGGATGCTTTGTTTAAGTTCGGCGATGGCAGCCGGCGAACCTTCAAGATATTGCGAGAAGCGCTGCCCGGTGAACATAAGCGCCCCTGTCACGCCTAAAGACCGGTTTCGCGGTATCGAGCTGTTAACGATCTCTCGCACATGATCATCGGCCTGCAGGGGCTCTAACCGACTTGTGCTTATATAAAACCATCTGTCGAACATCCTATCGCTATAGGACATCTGTACAAAAGGAGTAAAGGCGAGGCGCGTGGTGGGGACCGTTTAGTACGCCTCGCCTTTCCCGGTGGCCCTCCCTTGGGGGAGGAAAGGACCGATCGAAGAACCCCCTTTTGCCGATTCGTGGTTAACAGGCAATCAGCGCCACCATCGTAAAAATACGACATGGGGCAGCGCCTATTCCTTAGACTTGCAGCCCTAGCGCCCCTCCCAAAATGGGAGGTCTGCCATGTTTGAACAGAAAATCGAGGCGTTCAGGACCGATGGCGACGGCGCGGATCTGCGCCGTCATGCTCGTCGGACTGTGTTCAAATCAGCTTTGCTTTACCCCGTACTTGAAGAAGCCAGCTTGTCGATCACGAATGTCTCGAGCCAAGGCCTGAGCGGCCGGAGCGCACTCACTTTAGGCCTGCGCGACCAGGTGCATGTCAGTTTCAATACATTGGATTACCTCACCGCCGAAGTCCGATGGACGAACGGCAGCCAGTGCGGTTTGCTGATGGAGGAGCCGCTGCTTTGGCTTGGCGGGCATGAAACTCTGATCGATCAACTGGCGCCCGCCGATCAACCAAGAGAGTCTCGTGTCTCGGTGGACATGTCCGCTACGCTTGTTACGTCAGCGCCGGCGATGGTCGGGACGATCCGAAATCTGTCGATTGAAGGGATGATGATAGAGGCCGGTGGCCTCAGGGAAGGTATCAGGCTGCTGGTTAGAGCGGTTTTCGATCAGTTTGGATCATAGCCGCACGAGCTGAAGTAGTTGGCACATTCGGCGGGCTGGAAGATGTCCACGAGCCTGCCGATGAGGCCCCACAGGCCGCTGACGGTGCGCTCACCTGCTTTTCGGAGCATGGCCTTGAGGCGAGAGAAGGCCTTCTCGATCGGGTTGAAGTCGGGGCTGTAGGGCGGCAGGAAGCGCAGCGCTGCCCCTGCCGCCTCGATCCGGTCGCGGACAGCGGGGCGCTTATGGCTCGACAGATTGTCCATGATGACGACGTCGCCAGGCCGCAGCTCCGGTACGAGAACCTGCGCGACATAGGCTTCGAACCAGTCACCGTTGATCGGACCGTCCAGCACCATCGGCGCGACCATGCCACTCATGCGGAGGCCCGCGACGAGCGTGGTGGTCTTGCGATGGCCATGCGGGTATCCCATCCGCAACCGCTCGCCTCTGGCACAACGGCCGTGACTGCGGGCCATGTTGGTGGCGGTCCACGTCTCGTCGATAAACACCAAGCGTTCCGGCTCCAGATCGACCTGGTTCTCGAACCAGTCGTGGCGCTGCCTCAGGACGTCGGGGCGGTCTTGCTCGATGGCATGCCCAGTCTTTTTTTGCGCGTCATGCCTCGTCGGGCGAAGAAGCGGTGCAGCCCGGCAACCGACACCGTCAGGCCCGCTTCGGCCAAGGCAATGCGCAGTTCTTCGAGCGAGATGTCCTTGCGCGCCTCCCACAAGGCCAGGATATCGGCGGCTCGCTCCTCCACTCGGCGGGATCGCATGTCGCCGCCTTGCGGCTTGGGAGCGAAGGCGCCGGTTTCCAGACGCTGCGCCTGCCAGCGAATGGCTGTCGATGGCGCAACCCCAAAGCGCGCCGCCGCTCCTCGGCAACTCAGCCCGCCATCAATCGCCGCCAGAAGCCGCGTGCGCAAATCCATCGACAGAGGGTGACCCAGCCATGCCGGCCTCCTTCACCAGCACAGATTCTGAATCACAAATCAGACCGGAGGGAAATCCCTCATCGATTCAAAACGGTCGAAAACCGCTCTAAAAGCCGCGGTCGGGGCATTCGCATGGGCCGGGTGCAATGGTCGAGCGGCGGCATGGCGGGAATATTCTTTGAAAGCGGGATTTAGAGAATAGGGCTCAATTTTCCCGCAACCAAATCTGCAAAACGGCGTTTAGCGCAAAGGGGGGAGATCAGTCGTTCACAATGAGCGCAAAATGTTCTGTTTTCATCGTCGTGGGCGACGCTGGCATACGCCGTAATCTGGTCGCAATGCTTCGTGCCGAGCAGTATGACGCGACGCCATTTGCGGCCGGTAGCGACTTCCTCGAAGCTCTGACCCACCTTCCTCCTGGCGTCGCAATCGTGGAACTTTTTCTCCCGGACAAAACGGGCATCGAAATCCTCACGCAGCTGGTGTTTGAACGGAAAGATATCGCTGTGATAGCCACATCGGCCCATGCGAATATTCAAATAGCAGTGCAAGTCATCAAGCAGGGCGCGGATGATTTTCTTGAACAGCCTTTTTCTAAGACGCTTCTTCTGGAGACGGTCGAGCAAGCTTCGACCCTTTTGCTCTCTCGATCAGCACTACAGAAGGAGAAAGACCGTGCCGAAGCTTGCCTTCAAAAACTGACCAAGCGAGAACTCGACATTCTTCGCTCCCTTGAACTGAACAAGAGCAATGAAGCCGCAGCCGTTGAACTCAATCTTAGTATCAGAACAATAGAGACATACCGGACACGTATCATGAAAAAATGCGGCGTGACCAGATTTGCTGACGCAATTTCTCTTTTCTCCATGTCTCATCGAGGAAGATCTCTCTGAGCCTAAGCCGCGATCCGTTTTCGCCATTCACAATAGATTTCGTCTGGGTCGAAAGCGGACTGAATTTGATGGGCGGACACCCTTCATATTGCTCTTTGATATCCGGCCATTTTTTGTTCGCCCGAACCACAAGATCAGGCGATTGGGCTGTCTCGATAGCGATCGCCAGAGCTTCCCGCGCATGGCGCAGATCGGCTTCCGTCGGCTGCCGCGACACGCTCCGCGGGATCTGTCCCTTATCCGGACAAATAGTGGACGTGTGGCGACTTGGCCCTATGCTGCACCATGAAGTGCCGGGGCACGAGCTGCTCCTCCAACTAAAAGCCGTCCTGCACCCGTTATCTCACGATGCGGCGCGCTCATCACTTAATGCACCATCCAGGTTGCACAACACGATAGCAGGATGCTCGCAACCATGTTTCCGCTGATTATGATTGATGGCGTCGGCTTCCGCCTCGGCGAATGTAAGCCGATCGGGTCCGGCCCAGAAGAAATGACCCGCTTCACATGCCGCATACCAGGAAGAGGAGTTGATGTAAGCGCGATAGATTGCGGCCTTTTCCGGTGTCGCGAACGACCGATTTGAGATAGGCATCCATACCTCCACGCCCGGCAATTTGTATATTGCCATGGCGAAAGCATGACCGTCGCCACGCATCGAAGTATTGCCTTCGAATCAACTGCTCAGGTAGCCAAACTATACTCACCATCCTTTTCGGCGTGCAAGTCGTCAGTCGAAAATTGATTGAGGAAATTCGGGTGTGCTAACCGAGTCTGCGGTTTTACCCCTTCGGGATAATTGATCCGCTCGTGGTTGATGCACACTTCATATCCGGCGACCCAAACTTGCTTCGTCTCCAACCGGAGAGAGAGGCTTTTGGAGCCGTACTCGCGGTGCCCCAACTTTCCCCGCTGGAGCACCGCGAGATCCGGTGTTGTTATCCGGCCTTGCCTTAAGCGGCCTCCACCCTCATCCCATGCTGTGCTTCAGCGCGCTGGCGCGGTCATGTCCCGCTTTCACCGACTGGTAGGCCCGCTCCACCACTGAGCGGGATAATGGATCAAGATCAGTTTCCTTCAGCGCGGCTTCGAACTTGCCCTTGATGTAATCTTCGCCGCGTTGGACCTCCTGAATGATTGCCTTGTCGTCCTTACCAGTGAAGGCCTGCTTCAAGTCCATGAATGTCCGGTGGGCTGCAGCGAGGAAACTACTGTCGTCTTCCGGGTTGCCGCCGAGCCGCCTCACCTCCGCCTGGAGAGCGGTTGCCACTTCACTGCGCTCGCGCGCGAAGTCCGCAAACATGGCGGAGAATTGGGTGCTTTCAGCGTCCTGCGCCGCGTCCTTGAACCCTTTCATGCTATCCAGCGTCGTCTTGATGAGATTGTTCAACGTGCTGATCGTGCTTTCAGTGCTCATGGCAATCTCCTTGCGTTGGACCCTTCCAACGGCCGCCGCAACGGAAAGGTCCGAAACAGGTTCAGTGCCGGAGAAGTAAGAAGCCCTGATCGCTGAATTTCCCTGTGCGGCGGCAGTCCTGTCACCATCAACTTGGGATCAGATGGGTTATTTCCAGGTCAGCAACGATGGGACGCTGGTCGTGTTCGCTGACGGCCGACAGCTGGAACTTTTAGGAAAGCTATGTGGCGGTGGCCGAGGTGGTGAACACCGAACGGCAGGCCGGTCGCTGATCATAAAGGCGTTGTTTCACGGCCTCGCCACAGGTTGCGCGCGCTTTTCAATACGGCCGCCCAGGGTTGAGGCTGCTAATCGGTATTGGTGTTTAGGTAGTCAGAGACCTGATCAACGCCGTTGCCGACCTTCTTGACCGCCGCTTCCAGTGCGCGCGCGAGACGCTGAATCGGTTGGTCCAATATTGCACTTCGTAATCTTCGCTAAGCGAGATGCGGTTGGCATCCTGCGGACCTTTGCGTGTTTTGTCGTCAGCCATGGTACACCTCCGCTGGTACAACGCCCGATCGTTCGGCGGTTTCCCGCTAGAGCAATGGAAGGGCTGCCGTGTCGCTGCCTGGCCTCCGGAGCCACGGCGTGCTTCTATGCTCAATCGTGGGTCGATCGGCAGGATAAGGCCGGTCGAAGCGATACAGATCCTCTAATGGTGCTGCCACAATCCCGCCACCCATGCCGCAATGGGGGCGCTGCGATCCCGCAACATGCTCGGCTCCGCCAATAGGGTTAGCAGCTGTCGCGGCACTGGAGATGCGCGCCGACCCTATCAGAACGCCAGACTTGTTTGCACGGGTTTGGTGAATATCTCCTCGATCGTGAAGAAATGCGCAGGGGGCGTCAGCAGCATATCAGTTTCAGACACCCTGTCATCCAGCCACCGCATGACCTGCCGGCGCTGGATGATTGCGCCGTGCCGCTCCTGATAGCGCATGACCTCCGGATTCGCGTCCACCGTGATGATGCGGTAGCTGACCGGCCAGTCGCCCATCGCAGGTTCCCAAATGGCCGCGAGATAGAAGAAGTTGCCATCCTCCAGGCGCACGCGAAATTTCTTCTCGCCATTGCGAATATGAAATTCCGACGCCGGCACCAGGCAGCGGTTGGTGGGGAATGTGCGCCCTTCCGAGCGGATGAACTCATAGCGGATGCCATCGCTGAAGCGCGGGTTGGAACCCCAGGCCGCCTCGATCATCTCAATTTCTTGGACGTCATCTGGATTGCGCCGGATGATGGCGCGGCGGCTTCCGAGCGCGTCGGAGTCAAAAGGGGTGGCATTCGAGTCCATAATGAGAACATACAAGGAACATGAGAAAGGGGCAAGCGCTGGCGGGAAGGACGAGCGATGTGCAACGACTATAGACTGGAGGTCGATATCGCCTCGATCGCCGAGGACTTCGAGGATCTGAAGATCAAGATCACAATGCCCGAGGGCAAGCCCAACGTGCCCGCGCGGCAGGACATCAAGATTACCGATGTTGCGCCGATCGTCCGATCCATCGAGGGGGATCGCGGATCAGGCGAGCTGGTCAACCGGCGTTGGAGCTGGCCAGGTCCCAAGGGCAAGCCGGTCTATAATTTCCGCTCGGAAGGACGCGAGTTTACCTCCAACCGCTGCCTCATCCTCGCCGACGGCTTTTACGAGTTCACTGATCCCGTCGAGCCCAGGCAGAAGCGACTCGACAAATGGCTGTTCACCATGGCCAATCACCGCTGGTTCTGCATCGCGGGCATTTGGCGGGAGAGCCCCAAAGGCGAAGCCTTCACCATGCTCACCATGGAGGCAGGCCCTGATGTCGCGCCCTACCATCACCGGCAGATCATCCCCTTGACGCGCGATCGATGGGCCGACTGGCTCGATCCGGCAGTCCCTGCTGCTGACATGCTGCGCTGGCTGCCGCAAGGCAGCCTGCCGGTTACCCAGGTGTACGGCACTCCGCCAGCCCAGGGAGCACTGATCTGATGACCAACGATGCCACCCTCGCCCGCTTCGTCGAGGCCCAGGCGAACAGCTACGCAACCGCTCTGGCCGAGATCCGCGCTGGAGCGAAGCGCTCGCACTGGATGTGGTTTGTCTTCCCGCAGCTGCGTGGTTTAGGGCAAAGCCCGACCGCACATTATTACGGGATTGCTTCGCTTGACGAAGCGCGTGCCTATCTCGATCACGACCTGCTCGGCCCTCGCTATCGCGAATGTGTCGAAGCACTGCAGCAGCTGCAGGCCAAGGATCCGGTTGCCGTGTTCGGCGGCATCGATGCGATGAAGCTGCGCTCATCCCTCACCCTGTTCGAAGGGGCGGCGCCCGATCCGCTGTTTGCTGACGCGCTTGATCGCTGGTTCAACGGAGAGCGGGATACTGCAACCCAGCACATGCTGGCGCGCTGAGCGGTGCAAGAACAAGGCCCGTAAAAACAGGATTCAACCCGCTTGACGAATCTTGTCGCGCTGGAACATAAAGGGAACATCTGAGTCGATATGATCCCATGGCCTGCCTTGCTTCCTCCTCTGAACCGCGCCGGACCGCGCCACTTGCTGCCCTGCTGGCTGAGCTGGCGCAGGCGCGCGGCGAACGCGGGCCTGCCCTGCCCTTCGGCATAGCCGCGCTTGATGAGCGGCTTGCCGAGGGCGGGCTGGATGGCGCGGCATTGCACGAGGTCGCGGCAGCTTGCCCGACGCTCAATGATGATGCGGCGTCCACGCTGTTCGTCGCTGGCATAGCGGCGCGCTTCGCGTCCAAACAGGGTTTCACCGTCTTCTGGGCCGTCACCAGGTTCGACCTCTATGCACCGGGGCTTCAACAGGTGGGACTTGGTCCAGACAAGCTCCTCTACGCCCAAGGCACAAGCGACAGCGCGGTGCTCGCCATGGCGGAGGATGCGCTGCGCGATGGGTCGCTCGCCTGCGTTGTCGCCGAGGTGAAGTCGGCTGACCAGACAGCGACCCGTCGGCTTCAGCTGGCCGCTTCCGACGGAAAGACGCCGATGCTGCTGTACCGCCGCCACCGCGCCCGCGACCACTGCCCGTTGAGCGGGCTGTCGGCCGCCATGACCCGCTGGCGGATTGGCTGTGTGCCTTCGCCCCCCCTTCCCCACCCCGGAGTCGGACGCGGGCGCTGGTCGGTCGAGCTGGTCCGCCAGCGGAACGGCAATCCCTTTTCCCTCGAACTGGATGCGTGCGATGCCCAGGGTCGCCTCGCTCTACCTGCCCCAGCTCGCGATCGAACGGCTCCGCCGGGTCGAGCGCCTGGCGCAGCTGGAGCGGCCAGTCAGGCGGCCTGAGGCCGCGACGTCGCTGGCTCCTCGCTTTGCCGCGCCCATCGACGACAGTCCTGGAGCCTGCTCGGTGCCCCGCGGCGGCGGGTGGCGGCCGGGTGCGCGCTGGGCACGGGAGGACGGGCAACGGCCAAGCCAAAGCGAGATAGACGCACTGCCTGCCCACCAGCGCCCGACCATGCGCGAGATGGGGCGCCGCAGCGAGGCGGCCGAACATCCATTCAGGGCCATGCCGGCCGATGAAGGCGGCGCCAGCGTTTGCTTGGCGCCAGCGCTCAGCTGGAAGAGCTTGTGGGGTAAGCCGACGATCTTGGCTTCCCGGACGGGACAGCGCGATGTGGTAACCGCCGCCTGCCCGGTGGCGCTAGGATTATGCCTGCGTCCCGGCATGGCGGCCGCTCATGCCCGGGCGCTGGTGACCGACCTCGATGTGCGAGACGCCGATCCCGACGCCGATCGCGCCTGGCTCGACCGGCTCGCGCTCCATGCGGTCAGCCATTGGACGCCAACCGCCTGCCTATCGGGGAGCGATGGCGTTTGGCTGGACCTTACCGGCACCACCCACTTGTTCGGCGGCGAGGCGCGTTTCTGCAAACGTCTGCTGCGCTTCCTTGAGCGGCTGGGCTTTACCGCCAGCATCGCTGTCGCGGGCACGCCGGGCGCTGCCCATGCACTGGCGCGCTATAGCGGCCAAGCCATCACGCGGCTGCCGCCCGGCGCTGAAGCCGAGGCGATTGCGGACCTGCCGCTCGCAGCGCTGCGGCTTGAGCCTGAGGCGTTGGCGTCCGCCGCCCGTTTTGGGCTGGAGCGGATCGCGGATCTCTACCCGATGCCGCGCGCGCCTCTGGCCAAGCGCCTCGGGCTGGCCACCGTCCGCCGCCTCGATCAGGCGCGCGGGTTGGTTGCTGAGCCGATCGTCCCGGTCGTGCCGTTCGAAGCACCGCGGGTGGAGCGGCAGCTGCTTGAACCGATCGGCACGGCTGAAGCCATCACCCAGGTCATCGGCGATCTGGTCGATGATCTTGTAGTCCAGCTTCAGGAGAGAGGTCTCGGGCTGCGAGCCGCCCATCTCACCTGCCAAATCGTTGATGGCAGCGAGCAGCATGTGGCGATCGGTACGTCGCGCGCGACGCGAGAGCCCAAGCATTTAAAGCGCATGCTTGGTATGCGGGTCGAGCGGATTGATCCACGGCTTGGCATAGAAGCGATGAGCCTGACCGCGCCGCGCGTCGAGGCACTTAAAGCGCAGACGCTGGAGGCTGGTCTTGGCACCAGCGACAGGCCGCCGGACATTGCACCTCTGATTGATCAGCTCGCCGGAAGGATTGAGCCCGACGCGCCGTTCCGCCTGTCGTCCCAAGAGAGCGATGTCCCCGAGCGCGCCGTTCAGCGGGTCGAGGCGCTGGCAAAACCTTCAGGCTGGCCGGCATGGAAGCGGCCGGTGCGCATGCTGAAACGGCCGGAACTGCTCTCCCATGTGGTGGCGCTGCTCCCCGATCATCCGCCGCGCCGCTTCACCTGGCGCGGCACCGCCTACCGCGTGGTCGCGGGCGATGGCCCGGAGCGGATCCACGGCGAGTGGTGGCGCAATGACAAGGAGCTCTGGGCCGTGCGGGACTATTTCCGGGTGGAGACGCAAGGTGGTGAGCGCTTCTGGCTGTTTCGCCGCGGCGATGGCGTAAATGAGCAGACCGGCGACTTGAGCTGGTACATGCACGGGATGTTCGGCTGATGGCCCGCTATGTCGAGCTGCAGGTGACCAGCCACTTCTCCTTCCTGCGCGGCGCTTCCTCGCCCGAGCAGCTGTTCTCGGCCGCTGCCTTGCTTGGCCACAAGGCACTTGGCCTTGCTGACTGCGGCAGCGTGGCGGGCGTAGTGCGCGGATGGGAGGCGCAGAAGGCGACCCAGGTCCGGATGATAGCGGGCACGCGCGTAGATCTCACCGACGGCCGCGCCTTGCTGCTCTATCCGACCGACCGGCCCGCCTGGTCGCGCCTGACCCGCCTGCTCTCGCTCGGCAAGGCACGCGGCGGCAAAGGCTGCTGCCTGCTCGACTGGGCTGATGTTGTGAACCATGCCGAGGGTCTGATCGCCATCCTGGTGCCGGACCTGCCTGACAGCCAGACGCTCGCCAACCTCTCCGATTTGGGAAATGTCTTTGGCCGCCGCGCCTATATGGCGCTGTCCTTCCGTCGCCGCCCGGACGATCTTGCCCGTCTCCACGGGCTTGATGCCATGGCGCGTCAGGCGGGCGTGCGCAGTGTCGCTACGGGGGAAATCCTCTATCACACGCCCGAAGCGCGGCCACTGCAGGACGTCATGACTGCGATCCGCGCGGGGACCACGATCGATGAGCTCGGCTTCAGGCGCGAGCGTTACATGGACCGCAACTTGAAATCGCCGGAGGAGATGGAACGGCGCTTCGCCGCCTTTCCTGACGCGATCCAGGCCAGCGCTGACATCGCCGCTGCGTGCCGGTTTGATCTGGGCGAAATCCGGTATCAATATCCCTATGAACAGGTGATGGAAGGCCGCACCGCGCAGGAGGCGCTGGCGGCGCTAACGAGCGAAGCTGCCGCCAAGATGTTTCCCGATGGTCTGCCCGAGGCCTATCGCAAGCAAATCGCGCACGAGCTGCGGCTGATCGATCAGCTGGGCTATGCGCCCTATTTCCTGACCGTCCATGCGATCGTCGCGGAGAGCCGACGGCGCGGCATTCTCTGCCAAGGGCGCGGCTCGGCGGCGAACAGCTGTGTCTGCTTCATGCTCGGCATCACCTCGATCGATCCCATCAAGCATGAGTTGCTGTTCGAGCGTTTCGTCTCAGGCGAACGCAAGGAGCCGCCGGACATCGATGTAGATTTCGAACATGAGCGGCGTGAGGAAATCATCCAGTGGATCTATGAGACCTATGGCCGCACCCGCTCGGCGCTGACCGCGGTGGTCACCCGCTACCGTACGCGGGGCGCGGTGGCCGAGGTCGGCAAGGCACTGGGCCTGCCGCGAGATCTCACCAAGATGCTGACCGGCCTTGTCTGGGGCTGGTCGATGGACGGAATATCCCGGGAGCAGATTGAGAGCCTCAATTTGAATGCCGATGATCATCGGCTGAAGCTCACGCTGGAGCTGTCGCGCCAGCTGATCGGCACGCCGCGCCATCTCTCGCAGCATCCCGGCGGGTTCGTGCTGACCCAGGACCGGCTGGATGACCTGGTGCCGATCGAGCCCGCGCGGATGGAAGACCGGCAGATCATCGAATGGGACAAGGATGATATCGATGCCCTCAAGTTCATGAAGGTCGATGTGCTGGGCCTCGGCATGCTCGGCTGCATGAACCGCGCCTTCAATCTGCTCGACGAGCATAAGGGCATCGGGATCGGCTTGGCCGATCTCCAGGAGGATGATCCCGCCGTCTATGCGATGATCCAGCGTGCTGACACGCTGGGCGTCTTCCAGATCGAGAGCCGCGCGCAGATGTCGATGCTGCCGCGGATCAAACCGAAAGAGTTTTACGATCTGGTCATCGAAGTGGCGATCGTTCGGCCGGGTCCAATTCAGGGTGACATGGTCCATCCCTATCTACGCCGCCGGGAAGGCAAGGAAGTACCGGAATATCCCAAGGAGGAACTGAAAGCCGTGCTCAAGAAGACGCTGGGCGTGCCGCTCTTCCAGGAGCAGGCGATGAAGGTGGCGATCGTCGGCGCGGGGTTCACGCCCGCCGAGGCCGACCAGCTGCGCCGCGCGATGGCGACGTTCAAGCTGACGGGCGGGGTCAGCCATTTTTACGACAAGCTGGTCAATGGCATGGTCTCGCGCGGCTACCCGAAGGACTTTGCCGAACGCACCTTCAAGCAGATTGAGGGTTTTGGCAGCTATGGTTTCCCCGAGAGCCATGCGGCGAGCTTTGCCAAGATCGCCTATGCCTCCTCCTGGATGAAGCATCATCATCCCGATGTCTTCTGCGCCGCGTTGTTGAACGCCCAGCCCATGGGTTTTTACGCCCCGGCGCAGATCGTGCGCGATGCCCGCCAACATAGCGTGGAGGTACGGCCGGTCTCGATCAACCACAGCCACTGGGACTGCACGCTGGAACCAGCGCGTGGCCGCTACAAGGCGGTGCGGCTTGGCTTCCGGCAGGTGCGCGGCCTTGCTAATCTTCATGGCGCGGCGATCGTCGCCGCGCGTGGTCCAGCGCCATTCCAAAGCGTTGAAGAGGTCTGGCGCCGCGCACGTGTGCCGCGCGTCGCGATCGAACGCCTTGCCGAAGCAGATGCCTTTGCCTGCATCGCGCAGGACCGGCGGCAAGGTCTGTGGAAGGTCAAGGGCCTTGGCGAAGCCCCCCTCCCCCTCTTTGCGGCGGCTGACGAGCGGGAGGGGAAATTCTCGGCCGAAGGTTTTGAGGCTCACGTAGCGCTGCGGCCGATGACCGAAGGGCGCGAGGTGGTGGAGGATTATCGCTCGCTCCAGCTATCGCTGCGCGCGCACCCACTGAGCTGTCTACGGTCGCAGCTTCACGCCATGAACATCGTGCGGTGCGCTGATCTTCGGTCGATCCGCGACGGGCGCAATGTCGAGGTTGCGGGTGTCATCCTGGTGCGGCAACGTCCAGGGTCGGCCAAGGGCGTGCTCTTTGTCACGATCGAAGATGAAAGCGGTGTGGCGCAGGGCATTCTCTGGCCGAGCAAGTTCGACATCTACCGGCGGCAGGTGATGTCAGCGTCGATGATCGCCATGCGGGGCAAGCTGCAAAAAGAGGGTGAGGTCGTCCACATCATCTGCGACCGGATCACCGATCATGACGCGATGCTCCGCTCGGTCGGGCGCACGGACTTCAGCGTAGTCCCAGGGCGCGGCGATGGCGCCAGCCATGGCGGCGGACCTGATCCTCGCGATCCTGAATTTCCCAGCGGTCGCACTTTGTCGTCACCGCCGTTCATGGCTGCTGTCGAGCCAGAGCAAATCCTCCCCATCCGCAGCCATGATTTTCACTGACTCTCGATGAAACAATTACCGTCAAGACACAGATGTTTATCGTGAGGAATAGATGTTTGATATTACAAATTCAGCCCACCAACCGCTGAATCTTTCAATCGTTTTCCGAAGGGCAGTCCGGATCAACCAATAGGAGAAACGGCTTTATGTTGAGCCCTTCTGCTATTCTCTCAAGGTTGTCGATCGAGACATTCCGCTCGCCGCGCTCAACCGCGCCGAAATAGGACCTGTCCATTTCGATGTCGTAGGCAAAATCCTGCTGGCTCGTACCGATATCCTTTCGGAACCGGCGAACATTGGCCGCGACAATGTCACGGAGCCGTCCAGGGTGGTTGCGTTTCACACTTCACAATTCACCTGATAGATGATTATAAGGCGACGGGTTTTAAGCATCAATTCACCCGGCCCGGCTATTAAGAGTCTACCAAGCGAAGTGAGATTTGCGCATGAACAGCCACCTGCCTGTCGGCCGACTGGCCGCATATCTCGAAGCCCTGTCACGAGAGCAGGTGTGGTTTGCGATTCTGGCTGCGACCTCACTTGTTGCATGGCTTGATTTCAGGTTGCCATCCGCTGGTTTCGCAACCGCCTACATCCCGGTGATCTGTGGCGCCTGCTGGGGTCTTGGCGTTCGAGAAGGCTATTTGGTTGCCGCGACCTCTGCGCTCCTCAGCGTCAGCTCATCGCTCATTCCTCCGACAGAATTAAGCGCTCTCGCCCTGGCGGTTGTTATCCGGGTTGCGGCATTCCTATTCCTTGCCGCCACCATCAATAGCTTCCGACGCTCCTACGACCGAGAACTGTTTCACGCCCATCATGATCCGATGACGCGAACACTCAATAAGGAGGTCTTCCACAGCCGCGCGCGCAAAGTAATCCGGGATGCGGCGCACACTCGCCAAATTCTGCTCCTCATCGTCCTCGACCTGGACGATTTCCGGTCCGTTAATAGCATGGGTGGACACCGAGCGGGCGATGAGGTGATACGGAATTTTGCCGAAGGCATTTCGGCTCTTATGCGCCGCGAAGATCTTGTAGGGCGCATCGGAGGGGATGAATTTTCTCTGTTGGTGCGAGTGCCAACGATCGCCGAAGGATCGCATTTCGCCTACAGCGTTCACGATCGCCTCTCTGCAGTGCTTTGCCGCGGGCGATACTCGGTGACCTGTACTATGGGAGCGTTGCTGATCCCTTCAAATGTCCCGCGGAACTGCAGCGAATTGATGCATGCTGCCGACCAGGCGCTGTATCGGGCTAAGGCAGCTGGCAAAAATGCTGTCGAAATCGTCACGGCCGGGGATCAGCCAACCGACGCCATAGCGACGCAGCGCGCGATCTCTGCTCTGACGGGTGATCTATGACGGACACACAGGCCCTCGCCCAGCGCGCGATTAAGCTTATGAACGAAGCAATCATTCTCTTGGATGCAGCTGGAGAGGACATTGCCGCCGCCCGATTGCAGGCGGCAATTGACACGATCAGGCATCCGCCAACGAGCCCTACGGATCCAATGCCGGAAACTTAGGCTAAGAGCATTACCGATTTTCGGTTCAACCTGCGCCGCTACCAATCTCCGCCGGTGCGCAGGTCGTGCCTGATCCTGCTACGGCCACCTCTACATCCCAAGCCCCTGCGAGCGGCCGGATCAGTTGCCCGACTTGTCAGTAGGTCGATCGACAAGCGCCACCTGAACGGGAGCTAAATCGGCCATTCAGGAAACGGCCAAGGTGAACAGGCCAAAGCCCCATAACAATCAGGGAGACTGTCATGGGGTTCAAAAAATTCACGCTGGCCCTTTCCTTCGCGGCGACGCTGTTTGGGGCGATCCCATCAGTCGCGATGGCGGATAACGGACGGCATCGCGGGTGGCACAAGCACCATGACCGCGACGGCTATTACGATCGCCGCTACTATCGCGATGACCGGCCGCGCTATGTGCGCCGCGATTGCAAGACCAGCGGCACCACTGGCCTGCTGGTTGGGGCGGCCGCCGGCGCGTTACTTGGCCGGGCGGTAGCTACGCGCGGCGACCGCTTACCCGGCACCATCATCGGTGGTGGCGCGGGCGCGCTGATCGGCAAGGAGATTGACAGCAAGCGCCGCTGCTGACCCGTTTACTGGACACAGCCACAGCGGGCAGAGCGTGCATAAGCGCTAAGGTCAGCACGCCTGCCCGCGTCGGCGTCTAAATATTGGTCAATGATCGCGGCGACGGCCGACGGATAGGCAGAGGCCCAATGTCCGAGCCCGTGCAGCGCTGCTTCCTGACAAGCAATGTTGGCCTGGCTAAGGATGCGTTTCCTTGAGCGGTAGTCGCCTGCGGAATGACAAATCTTCCGAGACAATTGGTCAACCTTCTCAGATTGTCAGCCCGCGTCGCCTCGGATAAGGCCTCTGGCCAAGAAATTAGCCATGCCGCAAGCCAGTCGTATCCCCTCCCTCCAGGACCTAACGGTCCATTCGCCCCTATCTAAAGCGGGAGGGACGGCCACGTCTGTCGCAGTGGCGCCCAACTTCCCGAGGCGCCTCTCTGTCTGCCTAGTTAAAGCTGCGTTGATGCCAGCCTGCTGGTCCCTTGTCGTGGCTGGGGTGTAGTGGCACCCTCCGAACCGGAGGGCATCGCCTTCCTCCCTCCGCGCGACCCCCCGACCGGTCAGCGTTACCGCCTGTCCCTCAACAAGGTTGGTCAGGAACTGGAAAATTATCTGCCTTCGGCTCGCGCGGAGGCGGCAGGCCGAATCGACAAGCTCATGAAGCAAGGCGCTCCAGAGAGCCAGATAACATATGCACGGGCGGAACTGACTTACCTGGAACACAGCCGCGGCCCGGTCTATCAGACGCAGTTGCTCAGGCAGCTGGGGCAACGCGACGTCGACGCCGTTATTACAGCGCAGCAGACGCCGCTCGAGCGCGTGCGCGAAATTGGAGCCGCCTTGAGCACGCGTCTTAAAAGCCAGCAACCTGCGCTGGTTCAGCGCGGCATTCGGGCGTTGGAACAGGGCATGTCCGAGAGCTCAGGCCCTGAAACCGGCTCTCCAATCGGCAAAGGGGTGGAAAGCGGTGCCGTTTCGCGCAAGACGCAGAACCCTGCGCCTGCACCACGGGATAAAGGTCGCAGTCGGTAACGGTGGGGCTGTTGTTCGCCGACGTCATCTATACTCGACCCGAACAGCCGTCGCGCGGAAGCTGCGCTCGCGTGACGGCCAATTGGCGCATGGCATCAAAGTCCTGAGCCCATAGACCCCGCCGTTGGCGCGCTGCTTCCTGCATCAGCTTGACATAGGCTCCCCCTGAATAGCGGCGATAATCCACCGCATAACCCTGCGCCACCATGGTCGCCGCGACGCTCGCCTTGTTCGCCCTGAAACGGCAGGAGAGATTCAGTCTTCCGAAACTGGTCGCCCGACCGCCGCAACTTCCCCCCTGCACCACGGTGAAATCATAGAGGCTGCGGGCACATTCCAAACCACTATCTCGCGCAACCAGGGCTTTGAGGGCGAGCGTTGATACGGCTTTGAGCGCGGGTCGATCTTCATCCGGGGCATCGACCCCGACTATCCTCACCCGGGATCCGCTCACATCGAGCGTATCGCCGTCAACCACTCTGGGCTTTGGGTCGATGAGCCGCAATGACGCGATCTGTTCAACCCGGTCCTTCTGCGCTGCCAGCGCATAGACCGAGACGGCTCCGAACATGATGGCGATCATCACACGCTGATGCTGCGGAAATGTGGCCAGCAATTTCATCGCTCCCTAATCTCCCGAAGAAGATCGTTCCAGTCGCCGTCATGGGGCGGCAGCTTGACGAGCAACTCACGGCCATTGGCCGTCAAATGTGGCGTGGCGCGTGCAACGGCCCGTTCCGCCTCTGCCCCGTGCTGGCTGTAGATGATGATTTGGTGGACGCTCTCGGCTATGGACAGAGTCTGGTAACGCTCGATGCCGAGCACTGGCCAAACGAACGTGCCTGGCTCCAGCATGTTCATCACGCTCGCGGCATCTTCGACCCCTTCCGCTAACCGCAGCACACCATCGCTAGGGATGCCACCCCACCGCACGGCGCCGCCACCAGGATGCCCGAGCAAGCGTTTAGGCTTCGAGATCGCGGCTTTACCGCTTCCATCTGCCGTCAAAAATGTCCGATGGATCGCCACAACACCGGCATCCTCCTCGACAGGAACCAGCAGCGCCGGCGCGAAGCGCTTTTCCTTGCCGGCTCCATATTGGCATTGCGGATCGTAGCGCGCCGTAATTCCATCAGGTAAAATGGACCGCCCGCGCAGATAGTGCTCGGCAAGACTGCCGGCAAAAGGATCGGCATATCGCCACAGGGACATGGCGAGCTTGTTGAAGTCGCCCTTCCCTTGGCTGCTCCGGCGCCCTGGATCGTGATGGCGGCCAGCGAAGGCGGGGATCGTGCGCAAAGCGTCGATAATCGCGTCGGACGTGCAGCCTGCAAAGCAATGGAACAGCACCGCTCTTGTCCCCACGCGGACCGAAAGACTGGGATCGCCATCAGCATGCGCGGGACAGCGGCACATGGCATAATCGCCCTGCCACTTGCCTCCAAGCTGCCGAACAACGCGGTCGGCATCGCGCGTGAGAGCGTCAGATTTGAGTCCGCTCACTGGACCTCCTTCCAGTTGCCCCCTACCCTACACCAACGACGAAGATACAAAAGCAGCGAAATAAGTATAAATCACTTCAGGGAAGAAATGGAACTTGAACTCATCCTCGAACGAGAACTGACCTCCCTGCGCCCCGTGGCAGGTGTGCTTACCGACGTTCAGCTGCATCAAAGGGACAGCGACGGCAAGTGGTACATCAACGTTCGGGCGAGCTGGCGCGGCGCAGCCGCTTACCATGTCGGTCACTATGATAAAAAGAAATTGCGTTTATATTCAAAGGTTTCATCTGCCATTAGGCATATCATTCTTTCCTATGACCATCATGCCCTAATCTCGGTCAACCCATCGCCGCTGTGGAACGATCCGTCGCGTTTTTGAGAGCGAATCTCAATAAACCCATGACTTTGGTCCAAACTGGTCCGGAAACTGGGCTAGGCAGCCAAGTGATTGCGATCTAAGCTCATTTTCACTTTATAGGTGAAATCATGCGAAATCGCTTGTTCGATTCCGTAGCTGCGCTGATGATGGTTGCAGCTATCGGCCACGTCACGCCTGCAAAAGCTGCCGATAGCAGTTGGGCCTGCCAGGTACTTCTATGCGCCAGCAATCCCAGCGGCTTGATGCAATATTCTGAATGCGTGCCGCCAATCCGCAAGCTGGTACGCTCGCTTGCTTTCGGCGGCGGGTTCCCGACCTGTAGTGCCGCAGGGGTGAAGGCCGCCAGATACATCAAGCCAGATAATGGTCGGCCGGGCAGGGTCATCATGACCATGACCAATGGCAGCCGCACAACCTACGCCATTCCCAGCGAGGCTGAAGTCGCGCAGGCTGAGGCCGCAGCGCCCTTGGGGCATGCGCAGTGATGCAATTTACGACCGCTGCCATTTTGGGGATTGCTGCACAATGCGCCCCCGGCGTTGCTCCCTCCACGATCGCCGCGGTGGTTCACACCGAGAGCAAGGGTTATCAGTTCGCGCTCAATGTGAATGGCGTGGCGCGCCAGCCTGTGCGCCCAACCAGCGCGGAAGCGGCCGCCAAAGTCGCTCGCGCTTATATTGCCCGCGGCTATTCGGTCGATCTTGGTCTTGGCCAAATCAATTCGCGGAACATGGCAGCGCTCGGCCTTTCCTGGGCAAGCGTTTTCGATCCATGCACCAACATCAATGCGGCCGGCAAAGTCTTGGCAGGTAACTACCACCGCGTGAGCAGCGGAAGATTGCCGCAAGAGGCCCTGCGCGTAGCGCTCTCGATGTACAATACTGGGTCGCAGACCCGTGGATTTCGCAATGGCTATGTCGGCCGCGTGCTGAACAACGCTGGCATATCCAGCGGTGTGGCCGCTGTGAGCTATAGTCCTGAACCGCCATTGTCCGCCAGGCCTGAAGCGGCTGTGCTGCCGCGGAAGATGCTGGCCGATCTCGCCGCCGAGAATATCGGCAAGACTGAGGAGGCGGCAGCAACCCATGCGCCGCCCCCCACATGGGATATCTTTGCGCGCGCCGCTTATGAAAGCCGGCCCGCTTTTTAGAAACAGGAGGAGTTAATGCACCTTGTGGCAACCTTGCGCTCATCATCGCAGTCCCTGCGCGCGAGCGTCCAGCATCGTCTCGCAGCGATGTCGCCTGAACACCAGAAGATAGCGGCGATCGCGGCGGGTTTGGCGGTCGCGGGCGTTGTGGCATTGGTCACCCCTGATCCCGCCTTTGCCCAATCCGCCAATCTGGAGGGCTTCGCTAACAATGTCCTAGGGCTGCTCAGCAGCGGTCTGCTGCGGGCGCTTGCCATTATCGCAGTGATCATTGCTGGCGCGGGTTGGCTTATGGGACGGGTGAACACGGGCGGCTTGGTTACCGTGATCATCGGCATCGCCATCATCTTTTCGGCGCCCTGGATCGTCGACCAGATTGCAGGTTCTGCCTGACACTGAGCCCGCCCGGCCAGTCGCCGGCTGGTCATGACATGCAAGATGGAGGATTCGTTGGTAGAGGAACGGGAAGAGATCGCACGCGACACGCTGTTCCTCGGCCTCACTCGGCCCGCCCTCTGGGCAGGCATCCCGATCGAGGCAGCCGTGCCCATCCTCCTTATGTCAGCGATCGTCCTGATCGGGACCAACAATCCCGTTTATGCGCTGGTGATGGCGACCGTCAGCTATGGGCTCGCCCGATTGGTCGTCCGGCAGGACGTCAATGCCTTTCGGCTGATGTTCCTGTTTTTCCGAACCAAGGCTGCCAATCGCAATCGCGTCTTCTGGGGCGGGTCGAGCTACACGCCCCTGCCGCTGAAGGGCATCGCTCGAAAGGGCTTTGGTCGTCATGAATAAGCCGGTCCGCCTTTCTGCACAGGTACCGATGAAGGTGGCCCTCAAAGAGGTGCTGCCCACAAAATTTTTGCCTTATGCCCGGCATGTCAATGACGAGATGGTCATGCTCGATTCCGGCGCCATGATGCTGAGCTTCGAGCTTCAAGGCCGCGCCTTCGAAACCGCTGACGTCCGCGACCTGAATGACTGGCATGGCAAGCTCAATGGCATGCTGCGCAACCTGGCGGATGACCGGCTTTCGATCTGGACCCATTTGGTGCGCGCGCGGGTGGAGCAATATCCCGGCGGCAATTTTCGCTCGAAATTCGCGCAGGATCTCGATGCTGCCTATTTCGCGCGGATCAATCGCGAGCGGATGTTCATCAACCGCTTCTTCGTGACCCTGCTGGTCCGGCCCGCAGCGCACGGCGCGGACAAGCTGATCCAGCTTTTCCGGTCGAAGGCGGCAGCAAATGCGGATGCCGATGCGATGGATCAGGATCTTGTCGAGTTCCTGGAGGACAAGGCCCATGATTTTGAGAAGCTGATGGCCCGATGTGAGCCGCGCAGGCTTGCAATTTATGGGCATCGTGGCCTCAAATTCTCCGAACCGCTGGAGGTTGCCGAGATGGTAATGACTGGCCGCCATCGCCGCGTGCCTATCATTCGCGGCCATCTGGGGAGTGCGCTCTATCGCCAGCGTGTCATCTTCGGCGGCGAGACCGTTGAAGTGCGTGATGCCGATCGCAGTTCCTTCGGCGGCATTTTCGGTATCCGAGAATATCCCGCCTACACGACGCCCCGCCAGTTCGAGGCACTACTCGCGGTTGATTTCGGCTTTGTCCTCACCCAGTCCTTCACCTTCCTGGGGCGCGCGACTGCGGCCGAGCGGTTCCGCCTGCGCCAGCGGCAGATGGAGAATGCCGACGATCGAGCGATCAGCCAGATGCACGATCTGGTCGATGCGGCAGACGATCTCATGTCCAATCGCTTCGTGCTGGGCGACCATCATTTCACGCTGGCCGTTTATGGCGATAGCCTCAAGGCGCTGCGCGACCATATGTCGATCGCCCGCGCCGCTCTTGCTGACACCGGCATGGTCGCCGCCCGCGAAGGCGCGGCGCTGGAAGCGGCCTATTGGAGCCAGCTCGTCGGCAATTTCGCCTGGCGCGCGCGGCCAGCGCCAATCACCTCACTCAATTTCGCTGCCTTCGCCCCCTTCCACACCTATCCGGCGGGGCGCGCGGAGAATAACCACTGGGGCGACGCGATTGCGCTGCTCAAGACCAGCGCGCGCAGCCCCTATTTCTTCAGCTTCCACAAGCGCGATGTCGGTCACACGATGGTGATTGGGCCGACCGGCGGCGGCAAGACCGTGCTGGTCAATTTCCTCATGGCACAGGCCGAGAAAACGGGCGCACGCCAGATCTTCATCGACAAGGATCGGGGTGCGCAGATTTTCGTGGCGGCGAGCGGCGGCACCTATCTGACGCTCGCCAACGGCATGCCGACCGGCTTTTCCCCCTTGAAGGCGCTTGCCGACACGTCAGAGGATCGCGCCTGGCTGTCGCTATGGATCCGGCAACTGGTGCGCGTTGATGGGCGCCCAATCTCTGTCGCCGAGGAACGGCGGATCGACGAGGGCATCGCCGCCGTCATGAAGCTTCCGCCCGCCGCGCGTTCGCTCGATGCGCTGCGAACAATGCTAGGCATGGCCGACGATAGCGGCGTCGGAGCCCGGCTGGAGAAATGGACCTCACGCGGTTCCCTGGGCTGGGTCTTCGACAATGACGAGGATGAAATGCGGCTCGACGCCCGATTCATCGGCTTCGACATGACCGATTTCCTCGAAAACGGCGACATTCGCACGCCACTGATGCTCTATCTCTTCCATCGCATCGACAAGATGCTGACCGGCGATCGCACGATCATCGTGATCGATGAATTCTGGAAGGCGCTGGGCGACGGTGCCTTCCGCAGCTTCGCACAGGACGGGCTTAAAACATACCGTAAGCGCAACGCACTCATGGTGTTTGCCACCCAGTCGCCAGCCGACGCGCTCAAAAGCGACATCAGCCATTCCATATTGGAACAGGTGGCCACCAAAATCATGCTGCCCAACCCCAACGGACAGCGCCGTGACTATATTGATGGCTTCTCCATGACGGAGGCGGAGTTTGCCCTGATCCGTGAGGAACTGTCGCCTGAATCGCGCAAATTCCTGGTGAAGCAGGGCCATGACTCGGTTGTCGTCGAGCTGGACCTTTCTGGCCTGGATAATGAGCTGGCGGTGCTGTCTGGCCGGGCGGAGACCACCGCTCTCGCATGCGAGGTCATTGCCGAACATGGTCCTCAGCCATCTGCATGGCTTCCGATCTTCCACCAGCGCCGGCGCGCAAGCTGAAGGAGAGTTTTATGGCGTCTTACAGGTTGAGGCATCTATTGGCTGGGGCATCGCTCCTCGCCTTTGCAGGCACTGCGCAGGCGCAGGGCATTCCAGTCACGGACACGCGCAGCCTCTTCCAGCAACTGGAGCAGGTTCGGCAAGGCGTCTCGATGTTGAAGCAGGGCGCAGCCCAGCTTCGCCAAGCGCAAGACCTGTATCGCGACATCAACAAGGCAACCGACATCGGGAGCGTTGCAGGTAGCCTTAGGACCGACGCAATGCGCGAACTCAACGTGTCGTCATCGAGCCTCGACGGATATGCCAGCGGCGACCTCAATGTGATCGGGCGGCTGCGCGGTCGGTCCGACAGCGTGTTTCAGGGATTGATGGACCAGCTATCGCCGGACGCGTCATCTGACATACGGGCAAACTATGAAACGGGTGCGCGGCGAGCGGCCGTAACCGCAGGCCTGGCAGGGTCGGTCGGGGACTCAGTTACGAGCCGGCGCGAGGGGCTGGAAGAACTCCGTTCCCGGCTCGGCAGCGCCACTTCCGCCGCAGAGCGCGCGGACATGAGCGCAAGGCTTCAGCTGGAACAGGCGCAAATGACCAACGACATGATGGCCCTTCAAGCTGTGGACCTGCAACGTCGTGCCAAGGCTGAAGCTGACTACCAAAGCTATACAGCACAACGGCAAAAGCAACTTGCGAACCTCAAATCCCAGGCAGGCATAGACTGATGCGATACACCAATGCTTTGACAGTTTTATCGGTGACGACGTTGCTGGCTTGTACGCCGTCTGAAAAGCAGCAGACTGGAGACGATCTCAGGTCAGACCTGCCACTTCGCTCAATTAAATACCTTGCCGAAAATCCCAAGGAAGCTGGGGAGGTGGAAGCAATGTGCGAAAAATGGAAATCTTCCCAACGGCCAGTTTCGAGCTGGCCTCCCGTTGTCGCAGAAAACTGTAACAATGCCAACGCAGCGCGATACCGCAATCTTCAGACAAAGCAGCGGGAAAACATGAAGAAGCAGATCGGCATTTAACGCAAACGGATTTTGAGAGATGAATTTCCCAATCTTTGAAAACATGATGGACGCAGTAAACGGAGCCCTGACTGGGATCATCGGACTGTATTCGTCTGTGATTGGGATAATTTCCGGTCCTCTCAGGGTTGGCATTACCATCTACATCATTCTGCTGGGTGGCGCGATCCTTCGCGGAGCTGTGCAATATCCAGCCCGTGAGTTCGTCTACCGTGCGCTGAAATTGGCGGCTCTCAGCTGGGCTGTAAGTTCTCTTTACGGAGCCTCGATCGGTCTGTTCACTATGAACGGCCTTCCAGGACA
Organism: Sphingobium sp. RC1; assembly: GCF_059738765.1. Classification (NCBI taxonomy): domain Bacteria; kingdom Pseudomonadati; phylum Pseudomonadota; class Alphaproteobacteria; order Sphingomonadales; family Sphingobiaceae; genus Sphingobium; species Sphingobium sp. RC1. The sequence goes on from NZ_AP027307.1 coordinate 164,214, forward strand.
ATTTGCCAATGCTCTCGGCGGCGCTGACGTAAATGGGTTGGGGGGATATTTCGACACACTTCTGCAAGGAGCATTCCGAGCGATTACAAAAATAGAAGAAATCGTTCAGGCCCACACTGACGCAGCAGGTGTCAATCTGGTCGGGTTACCCAACAACTTCGTTGAGATCATCTTAGCCGCTTTCGCAAATTTGACGATCCTCCTCGTTGCTCTCCTGTCATGTGCGCTCGGCTTCACGATCTGCGCGTTCGCTCTTTTTGCCCTTGCCCTCCTCGCAGTTGTGGGGCCGCTCTTTGTTGCTGCACTGCTATTCGATTCCACGCGCGGTTGGTTCTTCTCGTGGCTCGGCTCCGCGATCAGCTACGTCATGCTGGTGGTTTTCGCCCTGCTGGTGACCCTCTTCATCTCGCAGACGACCGATACGTTCATAAATTCGATATCCGACGGAGACGAAGTTCTGATTGCAGCAATGAAGGCCCTGTCCTTCTACGTGCTCGGCTTTTTCTTCTTCCTGCAAATCCCAGGCCTGGCGTCCGGCTTGGGCGGCGGCGGACCGGCATTGGCAGCGCAGTTTGCCAACGCGGTCACCGCTAACTTCGTCCCCGCCGCTGGTCGCACCATGGCGAGCATTCCCATGCAGGGTATGCGCATGACCGGCGACAGTGCCCGCCGGCTTGGCGGCAGCGGCAATGGTGGCCGGGGCGGAACGCTCACCCGGACGCGATAGGAGAACCACGCCATGCACATCAGAAAAACTATCGCCCTTGCCGCGCTATTCTCCCTCTCTTGCCCGACGGTCGCTTTCGCGGCGAAGGAAGCCAAGGTTCCGCGCTGCAACGGACAGGCAAAGCGCCCTGCCAATCCCTATGGAACTGTCCTCCCTACCCTCCCATCGCGCGCAGCGGGAGGCGCTGCATCCACGGCCAAGCCGACACAACTGTTCCCGTCATCGTTATCGCCGAGCGCCAGCGGATCGACGACCGACGACAGCAATGTCCCGCCGATCAGCGCCGCGTCCCCCACCCCTGTTCACGATGGGCGGCCACAGCCCGTCTATGCGAGTTGCTGACCATGGCCATCGGAGTCAAAGATAGCGCCGAGGATCTCAAATCCTATTTCGCTGAAGCGCAAAGCTGGGACCGTGAGCGGTTCGTTGCCGCAAACCGGTCCAGGCGCTTGGCATGGATCGTCGCCGGTGCCGCAAGCGTGATCGCGCTGGTGGGGATCGGTTCGGTCGCAATGCTATCACCCCTCAAAACGGTCGTGCCTTATGTGGTCACGGTCGATCGCTCGACGGGGGCGACCGAGGTGACACAGCAGCTTCGCGGCGACAAGTCGATCACCTATGATGAAGCGGTCCGCAAATATTTCCTCGCAAACTATGTGCGAGCACGCGAAGGCTGGATACCGCAGGCTCGGCAGGAATATTTCAATCAGGTTCTGGCGCTATCCGCGCCTGAAGAACAGCATCGCTGGATCGCCTTCTACAAGAAAGACAATCCGGATTCACCGCAAAACCAGCTGACGGCCGGCGACACCGTCTTCGTGTCGGTGAGGGCGGTATCCTTCATTTCGCCCAGCGTCGCGCAGGTCCGTTTCACCAAGCGCCTCGAAGGTGATGCACAGGCGACCGAAACGCCTGCGATAGCAACCATCACCTTCGATGTGATGTCCAAGCCGGAATCCGAGGCTGGCCGTTATGCCAATCCGCTGGGTTTCCAGGTCAAATCCTATCGCGCAGATGTGGAGGTGAGCGGAAAATGAAACCCAGCATCCTGCTCGCCGCAGCCATTCTGGTCACGCCCTGCACGGCCAGCGCGGAAAGCACGCCGCGCCCAGTTCTCGCCGACCATCGCGTGCGCGAGGTCAATTATAGCGATCAGAACGTGATCGCCATTCGCAGTGCCTTCCGCATCGCGACCCAGATCGAGTTTGCGCAAGGCGAAACCATCAAGTTCGTCGCTATGGGCGATACTGTGTCCTGGGAGGTTGCTCCGGCCGAAAACTCGCTCTTCATCAAGCCGCGTGAGAGGGCTGGTGGCACCAACCTCATCGTCGTCACTGATTATGCCGGACAGAAGCGCAACTATACTTTTGCGCTCTCGGCGGTCGCGAACGCACGGGGCGCGCAAACCTTTTTCAAGGTCCGCATGCGCTATCCAGAACAGGAAGCCGCAGCCCGCCGCGAAGCCGTGGCACGCCAAAAATTGGCGCAGGTACTGGCCCAGCAAAATGGTGCGATCAAGACCGCTCTTGATCTTGGTGTGCTAGAGGGCAAGCGGAACCTTGCCTACACCGTGCAAGGATCATCTGAGATTCAACCGTCGGAAGTGACGGACAATGGTCAGTTCACCGTGCTGCGCTTTCCCAACCAGCGCGAGATCCCCGCGATCTTCACAATCAACCCCGACGGCAGCGAAGCGACCGCCTCCTTCGATGTGCGCGACGAGTTCGTCGTCATCCATGGGGTGTTCCGTCAGTTGCGGCTGCGCCGGGGTAAGGTGGTGCTCTGCATCTATAACGACAATCCCAGCTTCTACGGCCGCGATCCCAAGACGGACACCGCGTCTGAAGTGATCCAGCGCAGGACGGAGGACGAGAAGTGAACGACAAGCGGTTCGACGTCGATGCGACGCCCGACATCAATGAGATCGATCGAGAGGCCCCTGCGGTCGACCGCCCCAATCGTATCCCGTCCCTCAAAAGCGTGCAGTGGGACACGAAGAAGATGATCGTCGTAGGTGCCTTGGGGGGATCGCTCCTTTTCGCTGCCCTCACCGTCGCAGCGGGCATCGGCGGCAATGACAAGATGCCGCAGATCAAGGCCAAACCGCCTGCTCCCGACGTGGCTTATGATCCAGAAACGGTGATCGCCCCTACCCTTCAGAACGCTCCCAATGATCCCAACGCGCCCGTACACCTCACCGGCGAGCAGGTGCCTGCCATCGCCGGCGCCGGAATGGGCGGCAGCAACCCGCAAGGCTCAACGATGACCGCGGCCCAGCGCCGCGCAGCAGAAGCCCAGGAACTGCGGGACTCTGCCCGCCGTTCAACGCTAATCGCCTATAATGGCACTTCGGGTCAGCAGCTTGGCCGCAGTTTCGGCATGCCTCCCGATGAGATGCCCCAGCAAGGCGAATTACAAAGCGCAGCCAACAGCGCGACGCCGCTCGATGCCCTAAAGCGCACCTCGGCAGTGGGGCGAACCAGCGCCCGCATGATCGGCGATCGCAATTATCTTGTCACCGCCGGCAGCATCATCCCCTGCACGCTGCAGACCGCCATGGATAGCAGTGTTCCAGGCTATGCCACCTGCATCGTTCCCCGCGACATTTACTCGGATAATGGCCGCGTCGTGCTGATGGAGAAAGGCACGCGCGTGTTGGGCGAATATCAGGGCGGCCTCAATCGCGGGCAATATCGTCTGTTTGCCATGTGGAGCCGTGCCGTCACGCCGCGCGGCGTCTCCATCGACATCGCCTCGCCTGCCTCCGACAGTCTTGGCCGGGCCGGCGTCGGCGGCAAGGTCGATCGCTTCTTCTGGGACCGGTTCGGCTCGGCCTTGCTGTTCAGCATCTTGGATGATGCGTCCACGGTTGCATCGACCGCAGTAGGTCGTTCGGGTAGCAATGTGACCCAGCTACCCTCGGATTCCGCCTCGACGATCCTTCAGGACACGCAGCAGATCAAGCCGGTGCTGCGGGTTCCTCAGGGTACGGACCTGTCCATCACCGTGGCGCAGGATTTCGACTTCTCGCAAGTCTATGGACTAGCGCTGCGATGAGCATCGCCCCCTTCCGAAACACCGCCATCCTTGATGATGCGATCGCGCCCTTACGCAAATATCTCGACGATGACGAGGTGACAGAGGTCGTCATCAACCAGCCGCTGGAGGTGGCGGTTGAGCGCCGGGGTGGATGGACTTGGGGCTTTGAGGAGGAACTCACCCTTCCCCGCCTCAACATATTGGCGACAGCCGCTGCCGCCTTCACCTCGCAGGATGTGACTCGCGAGACCCCGATCTGCTCGACTGTCTTTCCGACCGGTGAGCGTGTTCAGATCGTCGCTCCGCCGGTCGCCCCGGACGGAACGGTGTCGATCACCATCCGCAAACCCTCCACCAAGACGCTGAGCTTGGCCGACTTCGAGGCCGACGGCCTTTTCACCGACACCAAAGTCGCGGCGAAAGGCAGGAGCGAAACGGAGGATCGCCTGCTCGCGCTGCTGCAAGACGAACAGCACAGCGCATTTTTCGAACTGGCCGTGCGCAGTCGGCTCAACATCCTCATTTCCGGGGCAACCGGTTCGGGCAAAACCACCTTTGCCAAAGGGCTGATCCAGCTCATTCCCGAAGAGGAGCGGCTGCTGACAATCGAGGACACCCGCGAGTTGGTCGTGCCTCACCGCAATGTGGTCCATATGACCTATAGCAAGGATGGCCAGGGCACGGCCAAGGTCACCGCCAAGGAGCTGCTGGAAAGCGCCTTGCGAATGCGGCCCGATCGCATTCTTCTGCAGGAACTGCGGGACGGGACCGCTTTCTTCTACCTGCGCAATGTGAACAGCGGCCATCCTGGATCCATCACGACCATCCACGCCGCCTCTGCCGAACTGGCGTTCGATCAGCTGACCCTGTTGGTGAAAGAGAGCGAAGGCGGCGCCGATCTCGCGCGCGACGATATTCGCTCGCTGCTGAAGATCCTGGTCGATGTGGTGGTTCAGATGAAGAAGGTACAAGGCACGTTTCGTGTGACGGAGATCTATTATGACCCCGCCGGGCGGCACGCAGCCTAATCGCGGCTTGGCGCTGGCGATCGGCACGCCGATCGCTCTGCTCCTGCTGCTGCTCACTGGGTCCATCGTCGCCTGGTTCATATTGGGCCTGCCGGCAACAGCCTATGATCCGCTGCAGATGCCACGCTTCTTCTGGTATTATCGCGGCGATCCCGTCGTTCGGCAAGCTTTGCTCGGCGGGCTGGCGGCCGGGTCACTGCTGGCCGGCCTGCTCCTCACCTGGTTCGTCACCCGCAAGCCGCCGCTGCATGGCGCAGCACGTTTTGCCAGGGAAAGCGAAATCCGCCGTCATGGCTTCCGCGGCGATGAGGGTATTGTGCTGGGCAAGAAGGCCGGCCGCTATCTGATCTTTAAGGGCAATGAGCATTGCATCGTGGAGGCACCGACCCGGTCGGGCAAAGGCGTCGGCATCGTCATCCCCAATCTGTTGAGCTGGCCCGGCTCGGTCGTCGTCCTCGACGTGAAGCGTGAGAATTTCGAGGCGACGGCCGGTTTCCGCACGAAACATGGGCAGACGGTCTACCTCTTCAACCCGACCGACCCGGAAGGTCGGACCGCACGCTATAATCCGCTATCCTATATCGACAGGGTCGATCCCGACCAGGTGATCATCGAGCTGCAGAAGATTGCCACAATGCTGTTTGTTCCGCCCGAGCGCGGCGAGCCCTTCTGGACCGATTCCGCGCGCACGGCCTTTGTCGGGGTCGGTGCCTATCTGGCGCAGTCCGACAAGCCCTTTACCATCGGGGCCATTTATCGCCTGATGACGACCGGGGATACGCGCGGTTATTTCCGTAGCGCGCTTGAGGATCCCGCGCTGCGGCTATCGACCGGATGCCGCAATGCGCTTGCCGATTTCACCTCAGGCGCCGAAAACACCTTCGCCGGCATCGTCCAGACCGTAACGTCCAAGCTCAGTCTTTGGCTCAACCCTCGCGTCGATGCCGCCACTGAAACAAGCGAATTTGACCTTCGCGCACTGCGGATGGACCCCATGTCGATCTATCTTGGTGTCTCCCCTGACGAGCTGGACAGGGTGGCGCCGCTTTACAACCTGCTGTTCCAGCAGCTGATCGATCTTAACGTGCGCGACCTTCCCGACGCGCAAACCCCAATCCAGGTGCTGGTGCTGCTCGACGAATTTGCCCGCCTTGGCCGGGCGCAAGTGATCGCGAACGCCTTTTCCTATGTTGCCGGCTATGGAATCCGCTTGTTGCCGGTGATTCAGTCGCGCTCGCAGCTTCGTGCTGTGTACGGCGAGCATGTGGCCGACGAGATTGTGGCGAACTGCGGCGTGGAGGTCGCTTTCACGCCCAAGGAGCTCAGGGTCGCCAATGAGCTGTCAGAGCGCATCGGCTATGTTGGTCAGGAATCCGTTACCCGATCGCTGACCATCCATGGCATTCTTGCCAATCGGTCCAAATCCATGTCGGACCATCGTCGTGCGCTCCTGCTGCCCCAGGAGCTGATGCAATTCCCTGCCGACGAACTGCTTTTGCTCCGCGGAGGTATGCCGCCCATTCGCGGGGACAAGATCCGCTACTTTTCTGACGCGCGCTTCACGCGGCGTCTCGTGCCGGCACCCTTGGTCGAGCCGCTCGTCAGGCCTGTTCAGGATGACGAGGAGCTGCCGCCCTGCGTTCTGCCCGACACCGGTCAGCTGGCCAACCCCGACCCTCACACCTTCGCAATGGACTGCGTCATCATATCGGATTTCCCCGACATGCTGATCGACGTCGAAACAGACCAACGCGGCCACGGTACCGTGGGCATAATTGAACAGGAGCGATGAAATGGCTGATGACCCAACGACCGCCCAGAACCAAAAGCCCGTTTCCGTCAAACGCCGGGAAATGGAGATGCCGCAGGAACTGGAGAGTCGGTTTCTGCGGGTGGGCGACAAGCTCTACCGGAGCGCGCATGACCGAAATCCGATCGCAACCGTGACGCCGGATCGGATAAAGGCCCGCGATTCCTCGGCCCTCCCCGATCTGGTCCGTCTTGCCAAGGCCAATGGATGGACCTCCATCAAGATCAATGGCGACGCGGATTTCAAGCGGGCGGCCTATCTGGCCGCCGCGGCGCAGGGGCTGGAGATCGAGGGCTACAAGCCGGACGCCAAAACGCGGGCGGCCGCCGCGCGGGATATTGCGCGGCAGGCTGGAACGGTGGTCATCAGCCCTCAGGCGGCTGATGCGCGGAAGCCGCCGTCGCAGCGAACCGGAAGCCAGGTGCGGGATAGCAAAGAAAAGCCGGATCAGCGGCTCGACCTGGCCGAACGGTTTCGTCGGCAATCGCACGCGGAAAACGCCAAGGATCCCGCGCTTCGACGCGCGCAAAGCCATGTTGCCCATGCCCTGGTCATCGCGGCAGGCAGATTTCCGCAAGATGAGGGCCGGCAACGCGGGTTCGTTGACCGGCGCAAGGAAGAGGTTGCGGCACGGATCGAACGCGGGGAGCGGATTGCTGGGGTGCAGGTGCTGCAGCAACAGAATGAGCGCCTTCGCTCGATGGAGCAGAACCATATCCTTCAGCGCAATCGTTCGCCGAGCCGTTGATTGAGCGAACAAAGGTGAACCACCAGTCTCACATGAGGATGGGGCGTAGGGGGCAGGTGGTGCAACAGCTTGTTGCACAATTGCTTCCGAGGCCCCGTCATCAAGTTTGTAGAACGGGTAAAACCTACCGATCCGCGTTCCGGTATGTCCGACAGAGCATCGAGGGTGGCCTGATCCGCAACATCCTTACAAAACGTATCCAGGACAATTTGTACGCACGCCAAGGCAGGATACTCAAAAATTTCGCCCGTGCCCTCCCCGCTCCGCAATGGGATCTCGCGCAAGCCCTCAGGGGCGCGATATGTTCGATTTTTTCCTGCCCTCGGGCCTCGAAAATCGTTATTCCCAGCCCTAGCCTAAGCGCAGGCAGTTCGCTATCTTAGCGGGGTCTGCTGTAAGAGGTTTGGATTGATAGGGTCATGACAACGACGACGGTTAAAGTCCGGCGCCAAGCGCGCGCACGCAGGGTGAAGTTTGGTGACGTTGTCATCACTGCGCCCGCACCGCAGCGCGATCTGATCAAGGCTAACATCGCTCAAAGCACTGCAGCACTGGCCCGTGCCGCGCGGCGTCTTTCTAAACCAGGTGTTGTCATTCGCGCCAAAAAGGGCGTGCCGCTATTTTCGCTTGATAGTGAGAATCCCGATGTCGTTATCAGGACTCTCGATGGCAAGACTGAACGTGGTCAATTGGTAGACGGCATATTCCACGCGATCGCTTAACTTCCCCTGTTGAGGCGCTCCAGGAAATTCGGGAAGCGCAGGAAGCCACTCAGAAGCCCCTTGCGATCGTGCTTGCTGGCCATAATGGGTCCGGCAAGTCGACGCTTTGGCGGCGCAGCCTTGCAGACGTGCTACGAATTCCGCTCGTTAATGCCGACCGGATGATGCTTTCCATCCTGCCGGAAGCCAACTCCGACGGCATACTGCCTGAATGGGCAATCTCGCTCCGCGATTCGGAGAAAGCTGGATGCGTGTCGCCCAGCAAGGCGTCCAAGCCTTTGTCGGTCATGCAATGAATGCGAATGTACCGTTCGCTATGGAAACGGTCTTTTCACATTGGCATGTCGCCGCAGATGGAACCGTCGATTCCAAAATATCACTTATCAAGGATATGCAAGCAGCCGGCTATTTCGTCCTTCTCATCTTTGTCGGCCTGACCAGCGAAAATCTCTCAATTCTTCGCGTTCAAACTCGCGTCGCCGAGCATGGTCACGCCGTCGATGAAGCCAAGCTGAGAAGCCGTTTTCCCCGCACGCAAAAGGCAATCGCTGAAGCGCTGAAACATGCCGATGCCTCACTTCTCACCGACAACAGCCGAACCGCAGATTTGGCGTTCACGGTCTGCCGCGTAGAGATAGCTGGTGAGGTCACTTTTGATTGTCGCCGCGGTGAGGGGCACGCGCCCCCAAAAGCGATTACGGGTTGGCTGGATGTGATTAGCCCACGGTTATTAGATACATAGAAATAGATTGCGACGCATCGCAGTTCGTGGGTGAGATAGCAGTACCTTCTTGCGTCGCCGTTTATCCTCCGGTGGTCCTTCCAAGATAACCGCCGGGACATTTTTTTGTTCGCCTTAGATTTTGCCGACGTACATGGGCCGCCGATCGCAAACTTTTCGCTTTTTCCGACCCATTCCTGCCGTTCGAGGCGTAAAATCCTATTCCCGACAGCAGTCATTCTCCTTTGGGTTCGGGAGGCGATAAAGCTCCTCCCTCTCGCTGGCAGGAGCAAAAACAAAATCGGCTTTGTTGCTGTATCCAAGCCTTTCGCTAGCCAATGAAGCCAGCCAGAAGGCATATAGCTAAAATGATACTTCGGGTCAGGGGGAATTGTGGGGATCGGTGGTCAGGCAGCCGCTATATGGATTGCGGGGGCGATGGGTGGTGCTTGCCTTAATCAAGCGCAGGCGGCTCCGTTGCCTCCGGAGATTGAAATCCAGTCGACCGGCGAAATTTTGGTCGTGACTGGCGAAAAATCGGCCAGATCTCTTCAACATACGCCGACAAGCGTCGCGATCACCACCAGCCGCTCCATTGCCGAGCAGAATTTGGTGACGGCTTATGATATACTGGATCGGACGCCCAACGTCGTCGTGGACGGCAACCGCACGACCTTTTCAATCCGCGGCGTCGATGCCTTCAATGTGACGGGGAGCGGCGATGGGCCGCTGGCGAGCGTCTATGTGGACGGCACAGCTATCCCCCGCCTGGCCTTGGCCTCAGGGCCGCTCGATCTTTATGATGTTGCTCAGGTAGAGATATTTCGTGGACCACAGTCCACGATCCAGGGACGTAATGCGCTTACTGGTGCCGTCATCATTAGCACTGCCGATCCCGGCTTTGAATGGATCGGCAAAGCGCGCCTACTTCGGTCCAATCAGAAACAAGAGCAGCGAGCTGGCATTGTCTTTGGCGGTCCCCTTGTCGATGATCAGGTGGCATTTCGCATCGCCGGGGAAGCGGCGCGCACCGAAGGCTTGATCCGAAACATTACGATGCACGAGCATGCCGACGGGGAACGCTCAAAATCCTTGCATGGGAAGCTGCTGTTCACGCCGCAGGCGTTTCCGGACCTTAAAATAATCGGCACAGTGCTGTATGACCGCCACCAGCGCGGAACTTTCTATAGCGAACTCGATCCGCCATATAGCCGGTATGATAGGATAACCACCGCCGATGTCCAAGACATCAAGCGTGGCACCAGCTTAATTAACAGCCTGACGGTCCATTACAGCCTCGGCGCTGAGGCTGCTCTTTCATCGGTGACCAATGTCAGCCACATTCGGTTTCGCTCAATCTCTGACGCGGATCGAACCGCCTTGCCCGGACAAGTGAGCCGCATCAATGATCCTACCCGGACGTTTCAGCAGGAATTCCGGCTGAACTTTCGTCAGGGCGGGGTGGAAGGGCTTGTTGGCGCATTCTTTCTTCGCGAGCAGCGCGCTTATGATTTTTCTGCGACACAAAGCCTGAGCCTTACAAGTCTTGGCGTGGATCGCCAGTTGCAAGCTGCGGGTCTGCCACCGGAGACGGCCAGTGCGGTACTCAATCTGTACGGTGGCGTGCTGCCCATCCGTAACAGCCTGGCACAGTCGCGGGCTACCGAAAATCTGGCTTTCTTTACTGACCTCACATTGCCCATGAGCCGTCGCTTACGCTGGCATTTGGGGCTCCGCTACGATCTTGAAAGTCAACGACGGGGATCCACACAGGCAGTCGCGCTCGACCGCCCGCTGCCTGATCCCGTCAAACTGACCGATCAGTCCCTCGCGCCTATCGCCGCTCAACTGAATGGTCTGCTGCTGGAGTTGGCTGAGGGCGCCAACAGCGCTGAGCCGGTAAGGCAGGTGCGCTATCATGCCTGGCTACCGAAGCTGGGAGCGACCTATGACATCGCCACAAATGTCGCGATCAGCGGCACGGTCAGCCGCGGTTACCGAGCTGGCGGTGCCGGCCTCAACCAACAGCGGGCCGAGAGTTATAGCTTCGCGCCAGAATTCACTACCAACTATGAGGTTGCGCTGCGCTCTACATGGTTTGATGATCGGCTTATATTGAACGGCAACGCCTATCGCACGGAGTGGAAAGACCAGCAAATCGCCGTCCAGCTCACACCTGGCTCGCTGTATGACGTTCAGGTGGTAAATGCAGGGGGATCCCGGCTGACGGGGTTCGAGTTCGAAGCACGTGCCGCGGTGACGCCGGTGCTAAACCTATATGCCGGGCTGGGGTGCACCAGCGCCAAGTTTAAAGATTTCACCACGAAACTGACAAGCGCGCTCGGTAATCTGACAGCTAAAGCTTTCCCTCATGCGCCCCGATGGACCGTTTCCGGTGGCGCGACTTTTTCGCTTCCCGAGGGCCCCTTTGCGAACGTCAACGGTAGTTATCGCAGCGCCTATTATCAGAATATAGCGGATCAGAGCGCACCAGACATTGCCGGAAGAACATTGGTGAATGCCAAGCTGGGCTGGCGGGGACGGCGTTTTAGCGCCTTCATGACCGCAACCAATATCTTCAACGTACAAAGGCCCAACCAATTTTTCATCGACGTTGACGGGCGACGGAGGGGTACCTTGAATGAACCGCGGACCTTAGGTTTGACCTTGGAAAGCCAGATTTGATGGAGGCCTCGGCAAGCGCGCAAGCAGATTGCTCGCAACATCAACCGTCGTTTCACATCGGACGCTACGGCATTAGGCATTTCACGTTCCCGTAATTTGCTAACCTTCTCGTTTTTTTCCTCAATTTTTGACTACCAACGCTAGGAGATTTCCGCCACTTGCATGGTTAATGAGGGAGTCAATCGGGAGGCGCATGTTGGACGATCGGATCACCAAATTGTCCGATGTGCAAAAACAGTGTCTTCGCCTGGCGGCTGAAGGCCACAGCTCAAAGGAAATCGCGCCGATAGTTGGTCTCACCCATCAGACAGTGGACCAGTATCTGCATCGCGCGCGTCAGATTTTGGGTGCCACGAACAGACGCGAGGCTGCCAGGATTTTCGCCGAAATTGAGCGCGCGACCCCGTTCAAGAGATTTGAATTAAAGCCAGACGACGTTGCCAGTCCGCAGATTTCTGCCATTTCCGGATTGCCGACCGAGCAAAAACAGCTTCCCGCTGGACTGCTCGGTCTTCCCCCAACCGGAGGCCCGCCCAATGACCTGAGCATACCGCATCGGCTGATCGCTATCAGCAAGATAGCCCTGTTCTTATTGATCAGCGTTCTTGCGATGACCCTTCTCGTCAAGGGAGCCTTTATCGTCCTGTCCTGACGAAAGGCGCACCTATCCAAGCTCGAACCACGAACAACGCACGTCCGACGGTCGTGCGAAGGAGATCTTATGACCGATTTCAATCCGCTTCTGGCACGACGTGTCGTTACACATCTGGGCCGTACCCAAAATGCCATCGATGGCGCGCTCAAGAAATTTTCGATGCTCACAACCGATGTGCTTGAGGCCCTGGAGGATGCCGCGATCAGCGACGCCGCGACCCAGCCAGCACTTGAGCGCCTTGCCGCGGGTTTTAAAACGATAGTGGACGGCCGGCGGGCGTTCGTCGATGCGCATCTCGAGCTGATCGAGATGAAGATGGGCTCTAATCTGCGCGACACCCCGATCGGATGCGTGCCCGGTCCGGTCTGCCCCTGGATCGAACCCGAGCAGAAATTGGAACTGCGGCAGGTTGCCTAACGCGGCCTTCAGTGCTTTGGCCGTCTCGTCTTGATGCGGGCGGCCAAAGTTCATGCTTTTGATTATGTATTGGGTAATGACGCTATGTTGCTGCCTTTATGCCGCCATCGCCGGAGGCAAAGCTGGGCGCGTGGGCGCGGCACTGATCACATTCATAACCATCGTGGGCTTTTATACCGCGCTGACGGATCAGGGTTCATGGGGGCACACAGTTTATCCGCTTCTGGCGGTAGACACCATCTGCATGATGGCCTTCCTGACCTTGGCTCTACGGAGCGATCGGTGGTGGCCACTTTGGACAACGGCCTGCGCACTCGCGACGGTTACAACCCACTTGGCATCGATAGCACAATTCGGGATTCCTCCCGCTGTGTATCACGGCCTGAAGGGATTGTGGGCCATTCCGATGCAGCTCTTCATGGTCCGGGGAATCGCTTTAGACGCCCGTTATCAACGCTCCTCCGAACTGACGGGCGCAGGCCACTCAGCCTCGTCCCTTATCTGGAAAGCGAGATGGCGACGCTAATCCATGAACAAGTCAGGGTCATATTTCTAAATAGCGAGGATGGCTGCGTACTTGGTGAGCAAAGCTGGTCCGGCACTGCGACAGAAGTGGAAGTGCCGATCGATAGGGTCGTGCGGCAGGCAATTCTGAATGGATCGGACAGCCTTCTGCTCGCGCACAATCACCCCTCCGGCGATGCCCGTCCCAGCAAACAAGACGCCGAGCTAACCCGCAACTTGGTCAAGGTCTGCAAGATGTTGGATATTCGGGTCGTGGATCACATCATCGTTTCCCGCAACGGATGCTTTAGCTTCCGCGCGTCGGGATATATGTGATTCGCTAAGACGGGTCCAACCGAGAGGTTCTGTTGGAAAAATGCGACGACCTGTGAAGGTCGCGCTGAAAAAAATTTACCTATGTTGCAATTCAGCTTAGGCAGCATATTAGGACAGTGACAAATACGGCATAACATGGCGACAGAACAAGCCCGGTTATTTTTGGACGAGACGATAAAGGAACAGCGATTAAGGTATTCTGATCTTTCTCGGCTAATCGGCAAGAACCCAGCATATATTCAGCAATTCATCAAACGCGGTTCGCCGCGCAGACTTGATGAGCAAGATCGTAAAGCGATCGCCCGCTTTCTTGGTGTTTCAGAACATCTGCTGAGCGGCATGGCCTCGTCAACTGATGCTCCCTGTTCCTCGCGAGCTCCCAAATCCGTTCCCGTACCCAGACTTTCGTTTGGTGCTTCGAGGGCAAGCGGAAAGCTGGACGTCGATAAGCGACCTACCTTGGCAATAGATAACCGTTGGCTCCGGGAAATGGGTGCTCAGCCACCTTACGTGTCTGTCCTCCGGATCGACGGAGAATCGATGGCGCCAACCCTGCGTCATGGCGACGATATAATCATTGACCATAGTGACGCGATGACGAAGCTGCGCGATGGTGTTTATGTTTTGCGCCTGGACGATGTCCTGATGGTCAGACGTATTTCGCTTGGTCCCCGACGCGGAAGCTTCTCCGTCCTAAGCGATAATCGCCTTCACCCCAGCTGGACCAATATAGACCCTGAATTGGTGACAATAGTGGGGCGAGTATTATGGGTAGGGCATACGCTGCGTTAGCACCCTTATAACGGCTACGCTTTCCTCTCCCCGATCAATCGCGCAATTCCAGAAGTTCAACCGGTGGCCGTGCCTCTTGTCCAGGCAGAGATTCAATCGCGGCACTGAGATGTGTGGCAGCTTGCGACAGACCCAGTCGATCCAACATCGCCAGACATTCATTCAATATCATGGCGATTTGCGAAACAGGCTGACCGGAGCGCGCCTGAGCGTCCGGTGCCTTTGCAGCCGTCCCCTGCAGGAAGAGGTTATTCATTTCGGCACCTCCAGATCAAATTTCAGCATATCCTTTCATGATACTCCGCCCTTTCTCCGAGAACATCATTTTCCTGTCCACAATGGTTAGATGCGGGGGCTCGAGCCTTTCAACGTGACAAACTGAACGCTTCACAAGAGCGTGGAAGGCATTAAAGTGAGCGTCCCAATACGAACCGGATAGGAAATCTGGCCAATGCCGCGTGGCACACAACATGACGAGACTGGCATATTGCTAGAGAATGGATTCTATCCCAAGTTGCAAATGGCCGACGGCGGTGCATGGCGTCTGGACATCACGCAACGCCACCGGCATTTACTCGGGCGCCCTGTTCGCGTGGTTGGCATACGGGCAGAATTTGACTTGCTTGAGGTCCAGCATATCAGCGCAATCTGATAGGTCCCAAGTCCCTCCGCCGCTCTAGCCGACAATGGAACGCACTGCGGCTGGTATAAACACCATGACCACCACAGCGATTATGATGGCGGCGATCGCGAACAGCGTTCGCGCTATGTCCTGCACGATTGCAAAACCAGCGCGCCACCGGGCTGTTGGACGGCGCGGTAGACGGTTCCCTTCTCGAGCGGGCGGTAAACAGTCGCGGCGGCCGCCTGCCCCTGGGACCCTCATTGATAGCGGCGCGGACGCGCTGCTCGACGAGCGGTGGTAGCAAGGGCGGATTAGTATCAATGGGTTGGCCGTGTTATCCGTCGGGGGAGGGGGGAGGAGTCAGAAATCGCCCTGCCCAGGTGACAAAATCATCGAACCCGTCAATATTGCTCGAATGGGGGATGATTTTGATTTTCGCAGGATGCTGAACGCTCCGCCCCGGCGGCGGCGTAGCAATGTCGTGCCGTTCCGCCGTCCAACGCGGCCGAAGAAGCTTGCACGGCCCGGCAAGCTCGGTCCACTGGTCGCCGGAGGTGTCATCATCGGCTCAGCGCTCGGCATCGCTCTCGTTCAATTCGCCGGCAGCGTGCCAAGCGGGGGGAGTGCCTCAGCTGATACCTCGCTCGGCGTGGGGTGCGTCAGTCCTCAGGTCATAGACGGCGATACGCTACGGTGCGGCGCCTCTCGCATCCGCCTTTCATCGATTGATGCGCCCGAGCTGCCAGGCCATTGCCGCCCAGGTCGCGAATGCACTCCCGGCGACCCCTATGCCAGCACCGGCAACCTGCAGTCGCTGGTCGCAGGTCAGTCGGTGCAATGCCGCCAGACCGATACAGACTATTATGGGCGAGCGGTCGCTCGCTGCTCCGTGCAAGGTCAGGATCTGTCGTGCGCCCAGGTCAAAGGCGGCTTCGCCGTCAGGCGGTACGGCTTCCTGATCTGCTGAGTAAAATGCGCATGCAGAGTGGCTGGGCAATCCTGAAACAGAGTCGGTCGACCCTTCTTTGCCGTTCAGCCGCCAAATTTTGCTCATCAGGTGCGGACCGGCAGCTATCCCAGCCGCTGTCGACCAATTCACGACCTTCAGTGGCCGTGCTGTGGATGACCGTCAGTGCCGAAAGCTATCTTTAGATGACGGAGCTTATCGGGATTTCGAACTATATAGATCGCCGCGATGCGCCCATCGCGCATGTCGAGCGCGGTCGTCTGGAGCACGTCGCCACGATCGATACTGATGTAGCCGGGCAGGCCGTTGATCATCGCGGTGCGCAGTAGCGTCGGCGCTGACGTGTACTTCCGACGCAGCCCGGCGAACAAGCGGAGTGCTCGGTCGATCCCGCGCACCACATTGCGGAAGGCGATTACCTTGCCACCGCCATCGGAATGGATCTCGACATCGCGTGCCAGCAGTGCGGACAATGCGACTGTGTCACCGTCGCGAGCAGCAGCAAAGAAGGCGCGCGCGATCCGATCGGCCTCGGTTGCTTCCACCGTGAAACGCGGTCGCGCATGCTGGACGTGTCTGCGTGCGCGCGAGGCAAGCTGCCGGACGGCGGCAGGCTCGCGGCCCAATGTTGTCGCGACGTCGGTGAGCGCCATGTCGAATACGTCGTGAAGCAGGAAAGCGGCACGCTCCAGGGGAGACAGGCGCTCCATCGCGAGCATCAGTGTGAGCGTCACGTCGTCGGCGATCGTCTCCTCTTCGTCAGTTGTGCTCATCAACGGTTCGGGCAGCCAGGCACCGACATAGGTCTCCCGGCGCACGCGGGCGGACTTGAGCTGATCAAGGCAAAGCCGAGTGACGATGCGGGTCAGATAGGCTGCCGGCGTGTCAACGCTCTGCGCCGTTGCCGCCCAACGAAGCCACGCTTCCTGCAGGATATCTTCCGCCTCGCTGACTGAACCAAGCATCCGATAGCCAAGACGCAACAGCCTTGGTCGCTCAGCTTCAAAATCGGCGAGACGTTCATCACTGTGCAGCAAGACTGTCCCCCATCGAATGTGTTCGGCGACTGCGCTTGGCATCGCGCCAGGCCCAAAGGGCAAGAACGGTCGTCAATATAGCCGGTAAGGTGACAGCAGGAAAATCCTGGGCCAGCGCACCTGTCCCACAGATGCCGACCGCCACTTCCCAGAAATGGAACAGCGCATGGCCCGCAAGCCAGAGGGCGGCGGCAGACCACAGGGGGACGCGGGCCACTGGCCGGACGACACCTGCGAGCATCGCGATTGCGACGAGCAAGAAGATCAGGCCTATGTCGCGCACGAAATGCTGGTTGAACGGACCGGTGGTGGGGACGCCGGGCACGGCGAAATACCAGTTCGCTGGTGAGATCAGCATAAACGCGCCGTTTACAGCGGATGCGAGACCGAGGACTGCGGCCAGTGCCAGCGGAAGATTCCGGTTCATACTGCGCTCTCCTGCGCTTGGGCGGCAAGCCACTCATCAAAGCACGTGCGCGCGATCTGTGGATTTTCGTCCGGGACAAGTGAGCGGTCGTCGGCGGGCGCGCCGAAATAGTCACGTTCGGCGGTGACGCTGATCCGGCGCGGATCGTCGCGGGCCCCGAGCCAGCTGGCGGTGAACTCGGCCAGCGGCGCGCGCTCCGGTCCTGCCACTTCGATGATGCCACCGGCCGGGGCAGTTGTGGCGATCTCGGCAAGCAGGGCCGAGACATCGGCGGCCGCGACCGGCTGAAGCGCGATGCCCGGCAAGTACACTATATCGTCCCGTGTGTAGCCATCCGCGATGGTGGATAGGAATTCAAAGAACTGCGTGGCACGCACGATCGTGTAGGGCAGGCCGCTGCCGACAATCAGTTGCTCCTGCGCCAGCTTGGCGCGAAAATAACCCGATGCCTGAAGGCGATCGGTCCCCACCACCGAAAGTGCGACGACGTGACGCACGCCTGCGTCGCGTGCTGCATCCAGCAAGTTGGTTGTCGTGCCGCGGAAGAAAGCAAGAGCGGCCGCGTCCTCGAACGAGGGGGCATTGCTGACATCGACCACGGCGGCGGCACCTGTCAGCGCTTGCGCCAGGCCGGCGCCAGTAAGCGCGTCGATGCCGGTGCTCGGCGAAGCGGCGAGAACCTCATGACCTTCGGCCCGCAGCAGTCCGACGAGGGGGCGACCGATCAGTCCGGTGCCGCCGACGATAACGATCTTCATGTCCATGTCTCCGATGCAGGTGTCTGCCTGCATGACGAGATGGCCGCCTCCAATGTGACATGGGACGACGGCGGGAACAAAAAATATCTGCGCCATAATGTCACTATGCACCTGCGTACCTCGTCAAGTCAGCGAGCGCCGACTCTCGGCGCAGATTACGAGGAAGGCAGCATGACCGAGATGAAGCGTTTGAACTGGTCGGAAATCGCCCCCGAAGGCGCCAAGGCCCTGTTTGGGGTCCATCATTATGTGACCAGGAAGACCGATCTTCCTGAAGAACTGATCCATCTGGTCTTTCTACGAGTGTCGCAAATCAACGGCTGCGCCCATTGCATCGATATGCACACGCGCGATTGACGTGACCCCCGCCTTTCATCCAGCTGCAACCAGAGACCGACCGTTGTTGTCGCGCAGGAGCGCGGTTGAAGCAATGGGCGGGTTTAAACCCGCCCATTGCTTTTCGAGTTCGGCGGCGAACGCCGCCGGTGTGGCATAGCCGAGCGAAGAGTGCGGCCGCTCAGTGTTGTAGTCATCGACCCAGTTGGCGAGGATCGAGCGGGCCTGACGAACCGTGAAGAACAGCGTTTCGTTGAGAAGCTCGTCGCGCATGCGGCCATTGAAACTCTCGACGAACCCGTTCTGCGTCGGCTTGCCCGGCGCGATATAGTGCCACTCGATGCCGACATCGCCCGACCAGGCGAGCACCGCGTTCGATGTCAGTTCGGTCCCGTTGTCGCTGACGATCATCTTGGGCGCGCCGCGCTCGGCGATGAGATCGCCCAGTTCGCGCGCCACCCGCTTGCCCGAGATCGAAGTGTCGAGCACCGCCCGCAAGCATTCACGCGTCACATCATCGACGATGTTGAGGATACGGAACCGGCGGCCGGTGGCGAGTTGATCGTGAACGAAGTCCAGGCTCCAGCGCTGGTTGGGAAGCGCCAGCACCGGAGCCGGCACCCGCGCCCCAACGGCGCGCCTTCTGCCCCGCCGCCGCCGAACCGTCAGCCCCTCCTCGCGGTAGAGCCGCTGGGTCTTCTTGCGGTTGATCATAATGCCATCCCGGCGGAGCAGGATGTGCAAGCGCCGGTAGCCGAACCGCCGACGCTGCTGCGCCAACTCGCGCAACCGCGACCGCAAATCGGCATCATCGGGGCGGCACGAGCGATAGCGCATGCTCTTGCGATCCGCTGAAATCACCCGGCACGCGCGCCGCTCGCTCATCCCCAACGTGATCTGGAGATGCACAACCGCCTCGCGCTGTGCAGCGGGCGTCACCACTTTTTTGACAGCAGGTCTTTCAACCCCGCATTGTCCAGCATCGTGTCCGCGAGCAACCGTTTGAGCTTGGAGTTCTCCTCCTCCAGCGCCCGCAGTCGCTTCGCGTCCGACACCTCCAAACCGCCATACTTGGCCTTCCACGCATAATAGGTCGCGCTCGACATGCCGTGCTTGCGGCATAATTCCGTGACCACCGCACCCGCCTCGGCTTCCTTCAAAATGCCGATAATCTGCTCTTCCGAAAACTGCTTCCGCTTCATTCCGTCCGTCCCTTCGTTGGATCGGACTCTAGCGCTAACTGGAGGAAAAATCGGGGGTCACGTCAGACCCTTTATTGCCCTTCGGAGGCTGATGTTCCGTTACCAGGTCCGGTCGGTCCCCATTCCGTCCGTATGCCGATGCCCCTGGTGATCGAGGAAGGCCCCGCGCAAACAACCGGTGAAAGAATGACAGTCACCAGGCGTAGGCAGCAAATGTAGCCCTTAATCAGTCGAGCGCCATCCCATAAAGAGGTTGCTGCGAATATCGGACCATGGTTTCACCTCGCAACCCAGATAAAAATGCCGAAAAGCATTGTTTCTTAACAGACATGGCTGAAAACAGTTATGTGCGAGAACATCGATTTTGGAGGATCCGACATACTCTCAGATCTCATCGATCCTGTTCGATGTGTACAAAGCCCGCACCGCTTCGTAGAAACATCTTGCACTCACGTGTGCTGAAAACGATTGGTAGTCGTCACTCTTGTCCTCGTCTGCATAATCGCAGACGCCTTTCATCACGAGCGGAAGTGGTCGTGGTTTTGCGCATCCCACCGCGGCGACGTGAATTCCGTAAGCTTCCATCTCGAGACCAGTGATGTCCCTGTTGTTGTCAAGTAGCTCGTCGAATATGCCTGCGTTCGCTACCACAGCTGCTCCAGAAGCTATGGGGGCGAAGTGCACCTCTAAGTTCCCGCGTTCAGGAGCAGGGGGGCACTCCGCTCTAATCCGCGCGAGTAACGATGGATCTGAGAAAACTTCCGCCAAGATTCCATGCAGGTCCGTATTCATCTCCAGTTGATGAGGAGATGGTCTAAAGCGAGGCCGCCCATCCTTTGAATCGATTTTTCCGCTACCCCAGTCGAACGCAGGATTAGCAACCACAACATCGCCGAGTTTGGTTTTAGAGCTTCGCCCCGCGCATATGCCGGTCATACCCAGAATGCGGGGACGGAAGGTGGAAACCATTTTCGAGGCAAGAACGGCGCTTGCAGGCATCCCCATCCTAGGAGCTGCGGCAGATATAATGGAAATCGGCCTTGTTGAGGTTTCGATAGTCCCTACTATGTAACGGGTGTGATCATGGGCCACACGCAAAGGCTGCCAGTCACATGGAAGCGACTTAACGGCTGCCCACTCAGGATCGCTTAAGGCACATATTACTGCTACATCGACTCCATACGTGGTTCCATCGCTGAAATTATCAGACCGACGAAGCGCTGACACATATTCAACCTTACCACGAACCTGCCCCTTCCACCGATCAGACTGCTCGGAGTAATGAACAAGGCTCCAAAGCTGATCCGCAAACTCCTCCCCAAATTCAGTCACCACATCATCGTACGCAGTGATACCAACCACGTACCTAGGCTTTAGGCATTCGGGATCTCTGCCGATGCGGCGAAGCAGAGCGATCCCCTCACCACGAGCGGCCGCGCCATCGTACCTTTTGGGAAGATTGATATCTAACAGCAAGATATCATATCGAGATCTCCTACACATCTCAAATGCGTCGACCGAATTATTCGCGTGGGATATGCGCTCTTCAGAAACTCCAGAGCTAACCAAAACTTGCTTTATCTGACCGAATTTAACGTTGTCGTCCTCAACCACCAAAACTGTTATCATTTCTCACCTTCGTTGCCGAAAACGACCTTATCAACTAGCAACTCAAGAGTTTGCCGCCATTCATCCACATTCGAACGATACTGAACCGTTCCGACATAATTAGGAAACCTCGACCGCAGTTCTTGCTTGAGATCGGCAAGTGTTTTGAAATCATCCTCATCACCAAACCGGTCGAATTGCGTCACGACAATTACAGGCGTTCTGACCCGCTCCCGATGCATTCTCCGCATGATCTCGCGTCCCGCAAATGCATGCGGTCTCCCTCCCTCCTCTTCCGGCGTTCGTTCGTAGTTTCTCATTGTCATATCAAGAAGAATGAGGTCAATACTGGGGTCGATTGCGGATGACTTCCCAGTATGAAGGGATTTCGCGGTAACCACGTGAAGATTTTGAAACTTATCGCTCGCCCAGCCGACGAGGTCGTTCAGCTTTTCTTCAGCATCTTCAATAATCAAAAGCCTCATACCACGACCTTATCTTTGTTGAGATAGATATCCACTCGAAACTCGCTGTCGTCGCTCAATTTTACGTCAATGGCGTAGTCGCGTCGTAGATCATGACGAAGTATCTTCCAAATCTTAGGATAGCCCGACCCTCGCTCAGTTCCGACCGAATTCTCTGCTGCTTCACTTCCGAAGTTCTTGTTCAAACCCTGTATCGTGAGTTCAAGGTCATTGCGATCGATAGAGTCTGCCAGCTGATTCGATATCGTAATCTCGAGGAAATCTGAGTTGATTGAGGCTGCCGCGTCTACGACGAGCTTTCCTTCGGCAATGCCGGCGTGGAGCGCAGCATTTTCCATCAGAAGCAGGAACAGGCGAGCAAACGATGGAAGGGTCCAGCCTGCCATCATGATTTCTTTGGCACCTCGAATTGAAGCCTGAATATCTAGGTGCGAAAAATAAGATGTGACAGTGGCTAAGCCGACATCGAAGGCGATTTGAAGGGGGTAATCTTGATATTCGTGGGATGTCGAAAGAGCGAACCAACTCGACACCCTTTCTACAGCTGCACTGACTTCGGGGCGCACCAGACTTATCGCTTGCTCGAATGCTGAACTCTGCTCAGATGTAAGTAGGCAGTCTGCCTCCCCTTGTAGTTCGTCAAGGGCGGTGTTGAAGGTTAGCAATGTCTCGTTATGCAGGCACTGCTTAACGCGATTTAAACCTAAGTCAGTGATTACCCAAAGGACTTCAAACGTACTTTTCAGAAATTCTTCGTATGTCTCGATGCCTTCTACTCTGCTCTGCAGGAGTTGGAGGTCGATATCGCTGACCGCGAAATTGAACAAACCATCAGGGTTGGCGTCACTAAAAATACGGATGCGCCGACGAGTGAGCCGCTCGATCTCTTCATCGACTCTGGCTGAAAATCGATCTAGAACTTCTTGGAACTCTTGGCGGCTGTCGCTCCCGTCCGAGAACATCCGGTCGAGCCAATATTTGTTTGGTCTATAACCGCTTTCAGTGCTGATAAGATTGGTCACCAGCGATGCTGCCACAAAGGGACCGCGGAGTTCCCTCAAAATATATCCATGTCGTACATTTGTACTTAGGTTCGCGTCCAATCCAAACAGCTTACTTGTAGCAAACTGATCGCGGATTTCACGAAACATGCGCTCGAATAACTTGTTTCGTTCAGTAATCGGAAGGGAGACTGATACTAAGGCGAGCTTACGACCGAGTGCGTCCTCAAGGCCTTTGACCAGTTCGTTCAATCCGCCTTCGGTACCCTGTTGAAGACCAATCAAGCGATATCGGTTCCAATTCTCTCGCATGGCGGTTCCCAAGGAACTCTGGATGCCATCGACATCGACAAAGATCTTACTTTGATCTAACTTGAAGCTTGTGTCCCTAATCACCTGTTTTGTACGGATTTGCTGCAACTCGTCCTGCAATGTAGGCGGCCCTGGCTTTTGCGTTTCCGCATACATGTCGACGCACCGAACGATTATGCGTGCTCGCTCATCCTCTACATCGCGCGTCGAACGAAGGGCAAAGCATTGGTCAAGAGCGTCAGGGGCCGAGGCATGATGGAAGAAATAAACCAGCCAATTGTCGTTTGAGAATCGAGCAGCATCTAGATCGGACGGTTTCTCAACGCCTTCTCGGTCAAGGAAGTCAAGGAATGCGTCATTACCCAGTTCCTCAAAATCTGCTGCGATATATCTTCCGTACAAATATATGAGGAGAACGATCGATAATCGCCCTAAGACGCGGTCCGATCTCTCAGCATCTTGATCCCATTCAGCCAGCGCGGTGACGATTCGTTCGAGCGGAAGCCGCCGCGCTAGATACGCTGATTCAAGAATTAGGTTGACGGAGACGCCGCAAGCCTCCTCAAGTTGACGCTTGCGAAGCAGTACTTCAACCAACATTAGGTTGGCTTCAAGCTTCTCAATTGATGAGGCTTCATGTGTCAGAAAATCTTGTAGAAGATGTTCAGCGCGGTCCTGGTCACCCGCTCGTAGAGCGCTGATGGCCCCTATGCGTGCAGCCCTAGCGTCGCTTACCTCTGCAGGTGCGCGCCCAGCATCATTCGAGAGACTTTGAGCTTCCCTCAGCGCTGGGCTTGAAGTGTGCTGAGAGAAAGTCGAAACGAGATACGCTGGACCTAAGCTTCCTGGCATACAGTACGCCAAGAATGGATTTTCTTCTGTTGCCCGTAGAGCAGCGAAGGTTTGCTGAGGAGTGGGTTGATGTATCCGTTCATCCCGTCGCTGGCGCCTGAGGAAAAGGTCGATGGACGACGCCCACGAAGCATTTGGGCTGGAAGTTCGAATCTTGGCGAGCCGCGCCTCAGCTTCGCTGGCGGCATCGCTCGCCGCTGTAACCGCTGACAAATCAGCTGCTATTCGCCCGAAAAGTGAGGCGGGAGACTCGCTAAACTCAAAATAATTATTGTTAACTGCTTCGACCCTGACCGCTATGATCAAGGCATCCACCGAGGCTTCTTCGCGAGCTAAGTTCGTGGCCTTAATTATCGCGGTCTCATAATCGCCTTCGCAATAGGCGTCGAGCGCAGGAATAAGCCTATGCTTCTCTTTCCTCTCAATTCCGCTAAGTACAGATACTAACCTCAGTAATTGCGTATCTGGAATTCTGCCACTGAGCGGCTTTATCGCATTTAATATGATTGCTTGATCTGTAGAATCTCCAAGAGAAATTACCGCTTGAATAATGGATATTAGATAAAAGTATCGATCAACTGGCGTAAGACCGTCGATGTGAGCTATTGCTTGGGCAGCATGTTCACTTTCTACGCTCTGCTGAAGGCCAAGAACAATGCGGACGAGGTTATATACTTGAGACTTATTTGAAATTGAGCTATCTACTAATCGCTCAAACTCCTGAGCCGACAGATTCTCCTCGCTTCTGAAGCTGAACCAAGAGACGAGGTACCTAGCGATTGTTGGAACAGAACTGTCCCGAAGTATGCTACTGGCATACTCTCTCTGCGCTACCAGTCCTGAGGCAGCCTGGATGGCGTTTATTTTTGCTTCGATCAGCCACAACGAAATGCCAAATTTCTTTTCTATTTCATCTAGTAAGCCAAGCAGCCGTTCTGATTCCGACATCAGATACAAGCGCTCGCATGTTTGCTTAAACTGAAGAAATTCTGCGATCTTTACGCTTTGTACCAGAAGAGACTGGACGGTCCATTCTAATTCAGCCTCAAACGATGATTGAACGGGAATACCACCGCGCCAAAGATCACCCGCAGACTTGGGAACTTCATTGGGCCAAATCAGCTGTCGGTATACCCGATGAGCCAATGCATGCGGCATCAGCCGTCGAAAGCGAGCTACGTCCTCAGTTAGCTTAAACGCTGCTAACCCGGTCATCACGTTACCGTGACGCCTGATCTCTGCCCGAAGCTTAGCAAACTCCGGCGAGTTGCCTACATTCGCGCTCCTCCCGCTTTTACGTTTCAACAGCTGCCCTATCCCCTATTGCCGAGCTTTTTCGTGGCTCGCCTTCTTGCAGAAATCAAGTCTCTGCTTGCTTGAAGAATTAGGGGAAGGCAAAGAGACCCTTGTTATCTTGGTATTTTCCTTCTCTCCTTCCTTTGGCCCACAGCGGCGGGTGGTCCTTCCGCCAAGGGAAAGGTGAGCGCAGGAATTTATCCAGAGCCGATGTCAGGAAGTCCCCTTGGAAGGAGCTTGGAAGCGGCCATTCGAGGCGAGTGACAGCTAATCTCTGTTCACGTCGCAAAGCTAACCGAGCAAAAGGTCCCCGACCCAGCTTTTTCCGTTCGGTCGCAGAGGGCCCGATGAAACCAAGGCAGTGGATGTATCTCTACCAGCTCTGCCTGCCAACAGCTCTGAAGCGGACATTGATCGGCGCCATAACGATACACGTGGTATGGTTTAGATGATGATGGCCTGAGCCGCATTCAGAGCGGTGACGGCCGTCTGCACCTCGGCATAGAGATCTGCTTCGACCCCTTGCGTATCGATTTCGACGACAAGAGCGAAGCGAACCTGCGGTTCTCCGTCCTTCAAGATTGCAGTGTGTTTCCACCACCCGGCGACTGGATGAATGGCCAGGAGATTGCGGCGGGCAAGATCCGACGCTTTGCACGTCAACTGGTCGATATGGAGGGAGCCGACGTCGCGTCGGCTGCTTCCAAAGTCCCACAGATCATCTTCATCGACCTGAGGCCCGGCCGGCTCGGCAGCCTTGCTGATGCGGGCCATGAACTGCTGGGCATTCTCGCCGGCGCGGTTCAGCTTGAACCTTAGGTTGTGAGATGCGTAGCGATAACGCGAACCGCGGGATGCTTCGGAGGGATTGGGGGCAATGAAGGAGCTGAGCGCGACCCTGAGCGTCACCTCCGCGTTGCCGAGCTTGCGCAACTCCTCGACCGGCCATGGCAGCGTGAAGAGCCGCATCTCCTTGTGGACGTCTCCGCCTGTTTTCTCCGAGAGGCCGTAAGGAATGATGACGTCCTGAACGATCAGTGACAGGGCGTTGGACGCGCTGCGATGGGCTCTGTCGAGATCGGGCACCCCGTAACCATAGCGTTGGAACAGCCGCGCATAGCTGCCCTTGTTCGATTGCGGGGGAAGGTGCGAGCGCATCTGCGGCGTCCAGCGGGCGGATGCCACATAGAGCGCTCGGATAGTTTCGGGCCAGAGTAGCGGATAGTCCGACCACAACTCGGTGATCTGTTTGGCCGCGATCGCCGTCGCAGCGCTCGTGTCATAGGTGAGGCTGAACGAGCGTTGTGGATAGGCATGATGGACCGTGAGCAGCGACAGATCGCTATGCCGCATGGGCGGAGGCACTGTGCCGGCAGCCCAGTTGCCGCCTTCAAGGACAATGTCGGGCTTGAGTGGCCATGTCGATGACCACGATGCTGTTCGGGAGCTGGGCGAGAGATCGCCGAAAGGCGCAACGATAGTGAGGCCGTCGGCCGCCGGAAGCATCGTCTTTTCGGTGTAGGCCCCAACACTGATCGCATTCCACGCCTGCGCCGGTGATTCCAGCTCATTGTCGGGATGGTCGCAGGTATCGAGATAAGGATCCGCATTGAACTTGAAATTATCGGTGTTGCCGGCCGACACCAGGATCAATCGTGGGTTTGTGCGATCGCCCGATACGCCGGCGGCAAGCTGGTCGACTTCGGTCGACCATGACGTCGGCGCACCGTCATGCGGAGTGTCCTCGTCAGTTGTGGCGGCCATTGTGAAGGTCCGTCTGCGAATAGTCTGCTCGACAGTGTTGATCGCGCGGCGGGTCATAACGCCCAGGAGGTGATGCGGGTTCACTCCTGCATCCGGCACCAGTTTCACCGATTCAAGCCGATGCGAGACCGTAACCGGCATCGTCGATTGCAGGTTGAGGGTCAGATCGCCAAAGAGCGCGAGACCGGCGAGCTGAGTTCCATGGCCTTTGATGTCCTCCAGCCCCCAAGCAGGATCAGCGGCATGTCGGTCCTGTGCGAGAAGCACAGGAGCGAGCAGCGGATGGGCACGGCTGATACCCGTATCGAGCAGGGTGACATAGCCACCGTTCGCTCCCCCAGTATAGGTCGTTCGCTGGGAAAGGTCCTCAACCCAGGCAACTTGCTCCTGCACGTCCATTGCGTCGAAGAAATCGGCGGTCGCCGCAGGCGCGGCGAGAGCGCGAACGGCACCAAGCCGTCGCACGGCAAGGGCGATATGATCGCGCGTTGCTTGTCCTATGATGACCACATCTTCCGGGAAATACAGACGATCGGTTCCGATCTGCACCTGATAGGCAGCGGCATGCGCAATGAAGGCGTCCGCTCCTTCGGGCTCCAGCCAGATTTCCCAGTGCGTCCCACCATTATCCGCCGGAAACTTGTCCTGCGGACCACGCCAGAGCGCCCGCAGGCCAGCTTCGGTTATAGCTGCCAGGCTCTGCACGAGATTAGCGTTCCTAGGCCGACCAGGGATGAGCTGGCCATCCTTTTCCCTGTCGGGCGTATCTTCCGTTTCGAACTGCTCGATCTTCTTACGGAGATTTTCGACACCCTTTGCCGTGGCGAAAACGGTTGCTGTTTCGATCGTACCGGCTTCGCTGACCTCGGCGTCGCTACGCAACAGCGCGATGCCGCTCGATCCCAGACTATCCTTCGCCAGCGGTTCGTTGGCTCGCCCTTTGACCTCAAGATAAACGCCGGGAAGGCCGTCGGTCGCTATCGGGGGGAGGAGATCAATGGCTTGAAGCAGAGCCTGTGCGTGGCCCGACCGATTGAGGACGTCACTCGGCGATTTGCCGCCGCCCCCGCCTTTTGCTCGAAACGGATGCGCCTTTCCGAGGTCCTTCAGAAGAAAGTGACGTAGATTCCGTGGCATTCGCGCCTCTTCCTAGCCCCTGTAGCGAGCGACGGCGCTCCAGCGAGTTTACCAGATCAAGCGTTGTTATGATGTTCCGATCGCCAAGTACGGCCCGGCGGGCGGCGTCTTCGGCCGCGGCTACGACGTCAGCCGTCGATAGACCGATGGCACAGTCGGTGACCTTCTTCCACGACAGGCGAGTGTAGGAGAACCCGGTCAGACGCCGTTGGAGAGCCTCGCGGATCGCGACCGCATCGGGCAGCTCGTAGGAGAGAACGAGATCGAACCGACGCAGCACTGCGCGATCAAGGATCTCGGCGAGATTTGTGGTAGCGATCACGATCGAGGGGCCGGTGTCCTCGTCGAGAAACTGGAGGAATGAGTTCAGAACGCGGCGCGCTTCGCCGACATCGTTTCCGTCGCCTCTCGCTGCTGCAAGGGCGTCGATCTCGTCGAACAGATAAACGCCTCGCGTAGATTTGATGGCGTCGAAAACGAGCTTCAGCTTCTGGGCCGTTTCACCCATGAACTTCGTGATGAGGCCGTGCAGCATCACCGAGAAGAGCGGGAATTGAAGCTCGCCGGCGAGGCCATGGGCGCTCATGGTCTTGCCGGTGCCTGGAGGCCCGGACAGAAGAATGCGCCGCCTAGGCTTAAGACCTTTTTCCTCAAGCTTCTCGCGCATCCGCGTCTCGACGACGATGTGCGAGAGTTCCTCCTCGATCAGAGGAGGCAGGATGACGCTGTTCAACCGCTCGCTCGGATAGGAGGCGAACAGGAATTGCGCGAGATCGCCCCGAGGCGCAGCGATCGGCGTGAGGTTGGGCGTTCGCGAAGCTGGTCGCGGCGGTGTCTGGCCGGCATTGGCCCATTGACGCAGGGTTTCGGCGAGCCGCTTATGTCCTTTTTGCTCCTCGGCAGCGGAGAGCTGCATCGCGAGATCGAAGAAGCGATCGGAATCCCCCTCCGCGTGGCTCTTTACGAGACCTATGAGTTGCTGCGCTGATGCCATGTCCATTTTCTATCGCGGAATTGCTCGCGATACACCCCCCTCATTTGCCTATTTAGATAGCGCAGGAACTATGTGTTGCGTCAATCCTTTGTGGGCTCGAGGAACGGCGGCTTACCCTCATTCCCTACTACAAACCGGACCGTCGCGAATGTCCCCCTGCCTGCCGAAAACCTGACCGGCATGAAAAGATCGCAGCCTCGGAACCGCCCGATGTCATCGGCTTCGGTCAGGGGGTAAGTTAGTTGCAGGCCGAGATGGCATTTCCTCGTCACGCTTTCGATCAGCAGCAATGCGCACTCGCTCGACCGCATCCTTCAACGCACGATCAGGCACGGTTTCAATGGATGGTCGATCTTTCAGGAACGATCGAAGCTCCCGCGCAAGATCCTTGTCGCGGCGATCTTCCGAACCATCCAGGCGGGCGGCAGCCCCTTCATATTGTTCTCTGATGCTGGCCCAACGCTGCTTTGCCTGAGCAACAAATGGCGGCGGTGTTGCCTTGCCGGTAGCGATAGCCAGGGCTTCCCGAGCCTGTCGCAAGTCGGCTTCGGTCGGCTGCCTCGACACACCACGCCGGATTTTCTCCCGCATTTGCGCAAGCGCCATGCTGGTGCCAGCCCTCCCCTGCCCTCGTGTCCACCGTGGCGTCGCTTCACATTCAACACCGCGGCTGCGCAGGGCTTCGGCAAACGCCTCCCGAAATTTGAATAGATCCTCCCGGCGGGGATCGAACCGCTTGCCGTCCATCCCCTCGGCCTCAACCGTCATATGCACGTGCGGACGCGGCGTGTCGGTGTGGAGCGCCATCAGATAATCATGGTTGTCGCCCAACATCCGCTCCGCGGTTTCGCGCACCGACTGCTTGACCGTCTCGGGATCGGTGCCCTCCGGCATCGAAAAAACCATGGACACCGCGGACACCGTCGCGCGCTGGCGCCAATATATGGGTTCGGACCATTCCTCTGCGAGCTGCTGGACATCCGCTTTATCCGTGAGCACTTCGCCGTCGCGGGTTTCCAGCGCGATCTCACCCTTACGTCCAATATAGGCGAGGTGAGCACCAAGATGGTCCGCTCCCTTTTTGCGGCCCGTCACCTTCACCAGCACCTCGGGCGCTTTTCGAACGACGCGGGCCAGCACGGAACGGGCGTCTGTACGGGGCACCACCACCTGTCCTACATCCTTGCCGAACCCCTTCTGGTTCAGCAGGCGCTCGGCATATTTGAGATTGGGATCGCCAAACACACGCGGCTTGAAGACCGGCTTCAGCACGCCCCACAGTTCGTCCTCGCGCTCGCCGAACAACATCAGTCAGCCACCTTCCAATAGCTGAGGTCGCCGCGCAGGGCTTCACCCAGGGCGGCGATCTGGTCGTTGACCTCCTGACGCATCTCGATGATGCGTCGAAGCTCGCCCTCAATCTGCAGCCCATTATCGGCCAGCGCTACCGCATTGCCAGCGCGCGTGGCCTGATTGAGATTGCGGCCGATCCGCTGCAACTGCTTGCGCACCAGGCCGAGGTTCTCACGAAAACCCGCGTCGATACTGCCCTTCAGGCCTAGATGGCGGCGGGTCAGGGCCTTGACCCACCCTGCGCGATCCGTTCCGCGATCCGCCGCCCGTGTTTCCAACACCGCCATCTCTGCATCAGTCAGGCTGATGGTGACCCGGTTGGTGCTGCGCTCCGCTTGGGGTTGCACAAGTGGCGCATAGCCTGCCTGCCGAAGAACCTGCGACAGGACAGATCGAAGCAGGGCGCTGCGCCCTCCCCTGCCCGCGGCCAGCGCGTCGAATGCGTCGAGCGTGGCCCGGTCCAGCCGAATGGTGAGGTGCGCTTTGCCATCCTGAGATGTGTTTGCAGTTGTCATCCTCGTCCCTTGCGGTGATGCCACTGTGTTACAACTGCGACTCTAACCCCTATCCTGCCATCAAAGCAACCCCTTATAAAATCATGCGAATCTGTGGCGCGGGCCACAGTCCTCTACCATGGCCGGAACGCTTAAGGACGCGGAAAAGAAGGGGAGCTGGGATTTAACGATCGAAGCGGACGAGGCGCGGCTGGTCTTCGCCCTCGAAGTGGATCAGCGCCTCAACCAGGCGGCCACTCTTGCCGCCGACCACAATAGCGCGTGCTCCATCGGGGCACTCCGCTCCCGGGCCGGACCGCTTCGGCTCGGTCTGCATTTGCGGTGTTGCGAGCTCGGGGCGGGCGTCCTGGGAGATTTGCTGTACCGGTGCGACGGTGCCAGCTTCAAGATCACCAGGCGGCACGAGCGCAGGGCGTGACAGGCTTTCGCAGCCAGCTACCGTGACAAAGCCTGGAGGCGTGGCATCGAGAAACGCCATCACGGTTTCGGGATCGTTGGCGGCGGCTTTCATCAATGCGATGGCGCCGCGGACCGGAATATCATCCAGGCGGGCAGCTATGTAATCAGGTGCCGATGCCAGGCTATGCAGACGGGAGAGCCGCGCCCGGTCCCGACCTGTGGCGCGGGCGAGATCAACGACGCTCGTGCCCGACGCTACCTGATCGGCAACGAAGGCGATCATGTCCTGTACGGACAGCTGTTCGCGCTGGTCGTTCTCGATGAACTGATCGATCCTGATCTGGCCAGCATCCAGAACTTCGCGGATGATGGCGCGGACGGGTTGGCAGAGCTGGAGGCACGCACGCCAGCGCCGCTCGCCAAACTGAATCATGTAGCGCCCATCATCATCCGCCGGCGCGACGATGATGGGCTGCAACTGCCCTCTGGCTCGGATGGTTTCGGCAAGTGCGTCAATGTCTTCCGATCGGATCGCGCGCCGCACATTATGGGGATCGGGATAGACCTGCCGCGGTTCGAGCAGCAGCACCCTCTGCTGTTGGGCAACTTCGTCCTTGGCAGCGAATATGTCGAAGTTGCCGAAATCCATCAGGCGCCAATCCTCTGCAATGCCTCGTCCAGGAACGCCTGCATCGGCGGCAGGGACGATCGTACATCCTTATCGAACCGCCAGACCGGGACACCGGCCTGTACGGCCTGGCTGTAATGGGCGCGGTCGGGAAGATGCGTGGAAAACAGGTTACGACCGATCTTCGCCTTCAGTTCAGCCAGCATCGCCTGCTGATTGCGATCATTGGCCTTGACCCGGTTCGCGACCAATCCCGCGATCCGGATCGGCGTTTGGCGACCGCGCTGATTGACGGTCTGAATGGAATTAGAAAGCTGCTTGGTGGAATCGGGTCCAAACGGTCCCAGCTCAACCGGCACGATCAAATCGTCACAGACCATCAGTGCTGCAAAATTGATCCAGCTCCACGCTGGCGGCGTATCGATCACGCAATAATCATAGGCCGCCCTCAGCGCCGGGAAATTTGCGCGGAAGCAAGCCAGCGCCTTGCTGTAGTCGGCATCATATTCTCCAGCCATCCGGTTGGAGAATATGGCCCGCTGCAATCCCTCTGGCGCGACATAACCCGGCTCAAACAACGGCTTGCACGAGCCAAGCTGCTCGAAATCGCGCAGAGCGGTCGAGGCGTTGCACTGCCGGTCAAGGTCCAGCACCAGAACACGGTGCCCAGCATCGGCAAGGTGCCAGGCGAGATGGCAGGCGATCGTGGTCTTGCCCGCGCCGCCCTTCTCGATGTTAACCGCGATCGTTTTCATCGGCGGTCATTCCACCATGACTGGCGGGCATGCCACCAGGTCTCGGCATCCTCATCGCGGATCCGAGGGCCTCTGCTCTTGCTACCCGCACCAAGAAACATGACGACGTACAGCAAGAAAAAGAAAAGGCCAGCTTGCGCTACACCGCTCATGTCCTTCGACCTCCTCAAGATTGCCCGGCGGCGGCGCGGCCTCGTCGCGCCGCCGCCCATGGACGAGCAATCAGCCGACGATGAGCCGCACTGGCGCATAGAATAAGCTCATGGCGAAGATAACTCAACGAATGCGGCATAGGATTCAAAGGCTTAAAGGATGGCCTCGTTTGTCCGGGCAAGCCGTTGGGGGCCGCCAAAGCGGCCCCGATCCTTTACCGGTCGTGATTTTCGCTGGCCTTTGCGAGGACCGCCAGACCGTCAGCGATCAGTTCAACCGTGTAGCGTTTGCCGTCGGTCGTGTCGTAGGAGTTCTGCCGAACTCGCCCGGTGACGTGGATCAGGTCTCCCTTGTCGATCTTGGTCGCGCGCTCGATCAGTCGGCCGAAGATCGTCACTTCATTCCAGTGGGTGTCGGTGACCCACTCGCCATCTTCCTGGCGGTTGTAATTGGCGGCGACCGAAATCTTCGCCACCTTGTTATGCTCTGTAACCTTGTTGACGCGGCCAATGATGCGAAATTCAGCGATGTTCTGCATGGGACATTCCTCTTGCTCGATCAGGCCAATTCCTGATGGGGTCTTGAAGGGAGCAAGGCTGACGCGATCCAGAAAATAAACGGAGGCTCCGCCCCGCGGAAACCGTAGCCCTATAGGGCGGTTATTTTCTTGATCGTAGAAGGCGGCCTGCGACCATGTCCCCATCGCAAACAGGAATTGTGCGGTTGAGCAAGGGCGATCGACACAGAATATCGTTCAAAAGCATCAGTGTAGCTCAAGGCTGGGGCGGAAGCGGACCAAGGTGTTGTCCGGCGGCGCCTGACCACCATCTGGAACACTGGGTGCGCGTCACGACCAATGTGAATGTGGCAGTCATGCGAAATGAGCGCTTACGCAATCCGACCGGGCACAGATCCGGCTCTGGCATAATGCCAGCATCTCGAGCGCAGGCTGGAACAAAGAGAACGGACAAATTGCCGTGTGGCGCCTGCCAGTCAAAGGCCATGGACTTGCCGGGCTCGATGCC
Source organism: Sphingobium sp. RC1 (assembly GCF_059738765.1). Classification (NCBI taxonomy): domain Bacteria; kingdom Pseudomonadati; phylum Pseudomonadota; class Alphaproteobacteria; order Sphingomonadales; family Sphingobiaceae; genus Sphingobium; species Sphingobium sp. RC1. Next base: position 198,027 of record NZ_AP027307.1, read on the forward strand.
CGGCCGGTCCAATCGGCGCGAAAAACGGAAACGAGAGAGCGTCGCCGCCGTCCCGCTGCATCAGTAGCTGTCGGCCAGTTTGCGCAGGTACGGAATGAACGATCCGGCCTCTGATGCAGGACATCCGCTCTCCATAATCGCCTTCGCCGATCGCCGTGAAACCGCCGTCCTCATCACGGATGATATGTTGCGGATAAAAACTGCTGAGCGCCCTGGTCGCGGCGTGGACGAAAGCCGCGATAAGGTGGGCTGTGCGGTGAAAATGGCGGGATGGTTGATGGTCATATGTGCCTCCTCATCTCGACCCTTTTTGAGGAGCGCCGCGCATGCGGCTCGTGTCTGGGTCAACGACGGCACTGCCGCCGAAGCGGGGAGCGCAGGAGCCGATTTTTTCGCGGCCGGAACGAAGCAAGGCGGAGTGGAGGCCGCGAAAAAATGGGAGGTGCCGCTCATCGTTTGCCCAATCCCGGTGCGCATGACATAATGGGCAGTCTGCAAGACACTTCTTTGCTGATCGGTCCTGCGAGGCGTAGCGGCGTGCGGACCGAAGGGTCTGCGCGGCACGCGAGCGAGCCGGCCAGGGCGATCAGATTTCAGCGCGAACACCGGAGGGGAGCCGCCCCGCCAGGGACGGCTCCAGTGCTGGTTCACTCGGCGGCTAGGGCGATGTCCGGCAAGGCATCGGCGGCATTGAGGCTTTCCTCGGCATACTCTTCGCCGTCACGAGTTTCGTCTTGGCTTTCGCCCCCCTCGATCTCGACAGCAGCATCTACTGCCTCGATTTCGGGTTCGTCCGGCGTAATAAGGACCGGCGGCAGCCATCCGCGACCGGGGATGCGCTCCGCACAGCTTTGGGCCAGAGTGTCACGCTTCATCTTCGCGCAATTTTCCGCTGTGTCCGCACCACATGCCTCGGTCAGCGCCGACAGCAGCGCCTTCTTGCTGATCCGGCCGAAAAATTCGACGCCGCCTTCCCAATGTTTGCGCATGTCGAGCTTCGCCGCGCGTGCGATCCGGTTGGCGCTTTCGAGCCGTTCACGGGAGCTATATTTACTCTGAGTGGCGTTGAGCAGCGCCCCGGAGCATGCCGCGAGCATGCGCTGCACGTCCTTTTCGCTGAGCGACATGATCCACGCGAAACGATGGGCAGGATGCTTGGGGGCCGCTCCGATCAAATCCGCCACGCCGTCAAAGGCCGACGCCATTTCCATGCTGTTATAATCGAAATGCTGGCATGGCTCCTGAAGGTCCGTCCCAACTCGAAGCTCCACCGCATGTTCGGCAGCAAAGCGTTCCGTCACGATCGGCAGAAGCGCGTCGAGCAGCACGGCAAAGGCGAGCGGCTGATTGCTGGCAACCTCGCTTTGGAGAGCCATGGTTCGCATCCGGGTCAGTTCTTCCGTCATACGGGCATCATAGAGCGGACGAGGCGCAGGCAAGCCGTTGGTGTCATGTGCCACGGCGCGCTGCGCCTTGATGCTATAGTGGCTGATGTTGATCTGCCCCTGATGGCCCAGCACCATGAGGATCCGACCCGATGCTTTCGCCTCGTCAGAGAAATGATGCTCGACGGTACCGATCTGCTCGATTTCCTCGTCAATCTCCATGACGACATCGTCATATTCGGGGTCGAAGTCGGGATCTCTGCCTGCTCCAATCTCGGCAACGCGCGCCTCCCGCTTCGCTGTCAGCGCCTCCATCCTCGCCTGCTCGGCCTGCGTGACGCTGCGGGTCGCCTCATCGCCGTAGAGGCGGTGCCAGCTATAGCTGTTATAGGGGGTTTCGAGGCCGACAACCACGTCGCCCCATCCTTCGGCGCGGGCCGCATCAGCCAGACCGTCGAGCTTCTCGTCGGCAAGCCGCTCCACCAGTTCGGGATCGTCGGCATAGCCCTCCCCCTCGTGTGCAAAAAGATCGCCGGTGATGGTGCCGCCCGCATCGCGATACGCATCTATGCCGATGAACTTGAACAGCTTGTGCTGGGTCGTGAGCTTTTCTTCGGTCAGTAATTCGCGCACCTGATAGGCATTGCTTGCCCGCTTCAAAATTCGTTCCTGGCGGGCATGGTCGTCCGTAAGGGTAAAGGCCTGAACGCAGGCAAGGTCGATCTTGTCCGCCGCAAGCGCGTTCAACACCTTGGGACTGACACCCGCGAGGGCAAGATATTTGCGCACCTCACGAGGATCGTACCCATAGCGGTTCGCGATCGCTTCCTCACTATGTCCTTCCTGATGAAGCTTCCCCATTGCCCGAATAGCATCCGCAGGATGCATCGCAACGCGCTCCGCATTTTCAGCAAAGCTCATGGACGTAGCGTTCTCAGCTTCCCCGACCTTGCAGGGAATTTCAGCATCCTTCGACCAGATGCCGTCCTTGATGAGCTTGGCAATGGCGCGGCGGCGGCGTTCGCCCGCAATGACCTCATATTTGCCGTCCTCACGCGCGGCGGTGACGACGAGGTTCTGGATGAGGCCGTCACTGGAAGCGATGCTGGCGGCCAGCGTGTCGATCCCGGTCTTGACCTTGCGCACGTTGACCGGGGTCGCAACAAGGAGGTTTGCAGGGATATACTGGATCATGTCGTTCACTCCATTGGCTCGTGGTTTGCAGCAGCTGCTGCAAACCCGAGGTCGCGCGGAGCAGCAGGGGTGTGGGGGGCAACGGGAATCTGCCAGGAGTGGTGCGGGCGCAGCGCGCGAAGCGTAAGCGAGCCTCGGTCCTGCTGATTGCCGTTGCAGGGGAGAGGGCGGCGGCGCCCCCTCTCCCCCAACAACAAAACAGCGGGAATGCTGCGGTACGCGACCTTGATAGATTTTGGCAGCGTGTTCGCCAGCCAAGGATTATTGCGTGGCACTCATGATTAAGTCGCCGATAAGGATCAATCTACCCGGATGGATTTTTGCCACAGAGCCGAGGGTTATGACCGACTGTTCTTCTGTTCGATAGAAGCACAGCATAGCACAATGTCTGCCTATCATGACTTGAATAAGATCGATGAACTTATCACGACGTTGATCGGTGGCGTCAAATGATATGAACATTCCGCCGACAGGGCGAAATCTACGGTGATCCAGCGATTCTCTACCGAGCTCGCGGCGGGCACTCTGCCGTGAAGCTACTTCAGCAAACCAGCCGGAGTCTGGGAGGGAAGCCCGATGATTTTGGGTCGGCGGACAAATGACCCGCATTCAGTTCTAATCACGCTTCACGAGGCGCATTCCCCGAAATGGGGGGCGTTGCGGGGGTGTCCCCCGCATCAGGGGGTAGTGAGAGACGCGGAACGCGGCTCGCGCTCAGGGGGAGCCGTCCCCCCTCGACCCTATATGGTTAGGTCTATTAGATTTTGGCGACCTTCAAGCTCCCGCCGGCTGCCAGGCGCTCGTAAGTCCAAATCCCCCTGCTGAAATTCCGCCGGTGCATCACGCGAAAGCAATGACCGCTCGGTTCCCTGACACGACGACCATAACCGCCCTGCTATGCGCGATAATCCGACTCTTCCCGTTCACTGGGCGGATGCCAGTGAACACAGCGCAGACATGCCGCATCCGCTGGCAAGCGGGGCGGCTCCGCTGCCGCCGCGCCATCATCGAGCGGCGGCCCGCCATTATGGCGGAAGCCCGAGGCGCTCATGGCTGCTCTTCCTTCGGTCGGACATCGCCCAATGTGATGGTGAAACCGGCGCGGGCAAGTTCGTCGCACAAGGCGCGCTTGCGTGTCGCGCCCTCCCCTTGCGACGCGATGTACGAACAACGGCGATGATGAAAGGCAAAGCCCGCGCGTTTCAGGCAGCAGCGAAAGCGCTGCTGGGTTTGTTCGCTCCAATCGCAGGTTCCGCCATAGTTGCGGAAGGCGGCAACGGCATGGACAGCGCCATAATTTTCGTCACGCCAGCGAAGTTCGATCTTGGGGGCAGCTTTGGGCATCGGTCAATCTTTCAGAAGAAGCGAAGAAACGGGCGGCGCCGTCGTCCGCCCGATCGGGGTCAAGCGGCGCGCGCGATGTCGGGCGCGGCCATCCGGGCAAGGATGAATTCGCTGGCGGCCTGCGCGGCGGTCGCGGCGCGGAAGATGGCGCGCTTATCGTTGCGAAGGGCGGTCAGCCACGAGGCAATATAGGCGGCATGGTCGTCGCGCTCGGTCGGTTCCATGCCGAGCTGCGCGCAAAGCATGGCTGCGCCGACCTCCGCGACCATCTCTTCTGCCGCCCGGATTTCCGTTGATTTTCCATAGTCATAGAGGGTTTCACGGTTGAGCCGTGACCTATGGCCGCTGCTGTGAACTGTCTCATGGCCAAGCGTGGCGTAAAAGGCATTGCCGCTCACGAAATCAGCAAAGGCAGGCATGCGGATGCTATCGGCGGCCGGGTTGTAATAAGCGCTATTGCCGCCCTCGCTGCAAGGAACGCCATAGCGGGCAAAGGCTGCCTCCAGTTCTGGGTCGCGCTGGTCGCGGTTCTTCACTTCGACACGCGGAACGGGATATTTGGTCATGTCCAAGCCGTCGATTTGCTCGACGTTGAACACGACATATTTTTTCAGGTAGCTGCGGGCGCGGTCTTCGCTCTCGCCCTCCCCTGCCCCCTCCTGCCCGGCTTCCTCATCCTTGGGCGTGAAGCTTCCGGCATGGACGACAAGGTTTCCCTTTTCCCCCTTCCTGACCTGCCCTCCCAGTTCGCTGGCCTGCCGATATGTCATCCAATAGGGATTGGTGTAACCGTGCGTCATGGTGGCGGACCACAAAAGCAGCACATTCACACCACGATAGGCGGTCCCTTCGTGGCGCAGCGGAAGCGAGGCCGCGCCCGATGCCCAGCGTGGCGACCATGGGCGGGTGCCAGCTTCCAACATGGCGATGATCTGGTTGGTGACTTCCTCGTAAACATCGATGCGCTCGGCCTTGGTGCGGGGCGCTGCGGTTTTGCGGGTCATGTCGTCTATCCCTTGTCTGAAAGATGGAGCCGAAGGCGATGGCGCGCCATCGGCTTCTGCCTGCTGGCGAAGCGGGTCGGGGAATGGCGCATGTCAGGGCTGATCGCGGCGGAGGGGCATCACCCGCCTGCACGGAGCGCAGCGCAGGAAGGCGGGGAAACCGCCGCGATCACCAAGCGGTGCCGCGCAGCGGAACCGACGGCCAGGCCCTTGCGCCAGGGGGCCGGAACAGGCCCCGGAAATTACAATGAGGCGCGGCGGCCATGCCGCCTCCGCTTGTCGCAGATCGATCAGCCGCCTAATCTGCTAGGCCTATGAGCCCTATCGGTCGCATCTTCCCACATTGGTCCACTAGCTGGAGCCGGCTAGCGCGATCCAATGCGCTGGTCCGCTCGCAATGCCGGGCGTGCGGCCTGCAATTGCGGGTCGATCCCGCCATCCAGGCGCTGCGCTTTGGCGCATCCGCCTCGCCCGTCGACCAGCTCGACCAATGCCAGGTGGTGGGCTGCCACGGCCAGCTCTTCTTCATGGTGGCGCGCAGCTATGGTCGCCAATGGCTCACCATGGTCTCGCGCGACGATCTGCGCGCAACATTGGAGCGCGCGGCCCCGGCGGCCAATGCGGTGTCGCTCGATCTGGTCGGCACAGGTCGCGCGCACCGATAAAAAGGAAATCCACCACCCAAGCGCGCCCGTCGCCTGCGGCGGGCGCGCCGTTTTTGTGGGTGAGAGCATGGATCATCCTGACGCTGTCCGGCGCGACGGCCTTGGCCGTCGCGCTCGGTGCCGGGATCAATATTCGTCGGCGCGAAGGATGGTGAGGACGCGGGCCGTCTGCGCGGGATCGGACGGGTCGCTCGATCCCCATTCGAGCTTGGGATCATAATAATCGATCTTCCAATAGCAGCGGGTTCCTTCCCAATCGAAGGCCCCAAAATCACGCTCATCATGGGGATCATTATCCTCGGAAAAATCATTATATTCCCGCACGAGGCGGAGAAGCTCGCACTGGCGACGATAGGCGGTCCACTGAGCAACCTCGCCAATCATGGCGGAAATGCCAGCGGTCACGACGATCTGGTTGAAGCCCTGCATCCGGTAGATATTGTGGCGCATGGCATCATTGAGGGCGGCGATGGTGGCGGTCTTGACCGCTTGATCCGCCGCGTTTTCGTGAGTCATGTCGTCTATCCCTTGTCTGAAAGATGGAGCCGAAGGCGATGGCGCGCCATCGGCTTCTGCCTGCTGGCGAAGCGGGTCGGGGAATGGCGCAATTGAGGGCTGATCGCGGCGGGAGGGGCATCACCCGGCTGCACGGAGCGCCAGCGCAGGAAGGCGGGGATACCGCCGCGATCACCAAGCGGGGCCGCGCAGCGGAACCGACGGCCAGGCCCTTGCGCCAGGGGGCCGGAACAGGCCCCGATAACGGATGGGCGCGGCGGCTTGCCGTCTCCGCTTTGCCGTTGGAATGGCTGTTCACGCGGGATCGGTTTCTAGCCTTGGGATGGGAGCTCGTGCCCCTACCCTGCCGTCATGACTTGAATGGGTCTCCCGTGTAACTAGGACGCCCATCGTCTTTTAATCCGATGGGCGTCCTAGTCAGCTATAGTGCGCAAATTAGATGAGTGCTCCGCAACATTCCGAAACAGACGACAAGGCGGCCCCTCGATGTCTCAAACATGGTCGCGTTGAGCACCTTGTCGGGCCATTCGGCTAAATTTGATGACCATTTGACTACCATCCCGGTTTTGACGTATCTGTCCGGGATAAAGGGTGAAATTCGACTATTTTTGGCGAACCGCCCTGATTCGATGATGCGATGAGGGGTTCGCCGATGTTGTCCGGTCAAATCTTGGACACGATGATAACGTCTTGCGAGAATGCCAAGAGCGTTCTGCGCCGCGCAGCGATCGACCCTTCCGATCGCAAAACACTGAGCATCACAATGGGCGCGTCGGTTGCCGCCGACTTTCTCGGCCGGACGCCTGAAGCGCTTGCAAAGGCGGAAGCCCGCGGTCGCCTCCCCTCCCCTAAGACCGCCAGTAATGGCCGCCGTTACTATACGGTTGAGGATCTCATCGCGATCCGCGAGGCGCTCGGCATCAAGGCTGGCAAACTACCCGACGAGCGGGCTGTCGTCGTAGCAGTCCAGAATTTCAAGGGCGGAGTCAGCAAGTCGACCACTTCCAAGCACCTTGCCGATTATCTTGCCTTACGAGGCTATCGCGTATTGGTTGTTGATTGCGATCCCCAAGCCTCCATGAGCGTCATGTTCGACGTCAATCTGGAAGATCTGGTCGACGAGACGCACACACTTTCCAACTATCTCTCGCCGCGCATCGATGAAGCGGATTCCTTTCGGAAGACAATCAAGCGGACTGCGTGGCCGAACATCGACATCTGCCCGGCCAATTTGGGGCTGCAGGATACCGAGTGGGAGCTTACGGCCACAATTGAGGAAGGCCCGCACGCCATTGCTGGCGCATTCCGCATGTTGCGAGTAGGTCTAGAAGAGGTCCGTCAAGACTATGACGTGATTATTCTCGATCCGCCACCAGCCATGGGATTCCTAGGAGTCAATACGCTGAGTGCTGCAGATGGACTTCTCATTCCGGTTCCGGCACGCCAACTGGATTATCTCTCGACCATCCATTTCATGCAGACCTGCCGCGAGGCGATGAGTTTGGTATCCAAATTCGACAATTCCATCGACTATGGGTTCATCCGGGTCGTTTGCACCATGTTCCAGCCCAATCGAACCAATGAAGCGCAAATGCTTCAGGTCATGGAAAAGACCTATGCGGGCCAGATGCTATCGACACCGATCCTGTTGTCTGAAGAAATCAAAAATGCGGGCATCGCGATGTCTTCGATTTACGAAATCAACAAGCCTTACGGCTCGCATCAGACCTATATCCGTTGCCGCAACAATTTGAATGAGGTCTTCCGCGAGCTTGAGAAGGATATCTGCAAGCAATGGCCTTCGCGCCTTGCTCAACTGGGCACTGATAGGCTGACGGAGGCCGCATGAGCAGCAATTCGGGCGCCAAGCGCCGCAGCCTTCTCGCTAACGCCATCGATTCACTGGATGCAGTTCAGCCTCCCGCAGAGCAGGAGTCTCTGGCATCGGAAGCTCCGGCTGGACCCGTTCTCCCCAGCAAATCGGAAGGGCCCGCGCCCTCCTTCCTTGAACGGCGCGGTGTGGCATTCGACGAGATCGCCAGATCGGTCAAACGACCCACGATTAGGATCCGACCTGACGAATGCACCGTCTGGCCGGGCAATGCTCGTGATTATGAGCGCCTCACCCACGAGCGCTGCGCTTCACTCATTGAATCGATCAAGGAAGAAAACGGCAACCGAGAGCCGGTAGTCATCCGCCGAACGCCCGATGGCGAGAAACCTTACGAGTTGATTGTCGGGACAAGGCGCCACTTCTCGGTCGCTTGGCTCCGCACCAATCACCACGCGCAGATAGATCTCATTGCACGCATTGAGACACTGGACGATGAAGGAGCGTTTCGCCTCGCCGACATCGAAAACCGCGAGCGCGAGGATGTCACGGACCTGGAGCGAGCACGCAACTACCAGCATGCGGTTGACGCTTACTATAATGGCGTGCGCGCGCATATGGCCGAACGCCTGGCGATCGGTAAGCAAAATCTCCATAATCTCCTTCAGCTTGCCGAGCTACCTACTGAGGTAGTCGAGGCCTTTGCTACGATGTCGGACCTCAAGGTTCGGCATGGCATGAAGCTCTCTCCACTCCTTAAGCAGCCCGACCTGCGTGACGCAATCATCGAGGAGGCGCTGGCGATCGGGAAGGAGCAGCGCCGCCGAGCAGCTGCCGGCGAACCGGCAATTGATGGGCCTCAGATCGTGCAGCGGCTGTCAAGCGCCAGCGCCAAGCTCGTCAAGAAAGCTGCGCCTAAGAGTAGACCGAGACTAGCTACGGCGGATGGAGAGGAGATCGGTCAGATCATCACCGACAGCAAATCCAAGGGGATCACGCTGACGATCAACCCAAAAAGGGCCGTCGATATCGACGATATATTGAGGGCCTTACGGCCGGTTATCGAAGCTGCCAAATTCTCGTCTCGGTGACAGATTTATCTTTTAGAACATGCGCTTAGGTGAGAGTAAAACCCGTTTTACTCAAACATCTGGTTGAGGACCAAAGATGCCCTCGAAGAAGGATCCCAGTGACGATAATCAGGTCGACCTGTTCCTTCCGCAGTTGACCACCCTGCCCCTGCGCGACCAGCGCGAGACGATGGAGCGTCCTTTCTTCTCGCTTTCTAAGCGCAAGCGCTTGAAACCCATCGATTATGTGAGTCCCGATCGGAAGGTGACGGTGCACGTTAGCGCCAACTCCGAATACGGCTTGGCAACTATCTACGATCTCGACATCTTGATTTACTGCGCGTCGGTGTTGATCGAGCACAAGCGGCGAGGGACGAATGATATCCCTCAGACCCTGCACATCGTGCCCTATGATATGCTCACTACTTTGAAACGTGATGCGGGCGGTCGCGAGTATGAGCTCCTCGGAAATGCACTCGACCGATTGCAGTCGACGACCGTAAAGACGAATATCCGCTCCGGCGACGCCGTCGAGACAACATTCTCCTGGATCGACAGCCACAGCCAGCTCAAGGATAGCAAAGGCCGGGTCCATGGTATGCGTATTACCCTTGCCAAATGGTTCTATGACGGCGTCCTAATGGAGGGCGGCGTTCTGGCGATCGATCCGGCCTATTTTTCGTTGACTGGCGGTCGCGAGCGTTGGCTCTATCGCGTTGCGCGCAAGCATGCTGGCGGCGCGGGTGCCGAGGGCTTCTCCATCTCCATGCCGACGCTTTTCGAGAAGTCAGGAGCAGAAGGGGACTATCGCCGGTTCAAGTTCGAAATGGCCAAAATCGTGCGCGAGAATGGGCTGCCAGGCTACGCCCTCGAGTTGATTCACCGTGAAGAGGGCGAGCCGATGCTGCGTATGGTGCGACGCGATCTAGACCCAAAGGGAGGTGCCCTCCCCTCTCCCGCTTCTGATAATGGCGTCGCCAAACCTGGCAAGACGCCTAAGGCCGACAAGGAAGAGCCCATCCGCTTTCCCGAACAAGGGCAGATCAATTACAGCGCGTTCGGAGCCATTGCTCGCGCTAATCTGCCACAGCCGCAGCGTGATCATTCAGTCGTGGCAGATGAATTCCGGTCGTTCCTGAAGTCCCGCGATATTGCATTCGACGCGAAGAATATAACCACGATCTTTGCTTCCTTTTGCGCGAAGCAACGCCCAGCGAATTGATTGTCTGATGAAGGGCCACGCTTCACCTCCCTCACACCGAACGTTGGCGTTCCTGAAATCCCACGCGTCGGGAAACGATTGAATTGCCGGCGCAACAGGCGCCCACTCCCCTCTTCATTCTTGGCTAGGATCCAGCGGTTTCGCTTCAGTTAGGCGGATCTCGTCACTTTCTACAGATCCTTGCTTTCCAGCGTGCTGTCTTCGCAGTCGGTGGGCCCTGCTCGTTCTGTGTCTCTGGCAGAGCGTACCCATTGTGTGCTCAAGCCGGGATTTCAGGAACGGGTGGGAAATG
>NZ_AP027308.1:0-509150 GCF_059738765.1 Sphingobium sp. RC1
GCGCCGCCAGGCCCAGCGCATAGGCCTTGCCCAGCCATTGCCCGCCCGGTCACGATCGCAACACGTCCTTCGCAGATACCCACTTGCCTTACTCCTTCATTGCGCTGCGACGGGGATCAGCAGATGCTGGCTCAGGTCCCCAACGAGATCGAGCAGGGAATAATCCCGCCGGAAAAATGCCATGCCCCATCCACGTAGGTGAAGCTGTCATGATAGCGGCCCGCGCAGATCGCCTGCAACGGCAGGTCCGGGGTCGCCTGAAACACGGTATAGTAAGAGCGGCAGGTGGCGGTGCCTGCGTCCTCGTCCAGCTCGACGATGGGATTGGTGATGACATGCTTGGTGCGCGGCGTGCCATCGTCATGGATGCGTACATGGGCCTGCCACAGCGCCAGCATCGGCGCTGCGCCTTCGACCATTTCGCCGCCGCCTGTCTTGATCCGGGCGCGCTCGAACAGGGCGGCGACGGCTTCAAGGTCGCCTGCGTCCATCAGTTCGGCATAGCGGTAGAGCAGATTGGTGATCGCCGTGGCGCTGCTCATGGCTGACCCTCTCGCTGCGCCGCCTGGCGTTCGCGATGCTGCGCGGTGCTGCCGGTCAGGCGCACGGCGATGGCGTCGGAGGCGACGCGCTGCGCCTGCCGCTCCGGGCTGGCTTCGCCCAGCGGCTCGGCTTCGACCAGTCCAGTCAGCGCGGCTTTGGCGAGCTTTTGATATTCGCTTGTCCCATTGTTGCGCCAGGTGACCTGGTGCGGCTCGAAACTCTTGACCACCTTGGCCGGATTGCCGACGACCAGGCTGCGTGGCGGGGTCACCGTGTCGGACTTCACAAGGGCAAGGGCGGCGACGAGATTTTCGTCACCTATGATGGCATTGTCGAGGATCACCGCGTTCATGCCGATGAGCGCATTTTCGCCGATCTCGCAGCCATGGATGATCGAGCCATGGGCGATGGTCGCGCCACGCTTGATGATGGTATCGCGCAGCTGGTTGGCATGGACCGACACATTGTCCTGGATCGAGCTGTCGCCTTCCACCACGATCCGCCCGAAATCGCCGCGCAGCGAGGCGCCCGGCGCGATGAAGCAGCCCGGTCCGACGATCACGTCGCCGATCAGCGACGCCAGCGGATGGACGTAGCTGGTCGGATCGACGACGGGTGTGATCCCCTGATAGGCGTAGCAGGGCATGGGGCCGCGCTTTCCCTCTTAGAGCCGTTCGATGATGGTGACGTTGGCCTGGCCGCCGCCTTCGCACATGGTCTGGAGGCCATAGCGCCCGCCGGTGCGTTCGAGCGCACCCAGCAACGTGGTCATCAGCCGCGCCCCGGTCGCGCCGATCGGATGGCCCAGCGCGATTGCGCCGCCCTGCACATTGACCTTCTCATGGGGGATGTCGAGTTCCTTCATCCACGCCATGGTGACGCTGGCGAAAGCCTCGTTACATTCGAACAGGTCGATGTCGCCGATCGCCATGCCCGCTTTCTTCAGCGCATATTGGGTGGCGGGGATCGGACCGGTCAGCATCCAGACCGGATTGGCGGCGCGCACGGACAGGTGATGAATGCGGGCGCGGGGTTTCAGGCCATGGTCCTTGACCGCCTTCTCGCTGGCAATGAGGAGGGCTGCGGCCGCGTCGCAATTCTGGCTGGCGACGCCTGCGGTGATGATGCCGCCTTCATTGACGGGCTTCAAGGACGCGAGGCCCTCCAGCGAGGTGGTGGGACGGATGGTTTCATCCCTGGCCAGCCCTTCGAGGGGCGCCACTTCATGATCGAACCAGCCATTGTCCCAGGCCGCCTGCGCGCGCTGGTGCGAGGCGAGCGCGAACGCCTCCATCGCTTCACGGCTGATGCCCCATTTGTCGGCGATCATCTCGGCGGACTTGATCTGGTTGACCTCTTCCATGCCATAGCGCTCGACCCAGCCCTTCGACCCGTGGAAAGGGCTGTCAAAGCCATATTGCGCGCCCGCGATCATCGCGGCCATGATCGGGATCTGGTTCATCGCCTGGCTGCCGCCCGCGACGACCAGGTCCTGCGTGCCGCTCATCACGCCCTGCGCGGCGAAGTGCACCGCCTGCTGCGACGATCCGCACTGGCGGTCGACGGTGACGCCGGGCACCTCTTCAGGGAGCCCTGCGACCAGCCATGCGGTGCGGCCGATATCGCCCGCCTGGCCGCCGATTGTCTCGGTGCAGCCCCAGACCACGTCTTCGACCTGAGAGGGATCGATGCCGGTGCGCTTGACCAGTTCGCGGATCGGATGGGCGCCCAGATCGGCCGGGTGGACCTGGGCAAGGCTGCCCTTCTTGCGGCCGACGGGGGTGCGGACGGCGTCGATGATATAGGCTTCAGGCATTGTTGGCTTCCCGGGCGAAGGTCTGGTCCGGCCCCATGGGCTGGGTGAAGATGCGCGTGGCGATGCGCGCGCGGTGAGTGGCGGGCGTACCCCAGCTCTGGGTCAGCGCGAGCGCGCGTTTCAGGAACAGGTGGACGTCCACTTCCCAGCTGTAGCCCATCGCGCCATGCACCTGGATCGAGGCGCGGGCGGCCTTGTCGGCGGCTTCGAGCGCCACCAGCTTGGCATGGCTGACGCGGGCGCGGGCCTGGGTGTCACGCGCGCCGATCTCGGCTGCGGCGGCGGCGACCACGGGCTTGGCGAACTCGATCGCCACCTGCGCGGAGGCGAGGTGATGCTTGACCGCCTGGTAGCTGCCGATGGGTTTGCCGAACTGCTGGCGTTCCTTGGCATAATCGACGGCAAGATCGACCGAACGCTGGGCAAGACCAAGCGCGAAGGCGGCGTTGAACAGGGCGGCGCGGTCGAAAGCGAGGTCCCAGTCGGCCCCATTTTGATTATTTGGCCCGAGCGGCGTTGCGTTGCTTGGGCTCCATTCTACCGAGAAGAGGCGGCGGAAGGGATCGATGCTGGGCTGGGCGGTCAGCGTCACCTGATCGGGCGTGGCGAGGAAAGCCTCGCCATCCTTTTCGAGCAGGATCGCGGCCGCGCTGTCGGCATTGGCGACATAGGGGTTGGCGGGGTGGGCGATGGCGATGGTCGCCATCGGATCGGCGAGCAGCGGATGATCGGGCGCAAGGGCAGCGAGCAGGGGCGCTGCGACGCCTGCGCTCTCGACCAGCGGTTCGGGCAGGACGACATAGCCCGCTTCCTGCGCGATGAGAGCAAAGTCGGTTTCGGTCAGATCAATGCCGCCCGCTTCTTCAGGCAGCAGGATGAGGGTGAGGCCGGTCTCGACGATCGCGGCCCAGCGCGCATCGTCGCGCGCGACGCCCGCTTCCATCATGCGGCGCCAATGATCGGGCGTGCAGCTGTCGGCGAACAGGGTGCGTGCGGTCTCGGCAAACATCAGCTGTTCGTCGCTGAGGGTGAAGTCCATCTCAATTCCCCTTAGCGCGGCAGGCCGAGCATGCGCTCGGCGATGATGTTGCGCTGGATCTCGTTCGACCCGGCATAGATGGGTCCTGCGAGCGCGAAGATATAGTCGTCGATCCAATCGACGGGGTTCGCGCCGGGCGCTTCGTGGGTGAGTTCGGCCTGGGCCCCGAGGATCGCCAAGGCGGTCTGCGTCAGATGAATGTCGAGTTCAGACCAGAAGATCTTGTTGGTCGAGGCTTCGGGACCGATCTTCGTGCCCGCCATCAGCCGCGAGGCGGTCTGGTAGATGTTGAGCGCATAGGCGTCGGCATTCATGTGCGCGCGCACGACATCGGCTTCGAGCGCGGGGTCGGCCGTTTCCTTGTTGGCGGTCCAGAGTTCCGCGAGCTTCTTCGCCGCCACCTGATAGCGGGCGGGTGAGCGCAGCATCAGGCCACGCTCGAACCCGGCGGTCGCCATGCAGATATGCCAGCCCTGGCCCTCGTCGCCGAGGCGGTTGAAGGCGGGGACGCGGACATTTTCAAGGAAGATCTCGGCAAAGCCGACATGGCCGTTGATCTTCTTGATCGCATTGACCGTCACGCCCGGCGCGTCGAGCGGGAAGAGATGAGGCTCATCCCCTTGTGGCGCTCGGAGCCCGGCTCGCGGAACAGGCCGAACGCCCAGTCGGCGAAGACCGCGCGGCTCGACCAGATTTTGTGGCCGTTGAGGATGTATTCGTCGCCGTCTCGCGTTGCGGTGGCGCGCACGCCTGCCAGATCGGACCCGGCCATCGGTTCGGACCAGGCCTGCGCCCAGATTTCCTCGCCTGACGCCATCTTGGGCAGGAAGCGCTGCTTCTGCTCATGGGTGCCGAATTCGATGAGCGTCGGCCCCAGTAGGAAAATGCCATTCTGGTTGACGCGGCCTGGGGCTCCGGCGCGATAATATTCTTCCTCGAAGATCAGCCACTGGATGAGGTCGAGACCGCGGCCGCCATATTCCTTTGGCCAGGTCACCATACCCCAGTCGCCCGACTTCAGCGTCTTTTCCCATTGCCGGTGCGCCTCGAAGCCTTCGCGGGTCGCGTCGAAATGCTCCAGCGATCCCTGCGGCACATGGGCTTCCAGCCAGTTGCGCACCTCGGCGCGGAACGCCTGCTGTTCGGGGGTATAGGTCAAGTCCATCAGAATTTCGCCGCGCCCTTGTTGTCGACGAAGGCGTCGCGCGCCTTCTGGCTGTCTTCATGCATATACATTTCGAGCGTGAAGCCCTGCTCGATCCGGTAATGGGCCGAGGGGTCGGTGGGCTCGATCAGGTTCAAGGCCTGCTTGGCGATGACCAGCGCGGCGCGGCTCTTGGACGCGATGACTTCGCAGAAGGCGTAAGCCTCGTCCTTCAGATTTTCGAGCGGCACGACCTTGTGCACCGAGCCATGACGATGCGCGTCCTCGACCGAAATACGGCCCCCGGTGAAGAAGTTGGCGCGCACCATCTGCACGGGCAGCATGCGGCTCATGAAGGCCGCGCCGCCCATCGCGCCGCGATCGATCTCGGGCAGCGAGAAATAGGCGCCCTCGGCCGCGATCAGCGCGTCGCAGGCGCCTGCGATATTGACGCCGCCGCCAATGACGAAGCCGTGGAGCGCGCCGACCACCGGGATCGCGCATTCGCGGATCGCCTTGAAGGTCAGGTAATTATCCTTGTTCAATTTGGCGATGCGTTCGGGATGCGCCGCCATCTCCTTGATATCGACGCCGCCGCAAAAGCCCTTGCCCTCGGCCCGGATCAGGATGCAGCGCACATCCTCGTTGGCGGCCGCTTCGTAAACCAGCGCGGGGATCGATTCCCAGCCCTTGGTGTCGAAGGCGTTGACCGGCGGATGGTCGAACAGGATTTCGGCGATCTTGTCCTTGATCGTGAGCGTAATCGGCATTGTTCTTCCTCTCCTCAGGCCGCGCTTGCGGCCTCGCGGCCCAGTGCGGCCAGCGCGTTCAGCCGCTCATGCGCCTCGCTGACGATGCGGTCGACCAGCTCCTGGCAGCTGGGTATTTCATCAATGCGTCCGCCGACCACGCCGGTCGCCATCACGCCATGTTCGATGTCGCCCTCGACCACCGCCTTCTGGATCAGCATCGGCATGGTCGCGGCCATCATCGCCTGTTTGAGCGGCACCTGACCATGGCCGGTCATGCCCTTGGCCGACTTGATCATGTCGATCCAGCTCGCCCCGCTCAGCTTCTTCATCGCCGCGCTCGCTTCCAGCGCGCGCAGCCACATGGCGAGCTTTCCGGACTTTTCGATCTTGTCCATCAGCTTGGTGCGCACCATCCGCTGCGGGATGCCGTCAAGCTTGGTGGTGACGACGATGCGGTCGGTCGAGGCTTTCAGATATTCCGCCTTGGCGCTGTCGGGCACCGGGCTTTCCTTGGTCAAAAGGAAGCGCGTGCCCATGGCGATGCCGACCGCGCCATAGGCGAGCGCTGCGGCGAGGCCGCGCCCGTCGGCAAAGCCGCCGCTCGCGATCACCGGCACGTTGACGGCGTCCAATACCTGGGGGAGCAGCACGGTGGTGGGCACCGAGCCCGTATGCCCGCCGCCTTCGCCGCCCTGCACATTGACCATGTCGACGCCCAGCTCCACCATCTTCTGCGCATGCTTGACCGCGCCGACGGTCGGGATGCAGAGGATCCCTGCATCCTTGAAGCGGCCGATCATCTTGGCATTGGGACCACGCCCGAAGCTGACCGCGCGCACCTGATCCTTGTTGGCGAGGATCAGCTCGACGATTTGGTCTGCGCCGGGCTGAAAGCTGTGGAAATTGACGCCGAAAGGCTTGTCGGTGCCATTGCGGACAGCCAGGATCTTCTCGCGCGCTTCGTCCGGCGTCATCACCGCTGCGCCCAAAAAGCCGAACGCGCCTGCATTGCTCGACCCGATGACGAGGCTGGGTTCCGCCACCCATCCCATCGCGGTCTGGATGATCGGCCAGCGGCAGCCAAGCCGCTCGGTCAGCACCGTATGCAGCGGATCGCCCATCATTCGCTCGCCTGCTTCTTATTCGCCTCGGCCATCTTCTTGGCGTCGAGGCCCGCGATCGAGCTGCCCTGGACGAGGTCATTCTGGGCATGGGCGAAATGGTGCATATGATATTGCGCTTCCATCGCGTTGCGCTTGCCCATCAGCTCCTCGACATGGTTGATCGCCTGCTTGGTCAGCCAGTTGCCAAGGCGGGGTTGCGCCACGAGCTTGGCGGCCATCGCCGCCACCGTCTCGCGCAGCGCCTCGCGGGTCACGATCTTGTTGACCATGCCGAACTGCTCGGCCCGCTGCGCGCTCATTCGCTCGCCCAGCAGCAGGAATTCCTTGGCGATGCGCGGGGGGAGCTCATAGGCGTGGGCGAAATATTCGACGCCCGGAATGCCCATGCGGTTGACCGGGTCCTGGAAGAAGGCGTCGTCGGTGGCGACGATCAGGTCGCATACCCAGGCGAGCATCAGCCCGCCCGCGACGCACGCCCCCTGCACCATGGCAATGGTGGGCTTGGGCGTATCGCGCCAGCGCCGGCACATGCCGACATATTGTTCCTTCTCGCGGGTGTAGAGCAGTTCCGCGGCAGGTTTGTTGACATGACCCGGCACCATCAGCCGGTTCTCGAAATGCCTGTGCACGTCGCGGCCCGGCGTGCCGATGTCATGCCCGGCCGAGAAATGCTTGCCGTTGCCGCCCAGCACGATGCAGCGGACGTCATCGTCGTTCGTCGCCTTGATGAAGGCGTCGTCGAGCGCGTAGGTCATCTGGCCGTTCTGGGCATTGTTGAAGCCCGGACGGTTCATCATGATCCATGCGACATGGTCGATCACCTCATAGGTGACCGGCTCGTCGGTCTCGTAAACAATGTCGACCTGCTGCGGTTTCGACCAGGCGATCAACTTCATTCATGTCAGGCTGCCCTTCTGTCTCCGGCCGGATTGTCCTTGAACACGGTGGCGCGGACATTGTTGGGGTCGATCTTCGCGATCAGGTCCAGTTGCTCAGGCGTAGGTGCAGGGGTGGTGGGAATTTCACCCTCAACCTTGGCAAGCGGGAAGCCGGTATTGTCCTGCACTTCCTCGAAGGTGACGCCCGGATGCAGCGAGATCACGCGGATCTGGTGATCGGGGCCGCCAAAGTCCATCACGCACAGATTGGTGATGATCTGGCGCAGGTCCAGGCCCTGGGGCGGAGCGCCATTGCGATAGCGCGCCGGGTTGTAGCCCGCCATGCAGACGAAATCGACCTCGCCTTCGACGAACGCCCGCTTGTTGTGGCTGGCAAAGAAGAAGCTGTTGGGATGGCTGATCGAATTGCCCGGAAAGCCGCGCGCGCCGAGCATCGCGGCCTTGGGCTTCTTATGGTCGCCGATCACCGAGATGTTCGCCTGGCCGAAACGGTCGATCTGCACCGGGCCGACCAGTGCGTGGCGGCGGCCGCTCCACAGGGCGGAGAAGACGCGGTCATAATTGGCGATGCCTTCAAATTCCGGTTCGGCGGTGCGTTTGCCGGGGCCGACGGGTTCGCTGGTATAGAAGCATTCGCCGTCGGTGGTCTGGATCGCGGGGGCAAAGCTCAGCTTGGCAAGGCCTGCGCCGATGCGGGGCAGGGGGCCGATGCCGGTCGCCATCACCTCGCCATCACTGCGCCACACCTCGGCGCAGGCGGCGATGACGAGTTCAGCGAGCGAATAGCTGTTCTGGGTCATGGGTCTCTCGCTTAGTAAATAGGAACGGGGAGCTGCTTGACGGCGTCTTCGCCGCCGATCGCTGCCTGATAATCGGCTTCGGACACATCGATGAACTTCGCCTTATACTCGGCCCAGGCTTCGGGCGAGGCGGCGCTTTCGACATAGGTCTTGATGTGCTTGAGATCGAGCTGATAGTCGGGATCGGCGCTTGCGGGATGCGCGCCCAGCGGCGCCTCTGCCACGCCGGTGATCATCGCCCGCTCGACCAGATTGTAGCGGCTGTTCTTCTGCATATCGAGCTCGCCGGTCGGCACGATCTTCTCGACCGTGGCGTAGCTCTTGCCCGCAGCGCGCACCAGCAGTTCGTCGAACAGCGCGTCCTTGCTGAGCGTCAGCAAATTGCCGCGCTCGTCGGAACGATGGGCATGGATGAGGGCAATGTCGGGCACCAGCGCTGGCATGGCGACGAATTCCTCGCCATCGGCATAGGGGCTCTTCACAAATTTGAAGTCGAAGCCGTCTTGCGTGATGATGTCGGTGCCGATGCCGACGCGCGTCGGCAGGAAGGGCAGCTTCATCGCGCCTGCGCGCAGGCCCCAATGATACATGCCCTCGTCAAGCTCGAGCACTTCAAAGGCGCCCGCCTGGCGGGCGTTGCGGAAATGGGGCTCGAGCGGATAATGGTCGAGGCTGGCAAAGGCGAAGACGAGCTTTTTGATCTTGCCGGTCGCGGCGAGCAGGCCGATGTCCATGCCGCCATAGCCCGCCATGACGGTCAGGTCCTTCAGGTTCGAGCGGGCGATGGCGCGGATCAGCGCCATGGGCTTGCGGCGGGTGGCCCATCCACCGATGCCGATGGTCATCCCGTCGGAAATCTGGTCGACGATGTCGTCCACCGTCATGCGCTTGTCGAGCATAGTGTCAGTCATCCTTTTGCGTCAGTCCTGCAGGGCTTGCCCTGCAAATAGTCCTACCAGTTAATCTTGCTCATGAGCCCATTTATGGCCCCAGTCGCTTACCGAAAGGCTGGTGGTGGGCACCCATGTGTCCGGGTCTATTACCAGGCCATTCCAGCCATATTCGATGTCAAAGCCGCCTGGTGTCTGCATGTAGAAAGAGGTCATCTTGTCATTGACATGACGGCCCAGCGTTGCCGAGAGGGGCACCTTGCCCTTGCTCTTCAAGACCCGGTCATAGGCGCGGCCGACATCCTCCAGGGAGCCGACCTCCAGCATCATGTGCACCGCGCCATTGGGGCTTTCGGGCAGCTGCCCCAGCGCCAGGCTGTGGTGGCGCGGGTTGCAGTGCAGGAAGGCAAAGCCGATGCCCGGGTCGTCAGGCCCGCCACCCATCAGATAGAAGCGGCCAAGGTCGGTGTCGCCAAAACCCATCACGCTTTTATAGAAAGCATGGGTTTCCTCGAAATTGGGGGCGGTCAGCACGACATGGCCCATCCCCATGTCGCCATCCGCGCCATGGGGGCTGCCGGTCACGAAGCGGCTGACGCCTGCGGGCGAGGTGAAGGGGGCATAGTCGACGAAGCGGCCGTAGAAGAGCTCCATGGGATTGCCTGCCGGGTCCGACGAGCGGGCCAGTTCATAGACCTGACGGCCACGCGCTTCCATGACGCCTGCGCGTTCCACCGGGCGGCCTGCCGCCTCGAGCCTTTCCAGCAGCGATTCGAACGCCTCGCGATTCGCGCATTCCCAGCCTGGCGCCACGAACCGGTCGGCCGCGCCCTTCTCCACCCACAGGCGGTAGGGCCGGTCGTCCATGCGGAACAGCGCGACATCGTCATTGGGGGAGGGGGCGGCCATGAGGCCTGCGATATTGCAGGCAAAATCCTGCCAGGATCCCAGGTCCTGCGCCTCGATCACCACATAGCCCAGCGATATCACTGCCATTTCCGCCGCCTCGCCCTTCTTCCTGTCTGCCGACCATATTCCCGCAGAGCGTTTCAAAATGGCCTCCCCCATCCGCATATGGCAAGCACTGCCGCATGTTTTGCGCTTATATGGGGAGGCGCAATCTGCGCGCTCAACGAGCTTATGGCAATTCGTTCCAGATCCGCCTATAAGCATCGACCCAAATGCGCAAGCCCTGTTTGCCTTGACAGTTTGCGTAATAGCAATTTACATAAACTACGCATATAGCAAATTTGAAGAAGAGTCGCCTACAATGGAGAAGATCATGACCGGGGCAGTAGCAAGCCGACCCATTGACGAGGCGAATGCCGGGATAGCTTCGCCCGAAAGCCTGATTGCCAAAGCCAAGGCGATGATCCCGACGCTGCGGGAACGCGCGCGCGCCTGCACGATCGCCCATGACGTGCCCCCCGAGACCGTTGCCGAGATGAAGGCGGCAGGCTTCTTCCGCGTGCTCCAGCCCAAGCGCTATGGCGGCTATGAGATGCACCCCAATGTCTTCTTCGAAATCCAGAAGGCGCTCGCCGAAGGCTGCATGTCGACAGGCTGGATCTACGGCGTGCTGGGCTGCCACCCCTATGAACTCGCCCTCTTCCATGACGAGGCGCAGAAGGAAGTGTGGGGCGATAATCCCGACATGCTCGTCTCCTCCACCTATCAGCCGGTCGGCAAGGTGGAAAAGGTCGATGGCGGCTTTTACCTGTCGGGCCGCTGGGGCTTCTCGTCGGGCTCCTCGCATTGCGGTTGGGTGCTCTTGGGCGCGATCAATTTCGACACCGATGGCGGCCCGCCCGACATGCGCACCTTCCTGTTGCCGCGCTCCGACTATCAGGTGATCGAAGGCACCTGGGATACGTTCGGTCTCCAGGGCACCGGCAGCTTCGACATCGTGGTCGAGCGCGTCTTCGTGCCCGAACATCGCACCCACAAGGCGAGCGACGGCTTTGCCGGCACCAATCCGGGTCAGGAAACCAACACAGCGCCCCTCTACCGCATCCCCTGGGCGCAGCTCTTCATCCGCTCGGTCTCCAGCGCCGCCTTCGGCGGTATCCGCGCCGCCACCTCGGCCGCGATGGAGATCATGGCAAGCCGCGTTTCGACCAACACCGGCAAGGCGTCCAAGGCCGACCCCAATCTCCACGCCGCCATCGCCCGCGCGATCGCCGAGACCAATGAGATGGAGCTGACCCACAGGACCACCTTCAACGAACTGATGGACTATGCTGGCCGCAATGAGCCCGTCCCGATGGAAAAGCGCGCGCTCTTTGCCTACCAGTCCGCCAATGTCGTGCGCCGCATGGCGGAACTGGCCGACGGCATGGTCAAGCTCTTGGGCGGCCGGGCGGTCTACATGTCGAGCCCGATCCTCCAGCCCTGGCTCGACCTCCACGCCGCGCGCGCCCATGTCGCCAACGACCCGGCCAACCGCACCAGCGACGTCATCGGCACGATGAACGGCGAACCGCCCGCCTTCACCTTTATCTAGCGTCTTGCGCTGGAGCGCGCGCCGCGCGCTCCAGCCTTGCCGTCACGTTCAGCGGGACTGGAAAACCAGCTCCCCCTCAGGCAAGACCCAGGGCCAAGCTTTTCGCATGATGCCCCAAAGGAACGATCCCCATGGCCAGTGAAGTGACCCGCAAGAGCTACAGCGTCGCGGGTGGATATGAGATTGCGATCGCGGAAATAGCAGGGGCGTCGGCCGATGCCCCGACCGTCATCTTCATCCATGGTAGTGGTCCTGGCGCATCGGGCGCGTCCAACTTCCGCAACAATGCCCAGGCCTTTGCCGATGCTGGCTACCGCGTCATCCTGCCCGACCTCATCGGCTATGGCGCCTCCTCCAAGCCCGAGACCGACTATCCGCTCGAGCTCTTCACCCAGACCCTGCTCGAGGCTCTGACGCAGCATGGGATCACCGGCGGCCACCTCATCGGCAATTCGCTGGGCGGCGGCATCGCCCTCCAGATCGCGCTCGACCATCCGCAATTCACCATCGGCAAGCTCGTCCTGATGGCGCCGGGCTGCGTTGCCGAGCAGGCGAGCTATTTCACCATGCCCGGCATCGCCAAGATGCGCTCGGGCTTTGGCAGCGCCGACTTCAATGTCGAGGAACAGCGCCGCCTGATCGGCAACCTCATGCATCCCTCCTCGCTCCACCACGTCACCGACGCGCTGGTCGAGGAGCGTTTTGCCGTCGCGCGCACCCAGCCCAAGGATGTGCTGGCGCGGGTGAAGACCCCCGATCTTGGTCCGCGTCTTGGCGAGGTTACGCAGCCGATCTTCGTCCTCTGGGGCCTCAATGACGAATTCTGCCCTGAAAGCCACGCCCGCCTCTTCCTCGACGCATGCCCCGACGTGCGCTGCCTCACCTTCTCGCAGACCGGCCATTGGGTGCAGGTCGAGCGCGCTCAAGAATTCAACCGCTACTCACTGGACTTCCTGAAGAATGGCTGACGCTGCTCCTGCGCAATCCGTACCTGTTCCAGAGCCCGTGGACGTTACCACAGGGCTGAAGGGCGCGATGCGCCGCCTGCCCTCGGGCGTGGCGATCGTCACCGCGCTGGGCGAGGGCAAGACGCCGGTCGGCATGGCCGCGACCTCGATCACCTCGCTCACCATGGACCCGCCTGCGGTCCTCGTCTGCGTCAACCAGACAGCCGGCATCCACGCCCATCTCTCGCCCGGCTGCCCGGTCAGCATCAACCTCCTCTCGCGCCACCAGCGCGAAGTGTCGGCAGCATTCGGCGGCGCGGTGGCGCGCGAGGCGCGCTTTGGCGTTGGCAGCTGGACCCCCGATGCCCATGGCCTCCCCATCCTCGATGAAGCGCAGGCCAACCTCTCCTGCACGGTCGAGAGCATGACCCCCTTTGGCACCCACAGCATCGTCATCGCCCGGGTCAAGGCGGTGCGCCTGTCGGACGCGGTCGATCCCCTCATCTTCCAGGACGGAGCCTATCTGTGAGCCAGACCCTGAACGAGCAGCTTGCCGAAGAGCTCTACCAGGCGCTGCGCGAGGGGCGCACCGTGCAGCCCTTGATGGCGCGCTACCCGCAGCTTGGCATCGATGACGCCTATGCGATCTCGCTTGGCGCGCTCGAACGCCGTAAGGCGGATGGCGAGCGGGTCATCGGCAAGAAGATCGGCGTCACCTCCAAGGCGGTGCAGGACATGCTGGGCGTCCACCAGCCCGACTTCGGGTTCCTGACCGACCGGATGTTCATCGAGGGTGACATCGATGTCGCGGCAAACGGCCTCATCGCCCCGCGTTCCGAAGCCGAGATCGGCTTCATCCTGAAAGACAGCCTCAAGGGTCCCGGCGTCACGGCAGAAGATGTGATCGCCGCGACGGCAAGCATCGTCCCCTGTTTCGAGATCGTCGACAGCCGCATCCAGGACTGGAAGATCGGCATCGTCGATACCGTCGCCGACAATGCGTCCTGCGGCGTCTATGTGCTGGGGGACGCGCGCGTCGATCCACGCGCCCATGATCTCCCCAATCTTCATGTCACCGTCACCAAAAACGGGCAGCCTTTGTCGGAGGGCTATGGCCATGCGGTGCAGGGCTCGCCTGCCCAGGCGGTCGCCTGGCTTGCCAACACGCTGGGCGCCTATGGCGTTACCCTGGAGGCGGGCGATGTGATATTGTCAGGCAGCCTGGTGCCGCTCGAACCGGCACGGCCAGGAGATGTGTTCGAGATGCAGCTTGCAGGGGTCGGCAGCTGCACCGCGTGCTTTATCTAGATTTGTGAGAGGGCATCGCTGCAAGCCATGCGAGCCCTGTGAGGAGTAAGTAATGACGGGCAAGGTCAAGGCGGCGATCATCGGGTCGGGCAATATCGGCACCGACCTCATGATCAAGATGATCAAATATCCGCAGAATATGGAACTGGTGGCGGTGGTCGGCATCGACGAGGCGTCCGAAGGGCTCGCCATGGCGCGCGAGCGCGGCGTCGCCACCACCCATGAGGGCCTTGAAGGCCTTCAGAAGATGGACGTCTACCCTGAGATCGGCATCGTGTTCGACGCGACCTCGGCTTACGCCCACAAGGTCCATGACGCAGCGCTGCGCAAGGACGGCAAGCAGGTGGTGGACCTCACCCCCGCCGCGATCGGCCCCTACACCATCCCGACCGTCAACGGCGAAGCCAATCTCGATGCTGGCAATGTCAACATGGTGACCTGCGGCGGCCAGGCGACGATCCCGATGGTCGCTGCGGTCAGCCAGGTCGCGACCGTCCATTATGCCGAGATCGTGGCCTCGGTCTCCTCGCGCTCGGCAGGTCCTGGCACCCGCGCCAATATCGACGAGTTCACCCGCACCACCGCTGGCGCCATCGAAAAGGTCGGCGGCGCGGCGCAGGGCAAGGCGATCATCATCCTCAATCCCGCCGAACCGCCGATGATCATGCGCGACACGGTGTTTACCCTGTCCGAAGGCGCGGACGAAGAGACCATCCGCGCCTCGGTCGAAGCGATGGTCAAGAAGGTCCAGGCCTATGTGCCAGGCTATCGCCTCAAGCAGGACGTGCAGTTCGAGCGTTTCGGCGACAACAACAAGCTCACCATCCCCGGCCGCGGCGCGTTCACCGGCATCAAGACCATGATCCTGCTCGAGGTCGAAGGGGCGGGCGACTATCTGCCGAGCTATTCGGGCAATCTCGACATCATGACCGCCGCCGCCAAGGCGACCGGCGAACTGCTCGCGCAGCGCATCGCGCAAGGAAAGAAGGTGGCAGCATGAGCGCCCAGTCCAACAAGCCGTTCAACGTCGAGGCGGGCGACAAGCTCTACATCCAGGACGTCACCCTGCGCGATGGCATGCACGCCATCCGCCACATGTATGGCATCGACCATGTGAAATCGATCGCCAAGGCACTGGATGACGCAGGGGTCGACGCGATCGAGGTCGCCCATGGCGACGGCCTCAATGGCGCGAGCTTCAACTATGGCTTTGGCGCGCATACCGATTGGGAATGGCTCGAAGCGGTCGCTTCGGTGCTGACCAAATCCGTGCTCACCACGCTGATCCTGCCCGGCGTCGGCACGGTGGAGGAACTGCGCCGCGCCTATGATATCGGCGTGCGCTCGGTGCGGGTCGCGACTCATTGCACCGAGGCGGATGTCTCCAAGCAGCATATCGGCATCGCCCGCGACCTTGGCATGGACGTCTCGGGCTTCCTGATGATGAGCCATATGATCGATGCCGAGAAGCTCGCTGCCCAAGCTCTGCTCATGGAAAGCTATGGCGCGCAGTGCGTCTATGTGACCGACAGCGGCGGCGCGCTCGACATGGACGGGGTGAAGGCCCGCCTCGAAGCCTATGACCGCGTCCTCAAGCCCGAAACCCAGCGCGGCATCCACGCCCACCACAATCTCTCGCTCGGCGTCGCCAACTCGATCGTCGCCGCCCAATGCGGCGCGGTGCGCATCGACGCCTCGCTCACCGGCATGGGCGCAGGTGCTGGCAATGCGCCGCTCGAAGTGTTCATCGCCGCTGCCGAGCGCAAGGGATGGAACCATGGCTGCAACGTCATGGCGCTGATGGACGCGGCCGAGGATCTGGTTCGCCCCTTGCAGGACCGCCCGGTCCGGGTCGATCGCGAAACCTTGGCGCTTGGCTATGCCGGGGTCTATTCCTCGTTCTTGCGTCACGCCGAGAAGGCCGCCGAAACCTACGGCCTCGACACCCGTACCATCCTCGTGGAACTCGGCCGTCGCAAGATGGTCGGGGGCCAAGAGGACATGATCGTCGATGTCGCCCTCGACATGGTCAAGGCACGCGAAGCCGCAGCCTGATCAGCCGCCGGGCGCGGCTTGTTCGCGCCCGGCACGGCACACGCAACAGGAGGAGAGGATATGGCCGATAGACGCCTGTCGCTCGACCATATCACCGTCACCGACACCACCCCCTGGCAGCTTGCGCACATCGCCGCAGAGGTGGGATGCCAGGGCATCTGTCCGTTCCTCCACTCGATGGAGGTGCTGCCCGCCATGCCCGCCTATGACCTGGTGCGCGATCCCCAGGCGCTGCGCCAGACCCGTGATGCGCTCGCCGCCACCGGGGTCACGGTCGACCTTGTCTACCCCTTCACCATGGCAGGACGTACCAACCCGCAGGACTTTATCCCCGCGCTCCAAACCGCCGCCGCGCTCGGCGCGCGCCAGGCCAATGTCCTGTGCTACGACCGCGATCCCAATCGCCGCACCGAGAAGCTCGTCGAACTGGCCGAGCTCGCCGCCCCGTTCGATATCGCGCTTGCAATCGAATTTTATCCCCCCTCCCAGGTCCAAACCTTAAGCGCCGCCCTCGAGGAAATCACCCGCTCCGGCCGATCCGACATCAAGGTCACAGCAGACCTCCTCCACATCATGCGCGGACCCGAACCCGAAACCAGCTTCCCCCTCCTCAATCACCCCGCCATCGCCATCGCCCAGATAGCCGACGGCCCACCAACCATCGATCCCGACCAGATCGAACGCGAAGCCGGCATCCAGCGCCAACTCCCCGGACAAGGCACGTTCAACATCCCCAGGTTCCTCCACGCCCTCAACCCCACAACACCCCTCAGCGTCGAAATACCCCAGCAATACGCCATCGACCAAGGGTTCAACGCCCATCAACGGGCACAATGGGCGGTGGATTGCGTGAAGGAAGTGGTGAAAAGAACGGACTGAAAAACAAGAAATAGGAAAAATAGGAAAAATAGGAGAGTAAGATGCGTGACCTGATCGACCCGACCCTGTTGCCGGGGTTGGATTTCATGCCGGCGCTGGACATCACGGCAGAGAGCCTGCCCGCGATACGCGAGGGTATGGAGCAGATGACGGCGATGGCGCCCGAGCCGCAGGATAGTGGTGTTGAATGGCGGGAGGAGCGGATCACGGCGCCCGATGGGCATGATCTGCTGGTCAGGGTTTATCGTCCGGCGGATGCGCACGGGACGCTCCCCGCGATCCTGCATATTCATGGCGGCGGCTATGTGATGGGGTCGGTGCGTACCAATCACCTTTCCAATATCGAGCTTGCGCTTTCCGCTTTCGCCCTCGTTGTTTCAGTCGATTATCGGCTTGCGCCCGAGACGGTGGCGCCGGGCGCGGTCGAGGATTGTTATGCGGCGCTGCAATGGCTGCATGACGGCGCGGAGCAGTTGGGCATCGACCCGGCGAGGATCGCCATTCGCGGGGAGAGCGCGGGCGGCGGGTTGGCCGCGGCTCTGGCGCTGCTGGCACGCGACCGGGGCGGCCCGGCGATCGCGCACCAGAACCTGATCTACCCGATGCTGGACGACCGTACCTGCATCACCCGCCAGCCCGACCATCTGGGCGCATTTGTCTGGACGCCGCAGGCCAATGTCTTTGGCTGGAGATCCCTGCTGGGTAAGGAGCCCGGATCGGCGGACGTATCGCCCTACGCGTCCCCCGCGCGGGCGGAGAGCCTGACTGGCCTGCCGCCCGCCTTCATCTGCGTGGGCGCGCTCGATCTTTTTCTGGTTGAGGACATGGATTATGCCCGACGGCTGATCGAAGCAGGCGTTGCGGCAGAACTGCACGTCTATCCGGGGGCCTATCACGGTTTTGACGTGACGCCCGACGCCGCGCCAGTCCGCCAGATGAAGCACGACGCGGTCGCGGCCCTTCGCAAGGCGCTGCATCCCGCCGAAACACGGTAGGATGAGCGGTAGATAGCCTAAGCAAATTGCGGCGGCATCAGCTTTGACACTGGTGCTGCCCGCAAGTGCGCGCTATTAAACCGGCTACATTTTTGAAGGCGGGGCAAGAATGCAGATCAGGAGCGGGCGGAAAACGACGCCGCCATCGCTGGATACTCTCGATACGAATATCATAGAGATACTCCGGACCAACGGCCGCGCAACCAATCAGGAAATTGCGGAACGGCTGTCCGTTACCGCTGCCACCGTTTCGGCCCGGCTGCAAAAGATGGACGACGGGAAAGCGATGCGCGTCGTTGCCGTCACCGATTTTGCGGCCCATGGCTATAATGTGATCATCGCCCTGGGCGTGAAGGTCCAGGGCCGCAATGTTCAGGAGGTCGGCCGCGATCTGGCGGATCTTCCCGAGGTGCTGAGCGTCAATGTCATGAGCGGCGACCATGATGTGGAATTGCTCGTCGCGCTGAGGGATTTTGGCGAGGTGCAGGAGATGTTGTTCGAGCAGATCGCCAGCGTGGACGGGGTCGTTCACATCACATCGGGGGTGGCGGTGGACATCGTGAAATATGAATTCAACGTGGTGCCGCTGTGACCGGGAAGGCCGATTGGGCACGCCTGGACAAGCTGGACCAGGGGATCGTCGAAAAGCTCGCCCGCGACGCGCGTATTTCCAACCGCGCCATCGCCGCCGAACTGGGCGTGACGGAGGGCACCATTCGCACACGCGTCAAGCGGTTGCAGAATGAAGGCCTTATCCAGTTCACCGTCGTCACCGATTTCCGCATGGCAGGGTCGCCCAACCTTTGCATGATGGGGATCGATGCCGATCCATCCCATGTGTCGGAATTGGCGCGCCGTCTATCCGACATTCCGGAAATCACCTGCGTTATCGTTCTGCTGGGCCGTTACAGCCTGTTGGCGATGGGGCTGTTCACCAATATCGAGCAATTGAACGATCTGGTGACGGAGCGCATCCGGCCGATGCCGGGCGTCCAGCGGGTGGAAACGTCCGTGTCCGTCCATAATCTGAAATATGAGGCTGGCATCGCAAAGATTACGCGAGAAGCGGCCGACGACTAGGGCGTAAACTCATAAATATCGCGTTCGAGGTTTGAGGCAAAAAGGCCCAGCACAAGGAGAGAGGGCGCCGGAATATGTCGATATTTCAAGCCCTCTCGACGCGGTGATGGGCCTTTTTGGTCAAATCCGCAGGACGCCAAAATGGCTTCCATCTCGAACCGAAATACGCTTGCAAAGGTGTATGACCTTCGCGGCGCGTATTTCGGCCCGATAAGTTCGCCATTTTGGCGCCTCGAACGCGATATTTATGAGTTTACGCCCTGAAACAAGCGGGGACGGTCGATCTGTCCAACCGCAGAAAAACGGGGGGAGGTTCAACCCCTGAGGAGAGTATCATGTCGATCAATCTGGAAGAGCTTGCCGCCCGCGTGACGGCATTGGAAGACGTCAACGCCATCCGTCAGTTGAAGGCGCGTTACCTGCGCGCCTGCGACCTGAAGCTGGTGGACGAATTGCGTGAGACGTTCCTGCCGCAGGGCATAAGGCTGGATTACCAGAATTTCCCGCTATTCACGGATCGCGACGAGTTCATCGCCATATTCCAGAAAATGGCGATGGCAGGTGGCGTTTATGACATTCACCACGCGACCAATGCGGATATCGAATTGGTGAGCGCGGATGAAGCGCGGGGGCTGTGGTCACTCAATTTCCGGACGATCATCCTTGCCACGCGGTCGGTGACCCGGCTCGCGGTGGAATATCAGGATGTCTATCGCAAGCAGGACGGGCGCTGGTGGATCGCGGAGTCGGTGAGCCGCGTCACATCCATCCTGACCGAAGAGATTGGCGAGGATGGCACGCCGCGTTACCTGGCCTGGGGTGAGATGCCCGCTGCGGCTTGAGTTCGTGAGGGCAGGGGTGCGATTTTGGTTCCTGCCCTTTTGACACCGTCCGTCGCCGTTCGCCTGTCAATGCCGAAAGGGGGCGATGGCTAAGCCCTGCTTTAAGCGGAGTCATGGGGTTCACGCGGAGACGCGGAGACGCGAAGGGGTTGCGCGAGCGACTTTGGCTGCTTTCATTCTGGCTTCGGGTTGAAGATGGCGCTGTTATAAAGGCTTTAGCGGAGGCGCTATCTCTGCGGCTCCGCGTCTCCGCGTGAACCAGGAAATAGAGATATTTCACGCAGAGGCCGCAGAGAGAAATTCGCGCCTTTGCGCCAAACTGAGAAAGCTGCAATAAGCCATTGGCTTTCGCCATTTTGGATTGACGAGAGCTAGCCTTACCCAACTTGATCAGGGCGCCATCCAATGGCCGCCGTTGACGTCCAGCGCCGCGCCGGTGACGGCTGCCGCATAATCGGAAAGCATCATGAGTACCGCGCGGGCGCAATCGTCCTGGGGCGGGATGATGCCGAGGGGAATGTCCTTGGTCACCGCCGCGATGACGTCTTCCGCGCTGGTTCCTTCCGTCACGAGGGAGTCGATATAGCTTTGTACGGGCGCGCCGTAGATCCAGCCCATGCGGCAGCTGTTCACCCGTATTCCGAACCGGCCGAGATCGGCGGCCATATATTTGGTGAGGACGTTGAGGCCGCCTTTCGACACGGCATAGCCCATTTCCATGCCATGTTCGCCGCCCGCGGGCCGGAGCGTGCCGATGGTCGAAACATTGACCACCGCGCCGCCGCCTTTCAGACGGGGCACGCAAGCACGCGTCAGGCGCAGTGCGCCGAGGCAGTTGACGTCATAGATTTTGGCCCATTGGGCTGCGTCTGCGTTGTCAACGAAGGTCCATTCGCCATGATAATAAGCGCTGTTGATGAGGCCGTGGATGCGGCCGCCAAATGCGGTGGCCGCCTTTTCAGCGAGATCGCGGCACTGCCCGTCATCGCTGACGTCGCATTTGACGGCGATGGCTTGTCCGCCCTGATCCGCGATTTCGGCGCGCACCTGTTCGAGATAATCGATGTTGCGGGCGCCCATGACGACCTTTGCGCCTTCCTGCGCGGCGAGTTTCGCAAGCGCCTGACCCATGCCGGGGCCGACGCCGCTGATCACGATCACCTTGTCCTTCAACAGCATGGCAGCACTCTCCTTTCCGGGATTTCTGGTGCCTTTTGAGACCAAGACCCGATTCCGGTTGCCCTTGTTCTTGCGCCGGTTTATCCACGCGTATCAAGATGCCTGCGAAGAAATAACGCCAAAATGCGTATCGCGGCGCGGAAAATTTGTTGGAGAGGCAGGGCGCCATGGGCCGTTTGCAGGGTAAGGTTGCGATCATCACCGGGGGGGCTCGCGGCATGGGCGCCGCCACCAGCCGCCTCTTTGCGGAGGAGGGCGCGAAGGTCGCCATCACCGATGTGCTGGACGAGGTGGGCACGCAACTGGCGACCGAACTGGGCGACGCAGCGCGTTTCTATCATCATGACGTGACGAGCGAGCAGGGCTGGGCCGAACTGGTCGGCGCGGTCGAAGCCGATCTTGGTCCGGTCGACATATTGGTGAACAATGCGGGCATATTGCTGTTCCGCACGCTGCTGGACACGAGCCTTGCCGAATATGAGCGGGTGTTGAAGGTCAATCTGACCGGCGAGTTTCTGGGCATCAAGGCCGTTGCGCCGGGGATGATCGCCCGTGGCAAGGGCGCGATCGTCAACATCTCTTCCGTCGACGGGATGAAGGGCGCGAACGGGCTTGCCGCCTATTCATCCAGCAAATGGGGCGTGCGGGGGCTGACCCGTGTCGCCGCGCTGGAGCTGGGGCATCGGGGCATTCGTGTCAATTCGGTGCATCCGGGCGGCGTGGATACGGCGATGACCAATCATGACGGATCGACGCGCGAAAAGGTGAGCGAGCGGTTCGGCAATGTGCCGCTGCAACGGGTCGGCGCGCCGGAGGAAGTGGCGCGCGCGACCCTGTTCCTGGCGAGCGACGAGGCGTCCTATCTGGCGGGCGCGGAGATTGCCGTGGATGGCGGCATGCTGACCGGGCAATATTATGCACAATTTCCCGGTGCGCCGGGCGTGGATTGAATAGCGGCGGGTGAACGACAAGACAGCAACATAAGGAGAGATGCCATGATCCGTATCGACTTACCCGAGCAGGATGCCGCCGACCCCTATGGCTATGCATCGCGCAATTATGCGCGTGAGATCATGGGTGCGGCGGGCGGCTTTTCCAAGGCGGTCTATCAGCACAGCCTGTTGTCGCTGCGGGAATTTGAAGGTGCGCGGTCACGGACGGCGCAGATCAACGGTTGTGTGATCTGCCAGCAATTTCGCGCGGCGCGGGACGTTCAATCGATGTTTGCCGCATCGGGGCAGCGGCCCGGTCATACGGTTGCCGACAATGGATCAGCGCCGGATGAAGACTTTTATGCGGCGGTCGAGAATTGGCGGACCTCGCCTGTCTTCAGTCCTCGCGAGCGGACGGCGATTGAATTTGCCGAGCGATTTGCGCAGGAGCCGAAGTCGATCGCGCAGGATGAGGATTTCTGGGAACGGGCGCATGCGCTGTTTTCCGACGAGGAGATTGTCGACCTGGCGCATAGCGTGGCGGCGTGGGTAGGATTGGGCCGTGTTGCCCATGTGCTGGGGTTCGACAGCGTGTGCCTGCCCTTTGCAGAGGTGGCGTGAGTTTAGAGAATCCGTGGATTATTGCGAACACTTATCTCCGTTCGGG
The DNA here is from genome assembly GCF_059738765.1 of Sphingobium sp. RC1. Taxonomy (NCBI): domain Bacteria; kingdom Pseudomonadati; phylum Pseudomonadota; class Alphaproteobacteria; order Sphingomonadales; family Sphingobiaceae; genus Sphingobium; species Sphingobium sp. RC1. The sequence goes on from NZ_AP027308.1 coordinate 22,395, forward strand.
CTGAGCTTCTCGAAGCCATTTTCTTTCTAAAAGAAGTGAAGCCCTTCGACAGGCTCAGGGCGAACGGAGACAAGAAGCGGCGCCGGGTTCTAAGATGTTTGTGTTCTGACCGGGCGGCGCGATCAGCCCAGATTGCCCGGTGCAGCGTGCAGGATCATCGGGTCGCCCGTATGCGCGGCCCAGATCGCGTCGCGGCGCACGATGCGCCAGCCTTCGGCGCGCCTTTCCCATTGATCGACATATTCGCCGTTGGAATCGAATATGGGTCCGGCGGGGTCGTCCACCCGCTGATGCCGGGCCTGAACATAGGATCGGCTCGTTGCGCGGTCGCCATCGACATCGACCAGGATGCTGCCGATGAGATGCTGCGTGCCGCCGCAGTGGTCGAGGAAGCGGCGCATATTGGTGGTGAGCGCCGCCATGCCGTACTGGTCGCCGCCGGTGCCATAGTCGAAGCTGAGATCATCGGCGAACACATCGCCCAGGCGGTCCCACTGTTTATTGTCGAGGATGCGGGCGAAGCGGGACAGGCCGCGTATGATTTCCCGCTCGTCCAGCAATGCCTGGAGGGTGATGGCGTTGGACATGTCTGTGCCTTTTTCGTCTACCACCAGCATGCGCGTGGCCGTGCGGTCGAGGAAGTTTTCCTCATCCTGCGCGATCTGGTTGGCGATGTCCTCTTGCGCGGCGGCGGCGGTGAAGCGGTCATAGGCTTCGCGGTCGGCGAGCCAGATTTCGGTGATCACGTCGAAGTCGATCGGCGCGGCGCCGGGGAAAAGGAAGGCGCCCTCCAGTTCGACATAATTGCGCCGATAATCGACTATGCCTGGCAGCAGGCGCCGGATCAGGGGCGCGTGCTGCCTTTCATAATAGTCGACGAATGCTTCGCGGGATAGATCCGGCCTGCGTTTCAGCAGTGCGATGCATTTGAACATCGGCGCACCTCCTTGAGGATTATGGCGCCATCCACTGGCCGCCGTTGACGTCCAGCGACGCTCCGCTGACGACGCGCGAATAGTCGGAGATCATCATCAACACGGCGCGGGCGCAGTCATCTTCGGGCGGGATGATGCCGATCGGGATATTCTTGGTGACGCCCGCGATCACATCATCACGCTTGAAACCGGCATCGACCTGCGAGGCGATGAAGCTTTCGACCGGCTCGCCATGGATCCAGCCCATGCGGCAGGTGTTGACGCGGATGCCGTGGCGGCCAAGGTCGGACGCCATATATTTGCCCAGCGTGTTGAGCGCGCCCTTAGCCACGGCATAAGGCATTTCCATGCCGCCTTCGTGGCCATAGGGATTGACCGTCGCCATGGTGGACACGTTCACGACCGCGCCGCCATCGCGCAGATAGGGGACGCAGGCGCGCGTCAGGCGCAGGGCGCCGAGGCAGTTGACGTCGAATGCCTTGGCGAAGTCGCCCAGGTCGGCATTGTCGACAAAGCACCAGTCGCCGTGGAAATAGGCGCTGTTGACGAGGCCGTGGACGCGGCCGCCAAATTCGGCGGCGGCGCGTTCGGCCAGCGTCTTGCACTGAGCTTCATCGCTGACGTCGCAGGGGACGGCGATGGCTTTGCCGCCCTTTGCCTGGATGTCGCCGCATACTTCATCAAGGAAGGTCTGGTTACGGGCGGCGAGCACGACGCTTGCGCCCTCGGCTGCGGCTAGCCGGGCCAGCGCCTGACCCATGCCGGGGCCAACGCCGCTGACGATCACAACCTTATCCTTGAGCAGCATCCTCTTTCCTTTCCTAAACCTTGTTCCGTCTGTCCGTCATGCGGGCAGCGGCTTTGGCGCGCAAGATAGGTGAAAAAAACATTTGATCAATGCGCCTTTTGCAACATTGTGCGATATTTTACCATCATATGCGTAGTGGCGGGCGCCAATGCGCACGAACCGGATCAGCGGCAGAGTTGACTGAATTTCCCACTGAGGGGATAAGGTCGAAAGCATATCGGGCCTGATCGGCACGGCCCGCCGGGCCTGAATATATAATGTGGAAGGAGAGGACGATGCGCTTTCATCTGGGCGAATCGATGACCGCGATCCAATATTATGCGCCGCTGGCCAAGGCGGCGGAAGCGGCGGGCTATGCGGGTGTTACGGTGCCCGACAGCCTGATCTATCCGAAAAGTTCCGGCACCAAATATAGCTATACCGACGATGGCGGGCGCGAATTCCTGGAGAACAAGCCGTTCCTCGAGTCGTTCATCCATGTGACCGCGATGCTCGCCGCGACGCAGACGCTGGAGGTCACGACCAATGTCGTCAAGCTGCCGGTGCGGCCGCCGCTCTATGTCGCGAAGATCGTAGCGTCGATCGAAGCCTTGTTCGACAACCGCTTCAACTTTGGCGTGGGTCTGAGCGTATGGCCGGAAGATTATGCGGTCATGGGCGTGCCGTGGGAAGGGCGAGGCAAGCGGTTCGATGAGTGCATCGATATCGTCCGGGGCCTGACCAATGGCGGCTATTTCGAATATCATGGCGAGTTTTTCGACCTGCCGCCGGTGAAGCTCAATCCCGTTCCGACAAAGCCTGTGCCGATCCTGATCGGCGGCCATTCCGACCCGGCGCTGAAGCGCGCGGCGCGCAACGATGGCTGGATGTTCGCGGGGGGTGGCATGGATATGATGCTGCCGATGCTGGAGAAGCTGGCGGCGTATCGGGAGGAACTGGGGCGCAAGGATGCCCCGTTCCGCATCTTCGGTTCGGCCATGGGGGAGGTCGATCGGGATATGATCCGTCGACAGGAGGATGCGGGCGTGACCGATGTCGTCGCCTCTTTCCGCAATCTCTATGCGGTGGAAGAGGACAGCCAGCCGTTGCAGGAAAAGATCGACGATCTCAACCGCTTTGCCGAGAAGATCATCAGCCGGTACTGATCGGCGTCTCGCCGCCGCCTTGGCGCAGTTCGCGCCAGCGGCTTGGTGATGATCCGGTCCATTGCTGGAAGGCGCGGCGGAAGGCGCCGGTGTCGCTGAACTGAGTACGGCGGCCGACTTCGGTGATGGTGAGGCGGGGGTCGTCGAGCAGCCGGGTTGCGAGCGCGCGGCGCGCCTCGGTCTTGAGTTGCACGAGCGATGTGCCTTCATCGGCGAGGCGGCGTTTGAGCGTGGCGACGCTGATGCTGAACTGGCGGGCGAGTTGGTGCGCGGTTGCGGGCGCCTCGCCACTTCCCAGCATGGCGCTGAACATGTGCTGGATACGCTCCGACAGCGGGGCGTCCAGCGATTGCGGCTGTTCGACGTCGAAGGGGAAGCGTTCGAGCAGATGCTCCAGCTCATGATGGCTGCGCAGCACCGGGCGGTCGAGATAGCTGGCGGGGAAGCGCAGGCTGTTTTCGGGCGCGCCATGCTGCATGGGCACGGGCATGAGGTAGGAGATGGTCTGCTCGTCCAGCAGGGGCGGGTAGCGCATGGCCGCGCCGAGCAGCGGAATATCCTCGCCGATCAGCCAGCCGAACAGCCGGTAATAGGTGGAAAGGCCCGCAAGGTCGGACACATAGGCGCTGGCGTTCCTGATCTGGCGCGGGGTCGCCATGTCGAGCCGCGCGACGCCGTCGTCGACCTTCAGCCGCAGCCGCCCGGCGCGCGGGCCGATAAGCTCGGAAAAGCGATCCGTCCGATCGATCACATCCGCCAAGGTGCGGCAGGTGATGATGCAGTGGCAGAGCATGTCCACCCCCGCCTTGGTCAGAGGCTCGCGGCCCTCCTGCCGCGCGGCCTGCGCATCGAGAGCCCAGGTGCAATGGGCGTAGAGGCGGGTGAAATCATCCTGCGAAAGCCCGCGCTGCGCGGCGGTTCCGCCGATCGGCGGCCCTATGAGGTGGGACAGGCTCGCCTGCCGCAGAAGATCGGCGGGATCGACACCGATTTCCGCCACCAGCCGCAGCAGATCGCGGGCGATGGCGACGGGGACACGCGTTGCCACCGGGCGCGACAGATGTTTGGTGTTGAGCTTTTTTGTCATGACCTTTGAGCTATTCTGGCATTTCCAGAGGTGGGGAGAAAGGGGAAACAAAGGCTTCAAATAGAAAGGATCGAGAGGGTGGCGGACGAGAGCCTGATTGCGCGCATAGACCGGTTGGAATCGCTGGATGCGATCCGTCAGCTGGCCGCGAAATATTCGCTGGCGCTGGACATGCGCGACTCCGACGCCTGGGTGAACCTGTTCCCCGAAGATGTGAAGGTCGGTGTCGGCAAGCAGGGGCGCAAGGACCTGCGCGACTGGTTCGACGAAACCCATTCGATGCAGTTTGATGGCACGTCCCATCATATTGGCGGCCACATCATCGATTTCGATGACCCCGACCATGCGCAGGGCGTCGTCTATTCGAAAAATGAGCATGAGACCGGCGCAGAGTGGGTCATCATGCAGATGATGTATTTCGACAAATATGAGCGGATCGACGGCCGCTGGTATTTCCGCCGCCGTCTGCCGCTTTATTGGTACGCGACTGACCTCAACAAGCCGCCGATCGGTGATCGCAAGATGCGCTGGCCGGGCGTGCAGCCCTATCATGGCAGCTTCCACGACCTGTTCCCGAGCTGGAAAAGCTATTGGGATCGTCTGGGTCAGCCGCATGACGGGCCGGTCGAGGCGCCTGCGCCGCTGGAAAAATTCATTGAAACGATGCGGCGCGGCGCTCCCTTGCCCAAGCCGCGCGTACGGAGCTGATTTGCTATGACGGATATTTTCTCGCCCGTGACATTGGGTGAAATTGCGCTGTCCAACCGGATCGTCATGGCGCCGATGACCCGCGACAGGGCGGGGCCGGGCGACGTGCCGACCGACATCATGGTCGAATATTATCGTCAGCGCGCAAGCGCCGGGCTGATCGTGACCGAGGGGACGCAGCCTTCGCCGACGGGCAAGGGATATTGGCGCACGCCCGGCATCCATAGCGAGGCGCAGGTCGAAGGATGGCGCAAGGTCGCCGACGCCGTCCATGGCGGGGGCGGAAAGATCGTCATGCAACTGATGCATGTCGGCCGCGCTGCCGTGCAGGCGAACAAGGATGCGGACGCAGAGACGATTTCGCCCTCAGCCATTCAGTGCCCGGACAAGATCCCCGGCCCTGATGGCGTTCCGGTGGAAACGGTCGTGCCGCGCGCGTTGGAAACAGACGAGATTCCCGGCGTCATTGCGGAATATCTTACCGCCGCGGGCAACGCGATCGCCGCTGGTCTGGACGGGATCGAGCTGCATTGCGCCAGCGGGTATCTGCCGATGCAGTTTCTGTCTTCGAACAGCAACCAGCGCACGGATCGTTATGGCGGGTCGGTGGAGAACCGCATTCGTTTCGTGGTCGAGTTGCTGGAGGCGCTGGCCGGTGCCGTGGGTGCGGGCCGGGTCGGCTTCCGCATCTGTCCGGGGGTCAAGTTCAACGGCATGGATGATGCGAACCCGCATGAAACCTATGCGGCGCTGCTCAAGGCCGTTGACGGCATGGGCCTGGCCTACTGCCATCTTATCCACATTCCGCTGGAAGGGCAGGATGCGCTGGAGTTGGTCCGTGCCAACTGGAGCGGGGCGGTGATCGAGAATGGCGGGCTGAACCTGGAGAAAGCTTCGGCGGTGGTCGCGGAGGGGAAGGCCGAGGCAGTGTCGTTCGGCTATCTCTACATCGCCAACCCCGATCTGGTGGAACGCTTCCAGACGGGGGCTGCGCTCAACAAGGCCAATAAGGCCAGCTTCTACACTGGCGATGGCGACGATCGGGTCGGCTATCTGGATTATGCGCTGCTGGACGCCTGAGCGGTCAGCAGGGTCACGAGAATATAAGGAGAGCTAATATGGCAAAGCTGCTGGAAGGGCGCACGGCGCTCGTCACCGGGGGTGGGCAGGGTGTTGGTCAGGGCATCGTGCGGGCGCTGGCCGCTGCCGGGGCGAATGTCGCGATCGCTCAGCGCAAGGCTGATCAGGGCGAGGAAGAGGCGCAGTATCTGCGCGACACGCATGGCGTCGACGCCTTTTTCATCCGTACCGATGTGACGCAGCGCGCCGAGGCGGAAGCCATGGTGGAGGCCGCGCACCAGCGGTTCGGGCGGCTCGACATATTGGTCAACAATGCGGGCGCCAGCTTCCCCAAGCGGATCGAAAAGCACACGGACGAGGATATGGAGGGTTCCTTCGCCCTCAACTATTATGCCGTGTTCTGGGCCATGAAAGCGGCTTTCCCGATCATGAAGGCGCAAGGCTATGGCCGCGTGATCAACCTGGGATCGCTGAACGGCGTCAACGCGCATATGTTCACCGTCGCCTATAATGCCAGCAAGGAAGCGATGCGGGCGCTGACCCGGACGGCGGCGGTGGAGTGGGGGCCGCACGGCATCACCTGCAACACCATCTGCCCTTCGGCGACGAGCCCGCAGGCAAAGGATTATTTCGCGGCCAATCCGGAGATGACGCAGGCGATCCTGCAACAGGTTCCGGCCGGGCGCTTTGGCGACGCGGAAAAGGATATCGGGCCGGTCGCGGTCTTCCTGGCGAGCGAGGGCGGCGGCTATATGAGCGGCAATACCCTCTTTGCCGACGGCGGCGCGCAGGTGAACGGCGTGGCCTGGCGGCCTGAAGTAGAGGATTGATCGCCATGGGACGGCTGAAGGGAAAACGTGCTGTCGTGACCGGCGGCGCGCAGGGGATTGGCGCGGCTATTGCGCGGCGTCTCGCTGCCGAAGGGGCGACGGTCGCGATACTTGATCTGGATGCGGCGGCGGCTGGTGCGGTGCTGCCCGCGCCGCATGTGGGGATTGCCTGCAACGTGGCGGACACGGCGTCGGTGGACAGAGCCTTTGCGCAAGTGAAGCAGGCGCTGGGCGGCGTCGATGTGCTGGTCAATAATGCCGGGCGGGGTAGCGCGGCGGGCGACGGCATGGACCGCTATTATGCGGCACAGGCGGAGCGGGCTGAGCAGATTGCGCGTGGCGAGGAGCCTACGACCTTCGTCGATCAGACCATCCATTGCGGGGATGAGGGCTGGTCGGGCGTGCTTGCCGTGACTTTGGACGGTACGTTCAAATGCAGCCGGGCGGCGGTTCGGTTGATGGCGGAACAGGGGACTGGCGGCAGCATCGTCAACATCGGATCGACGTCTGGCGTGAAGGGCGATGGACCCATCCCCTATTGCGCGGCGAAGGCAGCGGTGCTGGGCATGACGCGGGCGATGGCGCGGGAGCTGGCGGATCGGGGTATCCGGGTCAATGCGGTCAATCCGGGGGCTACCGAAACGCCCATCTATGCCACTTTGCCTACGGAGATGAAGGACATGATCGCGGCGGACAGCCTGATGAAGCGTCTGGCCCATCCGGACGAGATCGCAGGCGCCGTGGCGTTTCTGGCAGGCGATGACGGCAGCTTTGCCACCGGCAGCATCGTGACGGTGAATGGCGGGGCTTACTTCACATAAATAGAACGGATTGGAGCAGGACATGAAGGCACTGGAAGGCAAGGCAGCGATCGTAACCGGTGGCGCGCGCGGGGTGGCCAAAGGTGTGGCGACCGCTTTCGTCAAGGCGGGGGCGCGTGTCCTGATCGTTGACCGGGAGGAGGAGCTTGGCCGCGCGACCGAGGCGGAGCTGCGCGCGCTGGGCGGAGAGGCGCATTTCCTGGCGGTTGACCTGGCGCGGCGAGCCGAGTTGCCGAAGATCGTCGAGGCGGCGGTCGGGCATTTCGGCGGTTTGGATGTGCTGGTGAACGCGGCGCAGGCTTCGCGCCAGTTGCCGATTGCCGAAACGACCGACGAGGCCATGGAACTTGCTTTCGACACCGGGTTCTGGCCGACTTTCGTGTTGATGCGCGAGGCCTATCCGCATCTGGTTAAAGCCAAGGGCTCCGTCATCAACTTCGCGACCGGCGCGGCGTTCGATGCTATTCCGACGCAGGGGTCTTACTGCGCGGCGAAGGAAGCGATCCGCGCCATTTCCAAGATCGCGGCGAGCGAATGGGGCGCGGAAGCGGTGCGGGTGAACATCGTCTGCCCGTTCGCCAATTCTCCGGGGGTGATGGCGTGGAAGGAATGGGCGCCCGCCGACTATGATACGCAGATCAACAAGGTTTCCCTGAAGCGTATTGGCGATTGCGAAAAAGACATTGGAGCGGCCGCCGTATTCTTGGCAAGCGACGCGGCAGGTTATATCACCGGCCAAACACTGATGGTGGATGGGGGGCAGACAAAGGCTTTCTGATCCCTATCATCTAGGAGAGGAAAGTTCTTTCGTGACCGACATTATGCTTCATCGCCCCTATCCCGCCAGCAAGGTTGAGCAGTGGGATTTCGAGACCGACGTCGCGGTGATCGGCTTTGGCGCGACGGGTGCGTGCGCGGCGATCGAAGCAGCGACGGGCGGTGCGCGGGTCATGCTGTTCGAACGTGGTTCGGGCAGTGGCGGCGCGTCGGCACTGTCGGGCGGTGAGATTTATATCGGCGGTGGCGGCGGGACGGATGCCCAGCGCGCGGCGGGGTTCGAAGACAGCACGGAGGATCTGGCCGCCTATCTGAAGGCGGCGGGCGGGCCGTGCGCGGATGAGGCGAAGTGCGACCTTTATGCGCAGGAATCGCTCAACCACTATGCCTGGCTGAAGGAGCAGGGCATCCCCTATCGCGGCAACTTCCTGCCCGGAAAGCATATCGAGCCGACCGACGATTCCACGCTGATCTGGTCGGGCAGCGAGGCGGCGTGGCCCTTTTGCGAGAAGGCAAAGCCTGCCCCGCGTGGGCATGTGATCGCCCATATGGGTTGGGGCGGTGGTCGGCCGCTCATCGACCTGCTGGAAGCTCGGGCAAAGGCGCTGGGCGTTGAGGTGACGACGGACGCGCGGGCGGTGGCGCTGGTGCAGGATGACGATCGGCGGGTGGTCGGCGTCATCGTACGCATCGACAACGTCAATCGCTTCGTCCGGGCGGCGAAGGGCGTTATCCTGTGCACGGGCGGCTTTGCCTTCAACGAGGATATGCGCCGCCGCTATTGTCCCGAGACGTTCAAGATCAGCAGCCCGATCGGCGATCAGGATGACGGCGTGGGCATCGAACTGGGCGTCAGCGCGGGTGGCGATGCCGTTCATATGGAGCAGTTCTTCACAACCTGTCCCTGGACCATGCCGGAGCCGCAGGCCTATGGTGTGTTCGTCAATCAGGCGGGGCAACGCTTCATCAATGAGGATTGCTATCACGGCCGGGTCAGTCGCGCGGCGATCGACCAGCTGGGGGACCGCGTCTATCTGCTGCTCGACATCGCCCATTTCGAAGAGCCGCTCCCCATGGCAGGCATAACGATCGCAGGCACCGGCGACAGCTGGGAAGAGGTGGAAGCCGAACTGGAAATGGCGCCGGGCACGCTGTCGGCCACCATGGCCTTCTATAATGAACATGCGCGGGAGGGGCGTGATCCGCTGTTCCACAAGCGCGCGCCGATCTTGACGCCGCTGGATCAGGGACCGTTCGTGGCGCTGGAGCTGAATTTTGCGACCAGCTATTTCAGCTTCTTCACGCTGGGGGGCTTAAGGACATCGACCGATGGCGAGGTGCTGGACCGGGCTGGCGTGCCGGTCGCGGGCCTGTTCGCGGCGGGGCGTTGTACTTCGGGGCTTCCGGCATGGGGGCATGGTTATAGTTCCGGCCTCAGCCTTGCCGACTGCACTTTCTTCGGACGGCAGGCCGGGCGGAAGGCTGCGCGGGGCTGATTTTCACCTGTCGGTCAAGACCTGATCCATTTGCATGATGTGCGGCGTGGCCCGTCGCATCATCAGGATGGTCAGGAACACAACCGACAGGAGAGTGACTTGTCCATCGATCAGGGCCGTAAAGGTCTGCGCTTCGCCGTTATTGGAGCGGGCATGGCGGGCATCCTTGCCGCCATCCGCCTGCGCCAGGCGGGCGAGGATTTCACCGTTTATGAAAAGGCCGGAAGGCTGGGCGGCACCTGGCGGGAAAACCGCTATCCGGGCCTGACCTGCGACGTGCCAGCGCACGCCTATACATACAGTTTCGAGCCCTATGCGGAATGGGATGCCTATTATGCCAAGGGCGGCGAGATCCAGACCTATTTCGAGAAGACGGCGGAGAAATACGGCATCATGCCGCATGTCCGCTTCGACAGCGAAGTCGTGTCCACTGTCTGGGACGAGGGCGTTGGCGTCTGGCGTCTGGGGCTGATCACCGGTGAAGAGGTCGAGGCGGAGGTCGTCATAGCGGCTTCGGGCGTTCTGCACCATCCCAAGCTGCCCGACATTGAAGGGCTGGACAGCTTTGAAGGGCGGGCTTTCCACAGTGCCCGCTGGCAGGATGATGCCCCGGTCGATGGCGCGCGGGTCGGCGTGATCGGCAATGGGTCCACGGGTGTGCAGATCATCACGGCACTCAATACACGTGCGTCGAAACTGGTGCATTTCCAGCGGTCGCCGCAGTGGATCATGCCGGTTCCCTATTTCCAGTATAGCGAAGAGGAAAAAGAGGCGTTCCGCCGCGATCCAGCGTTGATCGACGACATTCGCAACAATAAGGAATATTGGGACAGCATCTTCCGCTTCACTCACGCCATCACGGATACGCATGGTCCGGAGATCGCGGCGATCGAGCAAATCTGCCTCGACAATCTGGAGAACAGCATTCGCGATCCGGAGCTCAAGGAAAAGTTGCGCCCCAATTACCGCGCGGCGTGCAAGCGGCTGATCTACAGCTGGTCCTATTATGATGCCGTCCAGCATCCCAATGTCGAGGTGGAGCGTGACCGCATTGCCCGTGTGGAAGCGAAGGGCGTACGGATGGAGGACGGGCGGCTGCACGAACTGGATACGCTGGTGCTGGCGACCGGCTTTCATGCAGATCGCTTCATCCGCCCGACAACGGTGCTGGGCCGGGGCGGCGTTTCGCTGGATGATGTGTGGTCCGTTCGTCCGACGGCCTATTATGCGGTGACGATCCCGGGCTTTCCGAACTTCTTCATGCTGAATGGGCCGACTGGACCAGTCGGAAACTTCTCCCTGATCGATATTGCGGAGAAGCAATGGGCGTATGTCGATCAGTTGCTGGACCTCCTGCGATCCGGAGAGGCGCGGGCGGTTGAACCGAGTGCTGACGCTCATGCGGATTATGAGGAAAGGCGCATCGCGGCTGCCCGGACGACGATCTTCGGATCGGGTTGCAGCAGTTGGTATCTGGATGCGACGGGCGTCCCGGCTAGCTGGCCCTGGAGCTATGAGGCGTTTGCCGATGCCATGGCGGCGCCGGTGTTGGCGGATTATCGGGTTGAGGCTGGGGCTGAATTGGTCGGGCGGTGAGGGTTTTTAATCCCTCAAATCCGTTCGGGCTGAGCTTGTCGAAGCCCTTCACTGCTAAAAGGAAGTAAAGCCCTTCGACAGGCTCAGGGCGAACGGGGAGAGGTGGTCAAGATAAGGGCCGCCTAGATACAAAAAGGGGAGCGTTGCGGCGCTCCCCTTTTCTTTGACGTTGAACGTCCGATCAGCGTCCCATGGCGGCTACGGCTTCAGCCGCGCCACGGATCGCGCCTTCGATGTAGGTGACGCCGGTGCCGTCGCCGACCTCCACCACATCATGGCCCTGTGCGCGAAGCGCGTTGGCGAGGGTGGAGTCGCCGTGGGCGCCCATGGCCACCACGACATGATCGGCAGCGACGCTCTTCTGCTCGCCGTCTGCATTGGTGAAGCTGACGCTGTTCTTGCCGATCGCGATGCCGCTCGCGCCGGGGAACATGGCCACGCCATGTTCGCGCAGCTCGGCTAGCAGGCGCATGCGGCGCACCAGCAGCAGGCCGCCGCCGAACCGGGGGGCTTCGCCGATGACCGTTACCTCACGGCCACGTTCCATCAGGAATTCGGCGAGTTCGACGCCGACCAGTTCGCCGCCGATGATGACGACGCGCTTGCCGAGCGGCATCCAGGCGTGGGTCGCCTTGCGCACCAGATCGAGATTGGCGGTCGCGCCGGTGGCCGCGCCGAGCTTTGTCGCGACGCGGGTCGTCCAGCTGGTCTTGCGGCGGATTTCGGCGGAGTCCTCGCCCAGCATCATGCCGCGCAGGTCGTCGCCCGACAGAACGAAGTCCTGATCATTGCCGGGGATCGGCGGCATGTCGCGCACAGCGCCGGTCGCAACGATGACCTTGTCGGGCATCAGGCTGGCGATGAGGTCCGGGGTCGCCACCGTCTTCAGGCGCACATCGACCTTCGACTGGCCGATCTGGTCGCGCAGCCAGTTGAGCAGCCGCTCATTGGGTTCATAGGCGAGACCTGCGAAGCGCAGCGTGCCGCCCAGACGATCGGACTTTTCAATGAGCGTGACCCTGGCGCCCGCAAGGTCCAGCCTGCGCGCGGCCTCCATGCCGCCGGGGCCACCGCCGACGATCACGACATGGCCCGGAACCTTGGCCGGGGACCAATCGAGGTCCTCATAGCCCGTTTCCGATCGGACGGCGCAGCGCACCTGTTCGCGCAGATAGGCGGTGCTGACGCAGGTATAGCAGTAGATGCAGGGGCGGATGTCGGCCACCCGGCCTTCGGTCAGCTTGCGGGGCAGATCGGGGTCCGCAAGCAGTTTGCGTCCCATGGCGAGGAAGTCGAATTCGCCCTGAGCCAATCCCTTTTCGCCCCGGTCGATTTCCACCCGGCCCGATGCGATCACCGGGATGGAAACGACCTTCCGGATGGCGGCGGCGGCTTCCAGATTGAAGGCGGGTTCGTGCGGGATGTTGGAGCCGGAGTGGAGCTTGCCCTGGCCAACATCATGATAGGCGGTGATGGTGAGCGCGTCGGCGCCCGCTGCTTCGACCAGCGGCGCAAGTTCGAGGGCATGGTCGATGGTGATGCCGTTCTTCTTGCCCAGTTCGCGCGAGTCCATCTTGACCCACATCGGGAAGTCGGGACCGACCGCCGCGCGAACGGCGCGTACAACCTCCAGCAACAGGCGCGCACGGCCCGGCACGTCGCCGCCATATTCATCCTGCCGCGTGTTGGTGGAGGGGGAGACGAAGGAGGAGAGCAGGTAGCCATGGCCGCCATGGATTTCCAGACCGTCCATTCCGGCGCGCTTGGCGCGGAGCGCGGCGTCGGCGAACTGGCGGACGGCGGCTTCGATGTCGGCCTTCTCCAGAACCTTTACCTGCGGTTCAACGCCGCCAGCGAAAGCCGCCATTTCTTCGGGTAGGAAAAAGTCGGGGAAGTCGCCTGCAAAGGGGGGCGGATAGGCCGGAGCCCAAAGGGGATGGCCGTCCTGCGCGCTATGCCCGGCGACGAGGCCGCCATGGTGGAGCTGTGCCGCGATCCGTCCGCCAGCCGCGTGGACGGCCTCGGTGAGTTTCGTGAGTCCCGGTAGGAAGCGGTCGTCCGAGATCGCGGTCTGGTTGGGCTGAACCGCGCCCACTGGCCAAGCGACGCCGGTGACGCCCATGATGATCAGGCCCGCGCCGCCCTTTGCCTGCGCGACATGATAATCGATCAAGCGCTGGCTGACCGTGCCGTCTGCTTCGGCCAGGCTGACGCCCATGGCGGTAACGATGATTCGGTTGGGGAGGGTCAGCGCGCCGATCTGGCCCGGCGTGGTGAGAGATGCAGGCGCCGCGCCCGACCGTGATTGTGAAAGGGCAGGGGCAGCGGTCATCATCATCTCCTACATTTGCCACATGCGTATGGTCTTCTCGCCTTTTACCTCCTCATTCGCGGTTAGTCAGGAAAAAATAACGTTGATCGCGTAATAATTTGTAAAATTCTTTCCAGATTGATCGCTTCGCGCAAATTTGATCAGGATGAACAATAAAAAAGGGGGCGATCACCCGATCGCCCCCTTTCATTCTTTTTGCGCTTAGGAAGATCAGCCGATCTTCAGCGCCGCCACTTCGTCAGCCGACAGGGTGACCGAGGCGGCCTTGACGGCTTCCTCGATACGGGCCGGGCTGGACGCGCCGAAGATGGGGATCACCTGCTGCGGCTGGTTCAGGAGATAGGCGAGCACTACGTCCGAAACGCTGACGCCATGCTTGGCGGCGACGTCCTTGGCGGCGGCCAGGCGGTCCTTGTTCACCGGGTTGTCGTAGAAGCCCTGAAGATGTTCGGGAACTTCGCCCTTTTCGGCGAAGGCAAAGTAGCCGCGGCTCTGCGAGCAATAGGGGATGATGGCGAGGCCAGCATCCTTGAGCTTGCCGCCATGATCTTCGAAATACATCTGGTAGCCCTGAGCGGTGGCAGCCTCTTCATTCGGCTTGGCGAGGCCCCAGAAGGGTTCGACGGCGATGAAGCCGGCCTTGCCGTTCGCCTTGGCGTATTCATTGGCTTCCAGCACGCGGGCGTCCGACCAGTTGGACGCGCCGAAATAGCGGATCTTGCCCGCATTCTTGGCATCGTTCAGGAAGTCGATCAGTTCTGCAACCGGGGTTTCCGGATTGTCCATGTGGACCCAGTAGAGGTCGATCGTGTCGACGCCCAGATGCTCAAGGCTCTCATTGAGGTCGCTGCCGATGTCGGTCGGGTTGACGCGGTTGCGATAGTCGCCCGCGCGCATATCGAAATGACCGCCCTTGGTCGCGACGATGACGTCTTCGCGCTTCTTGCCCTTCAGCCAGGCGCCGATGGCGCGTTCGCTGGCGCCCTTGGGCGCGTCGGGCATCCAGTCGCCATAGGAGCGAGCGGTATCGACGAAATTGCCGCCCAGCTCCAGGAACTTGTCGAGGATCGCGTTGCTGCGGTCCTGGTCGATCGACCAGCCGAGCATGTTGGTGCCGTAGCACAGACGGCTGACCGAGAGGTCGGTATTGGCGAGCGTGACCTTTGAAAGCATGGCTAACTCCTGCATGGCGGCGTCTTTTGCGGGTGCAAAAGCGTGCCCTAAACTACCCCGCGGACATCCGAACTGGCGCTTGGCGCCGTTCCGGGCATCCCGCGACGCGCGGACAATCAATATTGCGCGCGCGTCTTGGCGAGAGCGGACAGTTACGCAGCCGTTGGCGAAAAGGAAAGGGGATTGTTGATATTCGTAGACGGTGCGGCAGGGCGGCAAGCCGGGCCGGTCAGTAGCTGCCGTTGGTGACGATCACGGTTGCGCCGAGCGTGGTCGAGGGGAGCGGGATGAAGGTGGAGTAGCGCATCAGCGGCGACCCGCTCATGTCGTAGCGAACCTGGACCTTGAACTGCCCGATGCCGTCTGGCGCGGCCTGAATGTCGGCTGTCCCTCCGGAAGAGAGCAGCGTGCCATAGCCGTTGATCACAGCCTGTGCGCGGGTACGGGCGAGGGTAGCGCGTTCGTTGGAGGAAAGGCCCGCCATCGCAGCGCGCGCCCCTTCCGCAGCGGCATGGCGGACGCCGAGCAGCGCCGAGAACCAGAAAGAATAGATGATGATCGCGAAGATGAGCATCAGCAGCGCTGGAGTGACGAGCGCGAATTCCAGCGCCGCGATGCCTTTCTGACAGTGGAGGAGCCGGGACGCGGGGGCGCGGCTCCTCCTGCGGCGGACTGTCATCGGTGGTTTAGCTGACGCTGTTGAACAGGGCGGTGAAGGCGCCCTTCAGGCCATTGGTGAAGTCGGTCTGAAGCGCCGTGATCGCGGCCACGATCACGCCGCCCAGCACCGCATATTCCACGGCGGTCAGGCCCTTCTGATCGCGCGCCAGCCGCTTCATGAACTTTCGTGCCACATCGATGATCATCGTCATTCTCCTCATATCCCTCCGGTCATGATCGGCGGCGCGTGGAGGGGGATCGCGCCGCCGGTCTCCTTAAATCAGCACCGGCACGCCGCAGCGCGCGCCCGTGACCCAGATGGTCGCATGGCCAAGCTGGATGCCGAGGGCGGCGAGCAGATTGTCGAGCAGTGGATCGGCGGTGTTGCCGATGAGCGTCGCCAGCGGCGTGGTGATCGCGCCGAGCAGTTGGGACCGCGTGGCGCCTGCATCGCAGACTGGCCAGATGCAGAGGTTGAGCGCCTTCACCTGAAGGCCGCTCGGGCCGCTGAGGCTATTGGTGAGGGATGTCAGCAGCGGCCCCGTTTGCGACCCGTTGCCGATGGTGGCGGGTGTTCCGGGCGCGCCGGGGCGTCCAATCGTCCCCTGACCGCCCGGCCCGAAGACCAGCGTTCCGCTGTTGCCCATCACCGGCTGCGCGACCGCGCGGGCGTCGGCGGTGATGAGGTTGAGGACGTTCAGGATGCGGGCGGGGGCTATGTCGCTGGCGGAAAGCGGCGGCATCGGGCGGCTCATGGCGTTGGCGGGCGCCTGACCGATATAGGCGTTGACGAGGCCGGAGCTGGCGAGAATGCTGACCCGGCTGTCGCGCGCCTGCTCCGCCGTGTTGGCGCAATCTATGGCGCTGACTTCGGCACGGGCTGCGGCGACGTCGATAAGCAGCGGGACGGATTCGACGCCGATCCCCAGAATGTTGAGGTTGAGCCCAAGGTTCAGCTGCAACCGCAGCGCTGATGTGCTGGCGCTGGTCTCGCCCGCTGGTCCGAAGGAGAAGCGCGGCCTGTCGATGGGGCCGGTGGCGACGGCGGCGAGGCGGATCGTGCTGCCCGATGCGACGCGGCTGATGGCGTCGGACAGGTCGATGCTGCCATTGCCCGCCTGGACGGCGAAGGCGAAAAGCTGATAGGCGTTGAGTCCGGCGCGCAGGCCGGGTTGCTCGTCCGCTTCGCCGACCGGCATGTTCTTCCATACGCCAAGCCCGAAGAGGCCCTGCAATGGCACGGAGTAGCTATTGCTCACCCGGCCTGCGACGAGGGTCAGGGTGGCGGCGGTGGCTGGTTGGTCGGCCGCGCTTGCCGCCGCCAGCATCAGGTCACGCAATCCCACGCTGCGGGCGGTCAGGGTGCCATAAGTGCCCGTTTCGCCGATGCGCTGCGCAAGAGCGTCGAAGAAGCGGCCTGCATCGACATAGCCGCCCATCAGCGTCTGGACGTCGCTGATTCCCAATTGCAGTTGGATACCAAGGAGCCCGCCGAGGAGGTCGTTGACGCTGTTCACCAGCGAGTTGGTGACGGTGAGGATGCCGGAGCTGACGCCGACGCCTGCTTCGTCGATGCGCGCGGCGGTGGCGGTGGCGGACAGGTCGGGTATGGGATTGGCGCCCCCCAGGACGAGGGTGAAGAATTGACGGCTCGGCTTGCCGGTGCGGATGCGCACGGCGTCGGGCTGTCCATTGCCGGGGCAGCGGGTGAAGCTGGCGTCGAACCGCTGGGACGCGGAAAGGGCCGCGTCGGCGCAATAGCGGCCAAGCTCCACCGAACGCAGGATAGCGGGATCATAGCCGTTGCGGCTGAGGCTGTCGCGCGCGCGCGCCTCTGCCTGCGCGGGATACATGGCGGCGGCGAGCGCGGCGCTTTCGGTTGCCGCGCGCAGGTCGCGGCTCCCGGCATAATAGAGGCCCGCGTCGAGGGCGAAGCCCATCGCCCCGACCAGCACGGCGCCGAATGCCGCGACCATCGGCACCACGGCTGCACGCCGGTCGTGCCACAGGGCATGCAGGCGGCGGAGCAGCATCATGGAAAGGCGGGGGCGTCCTGATCGGCGGAGCGGGGCAGGCGCTGGCCGATGGATTGCAGGTAGCGGTTGCGGATCACCTCTGCTTCTTCCGCGCTTAGGCCGGTGCTTTCCTGCGCGCGGGGCGGCGAGCGTAGCTGCCATTCGATGACGCGGCGTGCCTGGTCGGGCTGGGGGAGCGTGGGGGCGGAAGCCAATAGAAGGCAAAGGCAGAGCATCAGCGGTCCTTTGGTGCAGGGAGGCGAGCGGCTTCGGTGGCGATCTGGCGGCGGAGGGCGTCACGCTGAGGCTCATCGCGGATGGTGGAGAGGAGGGCTTCCGCCTCGTTATTTTGACCGGCTGCTTTCAACGCCAGCAGCAGGTTGTTGCGGATCACTGGGGTGCCCGGCGACAGGTCCAGCGCGCCGCGCAGGCTTTCCGCCGCCTCTGTCGCCAGCCCCGCGCGTAGCTGGGCGAAGCCGAGCGCGTTGCGGAGCATGGGGTTGGCGGGGCTTGCCTGAACGGCTTGGCTGTAGGGCGCGATGGCTTCGGACCAGCGTCCGCGTGCGGCGAGCAGATGGCCGCGCACCGCGCTGCCGCCGCCGTCGGGGAGCGCTGCGGCGGCTGCTTCGGCTCCATTGAGGTCGTTGAGGTCGAGCAGGCTGTTGATGCGCAGGATGCGCGCGTCGCGGTCGCCGGGATAGCGGCGGTCGAAATCGTCGAGATAGGCGATGGCCGCGCGGGGCCTGCCATCGGCGCGCGCCTGATGGATGAGTTGCAAGTAAAGGCTGCGCGTCGAACCGGACATGTCGGTGGCGGCCAGCAGCAGGGGGAGGAGCCACATCATCGCGCGCTCGCCCGCAAGGTGTCGAGGATGGCGACCACGGGAGGCCCGCCCAGAACGATGAACAGGGCGGGCATGAAGAAGAGGATCATCAGCACGACCATGCGCACGGTAATGCCGCCCATTGCTTCCCGCGCGCGGGCGACGCGGCGCTGGGTGAATTCGCGGGCAAATTCGCGCAGGGCCGGGGCAAGCTCTATCCCCTGGAACATGGCCTGGCGGAAGAGGGATGCGAGTTCTTTCGCGCCGCTGACTGCCACCCGCGCGGCCCAGCGGTCGAGCGCCAGTTCGTAACGCATGCCCCGGTCGAGGTCAGTGACGAGCAGGGCGATCAGTTGGCCGTGGTGCGGCACCGCCACCTGTTCGTCGCGCGCGATCGAGCGGAAGCATTGGTCTAGCGACACGCCGCTTTCCAGCATCATCAGCATGAGATCGAGCAGGAAGGGAAATTCGGCGGTGATCTTCCTTGCCCGGCCGGATGCGAGCAGGTTCAGCGCTTGGCGCGCGCCGACGAAGGCGAGTCCTGCGGCGATGATGATGAGCATTGGGCGCGATAGCCAGCCGCCCCAGGCGATGCGGCATAGAAGCGCGGCCAGCAGCGCCGCCAGGATGGTTGTGGCCAGGCGCAGCCAGAGGAAGTGGTTGATGGCGCGCGGGTCTTGATAACCCGCTAGCTGCAATTGTTTTTCGAGGCTGGACCGATCGCGGCCCTCGGCGCCGAGGATGGTGGGCAGGCGGAGCGTGGGCTTGGCTTGCCTCGTTGGCGTAATCCGGGCGAGCCGTGCCTCCAGCCTTTGGTCGGCGATCAGCATCCGGCTGCCGAGCAAGGCTATGCCGAGTCCGATGAGCGCCATGAGGAGGCAGGCGAGGAGGAAGGCCGACTGCATCAGAAGGCGAGCCTCATCACCCGGCGCATGACCAGCATGCCTGCGATCTGAAGCCCGATGGCGATCACAGCCATGCGGTGGCCGCGCGCGTCGTCGAGGAAGAAGTCGATATAGGCGGGGTTGGATGCCATCAGCAGCGCCATCGCGACGATCGGCATGGCGATCAGCACGCGGGAGCTGACCTTGGCTTCCGAGGTCGCGGCCTTTAGCTCGCGGGCGATGCGGATGCGTTCGCGCAGGATCGCGGAAAGGTTCGACAGCACCGCGCTGACGGGGCCGCCATAGCGCATATTGGTGCGGATCGCGGCGGCCAGCATCGACATTTCAGGAACGCGCAGCCGGTCTGCGAGTTGCTGCATCGCCTCGCTCACCGGGGCGCCGAGTTCGAGGCGGCGTGCGGCTGGCGCAAGATAGCTGCGGACGATGCCGGGTGCGTCGGTGAGTGATCGTTCCAGCGCTTGCGGCAGGGAGCTGCCGACCGCCTGCATCTGGCGTACGGCATCGATGTAGAAGGGGAGGGCCTCGATAAGGGCATTCACCCGGCGCTGAGCGCGCGACCTGATCCACAGGAACATGAGTGCAGGCGGCAGGGGCAGCACGATCACCGTCGCGATGGGACCGGCGGCCAGCAATGTGGCGAGGGTGAACAACGCCATGCAGCCGCCGAAGATGCCGATCGCGCGCGTCGTGACCTCCAGTTGCGCGCGGGCCAGCAGTGGCGCGGCGAGGCTGGGGACCGTCAGGCGGACGTTTTGCCGAAGCGCCGGGGCATTGCCGGGAGCGATCGCGGCCAGCCGCCGTGTAAGGCGCGCCTGTTCCCGCATGCGCAGGGCGAGCAGCGGGGAGGCCGCCGCTGCCAGCGTCAGCAGCGCGAGCAGGAGGAACGCCGCCGCCTTCATACTATGCCCTGCCGGAGGGGGGCGGGCGCATAATCGCGCAGGCGCGGCGCGAAATAGGGCCGAGGCGAGTGGCTGCGAAATTCGCCCATGCCGGACATGGCGGGCTGTTCGTGAAAGCTGAACAGCTCGTTGAAGGAATAGGCTTCGCCCTCAATGCCGGTGACTTCCGTCACGCCGGTGACGCGGCGGCTGCCGTTCGACAGGCGCTGGATATGCACTACGACATGCACGCTGTTGGCGATGAAGCGGCGGATCGCGCGGATGTCATTCTGGACCCCGGCAAAGCCCATCAGCATTTCGAGACGGGCGAAGGCATCGCGGGGGCTGTTGCCGTGCAGCGTCGCCATCGACCCGTCATGGCCGGTGGACATGGCTTGCAGCATCTCCACGACCTCGACCCCGCGTACCTCGCCCAGGATGATGCGGTCGGGCCGCATGCGCAGCGCGTTGCGGACGAGTTCGCGCGCGCTGATCTCTCGATTGCCATCGACATTGGGCGGGCGGGTTTCCAGCCGGACGACATGGTCCTGCCGCAATTGCAACTCGGCGGCATCCTCTATGGTGATCAGCCGCTCGCGCTCGCTGATGAAGTGGGACAGCATGTTCAGCAGGGTGGATTTGCCCGCGCCGGTGCCGCCGCAGATGAGGATGTTGAGCCGCGACCGCACGGCGGCGGCAAGATAGGCGGCCATTTCGGCGCTCATCACCTGGCGGTTGATGAAATCCTCTATGCCCAGCGCCTGCATGCGGAACTTGCGGATGGACAGCATGGGGCCGTCGAGGGCGACCGGCGGGATGACGATATTGACGCGGGAGCCGTCGGCAAGGCGCGCGTCGACATAGGGGCTGGCTTCATCCACGCGGCGGCCGATGGGGCCGACGATCCGCTGGATGATGTTCATAAGATGCGCGTCGTCGCGGAAGCGCCGGTCCACCTTCTCCAGCAGGCCGCTGCGTTCGACATAGATGGTGCCGGGGCCGTTGACGATGATGTCGTCGATGCTGCCATCGCGGAGCAGCGGCGCGAGCGGGCCGAGCCCGGCGACCTCATCCTCCACATCCTCGATCAGCAGCAGCCGTTCCGCTGAATTGAGGGCGAGTTGTCCGCGCCTGCTGCGGCTGGTGATGACTTGTTCTATTTCGGCGCGGAGGGCTCGGGCGCCTAATGTTTCGGCGGTGCTGCCGCGTTCTTCCAGCTGTTCGATGACTTGCGCGCAGGTCTGCGCCATGACGGCCTGATAGCTATCGCTCATCCGCTGGGCGGCTGGCTGCGCCACCGGAGCGGGCCGTGCCGTGCCGCGTGGCAGGCTGGTGTCGAAGAGCAGGCTCACGCTGCTGGCTCGACCGGGCGCTGGAGCAGGCGGCGCAGGCGTTCGAGGTTGTTGGACGATCGCTGTGGTTCGATGCCGCAGGCGGTGCGGATGGCGCGCATATAGCGATCCGGCGCGGCCTCCATGGCGAGCGGGCGGCCCGCATTCAGGGCGTTGCGCAGGCCTATCTGGTCGATGGGGAGCGGCAGGGTGCTGCTGGTGCGCAGGATGTCGCTCATGCGGCGGCTGTCCAGCAAAATGGCGGGCTGATGATCCCAGACGAGCAGGCGTGTGCGGGCGAGCGTGCTTTCATCATCGCCGATGCGCTCCAGCAGGCGGCGGCAGGCGTCCATCTCGCGGATTGATTGCGCGCAGACCAGCTCGATGCGGTCGGCGAGCGAAGCCAGTGTGCGCAGGAGGCCCGGATGACGCAGACTGCCCGCGCAGAGGATCAGGTCGCCGCAGCAGGCACGCAGCAGGCGGACGAGCGCGGCGATATCGGCGGGGGCGATGCCCGCAGGTTCTGTTCCCGATCCGCCGTCCAGCGTGAGGAGCATCAGGCCGCTTGGATCATGCCGGGCGAGGGCGCTGGACAGCAGGCTTGCGTCGAGGCGCTCTATGTCGGCGATGGCCGATGCAATGCCGTAGCTTACCGGGAGGTCGAGATAGGCCTCGGCCGCGCTGGTCGGCATGGTGAAGTCTATCAGCAGCGTCGATGAACCGGCGCGGGCGCGGCTGACTGCCATGTCGGTCGCGACCATCGCGGCGGCTTCGGCGTCCGCGCCGAGGACCAGTGTCAGCCGTCCGTCCTTGCCATGATCGGCGGTCGAGCGGTTGAGGAGGCGCCCGAGAACAGTGGCGATTTCGTCACCTTCCGCCGCGCGGGGAATGACATCGTCCGCGCCGGAACGGATGGCGTGTAATATCTCGTCGGCGCCCGTTTCGCCGGTGACAAGCACGATCGGGCGTCCGGTCGCGCCTTCGGCCACTGCCGACAGGGCTGTTGCTATCGAGCGTTCTGGAGGGATCGCGTCCCGGTCCACCAGGATTACGCATGGCCCCTCGACCATCTCCGGCGTGACTGCTTGTGCCAGCTCGACCGCTGCGCGGCCTTCCATGGCATCGCTGATCCGGGCGGCGAGGCTGTGGTCGACTGACAGGAGGATGATGCGCGCCATCGTCATGGCCTCACCACGCCGAAGGGGACGATCGGGTCTTTGGTGTCGAGCAGCGATCCGGGCAGGGCGGGCACGTCCTTTGCCTGCACCGGTCCCACCAGCCGGGGGGTTGCGACGATGACCAATTCCTGCCGTTCCTTCTGCGTCTGCTGGCGGCGGAAGAAGGCGCCGATCACGGGAATGTCGCCTAGCAGCGGCGTCTTTTCCCGTGTGGTCGATTGGCTGGAATAGCTTAGGCCCGCGATCACGAAGCTCTGGCCGCTGCCAAGTTCCACTGTGGTTTCCGCAGAACGGCGGCGCAGGCCCGGCACGACATAGCCCTGCAACTGGACGCCGCTATTATAGTCGAGTTCGCTGACTTCCGGCGCGATTTTCAGCACGATCTGGTCGGGTGACAGGACGAAGGGGGTGACGGACAGGCGGACGCCGAATTCCTTATATTGGATGGAGATGGCGTTGCCGTTGCCCGACGCTTGCGGCACCGGGACCGGTATTTCGCCCCCGGCGAGGAAGCTTGCCTGCTCGCCCGATCGGACCAGCAGGGTGGGCTGGGCCAGCAGTTCGGACAGCCCGTTGGAGGACAGGGCGCTCAGCACCGCGTTGATGCCGCGATTGGGGGCGGATAGGAACAGGTTGAACGCATTCTGGATCGGCACGCTTGCGTCCAGCGAGGAGCCACCGGGTGCGAAGCTGGCGCTCTTGAAGCTGCTGGGGGAGACGACCGCGCCCTGAATGTCGCCGCTCAGTTTGGAGAAGTTGAACCCCAAAGCCTTGAGCGTGGAGGAGGATACGGCGGCGAATTGCACATCGACGGCGACGACCTGCTCGCCTGCGACGATATGCGGGCTGAGGAGTGCGCCCGGCTCCCGCGCGGTTACTGGGGAGGACGACACGGCAAAGCGCGTTTCCGCCATCAGCGACCCGTCGCGGCTGAATATGCTGACTGTGGTGGTGCCGGACCCGATGCCGGTCACGCTCAAGGACCGGGCGGTTGGCGCGGCGACCGAAATGACGTCGTCGCGATCCACCTCTATCCGACCGATGGGGCGGGGGTAGGTGAGCGTCCGCTTCTGCTGGATCGACAGCGACCTTTGGTCCTGCGCCTGGGCGGGCGGTGCTGCGGCGAGCGCTGCTGCGAGGGCGAGGATGAGCTTCAACGCTGGGCGCTCCCCGAATAGATGGTTTCGCGGCGCTCGCCGATGACCAGCTCGATCGGCTGGCGGGGGGCAGGGGCGGGGCGGGCCTGCGCGGACACGGGCGCAGGGCGCGCGGCCAGGGCCGGGGCGAGCGGGGCGGGATCAGGACTGTTGGAATTGGCCGCCGCGACCGCGACCTGCTCGCTGTCTACCGGATTGCGAAGGGAAAGAGTGAGCGCGCCCGTGCTTTTAGCCAACGACAGGATGGAGACTTGGCGGGGATCGAGCGCCAGTGTCACGGTTCGGGCGGGCAGTGGCGGGGCGGAAAGCTGGTCTTTCGTCCCTGATGCTGGCGCGGTGCCGAGGACGGCGTCGCCCACGGCAAGCACCTGAACCATCTGAAGCAATGTCTGGGCGCGGCTGCGGCCTGCGCCGCGCGCGCCGCTGATGGCGTCAGCGCCGGGATAGACGACCTGCACGTCCACGCGGTCGCCGGGGCGGACAAGGCCTGCCACCGCGATTTCGGCCGTGGTGTCGATGCTGATCGCCCGCATGCCTACGGGCACGCGGATCGCGAGCTTTTCCTCGCCGCCGACCGCGTCCCGGGGGATAAGCGCACCTGCGGCAATGGCGCGGGTGGCGACCTTGCCGATCAGTTCGGCGGGCGTGGCGGCGGTCGGGTGGCGAGTGGGGTCAGCTATCGCATTGCGGATCATCGCGGCGGTGATCGTCTCGCCTGTCCGGATCGGGCGGGCGGCGGATGCAAGGACGACGGGTTGGGGGGATCGACTGTCCGCTTCCGAGCGGATCGGCGGGACCGTCGCGGCTGACGATCGTTGCATTTCGCGAACGCCCAGCAGCAGGAACAGCATGGCGGCAACCATGCCTGCAACCATCATGATCCTGGCTTTCCACCCCAATTGCATCAATTCCCCCCTTGATCTTGCGTCCACGCAATTCGCCCCGCGTGGAGGCAAGACCCTGTAGCTTCGGGGAATCTATGCTTTATCGGCGGCCGATGGGACCGGAGATGCCGCCGATTTGATGGGACCGGAGGGGCAAAGATTGCCCGGCGTTAACTTCTTCGCCCGGCATTTGCGTGGCGCGGCGCGCGCAAGGGCTTTTCTTGCGTGTGCCCAGGCCCGTGAAAGGTTCAATTTGGCGCAATCTCTCCGGATCGGAGCTTCGCTGCGGCCTCGTCAGTGCGCCAGCAACAGCGGGACATGGGCCTCGCGCAGCATCGTGCGGGTTACGCCACCAAAGACGAGTTCGCGCCAGCGGCTGTGCCCGAAAGCGCCCATCACCATCCAATCGGGCTTCAGCACATTGATCGCGGCTTTCAGTGTCGCCTCCACGGTGCGGCCATCCTGGGGCCATGTGTGGAATTGCGTCCTGACGCCATGGCGGGAGAGATATTCGGGCGCATCGGTCGCGGGG
Organism: Sphingobium sp. RC1; assembly: GCF_059738765.1. Classification (NCBI taxonomy): domain Bacteria; kingdom Pseudomonadati; phylum Pseudomonadota; class Alphaproteobacteria; order Sphingomonadales; family Sphingobiaceae; genus Sphingobium; species Sphingobium sp. RC1. The sequence goes on from NZ_AP027308.1 coordinate 47,546, forward strand.
AAGGGGTATTTGCCTGCCTCCTCCACGGTTACCACATCCACTTCGGCGGCATGCTTCAGCAGCGGCACGGCCAGACGGAGCGCGGCCGATGCCTCGCGCGATCCTTCCCAGGCGACGAGCGCCCGGCCCGTGATCATCATGCCCCGCGCGTCCTCCGGCACGGCGAGGACTGGTGTGCGGCCGCCCATCGCCAGATCGGCGGCGAGATGCAACGGATCGCTCATTTCACGGCGAGGGCCAGCGGGCAGCGTCACGATCATGAAGTCGCATAGGGCGGACGCTGAAAGCAGGCCGTGAACAATGTCGCCATCGACCTGCCGCCAATCCCAATTCACGTCTTCGCGTTGCAGCCGTTGTTCTACCTTCGCACGCATCCGTGCATCGATCTGATGCAGTTCGGCCATGATCGCGGGGGCGATGGATGCCCCGCCGTAAAGATCCCCGGCGACAAGGTTAGGCATGGAGGTGACCTGCACGCAGTGGATATGCGCATCGAGCGCCCGGGCAATGTCACTGGCGGCCTGGATTCGGCTCTCCATGCCGCTATCGTCGTGAATGTGGAGCAGAATGGATGTCATCGCACCTCTCCATGCTCTTAAGACCGCGAAACGGTCGCCTTCTTATACCCTTCTTTGCCCATCGCGGTTAATAGCATTTATGCTATATATCTAAAGGCGGGTGTGGACGCCGTGCGCCGGGAAGGCGCATCGGCGAATGGGGGAAGCATCATGTCTGGAATCTTTTCAGCTTCAATATCAGGACTGTGGCGCGATCATGGAGGCGCTACGGCAGCCGAATATGCGCTTTTGCTGGCCATCATCGGCGGCGGGATGGTCGGGGCAACCTGGCTGTTGGGGCAGGCGGTAGGTAGCCAGATGAACCAGCAGGTAGCCCTGTTCGCATCATCCGCAGGGAGTAGCTCGGCCAGTTCGTCAAGTTCATCCAGCGGTGGATCGAGTGCTGGCGGCTCATCGACCGGCGGAAGTAGCTCCAGCACCGGCGGAGGTGGCACCACGACGACGAGCACTGGCGGGACTACGACGGGCGGCACCAGCTCGGGCAATGGAAGCTCCGGAAATGGCAGCTCCGGGAACGGGAGTTCGGGTAACGGCAGTTCCGGGAATGGAAGCTCGGGCAACGGCAACGGCAAGAAGTAAGGCTTCGGGAGCGGAGCAATGAGGCTCGCTCCGCTCGCTGCGACAGAGTTCGCGGCGGGGCGCATACATCGTCAAGGTGACTGCGCTCCGCAGGCAGTTTATCGTGAAATATCCGGATGGTCAGGAATAATTTTTACAGTCATTCAATTTTGTAGGACTATTTTTGCGGTCTCGCGCGTATTATATTCGTAACATGACTACTGCGGCGGGAGTCGTCAGTGACGAAAAGCGAACTGTTTTCGAGCTTCACCCGGAATTTTGACGAACGGCGTCAAGCCGAGATGTCGATTGAGGATTATTTGCTGGGATGCCGCAATGATCCTCTGATGCATGCATCAGCACCGGAGCGCCTGCTGGCGGCGATCGGCGAGCCGGAAATCATAGACACATCCCGCGATCAGCGGCTCGGGCGGATCTTCATGAACCGCACCATCCGCCGATATAAAAGCTTCGCCAATTTCTACGGCATGGAAGCGACGATCGAACATATCGTCAGCTTCCTGCGCCATGCCAGCCAGGGTCTGGAGGAGCGTAAGCAGATCCTCTACCTGCTCGGCCCCGTCGGCGGCGGCAAGTCATCGCTGGCCGAACGGCTCAAGGCGTTGATGGAAACGCACCCCATCTATGCGCTCAAGGCGGGGGACGAGATCAGCCCGATCTTCGAAAGCCCGCTGGCATTGTTCGACGCGGAAACGCATGGCGCGTTTATCGAGGATAATTACAGCATCCCGCGCCGCCGCCTGACTGGCATGATCAGCCCGTGGGCACGCAAGCGGCTGGATGAGTTTTCAGGCGATATCTCTCAGTTCAAGGTCATCCGCCTCATGCCGTCACGCATGCGGCAGATCGCGATAGCCAAGACCGAGCCGGGCGATGAGAATAATCAGGACATCAGCTCGTTGGTCGGTAAGGTCGATATCCGCAAGCTGGAGATGCTGTCGCAAAACGATCCCGACGCCTACAGCTATTCCGGTGGCCTGAATCGTGCGAACCAGGGGATGCTCGAGTTTGTCGAGATGTTCAAGGCCCCGATCAAGATGCTCCATCCGCTGCTGACCGCGACGCAGGAGGGCAATTATATCGGCACCGAGAATATCGGAGCCATCCCCTTCAATGGCATCATCATGGCCCATTCCAATGAATCGGAATGGTCGAATTTCAAGAATAACAAGAATAATGAAGCTTTCATTGACCGTATCTATGTCATTAAGGTGCCTTATAGCTTGCAGGCGACTGAAGAACGGCATGTGTATGAAAAACTGCTGAGGGAATCTGACCTCAGCAAGGCGCCTTGCGCTCCGGGGACATTGGACATGCTGGCGCGCTTTTCTGTCCTGACCCGCCTGCGGGAGCATGAGAACAGCAATCTATATTCCAAGATGCGAGTTTACGACGGCGAAATGCTGCGGGAGATCGACCCGCGCGCCAAGAGCATGCAGGAATATCGCGATGCCGCCGGTGTGGATGAGGGCATGTCGGGCACGTCTACCCGCTTCGCCTTCAAGGCGCTGTCTGCGACCTTCAACCATGACAGCAGTGAGATAGCCGCCGACCCCGTTCACCTCATGTATGTGCTGGAAGGAATGGTCCGGCAGGAACAATTCCCCGCCGATGTCGAGGCCAAATATCTGGAATTCATCAAGGGCGAGCTTGCGCCACGTTATGCCGAGTTCATCGGCAATGAAATCCAGAAGGCCTATCTGGAATCCTATAACGACTATGGGCAGAACCTGTTCGACCGCTATGTCGCCTATGCCGACGCGTGGATCGAGGATTTGGATTTCAAGGACCCCGACACCGGGCAGCTTCTTGATCGCGAAATCATCAATCAGGAATTGTCCAAGACCGAAAAGCCTGCCGGGATCGCCAATCCCAAGGATTTTCGGAACGAGGTCGTGAAGTTCGCGCTGCGCATGCGGGCCAGCAATGACGGGCGCAATCCCAGCTGGACGAGCTATGAGAAAATCCGCGAAGTCATCGAAAAGCGGATGTTCAGCCAGGTCGAGGACCTTCTGCCCGTCATCAGCTTCGGGTCCAAGAAGGACGGCGACACGGCGGGCAAGCATGACGAGTTCGTCGCGCGGATGATCGAGCGTGGCTACACCGAACGGCAGGTCCGTCGGCTGGTGGAATGGTATATAAGGGTCAAGCAGGCCGGATAAACGGATGGAGGTGCTTAGGCCACCATGCACATAGTCGACAGACGGCTGAACCCAGGGGGCAAGAGCCTTGTCAACCGGCAACGGTTCCTGAGGAGGGCGAAGGCCTATGTCAGCCAGGCGGTGCGCGACAGCCTGAAGGACCGCAGCATCAAGGACCTCGCCGGAGAAGGCGAAATCACCATCCGGCGCGACGCGATCCACGAACCCACGCTGCATCGATCGGCAAAGGGCGGCGACCGGGAACGCGTGCTGCCGGGCAATAAGGAGTTTCTGGAAGGCGACCGGATCAAGCGCCCCGACGGCGGCGGTGGTGGCGGGTCACAGGCTGGGGAGGGCGAGGATCAGGATGATTTCCGCTTCGCGCTTAGCCGCGAGGAGTTTCTCGACCTTTTCCTCGACGATCTTGAACTGCCCGACATGGCCAAGAAGAAGCTGGTTGCGGGCAAGATAGAGGGCATGCGCCGGGCGGGTTATTCGACGATCGGCAACCCGTCCAACCTGTCCGTCCCACGCACGATGCAAAAGGCGATGTCCCGCCGCATCGCACTGCGCCGTCCGAGTGGCCGCGACCTTAGCCGGGTTGACGAGGCCATCGCCGAGATCGAGGGGCGTGCGGTGCCTTTGCCCGACGATGCCGTGGCGCTGGAAAGGCTGAAGGAGGAACGAGCGCACATCATTCGCCGTCGCAACCTCATCGCCTATATCGATCCCGTCGACCTGCGTTTCCGCCGTTTCGAGCCGGTTCCCCGGCCCGTGGCCCAGGCGGTGATGTTCTGCCTGATGGACGTTTCGGGTTCCATGACGGCGCATATGAAGGATCTCGCCAAGCGCTTCTTTGCGCTGCTTCACCTGTTTCTGTCGCGCTGCTACGAGCATGTGGACGTGGTGTTCATCCACCATACCGACCGCGCGGCCGAAGTGGATGAGGAAACATTCTTCTACAGCACGGTGACGGGCGGGACGCTGGTATCGAGCGCGCTCGACAAGCTGATCGAGGTGGTCAAGGATCGGTACAGCCCCAGCGACTGGAACATCTATGTCGCGCAGGCTTCGGACGGCGACACGCTGGCGTCGGACAATGCGCGGGTGGCCAACCTGATGCAGAATGAAATCCTGCCCTTCTGCCAATATTTCGCCTATTTGGAAGTCGGCCGGGAAGAGTTCGCCTCGATCGAAGCGGCAACTTCCGCCACGGGGCTTTGGGAAGCTTATGCGCCCGTCAGTCAGGCGAACCGGCAATTCACGATGCGCAAGGTGTCGCACCGGCGGGAAATATATCCGGTGTTCCGCGAACTGTTCCAGCGGCGTGGTGTTGGCGAAGGGACACCCGCTTGACGGGGGAGCGCGCATCCGCCCCGCTGTTCACCGGCAGCGACTGGGATTTTTCGCTGATCAACCGCATTTATGAAGTGATCGAACCGATCGCGCTTCAGGAGATGAAGCTCAACATCTATCCCAATCAGATAGAGATCATCAGCGCCGAACAGATGCTGGATGCCTATTCGTCCATCGGCATGCCGTTATTTTATAAACATTGGTCGTTCGGCAAGCAGTTCGTGACCAATGAAATGCTCTATCGCAAGGGGCTTCGCGGCCTAGCCTATGAGCTGGTGATCAACAGCGATCCCTGCATCAACTATCTGATGCAGGAAAACAGCGCGACCATGCAGACGCTGGTCATCGCCCATGCTGCTTTCGGGCATAACCACTTCTTCAAGAATAATTATGTCTTTCGCCAATGGACGGACGCGGAAGGCATTCTCGATTATCTGGAATTTGCCAAGGGCTACATCACGCAATGCGAAGAGCGATATGGTCAACTGGCCGTCGAGCGAGTGCTGGACGCCGCCCATGCGCTCATGAACCAGGGCGTGCACCGTTATCCGCGCATTCGCCCCCGGGACCTGAGGGCGGAGGCGGAGCGGGAGGCGGAGCGCCAAGCCTATCGCGATCGCATTTATGACGACCTCTGGCGTACCGTCCCCGTCGGCGCGAAAGCGGCCGCCGTCCCCTCGGACGAGCGCCGCGCCGCGCTTGGCCTGCCGCAGGAGAATATCCTCTATTTCCTGGAAAAGACCGGCCCGCTCCTCCAAAGCTGGCAGCGCGAGATTTTGCGCATCGTCCGCCTGATCGCCCAATATTTCTACCCCCAGCGCCAGACCAAGGCGATGAACGAGGGCTGCGCCACCTACACCCATTATCGCATCATGACGATCCTGCACGATCGCGGCTGGATAACCGATGGCGCGTTCATGGAATTCATCCAGTCGCATACAGGCGTCGTCTATCAGCCGACGTTCGATTCCGGCCATTTCGGTGGCTTCAATCCCTATGCGCTGGGCTTTGGCATCATGTCCGACATCGAGCGGATCTGCATGGACCCGACGCCGGAAGACCGCGAATGGTTCAGCGACATTGCCGGTTCGCGCGACCCGGTCGAGGTGCTGAAGGATATCTGGGCCAATTATCGCGACGAAAGCTTCGTATCGCAGTTCCTTAGCCCGCACCTTATCCGCCAGTGGCGCCTGTTCAAGCTGATCGACCATGAAAGCGAGTCGGAACTGCGCGTCGATGCCATTCATGATGAGCGCGGCTATCGCCGTATCCGCCGCGCCCTCGCGCGTGAGCATGACATTGCCCGGCAGGAGCCCGATATCCAGGTGGTGGATGTCGACCTGGCGGGCGACCGGACGCTGATGCTGGAACATGCGGTCATCGATGGGGTGGTGTTGGACGCGTCCGATGCGACGATGGTGCTGCAAAGTCTCGCCAATCTATGGGGTTATGAGGTGGCGCTAAGCGAAGTTCATGCCGAGAGCCGCAAGGAGTTGAAAAGCCATCGTTGCCAGCCACAGCAGGGCTGGATCGGCTGAAGCGGTGCGCCGTGGCGGCCAGCCCCCGGCGGTCCGAAGATTCCATTTCCAAAGCAAGGCGGAAAAGCGTAAATTCTGCCGCGTTTCGCGAGTGGCTCCAGCGATCGGTCTTATCCTGCGATGCATGGAGCGCTCAAAAAGAAGCAGGAGAGCATTTTCATGACTCATGCCCTCAATGCACAAGAATGTCTTGAACGAGCCCGGATGCATGAACAGCTTGCGGCAACAACCGCCGATGCGTCCGCGCGGACCATGCATCAGGCAATGGCCGCCGAATTTCGTCGTCGTGCCGCGATGGGGACGATCGATGGAGTTAGTCCGGTGATCAGCAAACCGGTAATCGAGCTGACCGTCAACGCCGCCTGAAGCGCTTTTTCCTCAGGCGTCCCGGCGCAGCAGATACACGTCCATGATCCATCCATATCGCTGGCGCAGCTGTGCCCGGCGGTCGATGATTTCCGGTCCCGTCACGGCCAAAGGACCGTGCGCCAGCGCCTGATGCTCCATGCCCAGATAGGCGCCCCACCAGATCGTCAGCTTTGCCGACTCCAGCGTCTGGAAGGTGCAGTCCCCGTCCAGCATCACGACGACATCGCGCATGCCACTGGGCCAGCCGCGTTCGCGCAACTGCCTGCCGGTGGTGATCAGCACCGGGTCAGCCAGGCGGTTGAGGCAGATGCCATGCGCGGCCGTCAACACCTGAACGCTGGTGATGCCGGGCACGACGCTGACCTCGACCGATGGGCCAAGCCGTTCCGCGATCCGCAGGCTGCTGTCATAGAGCGAAGGGTCACCCCAGACGAGCAGCGCAACCGTACCGCCATCGGGCAGGTGCAGCGCGATCTGCTCCATCCAGATCGCGGCGATTGCATCATGCCAGTTGAGGACCGCCTCGACATAGGCGGCCTGATCGGCGCGCGTGGGCATGTCGAATTCGACGACCTGTGCGGGGCCGGTCAGTAGCTGCGCACAGATGGACCGGCGCAGGTCGATCAGGTCGGACTTGGCCTCTCCCTTGCGCGGCAGCAGGATCAGGTCAGCATCGTTCATCGCCCGGATGGCGGCGAGCGTCAGATGATCGGGATTGCCCGTGCCGATGCCGATCAGTGACAAGCGGATCATGCGGCACCCGCGATAAGATGGAAGAAGCTGCCCGTCACCCGTCCCCGGTGCGATCCAGTCGCGGCGACGGCAGCGTCCATCGCATCCACGACATGGGCAAGCGGTGCGTCGGGCTGATCCACGATCGTCGAATAGTGAAACTCATGCCCGTACAACGCCGCTCCCGCCTCATGGCCGCCCATCGGCGCTAGCAGCTGCGCTTGCCGATAGCCCAGTTGCAACCGTCGTTCGGCAAAGCTGGATACCAGCCCGAGCAGCCCTGCCATCGCATGCGACCGCCCCTGCGCATCGATGATCGCTTGTCCCAACACCATATAGCCGCCGCATTCGCCGTGGATCGGACGGTTGAGCGCATGAAAGCGCAGGCCATCCAGAAACCGCGCTGCATTGGCGATCTGAGCCGCATGCAGTTCGGGATAACCACCGGGCAGCCAGATGGCGTCGGCCTGGCGGTCGGGCGCTTCATCAGCCAAGGGGGAAAAGGGTAATATCTCCGCCCCCGCCGCGCGCCAGCCGTTCAGCATATGGGCGTAGGTGAAGGAGAAGGCGGCATCCTGCGCCAGTGCAATCCGCTGCCCCGGTGGGGGGCAGCTATAGGGGAGCGCTGATGTGCCGGGGAACGCGTCGGCCGCCTTTTGAAGAGCCGCAATATCGACATGCGCCTCGATCATATCCGCGATGGCGTCGATCGTCTGCTCAACCTCTTTCTGCTCGTTCGCCTGGACAAGGCCAAGGTGCCGTTCGGGGATGGAGAGGGCCGCAGATCGCGGGATCGCGCCCAGCACGGGCATGCCCACATCCGCCATCGCCTGCCGGATCATGGCCTCGTGGCGGAAGCTAGCGACGCGGTTGAGGATGACGCCTGCCACGTGCACATCCGGCCGCAGCATGCGGAATCCATGCGCGATCGCAGCCGCCGACTGGCTCTGTCCCGATACATCGATGATCAGGATGACCGGCCAGCCAAGCGCAGCCGCTATGTCGGAGCTGCTGCCGTTGCCGCTTGCGCCGCGCGCCGGAGCGCCGTCGAACAGGCCCATCACGCCCTCCGCGACGATCAGGTCGGCGTCCGCTGCTTCGCCTGCCAGACTGTGGAGCAGCGGCGCATTCATCGCCCAGCTGTCGAGGTTGAAGGCGGGCCGGCCGCTTGCCAGCCGGTGATAGCCCGTGTCGATATAATCAGGGCCGCACTTGTAGGACTGAACGCAGACGCCCTGCCGTTTCAAAGCCCTGAGCAGGCCTAGTGTGATGACCGTCTTGCCCGATCCGGATCGCGGCGCGGCGATGAGGATGCCGGGCGTCATTCTTCCGATCCGGCGAAGCGGGATTCCGCCGTCGAGGGACGGAATCGCCGGTCATAGCCGGGCGCATAAAGCTGGCTCTCGGCGAACTCTTCCTCACCCAGCACCGGCCCGGCGAGGATGATTGCGGTGCGTTCCGGCCCGTCCGCCGCCAGCGCCTCTATGGTGGTCAGTGTCCCTCGCACGATCCGCTGATCAGGCCAGCTTGCGCGCCAGACGATCGCCACCGGGCAGTCCCCGCCATAGAGCGGCACCAGGTCCGCGACCACCTTTGCCAGATTGTGGACGGACAAGTGGATCGCCAGCGTCGCGCGGGTCGCGCCAAAGGCCGCTAGCGTCTCCCCCGAAGGCATCGCGCTAGCCCGTCCCGCCGTGCGCGTGAGGACGAGCGACTGGCCAAGTCCGGGCAGCGTCAGTTCCGCTTCCAGTGCCGCTGCCGCTGCCGCGAAGGACGGAACGCCGGGCGTCACCGTATAGCCGATGCCCAGAACCTTGAGGCGGCGGATCTGCTCGCCCATCGCCGACCAGATCGATAGGTCGCCCGAATGCAGCCGCGCGACATCCTGCCCCGCCGCATCCGCCTCTGCGATGATGGCGACGATCTCGTCGAGTGTCAGCGGCGCGCTGTTCACGATCCGCGCACCGGCCGGGCAATGGTCGAGTAGCGCGCGCGGCACCAGCGATCCGGCATAGAGGCAGACGGGCGAGGCAGCGATCAGATCACGGCCGCGCAGCGTGAGCAGGTCGGGCGCGCCCGGTCCTGCGCCGATGAAATGGACGGTCATCGCGATACTCCTTCAGCCAGAGCGCAGGTGGCCTGCCCATCCGGTGAGATGAGACGCTCGGCGATCAGTCGCGCGCCCAGACCCACTGCTGTCAGCGCGACCGCTTCGGCGACGCTGCCGGTGCCGTAAGCCGCCAGACTGGCGCTGGAGCGCGTGGGCGTGTCCATTCCCTCGATAGTGCAGGGATCGATCAGGATCAGCGGCAAGCCCAAGGCACGGGCGAGGGGGGCGAGCAGCGCTTCCTTGTGCATTAGGGTCGCCAGTGCAGTGACGCCAGCGCCATGCCCGCCCAGCGCCGCGCGCAAGGCTTGCTCACTCGCACCACTGCGGCAGCCAAAGCCAGCAACGATCATAGCGTGACGCTCCACTGCACCAGCGGATAGGCGGCTTTCCACCCCCGTCGCGTGCCGATCGGCGCGGCGCTGGCCAACTCGATCCGCAACAGTTCGCCACCGAGCTGCCCATACCATCGCGCCAGCAGCGCTTCGGATTCCAGCGTCACGGCGTTCGCGACCAGCCGGGTTCGCTGTCCGGGCAGGGCGATGATTGTTTCGACCAGCGCCTCACTCAATCCGCCGCCGATGAAGATCGCGTCAGGACGAACACGGCCTTCCAGCACCGAAGGCGCGCGTCCTTCGATCAATGTCAGCCGATCGACGCCAAGCCGTTCCGCATTTGCCCTTGCCCGCGCGGCGCGAACCGGGTCAGCCTCAAAAGCCAGCGCATGGGTGGAAGCATGGCTGAGCAGCCACTCGATGGCGATCGATCCCGATCCGGCGCCGATGTCCCACAATGTCTCGTCGGGCCGGGGGGCAAGCGCGGACAGCGTCAGCGCGCGAACCGGCCGCTTGCTGATCTGTCCGTCATGATCGAACCAGCCATCGGCAAGTCCGCCCGTGCACGGCATCACGTCACCATCACCCGCCATATCGATGCCCACGGCGACGGGATGAGCGATATCGTCAAAGATGAGTTCCTGCGCCCGCACCTGCCTGATCCGCTCGCGCGGTCCCCCTAGTGCTTCCAGGATATGCAGGATGGACGCGCCAAAGCCCTCCTGACTGAGATAGGACGCAAGCGCATGCACCGCCGCCCCGTCGCGAAGCAGCAGGATGGCGCGGCGTTCCGATGCAAGTCCGGGCCTCAGCCGGGTCAGTGGCGCGGCATGCAGGCCATGGCAGGCCACCTCCTGCAACGCCCAGCCGAGGCGCGAAGCCGCAAGGGAGAAGGTCGATGGCGCCGGATGCGCCACCCATTCATCCGTCCTAAGATGCCGCGTGACGCTGGTCCCCGCGCCGAACCAGAAGGGATCGCCTGACGCCAGCATCACCACCGGCTCCCCTCTCTGGGCAAGCAGCGCCGTCACGCCATCCTCAAAGGGCACTGGCCAGTTCAGAAGTTCCGCCCTAAGGGGTGGCAGCAGCGCCAGCTGGCGCGGCGCGCCGGTCACGAGGCAGGCCCGTTCCAGCAAGGCGCGAGCGGCGTCGGACAGGCCCGACGCCCCATCCTCGCCAATGCCGATGATCGTCAGCCAGGGACCTTCAGCCACCATGCGCAATATCCTGATCCTGGGCGGCACGACCGAAGCGAGCGCGCTCGCGAAAGCCCTTGCCGAGCGAGGGGAGCGCGCCATGTTGAGCTATGCCGGACGCACCGGCAACCCGCGCGCGCAGCCCGTACCGGTGCGCGTCGGCGGCTTTGGCGGCGCGGCTGGACTGGCGGCCTATCTGAAGGCCGAGCGGGTCACCCACCTTATCGATGCCACCCATCCCTTCGCCGCGACGATAAGCGCGAATGCACTCGCGGCCTCGCGCGAGGCGGGCGCGGCCCATCTGATGCTCACCCGCCCGGCGTGGCAAGCAGGGGAGGGCGACCGCTGGACCCATGTGCCCAATATCGGCGGCGCTGTCCGGGCGCTCGACGGTGCCCCCCGGCGCGTCATGCTGGCCCTTGGGCGTATGCATGTCGAAGCCTTCGCCGCCCAGCCGCAGCATCATTACCTGCTCCGCTTCGTCGATGCGCCCGAACTGCCCCCCGCGTTGCCGCGCCATCATCTGGTCGTGGATCGCGGCCCCTTCACGCTGGCGGGCGATCTTGCCCTGATGCGCGCGCACGGCATCGAATTGATCGTCGCCAAAAACGCAGGAGGCGACGGCGCGCGCGCGAAGATCGACGCCGCACGGGCGCTCGGCTTGCCTGTCATCATGATCGACCGGCCGCCCATGCCACAAGTGCAATCCGTTCACGACCTTAGCGATGTGCTGACGTGGATCGTTCATTCGGCCCAGCGCGGCGTGTAGAGGATGGGACCAACCGCGCGCTCGATCAGGCGGGTGCGGCTTGATCCAACGATCACCATCGTGCGCATGTCCGCCATATCGGCGCTCGCCTGCCCCAGCGTCACGACGCGCAATTCCTCTTCCCGCGTCGAAACGGCGCGCGCGAAAAGGATCAGCCGGTCGTTCCCGCATTCCTCACGCAGGATGTCGAGCGCGTGCGCAAAGCCATCCGGCCGGGCCTTCGATCGAGGGTTGTAGAAGGCCATGGCGAAGTCGGCCTGAGCGGCCAAGCGCAGGCGCCGCTCGATCAACGCCCATGGCTTCAGATTATCGGACAGGTTGATCGCACAGAAATCATGCCCCAGCGGAGCGCCCGCCCGTGCGGCTGCGGCCAGCATGGCGGTGATGCCGGGCAGGATGCGGATGTCGATCCCCAGCCACGCCTTCGGCCCGGCTTCCAGCGCCTCGAACAAGGCCGACGCCATGGCGAACACGCCCGGATCACCGGAGGACGCCACCACCACGCGCCGCCCGGCCGCCGCCAGTTCCAGCGCATGGGCCGCCCGCTCCAGTTCCACCCGATTGTCCGACGCATGGCGTAGAAGTCCGGGCCGATCCTCCACCCGCGCGACATAGGGGGCATAGCCGATCAGATCGGTCGCCTCCGCCAAGGCCTGTGTCACTTCGGGCGTCACCAGCCCTTCGGCTCCCGGCCCGAGCCCGGCTACCGCCACCCATCCGCTCATGGTCGCCGTCCCTGCCCATGGACCAGCAGGATGGAAAAATAGCCGGTGATCGCCTCTGCCTCGCGCAGCGGCGTGATCTTCTGGTCCGCCATCGTGGCATATTCGACCAGCCAGGCGCAGTCCTGCTTCCCCGCCGCCTCCACCGCCCGGCGCAGCTTCGCCAGATTGCGGCCGATCTTCATGACGACCAGCGCATTGGTGTCATGGATACGGCGCGCCAGCTCTTCTTCGGGCAGCGTCGCCATCAGCACCGTCAGCACATCATCGCCCCAACTGATCGGCGTCCCGCTCGCCGTCCAGGCCCCCGACATGCCGGTGATGCCGGGCACGATTCGCACGGGCGCAAGTGATGACAGGCGGCTGTGCAGATGCATGAAGCTGCCGTAGAAAAAGGGGTCGCCCTCGCAGAGGACAACCACATCCTCACCCGCCGCCGCCAGCCCGTGCAGATGCGCGGTGCAATCCGCATAAAAGGCGGAAAGCCGCTCATTATATCGCGGGTTCGTGACCGGAATCTCGGTCGTCACCGGATATTCCATCGCATATTCGACCGCGTCGGGACGCAACAGTCCTTCGACGATTTTCCGGGCATGACCTGCGCGGCCCGGCTTGCGGAAATAGGCGATATGGCGCGCCTCTCGGATCAGCCGGTCGGCCCGCACGCTCATCAGGTCCTGCGCGCCGGGGCCTAGGCCCACGCCGTGAATGGTCCCGATCATTCGGCCGCACTCGCGAGCGCATTGACGGCCGCGACGGTGATCGCGCTGCCGCCCAGCCGCCCTTCGACGATGCAGCAAGGGACCGGCTGCGCGTCCCACAAGGCTGCCTTGGACTCCGCCGCGCCGACAAAGCCGACCGGGCAACCGATGATGGCCGCGGGGCGCGGACAGGCGAGGTCTTCCAGCATGTTGAGCAGGTGGAACAGCGCCGTCGGGGCGTTGCCGATCGCGACCACTGCTCCCGCGAGATGCGGCCGCCACAGCTCCAGCGCGGCGGCCGAGCGGGTATTCGCCATGGCGCTGGCGAGGTCTGGGACCTGGGGATCGGTCAAAGTGCAGAGGACCGGATTGGCGGCAGGGAGGCGCGCGCGCGTGATCCCTTCCGACACCATGCGCGCGTCACATAGAATGGGCGCCCCTGCCTCCAGCGCAGTGATTACGGCCGTGGCGAAGCGCGGCGAAAAGCGGATATGCGGCGCCAGGCCAACCATGCCCGTCGCGTGGATCATGCGCACGGCGACCCGTTCTTCCTCCGCCGAAAAGCGGCCGAGCGCCGCCTCCGCCCGGATCATGCGGAAGGACTGGCGATAGATTTCCGCCCCGTTGGTTTCGTAAATATGCGGCATCATTTGGCTCCGAAGAGGGCGATTATCTGATCGGGCGACAGGCCCGATTGCAGCGGCGGCGCGCCCGCCCGCGCATTATGGGCAAGGTCGAAGTGGCCATCCCGACCGGTGAGGACCACCGCCGCCTGCGAAGGCCGGGCGCACCCCTTTGCGCAACCCGAGACATGAAGTCCGCGAACATGCGGCGCCAGCCGGGCGGCCAGATCGCGCGTGGCGACGCTCGATTGCGGGCAGGCGGGCGCGCCGGGACAGGCATCCGCCGAAAGGCGCGGATCGGCCGGATCGTCGGAGGGCGCGCTGCTTCCCTCCAGCACCAGCCCGCGCCAGGGGGTAAGCCGCACAGCCTCCGCGCCACTCTTCATCGCGGCGAGGAGCGCAGCAGCCTCGATCCGGCCAAAGGGCGCCGCATGGAATGGCCCAGGCGCTGCAGCCAGCGCAGCAGCGCGAGACCGGGCCGGGGCAGGGGCCTCGGCCGCCGCATCGGGAAGCTCCCCTGAATGCCGCGCCATCCGCCCGGCCTGAACGCCGCCGCTGTCCACGAACCATCGGGCAAGGCACAGTAGCCCCTCGGCCGCTTCCTGCACGCTCACGACTACGCCATGGGTCCGCCCGTCGGCGCGCAGGACCAGTGCGCCGCCTGTCCCTCTTTCGACCCGAAAGTCAGCCGGAACATCGCTCAGCACCGGAGCAGGCCCCGCGTCGATGGCGAACCCGACCTTTGCGGGCAGGTCCGGCAACTCGCCGAGCCGCGCGATCAGGGCGTTCGCTATGAACGCGCTGTCGTCGCCGGGTAGCCAGTCGGGGTTGATCAGGACGGGGATCTGCCTGTCGCCCTCTGCGTAGGCATGGGCCAGGTTCAGCGCGACCAGCCGCTCCATCAAAGCGCTATGGTCTGCTTCCCGTACGCCTCTGATTTGCAGTGCGGCGCGATTGGTGATGTCGATATGCCCGTTGCCGAGCGCCAGAGAGGCCTCGCACAAACCGGCCGCTTGCGCGCGGGTCATCCGGCCCAGCGCCGGGCGCACCCGGACCAGCAGCCCGTCGCCAGCCATCATCGGCCGCCATGCCGTCGGACACCAGCCGCGCACGCCAAGGTGCGCGCATGGATCAGCGTCGGCACGTTGCGCCTGCTCCTGCATTGCTCCTGCACTCCCCGCATCAGCGCCACGACACACGGACGGCACGCACAGGCAGGCGGACAGGCCGCACGCCTGCACGGCCGCAGCCGCACGAATTCGTCGCTCAAACGGAGAACCGAGCCGTGACCATCCCCTGGGTCATGGCAAGAGCGACCTTTGCTCCGGCAGGTCTCCTGGCTTGCGGGTCATAGCGTTGGCATGGGGCCTTCCCGGATCGCTCCAGTGGCTGACCGTCCCTGTTTTAAGGGTCCGGCCGGTCCATGCCTTGCTCGCCGCTCACAGTTGCAGGGACAGCCACGGATTAGGGAGGGGAAACCTCCCGCACCGCGTTCCCATTTAAGTCCCTTGCGGGACACCGGCGCGATCGATGGACCGGGCAAGCCCGATCCGCTGCGCTTCATAAGGGCGATGCGCGCGAAAGGGAAGTGGGCAGCGACGGCTTGCTTGCGCCCGCTTTGCCCCAAGGCTAGTCCCGTCCTTGAATAACAACATGGAGAGCAGATGATGAGCGATCTCAGCTTCGAAGCGACCAGCCGTTTTCTCGAAACCGCCAATGGCCGCCTCCATTATCATGAGGCTGGATCAGGCCCCGCGCTGCTGCTGCTTCACGGGTCCGGCCCCGGCGTCAAGGGCTGGGCGAATTTTCGGGGCAATCTGCCGCTCTTTTCCCAGCATTTCCGCACGATCATCCTCGACGCACCCGGCTATGGCAAAAGCGATCCCGTGGATGGCGATCCTGTGGCGGTTTTCCGCGACGCTGCCGTCGCGTTGATGGACGGCCTCGGCATCGATCGCGCGCATATCCTCGGCAACAGCTATGGCGGGATTGCCGGTGGCCATCTCGCGGCATCTCATCCCCAGCGGGTGCTGCGCTATATCACCATCGGCGGGATCGGGTTCAACATCACCTCCACCTTTCCCAATGAAGGGCTGACCCGGCTTGTTGATTTCATCGAGGACCCGACGCGCGAGAACATCATCGCCTGGCTGGAATCGATGGTTTACGACAAATCGATCATTACCGACGAACTGATCGACATGCGCTACAAGGCCGCGCTCGAACCGGTGACGATGGAGAGCAGCCGCAAGATGTACACGCGCGCGGTTCTGGGCTTCATCGCGCAGTCAATGAGCGGGCCGGGCGTGTCGCAGCGGATCGATTATCTGGGCAGGATTCAGGCGCCCACGCTGATCACCTGGGGCCGCGATGACAAGGTCAGCCCGCTCGACGGCGCGCTGTTGCCGATGCGAGTGATCCCGAACGCGGAACTGCATGTGTTCCCCAAATGCGGCCATTGGGCGATGATCGAGTGCAAGGATCGGTTTGAGACGTTGGTGCTGGGGTTCTTGTTGGGTGAGGGGTAGGGAGAATCGTCCACCCCGTTCGCCCTGAGCTTGTCGAAGGGCTTTTCTTTTTTGAAGAGAAGTGAGGGGCTTCGACAGGCTCAGGCCGAACGGCGAATAGGAGGGAGCGGGTTGCGCTAACGCCGCACCACCACTGAATGCCAATTCGTCCGCTGCTCCCATCCGCGCCGTTCCAGTTCCGGCGCATCCTCTTCGCTCTCCGGCCGTCCGAGGCAAAGCAGGCCCAGGCACTCCCAACTGGCGGGAACATCCAGCATCGCGTTCACGCGTTCCGCTTCCATGATCGACACCCAACCCATGCCGATCCCCCGCGTCCGCGCCGCCAGCCACAGCGTATGCACCGCCATGACGCAGCTATAGCGGCGCGCCTCGGGCATGGTGACAGCGCCCAGATGATGGCCCGTCTCCGTCCCATCGTCGCAATAGACCGCGAACAACACCGGCGCCTCGCGGAGGCCGTGCAGCTTCAGACTACGGTAGAGCTTGTCCTGATCGCCCTCATACTCCCGGCCCGCCTCCTTCACCTGCGCATCGACATGAAGCGCCAGCCTCTCTCGCAGCCCCTCCGTCTCGATCCGCACAAATCTCCAGGGCTGCGACAATCCGACCGATGGCGCGCGATGCGCCATGCTCAACAGCCACTCGACGTCACTCTCGTCGATCGGGTCTGTCCTGAAATGGCGAATGTCCCGCCGCGCCCGCACCAGCGCCTCGAACTGCGCGCTGTCGATCGGGGTTATGGCGGGTCCACTCATGTCAAAATTCTATCCCTGCCTGTGCCTTCACGCCGCTGCGGAAGGGATGCTTGACCAGCGTCATTTCTGTGACGAGATCGGCCGCCTCGATCAGCGCCTCGGGCGCATTGCGGCCGGTGATAAGAACATGCTTCATCTCGTCCCTGTCCGTCACGGCTTCCACCACCTCATCCACGGGCAGATAGTCATAGCGCAGGACGATATTAAGCTCATCTGCCAGCACCATATCATAGGCCGGATCGGCGATCATCCGCTTAACCTCGTCCCACGCTTCGCGGGCGAGCGCGATGTCGCGGGTCTTGTCCTGCGTGTTCCAGGTAAAGCCTTCGCCCATGGGCTTGAACGTGACATTGTCTGGAAACGCATCGAACACGACTTTTTCTCCGGTGGTCATCGCGCCCTTCACGAACTGGACCACGCCGACCTTCTTGCCATGGCCGATCGCGCGCACGACCATGCCCAGCGCCGCAGTCGTCTTGCCCTTGCCCTTGCCGGTATGGACGATCAGCAGGCCCTTTTCCTGCGTCTTGGTTGCCATGATCTTGTCATGGGCGGCCTGCTTCTTCTTCATCTTTTCGGCATGCTGTTCGGGGGTGCGTTCTATCATGGGCGGTCTTCCTTGAGGCTGGAGAGGAGCATGGCGGCGCTGTTGGACCGTGGCCGCCACAGCCCCCGGTCCAGCGCTTCGTGGAGGCGGGCGGCGGTTTCGCGCAGCGCGGCGGGATTGGCTTCCGCCATGAACCCGCGCACCGCCTCATCTTCGATGAAGGCGGCGTGGACGGCGTCGAAATGATGGTCCTTCACCCCATGGGTCGTGGCGGCAAAGGCAAAGAGATAATCGACCGAGGCCGCCATTTCGAACGCGCCCTTGTAGCCGTGCCGCATCATGCCCGCGATCCATTTGGGATTGGTGACGCGCGCCCGCACCACCCGGCCGATCTCGTCCTCCAACGTGCGGACGATGGGCCGCTCGGGAC
The DNA here is from genome assembly GCF_059738765.1 of Sphingobium sp. RC1. Lineage (NCBI taxonomy): Bacteria > Pseudomonadati > Pseudomonadota > Alphaproteobacteria > Sphingomonadales > Sphingobiaceae > Sphingobium > Sphingobium sp. RC1. Next base: position 65,552 of record NZ_AP027308.1, read on the forward strand.
GGCTATGGTCATTATGATAGCTTAGCGGCTTGCGGCCTGACAGATGCTCGACGGCGGCCGCGATGCCGCCCTCGAACTGGTAATAATCGTCGCTGTCCAGCAGGTCATGCTCGCGATTATCCTGATTCTGGATCAGGGCGTCGGCATCGCTCAGGCGCTGGCTGAAGAGGTCGCGCTCCGCATCACCCTCGACCCCGCCACCATAGGCATAGCCGCCCCAATCGAGATAGATGTTCGCAAGGTCCGATCGATCATGCCACAACCGCTCGTCGATCATCGCCTGCAAACCCGCACCATAAGCGCCGGGCTTCGATCCGAAGATGCGAGCTCCGGCGCGGCGCGTGGCCGCCTTTTCGGACGTCCCCTCCGCAATCAGCGCAGCCGCCTCCGCCCGGTGCCGCGCCGCAGCGGGATTGTCTTCATCAGGTTCATCCAGCGCCATCACGGCCCGGGCGGCGCTGTCGATTAGGTCGATCTGTTCAGGAAAGGCGTCACGGAAAAATCCCGACACGCGCAGGGTCACGTCCACGCGCGGCCGGTTCAGCTCAGCGATCTTCATCACCTCAAATCCGACAACCCGCCCGGATGCCCAGTCCCACCGGGGCCGCACGCCCATCAAGGCCAACGCCTGCGCGATATCGTCGCCGCCTGTGCGCATGTTCGCCGTGCCCCATGCGGAAAGGGCCATGGCGCGAGGATAATCGCCTTCGCGCTGGAGATAGTCCTGCACGATGAGGCCGGCCGACCGCTGGCCCAGATTCCAGGCGGCCACGGTCGGCACCGCGCGTGTATCGACCGAATAGAAATTCCGCCCGGTCGGCAGTACATCGGGACGCCCGCGTGTGGGCGCGCCGGAAGGGCCGGGCAGCACGAACTTGCCATCGAGTGCGCGGAGCAGCCCCGCCTTTTCCGCCTCGCCGCAAGCATCCACGCGAGGAGCAAGCTGTTTCCTCACAGCCTCCAGAACCGCCGCGCTACGCGGCCCCGGCGCAGCCGCTCCATGATCCAGCAGCCATATCGCATAGAGTTCCAGCCGCTCAACCGTATCCCCCACGCTGCGCCACGCATCGTCCGCCAGGCTGCCAAGCATCTCCGGGCGCGGCCCATCCCACGGGGCGCCCATGCCGCAATCCAACGGATCGAAGCCCAACTCCAGATCATCCGCCAGAGCCCGCAGCAGCGATTGCTGATCCTCGTCCAGACCCCTGGGGCAGCGGGCGAGGGAGATCAGCAGGTCCCGGCGCAGCGCCCCTTCGGGCGACCGGGTAAAGACATGCAGCCCGTCCCGGATCTGCATTTCCTTCAGTTCGCACAGATAATTGTCGATCGCGGCCAAGGCATCGTCTCCACTGCCTTGCGCTCCTGCATCCTTGTCGAGCCCCTGAGACGCCGCCAGCGCCAATATGTCCCGGCGCAGCGTCTCCAGCCTGCGCGGGTCCATCCCCGCCGCCAGATAATATTCATCGACCAGCGCCTCCAATTCCTTCAGCGGGCCATAGGTCTCCGCGCGGGTCAGCGGCGGCGTCAGATGGTCGATGATGCACGCGCCGATCCGCCGCTTGGCCTGCGTGCCTTCGCCCGGATCGTTGACGATGAAAGGATAGATTTGCGGCACCGGTCCCGCGCAGATTTCCGGGAAGCAGTTTTCCGATAGCGCGATGGCCTTGCCGGGCAACCATTCCAGATTGCCATGCTTCCCCACATGCACGACCGCATGCGCGTCAAACACCCGCGCCAGCCAGATGTGGAAGGCCAGATAGGCATGCGGCGGAGGCAACGCCGGGTCATGATAGCTGCTCTTGGGATCGACATCATAGCCGCGAGAGGGCTGCACCGCGACGGCGACATGGCCGAAGCGATGCACCCGCAGGCGGAAGGCCCCATCCCGGCAGGATGGGTCATCCTCCGGCTCGCCCCACCGTTCACTGACGGCCGCCCTCACGCTCTCGGGAAAACCGTCGAACGCCGCCCGATACTCCGCCAGCAGGAGGGAGCAGGTCACATCGCTCCCGGTCATATGCCGCATCAGCGCCGCGCCATCGGTGGGAGCGTCGCCCGTCGCATAACCAGACTCCGCCAGCGCGCGCAGGATAGCCGCAGCGCTTTCCGGCGTATCAAGCCCCACGCCGTTGCCGATCCGGCCGTCCCTATTCGGATAATTGGCAAGGACCAGCGCGATATTGCGATCTTCCACAGGCGATCGGCCTAATTTCGCCCAGTTTGCAGCCAGTTGAGAAACAAAGCTCACGCGATCAGCCAGAAGCTGGGGCACGACGATACTGCACTCAGTTCGCGCGTCAAATCGGGCGGCGGCCTTGAACGCGACGGCCCGGGTGAACAGCCGTCCGTCCACTTCAGGCAAGGCGATATGCATCGCGAGATCGCGCGGCCCCAATCCCCGCGCGCTGTCCTGCCACGCACCCTGTTCGGCGCTGGCGAATAATGTCTGGAGGACAGGGCAGTCGGCCTTTTCCAATATGGATGGCGTGCGCGGTTCGCCGGGTGCGGACGCGGCAAAGGCCGTGGCGTTCAGGATGACGTCCGGCCGTGCCGCCCCAATCACCCCGTCCAGATAGTCGCGTGCAAAGGGCTCTCGCAATGCCCGCACATAGACCGGCAGGACGTTGAGACCGGCTGCCTGCAATCCAGCGATCATCGCGTCCACCGCCTCCAGCGTCCCCGCGATCAGCAACGCGCGATAGAAGAGGAACAGCACCGTCGGCTGGCCGGATATCCAACCAGCCATCACCTGTTCCAGCGTCGGCCGTTCGACACCGGGCAGATAGAGACCCGCATCGGCGACCGGCACGGGCGCGTCGGGCGCTCCCGCATCGACGCCTGCGATCCGGGCGGCGGTCTTCAGAAATGCCGTGGCATTGGCAATGCCGCCCTGCCGGAGATAATCGCGCAGCCGATCGCACATGTCCGGCGGCAGGGTGGAGGCGGCGCGCAGTTCCGGATCATCCTCCCGCCCGTCCGCTATCGCGGCAAAGGCGATGCCCTTGTCGCGCGCAATATTGGCAATTTCCTCAATCCCATAGGGCCAATAGCTCTTGCCGCCCAACAACACCACGCACACGAACTTCGCGTGAGAGATCACCTTCTCGACATAGAGATCGACCGAATAGGGATGCTTCAGCTGAAGGAGGTTCGCCAGCCGGATCGAGGGCGCGCCTTCCCCCAGCATCGCTGCGGCGCTGGCAAAGCAGGCAAGGTCGCTGTCCGCCACGGTCAGCAGCACGATGTCGCCCGGCGTCTGGCCAAGGTCGATCGCTTCCTCTCCATTGGAGACGGTGCCGGGCGTGGCGGTCAGCAAATGCATCAGGCGACCGCCAACTGGCCCATCAGCACCTGTTCGATCGCCAGTCGATCGATCCCCGCCTGACCGATCACCACCAGCCGCGAGCTACGCGCCTCACCTGCCTGCCAGTGCCGGTCATAATGATGCTGGATGCGCGGCCCCACTGCCTGGATCACCAGCCGCGCCGGACGGCCCGCAATGGCAACAAAGCCCTTTACCCGCAATATGTCATGATCGGCTATGACTTGCTCCAGCGAACTCAGCAGTGGCGCGGGATTGCCCAGCTCCCCCAAATCCACGACGAAGCTGTCGAAATCCTCATGGTCATGATCCCCCTCATCGTCATGATGGGAAGGGCGCGCATCGATCTGCTCTTCCACGCCCGCGTCCAGACCCAGCAGGATAGCCGGGTCAATTTCCCCCCGCGCGGTGCGGACGATGCGGACGCCCGGCCGCACTTCCCCGGCCAGCTGCTGCTCCAGTTCCGCCAGCCTGTCCGGCTCGACCAGATCGCTCTTGTTCAGCAGTATCAGGTCGGCGCAGGCAATCTGGTCCTCGAACAGTTCCTCGATCGGGCTGTCATGGTCCAGCGTGGGGTCGGCCGCACGGGCGGCGGCCAGCGCTGCCTCGTCATGGGCAAATCGCCCCGCAGCCAGAGCATCCGCATCGATGAGCGCGATGACGCCGTCCACCGTCGCCCGCGTACGGATGTCGGGCCACTGGAACGCCTTCACCAGCGGCTTTGGCAGGGCGAGGCCCGATGTCTCGATGATTATATGGTCGGGCGGCACGTCGCGGTCCAGCAGCCGCTGCATCGTGGGCAGGAAATCGTCCGCCACGGTGCAGCAGATGCAGCCATTGGCGAGCTCGATAATGTCCTCTTCAGGGCAAGCTTCGTCACCGCAGCCCTTCACCAGCGATCCATCGACGCCCACATCGCCAAATTCGTTGATGATGAGGGCCAGGCGCCGCCCGCCTGCATTTTCGATCAGGTGGCGGATCAGCGTCGTCTTTCCGGCGCCCAGAAATCCGGTGATGACGGTGGCAGGAACCTTGCTCATAAAGTCTGTCCTTGATTGGGGAGGAGCACGTCGATCTCGTCGAAGCGCTTCCAGCGGTAGATGATCCAGCTCGCCAGCCAGCAGGCGGCGAACAGGCCGACGATGAAGAAGCCGAGGCTGTTGAAATGCTCACCCAGATCGGCCGCGACCGACCAGACGCCGCCGGTCAGGCCCAGCTTATCGCCCAGCAGCGCCGCCGCCTCGATCCCGCCGATGACGATCGCGACCAGCGCGGACACCAGCGTGATGGTGATGTTGTAGTAGAGCTTGCGGATCGGCTTCACGAACGCCCATTGATAGGCGCCCATCATCAACGCCCCGTCCACCGTGTCGATCAGCGCCATCCCCGCTGCAAAGAGCAGGGGGAAGATGAGGACCGTCGCGATCGAAAGACCGCTCGCCGCCTGACCCGCCGACAGGCCGAGGATCGCCACCTCTGTCGCCGTGTCGAATCCCAGCCCGAACAGAAAGCCCAGCGGCGCCATGTGCCAGCTGCGCGTGACCAGCCGGAACAGAGGCCGAAACAGGCGCGCCAACAGCCCCCGGTTGCCCAGCAATATGTCCATGTCCTCATCGACATAGGTTCCGCCATTGCGAACATGGTTGAATGTCTTCAGGACCGATCGCAGGATGATCAGGTTCATCGCGGCGATGGCGAAGAGGAAGGTGGCGGAGATGACCGTGGCGATCGTGCCGCCGATTTCGCCCGCCGCCTCGACCCTGCTCAGCGCGTTGGCGGCGACGGCGATCATGACCGCGGCGATCAGCACGATGCCGCTATGGCCGATCGCAAACCACAGGCCCACGGTCAGCGGCCGCTGGCCTTCCTGCATCAGCTTGCGGGTCACATTGTCGATCGCCGCGATATGATCGGCATCGACCGCGTGGCGCAGCCCCAGGCTCCAGGCGAGCAGGGCGGTGCCCAGCATCATCGTGTTGCCCGCAAAGATCAGCAGGGCAAAGAGCCACAGGCCGATATTGCAGGCGATCAAGACCGCGAACATGACAGTGGCACGGCGGCGAAGCGCCGGAAATTGTATCGCCATTTTAGACATGGCTCCCGTCGGCGTCAGCGAACCTGAACGGGACCTCCGCTGAGCGGCCGACACGATGCGCCGGACGGACACCATATAGCGCCCGGCACGCATGCCGGTGCGGCCCCGCCGCACGCGTCGCTCAGACGGAATACCGTGCCCCGGCCATCCCCTGGGCCAAAGCAAGAGCGACCAGACGCTGGCAGGTCTCCTGGCTTGCGGGTCATCGCTCGACACATGGCCTTCCCAGGCCTCGCATGATTTAGCGTCCGGCCCAGTGGCTGACCCCCGGTCGTACCGGAAGGTCGCTATGCATCTCGCTCTCCGCTTACAGTTGCAGGGACAGCCGCGGATTTGGGCTCCTTCGGCAGGAGCCCGCACCGCATTCCCTTTTAAAGCCCTTCCGGGCACCGGCGCGATCGATGCCGTGCATAGATGGCTTGGCCGTCAAAGGAAAGCGGGCAAGACGATGAAATTGAAATGACCCATGCTGCCCGGCAAACACGTGCCGGACTCCCCGCACCATATTGCCGCGCCTGTCCTCTCCGCCTAGACCGGACGCATGTCCTCGTCTTTCTCCTTCACCCGGATCGCGCCCGATGGCGGCACATCGCCGGTCATGCGCGAACTGGCGGAGGAGGTTCCCGTCGCCATCGAATATAACGGCATCGGCTATGCCGTGCTGATGGCGACCCCGGCGGATATCGCGGAACTGGTGCAGGGATTCGCGCTGGCAGAGCGGCTGGTCGTCCCTTCCGACGCGCCGCTTGATGTCGATGTGCACGCGACCGATCAGGGCCTTGTAGCCCGCGCCACGCTGCCGCCCGATCGCGCGGAGGGGCTGCTCGGCCGGATTCGCCATCGGGTTTCGGACTCTTCCTGCGGCCTGTGTGGCGTCGAAAATCTTGAACAGGCGATGCGTCCGCTGCCTGCCATCGCCGCCCGCTGCGATGCCAAGCCCGAAGCGATCTTTCATGCGCTGAACGATCTGTCTGCGCATCAACCGCTGAACAGGCGAACCGGCGCCGTCCACGCCGCTGCGCTGGCCGGTCCCGACGGCACCATCCGCCTCGCTTATGAGGACGCGGGCCGCCATAACGCCTTTGACAAGCTGATCGGCGCCATGCGGCGGCAGGACCTGTCGTGGGACGGCGGATTTGCCCTGCTCTCTTCGCGCTGTTCCTATGAACTGGTGGAAAAAGCTGTGCTCGCCGACTGCCCGCTGCTCGTCACCATCTCCGCCCCGACGCGCCTCGCGGCCGAACGCGCCGCCAGCGCTGGCCTGCCGATCGTGGTGCTGGCGCGGCCCGATGCGGTGCTGGCGGCCGGTTCCATGCCCGGCTGACAATCCCCCTTCATCTACCGCTTGCGAGCGCAGCGCGCCCGCTTTATCAGCACCCCCGCGACAGGTTCCCCTTAGGGGATCAAAAGGGAAGTCGGGTGCAACACCCGCGCTGCCCCTGCAACTGTAAGCGGTGAGCGAACCGGCCACTTAGCCATTGGGACTTTCCCCGAGAAGGCGGCCGGTACGCAGCGACCCGTGAGCCAGGAGACCTGCCTGACGCAGTCGTTCTTCGACCGGACAGGGTGTGCCGGACGAACGGGGTTCCCTCGCCGGACGACAGCCACCGCCTTGCTCGCCATACGGCCGGGCAGGGCCGTTTGCGGTTCGATTTTGCGGGGAGGACCATGATGACGGTCTTTCATGTTCATATGGTTATGGAAGCGCGCCGCTGATGCTGTGCGCGGTGGAAAACAGAGCTTCGGTGGTGGTCTGCTCGACCTGCCGCCTGTCCGCTGACCAGCGGGAAGATGGGGCAGGACGGCGCGGCGGCGCGCTGTTGGTTGAGGCCATGCGCGATCTTCAGGCTGCCGAGCCTGCTTATGATGCGGTTGCCGTGCAGGATATGCCCTGCCTCTTCGCCTGCCAGCGTCATTGCACCGTCCATGTGCGTGGTCCCGGCAAGGTCGGCTATGTTCTGGGCGACTTCACCCCGGATGCAGATGCCGCCCGCGCGATCCTCGACTACGCCCTGCGCCACGCCGCCAGCGAAGAAGGCGTCGTGCGCTACGCCGATTGGCCGCAGGGGGTGAAGGGCCATTTCATCGTCCGCACGCCGCCTGAAGGCTTCGTCTGCACATGATCCACTTTCAGGATCGCGCTGATTTTCAGGCCGCGCTCGCCAGCCTTCCTCAGCCTGATGCGGCGGCGATCGAAACGGCAGCGGCGCGGCAGGCCTCCTTGACGAAACCCGTCGGATCGCTCGGCCGACTGGAGGAGATCGCCCTCTTCATGGCAGGCTGGCAGGGTCGCGAACGTCCATGCGCCGACCGCATCCGCGCCGCCATTTTCGCGGGCAACCATGGTGTCGCCGCGCGCGGCGTCAGCGCCTTTCCGGCGTCCGTCACGGCGCAGATGGTCGCGAACTTCCAGACAGGCGGCGCGGCGATCAACGCGCTTGCAGGCGCCTGCGGAGCTGAACTGGTTATTGTCCCGCTCGCCCTCGATAAACCCACCGCCGACATATGCGAAGCCCCCGCCATGACGGAGGCGGAGTGCCTCGACGTCCTGAACGCGGGCGCCGCCACCGTCGTGCAAGATTGCGAGCTGCTCTTCACCGGAGAGATGGGCATCGCCAATACCACCCCCGCCGCCGCGTTGTGCCTTCAATCCTTTGGCGGCGAGGCGCAGGATTGGACGGGGAGGGGCACCGGCATCGACGCAGCCGCCCTCGTCGGCAAGACGCACGCCGTCCAGATCGCGCACGCCCTGCACGCCCCCCATTGCGCCGACGCTTTCGAAACGCTCCGTCGCCTTGGCGGGCGAGAGATTGCAGCGATGGCAGGCGCCATCCTCGCCGCGCGCCTGATGCGCGTGCCGGTGCTGCTCGACGGATTTATCTGCGGCGCGGCCATCGCCCCTCTCGCGCGCGACAATCCGGCCATCACGGCCCACTGCCTCGCCGCCCACTGCTCCGCCGAAGCAGGCCATGCCCGGCTGCTCGAAAAGCTCAGCCTGAACCCCTTGCTTCATCTCGACATGCGCCTCGGCGAAGGCAGCGGCGCGGCGGTCGCGGCGCAACTCATCCGCTCCGCCCTCGCCGCGCATGACCAGATGGCAACCTTCGCCGAAGCGGCGGTGGCTAACGCGCTATGAGCCCGCTCACGCTCCACCTGATGCGCCACGCAGCGCCACAGACGCCCGGCCTCCTGCTCGGTCACATGGACATGCCGCCCGACCCGGCCGCGATGCAGCTTTGCGTTGAACGATCCCGCTCGCTTGCGTTCGACCGATTGATCAGCTCCGACCTGACACGCGCCCGCACCCCCGCCGCCTTGATTGCCGCTGCCCGGCAGGTGCCGCACGACATCGACGCGGGCTGGCGCGAACTGCACTTCGGCGCGTGGGAGGGCACCGATCCCGCAACTCTCCCTGCCGAGGAAATTGGTCGTTTTTGGTCATCCCCGGACGACCATCCTCCGCCCGGAGGGGAAAGCTGGTCCGGCATTTGCCTGCGCGTAAAGGCGGCACTTGGCGAAATCGACCGGCCCTCGCTGGTCCTTACCCATGCCGGTGCGATCCGTGGCGCGCTGACTACCCTGTGTGGCTTCACTTACCAGCAGGCCTGGGCAATCGACCTTCCCTATGGCGCCTTGCTTAGCCTGCGTATCTGGCCGGGGGATAATCCCAGCGCGCAGATCACCGGGCTTGTAACATGACCCGCCTCATCCTCGCCCTGCAACTCATGACCCGCCTGCCGCTCCCGCAAGTGCGCGCGGAGGAAAAGGATTTCGCCGCCGCGATCCGATGGTTTCCCGCGACGGGCATCGTCGTCGGCCTCGCCGCCGCTGCCGCCATGACGATCGGCCTGCTTGCCGATCCCTGGATGGCCGCCTTGCTCGGCCTCATCGTCTGGGTCGCCATCACCGGAGCGCTGCATCTCGACGGCCTTGGCGACATTGCTGACGGGGCAGGGGCAGCGCATGGTGACCGGGCAAAGCTGTCCGCCGTCCTTGCCGACCCGCATATCGGCAGTTTCGGCGTCGTCGCGATCGTCCTGCAACTGCTGGCGAAGCTCGTCCTGCTGCACCTCTGCGCGGAGCATGTCGCGCCGATTGCCATCATCGCCGTGCCCTTCGTCGCCCGGATCGGCCCACTGGCATGGACCCTCTGGCTCCCGCCGCTCCATGAGGGCCTATCCAGCCGCTTCCGTGCAAGCATCAGCCCGGTGCATTTGCTGGGCTGGGCGATGCTGGCCGCAGCCCTCTGCTTCATCATTCCCGCACTCCTGTCCGCCGCTATCCTCGTCCCGCTTTGGGGATGGTGGCTGCGCAGCCGGATCGGCGGCATTTCGGGAGATGGCCATGGCGCCGGGATCGAACTCATCGAAAGCGGCCTGCTAGCCGCACTGGTGCTGGCATGATGAGTGACATCTTCCACTGGCATGGCGGTCGTCTGTCGGCGGCGCGTCAGCATTATGAGACGCGCCTTCCCTGGATCGATCTTTCCACCGGCATAAATCCGCTCGCCTGGCCCGGCACCGCCACGATCACTCCGGACTGGCAATCCCTCCCCGATCCCGCAGCGCTTGCCGATCTCGAACAGGCCGCCGCTGCTCATTTTGGCGTGTCCCCCGATCACATCTGTGCACTGCCGGGCAGCGAAACCGGCCTGCGCCTGCTTGGCCATCTGATCGATACGCCCGCCTGCCATATCCTGCCGTCCTACCGCACCCATGCGCAGGCTTTCCCAAACTCGCGCCCATTGCAGCAACCGGAAGACGCACCACCGGGCACCGCGCTCCTCCTCGCCAATCCCAACAATCCCGATGGCCGCCTCTATACGCAGGCGCAAATGCAGCAGCTTCTGGCTCAACAGGAAAGGGGAGGCGGCTGGCTGATCGTCGATGAAGCCTTTGCCGACTGCATGCCCGGTGCCAGCATGGCGGCCGAAGTCGCGGATCACCGCCGCCTGCTCATCTTCCGTTCCTTCGGCAAATTCTTCGGGCTAGCGGGTGTGCGATTGGGCTTCCTCCTCGCCCCATCCCCCATCATCGCCGCCTGCCGCAGGCTGATGGGAGACTGGCCTTTATCCGCCGCTGCGATCGACTTTGGCCGCGCTGCCTATCGCGATTACGGCTGGATTGATGAGACGATCGCGACCCTTTCTACCCGCGCTGCCAGCCTTGACGTGCTGCTTATCCGCCACGGCTTCATCCCGCGCGGCGATTGCCCGCTATTCCGCCTGATCGATACGCCGAACGCCGTCAGACTGTTCGACCGCCTCGCGCGCCACGCCATTCTCACCCGCCCGTTCGAAGATTACCCTCATTGGCTCCGCTTCGGTCTGCCCGACGATGATGCCGCCATGGCCCGGCTGGACGAAGCGCTTGGTTGAGCTGACCGCCATGATCATCGACGCGGTGCTAGGCTGGCCAGCCCGGCTGCACGCCCGTATCGGCCACCCGGTCGGAGCCTTCGCCCGGATCATCACCGCTTGCGAGGGCCGTTTGAACCGGCGCCATTTCGGCACCCCGCGCCGCCGTCTCGGCGGCATCATCACGCTGCTCCTCCTCCTCGCGACCGCCATCGCAGCGGGCTGGGCCGCAGAACAGCTTATTCGCCACTTCCTCGGCTCCTGGGCCTGGATCGGTCTCGCGCTCGCCGCTTGGCCAGCACTTGCGCAGCGAAGTCTGTTCGACCATGTCCTGCCCGTCGTTCAGGCTCTCGAAGCAGGCAATCTCTTCGCCGCCCGCCGCGCCGTCAGCCAGATCGTCGGACGCGATACCGCCACCCTCGACGAGGCAGGGGTTGCTCGTGCCACAATAGAAAGCCTCGCCGAAAGCTTCTGCGACGGAGTCGTTGCGCCGCTCTTCTGGCTGCTCATCGGCGGCTTGCCCGGAATCTGGGCCTATAAGGCGGTCAACACCGCCGACAGCCTGATCGGCCACCGGGAGGAGCCGTTTACGGCTTTCGGCTGGGCCGCCGCACGCTTCGATGATCTCCTTAATCTCATCCCCGCGCGCCTGTCGGGCGTCCTCATTTGCGTCGCTGGCATGGGCGGCTGGCGGATCCTCTGGCGCGACCATGGCCGTCACGCATCGCCCAATGCAGGCTGGCCGGAGGCGGCGATGGCGGGCGCGCTGGACATCCGCCTTGCCGGGCCGGTCGCCTATGAAGGCCAATATCATGCCAAGCCATGGATCGGCGGGGAAGCGGACGAAGCTACGCCCGCCGCCGCTCGCGCCGCGTTGGCGCTCTATGTTCGCGCCTGCGCGCTCCTTTGGCTCGCGACGGCGCTGATCGCAGGGATGGGCCGATGACCGCTTTCCAGAAGCTGCTCGTGCTGGGCGGCGCCCGTTCGGGCAAGAGCCGCCATGCCGAAGCGCAGTGCGAAGCGCTGCCGGGCATCATGACCTACATCGCCACGGCCGAGGCGTACGACGATGAAATGCACGAAAGGATTGCCACGCATCGTGCCCGCCGCAACGCGCGCTGGCGAACGGTCGAAGCGCCTATTGATCTGCCCGCCGCGATCCGGAATGTCCACGCGCACACGCCATCTGGCCCGATCCTTGTCGATTGCCTTACCCTTTGGCTGTCCAACCTGCTGCTGGCTGGCGAAGACATTGCCCGGTGGAGCGAAGAACTGATCGCCGCCATCACCGGCTGCACGGTTCCCATCGTGCTGGTCGCCAATGAAGTCGGCCTTTCCATCGTCCCGGAAAATGCACTTGCCCGCCGTTTCAGAGACGAAGCGGGCCTGCTTAATCAGCATGTGGCCGCCGCTTGCGACAGGGTGGTATTTGTCGCCGCCGGTCTGCCCCTGATGCTCAAGCAAAGCGGATGAGGAAGGCCGCGGCTGCAAGCCATTTTGAAAATCGCGGATGCCAGCAGCCCTACTTATCGTAGAGAGCGAATAAATTCGTTGCGCGAATCGCCTATGTGATAAATGCCGCTGACCGGCTTGCCTGCGATCTATTGGATCAATATGGCATGTTTAATAGTGCGTGGAGGGATTTTATAGGAGCCAGCGATCATGGCAGGGGCAATATGTTCCCAACCTGGGCGAAATTGGAAGACCGCCAGGGTGATCAGATCGCGGTTTCTGGACAGGGGATAATTCAGTGAACGCTTTCAATGCAGATTATCTGTTCGTCTTCATATTGGCGGCTTTTTTGGGTTTTCAGCTGATCAAGAAGGTATCGCCGCTTTTGCATTCGCCGTTGATGTCGCTGACCAATGCGATCGCGGCGGTGGTGATTGTGGGGGCGATCACGATCACGGGTGAGGCGGGGGCGACGCCTCTGGCCAAGACGCTGGGCTTCATCGCGGTGTTCTGCGCGACGGTGAACCTTGTGAGCGGTTTCATGATTACCGATCGCATGCTCAAGATGTTCAAGCCGCGGGGGAAGTAACAGATGAACGCCTTCGTACCCTTCGCGGCGATTGTCGCGTCCGCTTTGTTCATCCTGTCGCTGATGTGGATGAGTCATCCCTCGACCGCCCGTCGCGGCGTGCGCGCGGGCGAGATCGGGATGGTGATCGCGATCATCGGCGCGCTGGTCCAGCATGAGGTGGTGGACTATAATCTGATCATCATCGCGATGATCGCAGGCGCGGCGGCGGGCATTCCGATGGCGCTGCTGATGCCGATGACGGCGATCCCGCAGCGAACCGCCATCTCCCACGCCTTTGGCGCGCTGGCGGTTGGCCTGATCGGCGCGGCGGAATATTACAAGCATGCCCATGCGGAATATGCGGGCGGCTTCATTCTGTGGGCGCTGATGTTCGAGATGCTGCTGGGTTTCCTGACCTGCACGGCCTCGGTCGTCGCCTTTGCCAAGCTGCAGGAACTGATGGGCAGCCGTCCGGTGTCCTTCCCCGGCCAGCGCATCGTCAATGGCGCGGTGGCGCTGGCGACGGTGGCGATCGGCGTGACGCTGGCGCTTGACCCGACGCAGACCTGGCTGTTCCCGGCCTTCGCGGGCCTGGCGTTGCTGTTCGGCATATTGCTGGTGATCCCGATCGGCGGCGCGGACATGCCGACGGTCATTGCGCTCCTGAACAGCTATGCGGGTCTTGCCGCAAGCGCGATGGGCTTTGCGCTCGGCAACAAGCTGCTGATCGTGGCGGGCGCGCTCGATGGCGCATCGGGCTTCATCCTGGCGCTGGTGATGTGCAAGGCGATGAACCGCAGCTTTGCCAATGTGATGTTCGGCGGCTTCGGCAAGGTGGTCGCGGGCGTTGCGGGCGGCAAGGACGACCGGGTGGTGCGCTCCGCCTCTGCCGAGGAAGCCGCGATGCAGCTGGAGAATGCGAGCAGCGTGGTCATCATCCCGGGCTATGGCATGGCGGTCGCGCAGGCGCAGCACAAGGTCAGCGAGCTGTATCAGGCGCTCACGAAGAAGGGCGTGGACGTCAAGTTCGCGATCCATCCGGTGGCGGGCCGCATGCCCGGTCACATGAACGTGCTGCTGGCCGAAGCGAACGTCCCCTATGAGCAGCTGGTCGATCTGGACGACATCAACCCCGAACTGCCGCAGGCGGACGTGGCGGTGATCATCGGCGCGAACGACACGGTGAACCCGTCGGCGCGCGACGATCCGCAAAGCGCGATCGCGGGCATGCCGATCATCGAGGCGGACCGCGCCAAGTCTGTGTTCGTGATCAAGCGCAGCATGAACGCGGGCTTTGCCGGGATCGACAATCCGATCTATTATAACAGCAACACCCAGATGCTGTTCGGCGACGCCAAGGACATGGTCGGCTCCATCGCCAAGGAACTGGCAGGGGGTGGGTCGGGCTTGCACTGAACTGCCCGCACAGCACCAAGACACAGAAGCCCGCTGCCCCCAAGCAGCGGGCTTTTTTCATATAGGTTCGCTCGCAGCTTGTAGGAGAAGCATTGCGCCAAGCGGCTGCTCAGTCGAGTGATGCATCGTCGATGTTGATGGTGCCCATTGCTGCAAAAATGCAGACGTAATTTGCGAATATGAGATGTTGATTGCACAATCGCGCCCGCGCATGGACAGCACAGATCCATGGCGATTGGACGGTACTGCTGTGCTCTTTGGAATATCGGTCCTGGAAACACAGCCAGATCACGCGCGGGATCATTATCGGAGACGCTCCGCGCGTGCAGGGAAAAGATATGACTGACCAGTTGATCCTCTCGGTCGAAAATGGCGTGGGCCGCATCCGGCTGAACCGTCCCAAGGCTATCCACGCGCTGACCCCGGAGATGTGCGAGGCGATCAATCAGGCGCTGCTGGAATGGCGCGACGATCCGGCGGTGCTCATGGTCATGATCGACCATGCCGAAGGGCGCGGATTCTGTGCCGGAGGTGACATCGCGCTTATCGCCAATAGCGCAAAGACGGACTGCGCAGCGGCCGAGCATTTCTTCCGCGTCGAATATCGAATGAACCATCTGTTGTTCGTCTACGACAAACCCATCGTTGCCTTCATTGATGGGATTGTGATGGGCGGCGGCGTCGGTCTGTCACTGCCTTGCCGATATCGTGTCGCGACGGAGCGTACGACCTTTGCCATGCCTGAAACCGGGATCGGCCTTTTCCCCGATGTGGGTGGAGGCTGGTTTCTGCCTCGGTTGCCGGGACGGATCGGCACATGGATTGCCGCGACTGGAGCACGTCTGGATGGTGCGGATTGCGTCGCGATCGGGATTGCGACCCATTATGTCGGATCTGACAGGCTGGATGCGCTCAAGGCTGAAATCCTTGCGCATCCCTCTCAAGCTTCAACCATCCTCGATCAAGCAAATGAACTCGCTCCGGAATCCCGGTTGATGGCGCAGCGGGACAGGATCGATCGCCTGTTCGCCAGCGACGCCTTCGAGTATGTCCTTGCTGCCCTCCAGGCGGACGGGTCGGAATGGGCGGACAAGCAGTTCGCGGTGCTCGCAACCAAATCGCCGCAAGCGGTCAAGGTCGCCCTGCGTCAACTGGTGGAAGGCGCTGCCTTCACCGACTTTGCGGACAATATGCGGAACGAATATCGCCTGGCCTGCCACATCATTCGCCGTCCCGATTTCGTCGAGGGCGTGCGCGCGGTGATCTTTGACAAGGATAACGCTCCGCAATGGTCCCCGGCCACGCCGGAGGAGGTCGATGACAGGTTGATAGATAGTCTCTTCGCGCCTTTGCCGCAGGACAAGGAATGGACCCCTCTGCCTCAAACGGAAATCTCTCATGACCTATGAAACCATCATCGTCGAACAGCATGACGCCGTCACACTAATCACGCTCAACCGGCCGCAAGCGCTCAATGCACTCAATAGCCAGGTACTCAAGGATCTTAGCTCTGCATTCGCCGCCTATGATGCCGATCCGGCACAACGGTGCGCGGTGCTGACCGGAAGCGGTGAGAAGGCTTTTGCCGCGGGCGCCGACATCAAGGAGATGGTGGAGAAGCAGGCGGCAGACTTCTTCCTGGAGGATTTCTTTTCTGGCTGGCAAACTGGCGTGGTGGCGACACGCAAGCCGTGGATCGCAGCGGTGCAGGGCTTTGCGCTGGGCGGCGGTTGCGAATTGGCGATGATGGCGGACTTCATCATCGCATGCGATACGGCAAAATTCGGCCAGCCCGAAATCAAGTTGGGCGTCGCGCCTGGCATGGGCGGTTCCCAGCGCCTGACCCGTGCCGTGGGCAAGGCGAAGGCGATGGAGATGTGCCTGACAGGCCGCATGATGGATGCCGCCGAAGCGGAGCGTTCCGGATTGGTAAGTCGCATCGTGCCTGCCGCGCACCTCTTGGAAGAGGCGCTCAAAACCGCCGCCGCAATTGCCTCGATGCCGCCAATGGCAGCAATGGTGAACAAGGAGATGGTGAACATCGCCTTTGAAACGGGGCTGGCTCAGGGCATCCTGACCGAACGGCGCCTTTTCCAGATTCTTACCGCTACCGAGGACAAGGCAGAAGGCATGAGCGCTTTTGTGGAGAAGCGCGCAGGGGCGTGGCGCGGTCGCTGATCAGGCGATCAGTCGCTGGCTTGTTTGTTGGAGAATTCCCTGGCTCGTGCCAGCCGCAACTTGGTGCGACAGGCACGAGCTTCCGGATAAAGCCGCTTTAGAACCGCGCGGACAGGGAAACGCCCCACGTCCGGCCCGTGATCGGGTTCGCGAACTCGACCAATGAACCCGGACTCTCGCCCGACGTAATGCCATCGTAAGTGGTGTTGTCGGTGACGTTCTTCACGAAGCCCGAAATTTCCAACTTGGTGCCATCGCTGACCGGCAGTTCGTAACGGATGCCTACATCCATTCGGGCAGCAGGCGGGATCGACCCTCGCGGATCGTTCAACGCGTCCGTTTCATATCGTGAAGTATAGTATAGAGCAGCATTCAAGCCAAATTTCCCGGTTCCGGCGTCAATTGCATAGTCGGAAACGAGGCCAGCGGTCCATTTGGGCGTGCGTCGCAGGCGGAGTACCGACAGGTCAGCGTCCCCCTGTCCCAGGTTGCCCCTGAACTCTGAATATTTGGCGTGCAGATAGCCGCCTGTGGCGAGGATCGTCCAGTTCCGAGTGGGCACGAGGGTCAACTCTGCCTCTACCCCCGTATATTTCGCCTTCGCGACATTTAAGGTGCTGGACAAGAGACGCGATCCAACAACCTGGAGAACATTCTCTTGCTTGTTGTCGAGAATATTATGGAATGCCGCGACATTGAAGCGGACACGATGATCGAAGAGCTCACTTTTGAACCCGATTTCAAATGCATCCATCACTTCGGGGTCATAGGGTTGAACGGCTGTTACAATATTGCCAGTGCGGCCGCTGAAGCCTCCCGTATTGTAGCCTCGGCTGTAGCTCGCATAGGCCAGTATGTCGGGATTGAACTTATACTGGACGTTGACCTTTGGCGTGAACTTCTGAAAGCTCACCCCAGCGGAGACGTCGCCTACCAACGGTCCCAGAACGCTCATGTCCCGGACCGTTCCTGGCACGGCCGAATACAGGACATAATGCGTTTTCTTGCGGTCCCAGGTCTGGCGCCCACCGACAGTCAGGCGAAGCTGGTCCGTCAGGTCATAATCGGCCTGAAAGAATAGCGCTGTCGACCGGTTATGTTGGTTGGTGACATAGGCATCCACCGAATTGAGGTAGGCAAAGCCCGGCGGCAGCCAATCGGGCAATCCCGTGGCGATGGGGGGCAAGGCGGCAAGGTCCACCGACAAGTTGGTTTTCTGGGTATATTCATAGTTCATGTAGAAGAAGCCGCCGACGAGATTGAAGGGGCCATTGAAAGATGTTTCGAACCTTAGTTCCTCGGAAAATTGATGCGCCTTCAAATTGCTCTCATTGCGCGCCAGGGCGAAGCGTGTGGAGTCATAGTCTCCGAGCGTATACTCCTTGAACTCGCGAAGGCCGGTCAGGCTGACGAGCCGAACATCATCCGTTGCCTGATATGAAATTTCGCCGGTCAAGGCATTAAGTCGCAGGGAACCGGGGAATGGTCTCGATTCGACAACATTCTTGTCTTTGGTGAGAGGCGTGCAGATCGAAGCCGTATAGGGATTGAGGCAAGGCGAGTTGGCGCCGCCGAAATAACCCGGCACCTTGTAGGTGATCAGATTTGGCGTCAGCAACTGGGAGTAGGGCGGTAAGTCGCTGTCATTTTCCACCCGGTCCAGCGCGAGATACAGGTTGAGCTTGTCCGTTGGCGTAGCGACGAATGCCAATCCGAACGTGCGGACGTCCCGGTCTCCATTGCGTCCACCCGTCACGATATTTCTGAATTGGCCGTTGTTTTTCCGTACCGTGATCGAGCCCTTGACCGCCAACAGGTCATTGACGATCGGAGCCATTATGACGCCTTCATAATCATTTTCGCCAAAGCTGCCGATCGTGAAGCGAACCTTTCCGGTTGCGTCGGCGGCCGGGTCGGGCCGCGAACGTATGACGTTGATGGTGCCGCCCGTCGTGTTCTTGCCATTCAAGACACCCTGCGGGCCGCGAAGCACTTCGATCCGCTCAATATCATAGGCATCCATGAGCGATCCGCGCTGGAAGGCGATCGGGATGCCGTCAACAGTAAAGCCGATGCTGGATTCGAGGCTGGGCAGCACGTCCTGAATGGACATGCCGCGCAAGCTAAGCTGGGGAACGTCCATAGACGCGCCGGATCGGTTGATCGTCAACCCGGGCACCAATCCGCGCAGTCCGGTCAGGTTATCCAGACGCGCATGTTCCAATGTTTCGCTGTTGAAAGCGGAAACAGCAACAGGCACCGATTGCAGTGGCTCGGCACGTTTTTGCGCCGTGACGATAATATCTTGCAGCATTCCCGCGCCTGAAGGCTGGCCCTCCGGCTGCGGGGTTTGCGCGTAGGCCATGGCCGGAAACAGCGGCGCAGAGGCCAATAGCGCCCACTTCCTGACAGACATATTCAATTCCCCTCCAATGCATTTTCCGACATATTCTTCAGGCCTCATCCGAGCCTTTCGGAAATGCTCTCCCAATGCGCCATTTGATGATAGTAGCATACGGTTAGATAGCGAACTGATATGTTCCAACGGCGTCTGGGAAGAGTATATCGGGGCAAACACAGCGATCGGTTGGGAAACGGCCCGCTGCGCCCTTCAATCAGTGGAGTGACCATTGTGCCATCGGATCTGACAACCGCGCAAACAGCTGTTTTCCGGAACCTTGACGTGCCGATGCGGGATGGCGTTGATCTGGCCGCCGACCTCTACCTGCCGATGGCGTCGGGACAGGTGGAGCCGGATGTCGGTTATCCCGTGGTTGTTATCCGCACCCCTTATAACAAGCTGTTTGTGCAGGGTTCGTTCGGCACACCCGCTTATCTGACCCGGCGAGGCTTCGCGGTTCTGGTTCAGGATGTACGCGGTACGAACGGATCGGGCGGCGTGTTCGACCCGATGATGAATGAGGGGTGGGGCGAACGACAGGATGGCATCGATACTGTCCGCTGGATCAAGCAGCAAGGTTGGTGCAACGGGAAGGTCGGCACTACTGGCCAGTCCTATATGGGCGGGACCCAACTCCTGCACCTCCAGGCCGAAGGTAATGAGATCGACGCGGCCTTCGTTCAGGTTCCGGCCGTCAACCAGTTCAACAATGGCTGGGTCTACAAGGGAGGCGTGATGGATAGCACGGCCTTGTGCTGGACCATGGGCATGGCCTTCACCGCCGCGGCACGGATGGGCGAAGAGGTGGCCGCAGCGATCAAGGCCGACGCTTGGGCAGTCGGCTTGCCCAGCGGCTTTGCGGCTCCGCAAATGCTAATGGCATCCCCCGACCTGGCTTTCGAGATCGCGCGCGGGCACGCACTGAAGGATGTCCCGATTAACCGGCATATGCCATTCTGGAACGCTTGGCTCGACAACAGGGATAATCCGGAATTCTTCGCCCCGAACGATGCAGCCTCGCGGTTTGACCGGGTGAAAGTGCCGGTCCTGCATTTCACCGGGTGGTACGATCTGTTCAACCGCAATTCGCTGGATGCGTTCGTCAACATCTCTCGCCATGGCGCCACTGAAGCGGCGCGTCAGGGACAGCGGCTGATCATAGGACCGTGGGGTCACGTTGCGAACGGAATGCTCTGTCATTTCCCCAATGCGCTGGTCGATGACGTCGCCATGATGGGGGCGTGGATGGACCGCCACCTTCTGGGGGGCGCGGGGGAAGGGGACGACCATCGGGTTATGCTGTACGTGATGGGCGAAAATCGTTGGCGGGCCGAGCAGGATTGGCCGCTTCCAGATGCTCGGCCGACGCTGTTCTACTTGCACAGCGATGGTAACGCGAACGGTGCAGAGGGCGGCGGGCTGCTATCCCCGACTCCTCCGAGCGTGGACGAACCCGTTGACCATTATGTCAGCGATCCTGCTAATCCTGTGCCCTCGCTGGGCGGGCATTCGTTGCACGGTGGCCCCGCGGATCAACGGCCGAATGACCATCGGCCGGACATTCTTGTCTATACCACGGCGACGCTGGAAGAGGATATGGAGGTGACGGGCGCGATCCGGGTCATCCTCCATGGGCAATCTTCGGCAACGGACTGCGACTGGTTCGTGAAGCTGATCGACGTGTTCCCGGACGGCCGTTCCTACAATCTGGCGAGCGGCATGGTGCGGGCGCGTTATCGTAAATCGCGCATGGTTCCGGAAGGGCTGATGCCGGATGCGGTCGAAAGATATGAGATCGAGCTGGCACCAACCAGCAACCTGTTCAAAAAGGGGCACCGCGTTCGCATCGTCATTTCGAGCAGCGATTATCCGAACAGTGAGGTGAACCCCCAGGATTTCATCGACCTTTCCACCGCTGCTCCAAAAGATTATCGGATAGCGCGCCAGACGATCCATCACGATGCCGCACGCCCCTCGGCGATCGAGTTGCCTGTGGTGCCTGCCGATCGGCCGAGGCAATGGATAGACACGCCCTTCCCCTCGGGCGAGGCCGGACGATTTTACACCCGGCCCATACCGGTTGAGGAGGCGCCGCCTATAGAGATGCCATTGTCCCTGCTGCCCTATGGCTGACTGGGGATCATTTCGTGGCCAGCGTCGAAAGTTCATGCGACGAGGCTGACATCCCCACCTGACAGAGCTTGCAGGTCGGCGATCGCCCGCTGTTCCAGCATGACCGCGTTTTGCTGACGCGCGATGGTCAGCGCCTGTTCCAGGCAACGCCTCGCCTCGCTCTTGTCTGGTCCCCAGCGTGCGTGCAACTGTCCGGTCAAGCGCCAATATTCCGCTTCCCATATCCGCTCGTCATGTTGGGCCATGAACGTCGCGGACAAACCTGTATGGTGCAGACCTTTTTCGTAATGGCCCATTTCGTCGCAAATATCAGCGGCGAGCAGGTGCAGGCAGGATGTAAGATAATGCTCAGAAAAGGCCTTCGTATGGGCCAGGAGTTGATCCAGATGTGACGGATCACGCGTCGAATGGAACGACGCCCAGGACCGACATGCTCGTCCGAACGGTTGCCAGAACCGGCAAAGCTGCTGCGAGCATAGCTCTTGAAGCCGGTCATTATAGGTGTGGATACGGCCGTAATCCCTTTCGCAAACTGCGTGGAAGAGCAGCCACACAAGTACCAGCGACAAAGTGGCCGGATGACCAAGGGTCTCCGCCATGGCCAGCGCGCGCTCAGCCTCTCGCCTCCCCTGCTCAGGATTGCCGGTGTGCCAATGCACCCAGGAAAGATAGGCCGTAGAGGCCGCACCGGGATCATAGCCGAAGCTGCGGCCGTGTCGCACGGGATCGTAGACAGCGACCACGCGCTCGAAGTGCGTTCGGGCTGCGGCAAAGTCTCCCCGGAATGCTGCGCCAGCGCCCAGCAGGCGCCCTCCTTCCGCTTCCAGGCGGGCATTTGGTCCCAGTGAATGAATGAACTGATCGAACTCAATCGCCAACAGGTCGGCATGCTTCCATCGCCCACGGCCCGCCGCCACGGTCCAAAGCCCATGCAGGCTGGCCGCCAGCGCTTCAGGCCGTCCGACCTCCTTCGCCAGCAGGTGCGCGCGCTCGTAAATTTGCTTCAAGTCTGGGGCGTAATAGCCTTCCGCTTCCCGAACAGTAGCGCCCAGCTCCAACATAGCGTCGAGTTCGCGTTCGCTCCGTTCGATACTTGGTGAAATTGATGCAAGGGTTTCTATTGCCGCGCGATAGTTCGCGCTTGCTTCAGCGAGGGCATATCTTTGTGCCGCCGTTCGGCCAGCATCCAGCCAGAAGGATACAGCCTCGTCGAAACGCGCCGCATGGCGCATATGTCCCGCGATTACTTCGGGGTGATCGGCTGCGATTTCCGGGAAATAGTCAACCAGGATGTCGGCAGTTCGAGAATGAAGGTCCTGGCGGTCTGCGTCCATCATTGAGGTGTAGGCCGCGTCGCGGAGCAACGCGTGCCGAAAGGCGTATCGACCTTTACCGTTGGAGCGACCGCGCGTAAGAATACCGGCGGCCAGCAGCTGGTCGATCGCAGCGGCCACCCGCTGATCTTCATCGCCGACCAGAGCCCTCAATATCTCGCCAGGGAAGTCCCGTCCTATTATGGAAGCCACCTGCGCAACCCGGCGTGCAAAGCCCATGCAGCCTAGCTGAGATGCCAGCAAGTCGTTCAGGCTATCGGGCACTGTCGATAGATCGCCTTTCCCAACATTTTGGGCGAGCAGGAGCTTTGTCAGTTCCTCCAGATAGAGCGGCACCCCGTCGGCTTTGTCGATAATCGCGTCCCGCGCCGGGATTGGCAACGCCGCATCCCCCGCAATGCCGTCAATCATCCGGCTGCAATCCTGGCGGGATAATCGGGTGAGGCGAAGAACAGTCACCGGTTGTCCCGGCCCAAACAGTGCCGCACACCCTGACCTGCCCGTCATTAGCAGGTAGAGCCGTAAATCCTGGCATGCCGACGTGGCAAATCCAATCAGCTCCAGCGTCGTGGGGTCCGCCCAATGTATGTCTTCGACAAGGAGGATAACTGGTCTGCGGTTACCTAAGGCAGAAAGGATGGCGATCAGAAGCTGAAGTGTCTTCTCTTTCTTTTCGCTCGCCGACGGAAGGATGCCCTCCATATTTTCTTCCACATCCGCCTGAGCGAGCAATGTCTGAAGAAGCGCCCTGTTGATCGGGCCGTCCAAACCGACTCTCTCAAGAAATCGACCCGGTGCGGCGCTTGATGGATCATTCCCTGCCATCAACCGGCGGAGGATTTGGATAACGGGATAAAGAGCGCTGTTGCTGTGGTGTGCAGAGCATTGCAGGCGAATGTGATAGCCCCTTGGCCGCAGCCGTTTGATCAATGCTTCGGACAAACAGGATTTGCCGATTCCCGCTTCACCCTCGACGATGACGGATTGTCCCTCTCCGGCGGAAGCCAGGAGCCAACGGTTGCGTAGCAGGTCCAATTCAGCCCCGCGGCCGATGATGTCGGCGGACGAAGCATCTTGTTTCGCGAGAAAGCATGTTGTCGATCTGGGGCTCAGCAGCCGCCAAAGAAGAATCTGGTGCCCATCCTCGCCTTCGATTGCTCCAGCCGGAATGGTTTCAAATGCGGTGCGTGAATGTCGGCGGGTCTCTTCCGAAACGAGAATTGCGTTAGATGGCGTGTGATCGATTATCTGTAGGGCGATGGTGGGTACTTCACCCAATATCAGCGGCTGTTCTAGGCAAGGCCGTGAGAGAACCTTGCCTGTATCGATCGCCACACGGACCTCACAATTATCTCCATGTTCACGCCGCGCATAGGCAATGATTTCCGTTGCCGCCGTCATGGCCCGTCCCGAAGCATCTTCCAGCGAGGTGGGCCAGCCGAAATAAACGGTCAGCCGAGCCGTTGCGCTGTTCTCCATGACGCCGCCCAATTGCTTTACGGTCGAGGAAAAATATGCGTGGAAGCGGTCAAATTCTTCAAGGAACTCAGCCGTCAGTTGGGAAAAGGCTTTTAGCCGGAAAGAGCAGGCTAAGACCGTTACCCTGCGCAGTTCCATATGCGCAGGTAAATCCGGGGCGGCGGCCTTTGCAGCAGCGTCATCGTCTCGCTCAACAATTTCCGATTGTTCCGTCTTGCGTTGGAAGCTTGGGACATATCCTCCCTTGGGAATGACAATCAGAATGGTGTCGGATTGACCATGGTTCATCTGATAGCTTATCAGCAGGCGGCGGAGGCGTCCTGCCTCAACCCGGACAGTCGCGCTGGTGCCGGGATCAAAATCCTGAGGCTTGTCGAAAACACCAAGCGCAATACTATATTCCTTCAGCAGCGATCCTCGCCCTGCGAACATCTCCTCGCAAAGATAGCGTAAAAATCGCTGCATACGGGGACTGCGTTCAAAGACGGGGCTCATCAGCACTTTGTTTAAATGCGCCTGCATCTCCTGTTCGCCAGGAGGAGGAACGCTGCGCGCGTCAAGGGATGATCGCCTCATCGTCACCGTTGCCTCTCCGTCATTTGTCGCGTTATCGATCCTTGCCCGGCTCAGGAACATTGCCTGACTTTAGTCGCAACGCAACGGAAAGGTGAGGCGGCTCACAGGCAAGTGCCTAACAGTAGCATACTTGCAGAGGCGACGCTGTCCGAGACAATCAGGTTGCTTATGCAATTTGTCGCTGCAGAACCGCAGCCAATATTCGAGAGGAGTATGCCAGTGGCCCTGAGGGGATGTGGAAAGTGAGCGCTCTCAGCTACGTCCGGGGTAGAACGGATCCCCCGCTTCTGGATTTGACGATAGGACAGGCTCTGGCGGACGCTGCCGCTCGGTGGGGTGATCGCGATGCTTTGGTTTCGGTGGAACAGAATATCCGCTGGACCTATGATGATCTACTTGCTCTTGCCGATAAGCTGGCTGCCGGTCTCTTGGAACTCGGCTTGCAGCCTGGGGATCGTATCGGCATCTGGTCGCCTAACTGCGCGGAATGGACCTTGACGCAGTTCGCAGCCGCCCGAGCCGGTCTGATTCTGGTGACCATCAACCCCGCCTATCGATTGTCGGAAGTCGAGTATACGATCAACAATGTCGGCCTGAGGGCACTGATTGCCGCCGAACAATTCAAGAGCAGTGCCTATGCCGACATGATCGAGACGCTGGCTCCGGAGCTGCCCGGCTGCGTACCGGGGCAGTTGGAAGCAAAGCGGCTGCCGACGCTCAAAGCGGCCATCCTTATCAGTGAACAGCCGCGTCCGGGCTGGCTGCGCTTTGACGACCTGCTATCGTCGGCTCCGTCTCTGGATCATCTGCGTTCAATCGAGCCGCAAATTCGGGCGGAGGACGCGGTGAACATTCAGTTCACCAGCGGCACTACAGGTTTGCCGAAAGGCGCTACGCTCAGCCATCGTGGCATCCTTAACAACGGCTATTTTGTCGGCAGCGCCATGGGCCTGACCCCCGGCGATCGCATCTGCATACCTGTGCCGCTGTATCATTGTTTCGGGATGGTCATGGGCAACCTGGCCGCCATCACGCATGGATCGGCCATGATCTATCCGTCGAGCGCGTTCGATCCTGCGGCGGTGCTGCGTACGGTCGCGGAGGAACGCTGTACCGCGCTATATGGCGTTCCGACGATGTTCATTGCGGTCCTGGCGCGGCTCGACACGGATGCCACCGATACATCGTCATTGCGTACGGGGTGCATGGCCGGGGCGCTTTGTCCGGAACCGTTGATGCGGGACGTTGTTGATCGCCTCAATATGCGAAATGTGACGATCGCCTACGGGATGACGGAGACCAGCCCCGTCAGTTTCCAGACCGTGCCCGGAGATTCGATCGAACGTCGAACCACCACCATCGGCCAGGTCCAACCGCACCTCGAATGCAAGATCGTCGATGCCGACGGCGTGATCGTCCCGCGCGGAACGCCGGGAGAATTATGTACGAGAGGCTATTCCGTCATGATGGGATATTGGAACGATCCCGTACAGACGGCGGCCGTCGTTGATTCAGACGGATGGATGCACAGCGGCGACCTGGCCGTCCTGGACGAGGCTGGCTATGGGAGCATCGTAGGCCGGATAAAGGACATGATCATTCGTGGGGGGGAGAATATATATCCCCGCGAGATTGAGGATTTTCTGCGGATGCACCCCGCCGTCCAGGATGTCTCTGTCGTGGGCGTGCCGGACGATCATATGGGGGAGGAAGTCTGTGCGTGGATAACGTTACGCGCCGACGAAAAACTGGTCGAAGATGAGGTTAGGGCATTTTGTGTGAACCAGATATCCCACTATAAAATACCCCGGTTCATACGGATCGTTGACGCGTTTCCGACCACGGTGACAGGAAAGGTGCAGAAGTATCTGATCCGTCAGGCGATGGTGGAGGAATTTGAAGGGCAAAGCTAGGTCCGACCGACATTCAGTTCTGGCGGCCTGCAAATGGCGGTTCTCCGCGCTTCCGGTACTCACGTACTTTGAGTACGCTGCGTTGAAGCGAGGCGCGTGACTCGCTTCAAGGCTCACGGAAAACCACCATTTTCGGCTCGCCATCTCCTGAATGTCGATCGGCCCTAAGGCAAGGCAGTCGTTTCGATGCTTGCCCCCGATGGCAGGATGGGAGCCCTCGTCGCAGAATCGAGGGCTCATTGGGGTGTTGAAAAAGAGAGCTTCAGAGCTTCTGGTTCAACTCCGGCACGACCTTGAACAGGTCGCCCACCAGGCCGATGTCCGCGACCTGGAAGATCGGCGCATCCTCATCCTTGTTGATGGCGATGATGGTCTTGCTGTCCTTCATCCCCGCCAGATGCTGGATCGCGCCGGAAATACCAACAGCGATATAGACCTCCGGCGCCACGATCTTACCAGTCTGCCCAACCTGATAGTCGTTCGGCACATAGCCCGCGTCGACCGCAGCACGGCTCGCGCCGACCGCTGCGCCCAGCTTGTCCGCCAGCGGATAGATGACCTCCTCAAAGGTCGGCCCATCCTTCAGCGCACGACCACCCGACACGATGATCTTGGCAGACGTCAGTTCCGGACGCTCCTGCTTGGCGATCTCGGCGCCGACGAAACTCGACAGCCCCTTGTCGCCGGTCGAGGCCACAGCCTCCACCGCACCCGAACCACCCTCGCGCGCCGCCTTCTCAAAAGCGGTGCCGCGCACGGTGATGACCTTCTTGGCATCCTTCGACTTGACGGTCGCGATCGCGTTGCCCGCATAGATGGGGCGCGTGAAGGTGTCTTCGCTCTCGACCGACAGGATGTCGCTGATCTGCATGACGTCCAGCAGAGCCGCGACGCGCGGTGCGATATTCTTGCCGTTGCTGGTGGCGGGCGCGACGAACGCGTCATGGCTGCCCATCAGCTCGACGATCAGCGGCGCGACATTTTCCGCCAGCGCATGGCCGAAGGCCGCGTCATCGGCGACATGGACCTTGCCCACGCCAGCGATCTTCGCAGCAGCTTCACCCACGCCACCGACGCCTGCGCCAGCGACCAGCAGATGCACTTCACCCAGCTTTGCAGCAGCGGTGACCGCGGAAAGGGTCGCGTCCTTGACGGCGCCGCCCTCATGTTCAACCCAGACAAGCGTCTTCATGCTGCAACTCCCAGAGCCTTGAGCTTCGCGACCAGTTCATCGACATCGGCAACCTTGACGCCAGCCGAACGCTTGGCGGGCTCGGTGACCTTCAGCGTCTCCAGGCGCGGCGCGATATCGACACCATAGTCGGCAGGCGTCTTGGTGCTAAGCGGCTTGCTCTTCGCCTTCATGATGTTCGGCAGCGACGCATAGCGCGGCTCATTCAAACGCAGGTCGGTGGTGACGATCGCGGGGACGTTGAGCTTCACCGTCTCCAGGCCGCCATCGACTTCACGGGTCACGCTGACCTTGTCGCCCTCAACTTCGACCTTCGAGGCGAAGGTGCCCTGCGGCAGGTTCAGCAGAGCCGCCAGCATCTGGCCGGTCTGGTTGCTGTCGTCGTCGATCGCCTGCTTGCCCAGGATGATCAGGCCAGCGCCTTCCTCTTCCTGCACCTTGGCGAGCAGCTTGGCCACGCCCAGCGGTTCGACTTCGTCATCGGTCTGGATCAGGATCGCGCGGTCCGCACCCATGGCCAGCGCCGTGCGCAGCGTTTCCTGCGCCTTGGCAACGCCGATCGACACCGCCACAACCTCGGTCGCCACGCCCTTTTCCTTAAGGCGGATGGCTTCCTCGACCGCGATCTCGTCGAACGGGTTCATGCTCATCTTGACGTTCGCCAGATCAACGCCCGTCCCATCCGCCTTCACTCGCGGCTTCACATTATAGTCAATGACCCGCTTCACGGGCACAAGGATCTTCATGCATCTCTCCATAAGTATGCAAGCATACGGTCATATATAACGCGAATCTCCTGCCGTAAAGCCGACCGCGTCAAATAAGACCCTTGCGTAACGTAATCTAGCGAACTAAATGAGTCTTCGGCTGAATATGGCCGTCACGGTGAGCGACGGCAGGCGGCAGGGTGCCGCGTCCTTGAGCAGGTGAGGTGAATGACTCAACTCGGCATTTCGCGCTATGGCGCCTATGTTCCCCGGCTTCGGCTGGATCGTTCCTTGATAGCGGAAGCACATGGTTGGATGGCGCCTGGCCTGCGTGGGCAGGCGAAAGGCAGCAGGGCGTTCACCAGCTGGGATGAGGACGCCATCACCATGGGCGTCGAAGCTGCCCGCGATGCCCTGGCTGATACGAGCCTCGATAGCGTAAAGGCCGTACGGCTGGCATCGACCAGCCTGCCTTATGCCGACCTTCAGAATTCGGCGATCATGGCGCGGGCGATCGGTGCCCCGGCGAGTGTCGCTACGTCGGACGCCGCTGGCTCACAGCGGGCAGGAACATCTGCCCTGCTACAAGCGCTCAAGGGCGCGGAAGCAACGCTTGTGGTGGCATCCGATAATCCCTTTGCAAAGCCTGCCAGCGCTCAGGAAATGAGCTTTGGCGCAGGGGCGGCCGCCTTTGTGATTTCAGACCGTGACGTGGTGGCGCGGTTGATCGGATCAGCGTCTCTCACCGAAGTTTTCGTCGATCATTTCCGGTCGGCGAACGTCCAGAGCGATTATGGTTGGGAAGAACGGTGGGTCCGCGACGAAGGTTACGCGAAGATTGTGCCGCAAGCTGTCAGGGCGGCGCTGGATAAGGCGCAACTCACCATCGACGACATTCAGCATTTCGTCATGCCCTCCTATCTGAAGGGTGCGGCGGACATGGTGGCCAAGGCGCTGAAGTTTGGAGGCGCTGTCGCCGGGGCGTTGGACGACGGCGTAGGCTATGCTGGCGCGGCCCATGCGCTGCTGATGTTCTCGGCGACGTTGGAAAAGGCCCAGCCGGGCGACCGGATATTGCTGATCGGCTTCGGTCAGGGCGCTGATGTCCTCATATTCCAGGCGACAGAGGCAATCGCATCAGCCCGCCCGGCGCGGGGCGTCGCGGGCTCCATCGCGGATGCCTTGCGGACGGACAGCTATCTGCGAATGCTGTCATTCTACGGTGGGATCGAAAATGAATGGGGCATGCGTTCGGAGAAGAGCGCCAAGACGGCTCTGACCGAGCAGTATCGCTCTGCCGCCCAGCTCGAAGGTTTCAACGCCGGGAAGTGCGGCAATTGTGGCGCGGTCCAGTTCCCCCAGATGCAATATTGCGTGCAATGTCACGCCCCGGGGGAGCAGTTCACTGATGTTCCCTTACGGAACAAGACTGCGGAAGTCCTGACATCGACCGCCGACTGGCTGTCCTATCATCCTTCACCACCGTTGTGGGTCGGCTTTGTGAAGTTCGACAATGGTGCGCGCGTCCTGATGGAGATGGTGGATATCGGCCCGGATGGGATCGACACCGGGGATCAGGTCCGCATGGTCTTCCGCATCAAGGAGAAGGACCGCCAGCGGGGATATAACCGCTACTTCTGGAAATCGACGCCGCTGAGCGCGGCCTGAGGAGTTCGCGACATGGCGACGGGTATCAAGGATAAGGTGGCCCTTCTGGGGATGGGCTGCTCCAAATTCGGCGAACGATGGGACATGGGGTCGCCCGACCTGATGAAGGAGGCGTTCGAGGAAGCGCTCGCTGATGCGGGGATCGAGCGTAACCAGATCGAAGCGGCATGGTTCGGCTGCTGGGGCGATAGCGTCAACGTCGGCAACAGCTCCATTCCCGCCGCGATGGCGCTGCGGCTTGAAGGCATTCCCGTGAGCCGCGTCGAAAATATGTGCGCGACCGGCACAGAAGCGCTGCGCGGAGCCGCTTATGCCGTCGCGTCGGGCGCGGTGGATATTGCACTGGCGATCGGGTCGGAAAAGCTGAAGGACACGGGCTTTGGCGGCCTGCCTCCAGCTTTCAAGGGTACGTTTAACGACCTGTGGATGCCGATGGGCTCCGCGCCCGCCGGCTTTGCTCAGCTCGCGCCCTATTACCGGGCGAAATATGGCACCAGTAAGGAAGACTTGAAGCGCGCCATCAGCCATGTGTCGTGGAAAAGCCACCAGAACGGCGTGCACAGTCCCAAGGCGCATTTCCAGAAGGCCGTGCCGATGGAAACCATCATGAACGCGCCGATGATTTCCGATCCGCTGGGCCTGTTCGACTGTTCGGGCGTGTCGGATGGCGCGGCCTGTGCGATCGTGACCACCCCGGAAATCGCGCGGGCTATGGGCAAGACGGACCTGGTGACGATCAAGGCGTTGCAGCTTTCCGCCAGCTCCGGCCGGGAAACCCAGACCAATGACTGGGACGGTAGCTATGTCGCGAACACGCGCAACGCCGCGTCGCGCGCCTACAAGGAGGCGGGGATCACCGATCCCAAGCGCCAAGTGAACCTGAGCGAAGTGCATGACTGTTTTTCGATCACTGAACTTGTGACGATGGAAGACCTTGGCTTTTCCGAGGATGGCCGCGCCGTGTTCGACATTCTGGACGGCCGCTATGACAGGGACGGCGCGATACCGTGTCAGATCGACGGCGGCCTCAAATGTTTCGGCCACCCGATCGGCGCTTCGGGCCTGCGCATGGCCTATGAGGTCTACAGCCAGTTGCTGGGCCGGGCAGGGGAGCGGCAGCTTTCCAGTCCGTCCATCGGACTGACGCACAATCTGGGCGGTGTTCCCTATCAGGGCGTCGCCGCCATCTCTATCCTGGGACTTGCGTGATGCCTGGAGTCTGGTTTGACGAGCTTGAAGTCGGCATGGTCTTTGACCATCCCATTCGGCGCACCATCACTGAAACAGACAATGTTCTGTTTTCCTGTATGACCCATAATCCGGCGTTGCTGCACCTGGATGAGGAGTATATGAAGGGCACGCCCTTCGGGCAGCGGCTGGTCAATTCGGCCTTCACGCTGGGCCTGATGGTCGGCATTTCGGTCGGGGACACGACGCTGGGCACGGCGGTTGCGAACCTTGGCTGGGACGAGGTGCGCTTCCCGAACCCGCTGTTTCATGGGGACACCATCCACGTCACGAGCGAGGTCATCGATCTGCGCGAGTCAAAGTCGCGGCCCGAAGCCGGGATCGTCACATTCCTTCACAAGGCCTATAATCAGAAGGATGAACTGGCGGCGTCGTGCAAGCGATCCGGCCTCCAGCTCAAAAGGCCTGCGTCATGACCCTGCCGATCCGATCTTTCCTCTTCATCCCCGGCGACAGCGAGAAGAAGCTGGGCAAGGTCGATGGCGTCGCTGCCGATGCCTTCATCTTCGACCTGGAAGATGCCGTCGCCGTCGCGCGCAAGCCAGTGGCGCGGGAGATGGTTCCGGCCTTTATCAAGGAACGTCCGCGCGCTGAACGAAAGTCGCAGCTATGGGTGCGCGTCAATCCGCTGGACACGCCCTGGACTCTGGAAGACCTGGCCGCGATCGTGCCTGTCGCGCCCGACGGTATCATGCTGCCAAAGGTGAACGGGCCAGAGGATGTGGAGCAGGTCAGCCATTATCTGAGCGCGCTGGAAGCGGCGTCTGGTGTCGAACAGGGTTCGATCCGCATCCTGCCGGTGGCGACCGAAACCGCAGTCTCCCCCTTCCGGCTGGGTGATTATGCGGCGGCAGGCCTGACTCGGCTTTACGGGCTGACATGGGGCGCCGAGGATCTGAGTTCAGCTATCGGCGCGAGCGGCAATACCGACGGGACCGGCGAATGGACCCACACTTACAAGATGGTGCGTTCGCTCTGCCTGCTCGGCGCGCATGCTGCGGGCGGCGAAGCGGTGGACACGCTCTACGTCGATTTTCGCGATCCGGACGGTCTGCGCGCCTCATGCAAGGCCGCGCGGGCAGAAGGCTTTTCCGGCCGCGTGGCGATACATCCCGCGCAGGTGGATATCATCAACGAGAGCTTCTCGCCATCAGCTGACGAGGTGGATTTCGCCCGGCGGGTGATCGACCTGTTCGCCGCCAACCCTGACGCCGGAACCTTGGGGCTTGACGGCAAGATGTTGGACATCCCTCACCTCAAACAGGCGGAAAGAACATTGGCAATGCACGAGGCGCGCCGTGGCTGAAGCACAGCATCCTGTCGAAGGCGGACGCGGCATCTTTTCCGCCGAGCATGAACAGTTTCGCGAAACAGTCGCGCGCTTCGTGGATGAGGAACTGGTTCCCAACCATCATCAGTGGGAAAAGGACGAAGTCGTCCCCCGCGAGGTTTGGAAGCGGGCGGGCGAGGTGGGCATCCTTTGCCCCAACATTCCCGAGGAATATGGCGGGTTCGGCGCGGATTGGCTCTACAATGTCGTCGTCATCGAGGAACTGGCGAAGAAGGGGATCACCGGCCCCGGCTTCATGGTGCATTCGGAAATGGTCGCGCCCTATATCCTGACGGCAGGCACCGAGGAGCTGAAGCGCGAGGTCCTGCCCCGCATGGTCGCGGGTGAGTATATCGGCGCGCTTGGATTGACCGAGCCGGGTGCTGGTTCAGACGTAAAGGAAGTTCGCACCCGCGCCATTCGCGAGGGCGATGATTATGTGCTGAACGGGCAGAAGGTCTATATTTCCAACGGCCAGCTCGCCGACATAATGGTCTGCGCCTGCAAGACCGATCCGGCGGCGGGCGCGAAGGGTGTCAGTCTGATCGCGATCGACACGCATCAAGCGGGCTTCAAGCGTGGGCGCAATCTTGAGAAGATCGGCCTAAAAGCGCAGGATACGTCGGAAATTTTCCTGGAGGACGCGCGCGCGGAATCCTGGCGGCTTCTGGGCCGCGAGGGCGGCGGCTTCGGGATCATGATGGGCAAGCTGGCGCAGGAAAGGCTGACGCAGGCGGTGCGCAGCATCTGCGTCGCGGAAGCCGCGCTGGGATGGACCGTCGCCTATACCGCCGAACGCAAGATGTTCGGCCAGACGCTGGCGGATTTCCAGAATACGCAGTTCGTGCTCGCGGAATTGTCGGCCGAAATCTTGTCAGCCCGGACCTTCACCGATTGGTGCATCAAGCGCTTCCTCGCAGGAGAGTTGACCGGCGTCGAAGCGGCGAAGGTGAAACTGGTGGTCACCAACCTGCATGTGAAGGTCGTCGACCAATGCCTGCAATTTTTCGGAGGCTATGGCTATATGACCGAATATCCGATCGCGCGGGCCTATATCGACGCCCGCATCGTTCGCATCGCTGGCGGCGCTGCTGAGGTGATGAAACAGATTATCGGCCGAGACCTGTTCGGCAAATGAAGGCGGTTGCCAGATCATAGTTGGTCAGCATAGAGAGGCTATGAGACATCATACGCCTGCTGATCATCGGGTTCGCTATCATACGCTATTGCAATAGAGGGCGAATTATAGATCATCGGACGAAGATGATGCACCGGAATTGCCTTTAACTGGATGGTGAGAATGACGAACACGCTGAAAGCTGCCGCACCGAAAAAGAAGACGCCGAAACGGCCTTCAGCGAAACAGTTCACGTTCGGCTATCTGGTTCATGACGTATCGCGTATCCGGCGCACCGTGATGGACTTGCTGATGCGGCCTTACGGGATCACCCGGTCGCAATGGTCGGTGCTCAGCACCTTGTCGCGAGCCGGTAATGACGGGATGATGCAGGTCGATCTTGCCCGGCTGATGGAAGTGGGCAAGGTGACCGTCGGTGGCTTGATAGATCGGCTTGAAGCGTCGGGCCATGTCGAACGCCGGGCAGATGCCAACGACCGCCGGGCCAAGCGCGTGTTCATCACCGAAAAGGGGTTCGATGTGATCGGCCTCATGATCGAACTGGCCGCGACGATGAACCGCCGCATCCTGGAAGGCGTTTCGGACGCCGACAGGGGAGTGTGTGAGGAAGTGCTGTTGCAGGTGAAGCAGAATTTGAAGGATGTCCTGCGCGAGCAGGGTGGTTCGAGCCTGATCGAGGGCGAAGACTGAAATCAGCGACGGGAAGGCTGGAATCTCATGTTTTTCATCGTTCTGGCCGCCGACAAGCCGGACGCCCTGCCCCTTCGGCTGGAGCATCGGCAGCGCCATCTGGATTATTGGCTGGAACAGGGCGCTGCGGTGAAAGTCGCTGGGGCCATGTTGGATGGCGACAAACCGGACTCAAGCCCTCAAGGCAGTTCCTTCCTGTTGGAGGCCGAAGATGAAGCCGCAGTCCGCGCGCTGCTCGCGGGCGACCCTTTCACCAAGGAAGGCGTGTTCACGGGCAATTTCGTCATTC
Source organism: Sphingobium sp. RC1 (assembly GCF_059738765.1). Lineage (NCBI taxonomy): Bacteria > Pseudomonadati > Pseudomonadota > Alphaproteobacteria > Sphingomonadales > Sphingobiaceae > Sphingobium > Sphingobium sp. RC1. The sequence goes on from NZ_AP027308.1 coordinate 100,040, forward strand.
AGCCGGTGCGGCCTGCCATAGGCGAGTGGCGGCCAGACTGAACGCGAGCGCAGTCCCCGAAGCCCGCTAATCCTCGCCAATATAGACCAGCGTCTTGGGTGCGTTGCTATCCGCAAAAAGCGCCTCAAGGGCGCCACTGACCCGTTCGATACCGGGTTCGACATGGTCGTGAAACTTCAGGTCGCCGTTCAGCACCATGTCGCTCAGCTTTTCCACGGCTTCGGGAAAACGCGCGACATGATCGAAGATGACGAACCCACCGCAGATAAGCGCGCGCATCAATATCTCGCGTTCGTTGCGAAGGCCGGTGGGCGGAGGATTCCAGCTGGGCGTGGCGGCGGTGCCGCAATGCACGATCCGCCCGTGCCTTGCCATGGCGCGGATTGCCGTGTCCAGGATCGGGCCTCCGGTATTGTCGAAATAGATATTGAAGCCGTCCGGGCGAGCCTCGGCAAGGGTGGCCGCCAGATCGACCGACTTGTAATTATAGGCGACGTCATAGCCATAGTCGCGCACGCAGCTTTCCACCTTCTCATCGCTGCCGGTCAGGCCGACGACGAACGCGCCCGCGCGCTGTCCGATCTGGCCCACGACACTGCCCACCGTACCAGCCGCCGTTGATACAAGCATGGCCGCGCCCTCATAGGGTGGCGCGATGTCTTGCAAGGCGAGCCATGCCGTCACACCGGGCATGCCAAGTACCCCGGCATAGGCGGAAAGCGGCGCGCGGGGTTGGGGGATATGCGATAACAGGTCGCCGCGTGTCGCGACCTTGTAATCCTGCCAACCGAAAAAGCCGTAGACCACATCGCCTGATCGGATGCCATCATCGCGGCTTTCCACGACCACGCCGACCGCAAGGGCGCGCATTGGCTCACCCAGTGGCGTGAGGGCTTCGTTGGCCGCCCAACCGCGCTGTACCGGGTCCGCCGCAAGATAGAGGTTGCGCACCAGAAACTGGCCCTCGTCGGGCGATGCAATGCTGACGTCCTTGCGGGCGAAATCGGCAGCGATTGGGCTGGCCGCCGGGCGGCGCGCAAGGATGACCTGCCGGTTCGTCAGGCGGGTGCTGAACGGAGGAATAAAGTCCGGCACGCAAGCTCCATATCAGGCGGCAAAAACTGGTATGCCTGCAATCTATATCCTCGTGCCAAAGGTTGTCAAATCAGATATAATGCGTATGGTACTATAACGCACCATATAACGCCGATGGGCTGTTGAGTGGTCTTGAAACGCCATTGGAGGGATGACGCTTGGACATTGAGAAAATCAGGAACCTGACGATTGAGCCCATCGTCCAATCCTATGACAAACGCGACACGATCCTCCATGCGCTGGGGCTGGGCTATGGCTTGGACCCGCTTGATGAGGCAGAGTTGCCGTTCGTCTACGAAAAAGACCTGCGTTCCCTGCCCTGCTTTGCCAACATTCTCTGCCATCCCGGCTTCTGGGCGCAACGACCGGAATTCGGCATCGACTGGGTGAAAATTCTGCACGCCGAGCAGGATCTGACGATGCACAAGCCGCTGCCCCCGACGGGCACCATAAGGGGCGAATATCGCGTGGCGGGGGTCGAGGACAAAGGTGAAGGGCGCGGCGCGCTGCTCCATCAGGAAAAGGCGCTGTATGATACGGCTACGGGAGATTACCTGGCGACCGTGCGATCGACGCTGTTCATGCGCGGCAATGGTGGGGAGGGCGGTTTCGGCAATGCCATACCGGCGGCGGACCCGGTGCCCGAAGGAAAGCCCGATGCGGTGGTTGAAATTGCTACCCGGCCGGGCCAGGCCCTGATCTATCGTTTGAGCGGGGACTGGAATCCACTGCATGCAGAGCCAGCGATTGCGCGAAAGGCGGGGTTCGACCGGCCGATCCTGCATGGCCTGTGCACCAAGGGCTTGGCCAATCGCGCGGTGCTGGCGCACTATTGCGACAATGACGTGGCGCGCTTCAAGGGCATGTTTGTCCGCTTCAGCAAGCCGGTCATGCCGGGCGAGACGATCCGCTTTGAATTTTACGAGCAGGGCGGCGGCCAGCTGCGTTTCCGCGCCGTCGCGGCGCAACGGGATGTGGTGGTGCTCGACCGCTGCTCGGCGCAGGTGAGCGACGCATAAGGGGCAGGAGCGGCGCGCACGGATAGGTCTCCGTGCGCGCCGACGCCCGGCTTATTCCCCGCTCAGGAACTGCTTGCGGATCAGCCCGCGCTGGACCTTCCCCGACGCTGTGCGGGGAAGCGCAACGCCTAGTTCGATCCGGCGCGGAATCTTGTAGGCGGCGAGCGATTGCCGCGCGAAGGCGATGAGGTCTTCGGCATCGAGTTCATGACCGGGACGAACTTCCACCGCCGCCGTCACCCCTTCGCCCCATTTGGGATGGGGCAATCCGAACACGGCGCAGTCCATCACGGCCGGATGATCGCGCAGCACGGCCTCGACCTCGGCGGGATAGACATTCTCCCCGCCCGACACGATCATGTCCTTGATCCGGTCTGTGAGGAACAGATAACCGTCCTTGTCCAGCCTCCCCCCGTCACCCGATCGATACCAGCCGTCGATCAGCGCTTCCGACGTTGCCTTGGGATTGTTCCAATATTCGATCAGCAGGCTGGGCGACTTGACCCAGATTTCCCCTGGCTGGTCCACGGGCAGAAGTTGGCCTTCCGCATCGCGGATCGCAACGCTGAAACCGGGCAAGGGCCGTCCCACCGACCGGAGCAGATGAGCGCGATGGATGTCATGTTCTAGCGGCCCAAGGATCGACATCGTCCCGGTGTTTTCGGTCATGCCGTAATATTGCAGGAAGTGGCAGGAGAAGCGATCGACCGATCGTTCCAGCAGGCCTGGGTCCATCGACGCGGCGCCATAATGAATGCCGCGCAGCGTCGGCACGCGAACATTGCGCGCGTCCATCTCCGCTATCAGCCCGCGCACCAGCGTCGGCACGATGAAGGTGCGGGTAACGCCAAATTCCAGGCAAGCGTCCAATATGGTGGCAGGCGCGGTGTCCGCGATGATATGAACAGTCGCACCGCGCACCAAGGCTGTGCAGACCCAGGACATCCCGCCGATGTGAAATGTTGGGAGGGGTGAAAGCAGGACCTCGTCATCGCCCCAGTCGGCGAAATAGCCGGACACATTCTCGACATGGCGATGGATGCCGAACGCATATTGAGACGTGACGACACCCTTGGGCCGCCCGGTAGTGCCGCTGGTGTAGAGTTGCAGGCAGGGTGCGTGCGGGTCCAACGGCGAGCGAGGCGCTGGCTGTGCCGCTGCGATCCGGCTTCGCAGACCTTGCGGCCCTTCTTCATCCACGACGAGTGTCGGAAGGCCTTGGCGATCCGCTTCCTTGAGAACGGGAAGAAACTCGGCATCCGCAATGATCAGGCTCGCGTCGCTGTCTTCCAGCACATAGGCCGTTTCCGGAGCCGTATTGCGCCAGTTGATCGGCACCAGGACCGCGCCAGCGCGAATGGCCCCGATCAATATCAGAAAGAAGAGATCGTTATTCTTGCCGAGATAGGCCAGCCGTCCACCCTGTTTAACGCCATACTCGCCGAGCAAGGTGACGACCGCATCGCACCCCCGGTCCAGCTGGGCATAAGTCCAGCTATGATCGCCGAAGATGATGGCTGGCTTGTCGGGCGAAATGGCGGCGGCGACATTAGGATAATCGGACGGCAGGATAAGGCCGCTATCGTCGAGCGGCGGCCCTTCCGCGAGCGCTAGACCCTCCTCCAGCAGCCCGCCGATCGCTTCGCCGTCAGAATGCGACATCGTCTCCACCCTTTGTCTGCATCAGGGCGCGAGCCTCGTCCGGCGTGGCCACGGTCAGGCTGAGTTCTTCCAGCACGCGGCGGATCTTGGCTACCTGTTCGGCGTTGGACGTCGCCAGCTTGCCCCGACCAGCATAAAGGCTGTCTTCCAGACCCACGCGCACCGACCCGCCCAGCAGCGCGGACAAGGTGACGAGCCGCATCTGGTGCTTTCCGGCGGCAAGAGCGGAAAAGATGAAATCCTCGCCGAACAGCCTGTCCGCCGTCGTCTTCATATGCATGACATTTTCCGGGTCCGGCCCGATGCCGCCCAATATGCCGAACACGCCCTGAATGAAGAAGGGCGGCTCCACCATCTTGCGGTCGACGAAATGGGCGAGATTGTAGAGATGCGCGACGTCATAGCATTCGAACTCGAACCGGGTGCCCTGGTCCGATAATTGCGTCATCGCCTGCTCGATCTGGGCGAAGGTGTTCGACAGGATGAAGTCTTTGGTCATTTCCAGATAGGGCAGTTCCCAATCATATTGCCAATCCGAAATCTTTGCCCCGGCCCCGGAAATATTGAAGTTCACCGATCCCATGTTCATCGAACAGACTTCGGGTCGGAACATCTTCGCGGGCGCCAGCCGGTCAGCCAGGCTCATGCCCAGACCGCCGCCGGTGGTGATGTTGACGATGGCGTCGGTCGATTGCTTGATCCGCGGGAGAAACTGCCGGAAGAGTTCCGGGTCTTGAGACGGCTGCCCGGTTTCGGGATTACGGGCATGCAGATGAACCATCGCGGCGCCTGCTTCTGCCGCCGCGATCGCCTCGGCGGCGATCTGGTCGGCGGTGATCGGCAGATGGGGGGTCATGCTCGGCGTATGGATCGACCCCGTGACGGCGCAGGTGATGATGACCTTGTCGGTGCGTTTCATATATGTTTCGGCTTTGCGCCGCCTCTCCAGAGAAAACAGTTCCTATCAACAATTCGTCAGATAATCTCGCCCAGCACCGTTCCCACGGAATAGGTTTCCCCGATTTCCTTGAAAATCTTCAGCGTGCCCGATGCGGGTGCTTCTACTTCCTGTGTGGACTTGTCGCTTTCCAGGGCAAATAGCGGCTCTCCGGCCGTCACTGCCCCACCATCGGCCACGAGCCATTCGGACAGCAGCCCTTCATTCATCGAAAAGCCGAGCTTGGGCAGCAGGATTTCAGTCGACATGATATTTTCTCCTTGGGCGGCGCTACCGTGACGCCGAAGATGATCGATTTAACATGGTGGCGAATGAACGACGTCCACGTCCATCCGCGTGATATTTATCTCTCAGACGGAGCACCCCGATGCGCTGAAAACAGGATAGTCCGTGTAACCTCGTTCCTCGCCGACATAGGCATAATCGAAATTCGCCTCCGCAAGCGGAAGGCTGCGCCTTATCCGGGCGACGAGGTCAGGATTGGCGATGTAGGGACGACCAAAGGAAATAGCGTCCGCCTTGCCCTTGGCAATGGCATCGCCCGCAGCGGGGCCGTCGAAACTGCCATTCTGAATGATCGTCCCTGAAAAGACGGCGCGCAACCGCTCGATGACCGGGTAATCGGGCTTTTCCATGAAGCCTGACGCGATGGGCTCGATCAGGTGAATATAGGCGAGCCCGCTCTGCTGCGCGATGCGGCCGATCGCCTCCGTCAAAGCGCCCGGATCGGCATCGCCCATTCCCTTGCGTTCGCTGGTGGGACTGACGCGAAGGCCCACTCGGGCAGGATCGACTTCTGCCGTCACCGCATCGATCACCTCCCGCAACAGCCTGACGCGGTTTTCTACACTGCCGCCATAGCCATCCTGCCGATGGTTGCTTTTCGATTGCAGGAACTGGTCGATGATATAGCCATTGGCCCCGTGGATTTCGACGCCATCGAAGCCCGCGATCTTCGCGTTTCTTGCTCCCCGGCCATAGGCGGCTACAAGCTTGCCTATATCGGCCTGCGTCATTTCACGCGGTACGACATAAGGCTTCATCGGCAGGAACCCGCCCTGATAATCGTCAGGAGGCGGCGCCATCGTTTCGCCTTCCCCGGCAAGGGGTGATGGAGCAATCGGCTGCTGCCCACCGATATAATCCGGCAGCACCAACCGGCCCATGTGCCAAAGCTGGCAGTAGATGCGCCCACCCGCCGCATGGACACGCTCCGTGACGGCTTTCCAGGCCGTGGTCATCTCATCCGACCAAATGCCCGGAGCACGATACCAGCCCATGCCGAGCGGATCGACGGCAGTCGCTTCTGAAATGATGAGGCCTGCGTCCGCCCGCTGGGCGTAATATTCGCCTTGAAGCGGGGTGGGCACGTGCCGGTCGTCCGCACGGGCACGGGTCAGGGGCGCCATGACCACCCGGTTGGGAATGTCCAGCGACCCGATCGTCAGTGGTTCAAATAAAGCGTCCAGAGACATTGCGATATTCCTGCGAGCTTACCCATCCAAAGAGGCGGCGGACATTCGACGGCCTGCCACGCTGCTATCAGGGATCGAGCCATTCGCCCGGGTTGATTCCGGCGTTCGAGCGCGCGAATTTCAAAATCTTGGAGACGCGTTCGCCGAGCACGGTCGGGTCCTTCGACGCTTCGCAGCTCGGACCATGCTGCCAGCTTTCGGCGACGGTGATGCCATAACCCCAAACTTCGAAGACGCGGCCACTGACCTTGCTTGCTTCAGCGCTGGCGAGCCAGGCGACGAATCCTGCGATCCATTCGGGGTCGCGGCGCTCCAACTGCTCGGGCGTCCATTCGCGCAACCCTGCCGTCATGCGGGTTTCGGCACGCGGCGCAATGGCGTTTACAGTGACGCCGATCCGCTGCAACTCGCGTGCGGCGACCTGACTGAAGCTCGCAATGCCACCCTTGGCGGCGGCATAGTTTGCCTGCCCGATGTTGGCGAACAAGGCCGAGTGCGATGTCGTGTTGATGACACGGGCATCCGGCTGGCGCCCCGCCTTGCTTTCCGTGCGCCAGTAATTGGCGGCATGATGCGTAGGTGCGAAGGTGCCCTTCAGGTGCACCTTGACCACGATGTCCCATTCCTCCTCAGTCATGTTGACCAGCATGCGGTCGCGCAGGATGCCTGCATTGTTGATGAGGATGTCGAGACGGCCGAAGGTTTCGACGGCCTGGCTGACCATCTCCCGGGCATTGTCCCAGTTGGAAACGTCACCGCCATTGACGATAGCCTCGCCGCCCAGAGCCTTGATCTCATTGACGACCTCTTGCGCGGGGGTCAGATCCTCGCCGCCGCTGCCCGCCGCGTCGCCGCCCAGATCGTTGACCACGACCTTCGCCCCATGCTGTGCAAGTTTGAGCGCATAGGTGCGGCCGACACCACGTCCGCCGCCCGTAACGATCGCCACTCTGCCTTCTAGAAAACTCATGCCCGCTTCCTTGCTTACCTAGGAAATATGTTGGTGCGCGGTGGCCGAACGGGCCGTCGCATAAGCCCCACCCGTCCTTGCCTCTTTACGCATCTAATCCGTATGCGTACTATATGCTTTAGATCGTTTATGCAACATCTGTCAGCATCAAGGACGGTGTCACAGGAATAAAAATGACATATGTCGTGTATTGGTGGCTGCGGCAATGTTTAGCAGACAGGGGATGGCCCGGTGAGACAGGCGGCAATGACAAGGTTGGAACGGAAGGTCATCATCATCACCGGCGCGGGTTCGGGCCTTGGCCGGGCGGCAGCAATCCGCTGTGCGCAGGATGGCGCGCAGTTGGCGCTGGTCGATGTGAACGCCAGGGGTCTTGAAGAAACGAACGGCGCCGTCCGGGAGTTTTGCCCGAAGGCGGAAATTCTCCTGGCGCAAGCTGATGTGTCGCAGGAAGATCAGGTGCGCACCTATGTAGAAAGGACCGTGACCCGCTTCGGCGCGGTCGATGGTTTCTTCAACAATGCGGGTATCGAAGACCGGCAGGTGGCTACAGAGGATGTCGATGCCGAATTTTTCGATCGCATCATGGCGGTCAATGCCAAAGGTGTCCTGCTGGGCCTGAAACATGTGCTGAAGGTGATGGCGAGGCAGGGACATGGCCGGATCGTCAATACTGCCTCCGCGCTGGGTATTCGCGGTTCGGGGCGACAGGCCGGTTACACTGCCAGCAAGCATGCGATCGTGGGCCTGACCCGCAATGCAGCGCTGGAATATGGCGCGATGGGCATCGGCATCAACGCGGTCGCTCCGGGCGCTATCCTGACGCCATTGGTCGAAGCATCGCTGCGCCAGATAAATCCGGATGACTGGCAGGAAGCCGCCGAGCAGTTCGTCGCGCATAATCCGATGCGCCGCATGGGCACCGCAGAGGAGGTCGCGTCGGTCGTCGCCTTCCTGCTGTCTGCCGACTCATCCTTCGTGAACGGTGCCGTCATCCCGATCGATGGCGGTCAGTCTGCGCAATATTGACGGGGAAGAGAAGGGTCGGTCATATGAACATCATGGGCAAGATTGCGCTCGTCACGGGGGCGGGGCAGGGCGTGGGGCGCGGTATCGCGCTGGCTTTGGCGGCTGGCGGAGCGCTTGTGATATTGGCTGGCCGCACAAAGGCCACGCTGGACGCCGTGCATGGCGAAATAACGGCAGCGGGTGGCCAGTCGGACGTGGCTCCGCCCGCCGACGTCAGGAGCGCGGCGGACATAGAGACTCTCGTCGCCTATGCCGCCGATCGTCATGGCGGCATCGATATTCTGGTCAACAATGCACAGCAGGCGGTGCTGGCGCCGCTGCTCGACATTGATGATGAGGGGCTATTGCTGACCTTCGAGAGCGGACCGTTCGCGGCGTTCCGCATGATGAAGGCGGTTCACCCCCATATGAAGCGGCGCGGCGGCGGGGCGATCATCAACATCGTCTCTTCGACCGCCGTAAACTGGGACACGAGCGGCACCGCCGCTTATTCGGCCGCGAAGCAGGCGATCGGCGCCATCACGCGGGCTGCGGCATCCGAATGGGGACCAGACGGCATCCGCGTCAACAACATCGCGCCACTTGCCGGGTCGCCCGCCATGCTCGCCTGGCTGGACGCCAAGCCGGAGGGGCCGGACGCTTATCTGTCCACCATCCCCATGCGACGGATCGGTGATCCCCAATCCGATATCGGACGCGTCGTCCTTTTCCTGGCAAGCGAAGAGGCCGCCTACATCACCGGCGCAACGATCCCGGTGGATGGTGGGCAGGCGAACTGGAACTGAAGTGATGGCAGAGGAAAAGCGATGAAGGACGAACCGGCAAGCGGCATCGTGCGGGCGTTGCTCGTAATTGGTGGAAACTTTCATGATTTCGACATGGTACGCCGCCGCTTGCTGGAGCGACTGGGGGAGCATGAGCGCATCAGGACGACATGCACCAACGGTTTTCATGATCTGGATGCGCTGAGGACTGCTGATTTTCTGGTGACCTACACCACGAACATCTTCCCAGAAGGCGAAGCACTGTCAGAACTGGAGCAATTCCTGGCGCGCGGCGGAAGATGGCTCGCCGTCCATGGGAGCGCCGCTTACATCGAGTTTTCTGGCCCAGAGGTGGAGATTGGCGGCATCAAACTGCCCGGTCTTACGGATACGCCCGACCGGCATCCGGCCTATATGGATCTCCTGGGCTGCCGCTTTCTCTCCCACCTCGCGCCCCAGCCCTTTACCGTGCGCCCCATATCCGACCACCCGATCGTAGCGGGCCTGCCGTCATTCGAAGTGGTGGACGAACCCTATATTCTGGAGTTGCGTGGGGAGAGCGAAATCCTGCTCGAGTCCCGCTATACTGGCGATGCGCCCGGCTATGTGAAGGGGCCATGGCTGGAGGATGCGCCTCGTCCGCAAGCGGTGCTGCATCGACACGGCACGGGCGAGGCGCTGTTCCTGGCACCGGGCCACAGTTGCGGACGATATGATATGCAGCCCTTTATCGCGGAGATTGAGCCGCAGGTGGGACCGTGGGACAATCCGGTCTACATGGAAGTCATCCGGCGGGCGATCCGCTGGGGCGCGCGCATGCCGGTGAACGCGCCATGACCCATCCCAACCCTACCGAAGCGGTATTGAAGGCCGCATATATGCTCGACGAAGCCGTTGATGCGAAAGATTGGCGGCGCGTAAGACGTAGCTTCACAGCCATGGTCACCGTAAGGATAGGGGTTCTGGTAGGCGATGAGGCTGCGGCCGTACCTGTGGACGAGCTGGTGGCAGGGATCGCGTCACTCAATCCTCCCGCCAAGACGTCCTGCCACATGTTACTCAACCCGATCGTTTCCGTGAAGGCCGAGCGGGCGACCCTGCGCGCGAAACGCTATGGCTGGGCCAGCTGCGAAGAACTGGCGCCGCCGCTTCATGAACTATGGGGCCTGCTCTCCTATGGCTTCAGGCTTGCAGACGGAGAATGGCTGATCGAGGAGATGGGTCTCGTCACGCTGCGTGAAGCGGGAAATCAGGACGTCGCCCTGTTTCGCGATGTCGCCTAATCCTAACGATCTTCCACCTCGTCCGTCGCTTGAGCGAAGCGCTCAAGATGCAGGTCGGCGTCACCAAACTGCCGCGCGATGACGAACAGGCGGCGATAATGGTGGCTGATATTCAGTTCCTCGGTCACGCCGATCCCGCCGTGAAGCTGGATCGCCTGCTGGCCCACGAACAGCCCTCCGGTTGATGCCTGAACCTTGACTGCTGACACGGCGGCGATCCTGACGGCCTCTTCCTCCTCCATCGCGCCGAGCGCATGGAACAACGCGGAGCGGGTCATCTCCACCTCTAACAGCATGTCTGCTATGCGATGCTGAAGCGCCTGAAAATTGCTGATGGTCGTGCCGAACTGCTTGCGGACTTTCAGATAATCACGCGTTGCCCAGAGCGCAGCGTCCATGATGCCCAGCGCTTCGCCGCAAACGGCAACGATGGCATGATCAACGGCCAGCGCAATCGCGCGTTCGGCCTCAGCGCCCTCCATGAGCAATTCGGCTGACGCGCGCTCCAGATGGATGTCGCAGACCCGCCGATTGTCCAGGGTGCGATAGCGGCGCAGTTCGACACCAGCCTGACCCTGTTTAACAAGATAAATGCCGACCTGATCTTCATGCCGGGCAGTCACGAGCAGCAAGTCTGCGTGGCTCGCGCCTTCGACCAGAGATTTGACCCCGGTGAGGAACCGCGACGACCCCGAACCTTCCGCGCGCGTTTCGACCATCCGCCAGTCGCCGCGCCCTTGAGGCTCCTGCAAAGCGACAGCGGCGCGCTGTTCGCCCATGATCAGGTCCGCGAGCAGGGCGCCCGCGATGTCCGATCCGATCGCCGCCAGCAATTGGGTGGCGAGGACATGGCCGACAAAGGGTTCGGTCACCAGACCGCGCCCCAGTTCCTCGGCAATCAGCGCATTTTCTGCGACGCCGCCGCCAAACCCGCCGGCCTCCTCCGTCAGTCCCGCGCCCAACCAGCCTAGCTCGGCAAAGGCTCCCCAATGATCCGGCACGATCCCGTCCGTCGATCGGATGATGGCGAACCGTTTTTCCCAATCATATTCCCGTTCGACGAAGCGCCTGACGCTGTCCCGCAGAGCGTCCTGCTCGGCTGTATAATTGAAATCCATGATGTCACAGCTCCAGGACGGTCTTGGCGATCAGGGTGCGCTGAATTTCGTTCGCCCCGCCATAGATGGTGGTCGCGCGACGGAACATCGCCTTGGCCGCGACGCCGATGCCATGTTCCGGCGTGGGGCTGGCGCCATGATCTTGATCGTATAGGCGATATGCCGCGTCACCGTCGGTGCTGACGGCTATGCCATAGTCGCCCAAGGCTTCGGCGGCGAGGTCGGCCACGCACTGGCGCAGCTCCGATCCGCGAACCTTAACCAATGACGCGACGGATGCACTGCCATGATTGTCGGACGTCAGTGCGCGCAGCACCGCGATTTCCAGCGACTTCGTGTCGATTTCGATACGGGCCAGCTTTGCGCGAAAGAGCGGGTCTTCGATCAACGGGCGCCCGTTCTTCCTCTCGATCCGAGCGATTGCGCGAAGCTGGGCAATGTCACGCCGGGTGTGCGGGACTTCGGCGCTGTTGGTGCGCTCATTCCCCAGCAGGAACTTGGCGTGGGTCCAACCTTGCCCTTCCTCCCCGATGAGGTTCTCCACGGGCACGCGCACATCGTCGAAGAAGAACTCGTTGACCGTCAATCCTTCGTCCAATGTCCAGATCGGGCGGCGGGTGATGCCGGGCGTCTTCAGGTCCACGACCAACGAAGATATGCCAGCCTGCGGCTTGACGTCAGGATTGGACCGCACCAGCATGAACATCATGTCGGCATGATGCCCTTCGGTGGTCCAGGTCTTTTGCCCGTTGACGACATAATGGTCGCCATCCCTCACCGCGCGCGTGCGCAGCGAGGACAGATCGGAGCCCGCGCCCGGTTCCGAAAATCCCTGCGCCCAGAATGTCTCGCCCAGCCTTATACCGGGAAGATGGGCCTGCCGCTGCTCTTCGGAACCGAAAGTGTAAATGACCGGCGCGACCAGTTCGGCACCGATCCGGTCTGCGGTTGGCGCATAGGCGCGGCGCATCTCATCCTCGAAGATGAACCGCTGAACCGCGCTCCAGCCGGGACCGCCATGGGCCGCGGGCCAGTGCGGCATCGACCATCCCCGCTCGGCGAGAATGCGCGTCCAGGCCGCCTGATCCTCGCGGTGGGGATGAAAGTCGTGGCGGCCGCGCCGGACGAGCTCTGCTGGAAGGTGGGCTTCCACAAACGCTCGGATTTCAGCTCTGAACGCCTTATCCTCTTCACTGTAGGCGGGATCCATCGGCTCAACCTAGCCCTAAATAGTGTGTATCAATACCATATGCATACATACGTAATGCAGGATAACGCAAGATGGAAAGCGCCCCTTCCTTCGAGCCGCGATCAACGGCCAGTGAAGGACGGATGCCGCTTTTCCCGAACCGCACGCAACGCTTCGCCGAAATCGGCGGTGTAGGTCGCCAGTCCTTCATAAGCGACGCCCGCTTCGAACACGGAACTGAACAATTGCCGCAGGGCGATGTTGGTGACCGATTTGGTGTAGCGTATCGCCGATTGCGCGCCGCGAGCGAGGCGTTCCGCATATTTGGCGACATGGCCGTCCAGTTCGGCCGCCGGAACCACGAAGCTGATCAAATTACATCTTTCCGCTTCCACCGCGCCGATTGCTTCGCCGGTCAGCAGATAATGCTTCGCCTTGCCGAAACCGATCAGTTGCGGCCAGATCAGAGCGCCCCCGTCCCCCGCGACGAGGCCCAGCTTCACGTGGGGATCGGCGAACCGGGCATGATCGGCGGCGATGACGATGTCGCACAACAGTGCAATAGACGCGCCGAATCCGATCGCGTCGCCATTCACTTTGGCGATCACCGGTTTGGGGCAGTCGAGCAGGCCCATGACGATGCGCCGCATACTCTTTGCATCATTGACGAAAGGTTCACGGCGGCCTGCGGCCTGGTCTTCCAACCACTCCAGGTCACCGCCTGCGGAAAAGGCGTTGCCTGACCCGGTCAGGACGATGATGTCGCTCTCGGGGTCGTCCGCAGCGTCGAAGAAGACGCGGGCCATTTCCTCATGAAGAGCGGAACTGACGGCGTTCATAACGTCCGGGCGGTTCATCCTTATGGTCAGAACCCGTCCTACACGCTCGAAAGCCAGGGTCTCATAATGCTCGAACTTCATGTCCTCTCCCAGTGATGCTTGGGTTCGCTCGGCCTTGTAACAACCAGATAGCAGAATCTAGAACGCTAGCATACTATCATCCGTGAAAATATGAGAACCGTCTAGAAATTTGCCTCATTCCAATATCTCCGCTCCGCCCGCATCGATCGGCAAGCTGCCCGACAGGAGTCGGTTTGATTCCTCCAGAAGGTCCGTCAGCATAGCGATTCGTTCGGACCCCAGCTTTCGCGATAGCAGCTCGTCCTGCTCGACTGCGCCGATTTTCAATGGCTGGTGCAATGTCTGTCCTTTGGCGGTCAAGTGGACCATCACCAGTCGCCGATCGGCCGCTACCCGCCGCCGCTCTATTATGCCCGCCTTCTCAAGCCTCTGAAGCGTCTGTCCTATTGTCGCTTTGCCAATCTCGAGTCTCCGCGACAATTCTACCTGAGAGAGAGGTTCTTCCAGCCATAATTCTCCAAGAACATAGGCTTGAGCAGGCGCTATTCCTGTCATCCTGATCCTCTCAAGATAATCCGCTTGCGTGATACGGGCCAGTAATTGCGCCTGATATGCCAATGTCTTTTTGAACATCGGGAATGAGCATTGTTGCGCGTCGTTATCCGGCTTTTCCGCCCGTTTCATCTTGTCACTGCTTCTCGCCACCCTCATCCCCCTTTGTTCCGTGCCGGATGCCGCTGCGAATCATGCCGACGTTTGGCGGTGGCCTTGTCCCATCATCTTGCATCATGACCCTGCCCGCATCAATAAATGACATTTGTATGTTTATGCGCCATATTGTAGTGACGGTTGTCAAGGAGCGTTGAGCGATACTCAAACGCGATCTGCCAGAATCAGGAGAGAAGCACGTGAAGGGAAATGTGGACACGCAATGGCCCGCCGAGGGTATCGCATTGATCACGGTGGGCGATGGCGGCGTATCGGGAAGCCTGACCACCTGCGCCACGGTAAGCCTGCTTGCGGACGCATTGGAGGGAGCGATCGAGCAAAAGGCCCGCGTCATCGTGCTCGCATCATCCATCGAGGGGCATTGGCTCGAGCATGCCTATCTGAGCGACATCGTGAATCTGGTCGAAGGGAAGGCCGCCACCGGCGACCCGGCCGGGTGGTTCCGCTCGCTCCAGCTTCTCAACCGTGGGCCTGCGGTCACGATTGCTGCGATCAACGGTGACACATCGGGCGGCGGTTGTGAGCTGGGTTGGGGATGCGACTTGCGGGTCGCGGAGGAGCAGGCGCGCTTCAGCCAGCCGGAAGTAGCCATTGGCGCAGGCACCGGGATTGGCGGAACGTCCCGCTTGATGCGTTTGATAGGACGGACGGCCACTGCCGAAGTCGTCCTGACAGGGCGCCCCCTGACCGCGCAACGGCTATATGAGCTTGGCGGCCTTAATCGCGTGGTTCCCAAAGGCAAAGCGGTTGAAGAGGCGCTTGCGCTCGCCCGGCATATCGCATCGCTCCCGCCGCAGTCGGTCGCCGGGATGAAGAAGATGCTGGGTGAGGCAGAAGACCTCAACCAGAGCCAGGGCATCGAGAATGATCAGCTGATCAGCCAGGGCTTGTTCGCGCACCCCGACAGCGTGGTCAGCATGAAGGCGATTCAGGCACGCTTCGACGCTGGCGAAGGCATGGATCAGCTTTACTGGAAAAATGACTAATGTCGGCTATTGAAAATAGTATGCTAGCATAGTAATGATGATGGGGCGCGGAGGCCGGTCGTCCGGCTTTGCCAGTCATTATCCAAAAATGGGAGAGGGTTCATGGATCTGGGCTTGTCAGGATTGAAGGTCATCATGGGCGGCGCGACCCGCGGGATCAGCCGCGCCGCCGCCGAACTGTTCGCTGCGGAAGGCGCGCAGTTGGGCCTCTTCTCGCGCAACGGAGACGCGCTGGAGGAATTCAACAGTGAGTTGGGCGGCACGGCCGTCACACGGGAATTCACGCTGGAGGATCGCGAAGGTTATAAGGCGATGCTGACGGGCCTCGCCGAAGAACTGGGCGGGTGCGACATATTCATCCATTCGATCAGCTCATCGGGCGCGCAAGGCGCCATGGACTGGGATGAAAGCTATCGTATCGACATGCTGGGCGCGGTCGATGCATGTGAAGCACTCGAGCCATATCTTGAAAAGTCGCAAGCTGGCTCGGTCATCTTCATGTCGAGCACGGCGGCAATCGAGACATTCCTGATGCCTCAGGCGTTCAACGCCATCAAGGCGGCGCTGATCACCTACGGCAAGCAGCTGTCACAGGTCTGGGCTGCCAAGGGCGTTCGCGTCAACATGGTGACGCCTGGCCCGATCAGCTATCCGGGCGGCAACTGGGAAGGGGCCAAGGCGCTCATGCCCGACCTCTATAACGGCATCGTTGCCCAGATTCCCATGGGACGGCTGGGATCACCGGAGGAGGTAGCGAAGTCGATCGCGTTCCTTGCGAGCCCGGCGGCCGGCTACGTCACGGGGGCCAATCTGGTCATCGACGGCGGCTTTACGAAGCGTGTCCAGTTCTGATCCGGGGGTACTCAGGAGTAAGATAAATGGCGGCCAATGCTCGCTACGCGGAAATCCGGTTCAACGACCGTCCTATTAAAGAACAACTGTCTGATCCGGAGAGCTTTATCCTGGAACCGGGGGAGGTCACGGCCGACTTTGAAAAGAAGTCGCCTTGGCGGCTGGAAGACCTGCACCCTAATATCGCCGACTATCGTACCGTCAAAACCAACAGGTCCATCGATCCGGCGGTCATGGCCGCCGAGGAAGATCGGCTGTGGAGTAAGGTCTGGCTGCTGGCGGGGGTTTCCAGCGATATTCCCGATGTCGGCGACTGGTTCCGGTTCGACGTCGGCAAGCAGTCCATGATCATTGTCCGCAACAAGGAAGGCGTGGCCGCCTTCTATAATGTGTGCAAACATCGTGGGAATGAGCTGGTACAGGATGATTTCGGCCATGGTGCCACCTCCTTTACCTGTATCGTTCATAGTTGGCGCTTCAACCTGAACGGCAAGAATGTACGCGTGACCGACCGGGAAACATTCCGCGAGGAAGCGCTGTGCCAGAACCTGGACCTGACCCCGGTCCATGTCAGGGAATGGGGCGGATTGGTGTTTGTCAGCATGAATCCCAATCCGATGCCGTTTGAGGAATATTACGCTGATCTTCTTCCGATGCTGGCTTCCTACAAGATCGAGGAAATGTTTGTCGTCAAGCATTTGGCGGTCGATATACCCGCCAACTGGAAGACGATGTACTCGGCGTTCAACGAGACCTATCACGCGCACGCGACGCATCCCCAGATCAAACCCTATGTTGATGACCATTATGTCCAGTACGACTTCTACCGTAATGGGCATAATCGTAATCTGTTCTCGGTAGGTTCTGTCAGCCCTCGCTGGCCGGACAATCGTTTCGTGAATGTCGGTCTCGCCTATTTTCTTCAGGAAGCGGGCGTGAAGATGTCGGCGCTTAAAGGCGATGCGCGGCACGTTCGTCGGACGTTGCAGCAGGCCAAGCGAAGCGAGAACAATCCCTTTGGCGTCGATTATTCCGGCTACACCGACAATCAACTGACCGATGACTGGAATCCGTCGCTGTTCCCGAACGTGACGATGAACATGCATCCCGAAGGCATATTGCTCCAGCGGTTCCGGCCTCATCCGACTGACCCCGAGCGCGGATATCAGGATGTCCTTGTGTTGTCTGCCAAGCTGGCGGAAGGACGGCGGCCGCCAGCCTATATGGGCGTGGAGGACGATGTCGACGTTTCGGGCAAGGTTCGCCCCCCGATCCGCCGTTCGACTCACGACAACCCCCAGGCTGGTGAAGTGGTCGAACAGGACATCGCCAACATGGTGACGATGCAGCGCGGCATGCGATCAAAGGGATTGAACGGCACCATCGTCTTTTCCGAGCAGGAGCGCCGCATCCAGCATTTCTATGCTGAACTCGATCTCTATCTGGAAGGCAAAAAGGGGGGCTGAGCCACGTTATTTCGCCAGAAATGGCATGGTAAGGCCAAAGGGGGCCGCGTATCTGATGATGCGCGGCCCCTTTTTATCAGCTTCGGATCAGATCGTAGGAGGAGAAAAGGCCGAGCCGCTTTCCAGTTCCTGGGCCAGCCGGGTGAGGAAATCGCCCGCCGGAGCGCCATCAATGATCCGGTGATCGACGGTCAGCGACAAGCCCATCACTGGCCGCACCACGATGGTCTGGCCATCTTCGGCTACCCAAGGCTTCGCTGTCATGCGCCCCAGGCCGATGATCGTTTGCTGAGGATAGCTGAGGATCGGAGTGAAATGCTCGACGCGCGTCAGGCCCAGATTGGTGACGGTCACCGTGGCGCCTGTTAGTTCGGCGATCGTGAGCTTATTCACCTTTGCCCGTGCCACCAGATCAGCGCGTCGCTCCGCGATGTCGGGCAGGGAAAGGTTGCCTGCATCGAAAATGGCGGGCGCGACCAGCGCGCCGGGCAGCGCGATCGCGCAACCGACATGAATCTGTTCCTGCGGCTCCACGCCGCGATCCGTCTCCACCGCATTGAACAAGGGAAAATCGCGCAGGATGGATGTCAGCGCGGCGATGATCAGGTCTTCATAGCCTAATTTCGTGTCGGCCGCTTTCCAACTGTTGCGCGCAGCGACAAGCGCAGATGCGTCAATGTCGCAGAAGAAGCTGAGCTGGGCGGTCTTTTGCAGACTTTCCCTCATCTTCTGCGCGATGATTCCCCTGATGCCGGTCAGCGGGAGTATGTTGTCAGACGCCATTATATGCCCTCAGTATCAGTGATTGGATCACGCTACGTTGCTTATGCCTGTCAGCCGCGCAGCGCCCGGAAACAGTCGCGTAATTCGCGCGCGAAGATGCCGGGTTGTTCCCAGGCGGCGAAGTGGCCGCCCTTATCGACATTGTTCCAGTGAATGATGTTTTCAAAGTAACGGTCTGCCCACGCGCGGGCTGACGAGACGATTTCGCGCGGGAAGTGGCTGTAACCCAACGGCACCCTGACATTTCTGGGCTGAAAACCGCTCAAGCTTTCCCAATAGAGCCGCGCGGATGACGCGCCGCTGTTGGTCAGCCAATAAAGGGTGATGTTGTCCAGCATCTCGTCCAGAGAGAAGACGCTTTCCGGTACGCCGTCGCAGTCGGACCAGCGCTGCAACTTCTCATAAATCCACGCCGCCTGGCCGACCGGGGAGTCCGCCAGCGCAAAGCCGATCGTTTGTGGCTTGGTCGCCTGAAGCCGCGCATAGGCGGATTCCCCCTCATTAAACTGTCGCATCGAATCTAGTGCTGCCTGCTCTTCAGGATCGAGAGATTCCGTCAGATCGGATGGAATGACTGTCAGCATGTTGAAGTGGACGGCCGCCAGTTCCGGGGGCTCATCGAGAGCGAGGCACATCGTCACCAACGACCCCCAATCGCCGCCCTGCGCCACATAACGGTCATAGCCTAACCGCCGCATCAACTCGGCCCAGGCCTTTGCAATCCGTTCCACCCCCCATCCTGTGACGGGAGGCTTTTCGGAAAACCCATAACCGGGAAGGGATGGTATGATGAGGTGGAACGCGTCTGAAGCCTTTCCGCCATGGGAGAGCGGATCGGTGAGCGGGCCGATGACGTTGCGGAACTCCAGCACCGAACCAGGCCAGCCATGTGTCAGCAGGAGCGGCATGGCGTCCGGCTCGGCCGAACGGATGTGGAGGAAATGGATGTCCAGCCCGTCGATACGCGTCCGGAATTGGCCAAGGCTGTTGAGCAGCGCCTCGCATTTCCGCCAATCATAGTTTGTGCGCCAATGGTCGGCCAAGACGCGCAGTCTGGCTGAGGGCGCGCCCTGTTCCCAGCCCGGCACAGGCTGCTCGTCCGGCCAGCGCGTCCGTTCCAGTCGCTGGCGGAGATCGTCAAGCTGCTCCTGCGGAACATGTAGTGGGAAAGCTTCTATAAGTGACATCACGAACGCTCCAATACAGATCGCAGCACCAAGGCGATGCGGTGCATTAACCGCTGCGTAAAATGTGCCCCTGCGCTTGCAACCAATATGTCGTCGCTCAAGCCTTTCTCAAAGGTATCGCGCCCGCCCTTCAGCACCAGATTCATGAGCCGCAATCCGGCACGTAGAGCGAAATAATCGATCTGCCTCTGCGGTATGTCCAGACCGCCCGCAGCGTGATAGGCGTCTATGAAACTTTCCCAGTCAGTCGCTGCGATCACGACGGGGTAACAATAGCCAAGGTCCTCACCGGGATGACCGATCGCCGCCTGCTCCCAATCAAGGACCGCGGTGATGTTGCCGTCCTCCGCCAGAACATTATGAAAAATCATGTCATTGTGGACGATCGATCGCCGGTCATCCAGACAGTCGACATTGGCGCGCAGCCAGGAAATGGCGGCCGACATGGTGATGGAGGGCCAGCGGGCAAGGGCGTGCCATTCGCTCGCCATCTCTTCCAGTTCCGCCTTCCAGCTTTCAGTGTCGAATGAACTTCGTGAAGGGCGCAGGCCCTGTCCCACTTTTTCGACCGGCTGCTTGTGCAGAAGCGCCATTTGCCTCGCGAGATCCAGCACGACATTGCGGTCAGCGACCGGCAGCCAATATTCGGGCTGCGCGGTCGTGCCCGGAGCATGTTCCACCAGCATGAAGGGGGCATCGAGCCACGCGGGATCCGTCTCCACCAGAACCGGCGCTGGCACGCGCATGCCCGCCTTGTGGAGCAGGTCCAGCAAATTGAACTGCGTCAGCTCGTCCAGGAAGCTGTCATTGGTGGCCAGGTTGGGGATGCCGCGCTGGATGACCAGCCGGGCAGGAAGATCGCCCATATCTGTTAGGCCAAGCAGCGCCGTCTGGCGCGATCTGCCGCCAACGACCAGCTTGAACGAATCGACGCGCAATCCTTCACACCCGGTTCGCTGCCGGAGATAAGCTTCCAATCTTTTGGGATCGATGGAGTCCTTGTCGGCGCCCGTCTGTTTGGGCGGGGCACGCTCGACCTCATCCATGCGTGCGACGGCTGCCTCAAGAAGGCTGCATTCACCGGCTATCGCATCTCGGAAAGCGGTAAGTGGATCGCCCCGGTCCAGACATCCGGCCATATCTGTGATGACTGCGCCCGTCGATCGATAGGCGGCGGCGTTTTCAGCGGGGCCTCCTAATCGGTCTGTGTCAACGAGCTGCGCCGGGCTGGGCGAGTCCATGAAGGCAGACGGCCCCGGTTCCAATCCGTTGGCCGTAGCGGTCAGGACTCGTATGCCATTGTCCAACGTGGCGCGCGCATCGCTGTCCGCGACGAAGGGGCGAACCTCTCGCTGCAAGGCTTCGGCCACGGCCCAAATATGACGTGCGTTTGTCATCGGCTTCCTCTTTAGACCGCATGCATATGGTATGATAACATATTAATCAACAGAGGCATTGTCTGACGCCAAAATCTATCCTTTTCCGCGCTACCCCTCAGCGCGCTTGACATAGGGAGTGGAGCATATAGTAATATCGCGTACCAATGTTTAGGCGCGCTTGAATCGACAAGCCCCGCGCAAAGAGAGCAGTGCAGTGGATATAAGCTTATCAGAAGAACAGGAAGCCATCCGTGACAGTGTGGGAAAGGTGTGCGACCAGTTCGGGGACGATTATTGGTCCCGCTGCGAAGATGAGAAGACCTTCCCATCCGAATTCCACAAGGCGATGGCCGATGCCGGATGGTTGGGCATCACCATGCCCGAGGAATTTGGCGGCGCCAATCTGGGCGTAACCGAAGCCGCCATCATGATGCATGAGGTGTCGGCAAGTGCCGGGGGCTACTCGGCGGCCAGCACGATCCACCTGAACATCTTCGGCCCTCATGCCGTGGTGGTCCATGGGACGGCCGAGCAGAAGAAGCGGATGCTCGAACCGCTGATCGCGGGCACGGATCGCGCCTGTTTCGGCGTGACGGAGCCGGACGCCGGGCTCGACACGACCAGCATCAAGACCTTCGCGACGAAGGTGCCGGGCGGATATCGCGTTACTGGCCGCAAAATCTGGACGTCGTCCGGACAGGTCGCGAACAAGATCCTGCTGCTGACCCGCACGACGCCCAAGGAACAATGCAAGAAGCCGACCGACGGCATGACGCTGTTCTACACCGACCTTGACAAGAGTCAGATTGAGGTGCGCCGCATCCCCAAGATGGGCCGGAACGCGGTGGATTCCAACGCCACCTTCATCGATGATTATTTCGTGCCGGATGAGGACAGGATTGGTGAAGAGGGCAAGGGGTTCAATTACATTCTGCACAGCCTCAATCCCGAACGCATACTTGTTGGAATCGAGGCGGTCGGGCTGGGCCGGGGAGCACTGGCGCGAGCCGCCAAATATGCTGGTGAGCGCAAGGTGTTCGGCCGCTATATCGGTCAGAATCAGGGCATCCAGCATCCGCTGGCGGAAAACTGGACCTATCTGGAATCCGCATACTGGATGATCATGCGGGCAGCGCACCTGTATGACACCGGCAAATCCTGCGGAGCGGAGGCGAATGCCGGCAAGTTCCTGGGTGGCCGCGCTGCCTTTGACGCTTGTACCCGCGCCGTCATGACGCATGGCGGCATGGGATATTCGACCGAATATCAGGTGGAAAGGCTGTTTCGCGAGTCGATCCTGATGCGGATCGCGCCGATCACCGAGCAATTGATCCTGAGCTTCATCGCGGAAAAAGTTCTGGATCTGCCGAAGTCCTATTAAGAAAATCAGCTGGAGTGGATGACATGTCCAATTGGCCAAAACCAGACGCGGCGACGCTCCTGGAAATCTATCGCAAGGCAACGCTCATCAAGCAGAATGACGAACATGTCATCAAGCAGATGATGGCGGGCAAGCTGGTGATGCCCTATTACAGCCCGCGCGGGCAGGAAATCATCCCCTCCGCGATCTCCGTCAGCCTGGATGATGATGATTATATCTGCACCATCTATCGCGGTATCCACGACATGCTCGCCAAGGGCTTTCCTCTCGATGAGCTGTGGGCGGAACTTGCAGGGAAGGTAACCGGCACGTGCAAGGGCAAGGGCGGGCCGATGCACCTGACCTGCCCTGAAAAGGGCATGATGGTGACGACCGGCATCGTGGGATCGTCCATGCCGATCGCCACCGGCCTTGGCTGGGCAGCGAAGCTCGACGGCCGCAACCGGGTATCCGTCGCAAACTTTGGCGACGGGGCGACCAATATCGGCGCCTTCCATGAATCGATGAACATGGCCGCCGTGTGGAAGCTGCCCGTCATTTTCCTGTGCCAGAACAACCATTATGCCGAACATACGGCTCCCGAATATTCGCGGGCGATCGACCGCATCTCGGATCGGGCTGCGGCTTACGGCATGCCCGGCGTGACCGTAGACGGGAACGACCCGGATGAGATGTACGGCGCTGCCAAGGTGGCGATCGAACGTGCCCGGGCAGGGGAGGGGCCGACGCTGATCGAGGCCATGACCTTCCGTTTCAATGGCCATATCCTCGGTGAGGCGGGCCATTATATGGACAAGACCATCTATGCCGAGGCGCAGACAAAGGACCCGATGCCCGTCCTGCGCGCGCGGTTGCTATCCGAAGGCATCGCCACGGAAGCGGATCTGGCCGAAATCGAACGGGATGCTGACAGCCGGATCGTGGCAGCGATCGAAGCCGCCATGGCCGCAGACTTCCCAGACGTCGCCGAACTGAAGCGTGACGTGTTCGCTGAAGAAATCGCTTGAGGTAATGGCAATGACCGACACAATCACTGCATCCGCCACGCAGGCTTCACCCGCGTCGCAGGACACCGAACCCAAGAAGATGACGATGGTGGAGGCCATCAACCTGGCGCTTCACGATGCCATGGAGGCCGATTCCAAGGTGATCGTCCTTGGCGAAGATGTTGCCGATCCGCAGGATGGCGGCGTCATGGGCGTGACCAAGGGTCTGTCCACCCGCTTCGGCGAAGAGCGCGTCAAATCCACCCCCATATCCGAACAGGCGATCATTGGGGCGGCGATCGGCGCAGCCGTGGGCGGGTACAAGCCGGTGGCGGAGATCATGCTGATGAACTTCATCGCGGTCCCGATGGACATGATCTTCAACCATGCCGCCAAGCTGCGCTTCATGTCGGGCGGCCAGACCGGCGTGCCGATGGTCATCCGCACCATGACGGGCTCGGGCTTCTCCACGGGTGGCCAGCATAGTGACTATCTTGAAGCATGGTTCGCCCATACGGCAGGCATTAAGGTGGTCGCGCCTTCAACCCCCGATGATGCCTATGGCCTGATGCGGGCGGCGATCGACGATCCCGATCCCGTGCTGTTCATCGAAAATATGCCAAGCTACTGGACGCCAGCCCCGGTGACCAAGCAGGTGGTGCCGATCGGCAAGGCGCGCATCGCCCGCGAAGGCGCCAATGTGACGATCATCGCGCATTCGCTGATGGTGACGCTCAGCCTGGCTGTGGCGGACGCACTGGCAGCGGAGGGCGTTTCGGTGGAGGTCATCGACCTGCGCACCATCTCACCCTGGGATCGCGAAACCGTGCTTGCATCCGTGCGCAAGACCGGCCGGGCGGTTGTCGTGCATGAGGCGGTGAAGCAGTTCGGCATCGGCGCCGAAATCGCCTCCGTCATCTCCGAGGAACTGTGGGGAACGCTCAAAGGCCCGGTCCAGCGGGTGGGGGCAGCCTATTGCGCCGTGCCATTTTCCAAACCGCTGGAGCAGGCGTTCGCGCCCAGCGCCGATACGATCCAGGCGGCCGTTCGCAAAGCGCTCGCCTGATCAGCAGGGAAGGAATATCGGGCATGCTTCAATCGGCGCCGGACGAAAGCTATCTGGTCGATTTGGAAGATGGCGTCCTGCGTCTGTCATTCAACCGGCCGCAACAAGGCAACGCCATTCCCAAGGCGATGGTGCCGCTGCTGACTGAACTTTTCCGTGCGGCGCAGGCGGATCGAACCGTCCGGTGCATCCTGGTTCGGGGCGAGGGCAAGGTTTTTTCGGCGGGCGGCGACGTCGCGAGCTTTGCGGACTCGATCAAGCAGGAGGTGGTGGTGCGGCAGGCGGATTTCGCTCGCCGCCTCCCCTTGGCGCGACATCTGGTGGAGGCCGTCGTCGCGTTCGATCGGCCAATCCTTGCCTCGGTACGGGGAGCAGTTGCGGGTGCGGGACTATTCTACCCGTTGATCGCCGACTATGCGATTGGCGACGAAAGCGCGACCTTCGTCTTCGCGCACCAGCGTGTGGGGCTCAGTCCCGATGGCGGCGTGACAGCGGTGCTGCCGCAGGTGGTGGGAACGCGCATGGCCCGCATGCTGCTGCTGACTGGGGCAAAGGTCGATGCCGCTGAAGCGCACCGGCTGGGCATGCTCCACAAGATCGTTGAAGCGGAGGCGTTGGAAGGGGAGGCGATAAAGATCGCCCGCCGCCTCGCGCAGGCGCCGCAACGCGCTGTCGTGGCCGCGAAAAAGCTAGTCAATGACGCGGCAGCGCGCAGCCTTGCGCAGGTCCTCGATGCCGAAACAGATGGCATCGTCGCTTGCGTTGGCGACGCTGATTTCGAAGAGGGCGTGACAGCCTTCCTCGAAAAGCGCGCGCCGGTATTCCCTTCCGTCCGCTAAAGGCGTGGGCGCGCTCCCCTGAGTTGGAGAAGATCATGCACATCCCCCTAAAGGAAACGCCCTGGGAGGGCGCCTTTCCCGAGATCGATAATTGGAGCGAGAATTTCTGTCTCGCCGGGTTCGATCCGCAGTCGGGCGTTGGCCTTTGGTTCCACATCGGCCGCTGGCATCACGACCTCACCCTCTTCCGTGAGGTCGTCATCATCCGCTTGCCCGACAACACGGTGATCGCCCATCGAGCCATCGGCAATGCCCATGCCGCTGAGGACGGGCCGGGCGGCCCTCATCTGGCGGTGCGGATCGTGGAGCCTGGGCGCAAGCTGACTTACCGCTTCAACGGTGGTGTGATGCGTGTTCCCGCCGCGGAGATGCTCGACGGGTTGGTGGGCGACGGAAGGCGTACGCCTGCTTCGTTCGACCTGACCTTCACATCGACGGCCGACATCTGGGATCTCCATAAGGTCGGCGCGTTGCAGGAATTTCTCCCCGCTGGCCACATCGAACAGCCCGGTCTTCTTTCCGGATCGATCCGCGTCGGCAGTGAGCAATTCTCTTTCAACGCGATGGCCAACCGGGATCACAGCCTTGGCGGGCGCGATAATCGCAATCTGCACAGTCACCAGTGGTTTCAGGGCTATTTTGAAAATGGCTTGTCCTTCCTGCTGTTCGATGCAGAGATCGATCAGGGTGAACAGGTCGTGTTTTCAGAGGCCGTCATCTACGAGGATGGCAAGAGTTTCGAAGCCAGGATCGAACAGATCGAACGATGCAGCCACGTGAATGACGACCAAAAGCTGATCCGGACGGTGCTAAGTTATGAGAACGGCACGCTGGTCATCGGCACGGTAGCCTTCCACGGCAGCTCCTACCTGTCGCTCGCTTCGCCCAACGACACATATGTCGGCGTCTATCCTACCGATCCGGGTCCAACGCGCGTGGTGGACGAGCAGTCCGTCAGCCTTCTCCTCAACGGGACGGTGAAGGGCTATGGCTGCTACGAACGGACGATCCCCGGCGCTCATATTCGGGAAGTTTAAAAGCTCCCGCCATCCGGCATATATTTTCCAGCCGGATGGCGTTTCAGCGCTTCATGCGTCCTTCAATGTGCCGATCTCGACATTGGCCAAGCCTTCCTCGCCGGTTTCTTCACACCTCACCCGGCACATATTCTCAACATTATAATAGACCTTAGCACCGGGCTTCTGCGAATGCAGCGGCAGGCGGGCAAAGGCATTGCCAACATCCGCTGTCAGGGTGAATTTCTCGCCGCCAAGGGTCATGGTATGGAATATGACCTTGTCCGGCATTCCTTCCGGCCCTTCGCCGACATTCTCGATCCTGAGTGTCTTGATGACCTCATTCCCCTCCAGCCGCGCGATATAGCCTTCCGCCGTCATATTCTCAGGACGAACGATGTTGCGCACCGTGAAAAGGTGAAAGCCCATGGAGGGGAAATTAAAGAAGGACCAGTTGTGATCCATCACGATCTGGTCATTGCGCATGCCCCAACTGTGGTCGCGATAGCCCGATCCGTTCACGTCAACGGACACACCCGCAAGCTCCCCTGTCTTGAACGTCACCTTGCCGGTCGCATTCATGCATTGGCCTTGATGGCGAAAGCCGGATCTATCGAGCGCGGTATTTTCCGAAATGGAAAACTGGTCTGGATTGACGTCGGCGCAGGCGAGGAAGTCGAACAGATGCATGCGCCGGGTAAACCGTAGCGATGCCGCGACATTGTCGTCTTCATATTCAACGAGAAACTCTTCCTGCGGCTTCAGAAAATGCACCGTCTGATTGCCATAGCGCAGCAGATTCTGATGTTCGAACGGCTGGGGCAGGGGAACCTCGCCGCTGTGACTGACCTTCACACCCCTATGCAGCACCGTGAAGGAGGCAAAAGCCCGGTCAAAGGTCGGTTCCGCCGTACTATGCGCAAGGCAGCATAGGTTCCGGTCGGGATCCATGAAGACCCAGAAGTAATTTTCCTTCCAACGCAACCAGGCCCGGGCCGGAACTGTGTGGGGGTAATCTTCGTGCAGGAGCATAATCGCCTCCAAAAAGCGGGAAAAGGGCGCAAAGGCGCCCTGTCGACCATAATATGGCGGTGCCGGCCATGTTCGTGACCCGCGCCAGTCTAACTTGGCGCGGGTCATCCTTTTTATTCTTCAGCAACCATGCAGGCGACCGTCATCAAAGATCGAAGCGTACCTCAATCCCGTACGTCCGCGGATCTCCAACGCCGCCCAGATCACCGGCGGGCGTATTGGTCTGCGGAATTTCGTTGTTGAAATATTTCTCGTTAGTGAGGTTAGCGCCCCACAAGCGGAAGGTCAGCTTGTCATTGAATTCCGGCTTGAATGAGATGCTACCGTTGAACAGCGTCAGCTTCGGTTCGGTCAATATGTTGTCTGGGTCCCATTTCAGGTTGGACCGGTAGGACATTTGACCGGCAAAGCTGAACTGACCGACAGAGGTTGGCAGATCATAGTTGAAGCCAGCGTTGATTTTCCATTTCGGGGTCTGGGAAAGCCTGTTCCCACCCACATCGCCGACTGCCAGGGCCACGCCCCAAGGCGGTGTGAAGATGGGAACGTTGATCGGGGCGCTGTCAAAACTGATGAATTTCGCCCAGAGATACTGTCCCGCCAGGTCGAGCCTCAACCGCTCGGTCACCAGAAATGTCGTGTCGAACTCGAAACCTTTGGTCCGCGCCTTTTCTGCATTCGCAAAGGCGACGAAGGGCGTCGGCCCAGCTGGCGTGTCCACAAGCTGGACGAGCTGGACCTGCGGGTCCTTGATGTCGTTGCGGAACACGGCAAGGTTGGCGCGCACCCTGCGATCGAACAGGGTCATCTTCAAACCCGCCTCGTAGGACGTCACCGTTTCCGGATTGGTCGGCGGGGCGGCCAACGGAATAGTATTGAACGTACCCGACTTGTAGCCGCGACTCCATGTCGCATACGCCATGATATCGTCGGTAAATTTGTGATCGACCGAAACCTTGTAAGTCCATTTGTCGAAGCTGGCGACCTGATGAAAATTCCCAACCGGAATGTCTGCCCCAACTAGTGGAGTAAGTGAAACGCGGCCGTTCCCTT
The DNA here is from genome assembly GCF_059738765.1 of Sphingobium sp. RC1. Lineage (NCBI taxonomy): Bacteria > Pseudomonadati > Pseudomonadota > Alphaproteobacteria > Sphingomonadales > Sphingobiaceae > Sphingobium > Sphingobium sp. RC1. Next base: position 128,217 of record NZ_AP027308.1, read on the forward strand.
CCACGCGATCTTTCGTGTAGCGCAGGCCAAGCGTGACATTGGTCTTGTCATCCACAACGGGGAAAGTCGCCTGCGCGAAGGGAGCCAAAGACTCGATCCTTTGCTGACTACCAATATTCTGGCTGGCAAGACCGTTTAGAGTGAGGGCGTCACCGTTGATAGCGACATTCACGTCAGTGCGCGAATTCATGTAGAAAAGGCCCAATATCCAGCTGATCTTCGATGAAGACAAAGACTTCAACTGAAGTTCCTGGGTAATCTGGCGGTCTCCGATCTTGATAGGAAATGCCAGCCAGTTCAATTCGGTATGATCGCCCTCATAACTCAGGAATTCTTTCGCCTTCCGGTAGGAAGTAATGCTGGTGAAATCCGCAAAGCCAAGCTCCTGGTCGATTTTAATCGAACCACCCCAACCGCGCAGGCGATGGAAAATCTCGGTATTCTCATTGATATCGAAAAAGCCGGGAGGATCGAAATATTGCGTGCCCTCAAGGGGTGATCCCAGAGGATAGCCACGGGTCGTTCCCGGATAGATGCTGACTGAATTGCCCTGATTCTGCCGCTGATAGGTATAAAAGCCGCTCAGACGGATCTTTGTCGTGTCGCTCGGTTCGAACACGACCTTGGATCGGATATTATAAAATTTGCGCCGATATGTATCCTTGCCGGTGAACAGGTTTTTCCCCCATCCATCACCTTGATTCAAACCGCTGAAGGAGATTCCGGCGGCCACACCGTCACCCAGCGGCGTCGCCGCATAAAGCTTGCCGCTGATCGTATCGTAATTGGCATAGCCCAGCGTTGCCGAAAGATCGGTGGTGTCGCCGGGATCGCGCGTGAAAACCTGCATCAGGCCGCCAGTTGAATTGCGGCCGAACAATGTGCCTTGCGGGCCTTTGAGAACTTCGACACGTTCGATATTCGCCAGCTCAAGATAGGCGCTCGCAAGGCGGGAATAATAGACGTCGTCGATATAGACAGGAACACTTGCCTCGTTACCCGGTGTCGATGCACCGGGATTTCCGACGCCGCGCAGGAACGGCACAACAACGCCGGACATCTGTGAAACGAACAGTGAAGAGTCGGCCTGCTGGAGGTCTGACACGCGGAAAATGCCCTTTGTTTCCAGAGCTTCCCCCGTAAACGCCGTTACCGCGACGGGGACATCCTGCAAATTCTGGCTACGGCGCTGAGCCGTGACGATGATCTCCTGAAGGCCAACTGGCGAGGACGTCGGCGCTGCGTCACTTTGCGGGGCTGCATCCGTCTGGGCAAGCAGGGGCATGGGGGCCACGCTCGCCAATAATAAGCCAACGATCGAAAACGCCTTCTTCTTCATTGATCTTCCCCTCGACTAAATATTATAATTATAAGTTATTCGACCGAAAGTGTGACAAGGCGAATAGTATGTTTTTTTTGTCTGACCTTGTTATGAAGTAGTACCATTTCCGGCCGCTTCGCATTGGGTGCTAATTGCTGCACCCCTACCAGAGGGCGCATTCCAGCACCATCTACGACAGCTGTCAAGTAAGTAAACATGCGAACGATAAATATATGTATCTATTTTTTGAGATGTCTATCTCCGGTTCGTCCTGACCGCAGCCTCGCGGCCAGCGATGTGGCCGAAGACCAGTGCGGGGCCGATCGTTCCGCCCGCTCCGGGATAAGCCATGCCGGTAATGCTCGCTGCGGCATTGCCAGCCGCATATAGGCCGGGGATATTACCTCCGCGCAAATTCTGCACTTCCGCTCTGACGCTGATTTTCGGGCCGCCCTTCGTTCCCAGAACGCCGGGATAGACACGGCACGCGTAATAGGGCGCCTGATCCAGCGGCCCGACGGTTTGCAATGCGCCGTCGAGCGACCAATCCCCATGGTAGCGATCATATTGGCTCTCGCCCCGGTGAAAGGCGGGATCGCTGCCCTCGCGAGCTGATCTGTTGAACTGCTCGACCGTATGTTCCAGCCCATCGGCGTCCACACCGATCTGCTCGGCAAGGGCGCGCAGCGTCGCGCCCTGTATCATCCAATTCGGCAAGGGGTCGCCAGGATAACGTGTGAGTACAGGATATTTGTCCAGATAAGCCTGATGGAAAATGATCCATGCCTCCCGATTGGGATAGTCGAACGTCTGAGGATCGAACTGGAAAAAGGAGCGGCCAAGGTCATTATAATTGCATGCTTCATTCACGAACCGCTGCCCCTTGCGGTTCACCATGATCGACCCTGGCTTCGTCAGCTCTGTCACGGCAAAACGGATAGCGGGATTGCCCTCATATTCTTCGCCCGGAATCTTCATGATCGGCATCCACCATGCCTCATCGGTGTTCGCGAGGGCGGCTCCAGCCTCTGCCGCCATCAACAGGCCATCGCCCTCATTGTCCGGCGGACTCGCCGCCCCGTCGTGCGGGCCGCGCAGCAGGTCCTTTACCAGACCGGCATTCCACTCAAAGCCCCCGCTGGCGATAATGACGCCACGCCGCGCACGCATCTTGAAAGGTTCGCCCTCGTTGCTGCCCGCAACGCCCGTGACCGCGCCTTCATGAATGACAAGGCTTTGCGCGCGCATGCCGAACAGGATGCGCACGCCCTTCTCGACCACGCTGGCGGTTAGCCCCGCCACCAGCGCGTTACCGACGCCCACCAGACCCTTTTCCAGCCGGTCGCCGATTATGGCAGGGTCGAAGATGTCGACGCCATCCTCAAGGTCGTTGCTCGACACCGGAATGGGAAAGGTCAGGCTGCTCCGCAATCTCGGCCGTAATTCCCCCAGCTTATTGCCGGGAAACAACCCTGCCGACAGGGACCGTCCGAATGTCCCACCGGGCAGCTCAGGATGATAGTCGGGCCATTTGAGCGCGCGAAAACGAATGTCCGTCTGGGCCTCGATGAACTTGATGACGTCCGCGCCCTGATCGACATAGGTTTCGATCATCTCGTCATCCATGCGGCCCAAGGACTGACGCCGCATGTAGGTGAGCGCCGCCTCGCGGCTGTCGCTGGTTCCGACTTCATGCATGTGGTGATTGCAGGGAATCCAGGGGACGCCCCCCGACATCGCCGTGGTCCCGCCGAGTTTTTCCGAACGTTCCAGAATGACGACATCTGCTCCGGCATGGCGCGCGCTCAGCGCCGCTGCGAGCCCCGCAGCGCCCGAGCCGATCACGATGACGTCGGTCTCTTCAATCCGATCCTGCTCTGGCACCCTGTTCTCCTGAAACTGTCATATGGTCCTTGCAGCGCGCCCGATTGGAAGGCGCCGCCACGGCCGGTCAGGCATTTTCCCGCGCCAGCGCGAATTGGCGCGCGACGGCGTCGAAGGATCGCTTCGCCGCTTCCTCCGGCTCAAGGGCGCGGAATTCATGCGACAACATCTCGATCCCGTAGCAGCCGTCATAGCCGGTCGCCGCGATGGCCCGCAGAAATGAGGGCACGTCGAAGCTGCCTTCGCCCGGCAACAGGCGATTGTCCGTCGAATCGTCGAAAAGGCCGCCAACGACTTCAGCAGCCGCGTCGTCCAGCTCGACATGCTTGATGTAGCTGGCGGGAAGGGCGGCTACCTCTTCATAGGGGATGCCCGGACGCGTCATGTGCCAGATGTCGATCAACAACCCGCCATTATCCGACCCGGCCATTTCGATAAGTTGCCGCCCCGACTTGAGGTCGCGGATATTCGCCAGGGGGAATACCTCGATCGATACATGGGCACCCACCTCCGCAGCCTGATCGCAGAGCAGCCGGAAGTCGCCGGCCATGGTCTCCATCGACACGCCACTGTCGCTGATGTCCCCGACGATCTTGATATGCTTGGTCCCGATCTCGACGGCGGTATCCAGCCAGAGCCGACGCATCTTGTCAGAAGCGGCCCGCGCCTCGCCCTGCGCGAACCAGTCGGTCAGGCATTCGATTTCCAGAAACTGGATACCGGCGTCGTCCAGGATTCGGCGAATACCCGCCGTGCCATGCAAGGCAACATTCGCGGCCAGATCATCGCCTGACAGGCCCATGCCGTAATAGCCCGCAGCAACCGCCGCCGCAGCGCGCCGTTCCAGCGGAAAAGGGCTGGCGACCGGCGCGCCGGGGTAAGCATCGCCCGCGATCGTGTAATAGGTCGCGACAATTTTCGGATCATTCATGATGAAATTCCTTCGTCAACATCGCGGGAAGGGGGAGGCCGCTTCCGCTCGACAGGGTGTTCAGAATCGGTTTGATCCGCGCGCGGCTTCACGGCCAGCAATGTGACCAAAGGTCAGCGCGGGGCCGAGCGTGGCACCGCCCCCCGGATATGCCATGCCCATGATGCTCGCCATGGCGTTGCCCGCTGCGTAAAGCCCGGGGACGATGCCGCCCGACAGGCTCATCACTTCGGCCCGCTCGTTGGTGCGTGGGCCGCCCTTCGTCCCGATCGTTCCGATCTTGGTTTCGACCGCATAATAGGGACCGCGTTCGAGTGGCCCCAATGTCTTCGCGGCGCCCTCTGCCTGAGCATCGCCCCAATACAGTTCATAGACGCTTTCGCCGCGACGGAAGTCGGGATCGACGCCTTTGCGGGCATTATCGTTGAAGCGCGCGACCTCTGCCTCCAGTCCGGCAGGATCGACCCCGATCTTGCCCGCCAGTTCGGCCAGCGTGTCCGCGCTCACCATCCAGGACGGCACCGGATCGCCCGGATAGCGCGTCAGGAAGGGGAAGCGATCCATATAATCCTGGCTGACGATGTGCCAGGCGGGCAGGTTGGGATAGTCGAAGTTCACAGGGTCGAACGCCTGAAACACGCGCCCGATATCGTTATAGTTACAGGCCTCGTTGACGAAGCGGCGACCTGTCCGGTTGACGATGATCGATCCGGGACCGCAGCGTTCGATACCGGTCAGCCGGACGAGCGGCCGTCCGTCATATTCTTCGCCCGGTATCGTTACTGATGGCTGCCACCAGGCTTCCGACATGTTGCCAAGGGCAGCACCTGCCTGGATCGCCATCTTCAGCCCATCGCCTTCATTCCAGGGCGGGCTGTGCGGGCCGTGCATCGGGCCGCGCAGGAACTGCCGGGTCATGTCCTCGTTCCACTCATACCCACCGCAGGCCAGAATCACTCCTTTGCGCGCGCCGATACGCAGGGGCTTGCCGTCATTGTCCGCCTCTATGCCGACCACGACATCGCCTTCCTGCACAAGCCGCAGCACGCGAATATTGCGCTTGATCCGAACGCCATGGTCCATGGCCCCCTTGAGCAGGCCCGCCATCAACGCGCCGCCCATGCCCACCATATCTTCATTAAGGCGGCCGCCGATAATCTCGGAATCCAGCACATTGATGCCGTCTTCCACATCGGCGATGGAAATGGGAATGGGGAAATGCGCGCTCGCCCGGAGCGCGGGACGCAATTCGCCAAGCTGCCCAGCGGGGAAAATCCCTGCGGTCACCGAACGGCCGATATTGCCGCCGGGAAATTCAGGGTGATAGTCGGGCATCTTGAGGGCGCGGAAGCGAAGATCGGTCTCCTTTTCGAGGAACAGCAGCACCCGCGGCGCCGTGTCCACGAAGGTTTCGATCATGACGTCGTCCATCTTGCCCAACGAAATGCGGCGAAGATAGGTGAGGGCTTGCTCGCGGGAATCGCTGCGCCCAATCTCCTGCATATGATGGTTGTTGGGTATCCACGGCACGCCGCCTGAAACGGCGCTCGTGCCGCCCAGCTTATCCGTGCGTTCGACCAGCAGCACCTCTGCGCCAGCCGTCCGGGCGGCCAGCGCCGCAGAGCAACCGGCAGCGCCAGAGCCTACCACCAGAACGTCTGTTTCCTCATCCCATTGGGTCGTCACGATATCTCTCCTGCATTCTATCCCTTGGCTGGCCGCGCACGCCCTTTGCGGGTCTTGCTCGCGGCTGCCTGCGTCGCCTTAGCGCGCGTCCTCGAGGATCAGTGATGAGGCATGCCAGGCCATTGCCATCACTGGTGCATTGGTGTTGCCCGACGTCAGGTTGGGCATGATCGAACAGTCGATCACCCGCAGGCCATCCACTCCGCGAACGCGCGTGCGTGGATCGACCACGGATTCATCATCGCTGCCCATCCGGCACGTTGCCACGGCATGGGTGCCGCAGCTCAAATGACGGCGCACGGCGGTCAATATCTGGTCGTCGCTATCATTGCCGTTCAGGCCAGGAGCGATTTCGCGCGTCACGAAGGGCGCGATGGCGGGCTGCGTCATCAACTTGCGCACGAAACGCACCATCGCGACCGCCGTCTCGCAATCCTCCTGCGTCGTCAGCCAGTTGGGATGGATGCGCAAAGGATCGTCGGCATTGGGCGAGGTAATGGTAAGGCAACCCTCGCTGGTGGCCCGCAGCATTGCCGTGGCGATCATCATACCGGGCGTCTTGTTTACGCCGTTGGTCGGAACCGCGACATCCGCCTCGCCCTGCGCCAGGGTGACGCCACCAACGAAGCACTGGAGGTCCGGGCGGCTTACACTCGGACGGCTGCGCGCAAAGATGCCGACCTCCTGCGGAACCGTCGCCATCGGGCCGCCCCTGAACAGGAAATATTCGGCAAGGCTACGAGCCAGACCCAGGCCACGATAGCGATGGTTCAGGCCCTTCTCGCCCTGCAAGTCGTAATTGATGCCGTAGATGGGATGTTCCTGCATCCGTCGGCCTACGTCCGGGCTGTCCACGATGACATCGACGCCTGCGGCTTTCAAATCCTCGGCTGGCCCGATCCCCGAAAGCTGGAGCAGCTTGGGGGATGCGATCGCGCCTGCTGACACGATGACTTCGCCCCGGCACCGGAACTCCGTCTTGCGCCCGCCGATCCTGCACATGACGCCCTTCGCCTTGCGCTGTTCGATGATGATGCGGTCCACCTGTACGCCCGTTCGGATCACCAGATTGGGCCGATGGCGTATCGGGTCCAGAAAAGCGACCGCCGCGCTCTGCCTGCGGCCGTTCTTGATATTATAATGATAATAGCCGACGCCTTCCCGGCTACCGGCGTTGAAATCGTCGTTGCGTGGCAAGCCCATTTGCTTGCCCGCCTCGATCATCCGGTCTGCAAGCGGGTAATGGAACTTGGAGGTCGAGACATGCACCGGGCCGCCGACGCCATGCTCGTTGGATGCGCCAAGCTCGTGGTCCTCAATCGCGTTGAAGGACCGCAACATGGTGTTCCAGCCCCATCCCTTGGCGCCGCGTTCCTCCCATTGCTCGTAATCTTCAGGCTGGCCCCGGATATAGATCATGCCATTGATGGCGGAGGAACCGCCCAGCCCTCTGCCCCGCAACCAAATCTCACTCGCGTCCAGTCCTTCTTCACGCGGCTGTTGCACCGGGAAATATTGCGCGAATGTAGGGTCGCCGACCAGCTTCGCCACGCCCTTTGGCATGCGAACGAACATGTGCTTGTTCTCGCCACCGGCCTCCAGAAGCAGCACCCGATTCGATGGCTTTTCGGAAAGCTTGTTGGCAAGCACGCAACCGGCGCTGCCTGCGCCCACAATGATGAAGTCGAACTCCTCAGCCATGACCTCTCCGGAAATTAAATGACATTCGTCTTATATACGCCTCTATGACACGGCGGATTGTCGGACACAATGGCCTTTCCCCTCTGTGTCAGCCCGACCGCATATCAAGGACATATGCGGGCAGTATTGACAGTTTGTCAGACATTAGTCACGTAATAACACGGTAAGACGCCGTCTTGTGAAAACGGCTGGCCCGGCTTCAAGCGTCGGGCAATTAGTTGGGAGAGGTGCGAAGATGGCTGTATTGGACGGGAAGGTTGCGTTGGTGACCGGCGCCTCGGGAGGCATCGGGCGGCAGATCGCCGTTGCCTTGGCGCAAAGCGGCGCGCGGATCGTCGCGCACTATTCTTCTCGCCGTGAAGGCGCCGAACGGACGGCGGCCGAAGTGCGCGAAGCAGGCGGCGATGCGGTGATTGTGCAGGCGGACCTCAGCCATTCCGAAGGAGTCGGGCAGCTGTTCCAGCAGTTTGACGAACAGGCCGGAGGGCAGCTTGATATTCTGGTCAATAATGCCGGCGCGGGACGAACCTCTCCAATCACCACGATCGATGAAGAAGAAATCGACAGCATGTATCGGGTCAACTTTAAATCGCCGATACTGGTCACCCAACAGGCGTTGAAGCGGTTCAATGATGGTGGCGCGATCGTCAATATCTCGTCGATGAGCGGGCTAATGGCGCAGCCGCCCGGCTTCGCATATGCCATGAGCAAGGCGGCGGTGAATTCGTTCACGGTTTCGATGGCGGTAGAGCTTGCGCCGCGCAATATTCGCGTCAATGCTGTCGCCCCTGGACCGGTCGATACCGACCTCATCAACGGTTATCGGGACAGTGAGGAGGCAATGCGCATGTTCAAAAGCATGGCCGCGCTGGGCCGCATCGGGACCGCCGACGACATAGCGCAGATCGTTCTGTTCCTCGCGTCCCCGGCCTCGGGCTGGCTCACCGGGCAGATCATTCAGGCAAGCGGCGGCATGAGGTTGTAATCGGACGCTGGCGGAAAAGCGGATGTTGTGCGGATCGGTGATGAGCAACGGCAGAGAAATATCTTCGAAGGAAATGACGGCGTGAGAGATGAAATGATTTCCCAAGATGGTCAGCCGGTGATTTCCATCGACAATGCCGACATGTTCCAATGGGACGACACGGCCGACGTCGTCGTCGTCGGCTATGGCGGCGCGGGAATTTGTGCAGCGCTCGAACTGGTGGAAAACGGCGCCAGCGTGATTGCCATAGACCGCTTCAATGGCGGCGGCGCAACGGCCTTCAGCGGCGGCGTCGTCTATGCGGCAGGGACCGACATTCAGCGGCAAAATGGCGTTGAGGACGATCCCGACAATATGCTGAAATATCTTCGGCTGGAGGTCGGTGATGTCGTTCAGCCGGAGACGCTGAAACGTTTTTGCGATCAAAGCGCAGGCAATCTGCAATGGTTGCAGTCGCATGGCGTTGTGTTCGGGACCAAACTGTACACCGGAAAGACGACCTATCCGCCGGAAGGCTATTTCCTGCAATATTCCGGTAATGAGAAGGTAGAGGCCTATTGCCGCGAGGCCCGACCAGCACCGCGAGGGCATCGGACGCTGGGGCGCGGCTTTACCGGAAACAAGCTGTATCGCGCATTGCGGGAGACCGCGGATCGGTCAGCCATTCGCAAGAAGCTGCATACGATCGTCCAGAGCCTCGTGATCGACGGCGACGGGCGCGTCGTCGGCGTCGCTGCGCTGGAGCTTCCCGCCGCTAAACACGCCGAGCACCAGAAATATTACGACAAGTTCCCGCCTACCGCTCCCTTCAAGGAGAGCAAGGCCGAAATCGCGAGCAAGGCGGCCCGCGTCATGGAGCGGGAGCATGGCCAGTTGCGCTACATAAGAGCGAAGACCGGCGTCATCCTTTCGACGGGTGGCTTCGTCTTCAACCTCGACATGCTCGGCCAACATGCGCCCATGTTGAGCAAGCATTACAAGACCATGATGCGCCTCGGCACTCTGGGGGACGATGGCACGGCCGTGCGGCTCGGCACGGCGCTGGGCGCGGACACCGTGGGCATGGACGCGATGTTCGTTGGACGAGTCCAATCTCCTCCGGCGGCCCTGCTGGATGGCATTCTTGTCAATCAGGCAGGGGACCGGTTCGCCAACGAAGCCGTTTATGTCGGCACTCTGGGCCGCGCCATTGCCGACCAGCCGGAGGGCAAGGCGTGGCTGATCATGTCCACGAAGGACATTCGCAAGGCGATGCGCCAGGTGGCAACGGACGGCTTGGACGCATTCATGCGTTTTGGCGCGCCCGCCATGCTGAACCTCATGCTTGGCGGCACAAAGCGGGCCAGGGATCTGGACGTGCTTGCGGAAAAATGCGGCATCAATCCTAATCGCTTGCGCCAAACTGTACGCCGTTATGAAGACATGGTCCGCAACCGGCATGACGACGACTTTTCAAAGCTGAAAGATCATCTGAAGTCGCTCGGCAACGGTCCCTATGTGGCGATGAATGTGTCCCTTGCCAACCGCTACAGCTTCATCACCTTCCATACTCTAGGCGGGTTGGCGCTCGAAGAGGCGACAGGCGCCGTGCGGCGCGCAGATGGCAGCACGATAGCGGGCCTTTATGCTGCGGGCCGTGCTACCGGAAGCATACCATCGCGCACCTACATTAGCGGCCTTTCTTTGGCCGATTGCGTGTTCACAGGCCGCAGGGCCGCGCAATCCTGCTTGCAACAGGCGAAGCAGGACGCGCTCGCTCCCGCCTGAACGGCGGATTGACTAACATCTGTCAATCTACAGTCCATGCTGTTATTGACAGATGTCGGTTAGTCCGGAATAAACCAAGCTCCCATCGGCACATTCCCGCCTGCAAGGGTGGCATTTTATGGAGAGAGTTTCATGTTTTCGCACATCGTGCTTGGCAGCAATGACATAGAAAAATCAAAGCGCTTCTATGACGCGACGCTCGGGGCGCTTGGCGGCGCACAGGCCTTCGTCGATGATAACGGACGGCTGATCTACATGCACAATGGCCTATCGCTGCTGATCACCAAGCCCATTGACGGCCAGCCAGCGACGCATGCCAATGGTGGCACGATCGGTTTCGCCGTTCAGGGTCCTGAGCAGGCGGACGCATGGCATGCGGCCGGGGTAGCCAATGGTGGCGTTTCCATTGAGGACGCTCCGGGCGTGCGCGAGGGGCCGATGGGGGCTCTGTACCTTGCCTATCTGCGCGATCCGGACGGTAACAAGCTCTGCGCGCTGCACCAGCTTCCGCAGTAAGATCAACTGACCCACGAGCGAGGCGCACCGCGGCCACCTTCGGTAGCGGTTGCGCCTCTCTTCCTTTCATGGGACAATGTCGGTGGGAGTGACTGCATCGATAAAGTGATGGAGAGGTACCCATGACGAACGCAGGCGACGCCCGCCCTGGCGCATGTTCCGCGCGTGGTCGGCCCACGGTCTCCGACAACCGCGAAGTGTCGAACGAACTGCTCCATGCAATGGAGCATGGCTTGCGGAACAAGAGTCATCTGGATCTGACGACGCGGGAAATAGCGTCCGCCGCCGGGACCAATGCCGGCATGATCCACTATTATTATCATGGCAAGAACGGCCTGATCGACGCGGCGCTGGATAATTTGAGCAGCGACATCGCGCAGATACTCAACGATCTCAACAGCTTGTTCCTGACCGATTGCCAGGACGCTACGCGCAAGATTGTCAGTGCGTGGATGAAGGTGCTGGAAACGCACCGGGGCACGGCCAGCGTGGTCCTGATCGAAAGTTTCCGTCCTTATTCCACCGTGTGGCATTCCTACCGGCAGAAGAAATCGCAGGGCAGCTTCATCCGGATGCAGGAATTGATCCGAACCTTGGTAGACCAGGGATATTATCGGGCGGATACCGATCCGCAAGTTGCCGCCTTTTCCATCATCTCCATTGTCCTTTCACCGATGCTGGTGGGGCAGATCATGTCGGAGATAGGCCACCAGATCAGCCACATATTGGACAATTGGGAAGAAGAGGCCGTTAAGCTTATCGACGATCGCTACCGCCAAATTTGACGGCGGTGCTTTTATCGCGCGTTAAAAAGGAAGGGGAGCTTTGACCGGAGCCGCCCGATCGGGGAAGATCGTAATATTGAGCGGCCAATCGGAGAATCTATGATCCCGCTCCCCTTCATGCAATGTGCCCGCCTCGTCAGGCGGCGCACATCATCCCGGCGCCTGCTTCCGCCACGGCTTCGTCAAATTGCTCGCGAACACCCCAGCGGGCGAGCCTGCGCATGATTTCCATGGCATCATGCGGATAGCCCAGCCCTTCATAAGCGATGCAGCCCAGTGGTGAGAGGCGTTGCGCGCCTCGCAACATGCATCGGTCGGCAATTTCGGCCTGCGCTGCATTGGGATAGATGCCGATGGTCTGCGTGTGGATGGTGACGGCGGCCACTGCTGCGTCAAGGTCCGGCACGGGAATGATATTGATGACGCGCCCACCGATCCGGTCGCTGAATTCAACCGCCTCCGCCTGTTGCGACACGATGACGCCGCCCTCATTCGCCTTGACGCCGAACACCCTATAATCGTCGGAATAGCGGATGCCCTCTATCTCGTCGCGCAACACCGGGTCGAACGCGGGGTGAGGGGAGCTATAGGCTGGGGGCAGGGCCTGCAACGCTTCATGCACCAGTCGGCCAAAGCGGTTCAGCCGGTCGAGCGACGCATCATCACTGCCGCATACGACATAGGCGAGGCGGCTGTTGCCGCAGCCTTCCTGATTGAAATAGCCAAAATCCTTGGCCAACTGCTGCGCAACCCAGCCCATCTGCTCCTCTGATTCCAGCGCCTCTGCGCCGATGATCGAGGCGCTGACCTTGGGATCGAGCGCGATCAGGTCGAGACCGGAGGTCAGATGCTGCCGGATGTGGTTCATCGAAGCAGGGCCGCCCCACGCAACGATCTTGTCGATGTTGCGCGTGTCATACAGCTTCTTCTCAAAGCCCAGGTCCCCGCCCTTCCAATAGGCGACGGTCATGTGGCGGGTGATCGGATGATCGGGGTCCATCGCGATCATCGTCTTCGCGATGGCGACGGCGGTGAAGGGGTCGTTCGACGGGCTTTTGACGATATTATCACAACGCAGCACGGCCCCGTTGATGACCGCGTGCAACGCAACATTGGGTGCATTGCCCGCGTTCAGATGAACGATGCGCGATCCAAAGGCGCGCACCATCGCGTCGCGGTCATGCAGTGACCTCGGCTTCCAGCCTTCCAGATAGTCGCGGCCGATATTCTGGTCGACGGCTTCCTCGACAATGGTCCGCCGCAGATTGGCAGCGAAGGAGACATAGGCAGTGCGCAATATGTCAGGCGACTGGCCCGACGACTGCATGTTCATTTCCAGCGCCAACCGAATGTCGGGATTTGTGTCCGGGTGCAGCCTGCGGCCCAATTCTTCGAGGAAGTCGAGAATATTGTCCAGGCTGACGGAATAATAATCCTGAAGATCAGCGCCATTGCGCAGGACGATCTGGTCCAGATATTTGTTCACGTCGGGGGTCAGGAACGCGATTTCTCCCCGGCGTCCTTCAAAGCGGACTAGGTCATCTTCTATGATGCGGCCCCGGATGATGAGCGGGATAGTATATTCTTTCATCTTCGATACTCCGAGACAGATTGGGTCAGGACGCCTTGGCCAGGAAATCTTCCAGGCTCTGGAAGGCCTGCGGCGTGCGGGCGCACACGATTTTGTCGTCGCCGCCATTCAGTTCCGAAATGCGGTTGATGTCATTGTCCATGAACGGACCCTTGCGCCCGCATGCGCATCCACCGTCGAAATGGACCGTCACCTGATCCCCCGTGATGACCCCGGCCCAGAAGGTGGTGGGCATGGGATCGAACACGACCATGCGTCCGGTCTGCGTGCCGGTGCGCGGCAGTGATTGGCCGGTTGCCGGGTCCATCAGGTGCGTGATGCCCCAGGGCAGGGGATGCAGCTTGTCATGGGGGCAGCAGACCGCTGTCGAGCTGGATTCGGTCATGCCATAGACTTCCTTGACGCGTCCTGGCACATGATGCGGGAAGCGTTCGGCAACGACATCGCGCCACCCTTCGGGGAAGCTGAACCCTTTGGCTCCACCGCCGGTCATGATCATGGAATCGGGATGCCATTCGACGAAGATGTCCATCTTCCGGCACGCCTCGGCCATGAGGTAGAGGTTCATGAGAGCCCCGTAGAACATGACCTTCTGGCCTTTCAGGCCAACCACGGCATGGTCGATGAAGCGGGTCCACCGTTCGTCCGCGTTGGACGCACGGGTTGCCAGCGCACTGGCGATTGCCTGCTCGGCCGGGCTCAGTTCCAGTTCCTCGCCCAGCGCCTGTGCGCGTTGCAGCCGCCCGTTCAACCACATCTCGTCGGCTGTCAGCGTGCCATCATCCAGCGTGATGAACATGTCCTCCCGGCCGTCGTAGCAATTTTCCTTCAGAACCCGCATGATGAGCGGGATGTTGTGACGGCCGTAACGCGAAGGCCACGGGCAGACGAAAACATATTCGCCGCTCTTCGCGTAAATGCCCGGTTCGTCGCGATATGGCTCGACGATATAGGTGTTCTTGTCGACGAACAGGGTTTCTTCGACGGTACTGAGGGGGAAGAGCGAAATCTTGCCGCTCGTCCCCGACGAAGTGACGGGCCGCAGAGGCGTCGAACGCTCCACTTCCAGCAACCATTGTTCGATCGACTTGCAATGTTCGGCATGAACGCTGGACAGGTCGTGCGTCGTAAGCGCCTGAAGCCAACGGGTCAGCTTGTCGAAGCGTGCCTTTTGCACATCCAGCGCGGAATAGGATTTGAACATGGTGTGCGGCATGGCCAGACGCGTCAGGTCATCGAACCCGCTGATTTCCTCTAATCCGACTTCATCGGCCAGACGTTGGAGCGCGCGCAATTTGGGCTTCAAGTCCCGGAATCGCCGCTGGAACAGGGCGAGCTGGATCTTTTCGACTTCGGCATAATCCAGGTCGAACAGTTCCTCCTGGCTAAGCTCCAGGAAGCGCCAGGGATCTTCTTCCAATCTTTCGTAGAGATTGGCCGTCGGGGTGGATGTCATGAAATGCTCCTGAAATGTTAGATTTGGGGGGTGGCCGATCACGCGCGCGTGATCAGGCGACATCTGCCGGTAATTCGGGATGCTTCGATCCGGTATCGAGAGCGTGGCGAGGGGGCTCGGCGGCGGCGGCCTTGCCTGCCCTGCGGCCGAAAAAGGTCGCGCCGCCGATCAACAGGCCGCTCGCATAGCCCCAGCCTTCCACCGACAGATTGGGGGCCACCTGACCGACCGCGTAAAGGCCGGGAACAGGCGTGCCATCGGCTTTCAGCGCGCGGCCATCGACGTCAGTATCAACGCCGCCCAGGCTGATGCAGCAGAAATAGGCCGAACCTACCGAACAATCGATCGCGGCAAAGGGTATCTCCGAAATCGGGGCGAGCCATTTGGGGTTCTTGCGGAATTCCTCATCATAGCCTGTCGCGGCATAGCGATTATAATTGCCGATCGTCTCCACCAGCGACCCTTCAGGCATGCCAAGGTCGGCTTCCATTTCCGGTATGTTGTCCCAGGCATCGACGACCTCATGCTTGCGCTCGGACCGGATGTCGCCAAGCTCTGGCCGTCCGAAATTGACATTGTCGCAGATCAGGTAAGCCTTGCCCTCGGGCTGGTTCAAAATCGCGTCGGTGGACCAGGCGTGATAGACGTCCTCCGCCACGAAGCGGCGACCCTGGCTGTTCACCAATATGCCTTTGACCAGGCTGGCGGGCGGATAGAAGGGCGATGTAATCATGCTCTGATCCAGCCCGACGGTCGCCGCGTCCATGCTCTGGCCCAGCGCTATGCCCGATCCGTCGGCGGTCGGCACGCCCAGTGGAGCGATGCCCTCCCGTCCAGCTTTCGATCCATGGGCAAGGCCCAGGTCCCGGTCCCACTCGCAACCGCCGGTCGCCAGCACCACACCCTTGCGCGCCGCCACCGCCATGTTGCGGCCTTCCTGCCGATATTGGACGCCAACAACCGCGCCTGCCTCGTCCCGGACCAGGGCATTGACCGCCGCATCGTAGACGACGCGCACCTTGAGTTCGTGCAGGCGCTGGAGCAACCGGTCGAACAGCAAGTGCCCGACAAATCCACCGCCCGGCTTGTGACCACGGGGGAAAGGCTCCGCCGCTTCAGACAGGGGCCAGCAGGCTTCGCTTCCGGTCCACACCAGCGTTTCATCGCTATGGGGGTGGAAATGCTTGCCGTCGAAATAGCGTTCGTTGAACGTGACGCCCATCGACATCAGCCAGTCATAATGGCCGACGCTACCCTCGCAATAGGCCTCGATCTTGTCGACTGCGGCCTTCGGCTGCGTGGCCCTTAGAAACCGGGCCATATTCTCCGGCGTATCGGCAAAGCCATTGGCCTTTTGCGGAGGCGTTCCGCCGCCCAGATAGATGAACCCGCCGGACATGGCGGTGGAGCCTCCCCCGCCAGACGTCCTTTCAACGACCAAAACCTCCGCGCCCGCTTCGGCCGCTGCAATCGCGGCGGAAGCGCCAGCCCCTCCCAGCCCGGCGATTACAACATCCGCCGTCGTCGCGAACGTGACTTCGTCCAGCGTCTTGGCTGCCTCTGTCTTCACTGTAATCCTCCCACTTGTGCGGCCGGGCCGTCTTTAAGTTCCAACATCCGGACGGGGTCGGTCCCGTCCCAATCTTGCGCGGCTTCGGCCACGTCGCGGAACAGGTTGATCAGCACCGGCTCTGCGGGCACCAGTTCCAGCATGCAGCCCAGTTCATTGCGGGTGTCGGCATAGGCGACCTGCGCCCCGCCGACCGACCGGAATTCGCTCGCCATCTCTATACCTCGCGCTCTCAGGCGCCCGATTTCCTCGCCGACATTGTGAACGATCCGGCACATGTGATGAAAGCCGACCTGGCCTTCGGGAACCATGTCGCGATAGGCGGACGGCCCCTTGCTCGTCTGCTGGATCAGTTCGATCTGGACCGGCCCCGCCTGCGCCAGCGCCGCCCTGAAAGCGAGCGGCTCGGGCCGCCCGCGATACAATGCGTCAGGATAGTCGGAGTCGCGCCGGAAAAACGGCCCGACCCCCATGGACAACCACCGCTCCATCGCATCGTCCAGGTCCGCCACGACCCAGCAATTCTGCAACAGCGCCATCCTGTCATTGCGCGGGATGAGTTCTTCCAATCCCATCAGAAGTCTGCCGCCAGAGACACGCCCCAGGTCCGGCCGACCGACGGGATCGCAAAGTCGATGAACGACCCGATCGTGTTGCTGGAAGTGAATCCGTCATAAGTGGTGTTGTTCGTCACATTCTTGACGAAGCCAGTCAGCGTCATGTTCAGCTTGTCATGCACCGGGAACTGGTAACGCATGGCCAGGTCGACCTTGGTCACCGGCGGAATGGACCCGCGTGGATCATTGAGAACGCTCGTTTCGTAACGCGACGTGTAATAGAGCGCGGCATTAAGTCCCGCCCGGCCTGCCCCCAGATCGAAAGCATAGTCGGAGATCAGGCCCGCAGTCCATTTAGGCGTACGGCGCAGCTTCAGGTCTGAGAGGTCCGCAAGACCCTGACCCGCAAGGTTCCCGACGAAACTCAGATATTTCGCGTCCAGATAGCCTGCCGATCCGGTGATCGTCCATCCGGCGACAGGGACCACGGCCAGTTCGGCCTCCACGCCCTTGTACCGGGCCTTGGCTGCATTCACCGTCGCCGTAACAATGCCCCCTCCCGGTGCGACCGTCAGGATATCTTCCTGCTTGTCCTTCAGCGTGTTGTGGAACGCCGCGACGTTCAGGCGAACCCGATGGTTGAACCATTCGCTCTTGAAGCCGACTTCATAAGCATCCATGATTTCAGGACGATAAGGGATGACGGCGTTGACGATGCTTCCCGCGCGGCCATTGAACCCGCCCGCATTATAGCCGCGACTCCAGTTTGCGTAGACGAGCAGGTCGGGTTTCACATCATATTGCAACCCGATGCGCGGCGTCAGTTCGTTGAACTTGACCGAAGCGCTCACCGGCCCTTGCTGCGGGCCAAGCACGAACTGATCGCGGATCGGCTGCTGTAGCCTTCCCCAAAGCGTGAAGTTCGTCTGCTTGCGGTCCCATGTCTGCCGCGCCCCCGCCGTCAGGCGCAGCTTGTCCGTGATGTCCCAGTCACCCTGGAAGAACAAGGCGAAGGAACGGCTCTTTTGCCGGATGCGATAGGCGTTGAGCGAGTTGAAATAGGCCGTGCCCGGCGCGGTAGTCGCCGACAGCCCGGCAAAATCGACCGACGGGAACTGCCGCGCGGTGAACGCATATTCAATGAAGAATGCGCCAGCCACGAAGTTGATCGGGCCGTCGAACTGCGTTTCCGCACGCAGCTCCTGCGAAAACTGCCAGGAGCTTTCCCGCTTGTCGTTACGCTGTATCGCAAAGCGGGTCGCGTCGAAGTCACCGAGCTGGTCCTCTTCGTCCTCGCGATAACCCGACAGGCTGACCAACTTGACGCCGTCAAGTTCGTGCGCGACCTCCAATGTTACTGCATTCAGATTATAATAGGCCGGAAATTGCGTCGTCTCGACGTCATTACGCTTCTTGCTGAGCGGCCTGCAAACGATCGAGGTCGCGGGATTGAGGCATTGTATATTCTGCCCGGAGACATAGGTCGGATACCCCAGCGTGCCCAGACCATTGGCCGTCAGCAGCTTGGGACCGGTCAGTGGAATGAGGTCGGGGGTCAGGACCGGCACATAGGGCGGCACTTCGCTATGATCCTCCATCCGCTCGAGCGAAAGGTAGATGCTGGTCCGGTCTGAAGGGGTAGCGACCAGCGACAGCATGTAATCCCGCATATCGCGTTTGCCTTCGCGATCGCCGGTGATGCTGTTGCGGAACTCACCCTTATGCTTCTTGACCGCGATCGCGCCCTTGACCGCCAACAGGCCGGGAATGATCGGCGCCATTATGACACCTTCAAAATCCGTTCGTCCGAAACTGCCCACCGTCGCGCGCAGCCTGCCGCTTGCGGGAGCGTCGGGATCGGGACGGGACCGGATGACGTTCACCGTTCCGCCCGTCGTGTTGCGGCCAAACAGCAGGCCCTGCGGACCACGCAAAATCTCCAGTCGTTCGATGTCGAACGCGTCGAGCAGCGTACCCCGCTGGAATGCCAGCGGAATGCCGTCGATGGTGAAACCGATGCCGGATTCAACGGCGCGGTTGGGATCTTGAAGCGAGATGCCGCGCAGGCTGATCTGGGGCGTGTTGAGCGCAGCGCCGGAGCGCGAGATCGTCATGCCCGGCACCATGCCGCGCAGCCCGGTCAATGCATCCAGGTTGGACGCGCGCATAGCCTCACCGGTGAAAGCCGTCACGGCGACGGGGACATCCTGCAACGGCACGGCCCGTTTCTGGGCGGTGACGATGATGTCCGCCAGTTCCGCCGACGATGACTGTGTCGATCCGCCTGAAGCTTGCGCCAGGGCATTGCCGGGTGCCATCACGCCCAAACTGAGCGCCAATAGCGAAGTTCCTGTAAAGGTCCGCATGTTATCCCCTCCATTATGTCTGTTGTCGGTTTTCCGTTTGTCGCGTCATTTTTCGCGCGACTATAAATCTGACTACCGATGGCTCGTCCTGGGACAGCCACGGATCATATGAAAACCCATTCCGGACATTATGGAAAGTTGGATAATAGGCCGTAGGACCAAGCCGGTGACCGCCGACCAATATCTGACGCTTGTCGGACGTTGAAAAGCAAGGACAAAGGGGGCGACAGGGGAGCCGCGCCGCCGCTCACCGCGTCGGTATCATGGGCGCGGGACAATGCCGTAATCGGACGGATGCCGGGTTAGGAGATGCGGGCGGTGATGGGAAGGCGAACGACTCGTCCTTCACCGCCACCCGCCCACCGGCCGAGCGATCGTGCCGGGGAGCTTCAGCGAAAGTGCCGACGCAGCGTCGGCATTGCTCAATTCACGCTTTCTTGCGACGCCTCGCCGCGGGCTTGGCTGCCAATTTGGTGACCGTGGACGCGAGCAATTCGATCTGCGCTATGGCCATCTCGATGAGGGCCGGGTCGTCGTGCGCGGCCAGGGTTCGAGCGGCCGCCATTATTTTGTCTTCCGGCGTGGGCTCTGCGGTCGTGGTTTCTTCCGGCGCTGCACCGTAACGCGCTTCGGCCCGAGCGAGAAAATCCAGCGCGACTTCTGTCGCCTGCTTTACCGCCAGATCCGTAATCTTGCCCTGCTGCTGGATGCTGGCTTCGAAAATGGCTGATTGGATGATGACAAGGGTGCGGAACGGGTCTTCTTCCGACAGCGGTTCGATCGCCCAGCCCGTATGCCACAAGGTGTGGTAGGGCAGGGCAGCAACCTTGTCGAAATCCCGCACCAAATGGCGGGATTCGAACGGAATGTGACGGGCCAGGGCGCCCGGCTTCGCGGGATTGGGTTGGTTGAAATAATCCTGGATGCCCTTGATCATCAACGTGACCAATTGCTCCAGGCTTTCTGGCTTGCGCCGCCGAACATAGCCTTCCACTTCGACACCAGTCTGCTGGACAAACCGGATCGCGATCTGGCCCAATATCTCGTCGACGCTGGCGAAGTGGGAATAGATGGATGTCCGGGTGATGCCACCATGGTCGGCGATCATGGCGATGGAGATGTCAGCTGGCTTATGCGCCTTGAGCAGTTCAATCGTCGCTTCGATGATCCGGTCGACGCGGGCTCTGCCCGGCGCGCGCTGCCCCAGCTTCTCCCGTTCGGAAAGCAACTCGCTTTGAAGAAACTGAAGGGTATTGGGCTCGGAATCTGTTTTCAAACTGTGAGGTTTGATCTTCGCCGATATTTTCTCCGCTTTACCTTTGAGCGGCGCCAGTCCCTGTTTTTTCATCATTGAACCATATCATAGCGGGGTTAGGTTTCAAGTGAAGTCGGTTCGACAACGGCTGTCAACTCCGATGTTGCAAAAATAGTATCCTAGCGCACGATATCGCTTTACACCTTTCCGCTGGCGCGATAGATGGTCCTTATGTGACATTTGTCTGTCTCTGAAAGGCTGTGGTGATCGATCACGCCGGGTATAGAGCGGGCTGTAGGGAGAGGTGCGTTGGGCAGTCGACTGTCTGGCAAGACGGCAATTATCACAGGCGCTGGCTCGATGCACGGCATGGGCGCGGCGACCGCCCGTCTGTTCGCTCGGGAAGGCGCGTCGGTGATCCTGGCAGACCTTGACGAAGCGGGCGCTGCGGCGGTGGCGGCTTCCATCACGCAGGAAGGCGGCGTTGCGTCGTCGCGATCGCAGGATGTCCGTCAGGAAGAAGGGTGGCAGGAACTCGCCGCCGACGTCCTCAAACGGTTCGGGCAGATCGACATTCTCGTGAACAATGCGGGCATCTATCATGCGGCATATGTTTCTGACACACCTGTCGCTATGCTTGACCGCCTTTTCGATATCAATTTGCGGGGCGCTTTCCTGGGCTGCCAGGTGGTGATCCCGCACATGCGCGCCAATGGCGGCGGTTCCATCGTCAATATCTCGTCCATTGCCGCATTGACGGGCGTTCACAGAAGCGCTGCTTATGCCGCTACCAAGGGGGCTGTTCGTGCGCTGACCAAAAGTGTCGCGCTCGATGAAGCGCCCTATGGCATCCGGTGCAATTCGGTACACCCCGGCACGATCGAAACGCCGATGGTCGATCAATTGCTTCAGGGCGATCCGGCCGCTATCGACGCGGCGACGGCGCCGATCCCGCTCGGTCGATTGGGCCGGCCGGAAGATGTCGCGAACATGTCCCTGTTCCTGGCATCGCAAGAGGCGTCCTATGTGACGGGTGCTGAATTTGTCGTTGATGGAGGCTTGACCATAGCATGAGCGCCGACTTCCTTCCCGTCGCTGCGGCCGCCGATCTGCCGAACAACAGCAGCAAGCCGATAACATTGAACGGCTTGGACCTTCTGCTGTGCCATGCGGACGGAGAGTTTTTCTGTGTGCAGAATGAATGCACGCATCGCGCATTTTCCCTGGCGGCCGGACGCATCAGACGCTGCATGGTGCTGTGTCCGGAACATGGCATGCCTTTCGATCTGCGAACCGGAAATCCCAAGGGTCAGCTGACGGACAAGCCGCTCCGTACATTTGAAACACGTGTCGTGGATGGTCAGGTAGAGGTCGCGGTGCCTGCGGAGGTAAGTTGAGACAGCTGCGGTCGGCCGCCATTGCGTAATGTGACAAGGGTCGCATAATGTGGGTCGGGGCGCATCACGGCGTCCGGGGAAAAATTGGGGCGAAATGCGTCCTGAAGGAGTAGGATCGTTGCAAGGTCATTTGCATTTCCGCCACTGTGCGCTGGTCGGCTGTCGCAGCGGGGCTCCCCTTTACGATGGACGGACCTCGTTGCCGGAGTGCGGGCATTGAACGCGGACTATATCGTTGTGGGCGCGGGGGCGGCGGGCTGCGCCGTCGCCAACCGTCTGTCGGAAGACAGCCGCCACAAGGTGATCCTGCTGGAAGCGGGGGGTACTGACCGTGATCCCCTCATCCATGCGCCCGGCGGGCTGATGCCGCTTTTGACATCGGGCAAGCATAGCTGGAACTACAGGAGCGCGCCGCAGGAAGAGCTGAACGACCGCGTCCTTTTCCTGCCCCGTGGCAAGGTTCTGGGCGGCGGCAGCTCGATCAACGGCATGATCTATGATCGAGGCACGCCGAGCGATTATGATCGGTGGGCGGCGCTGGGCAATTCCGGCTGGTCCTATGAGGATGTGCTGCCCTATTTCAAACGGGCCGAAAGTTACGAGCCGGGCGGGGACGCGCGGTGGCACGGTCACTCCGGGCCGGTCAGGATCAGCCGCCCCGGCGTTCACAATCCACTCGCCAAGGCGTTCCTGCAAGCCTGCGAAGAAGCTGGCTACCCTTATAATGACGACACCAACGGCGCGGTTCGGGATGGCGCCGGTCCCGTCGATATGTTCGTCAGCCGGGGCCGCCGGTGGAGCGCGGCGACCGCCTATATCAAGCCGTTCCGCTCGCGCTCGAACCTGGATGTTCGTCTCGGCGCGCAGGTGCTGAAGATATTGGTCGAAAATGGCCGCGCCGTCGGCGTTCGCATCCGGGAAAAAGGGCAGGAGCTTGACCTCCGCGTGGGCGGCGAGGTGATCCTCTGTGGCGGCGGCATCAATTCGCCCCAGCTTCTGATGCTGTCCGGCATCGGTGACGCCTCGGCCCTGTCGCAGGTCGGCGTGGACCCGGTCCATAATCTGCCCGGCGTCGGTCGGAATCTTCAGGACCATCTGTCCACCTATGTGAAGCAGGCGGTGACGCAGCCGGTATCCCATTATCAATATGTCAGCCCGCTGAAGGGCGTGCTGGCCTTTGCGCAATATTTGGCTTTCCGCACGGGGCCGCTCGCCAGCACCGGCATGGAAGCGGTCGCCTATGTGCGATCGCAACCGGGCATCGCCGAACCTGACATAAAGCTCTCGCTCGTGCTGGCGTTGATGAATGATACGCTGACAGGCCTGATGCCGCGTCACGGCTTCATGGCGCATGTCTGCGTCGTCCGGCCGCACAGCCGTGGGCATGTGACGCTGGCCTCGCCCGACCCGCATGCCGCGCCGGTCGTGGATCACCGCTACCTTAGCGATACCCGCGACATGGTCGATTTCCGCAACGGCATCCGTGTGTGCCGCCAGATTTTCGGACAGGCCGCGTTCGATCCCTATCGCGGCGATGAATTGTCGCCGGGCGCGTCTGTACAGACCGACAGCCAGATCGACGCCTTCATCCGTGCCAACGCAAGTGCGGATTATCACACGGCCGGTACGTGCAAGATGGGATCGGACGATGACAGCGTCGTCGATGCCAGCCTGCGGGTCAGGGGCATTGGCGGGCTACGGGTGGCCGATACGTCGGTGATGCCGACTCTCGTCGGCGGGAATACGAATATGCCCGCCATCATGATCGGCGAAAAGGCGGCGGACCTGATCAGGGACCGCAGCCATGCGTGACAAGTGTAAAAGACATAGGACGCGGCGCGAACCGCGAGCGACTGGAGAGCTATAATGCCGGTATGGGATGAGGTTTTCGACGTGGTGGTCATGGGCTCCGGCGCAGCGGGCGTTTCCGCCGCGATCGCGGCACAGCATCGCGGCTGCAAGACGCTGGTGCTGGAACGCAGCGACAAGCTGGGCGGGACGAGCGCCGTGTCGGGCGGCGTGCCGTGGATCCCCAACAATCACCACATGCACGAGGTAGGGACGACCGACTCGCGCGAACAGGCGCTCACCTATCTTCGCAGCCTTTCGCTCGGCAAAATGGATATCGAACTCGCCGAAACCTATGTCGATGAAGCGCCGGGCGTGCTGCGTTATCTGGAGCAAGAGACCCAGCTGGCGTTCCGGGCGCTCAAGACGCCTGACTATCACCCCGAACATCCCGGCGGCACCTTCGGCCGCTCCGTCAGCCCCGGCCTGTTTCCTGCGGGCGAGTTGGGGGATCTGCGCGCGCACCTGCGTTCGGCCCCCTGCTTCCCGCTGCCTGTCGCGATGACCGACATCGATGACGGGACCAATATGCTGGACCCCGAGATCATCGGCGATCGTCTAGCCAAAGGCATGGTGGGTACCGGCATGGCGCTGATGGCTGGCCTCATCAAGGGTGCGGTGGACAAGGGTGTGGAGTTTCGCCGCAACGCCCGTGGCCGCCGCCTAGTGATCGACGATGGCGCCATTGTGGGCATTGAGGTCGAACAGGACGGCCGCATGGTCCGCATCGGCGCGCGCCGCGCCGTCATTCTGGCAAGCGGCGGCTTTGAATGGAACAAGGACATGGCGACCGACCTGATGGGCGCTCCCATCGAAGGTCCGCTCAGCCCGCCTTTCAATGAGGGCGACGGTCTGATCATGGCGGCCGAGGCGCAGGCCAGCATGGCCAACGCCCATGAAGCCTGGTGGATGCCGATGATCCGCATTCCGGGCGACGAATATGAAGGGCAGCAACTCAACCGCATGGTGGTCGGCGAAAGAGCCTCCCCCGGTTCGATCATGGTCAACCGCGCGGGCAAGCGCTTCGTCAACGAAGCCCACAATTATAATGACGTTGGCCGCTCCTTCCGCAACTTCGATCCCGTGGCGTTCGACTATCCGAACCTGCCCGCCTGGATCATCCTCGATTCGACTTTCCTCGACAAATATCCGTTCGGCACGCGCTATCCTGGCGATCCGATTCCGGCATGGCTCGAATCCGCGCCAACGCTGCGCGAACTGGCGGAGAAAATCGGCGTAAATCCCGATGGCCTTGAAGACACGGTCACGCGTTTCAACGCGAATGTCGAACGGGGTGAGGACCCCGACTTCCACCGTGGCCGGAGCAAATATGACCGTCATTATGGCGACCCGTCACGCGAAGGTGCGCTCCAGTCGCTAGGACCGATCCAGCAAGGCCCCTTCTACGCCTGCCGGGTCTATTCCGGCGTTCTCGGCACCAAGGGCGGGCCGAAGATCAACGCCAAGTCGGAAGTGGTGAACGTCAGGGGCGGCCGCATCCCCGGCCTTTACGCGGCGGGGAACGTCTCCGGCGGCTTCACCGGCATGGCATATCCCGGCGCCGGAGCCACGATCGGGCCGGGCCTGGTCTTCGGCCACATCGCCGGACGCGAGGCGGCGTCCAGCGTCAACAGGTTCTGAAAAGGAGGCGACATTGCCCGAAGTCGAACATACCACAAAGGTCACCGCCTCCCTGCCTCAGGTCTGGAATTTCGTCGAGGACATGGACAATTGGGCGCCGTTCCTCACAGGGTATCAGCGCCACGAGAAGATCAACCGCGATGAATCCATCTGGGTTGTGAAGGGCGAACTGGGCGGCCTGACCCGCAGCGCGGAATTCAAGGTTCAGGTCACGGAATGGAACGAGCCTAGCCGCGTGACCTTCGTGATGCAGGGTTTGCAGGAGCCTGTCACCGGCTCGGGCGAGTTTCTGGCGATCGACCTGGGCGGCGGCATAGCGAATGCCGTGCCACCGGCCTCCGTCCCCGCACATGCGCGCTCAGGCGGCTGGCTCAGCAGATTGTGGGAACGCCTCTCCCGCTGGTTGCTGCGACGCGTCACCAACAGCGTCGATGTGCAAGCGGCAGCGCCCGTGGCAGATGCGGGCGATCCGAACACGCAGATCACTTTCCGGCTGAACGTTCAGGCGGGTGGCGCCACCGGGCCGGTCCTCAACCTGCTGCTGGGACCGATGCTGAAACCGGTTGCTGAAGATCTGGCGATGAAGATCGCCCAGGCGGTGGACAAGCCGTCACAAGGATAAATCTTGCGCGGGGTCTGCCGTAAAGGCGTGGACTCCGCGAAGGAAGGATACTCCGCTATTGACGGACAAATGTCCGTTATGCATGATCGTCCGGAACCTGGCCGCCTCTTGCCTACTGCGCGTAAAGCGGGCCGTTGGATGTAGCTGGACGATTGGAAACAGGATCAGCGCGCCGAGGTGCGACTGGATTGAATCGACAGGAGATGGAAATGACGGAAAATCTGGTCGCCGAGGCGGGAGCCGGACATTCTTCGAAACTTCAGGGCTGGCGCTATTTCGACCGCGACTTCGCGGGGCGGGAATGGGATGCGGTATGGACCAAGAGCTGGCTCGTGGTGTGCCGCGAAGACCAGATTCCTGAGCCGGGCGACTTCCTGGTGGAAGAGGTTGGCACGGAATCCATCCTTGTGGTGCGTCAGGAAGATGGCGGCATCAAGGCCTTCTACAATGTGTGTCAGCATCGCGGGAACAAGCTGGTGTCCGTGGCGGAAGGGTCCATGCCATCCTTCACCTGCGCCTATCACAGCTGGAAATGGTCGCTGGAAGGCGAATGCATCGGCGCGCAGGACCCGGAGGACTTCTCCGCAGGCTCCCCATGCGGACGCAAGCGGCTCGCCGAAATCAACAGCGAGACCTTCGCCAGCTTCGTCTGGGTGAACATGGACGCCAACCCGATGCCTCTCAAGGAGTATCTGGGCGAACTGTACGAACCGTTGGCGCGCTATCCCTTCGAGCAGATGCACTGCACCCAGGCCATATCGGTGCGGATGCCCTGCAACTGGAAGATCATTTCGGACAATTTCCGCGAAACATATCACATCCCCACCGCGCATCCGGAGGGGCTGTATGTGAACGAGCCCTATTATGTGACAGCGGTCATCGAAACGCTGAAGAACGGGCACGCGCGCCTTGTGACGCCGGGCAGCCAGCCTTCGCGCTATCTGCCCGATGGCAAGCTGGCGATCGACGAGTATCTGATCCAGGACCTTAAGACCTGGGAATTGCAGCCGGACGATTTCAAGGACAAGCCGCTGGCGATCCGGGAAGCGATCATCGCGCAAAAGCGGAAGCTGGGCGTCGAACGCGGCCATAGCCATTATGACCGGATGGAAGACGCGCAGCTGACCGATACCTTCCTCTATTCGATCTTCCCCAACCTCACGCTGACCTGTTTTTCGGACGGCATGCTGTTCCTGCGCGCCTGGCCGCATCCGACCGACCCGGAAAAATGCACCTTCGACACCTGGTTCTATGCGACGGGTTCAGAGGATTTCTTCACCAAGATGCTGACTTCGGCGGGCGGCGTGGCTGACACTGCGCGTGCGCCTGTGGAACGCGAATGGCGCAACTTCGGCGAAGGGAGCCTTGGCATTACGCTCGATGGCGACGCGGGTATCATGGAGGCGCAGCAGCGCGGCATGCATTCGCGCGGCTGGAATGGCGCGGAACTGGCCGGTCAGGAAAAGCGGATTTCCCACTATCACGACCGTATCGATCAACTGATCGCCGAAAATGGGATGTCCATCGCCGCTGAATGACGAACGGCGCTGCGGGCGTACGCGTCCGCAGCGCCTTTGGTGTAACGGATGTCGTCCGGTAGCTGGCGAAACGCAAGACGTGCGCCCGCACCCACGGGCGGCGCTCTAAAGATAAGGAGAGGCTCGATGTTCCTGGACCCTGTTTCAGGCCAACTCAAGAAAGTGCGGCAGATCGCATTCGTCGTGCCGGACGCGATCGAATGGGCGCGTCGGCACATGGCCCGCTTCGGCTCTGGCCCCTTCTTTGTGCTCGCGCACCTTCCCCATGACCTGCAAACCTATCGCGGCAAGGAAATCGACCTCGATACGACAGGTGTCGTGGGCCAATGGGGCGACGTGATGGTCGAGCTGGTGGAGCAGCATTGTGACACGCCATCAGCCTACAGCGAGCTTTATCCGACAGGTGGTCCCGGCCTGCACCATATGACGGTGTTCGTCGATGACATTCACGCGGCGATCAAGGATTATGAAAGCAAGGGCTTTGATAACATCCTCTATTCGGTCGTGTCACCGCTCGGCGACTCCAAACCCAGCCCTTATGCGATGATGGACACGCGCAAGGAGTTCGGCATGCTGACCGAATTCTATGAAGAGGCTGTTGTCAGCGACTTTTACAAGATGGTGCGGGATGCCGCCGACGGCTGGGACGGGTCCGATCCCATCCGCTACATATATGGCCAACCCTGAAGGGGATATTCTCGACATGGAAAAGCGTAATCTCGGGAAATCCGACCTAAAAGTCTCTATTGCCGGTCTTGGCTGCAATAATTTCGGCTGGTTCCTCGACAAGGAAAAATCCCTTGAGGTGATCTCTGCTGCGCTGGACGCCGGGATCAACTTCTTCGACACCGCCAACAACTATGGTTTTCCTCCCGGAGAATCGGAACGCATCCTCGGCGAAGCTTTTCGCGGCCGTCGGGATTCCGTGATTATCGCCACGAAAGTCGGTGACAAGGTTGGCGACAGCGACGATAATCAGGGCGCTGCCCCTGCTTATGTCCGGCGGGCTCTGGAAGAAAGCCTGGCCAATTTGGGCACCGATTATGTTGATCTCTATCAGCTGCATTATCCCGACGCGAACGTCCCGATCGGCGAAACGCTGGCCGCATTCGACCAGCTGATCCAGGAAGGTAAGGTGCGCTATGTCGGCTGTGCGAACCACAGCGCCGCCCAACTGGCTGAAGCACTGGACGCAGCGGGAGCCACCCATCGTGCGGCTTTCATATCGTGCCAATCCGAATATAGCCTGCTGGCACGCGATGTCGAAAGCGAACTTGCACCCTTGATGGTCGCCAATGGCGTCGGGTTTCTGCCTTACTTCCCCCTCGCCAACGGGTTGCTGACGGGCAAATATCTGGGTGGCGACGACAGTTCGGGCCGTCTGGAAACCCTTAAGCAGATACCCTTCTTCGATAAGTTCCTGACGCCGGAACGGTTTGAGAAGGTCGGCCGTCTCGGCGAAATTTCCCGTAAATCGAGCATCCCGATGGTGAAGCTGGCCCTCGGCTGGCTCGCCGCAAAGCCCTTCGTCTCATCCGTGATTGCCGGGGCGACCAAGCCTGAACAGGTTTACGCCAATGCGCAGGCCTGCATGACAGTTTTGCCGCAAGACATAATGGCGGAGCTGGATCAGCTGTAATTAGAGCATCGTGCGCAAAAGTGGGAACCGGTTTTGCGCTTAAAAGGATGCGATAACAAAAAACTAGAGCGCGCGACCTGCGCCCGATTAAACGCAGCGCGCTCTAGCGGCGGCCCCCGGTCACTGCGGCTGGGGAGCACCAGTATAAGAAACGGCGGGAAGCTCTAAGCCTCCCGCCGTTTCATTTTCGGCTTTGCGTCAATGCGCTGGTGAATAGGGCGCTGCATCAGCGAAGATCAGCGTTTCCTTCGCACCGCTGCGGCAGATTTCCTGATAGATTTTGCCACCTTCAGGGGCGCTGGCCATGGCCTGGATACCGGCATCGAAAGCGTTCATGTCCGGCAGTTTCCAAAGATGGATGACGGTATTCGCCCGCCCGATCTTGGTGACGAGTCCCGCGATCATCTCCCAACCCGCGCCTTCGGCGATGCGCTTCATCTCCGGAACTATGTTCAAAAAGACGGGAAGCGTTTCATAATCGAGTTCCAACGTTGCCTGAAGATAAACGCTCATCTGATATCCACTCCTTGCGATCGCGGTCGGAGCCTGGCTCTCACCGCATAATCTTACGATAAATGACGAACGTCTGATATTCAAGCGACGACATGATGCATCAGGGATCAGCCGATCGCGTGACAGGGATAGCCCCATAACCGGGCGCGAGAAGAAAAAATAAGCGTCATATGTCAGATAAAAATGCTCATAAGCGCTTGTTACGGCCCCTTCACTGTTGACCCTCCTGAGAAAAGCAGTTAGCTAGCACACTTGTGTAGCGACAAGTCGATCCAGAAAGAGTCGCGGCCACATCGGATCAAAAATCAGCGTTGAATGGGGAGGGCATATGCGAGGCCTGGCATTTTCGTCGGCGATAGCGATCGCAACTGCGTTGGGCGGCTTTCAGGCGGCATTGGCCGCGGAGCCGCAGCAGGCGCCGGACGCGACCGCAGCCAATCAGCCGCAGCAATCCGAAGGACTTTCGGACATCATCGTGACCGCGCAGAAGCGTGCCGAGCCACTTCAAAGTGTGCCTGTCTCCGTTTCCGCATTCAGCAATGACACGCTTCAAAAGGCCCGTGTCGATGGCCTGACCGGCCTTCGCGGCCTCGTGCCGGGCATGACCGTCACACGTTCAGGCGCAGCCGTCGATGTGCCGCAGATCAGCTTGCGCGGCATTTCCATTCAGGACGTCCTGCCCAGCGTGGAACCAGGCATCGGCATCACCCTGGACGGTATCCCCATCGCATTTCAGCGCGGCGCTCTGATCGACGCGTTCGATGTGCAGCGCGTGGAGGTGCTGCGCGGTCCTCAAGGCGTTCTGAACGGGAAGAACACGACGGGCGGATCGATCAACGTCGTGCGCCTTCGTCCAGACCCATCCGCCGACACGACCGGAAAGGTTCGCTTCACCATCGGCAGCTTTGGCCAGAACGACTATGAAGGCTATATCATGGCGCCAGTCGTCAAGGATATGCTGGCGGTCAAGGCAACCATCGCCGTACGCAAGGACAATGGTCAGTTCCGCAACATCGTGGACGGCGGCCGCGAAGGGGATCGCGACGTCCGGCAATATTCGCTGGCCGCAGTCGCGACGCCCACGGACAGGCTCAACATCTATGTCGCTTTCGACCGGCTGGAAAATGACAGCGCCATCCCACCCTATGTGGCCACGCCTGTCCCCGATCTTATTGCCTATCCCATCCCCGGCTATTTCGGCGGCCTGAACTCCACTTGTCTCAATCCCGCGACGCAGATCATCTGCCGTCCCCTGAGCGATCTGGACAAGGGCAAGAATGAAGTCGAAACCACCCAGCTGCCAGCTTCCCTGCGCCTGACCGCAGCCACTGGCGAAATTTCCTATGACTTGACCGATGAAGTGAAGTTCACGTCCCTAACCGGGTATCGCGAATTCCACGAACGGCAGACCAGCGACTTCGACGCGACGCGTTTCGCCCTGTTCCGCGACAAGGCATCGGTCGACGCGAAGCAGTTTTCGCAGGAAGCGCGTTTCGCGACATCTTTCTCAGGCCCCTTCAACATCGTGGCCGGTGCCTTCTATATGAATTACCGGTACACCGAAAAGCAGAACCCGTCGCTGGACGCGGCTGTGCTGCCGGACATGGATGCAAATGGAGATGTCATTCTGACCAACGGCTTGCCGACCTTCTCGACACCGCCGGGCGTAGCGTTCCTCAATTCTTTGAACCGCTATCGCACGTTCCAGACCAACAAGACTTTCGCCCTGTTCTTTCAGGCCGACTACGACATCACCGAAAAGTTGCGCCTGACCGTCGGCGGCCGTCAAACCTGGGACAAGAAGACGACCGATTACAGCCTCTGGGCACCAATAGTTTCGGACACTCGTGACAACGACGCGATCGGTCCACTTGTTGGCCAGGTCACAGGCCGCGCGAAGTTCAAGAAGTTCACGCCGAAGGTCAATCTGCAATATAAGTTCACGCCCGACATTCTTGCCTATGCGCAATATAGCAAGGGCTACAACACTGGCGGGTTCAACGGACGCCCCGGCAATCTGGTCACCGCCGTTCAGGCCTATGAGCCGGAGACGATGCAGGCCTATGAAATCGGCCTCAAGACCGAACTCTTCAACAAGCGCGTTCGCCTGAACCTGTCGGCTTTCCACAATACTCTGGATGACAAGCAGGAAAATGTCCTCCAGGTCGTGGGTACGACCAATGTCGCCACCACTCTCAACGTGGCCAAGGCGCAGTATAAGGGCTTTGAAGCAGAGCTGGCCCTCGCACCGATGCGCGGTTGGACGATCACCGGGTCGGTCGGTTATCTGGACGCCAAATATAAGGATTTCTTCGGAGATCTGGGTCAAGGCCCGGCGGATCTGAGCGGCCTCAAGCTGCGGCGCGTTCCCAAATGGACCGCAGGCGCCATATCGGATTACAGCTTCTCGGCGGGTCCGGGCACTGTGGGGCTCAATGCGGCGATCTTCTACACCAGTCGCTATGAAACCGACGTGCTGAACGATCCTCGCGGCTCCATCCCGCCCGTCACGAAAATCGATCTTGGCGTTCGGTATGAGCTGCCCGTCGCGGGCAACACGACCGTCGAATTGGCCGGCTTTGTGAAGAACGTCACCAACAACACGACATATGATGGATATACCTCCGGTGACGCGGTAGGCACTTTCATCGAATTCGCCAATCCGTCGCCTGGCCGCCAGTGGGGCGCATCGCTGACGGCGCGTTTTTGATCGAGCCTCGGCTCTGAGCGGCAGGCGGGTCCAGACCCTCCCTGCAATGCTCAGAGCCGAAGAACGACAAGCTGCCGCCAATTGAAACGTAGGAGTTGTTCAGATGAGGCTTGAAGGAAAGGTGGCGCTGGTCGCCGGGGCGGCAGGAACCGCCAATATGGGCCAGAAAATTGCGGAGCGGTTGGCGCAGGAAGGTTGCAAGGTCGTCGTGACAGGGCGGCATGAAGAGCCGCTGCGCGCCATCGCGGAGCAGATCGGCGGCAGCTACATATTGATGGACATCACGAGCAAGGCCGATGTCGATGCCGCCGCTGACTTTGCCGTCCAAACCTATGGCAAGCTGGACGTTGCGGTGAACGCGACTGGCTGGGGGCTGATGAAGCCGACCCACGAAACGACCGAGGCTGATCTCGACAAGATCATGGACATTCAGTTCAAAGGCCCCTTCTTCTTCATCCAGGCGATGTTGCGGGTAATGGGGCAGGGCGGATCGATCATTCAGATTTCCTCCGCCACGGCGACCATCATGCTCGAAAATCACGCCGCCTACATGGGCACCAAGGCCGGAATCGACCATGTGATCCGCACCGTCGCCAACGAATATGGCGCGCGCGGCATCCGGGCGAACTCCATTTCGCCGGGCCTCACCGAAACGCCGATGGCTGGCGACAGCTTCAGCGTGAAGGAACTGATCGACGCCTTTGCAAAGGAATATCCGCTAGGCCGCCTCGGAACGCGCGAAGATATTGCGGCTGCGGTCGTATGGCTGGCATCCGACGAATGTTTCATGACCGGCCAGAATCTTCAGGTGAATGGCGGGCTCACGCTCCGTCGCAACCCGATCCTGTCCGAACTGGGCGAGGTGGCCGCGCGTGCCACGGCGCATCTGAGCAGCTGACAACGACACAGCGGTGCGGGCGGGAGCATTGCTTCCGTCCGCAAACGGCGCAGGGTCAAGAAAGGAAGGGTAGCACTGGCTACCCTCCCTATTTTGCTGCTGGCGGCATTTCGATTTCCAGCGCGTCGCACGCTGTGTGGCCGTATATCAACCAGCCGCATCCCGGCTCGGAATTCGCGCCATCTGATATTGAATCTGCGGAGGCGGTGCGGAGTGGGCACCGCCTGAACAACCCGTTTGCTACACGCGGTAGCCGCCCCGACCTGTCAGCTTGTCGGGGCGCCTTCGCCTCGCCTTAAAGGTCGGTGAATTGCATCCGGCGGATCGGATCGGTTCCATCAAATCCTTCCGCGGACTTCTTCATATGGTCGTAGAAGGGACGGGTGCCCTCTTCTTCATAAAGTTCAGTCATCACGCCAAGTTGTTTCGACGTATCCATGATGGCGTAGCGGCCCATACGATTAGGGAAGGTTTCGCCATAAAGGGCAGCTTCGCAGCCTTCAGCTTCATATTGCGCCATCCGCTTGTCCAGATCATCGACGAACATGGCGAAATGATGGATCCGCGACTCGCCCTTCTTCACAAGATCGCGATAGGCGGACGGTTCGTCATCATGCTGCTGCACGAATTCGGCGGTGATATTGCCCCACTGACCATAGACGGAGGTGACGTCGATGGTGCTTTCCTTGCCGCGATAGCGATGCACGTGAAGCGGATAATGTTCGACTGCCCAGAACGGACCCGATCCATAGCGGCGGGAATGGGCGCGGGCCGCTTCGATGGCGTCTGGCACCACAAAAGCGATCTGCGTGATCGCGAGGGCGGGCGTGAAGATAAAATCACTCATGGCGTTGCTTCCTTCAAAGACAATTGTCAGATGATTGATTCGATGGTGAGGGTAATCGCGCGAGGGATCCGATCTTCGCCGACGGCATCGGGCCATGTCGGCCGACGGTGGCCAGGGACATGCCGCAGGTCCGAAAACCTGCGTATTTCCTGGTCCTTGAACCGGGAGGCTCTCCGCTATGCCGCGTTTTTGGTGACCTTTTGATGATCGTTCATCCTCTACCCGGAGCGGCTCATGCCCAGCTCCTCCGTCGCTGATTTCTCGACAAACGACAAATGTCTGCTAACGAATATGCCTCCATTCGTCAAATTGATAAATGATGGTATCGACCGAATGGAGCGGGGCGGAGGCGCTCTTTGGACGGCCGGGCAGCGCATTGGTCATTGACTAAATGAACGACAACCGTCAGGTAATATGCCAACACCTTTGGCGCTGACGGGCGTTCGCTGGCGGATTGGGTGCTTGCAACGCAGACTTATGGAGAGGAAAAAATGACCTATAATTTGACGGTGCGGCGCGAAGGTGCCGTGTTCATCATCGGCGGAACCGGCGGCGCGGGGTCGGCGATCGTGCGCGCCTTTGCAAAGACGGGCGCCAATATCGCCTTCACCTACAACAGCAATGAAACCAAGGCGAATGCGTTGGTGAATGAACTGGAAAGCGAAGGTGTAACGGCATCGGCCAGCAAGCTGGACATAACCGACTTGCAGGCTGTCGAACAATGCATCAGCGGCGTGGTGAAGCGTTTCGGCCATATCCACACGGTCATCTATGCGTCCGGGCCGATGTGGGACAACACCCTGCAACTGGCCGATGTGAAGCCCAGCTTCATGGAGTTTCTCGTCAAGACCGAACTGTTCGGTTTCTTCAATGTAATCAGCGCCACCAAGGAACAGATGCGCGCCAATAAGGGCGTCATCACTGTTTGCACCAGCTTCGGCAACGCCCGCCGCTTCGATCGCGACGGTCAGTCGGCGGTGCCGAAGGCGGGGCTTGAAAGCATGGCGCTCTATCTGGCGGCGGAAGAGGCTGTCTACGGCGTGCGCGCGAATGTCGTTCGCCTGGGCTGGTTCAACTTCGGCATGGGCGCGATCGACAAGACGGAGGCTTCGCTCGATGATCCGGGTCGTGCCATGACCGGCGGCGACGCTGGGGCCGAAGCGCTGGAATGGATGACCAGCCGCATTCGCCTGGGCAATCGGCCGGGCCGTGGCGAAGAGCTTGCCAGCATGGTGCTCTACCTTTCGTCTGAACAGGCGTCCTATGTCACCGGCCAGATCACCTGCGTCGACGGCGGCATTTCGCTTTGAACCTTTGGGCAGGCGCCGGTCTTCATGACGACGCCTGCTCCATGACGGCCCGCTGCGCGAACCTGTTCGGGCCGCATTGATAATTGACATATGTCAGGTAATATGTATCACTGGCGCAGCCCGCGAAGGCTGGATCGGGCTATCCCCGCATAGCGAGGCGCATCAGCTGCGGCGATCGTTGCCCGGCTGATTGAGGCAGAGAGAGGATCGATGGTAAATATTTCCGTCCTGGCCGGACAGGTGGCTGGTGAACATCGCGTAGCCATGACGCCTTCGATCGTTGCGCGATATGCAAAGCTTGGCCTGTCGACGCTGGTTGAAAGCGGTGCAGGTCTTGCTGCGGGCTTCTCCGATGACGCCTATGCCGCGCAAGGTGCCCTGATCGTGGATCGCAAGGAAGCGCTTGGACAGGCGGATGTCGTGGTCACGGTGCGTCCCCCGGCTGCCGCCGAACTGCTCGGGGTTCGTCCGGGAACGAAGCTGGTCGGAGGCCTGGCGCCCTTTGCCGATCCGGGCAGGATGGCGGCCTATGCCGATCTGGGGGTGGAAGCGATGGCGCTTGAACTGCTCCCGCGCACGACCCGCGCGCAGGCGATGGATATATTGTCCAGCCAGGCCAATCTCGCTGGCTATCATGCAGTCGCGCGGGCCACGACCGAACTCAATCGCTGCCTGCCGATGATGACCACGGCCGCAGGCTCAATCGCGGCGGCCAAGGCGTTTGTCATGGGTGTGGGCGTCGCGGGTCTTCAGGCGATCGCAACCGCCCGGCGACTGGGCGCGGTCGTCTCCGCCACCGATGTGCGGCCCGAAACGCGCGAACAGATCATGTCGCTGGGCGCCAAGCCCATATTCGAAGAGATTCAGGACGGCGACCAGCTGACCGCAGCGGTGGGCGGCTATGCCGGGGAAATGAGCGAAGCCTATCGGCAGCGCCAGGCGGCCTTGGTCAGCGAACATATCGCCGGGCAGGACATGGTCGTCACGACCGCCCTCATTCCCGGACGGCCCGCCCCGCACCTCATCAGCGACGCGCAGATCGCTAGCATGAAACCGGGCAGTGTGATCGTCGATCTGGCCGCCGAAAGCGGCGGCAATGTCGAAGGTGTCGTCGCCGGAGAAATGGTGTTGCGTCATGGTGTCAAGCTCATCGGGCTTGTCGATGGAGCGGCAAAGGTCGCCGTGGACGCATCGAACCTGTTCGCGCGCAACTGCTACAATTTCATCGAAGCCTATTGGGACAAGGCGGAAAAGAGGTTGGCGATGCCCGCCGATGACGCGCTGATCGAAGCGGTAACGCTGACCCGCCATGGCGAGATCGTCCACCCGCGCTTCGTGCAGGCAGCGGCGGCCTGAACACAGGGGATAATTCAGTGAACGCTTTCAATGCAGATTATCTGTTCGTCTTCATATTGGCGGCTTTTTTGGGTTTTCAGCTGATCAAGAAGGTATCGCCGCTTTTGCATTCGCCGTTGATGTCGCTGACCAATGCGATCGCGGCGGTGGTGATTGTGGGGGCGATCACGATCACGGGTGAGGCGGGGGCGACGCCTCTGGCCAAGACGCTGGGCTTCATCGCGGTGTTCTGCGCGACGGTGAACCTTGTGAGCGGTTTCATGATTACCGATCGCATGCTCAAGATGTTCAAGCCGCGGGGGAAGTAACAGATGAACGCCTTCGTACCCTTCGCGGCGATTGTCGCGTCCGCTTTGTTCATCCTGTCGCTGATGTGGATGAGTCATCCCTCGACCGCCCGTCGCGGCGTGCGCGCGGGCGAGATCGGGATGGTGATCGCGATCATCGGCGCGCTGGTCCAGCATGAGGTGGTGGACTATAATCTGATCATCATCGCGATGATCGCAGGCGCGGCGGCGGGCATTCCGATGGCGCTGCTGATGCCGATGACGGCGATCCCGCAGCGAACCGCCATCTCCCACGCCTTTGGCGCGCTGGCGGTTGGCCTGATCGGCGCGGCGGAATATTACAAGCATGCCCATGCGGAATATGCGGGCGGCTTCATTCTGTGGGCGCTGATGTTCGAGATGCTGCTGGGTTTCCTGACCTGCACGGCCTCGGTCGTCGCCTTTGCCAAGCTGCAGGAACTGATGGGCAGCCGTCCGGTGTCCTTCCCCGGCCAGCGCATCGTCAATGGCGCGGTGGCGCTGGCGACGGTGGCGATCGGCGTGACGCTGGCGCTTGACCCGACGCAGACCTGGCTGTTCCCGGCCTTCGCGGGCCTGGCGTTGCTGTTCGGCATATTGCTGGTGATCCCGATCGGCGGCGCGGACATGCCGACGGTCATTGCGCTCCTGAACAGCTATGCGGGTCTTGCCGCAAGCGCGATGGGCTTTGCGCTCGGCAACAAGCTGCTGATCGTGGCGGGCGCGCTCGATGGCGCATCGGGCTTCATCCTGGCGCTGGTGATGTGCAAGGCGATGAACCGCAGCTTTGCCAATGTGATGTTCGGCGGCTTCGGCAAGGTGGTCGCGGGCGTTGCGGGCGGCAAGGACGACCGGGTGGTGCGCTCCGCCTCTGCCGAGGAAGCCGCGATGCAGCTGGAGAATGCGAGCAGCGTGGTCATCATCCCGGGCTATGGCATGGCGGTCGCGCAGGCGCAGCACAAGGTCAGCGAGCTGTATCAGGCGCTCACGAAGAAGGGCGTGGACGTCAAGTTCGCGATCCATCCGGTGGCGGGCCGCATGCCCGGTCACATGAACGTGCTGCTGGCCGAAGCGAACGTCCCCTATGAGCAGCTGGTCGATCTGGACGACATCAACCCCGAACTGCCGCAGGCGGACGTGGCGGTGATCATCGGCGCGAACGACACGGTGAACCCGTCGGCGCGCGACGATCCGCAAAGCGCGATCGCGGGCATGCCGATCATCGAGGCGGACCGCGCCAAGTCTGTGTTCGTGATCAAGCGCAGCATGAACGCGGGCTTTGCCGGGATCGACAATCCGATCTATTATAACAGCAACACCCAGATGCTGTTCGGCGACGCCAAGGACATGGTCGGCTCCATCGCCAAGGAACTGACGGGGGGTGGGTCGGGCTTGCACTGAGCCGCCATCCACCGTTCCTCAACTACCCCATCGACCAAAGTGCCAACAATGACACTTTACCCTCGGGCAAAGTGTCATTCGCGACAAAAGCGACCAATTCCCAACGCAAGGGATTCACATTGGCCTCCACCTGTGCTTGATTCATCCCCGTTATGTTTCACGGTTCGATCAGGCCTCCTTCTTCCTCCAGTGGCGATTTGTCCGCGCTGCTGGACCGGCTTGCGCATGTCAGCACGCGGCCACGCTACGCCTTCATGCTGCTGACCCTGATTGCCGAAGCGGCGCGCCCGGACGGCAGCGCCGGGCCATTGGTGGCGAAAGAGGGCGGCTTGCAGCCCCTGCGCGACTGGCTGTGCGACGCATTGACCCCCATGGGCGGCCGCGATCCTCGCCGCATGGCGCTGGCCGCGCGCGTGCGCGCCGAACTTGCCGTACAGGGGCGCCTTCCCGCCGATCCCGATGCGGCTAATCTCGCGGTCGAAGAGGAGGTGAAGCTTCGGGTCCGCGCTTCGGGCAAGACCAACCTTAGCCGCGCCGTATCGGAAATGGTCGCGGCGGGCTTGCTGCGCCGTCATTATCAGGGCTACCGCGTCGATCACCATAATCGCGGCGCACAGCGACAGGCCGTTTATACGCTCACCGGCCTCGCTCGTATCCTGATAGCATCCGCCGCCATGCCGCCCATGCCGCCGCCGCTTGCTCCGCCAATATCCGCGCCAGTGCGCCCGCGGCAGGGGGAGCTTGGTCTCTGACCGCCCCAACCGCATCGCCGACGGCAC
The DNA here is from genome assembly GCF_059738765.1 of Sphingobium sp. RC1. Taxonomy (NCBI): domain Bacteria; kingdom Pseudomonadati; phylum Pseudomonadota; class Alphaproteobacteria; order Sphingomonadales; family Sphingobiaceae; genus Sphingobium; species Sphingobium sp. RC1. Next base: position 167,392 of record NZ_AP027308.1, read on the forward strand.
AGGTCTATGGCATGTGTCGATATTCTGCCGATCTCACCGAATTCTACGCTTCTTTGGCAGGCCCCCAATGATGCACATGTGCTGACGCGGATAATGCTCCATCGCCCGCGACGCCATCGGGCGAATGCCAAGCTCCATCGGCAGGCTTAAGACGAACCGGTCCAGTTGACCACCACATGTGGACCCTTTCGCCCCCAACATCGTTTCCCATCCGTTCATATTAACCTTTGCAGGCAAAATCGATTGTTCACCCCTGTGAGAAGGCGGGCGCTGTTGGAGGTCAGTGACATGGGACAGGCATTCCCAATGAAGAATTTGCCCCTATCCATGACAATTAGGGGCGGCTTGCGGCCCATTGACGCGCCCCGGTTCGGAAAGCCGTTCGCGATGGCGCGGTTGATCGGCAAACGCGCTGTCATCAATCCTGTCGTCCAGCCATGACCGCCATCACCCGCCTGTCCGCTCCCGCGCGCCCAGCCATCCGCAGGCTCTCCGCGCTTGCGCCTCTCGATCAGGATGCGGAGGCGGCGCTGGCCGATGCCGCCCTGCGCAGCCGCATATTGAAGCCCGCGCGCGAACTGATCGCGGAGGGCGCGCCTGTTCCGAACCCGCTGCTGATCCTCAATGGCTGGGCCGCTCGAACGCGTTTCCTGCCCGACGGACGGCGGCAGATCATGAGCATAATCCTGCCCGGCGACCTCATCGGCAATTGCCATCATGACCGCCCCTTGTCGGTATCGACCGTCGTCGCGCTCAGCCAGCTGACGGTCTGTGCCGCGCCGTCCATCGGCTCCCCGGCGCTTCAGCAGGCCTACCGGATAAGCCACGCCCTGGACGAAGCCTATCTGCTTGCCCAGATCACGCGCCTCGGCCGCCTCAGCGCGGAGGAACGGCTCGCGGATCTCATGCTGGAATTGCGCGACCGTCTGGCGCTGTGCGGCCTGGTGAGCGAGGGCAGCTTTGCATGGCCGCTGACCCAGAACGCTCTTGCTGATGCCCTCGGCCTGACGTCCGTTCACGTCAACCGCACACTGCAACAGATGCGGCGGCGTGGCGATGTCATCCTGCGTTCGGGCCGTCTGCAACTGACGGATGCGGTCGAACTCGCCAAGCGGGTGGGCCATGTACCGGTACGCGTAACCGCCAGGGACGACTGACCTTCGACGGACGAAGAACGGGCCATTGCGCCAACCGCAACGGCCCGTCCATTATCTCGAAAAGAAAGGGGAGGCGTCAGCTCTTGGCTTCGGCCCCGGCCGTTGCCGCCTTTGCGCGAGGCTTGCGTGCTGCCTTCGCCGCCTTCGGCCGCGCGCCGTCAGCCGCCTTTGCCGGAGCGGCGGCAGGCTTTGCTGCGGGCTTCGCCGCTGCCTTGGCGGGCTTTGCAGCCTTCGCGACCTTGCCTGCGGGCGTCTTGGCACTTGCAGCGGCACCGGCTGCCTTCGGCGCTGCCTTCGGCGCTGCCTTGGCGCCTGCATCCGCCTGCTGCGGTGCGGCTGCCTTCACGCCATTGGCGACTGCGGGCTTGCGGCCAAGGCCAAGGCGCGTGGCAACGGCGCGGCGCGCTTCGGAATAGCTGGGCGCAACCAGCGGATAGGATTTGGGCAGATTGTAGCGCTGGCGATATTCGTCCGGCGAAAGGCCATTCGTCGCCAAATGGCGCTTCAGCGTCTTGTACGGCTTGCCGTCGATCATGCTCAGGATGTGGTCGGGTGACGACAGGCTTTTGCGAACGGAAACGGCCGGTGTGTAAGTCGCTGCCTGCGCATCGGCAGACTCCGCCGCCGGATCTTCAGTCAAGGCGATCCGGGTTGTCCGGATAAGCTCGGGGAGCCCCTCGCTCGTAACCGAATTGTTGGAGACAAACGCACTCAAAAGCTGAACTGTGAGCGTCGTGATGTCGGGCTGCGATTCTTCAGACATTGGTACGCTTCTCCACACCGAATAACTGGAGCGACCTTCTGCGCGCTTTCAACTCAAATGTAAATCACCTTCACTCTTTTAGTGTGGCGATATCTGTCCCTATGATGGACGCTTCTGATGTTCCGCTGCTGTGGCGCCCTTACTAGAGGGCTGATCTTGTCCCATCTCATTATCGACATGATTGGTGAAGATGTTGATTGAACGCGGCTCTACCCACAATTTGGGCCGTAACCATCTTATATATTGTCGCCGGAGGAGGACCGCGAAATGCGCATCCAAAATACGCCGCTATCGCCGAAAGTAACCGGCCGTCGCGCTGCGGACCAAAAAAAAGGGCCGGTCCAAAAAGGACCGGCCTAATGAGTTTTTAGGAGAGGATGCCTGAAAGGCAGGGCGGCATTTGCCGCCGCGACCCTCTCCTGACAATTGTTTAGATCGGCATGTCGATTGCATGTCATGCAATCGTAACATTCGCGGCGCCCCGTTCCTTGCCGGAAGGGGCGCCCGGCCTGTTAGCCGTTCAGCTGATCCTTGACCGCCTTTGCGGGCGTGAAGGTCAGCTTCTTCGATGCTGCGATCTGGATGGTTGCGCCGGTCGACGGATTGCGGCCTTCACGTGCCGGCTGATCCTTGACCTTGAACTTCCCAAAGCCGCTCAGCGAAACTTCGTCACCCTTGGCAGCGGCGCCAGCGATAGCGGCAAACACGCCATCCACATATTTGCGGGCGTCGGCCTTGGTCAGGCCATGCTCGGCTGCAACTGCTTCGGCGAGTTCGGTATTGTTCATCGATCGTCTCCCTTTCGTGGACGACGGGTCTTAACCTGTCTCATCGCCCGCAACTAGGGGTGTTTTTGCCCATTAACCGATATTTTCGTGCCGGATTCGACATTTTTTGGAGGTTGGTGAGGTCCATGCGCCTGTTCGTGCCGCGCGAATCTCTCTCCGCCCACCTTCATGCTGACCATTGGGCGCAGACTCGGGCCGCTTACCCGCAGGCTCAATCGGCACGCTTCCGCCGCCACAGCCGTCCGCCCAGCGCCATGTCCTTCATCACCGCGCGCGCCGCATTATGTCCCGGAGCGCCCGTGACGCCGCCGCCCGGATGCGTACCCGCGCCGCACATATAAAGCCCCTCGGCAGGTCCGCGATAACCGGCATGGCCCAGCACCGGCCGTGCCGCCCACAATTGGTCCAGCGTCATCGCACCATGCATGATGTCGCCCCCCACCATCCCGAACTTCCGTTCAAGGTCCAGCGGCGACAATATGTCCCGCGCGATCACGGACGCCGCAAAGCCGGGCGCATAAGCGTCCACCGTCGCGATCACATCGTCCGCCGCTTGCCTCCGCGCTTCGTCCCAGCTTCGGCCATCGGGCAGCTGCGGCGCGAACTGCTGGCAGAACAGGCTCGCCACATGGCATCCCGGCGGCGCCAGGCTGTCGTCGACGATCGACGGGATCAGCATCTCGACGATCGGCGCGGATGACCAGCCCCTTGCCTTTGCATCGGTAAAGGCGCGGTCCATATAGTCCATGTCCGGCGCGATGATGATCCCGGCCTGCAAATGCTCGCCCCGTCCCGGCAGGCAGGAAAAGTCGGGCAGCGCCGACAGCGCGACATTCATGCGGAAACTGCCCGACGCCGTCCTGAACCCGCGGATGCGCTTGCGGAAATCGGGTGGCAGGTCGGCCGGGTCCATCATCCGTTCGTACAGCAGCTTGGGACCGACATTGGCGATGACCGCCGCCGCCATGACCTCCTCCCCGCTTTCCAGCCTGACGCCGACGGCCCGGCTGCCGTCTACCAGCACCCGCTCGACCGGCGCCTCCAGGCTGATCTCCACGCCCATCGCTTGGACGACCTTCGCCATGATCTGTGTGATCGCGCCCATGCCGCCGACGCAATGACCCCATGCGCCCTTCTTGCCGTTCACCTGTCCCATGACATGGTGCAGCAGGACATAGGCGCTGCCCGGCGTATCGGGCGACGCATAGTTGCCGACCACCGCGTCAAAGGCAAAGGCCGCCTTCACCGCCTCGCTCTCGAACCATCCGTCCAGAAAGGCGCGCGCCGATTTCAGGAACAGGTCCAGCATGTCGCGCTGCGCGTCCAGCGACAATGCGCCGACGCGCCGCCCGTGCGACAATGCTGCCGTCAGCATCGACAGCCCGTCGCCCGCATTGGGCGGGGCCTTCAGCATCATGTCGCGCAGCAGGTCCGCTATCGCCTCCAGCGCATCCTGATAATGGGGCAGGGCGGCCGCATCCTTCGCGCTGAACTTGGCGAACTCCGCCTGCGTCTTTTCGATGCCGCCGCCCACTTTCAGATAGCGGCCGTCCGGCTGCGGCAGGAAATTGGCGACCGGCCGCTCGATCACGCGATAGCCATGGTCGGTGAGGGCCATGTCAGCGATGACCTTGGGATGCAGCAGGCTTACGGTGTAGCTCGCGACGGAATTGCGGAAACCGGGGTGAAACTCCTCCGTCACCGCCGCGCCCCCTACGACGTGCCGCCTCTCCAATATGCGGACCCGGTAACCCGCGCGCGCCAGATAGAATGCGCACACCAGCCCATTATGCCCGCCCCCAATGATGACCGCGTCATATTTATACATGTGTATAACAACTCACGGACTTTCGGAAAATCCCGTTCTATTCGCCATTTCCTTCACGACTTCCATAACGCCGCGCCAGTCCGGCACAAACCATCAACTGAATCTGGTGAAACAACATCAACGGCAACAATATTGGCCCCACCGCACTTGCCGGAAACAAAACCCCGGCAATCGGCACTCCCGTCGCCAAACTCTTCTTCGACCCACAAAATTGCAGCACCACCGCATCTTTCCGCGACAATCCCAGCAAGCGCCCAAGACCCCAGGTAAACAGCAGCACCACCACCAAAATCGCAATCGACAACAGCGCCAGCAACAACAGTTCTTCCCGCGACACCTTATGCCACAGCCCCTCGACCACCGCCGCGCTGAACGCGGAATAGACGATCAGCAGGATCGAACCCCGATCCACTCGCCCCAGCATCGCCTTGTGCCGCGACACAAAACCGCCAATCCACGGCCGCGCCAGATGCCCCAGCAGGAAGGGCAGCAGCAACTGCAATACAATCCCCTCCACCGCCGACAGGGAAATCAGACCACCAGTCCCCCCGACGCTCTTCTGCATCAGCAGCGCCACCAACACCGGCGTCAGAACGATCCCCAGCAGGTTGGAAAAGGACGCACTCACCACCGCCGCCGCGACATTGCCTCGCGCTATCGCCGTGAAGGCGATCGACGACTGCACCGTCGATGGCAACAGTGTCAGGAACAGCAGCCCCGCCCGCATCTGTCCGGGGATCGCTTCCACCTGCTGCGTCGCCAGCCCGATCAGCGGGAACAGCGCGAATGTCGTTCCCAGCGTCGCCAGATGCAGCCGCCACGCCGTCGCCCCGCTCAAGATCGCTTCGCGCGATAGCTTCGCTCCGTGCAGAAAGAACAACAGCACGATGCCGGCGTCCGCAAGGATGCCAACGATATGCGCACCCTCGCCCCGCGCGGGAAGGAAGGAGGCCAGTGCCACCATGGCGATCAGCAGCAGCAGGAAGGGGTCAGCGATTTCCCGGAGACGGCTCATGCCGCGGCTGTAGGCAGTCCGACGGAAAAAGGATAGACGCCCGACCGATCGACACATTAGTGGGCGCTTAGGAAATGGAGGCGGTCATGAGCAACGGGATCGAAATTATCGAACAGGGCGGCGTCCTGGAAATTCACATCGATCGCCCCGATAAGAAGAATGCGCTCACCGCGGCCATGTACGACAGCATGACCGCCGCCCTTGCCGACGCGTCGGTGCGGAGCGACATCGGCGCTGTCCTGATCGCTGGAAAGGGGGATGCCTTCTGCGCAGGCAATGACCTTAAGGACTTCACTCAAGGACCGCAGGGCGGCGCGGCTGCATTCGCATTCATCCGCGCCATTGCGAGCTTCGACAAGCCGCTGATCGCTGCCGTTCAGGGCCTGGCGGTGGGCGTGGGCACGACGATGCTGTTCCATTGCGACCTTGTCTATGCGGCGCCCGACGCGCGATTCATCATGCCCTTCGTCAATCTGGGCATCGTTCCGGAAGCTGGCTCAAGCCTGCTCGCGCCCGCGACGCTGGGCCATGCAAAAGCAGCGGCGATGCTGTTGCTGGGCGAGTCCATGGACGCCCAAACCGCTGACCGGTCAGGTCTGGTGACAGCTGTCATACCCACCGAGGAACTGCTTGGGCACGCTCGAGCCAAGGCGGCCACCCTCATGCAGAAGCCGCCCAAGGCACTGGCGGTCACCCGGCGGCTGCTAAAGGGCGATCCTGCCGCGCTGCTCGAGAGGATCGAGCAGGAGGCACGGCTGTTCGAACAGATGTTGGAATCCGAAGAGGCACAGGAAGCCTTCGCTGCCTTCTTTGAAAAGCGCCCCCCTATATTTCGTCGCGATTGAACTTGGCGTGAGCCGTCGCTCGGCTGTCTGAAAGTCATAAGTCTATCTAAATCGAAACCCTTGCTGGAAAACTTCAGGACGTTCAGCAATATTCTGTCCCTATGCCGCATAAGACAAGTGTTCAGCGTGAAACGAGATCAAGGCAGATGAGCGACAAGGCCGTAACCACAGCTGAAACCGCGCCTTCAGGGGCGGGCCGCTTCGCCCTTTTGGAGCCATTGCGCCAGCGGACTTACCGCACGATCTGGATCGCCAGCCTGTTTTCGAACTTCGGGCAACTGATACAAGGCGTCGGCGCGGCCTGGCTTATGACGCGGCTGAGTTCATCGCCTCAGATGGTGGCGCTGGTGCAAACGGCCCTTATGCTGCCGTTGATGCTCGTCGCGTTGCCCGCCGGGGCGATCGCGGACATGTTTGACCGGCGCAAGGTAGCGTTGGCCGGCCTTGCCTTCGCATCACTGATGGCGATCTGCCTCACGCTGCTTGCCGGTGCGGAATTGCTCTCTCCCTGGACATTGCTGCTCTTCTGCTTCCTGATCGGCACGGGGGTCGCCTTATATGGGCCTGCCTGGCAAGCCTCGATCGGCGAGCAGGTGAGCGGTGAACATCTGCCCGCAGCGATCGCCCTCGGCACGATCAGCTACAATGTAGCGCGCAGCTTCGGCCCCGCGCTCGGCGGCATCATCGTTGCCTCATTAGGGGCGATGGCGGCCTTTGCGGCCAACGCTTTCTTCTATCTACCGCTGATCCTCGCCTTCCTGATGTGGCAGCGGGAACATAAACCTTCGCGCTTGCCCCCGGAAAGGATCGATCGGGCGATCGTCTCGGGCGTGCGCTATGCGGTGCATTCGCCCCCAATCCGGGTCGTACTCATCCGCACACATGTCGTGGGTCTGGCGGGGGCATCAGTGTCCGCGCTCACCCCATTGATTGCAAAGGACCTGCTGCACGGGTCGGCAAGCACTTATGGCTTGTTATTGGGCGCCTATGGCGTGGGCGCGGTGCTGGGCGCCACCGGGCTTGATCTGGTGCGTCGGCGTCTGCGACCTGAGCAGGCTGCGCGGCTGCTGTCGATATTGCTGGGCGCAATGATCATTCTCGCCGGGATTAGCGGTTACACCCTTCTGACTTGCGCGGCACTGCTGGTCGCGGGCTTTGCCTGGATGATCCTGGTCGCACAGTTCAACGTCGCTGTGCAAATGTCAGCACCGCGCTGGGTCACGGCGCGCGCGCTTGCCTGCTATGGCTCGGCGTTGACCGGTGGGCTCGCCTTGGGCGCGTGGCTGTGGGGCTCGGTAGCCGCTGCTCTAGGAACAGGTGAGGCGATGATGATGTCGGGGGCAGCGATGGTGTTCAGCATCATTCTTGGTCTCGTCTTTCCGTTGGCGCGATCGCTCCCCGATGGATTGGAACAAAGCATTCTCAGCCATCAGCCGCAGGTTGGCCTTGCACTGACATCGCGCAGTGGTCCCATCGTCGTGGAAATCGATTATCGGGTAGATACTGACAAGGCGCGCGACTTCTATGCCGCGATGCAGAAGGTGCGCAGCGCCCGCCTGCGAAGTGGCGCCTTTGGCTGGTCCGTGGCACGTGACATCGCCGATCCCGAACTCTGGACCGAACATTATCATTGTCCGACCTGGGGAGATTATCTGCACCAGCGCGATCGCATGACGATGAACGACCGCCAGATCGAGGACGCCGCTAATGTCTTCCACATGGGGAGCGGCGAGGGGCGGGTACGGCGGCGCCTCGAACGGCCGACCGGATCGGTGCGGTGGCGGGCGGATACGCCTGACCGCCGAGACGAGGCGATCGATATAATTTATCCATAGATCAACCAGTTCGTGCAAGAATGTAGGGAAACGTTGTCAATATAAACAGGCGCGCTAGAATCGCTTTGAAATCGAATTTGGAGAGCGGAATGCCGAGGCAGGCGAAACGTACGGTAGGACGTCCCCGAAGGCTGACGCTGGAAAGGATTGTCGATGCCGCCTGCGAGGTCGGCATCGCCAAGCTGGAAATGAGTCTGGTTGCCGAAAGGCTGAATACCGGCGTCGCCACGCTATATGGCTATGTGCGGGGGCGGGAACATCTGCTGCAACTCGTGGCACAGCGTCTAGTAGGGCAAGCGCTGATCAGGGATGAAGGACAGAGTTGGCAGGATATACTGCGCGAACATGCGACAGTTACCTATCGTCTCTTCCGGTCCCTGCCTCACCTCATCACCAATCTGATTGGAAATGAACCCGAACAGCATTCGTTCGACTATTCGCAGAGGGTACTCACGATGCTGGAGGCTAGGGGGCTTCCTCCCGCTGTGGCCATGAATGTTTATATCGAGATAAATCAGGTCGTGATCGGTGCTGCGATCAGCATGATGCGGAGGGAGGTGCTGATCCAACTCCCTGAGTACGAGACCGACAATTGGGGACCGCTGCCGGACATCCTCGGCGATTATTGCACAACACTGGAGCGGATCATCTCTGGTTATGAGGTGGAACTGAGTTCGGGTGAAGACGGAGCGTCGGCCCATAAAGCCTGAAAAGTCGGCTCGCGCTCTTGTAGCAGATTAAATATTCGGCGTGCGGCAATGGAAGAAATATCTCTCTCCCATCTGGGAGGTTTGATGATTCGCGCCTTCTGTCATCTGGGTCGGCGAAAGGCTGGAAAAGACGATGACAGATAGCAAAACGCTCACCCACCTGGCGCGCCTGGAAGCGGAGAGCATACATATTCTGAGAGAGGTTGTGGCCGAGGCTGAAAAGCCGGTCATGTTATACAGCGTGGGCAAGGACAGTGCCGTGATGCTGCATCTGGCGCGTAAGGCATTCTATCCTTCGCCGCCGCCCTTTCCGCTGCTGCACGTCGATACGACCTGGAAGTTCCAGGAAATGTACAAGCTGCGCGATCGCATGGCCAAGGAAAGCGGCATGGAGCTGCTGGTCTATCACAATCCCGAAGCGCAGGAGCGCGGGATCAACCCGTTCGACCACGGCGCGCTGCACACCGACATGTGGAAGACCGAAGGTCTGAAACAGGCGCTTGACCTGTATGGCTTCGACGCAGCCTTTGGCGGCGCGCGGCGCGACGAGGAAAAGAGCCGGGCGAAGGAACGTATCTTTTCCTTCCGCACCGCGTCGCATGGCTGGGACCCCAAGAACCAGCGGCCCGAGCTATGGAACCTCTACAACGCCCGCAAGAACAAGGGCGAGAGCATCCGCGTCTTCCCGATCAGCAATTGGACCGAGCTGGATATCTGGCAGTATATCCACCTGAATAATGTGCCGATCGTGCCGCTCTATTTCGCGGAGGAGCGCCCGACCGTGGAGCGCGATGGCATGTTGCTGATGGTGGACGACGAACGCTTCCCGCTGAAGGATGGCGAAACGCCGGTGATGCGGTCGATCCGTTTCCGGACGCTGGGCTGCTATCCGTTGACGGGGGCCGTCGAGAGCAGCGCCAAGACGCTGCCCGAGGTGATCCAGGAAACGCTGCTGACCACCACATCCGAACGCCAGGGCCGCGCCATCGACAAGGATGCTGGCGGCGCCGGCATGGAGAAGAAGAAGCAGGAGGGTTACTTCTGACCACGGCCGTCATCCCAGCGCACGCTGGGATCTCAGGCCTCCAGGCAGAACCCTTTCCCCAAGATCAACGAGATCCCAGCTTTCGCTGGGATGACGGGATTTAGATCAATGACCGACATTCTCGACGAACCGATTTACAAGACCGATGCCCTCATTGCCGAGGATATCGACGAATATCTGAAGGTGCATGAGCACAAGACGATGCTGCGTTTCATCACCTGCGGGTCGGTGGACGACGGCAAGTCGACGCTGATCGGCCGCCTGCTCTATGACAGCAAGATGATCTTCGAGGATCAGCTGGCCGCTCTGGAAGCAGACAGCAAGAAGGTCGGCACGCAGGGGCAGGAGATCGACTTCGCCCTCCTCGTCGATGGCCTCGCCGCCGAGCGGGAGCAGGGCATTACGATCGACGTCGCCTATCGCTTCTTCGCCACCGAAAAGCGCAAGTTCATCGTCGCCGACACGCCCGGCCACGAACAATATACGCGCAACATGGTGACGGGTGCTTCGACCGCTGACCTCGCCGTCATCCTGATCGATGCGCGCAAGGGCGTGCTGACGCAGACGCGGCGGCACAGCTATCTCGCGCACCTGATCGGCATCAAGAACATCGTGCTCGCCATCAACAAGATGGACCTGGTTGATTATGACCAGGCGGTCTATGACGGCATCGTCAAGGATTATACCGAGTTCGCTCGCTCGATCGGCATCGAACATTTCGTGCCGATGCCGATTTCCGGCTTCAAGGGCGACAATATCACCGGCCCTTCGGAAAACACGCCCTGGTACAAGGGTCCGGCGCTGATGGCGCATCTGGAGACCGTCGAGGTCAACAGCGCGACCGACGCGGAAAAGCCGTTCCGCATGCCGGTGCAGTGGGTGAACCGCCCGAACTTGGACTTCCGCGGCTTTTCGGGCCTTATCGCGACCGGCACGGTGAAGCCGGGCGACGCGGTGCGCGTGCTGCCTTCGGGCAAGACCAGCACGGTGACGCGGATCGTGACGCTAGACGGCGATCTGGATCAGGCGGTCGCCGGGCAGTCGGTGACGATCTGCTTTGCCGACGAGATCGACTGCTCGCGTGGCGACGTAATCGCGCTGGCGGACAATCCGCCGCAGGCCGCTGACCAGTTCGAAGCCACCATCGTGTGGATGGCGGACGAGGAAATGCTGCCCGGCCGTCCTTATTGGCTGAAGATCGGGACGCAGACCGTTACCGCGACGGTTCAGCATCCGAAATATCAGGTGAACGTCAACACGATGGAGCATCTGGCGGCCAAGACGCTGGACTTGAACGCCATCGGTGTGGCGAACCTGTCCATCGACAAGCAGATCGTGTTCGAGTCCTATGAGCAGAACCGAACGCTGGGCGGCTTCATCCTGATCGACAAGATCACCAATGCGACGGTGGCAGCGGGCATGCTGCACTTCTCGCTGCGGCGGGCGCAGAATGTCCACTGGCAGGCGACCGATGTCACCCGTGAGTTCCATGCGGGCCTTAAGAACCAGAAGCCTGCCGTGCTGTGGTTCACCGGGCTTTCGGGTGCGGGCAAATCGACCATCGCCAACCTCGTCGAAAAGAAGCTGGCGCGCATGAACCGCCATACTTTCCTGCTCGACGGCGACAATGTGCGTCACGGCCTGAACAAGGACCTCGGCTTTACCGACGCCGACCGCGTGGAGAATATCCGCCGCGTGGGCGAAGTCGCGAAGCTGATGACCGATGCGGGGCTGATCGTCATTACCGCCTTCATCTCGCCTTTCCGGTCGGAGCGGGAAATGGTGCGGCAGATGATGCAGCCGGGCGAGTTCATCGAGGTGCACATCGATACGCCGCTTGCTGAAGCAGAGGCACGGGACGTCAAGGGCCTCTACAAGAAGGCGCGTGCCGGGGATCTCAAGAACTTCACCGGCATTGACAGCCCCTATGAGCCGCCAGAGGACCCGGAAATCCGCATCGACACAACGGCCATGACCGCCGAGGAAGCGGCCGACGCCATCGTCGCCAGGTTGATCCCATGAGCGGCGGCATGAGCGATGCCGACCTGGCGGCGCATCTTGCCGAAACCGCTGGGCGCATCCTGCTTGAGGTGCGCGCCAGCGGCATGTTCAGCGCCAAGGCGCTGGGCAAGGCGGGCGATCAAACGGCCAACCAGTTCCTTGTTCACGCCCTGCGCGAACAACGGGGCGAGGACGGGTTGCTGTCTGAGGAAGAGAAGGACAATGCCGAGCGACTGAGCCAGAGCCGCGTGTGGATCGTGGATCCTGTCGATGGCACCCGCGAATATGGCGAGGAGCGATCCGATTGGGCAGTCCATGTCGGTCTGGCGATCGATGGGCAGCCGGAGATCGGCGCTGTAGCGCTGCCGGGCCTTGACCTGACCGGGACAGGGAAGGGCACAATAGTTCGATCGGATCAGCCGCAGCCGATCCCGCCTGCACCCGAAAAGCTGCGCATGGTGGTCAGCCGTACCCGCCCGGCCGCCGAAGCTGTCGCGGTCGCGGAAAAGCTGGGTGCCGAACTTGTTCCGATGGGCTCGGCCGGTGCCAAGGCGATGGCGGTGATATTGGGGCAGGCAGACATTTACCTGCATTCCGGCGGCCAATATGAATGGGACAGCATGGCACCCGTCGCGGTGGCGAAGGCGCATGGCCTGCACTGCTCGCGGATTGATGGCAGCCCGCTGATCTACAATCAGGCAAATGTGTATCTGCCTGACCTGCTCATTTGCAGAAAGGAACATGCTCAGCAGTTACTGGCCCTTATCGGGGAAGTGCAGGTCAGCGCCTGATAATCAAAGCTGAGGACTGCCGACGCCTGTTTAGTGAGGATCGAGCCATGCCGCACAGCACGCGGCGTGGCTCGAAGCTCATTTCGTCAAAGAAAATTGCACGGAAACTGTCGCACCCAAAGTCAGTTCACCTGGCTCGACCGAACTTGGTGGAGAGGGAGGTGGTGGGCGCTCCAGCCATGCGGCCCGTCACCATTGGCGGCTGAACCGAGTAACTCCTAAAAATCGGCACCGATTGCGCGATAAAGGGATATGCGGTTTAGCAACAGCTCAAGGTCCGTCGCGATCGCGCTTCGCCGGGCGGAATAGAGCGAGCGTTGGTTCACAAGTGTGGTCAGGAACGGATCGATTCCCGCGCGATAACGCTGTTCGGACAAGGCATAAGCGTTCTCATTCGAAACGACCAAAGCTCGCTGAGCCTGCTGCTGTTCACCTATTGTGCCTCCGCGTGCCAAGGCATCGGCGACTTCACGAAAAGCGCTCTGAATGGCCTTCTCATAGCTGGCTAGAGCAGCCTTTTGCTGCGCCTTGCTATACTCAACATTGCCTTTGACTCCGCCGCCAAAGATGGGGAGGCTCGCCGAAGGAGCCGCTGTCCAACTGAATGCCCCGCCCGTGAAAAGCGACGACAGTGCTGAACTGGCGACACCGATCGCCGACGTCAGGCTGATCTTTGGAAACATCGCAGCCCGCGCGGCGCCGATATTTGCATTCGCAGCCTGTAACTGGTGTTCCGATTGCAGGACATCGGGCCGCTGGAGCAGGACATCTGATGAAATACCGGCGGGAACTTGCGCGGTCGTGCTGATCAGAGTGGAGAGTGACAGCGGGAGTAGAGCTTCTTCTACCGGCGCCCCGGCGAGCAGGTCCAGCGCGTTGCGATCCTGCGCTACCTGCGTAACTGCGGACGCGACATCGGACCTCGCCTGTTCTACGATCGTTTCCGCTTGATGGACATCGAGCTTGCCGGAAAGACCGACGCCGTTGAGCGATCGTGTAAGCGCGAGCGTTCTTTCGGCGCTGCTGAGCGTGTCGCGAGCTACGGCGAGCAATTGCTGATCCGCAGCAAGCGTTGCATAGGCGCTGGCCGTCTCCGCGACGAGCGCGATGCGCGCGGCTCGCGCACCCTCCTCGCTCGCGAGATAGGATTGAAGGGCGGTTTCACTCAAGTTGCGCAGGCGGCCGAACAGATCGATTTCGAACGCACTAAAACCGATGTCGGCGCTATAGCTGTCCTGACGTTGGTCATTCCGGCGCGTGAGCGTTGCGTTGGCATCCGCCGTAACCGTAGGCATCTGCGCGGCTCGCTGAATGCGATATCGGGCGCGCGCCGCGAGAACGTTGGCCAGAGTTACGCGAAGATCCCGATTGTTGATCAGTGCCCGATCAATGATGGTCCGCAGCCTTTCGTCGCCGACTAAAGCCGTCCAGGGTAAGCCTGCCTTTTCTGTAGGAAGGGCGGCTGAATATGCGGATCCATTTGGCCAGGCGGGCGGAACGGGCGCGGCGGGCCGTTCATATGCGGGCGCCAGATTGCAGGCGGTCAGCGTGACGGACAGGCTGAGGGGGAGCAAGCGCTTCATGCGGGCACCTCCGATCCGGTGACAGGTGAATGGCCCTTGCGTCTGAAAAGCCGCATGATCGTGAAGAAGAATAGCGGCACATAAAATATCGCCAACAGGGTTCCGGTCAGCATGCCGCCAGCAACCGCCGTGCCGATGGCGATGCGGCTTTGTGCGCCAGCGCCATGAGCGAGCGCCAGCGGCATAACGCCCGCGATGAAGGCGAGCGAGGTCATTATGATCGGTCGGAACCGGAGTTTGGCCGCCTCGATCGCTGCGCTCATTGCATCCTTGCCATCGCGATAGGCGAACTCGGCGAATTCAACGATGAGGATTGCGTTCTTTGCCGCCAGCCCCATCGTGGTGAGGAGTCCTACCTGGAAGAATACATTATTCTCCAGCCCGCGCGCCCAAACGGCGACGACTGCTCCGATCAAGCCCAGTGGGATTACGAACAATATTGCGAGCGGCACCGACCAGCTTTCATAAAGGGCAGCGAGGCAGAGAAAGACGACCAGTACGGAAAGGGAATAAAGCAAGGGGGCCTGTCCGCCGGACAATTGTTCCTGGTAGGAAAGGCCGCTCCAGGCATAGCTGGTTCCGGTCGGCAATTGCTGCTGCAAACGCACCATTTCATCCATGGCCTCTCCCGAACTCGCACCGGGTGCCGCCTGTCCCTGTATTTCATAGGAGGATTGGCCGTTAAAGCGCGACACTGTTGTCGGACCCATTTCCCAATGGGTGGTGGCGAAAGCGGAGAGTGGAACCATTTCGCCCGTGGCGGCAGAGCGCACCTGCCAGTTTTCAATGTCGGTCGGCAAAGCTCGATAAGGCGCGTCTGCCTGCATAAAGACGCGCTTCACGCGTCCCCGATCAATGAAGTCATTGATATAGCTACTTCCCCAGGCGGAACTCAACACATCGTCCACATCATTTTGTGTAAGTCCAAGCACAGCCAGCTTTTCATTATCGATATCGACCTTCAACTGAGGCGTGTCCTCAAGCGTAGCGGCACGCACACCCCCAAGCAGAGGGCTTTGAGAAGCTGCAGCGAGCAGCTGGTTGCGCACGGCCAGGAACTTGTCCCGGCTGAGGCCGCCTGTGTTGAGCAGCTCGAAGGTGAAGCCGTTCGACTGGCCCAGGCCACGGATAGCGGGCGGCGTCATGGCCAGAATTTTCGCATCACGTATGGCTGCGAGCTGCTTTGTAGCTCGGTTCGCGATCTCGGTCGCGCTGTTCGCCTTACCGTTCCGGTCTTCCCAAGGGTTGAGATTGATGAAGCCTTGTGCGGTATTTTCGCCCTGTCCCGCAAAACTGAAACCTTGGGCGATGAATATGCTGCCGACGTTATTTCCTTCTTCGCTTTGGAAGTAGTTGCGAACACTCTCGACCACTTGCGCGGTTCGCGTGGACTTGGCGCCAGCGGGAAGGGTCATCTGCACCATGACCTGCCCCTGATCCTCTACGGGGAGGAAGCTGGTCGGCAAGCGAACGAAGATTAGCGCAAGGACGCCCAATATCAGCAGATAGATTGTCCAGAAGAGGGCGCGCCGATGCATGATTGCTTCGAGCCGCCGCATATAACCGCCGGTCACGCGCCCAAACCAGCGGTTGAACCGGCCCGCCCATCCCTGCTGACGGCGCTCCTCACTGGCCGATTTCAACAATGTGGCGCACAGAGCGGGCGACAGGATGAGCGCAACCACCACGGACAGAAGCATGGAGGACACAATAGTGATGGAGAACTGCCGGTAAATAACGCCCGTTGAACCGCCGAAAAAGGCCATGGGCAGGAGAACGGCCGAAAGGACAAGGGCTATGCCAACCAACGCACTGCCTATCTCTTCCATCGATTTGATCGTGGCGGCGCGGGCGCCAAGCCCCTCATCGTGCATCAGCCGTTCGACATTCTCGACGACTACGATCGCGTCATCGACCAGAAGGCCGATGGACAACACCATGCCGAACAGGGTGAGCGTGTTGATGGAATAGCCGAAAAGGGCGAGCACGCCGAAGGTCCCGAGCAGGACGACCGGAACCGCCACCGCCGGGATCAGCGTCGCGCGCCAGCTTTGCAGAAAGACGAACATGACCACGACGACCAGTCCGACGGCTTCGATAAGTGTCTTGATGACCTCATCCACGGAAAGCCGGATGAAGGGTGTCGTATCGCGCGGGAATGCAATGCTGTACCCATGAGGCAGGTTCGTGGACAGCTCGGCGACCTTTGCCTTGACGAGTTCGGCGGTCTTCAGAGCGTCGGCGCCCGGAGCGAGTTGGAGTGCGATGCCCGATCCAGGATGTCCGTTCAGCGCGGCTGAAAAGGTGTAACTTTCATTCCCAAGTTCGACCCGAGCAACATCGGAGAGGTGAACGACGGACCCATCGCTTTGAGTCTTCACTATGATGTTGCGAAACTCTTCGGGAGTCTGGAGGCGTGCACGCGCGCGAACGGTGGCATTCAGTTGCTGTCCGGCGGGCGCCGGATCAGCGCCGATCTGACCGGCGGAAACTTCGACATTCTGGGAGCGGATCGCGCTTTCAACGTCCGACGGCATGAGCTTTACCGTCGCGAGTTTATAAGGATCCAGCCATATGCGCATGGCATATTGCGATCCAAAAATCTGAACGTTGCCGATACCTTCCAGACGCGAGATGGGGTCCTGAAAATTATTGACCAGATAGTCGGAAATATCAGTCTGAGTGGCTCGATCGGTGCGATCGTACAGCGCGACCAGCATCAGGAAATCGGTCTGCGATTTGGTGACGGTCAGGCCCTGCTGCTGAACGGCATTAGGCAACCGGCTTAACGCCTGCTGCACCTTGTTTTGAACCTGTACTTGCGCGGTGTCGGGGTCGGTGCCTTTATCAAAGGTGACAGTGATACGCGACTGGCCATTGGCCGTAGATGTCGATGAGAAGTACATCAGGCCATCGATGCCAGTCAGTTGCTGCTCAATGACCTGAGTAACGCTGGTTTCTACAGTATCGGCCGAGGCGCCTGGATAATTTGCCTGGATATTGACCGCAGGCGGCGCGATATCGGGATACTGGGCTATGGGCAGCGACAGCATGGCGCCAAGTCCGGCCAGCATGATGCCGATCGCGATCACCCAGGCGAAGATTGGCCGATCGATGAAAAAGCGGCTGAGCATCGGAGGACCTAGCTCCCTTGGCCGACGGTTGCAGCGCGGACGGTATCGCCCGGTTTCACCTTGTCCGTTCCTTCGACGATCAGCCGATCACCGGACTTGAGGCCTGCGGTCACGAGCCATTTGTCGCCTATTGCCTGTGCCGTAGTGACGGTGCGTTGCTCCACCTTGTTTGCGCGATTGACGACAAGCGCCGTGGCATTGCCCTTGGGGTCACGGCTGATCCCCTGCTGGGGCGCGAGTATGCCATTGGGGACGATGGCCTGCGGGGCCACGACGCGTACGAACATGCCGGGAAGGAGGAGACTGTCAGGATTGGGGAAGCGTGCGCGCAGGGTGATGGTGCCGCTATTGGGATCCACGATGGGCTCGGCAAATTCTATGCGGCCTTCAAGAGGATAGTCGCTGCCATCGTCCAGCTTCAGCCGGATGGTGGCACTGGCGGGTAGTGCTTTACCTGAGGCCAGATTGCGGCGCAGCGCCAGGATCTGCGCGCTGGACTGGGTAATATCGACAAAGATGGGGTCAAGCTGCTGGATCGTCGCGAGCGGGGCAGCTTGACTGGCTGTGACCAATGCGCCCGGTGTGACCGAAGAACGGCCAATGCGCCCGCTAATCGGTGCCCGGACTTCGGTGAAGCGCAGACTTATGCTGGCGGTCTGAAGCGACGCGCGCGCTTGTTGAATGGCGGCGCTTGCTTGCCGCGAAGCCGCGACCACGTCGTCACGCTCCTGCGCGCTTACGGCCTCTGTCTGCCCGAGCGCCTGATAGCGACGCGCCTTGGCTTGCGCCGCAATCGCTGTTGCCTGCGCATTGGCGAGGGCCGCCTGCGCCTCATCGCGAGAGGCGCGGTAGAGGGATGGATCAATCTGATATAAAGGCTGGCCCGCATGCACATAGGAGCCTTCGATAAAGAGACGCTTCTGAACGACCCCAGCAACTTGAGGCCGCACTTCGGACATCAGCGTCGAAGCGGTGCGTCCTGGTAGCTCTGTCGATACGGTAACGTCCTGCGCCTGAAGCGTGACCACGCCCACTTCGACCAGCTTTCTCTCAGGCGGTTCGCTTTGGCTGCATGCGGTCGCGAGCAAACAAAAGGCCGCGCCAAATTGAGCGTAGCGGGATGAAGAGAGTGCAGAGCGCAGCGGCATGGCGGCAGGTTATCCAATGGCGGGGTTCAGCAGTGCGGAAACTTCACCCGGCGCAGGGGGAGGGGGAGCGCCGGGTGAAGGACGGGCCAGCTGTCTGACAGGCTCCGACGCTCCCTATTCGCTTCTTGGCAGGTGTTTGAAAAGGCCGAACATGTGCCATTGTGCATCGCAATATGTCGAAATGTATCAGCGCGTATCAGGGGCTCTGAGGAAGGCAGACTTTTAATGCTGAACACCGTAAAAGGCGGCGATGCCTGACCAGATGAACAACCGCCAAGCACGCCTGATCGTAGTCGATGACGACCCCGATATTCGGGACTTGATTGTTCAGCAGTTGCGGCAGGAACATTATGAGGTGGTAGCCGCAGGCAGCTTGGGAGAGCTTTATCAGGCCCTTTCGGTGCATGCGGCCGACCTCATCGTCCTTGACCTCAATCTCCCGGACGGCGACGGGCTGAGCCTGTGCCGGGAGTTGCGGGCCGAAGGAAATGATGTCCCCATCATCATGGTATCCGCCAGAGGCAGCGCGATCGACCGGGTGCTCGGGTTGGAACTGGGAGCGGATGACTATCTCACAAAGCCGTTCGAACCACGCGAATTGCTCGTTCGCATACGCAACCTGTTACGCCGGTCCCATGCTGACGAACCCGACCGGCAGCGCGACAAAGGCGTGCGCCTCGCCAGGCTCGGTCCCTGGCGCCTTGATCTCTTCCAGCGCAGGCTGATCGCTGAAGACGGTCGGTTGGTGATGCTTTCGTCTGCGGAGTTTCGCTTGCTGTCCCGGTTTATCGATGAGCCCAATGTGGTCCTCTCACGGGAAAACCTTGTGCCTGAACGTCGAGCGACTGCTGCGTTCGACCGCTCGACCGATCTACAGGTAAGCCGATTGAGGCAGAAACTGGCGACCATGCCGGGGGGCGAGGAACTCATTTTGACGGTGCGGGGCGAAGGGTATGTACTCGCCAGTCCGGTGTCCTACGAATGATTGAGCGTCTTTGGAGCCGTGTTCGAGGTTTTCTGCGTTCGCTGACAGGACAGATATTCCTGCTGCTGACGATTGGCATGTCGTTGGCCGCGATGCTGGCTTTGCTGATCGCTGAACAGAGCAGGAGTCATGATTTTCAGCAATGGCGCATGCAGCGGGTGGTAGCGAGCGCCGAGGACATCGGCCATCGCCTTCAGCGTGATCCCAAGCGGGTGGAGGCGATGCTGGCGGCCCAGCAAATCATGGGCGCGGCGTTAGCACCGGAGGGCATCGCGGTGGCTGAACCGGATGCTGAGCTTGCAAAAGCGCTCAGGGCGCGGTTCGGCCCCGGGTCGAACCCGGAGGCTAGCCAGGTTCCTGCAGGATTTTGCTTTCCCCGCTTGCGTTATGATCCATCGGCGGGCGCCGCTGGGGTGGTCAACGCGCCGCGCCCGTCCTGCTGGATCGTGCGATTTACCGATAGCACTGGTGCTCGGCGGTCCATGGCGCTCAACCTGCCGCGCATGGAGCGTCCGCCCAGCATGATGGCCAACCCGCTCTATATGCTCCTGATCATCGTTGCATCTGCTGGTCTTGCTATCATCGTGTCCCGGATCGTAACCCAACCACTGCGGCGCCTTGAGCATGCGGCGGAGTCCTTCTCCCTGTCGCTCGATCCGGAAGAAATCCCTGAAAATGGGCCGGAAGAAGTGCGAGCGGCGCTATCGACCTTCAACCTCATGCAACGGCGCGCGCGTGCTGGTTTTGCCGAGCGTACGCAATTGCTGGCGGCGATAAGCCATGATCTGCAGACGCCGCTCACCCGGCTAAGGTTGCGACTTGAACTCGTTGAAAATGAGGAGTTGCGTGCGCGGTTGTTGCAGGACCATCAGGCGATGCAAACCCTGGTCAAGGAGGGACTTGATCTCGCCGCCAGCACTGAGACGCAGGAAGAATGGTCCGTCATTGACATCGATTCCATGCTGGAAAGCATGGTCGAGGATGCGCAGGATCTGGGCGCTCCATTGCGGTTCGCGGGAGGGTGCGGTGGGACGATCCGGGCCAAGCCCAATGCACTGAGCCGATGCATCAGTAATCTGGTCAGCAACGCCCTCAAATATGGTGGCGAGGCCGAAATCGGATGTTCCCGCCAGGGATGCAGACTTGTCATCCACATCCGGGACAAGGGGGCGGGCATACCGCCGGAACAACTAGATCAGATGTTTGAGCCCTTTACGCGCGGGGCTTCAGGGCAGCCGGGTGGGCGGCCCGGCACGGGCATCGGTCTGACTATAGCGAGGTCACTGGCACTCACCTTTGATGCGTCGGTCCGGCTTATGAATGCGGAAGGTGGCGGGCTGGTCGCCCTTATCGAAATGAAGGCGTAAGTTCGATCTTTCGCGTTGCCAGGCGGTCGGCTTCCTCTGGATTATGGGTGACGTAGATTATCGGGAGCCGAAGCTCGTCCCGTATGCGCAGGACAACATCCATGATGTCTTCCCGGCGGGCAGGGTCAATGGAGGCGAGAGGCTCGTCCATGAGCAAGGCTCGGGCGCCAGACAGCAGAGCGCGGCCAATGGCAACGCGTTGTGCTTCGCCGCCCGACAGCGTGCGTGGCCAGCGGCTGAGCAGATGTTCAATCCCGAGAAAATCGACGACTGCTTGTAGAGACATCCATCTGTCCTGCGGCGTCGCAAGCCGATAGCCATAGAGCAGGTTCGCTCGCACCCGAAGATGCGGGAAAAGGCGGCCATCCTGGAAAACATATCCGATGCGACGACAATAGGAGGGCAAATCGATGGCGGCATCGGCATCGAACAATATTTCTCCATCGACGCTGATATGGCCCTGATCCGGGCGCAACAAACCAGCGATCATGTTGAGAATCGAGGTCTTCCCTACGCCGGAAGGCCCCCAGAGCAGAGTGATGCCATCTGATGCTGCAAAGCGCGCCGTAATGAGGGCGGGGCCGAGAACCTTGCGGACGTCGATGTCAAAGGACATGGCTGGACCTATCCGCCGATACACCGCGGCTGAGCGCTTCTGAAAGTAGCAGTGCGCCTAGCGACAGGCAGATCGAAATCACGGCGAGCCGCCATACGACGGCATCGGCGCCGGGAATCTGGAGGGCGCTGTAGATGGCGAGTGACAGCGTGCGCGTTTCTCCCGGGATGTTTGAGACAAAGCTGATGGTCGCGCCGAATTCGCCGAGCGAGCGGGCAAAACCAAGAATGAATGCCGCAGCTAATCCGGGTAGAGATAGTGGGAGGAGGATCGTGAGGAAGCACCAGGTGGGGCTGGCGCCGAGGGTTTGGGCGGCTTCTTCCAGGCGGTGATCTACAGCTTCGATCGACAGGCGGATGGCGCGCACCATCAGGGGGAGGGCCATGATGCCCGCGGCGATGGCGGCGCCGGTCCAGCGGAACATGACGGTCACACCGAACCAGCGTTCCATTATGCTTCCTACAGGTCCGGCAGGTCCGAGGGTCAGGAGCAATAGCCACCCGATCACTACCGGCGGCAGGACAAGCGGGAGGTGAACCGCCGCATCGAGCAGCAGCTTGCCGGGAAAGCGCCAGCGCGCGAGGACCCAGGCGAGGGCGAAGGCCAAGGGCAGAGTGAAGAGCATGGCGGCAAAGCTGACCTTCAGGGACAGCTGGACGATCTCCCATTCCTCCGGGCTGAAGACGGTCACCGTCAACGCGTTCCAAAACCGTAGCGGCGGAAGATCGCCTTGCCGCGTGGGGACAGGAGAAAGCGGTGGAATCCTGCCGCTTCCGGATGGGTGGAGCGGCTTAACAGCGCCAGTGGATAGGTGATTTTCGGGTGGCTGGCCGCAGGAAAGACGCCCACGATACGGACGGCGGTCGTGGCCCGTGCATCGGTTTCATAGACGATGCCAAAGGGCGCCTGCCGCCGCTCTACCATCGCAAGAGCCGCCCGGACGTTTTCCGCCGCCGCCACTTTACCGGATAGCGCTGGCCAGACGCCGAGTGCCACAAGCGCCGCCTTGCCATATTTTCCGGCCGGAACGCTGTCCGGGTCAGCCATTGCTAGACGGCCATTGCCGATCGCACCGGCGAGGGGGAATCCACGGCGGATCGCCATTTTCGTGACGTTGCCCGCCGGTGCGATCAGGACGAGGCGGTTGGTAAGCAGGGGAACACGGGTGCCGCGACGGACGAGCCCTTTCGCGGCGATGGCATCCATCCACGGCTCATCCGCCGATAAAAACAGGTCGGCAGGCGCCCCGGCCTCTATTTGCCGGGCGAGAGCGGAAGAGGCGGCGAAGGAGAGGATCGGCCGGTCATGCCCCTGCGCCGTCCAGGCATCCGCAGCGGCGGTCAGCGATTCCTGAAGACTGGCGGCGGCCAATATCAAAGGCCCGCGTTCGCGCGCTTCAGCGGGGTCAACCGCAAAGCCGGTAATGAGCAGAAGGAGCAGAACAAGGAACCGATGCATGCGACGCCTGACGCTTAAGGTATATATGCCGCTATACAGCGGTTGGCCGTCAAGGCGAGGTTAAATTCAGCGCGGTAAAAGAAGTCGGCGGCGTTGCGCGGCAAGTGCCTCGCCGGTCAGCGGCGGCCGTTCGCTCGCTTCCTTGCCTTTGCGCAGGCGCTGGCGATCCTTCTCGCGGGGTTCGGCAAGCCTGACGCGCACGGCGCTTTGCCCCCGGTTGTGTATCCCGAGTGCTTCCGCCGCTCCTCGGGAAAGGTCGATGATCCGCCCGCGCGTGAAGGGGCCGCGATCGTTGACGCGAACCAGCACGGTTTGGCCGCTGCCAAGATCCGTCACCTCTACATAGGAAGGCAGCGGCAAGGTGGGATGAGCCGCGCTGATCCCGCCCGGCCGGAATTTCTCTCCGCGCGCTGTACGGTTCCCTGATTCATTTCCATACCAACTGGCATAGCCTACCTCATCATAGCCCGGTTGTTGCGCGGGGACATAGGTGACGCCCCGCACCGTATAGGGCGGCCCGACGCGAACCGGGGTGTCCGATACGGGCTGGTACGACGCGCACCCAGCGATGAACAGGGCAAGCAGGAGCGGCAAAAGGGAGGATCGCATGGTTGCGTCATAACGGCACGGCAGCGGCCTGCTCAAGCCTGCTGTTATCGGGATAGCCAATTGCGATTCCATGGGGATAGCGTGGCTTTCCGTCAACTCTCCTAAAGGAGATTTGGCTTTGTCCCAAATCGCCGGACTTGCAGCATTAAGCGTCAGTGTTCGCGGAAGCGCGTCATTGTAGAATGCTGCCCAGTCGCCGGTGCTCGGGGAGCCTGCGGCTTCCGCGAGGTTCCCCCGATCTCGCGGAACCGGGTCCGGTTGCCCCGACCATGATAAGGTCGAAGCTTTACAGCCGGACCCGACTTTCCTTTAGCACTTTAGCCAGGCCAGTGGGCAGAGGATCAGGGTTTGGGACGATGGTCCTTTTCGCGATCCGCTTCATCGATTGCCTTTATCAGGTCGTCGAAGGCGCCGTCGCGCGGGAGAGGGAACAGCCGGGAAAAACTTTCGCCAAGCCGCTGAATATCGTTCTGCGTCAGCAGCCCTATCGCAACAATGTCTTCACGGGTGTCCATTCAAGACCCCTCCTGAATGACGATAACGATGCAAAGTCGATCTGGTGCCAAGCTGTTGACGGAAAGCGGCAAAAATCCTTATCTTTTTGGCGGGTTGATCGATCATGACGCGCGCCAACGTTCAAGCGCGGTGTCATATTTGCGGCGTTCCTTTTCCACGCGGCTGGTCAACTGACTATAGGCGGCCTGCTGCTGCTTGCGCAGTTGCTCAATCTGGGTGCGAAGCTGTGCCTGTTTCTCTTCGAATATTCTCAGCGCCGCCCTGCCTTCTTCCTCCTGCTGGGCGAGGGCTTCTTCCGCCTTGTCGAGTGGTTCACGACTGGGTCGTGGTGCTGGAGGGGAGGCGCGCTTTGGCGGCGAGTTGGGAAGAGTCGCTTTTTCCGGGCGGGATTTCGCCCTGCCGGATTGCTGAGGGGATTTGGCAAGGGATGCCAGATGTTCCGCCTCACTGCCGCGCGGCCGTTTGATGACCTTGCCGGGATTGGCGAGGGGCTCTCGCATCAATTCTGCTTCGGTGACCTGCTCGGCAGAACCACGCGCGAAAAGATTGGCGTCGGCGCCCCAGGCTTCCAGCGCCGCCTTTTGACTGGGTGCGGCGACATAGGCGTCGTGAAAGCCGATAGGGGTGCGATAGACCTTGAACGCGCGTGCCATGGTGGCTGAACGCCTTTGATGGCTTTGGGATGCCGGGCTAACCGACATGCCAATGTTAGCGCCAGATTCGCTCATGGATATCTGCTGCCGTCGCGGCGTTGATCAAGGATAGCAGCAAAAGGAAGAGTCGATGCAGCAGGACAGGAAAAGCGGCCAATCATCTGACAAACCGGCAGAGGGCCGTGACGACACCCCGCCGCCGGAACGGGGATCCCCGCTGGCCGGTGGCGATCAGGAAAGCGGCGAGGCGGAGAAAAGGATCGAAAAAGGCGATGTGAAGGATCCCAACCCACTGGCACCACCAGTTAATACGCAAGCAGGCAGTTGATCAGATCGGCCTGAATGGCAGGCCGTCGCTTCAGCCGCTGATCACCGGATAACGCATTCTAAGGTCATCCATCAGTCCTTCGATCACCGAAACCTCATGGAAAGTGCCCGTTGGCGTGATCGTCCAGTTGCAATGCGGATGGGTGGCGCGGCTGTAGAGGCGGACGGCGCCGAGTACCTTGCGCCAGTGATGCTTGCTGCGACCGTGGTCGCGAACAAGGCAGGCGACGAGAAGGTCCGTGATTTTGTCAGACGTCATCTTCGGCTTTCTCTCCGCCGATCCAGCGGCCGGGCAATTCTATATAGGCTTCCAGTTCGCGCCAGTGGCGGTCCCAACCGGGGCCACGGCGATCCTCCGGCACATAAGCTTCGACCATGCGACGGGCGCGTGCCACGACATTGTCGGGCGGCGTGCGCAGGCGATCGAGAATGTGGCGGATATCCTCGCTCATGACGGGCTGATAGCCTGTCCTTGGCTAACGCGCCAGTGGCCGGGAAAGCGGTCAGTATAGAACTCTTCGTGGACAAAGCGGGCGCCAGGTTACATTCATCGTTGTAATTGATATGCTGATGGCAGCCGAGGTGATAGCAATGAGCCAGAAATCGACCATTCTCATCGTCGGCGGCACCGGCAAGACGGGTCGTCGGCTGGCCGATCGTCTGACGGCTCTTGGTCACACTGTCCGCATTGGTTCGCGTAGCGCGGAGCAGCCGTTTCTGTGGGAAGATGAGGCCAGCTGGAAACCCCTGTTGGAGGGCGCGGACGGCCTTTATATCGCGCACCATGACAATACGCATCCCGATGCTGGCGCGCAGGTTGGGCGGCTTGCACAGCTTGCGCTGGATTGCGGGGTAAAGCGGCAGGTGCTGCTTTCCGGGCGAGCCGATAAGGGCTTTCTGGATGCGGTTGAAGGCGGATTCAGGGCGAGTGCGGCGGACTGGACAGTGCTTCGCCCGGCATGGTTCATGCAGAATTTCTCGGAAATGTTCTTCCTGGACGCGGTGCTGGCGGGGGAGATCGTGCTGCCGGTTGGTGACGCTACCGAACCGTTTATCGATATTGAAGATGTCGCTGCTGTCGCGGCGGAGGCGCTATTGGACGGTCGGCATAGAGGACAGGTTTATGAGCTGACCGGGCCGGAATCGATAGGCTTTGAAGCAGCCGCCGATGCGTTGACGAAGGCGACGGGACGGAAGATCAGTTTCACCCCCATCACTTTCGACACATTTCGGGAGTCGATCCTGTCGAACGGTTTGCCGGAGGAATATGCCTATACCTATTCGGGTATCGCCGACGGCAAGCTGGCCTATGTCACGTATGATGTTGAGCGGGTATTGGGCCGGAAGCCGAGACGCTTTTCCGAATATGCGCAGGATGCGGCGGCTAGAGGCGTTTGGAATGTGTGATTGATTGGCGGGGCTTAGAGCGGGACCCGGATCAAGGGCCGCTTATTCGTTGAGTTCGGGAAGCGGCGTCCATTCCCTGTCCGGTGAGAGTGGTGCGAAGATGCTGTCGATAAGCGCATTCGTCACTTCTTCGGGGGTGGCCGGGTTCCATCTTGGCGCATTGTCCTTGTCGAAGATGACGGCGCGCACGCCTTCGATGAAGTCGGGGCGGCGGATGACGTGGCAGGCGATGCGATATTCATTGCGCATGTTCGCCGCGAAGTCCGTAAAGGCCGCACCCTCTGCCATTTGCCGCAGGGCGACCTTGATCGTCTGGGGTGATTTGGTCGCGAGAACCGCTAGTTGTGCGATGGCCCATTCCGATCCGTCGGCGCGCAGGGCGGCGAGGATGTCTTCGTAGTGGTTGGAGGCGAACAGCCGGTCAATGTTGGCCCGCTGTGCTTCCCAGGGGGATGGGGGCGGTGGGTCGCTCATCTCGTCCAGGATTTCGCCGATGCCGTCGGGGTCGGCGATGATCCGGGCCTTGACCGCGTCCAGCTTTTCCGAGGTCATATAGTGGGTGGCGATGCCGATCGCGGCGCAGTCCGCTCCATTGATGCGGGCTCCGGTGGTGGCGAGCCATGTGCCGGTGCGCCCCGGCATGCGCGGCAGGAACCAGCCACCGCCGACATCGGGGAAAAGGCCGATGCCCGTTTCAGGCATGGCGTAGACCGTTCGCTCGGTCGCGATGCGGAAGCGCGCCGGATCGGAAATGCCGACGCCTCCGCCCATGACTATGCCATCGATGAAGGCGATCACGGGTTTTTCATATATGAACAGCAGATGGTTCAGCCGATATTCGGTGTGGAAGAAGCGCTCCGCCTCCGAACAGTCGCCCTTGGCGCTGTTAGCGACCATGGCGATGTCGCCGCCTGCGCAGAAGCCGCGCGACAATTTGGGGTCGCCATCGGGGGCAACGGCATGGTCGAGGATGACGGAGGAAACGGCATCATCGTAACGCCAGGCGAGCAGGGCGTCGATCATGGCGGCGCACATTTCAGTCGTCAGCGCATGGATCGCCCTTGGCCGGTTCAGGCGGATGCGGCCGACGCCATTTTGCACGAAGATGATCAACTGATCGGTCATTCCTTGTCCCACCTGTTTCGTTGGCGCCGCATGATGCTGTTATCGGTTCGGATCGTTCGGGGGAAGGGCCTCGGGGGGTGGTGGAAGAGATGAACAACTACAGATGGATCGTCGGCGAAGTTGTCAGGCTACATCTTTTTTTGACCACAAATGTTTGACCTGACGCGATAATTCGGTTAAATAATCCCCAAGGCAGAGAAGCGCGCTACGGCGAGTGATCTGACGAAAAGGCAAACTGCTGGTGACGGCAGGACGCAAAGCTTCCGATCTCTTGATTGAGACAGCGGGGTTGCCGAAACAGGACATGATGCGATGAAACCGCTTATCCCTTTTTCTCCATTCCTGAAATTTGGGCCGCCTGGCGCCGCGATTTGCCGTCGGGACTAAATTAGCCACCCATTCGGGCTGGCGCAGGATGTCGATCGAGCCTGCCCGGTCCCGGTTACAGACATATCGCGATCATGTGCGGGATAGCCCCGCCATGTCGCGCTGCCTCAACTCCCTCGGGTCGCACTGTGGGAGAGAAGCACAGCGTCCCAAAGACCCATCTCCCCACCTGGGGCGCTGTGCTTCATTCATTCCGGACATCGGATCGACATGAAACAGGATGGTCGAGATAGCGGGCAAGCGCCGCGCTTGCTTCCTGAGTCAGATGAAGGCCGAGCTTGCTGCGGCGGTAGAGAATGTCCTCGGCGGTCTGTGCCCATTCTTCCCTGACAAGATAGTCGACTTCCGCACGGCTGAGATCGCCGCCGAATATCTCCCCCAGATCGTCCAGCGTTTCGGCCGCGCCCAGCAGTTTCAGGGCGCATGTGCCGTAAGCGCGGGCCAGGCGGTGGAGTAGCCTATGGGGTAGGGCGGGATATTGGCTTTCCAATTCGTGCAGGAAGGTGTCGAAGTTCCCCTCAGGCATGTCCCCGCCCGGAAGCGGTGCGTTCGCGGTCCAAGCGCCCCGCGTCTCGATTCCCTGGGACGTGAGGAGGTCGAGCGCCTGCTCGGCCAGTTTCCGGTAGGTGGTGATCTTGCCCCCGAAGATGCTGAGAAGGAGAGCGCCTTCACTGTCGAGGTCGAGGACATAGTCGCGGGTGACGGCGGAGGCATTGCCTGCCTGATCGTCATAGAGCGGGCGGATGCCTGAATAGGACCAGATTATGTCTTCGCGCGCAATTTTCCGGGCGAAATAGCTGTTTGCCACGCCTAGCAGATAGTCGATCTCGGTCTCGCTGATGTGTGGCTTGCCCGGTGGATCGTGCCACTCTTGTTCGGTGGTGCCGATCAGCGTGAAGTGATGCTCATAGGGAATGGCGAAGATGATGCGCCCGTCAATATGCTGGAGCGTGAGGGCATGGTCCCCTTCGTGGAGGCGCGGGACGACGATATGACTGCCTTTTACGAGGCGGATTTTCCGCTGACTCTCCAGGCCGGAGCGGGTGATGATGTCGGCGACCCATGGGCCTGCGGCATTGACCAATATGTGTGCGCGCACTTCTTTCACCCCACGCGCATCTTCGATGGTGGCCGACCAGATTTCGCCGTCCCGGCGGGCGTCGAGCAGGTGGGTGCGGGTTTCGATATGGGCGCCGCGCTTGGCCGCGTCCATTGCGTTCAGCACTACCAGACGGCTATCTTCGACCCAGCAGTCCGAATAGAGGAAGCCGCGCCCCTTGCGGTTTGCAAGGCCGCTACCCAAAGGCGATCGATCAAGCGCGATCGTGCGCGTGCAGGGCAGCTTTTTCCGTCCGCCGAGATGATCATAGATAAAGAGGCCGAGGCGCACCAACCATGCCGGGCGCGTCGAGAGGTTCTGCGGCATCAGGAAGGCAAGCGGCCAGATGATGTGAGGCGCCATGCGCCAAAGCCGTTCCCGTTCGATCAGGGATTCACGGACCAGCCGAAACTCACCATATTCGAGGTAACGCAGGCCGCCGTGGATCAACTTGGTCGAGGCGGAGGAGGTTTGGCTGGCAAGATCGTCCTGCTCCACCAGAAGGAGCCTGTAGCCGCGCCCGGCCGCATCGCGGGCGATGCCGACACCATTTATCCCTCCGCCGACGATCAGCATGTCATAGAGAGGTGGCGTATCAGCCCGAACGGATTGCGTGGTCGAGCGGTCGGCCAAGATGCTCTACCTCCGCACTTCTGAAACATGAAGACGGCGGGGCTGCTTCAGTTTCACGAAAGTGCCGAGTTCGCGGCGCAGCATTCCTAGCATCCAGAGCCGATGGCTTGCGATATATTCGGGAAAGCCGTCCGGTTTGGCGGGGTCGAAAACGGGGACCTGCCAGTCGGCAGGCTGTTCTTCATAGATGGTTTCGATCTGGGCGGCGCCGTCATCGGGGGCATCGACGTGACTGCCCAAATAGCTGTTGCCCTTAAATCGGACAGATTCCGCTGGGTCAAAGCCCGCCTTGATCAGATAGTCAGGGCCGTTGCGTCCAATCTCGCTGCCGTAGCGGGCGGTCCCCGCAACCTTGAACACATTGCTGCGGAAGCGGACACCGCGCGCCCATCCGTCCCATTGCGTCGCGACGACCATCTGGACGTCCATCGCCTTTCCGACATGGACGACATTTTTCTCGATCAGCGCGTCAGACACATTGCCCGCAATCTGGAATATGCGGGTTCCGTCATTGCGGCTGACGTTGAAACGGGCGACTGTCCTGTGATTGCCGATATTGGCGCTGTCGTCCTGGCCGGGAGAACAGATGAGGAGGAATCCGCCTGCATTGTCGTGGCTGTAGTTGTACAGGAACGTCGTGCGGCGGGAGTTGAAATCGGAATCGAAGCCCTGACCATCGTAGCGGGTTCGGGTATAAGCGGCCTCATTAAGCTGTATCAGACTATGGTCCGTGCTCCATTGCCAGATGCCTGCATTATAGCCGGGCGCGCGGCTGCCCGCATAGCGCACGATATTATGTTCGATGAGTGCGCCATTGGTGCCCCGTGGGACGATGCCGTCGCCGCCCACATCTTCCACATAATTGTCGCGGATGACGACTTTTTCGCTGGGAAACCAGTTGGAGGATGTTACCTGATCGCTGATCCCGGCTATGCCGGATCGATCGACGCGCCAGACTATGTTGCGTTCGATGATGAGGTCGTCAAACCGGGTCGGCAGCTTTTGCCCGGTGGCGCGGAAGACTATGCCCCCATTATCCTTTCGGTCGTTGGTCCCGCGCACATCGTGAATGTACATGTCGCGAATACGGATACCGCGCGTGATGCCGCGATCCTCTGCCGATATGAGAACGCCGGTGCGGTGGGCGGGAAGGGGGCTGTCGTTCGTGACTTCGAGGCCGCTGACCGTCACATAATCCGCATTGATGATGCCCACGGCATGGGGGGAAACGCCGCCTGCATCAATGCGCGCGCGGGACCCTGTCCCGTCAGAGGTGACGGTGATGGGCGCCTTTTCACTGCCCGACCGGGTGAGGGTGAGAGGCTCTCGCCATACCGATCCCGCCATCAGCTTAACCTGATCGCCTGGTTGCAGTGGGAAAGTCGATAGGCGGGAGAGAGAGCGCCACGGCTGCGTTGGTGAGGTGCCGTTGAAGCTGTCGTCGCCCTGCGCCGAGCTGACATAATAGGTTTCGGCATTGGCCGTCGCAACGAAGCCTGAGGATAGGGCAAGAAGGGATGCGGCGGCCAATGATTTCAGCAAGTTCGGCGTATCCCTTCGCGATAGGTCGGATCCTTGTTTTAGCGCAATGAGGCTGAATGCGAAGTGAAATGATCGCCGAGGTCAGGCAGAAAAAGGCCCCGCCTCCGGGAGGAGACGGGGCATGGGAGGGCGGGAATGGCCCCGAAAAGGGTTAGAATTTGGCGCCGACGGTGATGCCGTAGGTCCGCGGCTCGGCATAATATCCGCCCGCAAAGCCAAGCTGGCCGAAGTCGATCCCGCGAGCGAAATCCTTCGCGTTGGTGAGGTTCTTCACCCACAGGCGGACTTCGCCTTCGCCCGTCCCCAGAGGAATGCCGTCGACACCGATCTGTGCGTCGATCAAGTCGATATTATCGCCCTTGATCTGTTCGTTGAACGGCGAACCGAGGCTGCTGCTGAAATTATATTTGCCGTCTTCATGCGTATAGCCGATCCGGCCGCGCAGCGTGGCATTGCCCCAGTTCAACGGGAATTGCGCATTCAGTGCCACATTGGCGGTCAGCGGGGACGTATAGCCGGGCGTTGCGATCGACGCGATATTGACCGGAGGCTCCCCGGTCACAGGCGACTGTCCGGCGAGAAACTCCTTATATTTTATGTCGATATAGCCGATGCTGCCGTCGATCGAGAAGTTGTCGGAAAGGACTGCCTGCGCTTCGGCTTCCACGCCATTATAGACGACCTTGCCCGCGTTGATGATGCGGGTGGCGAACGTGCCCGCTGGAGCGTCGGTGACGGGGCCGATGACGGCCAGATTGTCGTAGATGTTGTGATAGGCCGCGACGTTCAGGCGCAGACGGCGGTTGAACAATTCCGTCTTTGCGCCGATTTCGTAGGAGGTCACCTTCTCCGGTTCGAAGCTGCCCAGCTGGTTGGTGCCGAAGAGTGCGGGGTCCTGAGAATTGAAGCCACCCGAACGATAGCCGGTGGCGGCGCGCGCATAGAGGTTGATGCCATCGGCGACATCATAACCCGCCATCAGGTTCCAGGTGAACTTGCTGAACTTGGCAGCGCCATATTCAGGGACGGGAGGCGGGGCTGCGCCGTTCTGGAGACGGATCATCTTTTTCTCGTCCCAGGTGTAGCGGCCACCAGCGGTGAGGCGGATGCCACTGTCACGGCCACCCGGATAGAAGGTGAACTGGCCATAGACCGCGGTACTCTCGCTCGATGTCGTGTAGTTAAGCCGGGCAAGCGTCTGGACGAGCCGGTAACGGGCCGGATTGTTGGCGGCGAAGTCCGGTCCAAGGGGACCGAAATTGGCGAGGAAGACCGAGTTAGTGTCCAGGATGAAGCCGCTATTTTGACGGCCGTTCTCCGAACCCTTTTCCCAGAAGTAGAAGCCGCCGACGACCCAATCCAGCGAGCTGCTGTCGCCGGAAATTTCGACTTCCTGGCTGAACTGCTTGTGGCGCCGCTTATTGTCTACGAAGAACAGATCCTGGCTGACTGTCGGCACCGGCGCTGCGGAAATGAACGGAATGGCGGCAGCCGGTATGGTGGGAATTTGCTGAAGCAGGAATGCAGGCATGCCATTGAACAGTGTTGCGTTGGAGAAGGCCGGGCCGCTGAACGCGCCGATCCCGTCCAGATCGGTGACGCCGTCGCTGTTCCAGAAGCGATAGCCCGTTGTCGTCTTGACCTTGAAGCCGCCAAAGTCATTCTGAACTTGCAGATTATGACCCCAGGTCTTGTCGGTAGCGCTGCTGAGGATGTTGTTGCAGACCTTATGCCGATAGGTGCGTGAGGGCACGGCCAGTGCCGCGCATTCCGGGTCCGCGAAGGTCGCGCCCGCCAGATATTGGGCGACCGGCGCCTGCTGCGTGACCAGCGCCTGCCGACCATCGACAGTGATGGGGGCATTGGGCGTGCCATCTGCGACATGGGTCAGGATGAAGGGGAGCGGGGTGCCCTTGATACGGTTCCAGTCGAAAACATATTGGACGCTGCCAGTCCCGCCCAGGTCGATTTTGGCGCCAGCGCGAAAAGCGTCGGACTTTCGCGCACCCGGATCGCGGGAGTCGCGGGGTTGCAGGATGTTGTCGATGACCCCGTCACGTTCGCTGTGGCTGTAGGAGAAGGTGGTCGAGATGCCAGCGATCTCACCTGGGTCGAGGGAAATCTTGCCGTTCCACGCGTTGAAATTGCCATAGCCAGCCTCCGCCTTCAGCCGGAAGGTGGGTGAGGGCGCGCGGGAAATGAAATGAATCGCGCCGCCCGTCGTGTTGCGGCCGAACAGGGTGCCCTGCGGCCCGCGCAGAACCTCCACCCGCTCAATGTCCATGACGCTGAGGCCCATGGCACCGCCGCGCGCGATATACACGCCATCCACGTAAAGGCCGTTGGCTGCATCGATGCCGAAGCTTTCGCTACCGCCGTTTGAGATGCCGCGCATGGAAAAGACGGCCGCGCTGTTGCTTGTGGTGCCCTGCGTCACGACGACGTTTGGAGCAAGGCCGCTGAGATCGCGGCTGTCGCGAATGCCGAGCTGTTCCACCTTTTCGGAGCTGATCGCGCTGATGGCGATGGGAACATCCTGAAGATTCTGGGCGCGCTTCTGAGCGGTGACGACGATTTCGTCGAGGCCCGGTTCCGAAGGTGTCGCGGTGGTCTGCGCCATTGATTGGCTGGCAAGAGCCAGGCCGCTGACCCCGATGATCAGTTGTAGCGCTGCACATGTATATGTCTTGGCCATCAATATCTCTCCCATAGATATCATAAGGTTTGTAGTTGTGACGAATTAGACTGCGTCGAAGTATATTTGCGCGTCCCGGACTATTCAGTTCTGGATGCCGCTGATTTTGAACTCAGTTGGGCATGTAAAGTTGAGCCGCCTTGCCGCCATCGACGGGTAGAGCTGTTCCCGTGATGTAACTTGCGGCGTCGGACAGCATGAAGACGATGGCATGAGCCAGTTCTTCGGGCTGGCCCCCACGCTGCATCGGTATGGCGGCCGTTGTACGGGCGGCAGTATCCGCTGCGCGTGCCGAGAACAGTTCAGTCGGCGCGGTTTGCACCTGGCCGGGAATGATGGCGTTTATCCTGATGCCGAGTGGCGCAGCCTCCATCGCGGCGGCGGCCGTGAAGTGGACGAGCGCAGCCTTGGAAGCGGAATAGCTTG
This sequence comes from Sphingobium sp. RC1, assembly GCF_059738765.1. NCBI lineage: Bacteria > Pseudomonadati > Pseudomonadota > Alphaproteobacteria > Sphingomonadales > Sphingobiaceae > Sphingobium > Sphingobium sp. RC1. The sequence goes on from NZ_AP027308.1 coordinate 201,880, forward strand.
CCATGTTCACGGTCGCGCGGATGCCGCAGGTCGAGGCGATGTTGACGATCGATCCCTTGCCCGCCTGAGCCATTACTTTCAGGGCGGCCTTGGTGCTGACGAAGGCGGCGTCGCTGTTGACGGCGAAATCCTTGCGCCAATGTTCCAGCGTCAGTTTGCTGATGGGCGCATAATGGGTGGACATGGCGTTGTTCACCAGCATGTCGAGGCGCCCGTATTTTTGCGCGGTGCCTTCGACCATCGCCGCAAGTGCATCGGTGTCGGTGACATCGAGTTGGATTGCTTCGATCCGGCCGCCTTGTGCAGAGATGCTGTCACGCGCGCTGTCGAGCAGGGCCTGCCTGCGGCCGCAAATGACGACCTGAGCGCCGCGCTGCGCCAACAAGGTGGCGGTCGCGAGGCCGATGCCATCGCTGCCGCCCGTGATGATGGCGACGCGGCCTTGAAAATCCTCGCTCATTTGACGTCCAGAACCTCACCTAAACAGAATCACACTCTTGCCGAGACCGGTGCGATGCGACTCAGGATCATGCAGAATTCGTAATTTGTAAATCTATAAATTCCGAGTATTGATGTTTCAGAGCCTCGCAACGGATATATGACGGCGTCGAAATGATGTCGCGATCCGCCATTGGCTAAGTTGGGATTGCGCGAAAATATTTTGGTTTCAGGGCATTTTGGCGACTTCCTCGCTTGCGGAAGCGGTATGGATGGCGGTCTGAAACATGCGGAAAAATAATATTGTTGAATTCCGCGAATGACGGAATAAAGTTGGCCTCAGCAAAAGCAGGCGACGAGTCGAGGATAGAGGATGTCGGGAATGAGCGGGGGCTGCGGCTCCGGCGCAAACTCTCGTCGAAAAAATTCCACGGCGGTAGAGTGATCCCCAAGGATAGCATGAGCAAGATCGACCCAATTTTCGCGACAGTCACCGCGCCGGGCACGCCATTTGAGATTGGCGAGCAGGATGGGCTGCGCTTTTTCGTGAACGCGCCGTCGGACCTCAATCAATTGATAGAAGACGCGCGCCGCTTCGGAGAACAGGTCTGTATCGTTGATTTCGACGGGCCGGAGGGTGAGCGGCGGCTGAGCTTTGCGGACATGTTCGCTTGGCGGGATCAGTTGGCTGCCCGGTTGGGCGTCGAACGGGGGCAGCGGGTCGCGATCTGCATGCGCAACCGCGCGGAGTGGATGGTGGCTTTTCTGGCGGTGGTGAAGCAGGGCGGTGTTGCGGCGTTGCTCAACAGCCGCGGGTCGCCCGCCGAACTTCATGCGATGGTCGAGGAGGTGACGCCGGGCCTCGTTCTGGCGGACACGGAACGGGCCGCGCTGCTGCGCGACGGAGGCTATACGGGGCGTCTGATCGACGTGACGCAGCCGTTGGGTGATGAGGCGTCACCGATCGCGAACGATGCGGCTGCGGGACCGGGCGATCCGTGCGCCATATTGTTCACCTCGGGAACGACCGGACGGGTAAAGGGCGCGGTGCTTTCCCATCGCAGCCTGATTACGGGATTGCTGGGCACGCAGCTGACCGGAATGATGGTGCTGCACAATATGGCGCGCGAATATGGGGTTCCGGTGGAAGCCATCGCAGCGCAGGTGCCGCCTCAGGCAATTTTGCTGGTCTATCCCCTTTTTCACATTTCGGGGCTGGGCGCTGGCTTCCTTGCGCCGTTCCTGTCGGGCGGCAAGATCGTGGTCATGCGCCGCTGGGACGCGGAAGAGGCCGTGCGCCTGATCGAGCAAGAGCGGGTGACGCAGCTTTCCGCCGTTCCCACCATGTTGTGGGACATGGTGCACCGGGCGTGCACCAAGGACGCTGACCTTAGTTCTGTGCGGAACATTGGATCAGGCGGGCAGGCGCTGCCGCTCAACCTGCTTGAGGAAGTGCGCAAGCTGTGCCCGCATGCGATGATAGGGACCGGCTATGGCATGACGGAAACGTCGGGCGCGATCGCGCAGGCCGTGGGAGCGGACTTTCTGGCGGCTCGCGCCTCGGCAGGACGGGTGTTGCCGCTGGTCGATCTGCGTATCGAGCGGGAGGACGGCGCGGTCTGCGGCCCCAATGAAACCGGCGAGATCATCGTGCGCAGTGCCATGATCATGAATGGCTACTGGAACAGGCCAGAGGATACGGCAAAGAGCCTTACGGCCGATGGCTGGCTGCGCACTGGTGACATCGGCTATCAGGATGAGGAAGGTTACATCTTCATCGTCGATCGCGCCAAGGACATGGTGATTTCAGGCGGCGAGAATATCTATTGCGCCGAAGTCGAGCGTGTCCTGAGCGAAATGCCGCAGATCACCGAATGTGCAACGTTCGGGATTGCGGACGAGCGCCTGGGCGAAGCGCTGGTCGCCGTGGTTCAGGCGGATGGCCTGGACGAACGCAGCGTCATCGATTGGGTGGCGGGCAGGCTTGCACCCTACAAGGCGCCCGTGCGCGTCGCCTTTTCGGCCAAGCCCCTGCCACGCAACCAGTCGCAGAAAATCAACAAGATCGCGCTTCGTGCGCTGTGGCCCGAGCTGGCCGAAAACAACTGAACAGGAGAGTTCCCATGGGCATGCCCAAGGACATAAAGATAATCGACTGCATGCTCGGGATTCCAGAGGCGGAAGACCGTTCCGCCTGGTTCGATCCTTTCCGGCCGCTGATCAAGGACCAGCAGACGCTCCAGCAATTTGCGATGCCCGCGCAATATATGTTCAAGGACATTCCGCAGACCGGCAAGGTGGATGACTTCGTGTCCTGGACCGTCGAGCAGATGGATCAATATGGCATCGACAAGGCGCTGGTCGGATGGAACGACAATGCAACATCCTATCGCGCCAAGGAAATGTATGGCGACCGCTTCTTCTTCGACCTGCCCTGTGATCCGAACAATGGCATGGAGGAAGTAAGGCGGATCAAGCGCATTCATGCCGAAGTCGGGCTGTCGGCGATCAGCGTCTTTCCCGCGGGCACGCTGCCGCAGGTGGCGATCAACCATAAATATATGTTCCCGCTCTACACGGTTGCCGCCGAACTGGGGCTGCCGGTGCTATTGAATGCCGGTATTCCGGGTCCGCGTATTCCGATGGAGACACAGAAGGTCGAGCATCTGGATGAGGTGTGCTGGTTTTTCCCGGACCTGAAGGTTGTCATGCGCCATGGCGCGGAGCCGTGGGAAGCTTTGGCGGTCAAGCTGATGCTGAAATGGCCAAACCTCTATTATTCGACCAGCGCCTTTGCGCCCAAGCATTACCCCAAGGCGATTATTGACTACGCCAATACGCGGGGCGCCGACAAGATCATCTACGCGGGATACTTCCCCATGGGTCTCAGCCTGGAGCGGATATTCAGCGACATGCAGAATGTGCCTTTCAAGGACGAAGTGTGGCCGAAGTTTCTGCGTGAAAATGCCATCAAGGTCTTTGACCTCAAATAATCTGACGGAGCCTTTTCCATGTCTAACCCCGAAACCGCCGCCGCGTCCGATGCGCGGACGCCACCCGTCGCCGTATGGCAAATCCTTGAGAAGTTGAAGGGGCAGGACCTGCTCGACTGGCGGCTGGCCGAAGTAAAGGACCGCGCGTCTATCGAAGAGCGCAACCTCAATATCGGCATTCCTTTTGGCTGGTATCCGATCCTGCTCTCTTCGGAATTGCAGGTCGGCGAAGTGAAGCCGCTGCGTTATTTCTCGAAGGATCTGGCGATCTGGCGCGGCGAGGATGGCAAGGTCCGCATGCTGGACGCCTATTGCAAGCATCTGGGCGCCCATATGGGCCATGGCGGCAAGGTGCATGGTAATTTACTGGAATGCCCCTTTCACGCGTGGCGCTATGATGGCGACGAGGCGGTGGTGAAGGACGTGCCCTATGCTCGCAATATCCCGCCGCAGGTGAAGCGCAAGTGCACGCGCAACTGGCACATTACCGAAGCGAACCGCTTTATCTGGGCCTGGTATCATCCGCAGGATGAAGCGCCTCTGTTTGAAGTGGCGGTGCTGCCGGAGGCGAGCGACCCTGAATGGACCGATTATGAAGTCCATGAGTGGAATGTCTGGGGTTCGCTCCAGAATATGGCGGAAAATGGCGTGGACGTTGCGCATTTCCGTTTCATCCATGGCACCGCCAATGTGCCGCTGGGCGAACTGCGCTGGGGCGATTGGGGCCGTGGCGCTGACGTGAAGGCCAAGATGGGGACACCCTGGGGCGAAGTCGATGGCTGCATCAGCTATGACACGATGGGTCCGGGGCAAAGCTGGACGCGCTTTACCGGCATTTCGGAAACGCTGCTGGTCGCCTGCCTGGCGCCAGTCGAGTTGGATCATGTGCATGTGCGCTTCTGCTTCACCCAGCCCAAGGCGCAGGCTGAAGGCGAGCGGGCAGGCGTTGCCAAGGCGATCATCCGGGACATCTGCAAGCAATTCGACCAGGACAAGGTTGTTTGGGATAGGCAGAAGTTCGAGCCGAACCCGATCATTTGCGACGGTGACGGGCCGATCCCGCAGTTCCGCAAATATTATGCGCGCTACTATGCGGATCAGGATGCGGCGTAGCTGAACGAAGTGACGTGCTCCTGCGCAAGCAGGAGCCCAGATCAGAGGTTGCGTCATAAGGCGAGGGTGGAACTGGGTTCCTGCATTCGCAGGAACACCGGGTTGAAGACGGCGTGGGAGTGAGAGGAATGGACATGACACGTCGCGAGAGCATAGCGAGCGTCGGTGCCGCGGCTCTATTGGGCGTCGCGGGGACGACAAAGGCCCGCACACCGTCGGCGAGCCCGCTCGACACGCATGACGCCATGGGTCTGGCTGAACTTGTCGCCAAGAAGCAGGTGTCGCCGGGCGAGTTGCTGGAAGCCGCGATCGGGAAGGCGGAGGCGTTGAACCCGCGGTTCAACTTTCTTGCGCAGAAACATTATGACTATGGCCGCGCGGCGATCGCCAATGGTCTGCCGCAAGGGCCGTTTAGCGGCGTTCCATGGCTGTTAAAGGACCTGAACACCTATATTACGGGCCTGCCGACCGAGAATGGCAGCCGCTTCTACAAGGGTTACAAGCCTGATGTAACGTCCGAGCTGGTGCGGCGCATTGAGAAGGCGGGCTTTGTCATTTTCGGCAAGACGACAGTGCCGGAACTGGGCCTGACCGGCACGACCGAAAACAAGCTGACGGGCGATACGCGCAATCCGTGGGACGTGAGCCGGATCACTGGCGGCTCTTCGGGCGGCGCGGCTGCGGCGGTGGCAGCGGGCGTGCTCCCAGCCGCGCATGCCACCGACGGCGGCGGGTCGATCCGCATTCCCGCATCCTGCTGCGGGCTCTTTGGGCTGAAGCCGAGCCGGGGGCGGGTGCCGATGGGGCCGCCGCGCACCGAAGGGTGGGGCGGTCTGTCGGTGCATCATGCCGTCACCCGCAGCGTTCGGGACTCCGCCGCCATATTGGATGCGACGCAGGGTCCAGAGCCGGGCGCCCGCTATGCCGCGCCGACGCCGGGCGAAACTTTCCTGTCGCAGGTCGGCAAGGCTACGGGCCGGTTGCGGATAGCGTTGATGCTGAATGCACCTGCTGGATCGCCCGTCGATCCGGAATGCGTGGATGCGGCGCGTAAGGCGGCGCGGCTGTGCGAGAGCCTGGGCCATCATGTCGAGGAAGCCGCGCCGAAGCTGGACGTCGCGGCGATGGGCGCGGCGAGTTTTGTGCTGATCGGATCATCCGTCGCTGCGGACATGATGGACCGTGCCAAGGCGACCGGCGTCGCGATCGGGCCTGATGTGCTGGAGCCGATTACGTTGGGTTTCGTCGGCTATGGGCAGAAGGCGACCGGCATGGACTTCGCTCGCGCGAACAACACGCTCCAGGCGGCAGCGATTGTCATGGCGCAGTTCATGGCGGATTATGACGTGATCCTTTCGCCCACTTTGGCCGCTCCGCCGTTGAAGCTGGGGCAGATAAACCTGACGCCTGATGTCGATTTTGCGGCGTGGGGACAGCGGGCTGCGGTCTTCTCGCCCTTTACCCAGGTTGCGAACATGACCGGCCAGCCTGCCATGTCTGTGCCGCTCGCCATGTCATCGGCGGGCCTGCCGATCGGGGTGATGTTTACGGGACGCTATGGTGATGAGGCGTTGCTGTTTCGCCTGGCCGGGCAGTTGGAAGGTGCTGCGCCGTGGAAGAACAGGCGTCCGGCGATTTAATATATTGGAGAATATGATGCGCGGATTGGAAGGCAAGGCGGGGATCGTCGCGGGCGGCGGGCGCGGTATCGGCGCGGCCACGGCGCGGCGGCTGGTGGCCGAAGGCGCATCGGTTGTAATCGGCGACATTGTCGGCGAGTGGGCGGAAGAGACCGCGCGCGCCATTCGCGAGCAGGGCGGACGGGCGATCGGCGTGGTGCTCGACGGCACGAAGGCAGCATCGCAGGCCGCGATCGTTGAGGCTGCCTTGTCGGAGTTCGGGCGGCTGGACTTTTACCACAGCAATCTGGCGGGCGGCACTGAAGGCGACATTGATGTGCTGAACTGTTCGGAAGAGGTGCTGGATCGGTCCTTCGCGATCAATGCCAAGAGCCATTTTCTGGCGACGCAGGCGGCGCTTCCAGTGCTGTTGGAGCGTGGAGGTGGCGCGATGGTTTATACCTCATCGGGTGCGGCTATTTCGGGCAACCCAATGCAGGTCGCCTATCCCATGACGAAGAATGCGCTGCATGCGCTCGTCCGGCACGTTGCGCGCAAGTTCGGGAAGCAGGGCATCCGCGCCAATGGCATTTGCCCTGGGGTCGTCCTGACCGAAGCAGTGGCCCAGCATCTGACGCAGGATTATGTGGACGGGATGCTGGAGAATTTGCCCCACCGCCGCCTCGGCAAGCCCGATGATATTGCGGGCGCGGTCGCTTTCCTGGCCTCCGACGATGGGGAATGGGTCAACGGGCAGCTCTGGCATGTGAATGGCGGATCGCTTTTGCGAGACTGAAAGACATGCGGCCCGCTTCCAACCCTTGGGTTGTGCTGGCGATGCTGCTGGCCGGAGGATGCGCTTTCGATTCGACCTTCTGGCCCTTTGCTGGCAAGAGCAGCGGTTGAAAGAGGTTGAGTGGGTATATGAGCGAAACGTTTGCGTTCGACGAGACGGACCGGAAGATTGTCGAACAGCTGCGGCAAAATGGCCGGGCCACCAATCAGCAGATCGCGGAATCTCTCAACCTGATCGCTTCCACCGTTTCGACGCGCATTCGACGGATGGAGGATGCGGGGATGCTGCGCGTTGTGGCCGTGTCCGACTTTGCGGTACATGGTTATCATGTCCTCATCCACCTGGCGGTTCAGGTGAGTGGGCGGTCGGCACTGGACGTTGCAGAAGAACTGGCTGTATTTCCGGAAGTTTTCGCCGCGCATCTGGTGACAGGTAATTATGAGATCAGCCTGCTCCTGACGCTCCATGACATTGATGAGCTTCCCTCGCTGATCACGGATCGGTTGTCGAAGGTGCGGGGAATAAGATCGATGACACCCGCGATTGGACTCGACATCGTCCGCTATGGCCTTGATACCGCTCCGATCGATCGCAGGAGGCTTGCATGAGGAGGCCGGACCTCGACGAGCTGGACCACCAGCTGATCGACATATTGGCGCAAGATGCGCGTGTTTCCAACCGCAAGATCGCGGCCGATCTTGGCGTGAATGAGGGCACCATTAGGGGCCGCATCAAGCGGTTGCAGCAGGAAAAGCTGATCGCCTTCACCGCGCTGACGAGCTTGAAGCTTGAGAAGGCGACCAACGTGGCTTTCGTCGCGGTGCAGGCGGATGTCAGCCATGTCCGCCAGATCGCGCGGGACATCGCGCATATACCGCTGGTTAAGGCCGTGATGATCACATTGGGGCCGTGCAACATCATGGCGACGTGCCTGTATGATGACCTCGACAACCTTCACAAGATGGCGTCGGGGCAGATCCTGTCGATGGAGGGCGTAAATCACGTCGAAACCTCGCTGGCCGTCAGGACTGTGAAGTTCAGCAACCGGGTAGTGCGGATAACGGACGCGCAGACGGTCGGCAGTGTGTAAAGCTGTCTCGAGCAATTAAATTCGGAATCTAAATATTTTAAAATTCCGCATATGAGCGCTTGAAAAGGAAAATGAGCTCATATAGCAGGATGTGACGGCGTTAGGCAGCACATGTCTGCCGATCGTCATTGGCAGGAGAGAGCCGCCGCGTGATTGGACGGCTGATGTCTCGCACCGTTGGGTGCCGGGGCAAGGATCTCCGCCAGCATATTTAAAGGCGGCCGAGATGGAATTCGCATTTACCGACGAACAACAGATGATCGCGGAGACGGCGCGCAGCTTCTTCGCGGAGAATGCCACAAGCGAGCGCACGCGCAAGGCGATGGCGGGCGACGGCGTCGACCGGGCGCTTTGGCAGGCTTTCTGTCAGGAACTGGGGCTATCCGGCATCGGACTGCCGGAAAGCGCTGGCGGTGCAGGTCTGGGCATGGTGGAGCTGGCAATCATCGCGGAAGCGGCAGGCGCTCAGGTGGCGGCATTGCCTATGCTGAGCAGTCTCGTGCAAGCCGCTCAGGCCATCGCCGCTGGCGGTAATGCGGAGCAGCAGAATGAGTGGCTGCCGCGCCTGATCTCTGGCGAGGTGATCGGCGGTTATTTCAATGGTGCGGACATCCTGTCGGATGGCGACCGGCTGACGGGCGGATCGCGGTTCGTTGCCCATGGCGCCGCTGCCGATATGTTCGTGGTGACCGACATGCGGCAGGTCTGGATTATCCGCGCGGACGCGCCGGGCGTCAGCGTGACGAGTCAGACGAGCATGGACCAGACCCGCCCCTTGGCTCATGTGCAGCTGGACAATGTGGCAGGTGAGCGGCTTGGCGATCCGGGAGCTGCGCTGACCGCTGTCCATCGCGCTGGGTTTATCGCGGGGGCTGCGGAGGCGCTAGGCGGCGCGCAGGCGTGCCTTGACCGGACGGTTAGTTATTCCAAGGAGCGTATTCAGTTCGGTCGGCCGATCGGGTCGTTCCAGGCCTATAAGCACAGGCTAGCGGACATGATGGTGGAGATCGAGCAGGCGCGGTCGGCGGTATATTGGGCTGCCTGCGCCGTGGATGAGGGCGCTGAGGAAGCGGAGATGGCCATCCATGCCGCCAAATCCTTTGCCACTGACACCTATTTCCGCTGCGCCGGTGATATGATCCAGCTTCACGGCGGCATCGGTTTCACCTGGGAGCATGACGCGCATCTGTTTTTCAAGCGCGCCCGTTCGCTTCAGACGATGCTGGGCAACAATGTTTGGCACCGTGAGAAGATCGCCACGATGATCCTGGGAGAAGCGGCATGAAACTCGGATTCTCTCAGCAAGAAGAACTGTTTCGGCAGGAATGCGCCGACTGGCTGAATGGCCAGATGGCGGGCGAATTTCGCGACATCAAGGGCATCACCAAGCTGACCGGCAGCCCGGAACGGCGCAAGGAGTGGGAGCAGCAGCTCGCCGCGCACCGTTGGTCCTGCATCGGTTGGCCATCGCAATGGGGCGGGCGCGACGCGACATTGGCGCAGCAGGTGATCTTTGCCGAGGAATATGCCCGGGCGGGCGTTCCGGGCCGCGTCAATCATATCGGTATCGAGCTTGCTGGTCCCACAATCCTGACTTTCGGCACCGAGGAGCAGAAGCAGCGTTTCTTGCCGGGCATCGCGGGCGGCAAGACCATTTTCTGTCAGGGCTTTTCGGAGCCCAATGCCGGTTCGGACCTGGCGAGCGTGCGGACGAAGGCGCGGCTTGAGGATGGCGAATGGGTGGTGAACGGCCAGAAAATCTGGACCAGCCTTGCCCATATTTCCGACTGGATCTTCGTTGTGACGCGTACGGAAGAGGGGTCGCAGGGGCCGAAGGGCTTGACCTTCCTGATGATGCCGATCGATCAGCCGGGTATCGAGATACGCGGTATCCGCCAGATCAACGGTGATGCGGAGTTCAACGAAACCTTCTTCACTGATGCGCGGTGTCCGGCGGACAGCCTGATCGGCGCGGTGGGCGACGGGTGGCGGATCGCCATGGGTCTGCTGGCATTCGAACGCGGGGTTTCAACGCTGGGTCAGCAGATGGGCTTCCGCAATGAACTTGACGAGATCATCGCGGCGGCCAAGGCCAATGGAGCAGCGAATGATCCGCTGATCCGTCAGCGCCTCGCCAAGGCGGAAGTGGGCCTGCGTCTGATGCGGTATGGGGCCTTGCGCATGCTGTCGCAAACGGATCATGCCAAGATCGATGGCGCTGCCCTGACCTACAAGATCCAGTGGGCGAGTTGGCGCCGCAACCTTGGCGAACTGGCGATGGACGTGCTGGGCCAGGTCGGCGAGATCAGCGATCATGCCGAATATGAATGGGATACGCTGCCCAATCTGTTCCTCTTCTCCCGCGCGGACACGATTTACGGCGGCACTAACCAGATCCAGCGCAACCTGATCGCCGAGCGGGGGCTGGGCCTGCCCCGAGAACCGCGCGGGAACGCCTGAGAGGTGGAGGAGGAAGATGCCTTCGAGCGCTTGAAGAACCTGCCACCGCGGGGGCATCATGCGTTGTTGGGCATCTATAATGTCGATCATGGACCGGACTGGGCGGAACTGGCTTGCCCTTTCGCTCCCGGATTTCTGATGGATGCCGATGCGGGCCTGGTATCGTCCGGCCCCATCATATCGCTGGTCGATGCAGCGGCGGGCGCGGCCGTCATCGCGCGCACGCGTCAGTGGCGGGGGATGGCTACGCTCGACCTGCATATCGATTATCTACGGGCAGCAAGGGCAGGGCACAGCCTTCACGCGCGCGCCCATTGCCATCATATAACGCGCAAGGTCGCTTTCACCCGTTGTGACGTGCATGATGGTGATCCGGAGGCGCCGATCGCCACCGCAACCGCGAGCTTCTTCTTCACGGACGAGTCATGATCGTACGCACCCCCTATGCGCAGATGCTGGGCATCCGGAGCGTCGCGCTGGATGGCGAAACTGCCGTCCTGATGATGCCCGCTGCTCCTTCGCTCGAAGGACGGTCGGGGTTTCTGTATGGCGGCGTCATTGCCAGTCTGCTGGAACTCGCATGTCTTGAGGCCGTCGCGCAGGATCGGAGGGAGCCTTGGCCCAAGCCGATCAACATGTCGTTCGACTTCCTGCGTGGAGGACTGATGATCGACAGCTATGCGCAGGCCCGGCTTATCCGCGTGGGACGAAGGGTGGTGAACGCCGATGCTGTTTGCTGGCAGGCGGATCGGGACAAGCCGATTGCGACGGGTCGCATGCACCTGCTGCTGGACTGAAGCAAAGGGCGCAAGGCAGCACGGTCGGCCGACCAAAACGCTTGGCGAGCGTGATGCTTATGTGGCCGACGCCGGGAGAAAGAGGCCTTGATTGTCATATGACAGGCAACTTTTTCGTCCCTCATGACTTGGCATGATCATCAACCCGCTAGCGACCAGCAAGGGAGAAGTTCATGGCGCAGACTCGTGAGCAGCGTGGCGAAAAGGAAACAAAAGCGGCTGTCGCCAAGGTAAAGAAAACAGGCAAGGCCACCGGTGGCGCGCGCGGAGGGATCACCGCGCCGGTTACGCCCTCTCCTGAGTTGGCCGATATTATTGGCGACAGCAAGATTCCGCGGAGCGAAGTGGTCAAGAAAATCTGGGCCTACATAAAGGCGAATGACCTCCAAAATCCGAAGGACAAGCGAGAGATATTGGCCGATGACAAGCTTGAGAAGATATTCGGAGGCAAGAAGGCCAGCATGTTCGAAATGAACAAGCATTTGGCGAAGCATCTCAAGGCTTGAGATGGATTTTTAGGCGGACTGCCGCAATGAGTGGAAGACCCTCTGCGCTGAATGCGAAGAGGGCCTTCCTTATAGCGCATTGGCGCAGATCGCGTGTCACGCCCGCCCGAACTGGGCGATCAGCAACCACGTTCCACCCGCAATCAGCAGGAAGAGAATAAGCGCGGACCAAGCCGATGCGAACCGGAGCGCGGGCCGATCTCCGGACCATTTCCGCGTTCCGCTGATCATTGGTCCGACAAGATTGTCGCGCCGATGGAGAAGGTAGAAAAGAACGGCCACGACATGAAGGGCCGTGAGGGCAAGAATGACGTTGAAGATGAAGGCGTGCCATTCCGCAGCGACCCGGCCGGTTTCGAAATCCACCAGATAAGAAAAGGGACCGGACTCCATGCCGTCGATATCCACGGAAAAGAAGCCAAGCCCCACCTGCACCGCGAGGATGGTGATCATCGCGATCACACTCCAGCCGCCAACCGGATTATGGCCAGCTGCTGGCGTCGCCGCCCGGTTGAACATATGGCCGCGGACATAGCGAAGCAGCGTCGATGGACCGCCAACGAAGTTAGAGAAACGAGCAGTGCTACTCCCCGCGAAACCCCAGATCAGGCGGAAGAGCAGCAGTGCGAAAATGCTGTAACCGGCTAGCCGATGCCAATCCAGCATGCGTTCTTCAGCAGTCCACCAGGCGAAGCCCAGCAGCGGCACCAGCGTCCAGTGAAACAGGCGGATCGGCAGATCCCAGATACGCAGACGCACCGGCGCGCCGCTCACTTCCGCATCCACCATCAAAGCTCCGCGCGGAAACGATCGTGGCAGCTTTTGCAGGTGCCGCCCAAAACGGTGCGCGCTGCGCCAAGCCCGGCTACATTGCCGCTGGCTGCTGCTGCATCGAGGGCCTTCGAAGCGGTGATCATGTCGCCCTGAAGCTTCACAAACGCCGCATTATCCTTCCAGATTTCGGCCTTGGCGCGCGTCTTGATGCCCGATTCCGGGCCGCTGCCCTTCGGGAAATATTTGGGCAGCAAAGCGGCGCGAGTAGCGATATCACGCGCCAGCGGGCGGACGCTGTTCATATCGGGTGATCCGGACTTAAGCTCATCATTGATGCTTTTGAAAGCTCCGCCAATCTCCTTGTAGCTGGCTTGGCGCGCCTTGATCGCGTTGGTGACCGCAGGTGTGGCGGCATAGGCTGCGTAGCTCGCGGCCAAGCCGACGGCTGCCAAAGCCAGGGAGTAGGGAAGCTTCATCTTTTGCCTCATTCTTTCTGTAATCGTCACGCCAATATTTCGCCGATGGGCCGCTTGGTGTTCATGGCATCCATGCCCCATGAGTCGACCGAAATTCCCATAACCTGTTGGAGTGTCAAGCCGACACGGCTGATCGACTCTCCATTGCCATGGACGTGGATGCCGGATTTGACCTTTCCGCCTGCGCGCCCGGCCAGCATCACCGGAATGCCCAGAACATCATGGTTCTTGGCATAGGATACGTCCGAATGCGCAAATACCAGTGTGTTGTCGAGCAGGGTGCCGTCGCCTTCCTTGATCGCGGCGAGGGCCGACACGAAATCTGACCAGGCTTCCATGCTGCGGGTGGCGAAGAAATCCACGGTCGGCTGATATCCGATGGCGCGGTCGATCATTTCCTCATGCGTGTTCTGGTGATATCCCGTTGTCTGCCCCGCTTGACGCAGATCGGATGCTGCTGTCGAGAAATTCATGTTGAACACGCGAGTCTGGTTGCAAGCCAGTGCCATCGCCAGCATCTGCGCCATCAGCTTGTGATTAATCTTGCGCTGCTGGACATCGGTGATGTCGCCTGACATGGCCGGTGCTTCTGCGGGCACAACGCATGCTTCGGCCGGGGGTGGCTTCTGCAACTGTAGCGCCAGCTTTCCTTCCATCTCGCGGACGGAGGTGAAATATTGGTCCAGACGGGCCTTGTCGGTCGCGCCCAAGCTTGTTTCCAGCGCGCGGCGTTGTTCGGTAACCCCGGACAATACGCTCCGGCGCACCATGATGCGTGGATCGGGCTTGAAATCGGCCTTGTTGGGATCGTTGAAGTCCGGGCCGAAGATCTTGCGGTAGAATTCGACCGGGCTTGGCGTGGCGGCGTTCATGCTGCGTCCGTCGCGGAACGAATAGCTGGTACGCGCATTACCATCCGCCGAAAGATCAAGCGAACGGAAGAAGGAACCGCCGCCGATCGCATCGCCGATAAGGACGTCAAGTGTAGGTGCCCGGATGGCGAGCCAATCGTCCGCGGGCGCGCCCGTGCGGACGGCCGTGTTGCCCGACAGATGAGGCAGATTGCCCTTGCCGTCCAGCATCACGTCGAACCCGGTCAGGACACTTACATGCTGCTTCACAGCAGCAATAGGCGCAAGCTGCGGGGGCAGGTCGTAATCGGCCCCTATCGACTTCGGCTGCCAGCGATCGGGGATCATTCCGCATCCCCAGAACCATGTACCGAAGCGCACGGGCAGGCGCCCGCCCCCCAAGGTCGCGGCAAAGGCCGTACCGTTATTGTCCAGAAATGCGTCCAGCAGCGGTAGCCCCAGCGTTACTGCACCGCCGCCCAATATCCCGCGCAGAAGGAAACCGCGCCGTGTCGTTCCATTCATCAGCCAGTCTCCTTCGATCTGCGAACAGTTGCCACGCGACTTTCAGGAGCAAGGCGCGGCATGGCGTAAAATGCCGGGTCCAGCGCGATGGCGCGCATCAGGGACGGGAAGCGATAGCCGCCCGCCGAAAAGCCCTGACTGAGCCGCGCTATCCCGGCTCCGTCTGCTTCCACCGGATTGCGTCCATTGGCGTAGCGCCATGCCGACTGGACAAGGCAACTGCTGACGCGCGGGCTGTCGTGGAACAGTTGCCCAAGAGCAGCAGCGCCATTGTAGGCCTGCTTTTCGAAATCGCCGGTGACGTCGATCACCTCGTCATGTTCGACCTTTCGGAATTGGCCGACGCCGTCAAACTGTTCCAGCCCCAAGCCTATAGGATCGGTACGGCGGTGGCAGCTGGCGCATTCCTCGTCATCAAGATGCGCCTGAAGCCGGGCGCGCGTTGTCTTGAGCGTCGGGTTGTCGACATTCTGCACCACCGCGAAATTCACGTTCGCGGGGGGGGCGGGGATTTTTTCGCAAAGGAATATCTCGCGCAGCGCTACCCCGCGAAGTGTCGGCGAGGTGCGGCCCGGATGCGAATGCTGCGAAAGCAGGCTGGCATGGGTGAGCAGCCCGGTTCGTGGATCACCTTGCGGAAATTCATAAATGTACCAGTCGGGTTTGGTCACCGGCACGTCGTAGATCGGGCCGAGCGTGCGGTTCATCGCGATGGACCGCGTCGTGAAGAGATCGCGATAGTCGCCCCTCCGATCCACCAGCAACCAGTTGATGGTGCGCAGCGTCTGATCTCGCAGCGAAGTGCCGATGGCCTGCGAATAGGCGGGATAGATAAGGGTGTCCTTCGCCAGGTCGTCCATTCCGTCCAGGCGCAGATAGTCGGTGAAGAAGGCGCGAACACCCTCCTGGAACCGTGGTGAGGCGATCAGCCGATCGACGGCCTTGGCAAGTCCTGCCTGTGTATCGAGCGCGCCGCTGCGTGCTTCGTCGAGCAAGGTCTGATCGGGCGCGCTGTTCCACAACAGGAAGGACAGGCGGCTTGCCTTCGACCATGCATCGACGCTCCGGCGCGACGGGGCAGGGCGATCTATGCGGAAGAGAAATTCGGGGCTGGTCAGCATTCCGCCTAGCGTTGCCGCCAGACCTGCGTGGAAATTTCCGAGCGTCGCTGTCGCCTCTGTCGCTGACCTTGTGAGAGCCGCAACTTCGCCCTCGTTCAAGGGGCGTCGGTAAAGCTGTGAGCCGACACGTTGAATAAACTGGCGGGCGCACGCAGCGCCGTCCTTGTCCGCTGGAGTAGGCGCGCAACCGATCAGTTTTTCGCGATGCTGCTCGTCCGTCACCTGCGTCGCGATGCTGCGGGCCAACGTCTCATATTGTTCAAGGCCTGCTGCCGTGACGGAGACGGCACTGGTGCCGACCGCCTGAAGCCCGTCAATGCGCAGGTCTGGCTCAAACCGGCCGACAATCTTGATGTCGGGGCCGAAAATATCGGCGATGACGCTGCGGTACTGGCTTTCCGTCAATCGCCGGATCTGGCTGGGAGGTGTGTCAGCGTGTGTTTCGTCGGCGCGCGCTCCATTGAGGGCGATGCTGAGCCCAAGGGTGAGGCAGGCGCCAGCTAGGGCTAGCGAGGGAAGGGCGCGGACCTTCATGGACGCACCTCGCTTTGTGCGATCTGGTTGGGCGCAGCGAGGAAGGCTTTGACGCCGACAAAATCATAGGCCGACGATATGGCAGTGAAGCGGCCAGTGCGCGGATCGCGATAGCCGTCGGCCAGACGATCGATCGCCTTGCGCACACCGGGGCAGGATACTCGCGTCAGATTGGCACCATTCTGGGTCATCTGTTCAATCGAGTCATAGAAGCTGTCCAGTGTGTAATAGCCAAAGATGCTGCCTTCTATCGAGCCATCAGGGCTGAACTTTGCACGTAACCGGGCGCCCCGGATATGACGGGGCGCATCCACTATCTGTTCTTTGTAGTTCATCGTCAGATCGACCGGGTCAGTCGTCAGGATGCCTCCTGTAATGCGACCTGAGACCGTGGCGCGGAGTCGAGGATCAGGATCGGGCGTAAAGGTGGCACGGGCGAGCGGGCCGCCACGGCCGTTGCGGGTCAGCGGTTCACTGACGGCAAGAATGGTGACGCTCACTTCAGGATCATCCTGAAGGCTATCGACGCCGCGAAGCTCGATTACAGTAGGCGCCCGGGCCGAGATCATGGTCTTACCCGCAACTTCTTCCTTGCCGTTTTCGCGGAAGGTAGAAACGCAGCCGACGGCGCGCCAAAGCCGGTTATCGACGCCACTTGCGCCATCTGGCCCTTCGAAATCCAATTTTCCTTTTCTACCGTCCAGGTCGATACCGGCGGCAATCTTGCCCTCATAGGTTTTGAAGTTCTTCGCCAATGCCGGGAAATCGGCGGGGTTGGAGCAGGCGCTGTAAACCACTTCGCGCTTCTGGAAGGCGAGCCGCCCGGCGCCTTTGGGTAAACCATTCAGGGCGCCGATCGCCGCCGCCAGCTCCTGCGTCGGCTCTGCCTTTGGATCGTAGCCCGGCGGGAAGATTGCGGAAGATGAGTGGTCGCCGCGAAGAAATATTCTGCGGAATTTGAAATATTCGTTCATCCGCTGCTCAAGTTCCTGCCGTTTCTCCTTACCGGCATATTTGGCCTGCTCGGCAGGCGACAGCATGGCATAGAACCGATCGAGATCCCCGCTATCGGGCACGGGACAACTGTCTTTTTCCCCACCCTGGGCAAGATAGACATTGCTGAGTACGAAGGCATGCACACCGGTTTCACCGCCGGTGGGCGCGTCGGCGCCGATGAGGGACGCCGCGATCAGGGGCAGGGCCACATATGTTCTGGTCGGCCGATCGCCGGTCGATCCCAATCTGCCCTTCATATATTCCTCTCTGATGCCGCTTTATGCGGGTGCTTCAGATTTCATGACTCTTCCTGCGGTTTGCCACCACCCCAAAATCGATCATATGGCGCGGCAATTTCGCGCATCCATTCTGCGCCAACTCCGGGAACAGAAAGATTTATCCTGGACGTTGGATCGACTAGGTTGATCGAAAATCAAGGGAAGTATCAATGCGGCCATTACAGACGGAATCCGGCGAATGGCATCTTGCCGAGAGCGTCGCTGAGCGCGTGCTCGCCATTTATGCCGAAGCGTTCGGGTCCACTGAACCACTTTTTGCCCATGTAGGCCGGTCGCGCGATGGGGAAAGTTCATTGAGAGCCTTGCCGGTTTCCGATCTTGCACGGATGACCAGCCAGGCGATTAACGAACTGGCGCGCCGGGACGCGGTGATGATAGGGCGCCGGGGGCTAGGCCCGTGCGATTGGCGCGTCATAATGTACAGCCTGACGAGCGCACGAACCTTGCGTGAAGCCATCATGCGTTGCTGCGATTGTTTTGAAGCCATCGACTGGCGATGTGGCAAGATGGCGCTGCGGACCCATGGGGACAGGGCTGAACTTCAATTGGAGGCTATGCGACCCGGCGGGTCGACGTCAGCGGGCTGCTTGATCGACCTTTTCGGTGTGATGGAAATACATGGCCTGTTTGGTTGGCTGATCGACCATGCGATCCCAGCACGCAATGCCTGGTTGAAGCATGCGCCCGAAATATTCGAGGCGCTTAACCTGCCGGTATTGCCGTTTCCGGTGCGCCTAAACGAGGGCTGGAGCGGTTTTGATTTCAGTGCGTCTCTGTTGGATTATCCCGTAATGCGCAGCTGGGAAGACCAGCATCGTCGGCCGCTCAGCAATCTCCTGTTCGTCTCCAACGCTCAGGAAGCCGACCGGCCGCCAACCGAGATACGCGTTCGCGGCATTGCGATGGCAGCGCTCAAAAATGACAGGCGGCTGCCTTCCTTTAGTGAGATCGTGAGCAGGCTAGGAGGAAGCGAAGCTACGCTTCGCCGCCAGTTGGCGCGTGAAGGGACAAGTTACCGCCAGGTACGCGAAAGTTGCCGCCGCGAACTGGCGCTGCATTTACTGCGCCGAACAGAGATATCGATCGAGGACATAGCGGCCAGGCTCGACTACTGCGATTCAGATGCTTTCCGTCAGGCGTTCCGCGCATGGACGGGGCATTCACCGACTGCTTATCGCTATGAAAGTGGAAGCGCGATGTTCCAGCCGTAGAAGATAAATCAGGTGGAGTTCTGAAATCTCGACGTTGGTCTGTCAGAGGATGCTGACTGACCCTCGGGCGGTGGCTTCGTTGATCTTCTCAAAAGGATGCTGGCCTCCACGCTCCAGCAGGGACATGGAGGCCAGCCAGAATTTACCACTTGAAGTTGACGGTGGCGCCGAATTCACGTGGGTTCATGACGTTTACGGTACGGTAGCCTGAGTCCAGCGACGTCCCGCTTTGCGTTGGCGTTATCGCATTACCGAGCGAGATGTTTGTGATCCGCTTCTGGTTGAGCAGGTTACGGGCAAAAGCAGTGATTTCCCACTTGCTCTCAGGCCCACGCAGGCCGACGAACAGGTTCAGAAGTTCCCGGTCCTGATAGCGGTAATTTACCTGTTCAGATGTAAAGCCCGGACGATAGGTAAACAGCGCCCGGACGAAGGGAGTGTACTCACCCATGGGGAAACGGACTTCAGTATTCGCGGTAAGGCTGAAGTCAGGGCTTTCCGCCATGCGACCGTTCGTGCGGCAATAGCTGACGTTACCTGGGCCAGTGATGACAGGGGTTCCGTTCTGGTTAGGAACGCCGGATCCATCGAAGTCATTGCACGGCACAGTCGCGTTGCTGAAGCGCGCGCGCGTGTATGCAGCCGAGAGATTCAGATCCCAAGTGTCTATGAACCGCGCGTCGATCGATGCTTCGATACCTTTCACCTTAGCATCGGCATTATAGTTGAAATCGAAACCGCCGTTGGTTGGTTCGCCTGGCGCGATCGGAGTTCCGCTCGCGCTGCACGCTCCAAACGCTTCAGGGCAGTTATATTGGATGCCGGTGAAGCGTGTCAGGAAGCCGTCATATTTCTGATAGAAGGCCGCAACCGCGAAGTTGATCCGACGATCCATCAAGGAGCCCTTGAAACCGACTTCAAAGGAATCGGTCTTTTCACCCCGCGTGGAAATAAGGTCGTTGGAAATTCCGGCCGGGACCGCAACGCCGGTACTGCCCGCGCGGAAGGCGCGGCCATAGGCGGCATAGACGTTTAGGGCGTCGCTGATAGCGTAATTGATGTTCAGGCCGCCTGTCAGCGGCTTGTTCGTGCGCCTTTGTAGTTCGGGAGGTATGATTTCTACGGGTCCGACCGTGCCGCTCGGCAACAATGGATGTGACCCGAAGATCAGTGTTTGCTGCGTGGTTTGTACGCTCTTCATAATCGAATAGCGAAGGCCGCCTTCGATCGTCAGGGGGCCGGACTTAAACCGCAGATTGCCCGCGAAAGACCAAGTCTTTGTATCGACGGGAACGACGACATTCACGCCGATCGGCAGAGTGTTCGGCACGGAAAATCCGGGAGCCACTGGAATCAAGGCATCAGGACCGAAAAACGGTGCCAGGAAGCTGTCCGCGCGCTGATCGACGATAGTGTCGCCCGTTTGCTTTGTGTAGAAGGCGCTGACGCCCCCGCCTAAGCCTTCGTCATTGTTGGTCTGCCAGCGCAGCTCTGCGGTATCCACCTTATAAGGGGTCACGACTTTAGATGCGGCGATATAGCCAGGAACGGAATTCCCCGAGTCGAGATCGCGCTCGTTATCCAGCTTGGTATATTGATGCGCGCCGACAAACGACACGGTCGAACCGCCAAGATCATAGTCGAATGCCAGATTGACCATATGCGTCAGGTTTCGCACTTCAAAAGTGCCATCGGCTACCGCCTTATAATCCGATGGGGAAAGAGCCGGGCCAGATAAAACTCCGCTGAATGCAAAAGGTTCGTTGCCGGGGCCTGCTACCTGCTGGAACTGCCGGTTGTCAGCGTGAAGATACTGATAAGTCAAATAAGCGGTGAAATCTTCGCTCGGCCTCCAACCCAAGGTAGCGCGAACACTTTGGGTGTCGCTATGTGAACGCTCACCGCGGGTGATATTGGTGACATTATTGAGCCGGTTACCATCAACCACGGCCGCGACGCGCAGAGCCAGCTGATCGTTGAACGGAAGGGATACGCCGGCCTGCACGTTATAGCCTGCACGATCCGTTGCAGTGGCCTGTGCAAAGCCTTCAATCGTATCGAAATTCGGGCGGCGCGTACGAATGGTGATCGCGCCAGCGGGAGCTGACAGGCCGCGAAGCAGGCCTTGAGGTCCGCGTAGAACTTCGATCTGCTCGATATCATATATCGCCGTGAATACCGTCTGAGCGTCGGTCGGGATTTCATTATAGTAAATCATCACTGCTGGACCCGTCCCCTGATCGGGGTCGAAGGTCACGCCGCGCAGTGTGGTGGTGTTGTTGCGGCCGGTGGTGTTGGTCAGTTCAAGGCCCGGAGCCAGCTGCTGCACATCCTTGACGTCGAAAATGTTGAATTTTTCAAGCTGTTCGCCAGTGGCCACGTTTACGGACATCGAAACGTCCTGCAACTTTTCTGCACGGCGCGTGGCGGTGACGATGATTTCATTGCTGGAATTTTCTGCCCCGGCCTGTGCATAAGCAACTGCGGGCACGGTAAAAGCAGAAACGCCAGCGCACAGGAGCGCCGCGCGTGAGACACGCTTAATTCGCATCGATAATCCTCCCCTGAGGGTGTTGCTGTTAAACGGCTCTCGTTAATTTGGGCCGTTTCGTGCACTATATTCGAGTAGACAACGCTAGCAACGCTTTTCTAAACGGCGACGTGCGAAATGAACCGGATGAGCAAAATTGCTTGGCTGGTTGGATGCGCCGAACAGAAAGGGCAACGCTAAACCTTGCTTCAGCAGCCTTGCGTTGGCGCCAAGATGCCGCCGCAAAACAATCCGGTCAAACGGCGTGCATGAGCATTGAGATGGGCCGGGTCGATGCTGTTTTCGGCCTCGCCCTGGAAAAAGCGGCGATGGGATTCAGAGAGGATGAGGCTGGTGAGAGACTCAGCCGCGAAAGCTACATCCTGATCGGGGATGGCGCCCTGGTCGATCAGCGATTGTAGAAATGCGATCATCGGATCGAGATAGCGGCGCACTACGACTTGTTCGATATGAGGGCGGGCTTCTTCCATGAAGGAGGGGTTCAACATCAGTAGACGGCGCATGCCGGTGGCATAGGGTTCGCACACTTCGACAAGGCAGGCCTCAACGAACGCGAGCAGGCTTTCGCGCCAGTCGGGGCGGGGAGGGACGGTCATCGGTTCGAGGCCATAACCCAGCATTTGCCGAACGACCGCGGCAAATAGCGCGGATTTGTTGGGATAATGGGCGTAGACGGTTTTCCGCGACAGACCGGATGCCGCGATGATCGAGTTCATCGTGAGGTTCGGCCCATGTTCGACGAGCATCTGCATGGCGGTATCGACCAGGTGCTGCTCGACGTCGCCGCTTTCTTCGCGGCGGGGGCGGCCGGGGCGGCGGATGGGGGGAGTGGAAACCATGAAGGAAAGCATTGGCAAAAAAAGCTTCGGTTGAAAATAAACAATCTTGTTTCTTTTTGTCGCGGCGCTATCCGTGTCGCGGTCGATCAAGATTGGAGTCATTCCGCTTGCCGCTTTCTGGCCCGCGCCGTTCCTCGTTCATGCTCTGTGCGCTGCTGTCCGCCTGCGCGCCGTCGATCGAACTCGCGCGCCCCAGGATCGCGTTGCCAGAGCGGTTTGAAGCGGCGCCCGCCCAGGTCGCCGAGGAAAGGCTGGATCGTTGGTGGAGCCGTTTCAACGACGCGCAACTTTCCGCATTTGTGGAACAGGCGCTGGCGCAGAATACCGATGCCCGATCAGCCTATTTCCGGCTGCGCGAAGCGCGCGCCATTCGTGACCAGTCGCTGTCGCAACGCCTGCCGACGGGCGCCATCAGCGGATCCGCCAAGATACAGGATGGCAGCCAGCTGTCGGGAACCGATCTGTTCGGGTCGACCGCGCGCAGTGACAGCCAGTCGCTGGCCTTCAGTCCCAGCTGGGAACTCGACCTGTTCGGCAGGCTGGGCGCGATCGGACAAGGCGCGCGGGCGACCTATGTGGCGGCGGCCTATGATTATCATGCGGCCCGGTTGAGCCTGGCCGCCGATGTTGCGAGCGCGCTGTTCGAGGCGCGAGGGCTGGCTGTCCAACGCGACGACGCGCAGGAGGGGTTGCGCATCGCGAGAGAGTTGGAACGGGCGTCGCGGCTCGGCCGGGATCGCGGGCTGGTAGCGGCTTCGGAAACGGCTCGGTTGGAAGGCGACGCGGCAACGGCGCAGGCGGAGCTGACGCGGATCGAGACGGCGCTGCGAAACGCCAAGCGGTCATTGCTGGTCCTGATCGGAACGCCGGACGCCCCGACCGATAGCCTGCCTATAGAGGCGCGGCTCGACACGGCGCCGCCGGTTCCGCCGCTGCTGCCCGCGTCGCTGCTGACGCGGCGACCGGACATATTGGCCGCCGAGGCGCGGGTTGCGGCAGCGACGAGCGCCGTCAAGGTCGACAGGCTGGCGCTGTTCCCCCGTTTCACGCTTCAGGGCAACGGCAGCATCAACCGCACGTCCGGGGTAGCGGGCGGCGTTTCGAGCCTGTGGTCCATCGCCGCCGGATTGAGCCTGCCGGTTCTGGACCGCACCCGCCTGATGGCGCAATTGCGCGCGACGGAGGCGCAGGGCGAACGCGCCGTGGTAAGCTATGAGGCGGCGGTG
This sequence comes from Sphingobium sp. RC1, assembly GCF_059738765.1. NCBI lineage: Bacteria > Pseudomonadati > Pseudomonadota > Alphaproteobacteria > Sphingomonadales > Sphingobiaceae > Sphingobium > Sphingobium sp. RC1. The sequence continues at coordinate 225,095 of NZ_AP027308.1, forward strand.
CAGGCGGCCTTCCGGGATGCCGACATCGCGCTGGCGCTGGTCGCTGCCGACCGGGTGCGGCTCGCCGACCTCAGCCTTGCCGAGGAGCGGGCGCGCTTTGCGTTTGATGCCGGGCGCAAGGGTTATCGCGCCGGGCTGACCGATCTTACGACGTTGATTCAGGCGGAACAGACGTGGCGCTCCGCGCGCCGTGCGCTTACCAATGCGCGTACACAGGCGCTGGGCAATGCCGTCGGCGCATTCCGTGCGCTGGGCGGCGGGTGGAGCCCGGACGATCCCGCGACGGCGCCTGAACAGCCGCCGGTCGCCCTGCCTATTCAATCCAAGGAAATGCCGTGATCTTCAAGCCGCATCCCTTTGCCATGGCGCTTCCCCTCGCCCTGCTGCTTGCCGCCTGCGGTGGGGGCAAGGAAGCGGCGAAGGAGCCGCCGCCGCCGACCGTGACGGTGGCCATGGTCGATCATCGGGCGCTGGCAGGAGGTCTGAGCGCATCGGGCCGCCTGATCCCGCGCGAGGAAGTTGCGGTCGCGCCGGAGCTTTCGGGCTATCGCATCGCGCGCGTGCTGGTGGAAGAAGACGCCAGGGTAGGCGCTGGACAGGTGCTGGCGGTGCTGGACGATACGCTGCTGCGTTCGCAGATCGATCAGGCGCGCGCGCAGTTGAGCCAGCAGCAGGTCGCCTATGAAAGGGCTCGCATGGACGCGGGCCGGGTAGCGGGCCTCGACAATCAGGGCGTGCTGTCGCAGGAGGCGATCGACCAGCGGCGCATCGCGGCGCGATCGGCGCAGGCCGCCGTGGGCGTGGCAAAGGCGCAGCTTGACGACCTGCTGACCCGCCAGAGCCGGTTGATCATCCGATCGCCCGTCGCGGGCCGTGTTCTCCAGCGGTCCGCGCGGCCGGGCGAACCATCCGCGTCGGGCACGGTGCTGTTCACCATTGCGCGCGACGATCTGGTCGAATTGGACGCCGAGGTTGCGGAAGCGGCCATGGGAACGCTTTCCATCGGTGACCCCGCGACGGTTACATTGGCGTCGGGAACCAGGCTGTCGGGCAAGATCAGGCTGCTGGGCGCGCGCGTCGATAATCAGACAGGTCTTTCGAGCGCGCGCATCGCTTTGCCGGTGAACCCGCAATTGCGCCCCGGCGGCTTTGCCAAGGCGGAGTTCGTCAAAGCCAGCGGCACGGTGTTGGCCGCGCCTGAAGCCGCTGTGCACTATGATGCCGACGGCGCCTATATGCTGTTGCTCGACAAGGCCGACCGGGTTCATCGCGCTTCGGTACGGACAGGGCGGCGCGCGGGTGGCATGGTCGAGATATTGAGCGGCGCGAAGCCCGGCGTGCGGGCCGTGTTGGGCGGCGGCGCTTTCCTGCTGGAGGGTGACCGGGTGCGGATCGCCGCTGGCAGGGGCAAGTAACCATGCGCATTTCCGCTTGGGCCATCCGCAATCCGATCCCGGTCGTTTCGCTGTTCATCCTGCTGACGATCGCGGGGATCGTCGCTTATATCGGTCTGCCTATAAAGCAGTTCCCCAACGTCAACTTCCCTGTCGTCAGCGTAACCGTGACGCAAAATGGCGCGGCGCCCAGCGAAGTCGAGAACCAGATCACGCGGCCGATCGAAAATGCGTTGAGCAGCGTGGCCGGGGTCAAGCATATCAGTTCGACGGCCGTGCTGGGATCGTCCACCACGACGGTCGAGTTCGAACTGCACAGCGACATGCAGAAGGCGACGGATGATGTCCGTACCGCCGTGGAGCGCGCGCGCATCGATTTGCCGCCGGGGATCGACCCGCCGCTTGTGCAGCGCCTGGACATCGATGCCGCGCCCATTCTGACATATGCGGTCAGCGCGCCCGCGATGGGCAACACGGAATTGTCGCGCTTCGTCGACAAGGTGGTCACTCGTGCATTGCAGGCCCAACAAGGCGTGGCGCAGGTTCACCGCATTGGGGGCGCCGATCGGGAAATCAACATCGTGCTGGATGCGCAGCGCATGGCGGCACTAGGCGTGACGGCGCCGCAGGTGAACAACGCCCTTGCCGCGTTCCACAGTGACGATCCGGGTGGCCGTGCCGATGTGGGGGCAGTCGAACAGACGATCCGTGTCCTCGGGTCATCCATGACCATTGACAGGTTGCGCGACCTGGCGATCCCGGTTCAGGGTCGTTATGTTCGCCTGGGCGACATTGCCGAGATTGGCGATGGCGCGGCCGAACAGCGCGGGTTTGCGCGGTTGGACGGCAGGCCCGTGACCGCGATCCAGATCAGCAAGACGCGCGAAGCGAGCGACATCAGTGTCGAGGACCGGGCGGTCAAGGCGATAGCCCGGATTCAGGCCGAGCATCCGGGCGTCACCTTCACCAAGCTGGTATCCACGGTGGATTCGACACGGCGGACCTTTGCATCGACCCAGCATGTGCTGATCGAGGGCATTTTTCTGGCGGTGATCGTCGTCTATCTGTTCCTGCGCAACTGGCGCGCGACGATCATTGCTGCGGTGGCCATGCCGTTATCCCTGATCCCGACCTTCGTCCTTATGTCGGCCATGGGATTCAGCCTCAACAGCATCACGCTGCTGGCGCTGACATTGGTGATCGGGATCCTGGTCGATGACGCGATCGTGGAAGTCGAGAATATCGAGAAGCGGATTGAGACTGGCGAGACGCCCTATCGCGCCGCGTTGATCGGCGCGGATGCCATCGGTCTGGCGGTGATCGCGACGACCGCGACGATCATCGCGGTGTTCGCGCCGGTGTCACTGATCCCGGGGCAGGCGGGACAGTTTTTCCGCGAGTTCGGTTTGACCGTGGCTGTCGCGGTGCTCTTCTCGCTGGTCGTGGCGCGTTTGCTGACGCCGTTGATGGCGGCCTATTTCCTCGTGCCGCTCAAGGATCGGGTGCATCGGGAAAAGCGCCCCGTAAACCCGATCTATGGCCGCATATTGGATTGGGCCTTGGCCCACCGATGGATGACGATGGCGATCGGTGGCGGGATTTTCCTTCTGTCGCTCCTGCTGGCGAGCCTTACGCCGGTGGGATTCCAGCCGGTCGGCAATCCGGGCTATCTCTACATCGCGGTGCAGGGTCCGCCCGGCGCGACGCGTGACGACATGGCGCGGGCGGTCAACGACGCGACCCGCATGCTGTCGGCAGAGCCTTCGGTGGAACGGGTTTTTGCCCAGGTGGGGTCAACGTCCGGCGGCTTCAACGCGGGCGACGACATGCGCACGGGCACGCTGACCGTGGTGCTGAAACATGATCGCGACGTCACGACGGATGAGTTCCGGCAGATCATAAGGCCGAAATTGCGCGATATTCCGGACGTGCGCCTGTCCAATCAGGGCACGTTCGGTTCGGCTGGGGTCAACATCGTGCTGGCCGGGGAGGATGGGCAGGCGCTGGAGCGGACGCAAATCGAATTGTTGCGGCAGATGCGCAACGTGCGGTCGATTTCCGACCCGCGCCCGGCGCCTCCGCCCGCAGGCCCGGAGTTGATCGTGACGCCCCGGCCGGAGGAGGCGTCGCGCCTTAACGTCGATAGCCGGACGCTGGCCCAGGTGCTGCGCATCGCGACCATTGGCGACATCGATGCCAGCGTGGCGAAATATTCGGATGGCGACGAACGCGTGCCGATCCGCGTCCGCCTGCCCGAAGGATCGCGTCAGGATCTGGAGACGATCGCGAACCTGCGCGTGCCAACCATTGACGGGCAGACGACGCCCTTGTCGGCCGTTGCGGATATTCGGTTCAAGGCGGGACCGGGCAAGATCGTGCGCTATGACCGGGAGCGGCGGGTGTCGGTGGAGGCGGATCTGGTCGCCGGGCGGACATTGGGCCAGGCGTTGCAGGAAGTGAACGCATTGCCGGTCATGCGCAACCTGCCCAAGGGGGTTCAGGAAGCGAAGACGGGCGATTCGGAAGCGATGTCCGAGCTGTTCGGCGGCTTCATGCTGGCGATTGTCGGAGGGATCGGGCTGACCTTTTCGGTGCTGGTGCTGCTGTTCAAGGGCTTCTTCAAGCCGGTGGTCATCCTGGCCGCGCTTCCGCTGTCGCTGCTGGGTGCCTTTGCCGCGCTGACGCTGTTCGGCAAGACGTTGGATCTGCCCGCGATGATCGGCCTGCTGATGCTGCTTGGCCTATGCGCGAAGAATTCGATCCTGCTGGTGGAATTCGCGATCGAGGAGGAGCGGGCAGGCACGCCGATGACCGAGGCGCTGCGCAATGCATGCCGTGAACGTGCGCGGCCGATCGTCATGACGACGGTGGCGATGGCGGCGGGCATGCTGCCGACCGCGTTGGGCATTGGGGAGGGTGCGGAGTTTCGCCAGCCGATGGCGCTGGCGGTGATCGGCGGTCTCATCACCTCAACGGCGTTGTCGCTGATCTTCGTGCCGGTGATTTATGAGATCGTCGAAAGCATCGAAAGATGGATCACGCCAAGGGCCGCGCGTCTGGTGACGCCGCGTCAACCGGGAGATGACGATCCGTTTCCCATATGATGGAAATGTTGACAGATGCTAACTGATCGCTTGACATATCGAACATACATGTTCAATTAGATGTGCCTTTTAGGCACTCTCCTACACCTACTTGGGCCGGCCACAACCGGCCCTTTCTTTTATGTGGCTGTAGGGGGTGCCCAACAGAAAAAGGGCGCTTGCGCGCCCCTTTCCCTCAATAAAGCCTGAGCTTTTTACCCTTAGGGCAGCTTGGCCAGATCGGCGTCGATTGCCGCCAGACGGGCGTCAGTCACCTCGTCGGGCGAATATTGCTGGACCGCCTTCAGAGTCATGGCGCGGGCCATATCGACCTGATCATTGGTGGTCATGCCGGGGATGTGCTTCTCAACGATCGCCTTGGCAGCGGGGTTGTCGAGCAGGACGCCCAGTTCGGTGTCGGCAGAGGTGTACTTGGCGGGAGCAGCAGTTTCCGCCAGCGCCGGAGTGGCGAGCGACAAAGCAGCGGCAGCAAGAATCAAAAATCGCATGGAACAGGATCCTCCGTTTGTGATATTTCCTATATCGCACGATGTCGTTCTAAATTCAAGTCACCAGCTTTTGCGGGCGGCCAGCAAAAGATCGACGGTTTTCCGGGCGGCGCCTAACAGTTCGGCTTCGACGATCGGACCCGCGCTGCTTTCCTGCAATTCCCACCCGGTGATGGCGGCTACAAGCTGTCGAGCGATCGCGGACGGATCGCGGGCAGGAATGCCGTCGCGCGCGGCCGCCTGGCTGATGTCGTCGCTGATAAGGCGCACGATGTAGAGATAGCCTGCTTCATACATGGCGCGGGCCAGTTCGGGGAAGCGTTCACGATTGGCGAGCGTCAGAAGCTGGAACGCGTGCACTTCCCGCTGAAGCAGCGACCGGGCGATCACTTGCGCGTGATGGTGGAGGCGTTCGGCAATGTCATCGGTCAGCAGATGATCCTGGCTTGCCGATATAAGCGACCATTGCTTGACGCGATCATGGATGACGGTCGTGAACAACGCTTCTTTGGAGGGATAGCGGGCGTACAGCGTGCCCTTGGAAACGCCGGTAGCCGCAGCGATATTTTCCATCGCCACGCCGTCATAACCCAGTTCCAGGAACATCCGGGTGGCGGTGGCCAGGATAGCGCGATCGATCGCGGCGACCTGTTTCGCGTCGGGTCGGCCGCGTTTTGGGGTGAATGCTTTCTCGGTCTTTGTGGCTGACATGACCGCATCTCTGACTCAAGCCATGGGCGGAAGCAATGGCATTCTGAAATAAATCGAACGACACCGATCGAATATTGACGTGTGCGCTTCTGGAACGTAAGAATGTAAACTGCCGACAATCGGAAAATGTCCCCCCAGCGGAGAGGCTGCACATCATGAAGAATTCCTCATCCATCCTGTTGCTTGCCGCCGCAGGGACGATGCTGACGCCGGTCGCGGGATATGCCCGCGATACCCGGAAGTCACCCGAGCGCAGAGCGGCTGAGACCCTGTCGAAAATGACGGGTGAAGAGAAGATCCGGCTCATCCACGGCCCCATGACGGGCCTCGTCCCTGCGTCGAAGCGGCCGCAGGGAATGCCGCTCAGTGCGGGATATATTGAAGGTGTGGAGCGCCTTGGCGTTCCTACGCTGGTGGAAAGCGATGCGAGCCTTGGCGTGTCCAACCTGATGGAAATGCGCAAGGGCGATGTGGCGACGGCATTGCCCTCAGGGCTTTCGCTTGCGTCCACATGGGACCCGGAAATCGCCCACGCGGGCGGCGCGATGATCGGGGCGGAAGCACGGGCCAAGGGGTTCAACGTGATGCTGGTGGGTGGCGTCAATCTGGTGCGTGACCCGCGCGCTGGCCGAAATTTCGAATATCTGGGTGAAGACCCGCTGCTGGCTGGGGAACTGGTCGGAAGTCAGATCAGTGGCGTGCAGTCCAACGACATCATCGGCACGATCAAGCATTTCGCGCTCAACAATCAGGAAACCGGGCGCAACATCGCATCGGTGAACATGGATGAGCAGGCAATGCGCGAAAGCGATCTGCTGGCTTTCCAGATCGGCATGGAACGGGGCAAGCCTGGGTCGGTGATGTGCGGTTATAACCGCGTCGATGGAAAATACGCCTGCGAGAATCCTTTTCTGCTGAACGACGTGCTGCGGCGCGATTGGGGCTTCAAGGGCTATGTGATGTCTGATTGGGGCGCGGTGCACTCGACCGAAGCCATCATCGCAGGCCTCGATCAGCAATCAGGCGAGCAGATCGACGGCAAGCGCTATTTTTCCGACCTGATGGTGGAAGCGGTCAAAGCGGGGAAGGTGCCGCAGTCGGCGGTCGATAAGGCGGCCGGACGCGTGCTCTACGCCATCTATGCCCATGGCGTGGCCGACAAGCCGCTAAAGCCGGGGCAGCCGATAGACTATAACGCCAACGGCGACATCGCGCAGCGTGCGGCGGAACAGGGGATCGTCCTGTTACGCAATGAGGGCGGCATCCTGCCGCTGGCCGCTTCGGCGAAGACGATCCTGGTGGTCGGAGGCAATGCCGATGTTGGCGTGCCGAGCGGCGGCGGTTCGAGCCAGGTCAATCCCGTCGGCGGATTGAAGCGCGTTTCCAAGGGCGCGGAAAGCGGCCCTGCCGCTGGCTTTGCCCGTCGCGGCTATGGGGGCACGGCGCCGTTTGATGCGCTGCGCGCCGAGTTTCCGAATGCGACTGTCGGCTATCTGGACGGCAAGGATGTGCCAGCCGCTGTTCAGGCAGCGAAGTCGGCCGACATCGTTGTCGTTTTCGCGGAGAAGTACGCGACCGAGGCCATCGACGATAAGGACCTGTCGCTGGGCGAGGGTCAGGACGACCTGATCGACGCGGTGGCGAGCGCGAACGGAAAGACGATCGTTGTACTGGAAACCGGCAACCCCGTCCTGATGCCCTGGCAGACCAAGGTCCCGGCCATCCTGTCGGCATGGTATGGCGGCCAGCGTGGCGGCGCTGCCATTGCGCGGGTTCTGACCGGAAAGGTGAACCCGTCCGGTCACCTGCCCGTGACCTTCCCGGCCTCCGTCGATCAGTTGCCTAACCCAGTGCTTCCCGGCTCCGATGCGCCGCCAGCAGATAAGGAAACGCGCGCCGTCTATGGTCTTCAGGCGGGTTTGAAGCCGTTCGACATCGTCTATCCGGAAGGATCGGATGCCGGTTATCGCTGGTTTGACAAGAAGGGGCTGAAGCCGCTTTATCCCTTCGGCTACGGTCTTAGCTACACGCAGTTCCGCTACGAAGGGCTGAAGGTGACGGGCGGAAAGGCGCTGTCTGTCCGCTTCACCGTGGTGAATAACGGTCAGCGAGAGGGGGCGGACGTGCCGCAGGTCTACGTCACCCGGCCGGGCAAGGCCAAGCGGTTGATCGGATGGGCGAAGCCCAATCTCAAGCCCGGCGAAAGTAAGGAAGTCACGGTTACGGCGGACATGCGCGTGATCGCGGACTTCGATGCAAAGGCGCAGCGTTGGGTGGTGCCAGCGGGTGACGTCAAGGTAGAGGTGGGCACATCCGCCGCTGATCCGGTGCTGACCGGCACGACGCGGCTGAACCGTATGATCCGGAGGCCCTGAGCCATGACAGCGAAGCGTTTGATGAAGAACTGCCTGCTGGCGGCAACAGCTATGTTTGCACTTGTCGAGGCTCCGGCTTTTGCAGGTCCGCTGGACGATCATTTCCAGAGCCCGCCCGTCGATGCTCGCCCCCGACTGCGTTGGTGGTGGCCGGGCGATGCAGTGACGGATCAGGAATTGCAGCGTGAGCTGAAGCTGATGGCGGACACCGGATTTGCCGGTGCGGAGATTCAGTCGTTCACGCCCAATTTCGTGACGCTTACGCCGGACGAGAAGGCACGCGTCGATCAATATGCCGAGCCGTCCTTCTTCGCCCATGTCCGTGCTGCGGCGGAGGCGGCGAAGGCATTGGGCCTGACGCTGGACTATACGCTGGGTTCGTCCTGGCCGTCCGGCGGCGGCTTTGCCATCACGCCGGAACTGGCGTTCACCGAACTTTCCATGGCCAGTACCCAGGTCAAGGGCGGCGAGGCTGGTCCGATCAAGCTCAATATACCCAAGCGCACAAGGCGGCTGGGCGCGCTCAATATGTTCGATGCGCGCGTCAAGGACCCGAAGGTAGCAGACTGGGGCAAGCGGATGGAGGGCCGGGCGCGCACTGTCGCAGTCGTTGCGGTCAAGGGTCAGGCACCCGAATTGCAGCCATCCGCGCCAGGCGCGATGGGCCTGACGTTGACTCCGTGGCGGGACGTGGTGACGGCGGGTACGCTCGACCCTTCGTCAAGCGTCGTCCTGACCAGCAAGTTGCGTGATGACGGCACGCTCGACTGGACCCCACCGCCCGGCGATTGGCAGATTTTCGTGTTTCGCCAATATGCCTCGGACGTCGGGGTGCTGGGCGCGGCCGGGCAGGGGCCGCAGCTGATACTGGATCATATGAACCCGCAAGCTTTTGCGGCCCATGTGGCGCGCGTCGGTGATCCGTTGGGGAATGACCCGGTCGGAATCCGATCGACATTCGTGGACAGCCTGGAATTGATGCAGGATATTCAGTGGGGACCTGAATTGCTGCAACAGTTCAGGAAGCGGCGCGGGTATGACTTGACGCCCTATCTGCCCTTCGTTGTCCAGCCCGGTTGGATGCAGGCGTGGAGCGAGCATTGGTCGCCGCCCTATTTCGACACGGCGAACAGCGATGTGGCGGAACGGGTGCGCGCCGACTATCGCCGCACGGTGTCCGACATGATGATCGAGGGGTTCATCCAACCCTTCGTCGCGTGGAACCATGCGCATGGTCTGAAGGCCAAGTTCCAGGCGCATGGCGGCGCGTTCGATACGATCCGGGGATATGGCATCGTCGATATACCGGAAACGGAAGATCTGCCCGGTTCAGGCGATCCTTTGTTCATGCGGATGGCCCGGTCGGGTGCGCATCTCTATGGGCGTCCAATCGTATCCGCGGAAAGCCTGGCGTGGAAAGATCGTCCCTATGACGTGACGCCCGACGAAATGCGGCGGCGGGTCGATGCCTTCATGGCGGGTGGCGTCAACTCCATGATCCTGCATGGTTATAATTACCGCTTCCATGCCGACGACTGGCCCGGCTGGCACGCTTTCCAGCCAAGCCCCTTCGCTGGCGGCTTTTCCAACATGTTGAACGAGACCAATCCGATCTGGCCCGCAATGAAGCCTTTGGCGGGCTATATCGGCCGCTTGCAGGCCGTCATGCAGGCAGGTGAGGCGGTGGTTCCGGTCGCCTACTTCTATGGTCGCTACGGCTATTATGTCGGCATCGAGGATGACGGCGCGGGCAAGCAGGCAGCGGAAAAGGCATTCCTGGCGGGAGGCTATGATTTCGACCGGATCAACCCGGATTCGATCGCTCATGCACGGGTCGAAGGGAAGCAGCTCGTTTCGCAGGGCGACCAGCGCTATCCGGTGCTGGTGTTGCCGCCGATCGACGGCATTCAGGCAGAGACAGCCGAGGCGATCGCGCGTTTTGCCAAGGCGGGACTGCCGGTGTTCTTCACCGATCGGGCGCCGAGCCGGGATGAAGGGCTGGCCCAGGCTCGCCAGCGCGATGCGAGGGTGAAGAAAGCGGTGGCCGCCGCGCTGAAATCCGGAGCGAAGATCGTTCCCGCCGCTGGTGTGACCGATGCTCTGCGGGCAGCGGCGATTCCGGCAAATCTGCGCTTTTCTGGCGATACTGCCGATCTTTACTTCGTCCAGCGGAAGATCGAGGGCCGCACGGCGACCTTTATGTACAACAGGGGAGAAGTCGCACGGCAGGTGACGCTGACGCTGCCCGATGCGGGGGGCGTGACGCGGTGGAATGCGATGGACGGCACGGTTGCGCCTGTGTCGGCGCGCGTCGCTGGGCAGGCGACGGATGTGCCTCTTAGCCTTGCGGCGGGGGAAAGCGCGCTGCTGATGCTTGATCCCAAGACGCAGGCTGTCACCGTTCCGGCATCCGCTACCATGGCCAGCATGACGCTGCCCATGGATGGATGGCGGCTTCAGGCGACCGGTCATGTCCAGCGCAAGCCCTATAGCCAGGATTTCGCCTCTATCAGCCTGAAGGACTGGCAGCAGCTGCCCGAACTGGCGCGCTTTGCAGGGACGGGAACCTACAGGCGCACGATCAATGTCGATGCGGGCTGGCTGACCAAGGGAACAAGCGTGATGCTGGATTTGGGCGAAGTGCATGACGTCGCCACGGTGACGGTCAACGGGCAAAGCTTGCCCACCCTGTTCAGCGCACCGTTCCGCGTCGATGTGACGAAGCTGGTTCGTGCGGGCAAGAATGACATCAGTGTCGCTATCGCCAACGTACCCCAGAATGCGATGATCGATCCCAAGGACACGATCTACAAGAAGCTGAAGCCGGTTCCCGCCGGATGGGTGGGGCCAGCGAAACTGGAGGCGCAACGGTGAGAGGGCGGCGTTTCGCAGCTGCGATCGCATCCTGCCTGCTGATCGCGGCGGCGCCGGTCGTACCTTCTCCGGAAGCGGGACTGAGGTCGGTCAATCCGGAGTTGCGGCCGGTCGCGCGCGGCATCATGCAGGCGCAGCGGAGCGGGGTGACGTACAAGCCCGCCAAGCCCGGCCCACTGCCCGCAGGGGTCGAGGAGCGTCAGGTACCCGGATCTCGCGGGCAACCGTCGGTGCCGGTCTATGTCGTGAACGCTAGCGCCAAGCAGGGAGCGCCGCGCGGCGCCATCTTCTTCGTCCATGGCGGTGGTTTCATCGGCGGCGATGCGCGGGAAAATCTGCCCGCGCTCAAGAGCCTGGCCGAGCGGCTGAACTGCGTGATCGTGTCGGTGCAATATCGGTTGGCGCCGGAGACGCATTTCCCCGGACCTCTGGAAGATGCCTATGCGGGTTTGAAATGGCTGCACGGCAATGCCGCCGCGCTGGGCGTCGATCCGGGGCGGATTGTCGTAATGGGTGAAAGCGCGGGCGGCGGTCTGGCTGCTATGCTGACGATTGCGGCGCGTGACAGGGGCGAGGTGCCCGTCGCGTTTCAGGCGCTTATCTACCCCATGCTGGATGATCGAACGGGCTCTTCGCGTCCGGTTCCCCCGCATATCGGTCAGTTGGTCTGGACGGCGGAGTCGAACCGGAAGGGCTGGCAGGCGCTGCTTGGGCGGCGGCCTGGCGCTGCCACTCAGCCCGAAGGCGCGGTGCCTGCGCGGGTGAAGAACCTCAAGGGGCTTCCGCCGACCTTTATCGGGGTCGGGTCGGTCGACCTGTTCGTGGACGAGGATGTGGAGTTTGCCCGCCGCCTGATCGATGCGGACGTCCCTACCGAATTGCTGGTGATACCGGGCGCTTTCCACGGATTCCAGCTGATCGTGCCGCGCGCGGCCATATCCCAGCAGTTCAATGCCGCGCTCGATGCGGCGTTGGCCCGCGCCCTTTCGCCGGAGAAGAAATGATGAGGATGGGCACATTGCTGGCTGCTTCGCTGATGTTGGGCGCTGCGCCCGCCGCTATCGCTCAGACGGGTAGCGCTGAGGGTTGGATCAGTCATGCGGAGGCGGGGCCGACGGTGCGCCCGATTGTACTGCATTTCCGCCGCACGCTCGATCTGCCGGGCAAACCGCGTTCTTATACGGTGCGAGTGACGGCAGATAATCGGTTCATATTGTTTGTGAATGGCGGACGTGTGGCGGTGGGGCCTTCGACGGGCGATATCGCCCATTGGCGCGAGGAGAGCATCGACCTTGCGCCCTATATGAAGGCGGGCGTCAACGTCATCGCGGCGACGGTGTGGAACGGGGTGCAGCCGCTGAAGCTGCCCGCCAATGCCACGCCCGCGCAGGTTTCGGCGGCTCAGGGCAATTCGCTCTTCACCAATACGGCGCCGCTGTTTCAGCAGAGCGTCGCGACCGGGCTTCGCCTGATCGGCGAAGGCGAGGCAGCGGAGCTTTCGACTGACCGGGAGGGATGGCGGGTGAAGCGCGACGAGGGTCGTGGCTTCGCCAATGGCTGGGGGCAGGTGAAGCGCTGGTATTATGTCGCGGGCAACCCCGAGAAGATCGATGCGGCGAAGGCTGATTTCGATGCCGCTGGCCCGACGGAACAAGGGGAGGGCTGGCAGGACGCGGTTCCCGCCCCTGATGCAGCGAAGCGGACGCTGGTGGCCGACCGGCTGCCGCAGCAATCCTATACGCCTGTGGCAGCGGGCAAGGTGGTGCGGACTGACCTGCCTGCCGCCATGGCCTTTCCCGCGCGGGCGGTGACGATCCCGGCCAACAGCAAGGCGACCTTGCTTATTCAGCGCGATGCGATGGTGTCGGCCTATCCTCAGTTGGACGTGTCCGGCGGCAAGGGGGCGGCGATCAAGCTTCTGTGGACCGAGGCGCTGTATGATGCGCAGGGCCGGAAGGGCGACCGCAACCTGATCGAAGATCGCAAGCCGATCGGCATATGGGACAGCTTTATCGCTGATGGAAAAAAGCGCAGTTTTGCCCCGCTATGGTGGCGGACCTGGCGCTATGCCGAAATCACGGTCGAGACCAAGGATCAGCCGTTGGTGCTGGAGGGGCTAAGAGCGTACGAGACCGGCTATCCGTTCCAACAAGTTGGTAAGTTCGAAAGCGATGATTCTGAACTTGCACGGATTTTCGACATAGGCTGGCGCACAGCACGGGTCGATGCGCATGAAACCTATATGGACACGGCCTATTGGGAACAGCTGCAATATGCGGGCGACACGCGCCTTCAGATGCTGATTTCCTATGCCGTATCGGGTGATCCCCGTCTGGCCGAGCAGGCGATCGATGCCTTCGCTGCATCCGATGTCGATGGCGGGCTGATGGAAGGCGCCTGGCCGACGCGCGGCAATAATGTGATCGCGCCGTTCGCGCTGATGTGGGTTGGCATGCTGGATGACTGGCGATTGCGCCAGCCCGACCCCGCACCCATCGTCCGCAATATTCCGCGCATGCGCCGGGTTCTGGACTGGTTCGAAACCTACCGCCGCCCCAGCGGCCTGTTGGGTAAGAACCCGCAATGGAACTTCATCGATTGGGTCGGCCAGTCCGCCACCGACCGGACCATCTTTCCTTCCTATGGCAAGACGGACGAAAGCTGTTTGATGAGCGTCAGCTGGCTCGGCGCTCTCCAGCAGGGGGCGGCGATCGAGGGAGCCTTTGGCGACGCGAGCCAGGCGCAGCGCTATGCCGCGCGTGCCGAAACCTTGAAGGCGGCGATCCGCGACCGGTGCTGGGTTCCGGCGCGCGGTCTTTATGCCGATAATCCTGATGGCGACCGATTCAGCCAGCATATGAATGCGCTCGCCATCCTCTATGATGTCGCGAGCCGCGATGCGGCAGGGGCCATCATCGACCGGATAATGGTGCCGGGCAAAGGGATAGATGCGCCTGAAGGGATTACGAGCGTCAGCTATTATTTCTCCTGGTATCTGGCGCAGGCGCTGGTCCATGCGGGGAAGAGCGACCGTTATCTCGACATGCTCAAGACGTGGCGCGATCTGCTGGCGATGCACTATACGACCTGGCCGGAAGAGCGCGACGACGCGGGGCAGGGAGGCAAGGGCCAATCGACACGATCGGACAGCCATGCATGGAGTGCGCACCCGAGTGCAGACCTGCTGGGTATCGTGGCCGGGATTGGGCCTGATGCGCCGGGCTATGCGCGGCTGAAGGTTGAGCCCGCGTTGGGATCGCTCAAGAGCCTGGCTGCAACGGCTGCCACGCCTCAGGGTGCGGTCAGCGTGCGCTACCGGATTTCGGGAGGCACCTTGAATGCCGAGATCACCCGGCCGAAGGGGTTGCCGGGGGATTTCCTGTGGAATGGCAAGCGCTATCCGCTGACCCGCGCCACCACCAAGCTGAAGGTGCCGGTGCGCTAGGTCCGATCGACATTCAGTTCTGGCGGCCTGCAAATGGCGGTTCTCCGCGCTTCCGGTGCTCACGTACTTTGAGTACGCTGCGTTGAAGCGAGGCGCGTGACTCGCTTCAAGGCTCACGGAAAACCACCATTTTACCTTCGGTGGCCTTCGGCTCGGCACGCCATTTCCTGAATGTCGATCGGCCCTAGGACGGGGCAGCACACTCAGCGCTTCGGGGCTTCCTTTGCCCCGAAGCCGTTGAGGTCGATCCAGCGGAACAACGCATCGGTCCAACCCTGCGTCGTCGTGCCCTTAAAACCCAGGCCGAAACCATGACCGCCACGTTGATAGGCGTGGAACTCGATTGGGCGGCGAGCAGCGATCCAGCTTTCGATAAGTGCATAGCCCGCGCGTCCTGACAGCGGGTCGTCGGTCGCCATCGCCACGAAGGCTGGAGGCGCGTCGGTGGGCACGTCTACCCTTTCCATCGGCGGATAGAGCATGGCGGAGAAGGCGGGACGGTCGGCGATCGGCGCGTCGATGGTCACGCGGATCGTCGTTCGCGCTCCAGCAGAAAAGCCGATCATGCCGACCTTGGCCGGATCGACATGCCATTGCGCCGCACGCGCCCGGACGAGCTTCAGCGCCGCGATCCCATCGGCGATCGCATAAGGGGGCGTGACGATGCGCAGGCCTTCACCGGGCTTGCCGACCCAGTCGGTCATTCTGCCCTGCATCATCTTTCCGAAAGCTGGCCAGTCCCGCGGGGTCGGGTCCAGCCGGTATTTGAGTACGAAGGCGGCGATGCCCCGATCGGCCAACAGGCGAGCGACCTCCATCCCCTCATGATCCCAGGAAAGCGTCATGAAGCCGCCGCCCGGCGCAATGACCATGGCGGTGCCGGTCGCTTTTGACGGGTCGGGGAGGACGGGCAGCAAGGCGGCTTCGCCGGTATTGCGGACGCTCATGTTGCCGGACTTACCGAACCAGATTTCAGGTCCGTTGCCACCGGGCACGGGGCCGGTGCCAAGAGGGATTGCCTGTTGCAATTCCGACGGGGCGGGCAGCTGCGCAGCCGCCGCATTAGTCCCCAGAATCCATGCGGCAGCCAGACAAAAGAACGTCGTTTTCATTCCACCTCTCCCTATATCTTGTCCCGCTTAACCGGCGGCGTCGCCCCATACCTGCGCGAAGAAGGGATTGCGC
This sequence comes from Sphingobium sp. RC1, assembly GCF_059738765.1. NCBI lineage: Bacteria > Pseudomonadati > Pseudomonadota > Alphaproteobacteria > Sphingomonadales > Sphingobiaceae > Sphingobium > Sphingobium sp. RC1. Next base: position 240,671 of record NZ_AP027308.1, read on the forward strand.
GCCGCTTCCGCTTCATAGGCGGTGGTATCGAGCATGGTGACGGGGCACCAATGACCGCCCTGGAGGTATAGGCGTGGCGTCATCGTGAAGCGATGGCCTATAGCGGACTGCCATTCCACGGGTACGTCCGGGCCATCGAAAGAGTTGCCAAGATATTTGCCGCCGCGATATTCCGCCGCTGCCTTCAGATCATCGATCCGCCAATCTTCCGGCGAGCGGCTTTCGTCATAGCCATGATCGAGCAAGGTCGGTTCCCGCGAAGGCTGGGCGTAGTGGAAGTCGTCCCAATTGCGGGGAATGGCTTCCCATGCCGCGCGTGATCCGAAATAGGCGCGGATCTTGGCTTCATCATTGGTGGCGAACCAGTTGAGGCTGCCGTCCGGCCCATTGGCTAGTTTCTCGATCTGTTTTGATATGACACCCGGCACCAGCTTGGGCACCATGCGGGAGATCCATGGCATATGCCGTGGGGCTTCGCGGAAATACTCATCGAGCGATTGTTCACGGAAGGGCACCAAGGCTTCGAGCCGGTCGGAGTCAGCATACCATTGGCCGTGGAAATTGCGGGTGGCGAACCAGTGCGGTTTCAGCACCTTGCGGTAGTTGGGCATGGATTTCTCCATGAACTCATGATTCACCACGCGCGACGACGCGCCGCCGCCCAGATTATAAAAATTGCGCCAGAATGCATCCGGCACATCGTCGCCGCACAGTGCCGCCATCAAGCGGCCGCTGTCATTTGCGGTAGACCATTCGAACACGCCATTGAGCGGATTGTGGAACATGATCGGATCGAAAATCTTCCACATTTCGAAATGCGCCATCCCGCTTTGGCGCACCGATGCCCAATGGGTGATGCCACTCTGTGCGACGATCGCTTCGGCCTGCGTCTTTGTAACCGCATAATGATCATAGGCGCTGATCTTGATCGGGTCGCCCGTCCGCCCCCAATGCACAGGTGCATTGCGGCTGCCGGTTTCGGCGATGGTGCCGATATAGATGAGCCGTGTCTGCTTGGGGTCGCCCACCGCGTGGATCGCATCGACTATATTCTTCGCGCCGCCGACGTTGACGCGGGTCACAAGCTCGGCCGGAAGGCGATCTGCAAGTGGTGACACCAGAGCGCCGACATGAAGCACGACATCGGCGCCCTCGACCCCCTTACGGATCGAAGTGGGGTCGGTGAGGTCGCCCCAAATGACTTCGGCCAGGCCACGGCGCTGGACGTCCTTTACGACGGGGTGCGACTTTTCCTCTGGCCTTACCAATATTCGCAGGCGCAGCGTGTCTGCCTTTTCCGCAATGCGCTTCACCGTCTCGCGACCCATATTGCCGGTGGCCCCGGTCAGGAAAATTGTCTTGCGGCTGTCGGTCATGATGCGTTCCCCAAATTATGCGACGTTAATCGCACTTTAGCGTTCCAATAACAAGAATGTAGTTTGAACGACGGTCGGAACATCGATATCCGATTCCTCGTCGATCAACGAATAATGCAATCAGATGAATATCCGTTCATATATATGCGGACGTCATGTGCGCATTCCCTACGAATGAATTGGTCATGTGTTGCTCATAAAACACGGTGGCGTGCGAAAATTTGTGAGGCGATGAGTCTCCGGATTGCGATGAAGCCCTATGGCCGTTAGCGGGCTCCACATCGCTCGGGCCATATCTGGGCTGTTCGGAAAGGATGTCATGAAGGTTAACGGAATTTCTGCATTGTTGTGCGGTGCGGCGCTGATTGTCCCTGTTGCTGCTTGGGCGCAGGAAAGTGTCAGCAACGACGACAGCGCCACCAACGAAATCGTCGTAACAGCGACTCGTGAATCGCGCTCGCTTCAGTCGGTGCCGATGGCCGTGAACGTCGCGACCGGCGAACAGCTTCAGAAGTTCAATATCTTCGACGCAAAAGATGTGCAGCAGCTCGCGCCGGGCCTTGAGCTGACCAACACTACTGGCCGCAACAACACGACCACCCTGCGTGGCGTGACCTTTGATCCCGACCAAGGCACCAGCCCGGCGGTTCAGGTCTATTATAACGAAATTCCGACGGATGCGCAGACCGTTTATACGGCGCTCTACGACATCCAGCAGATTGAAGTGCTGCGCGGCCCGCAGGGCCTGTTGCGCGGTCTGTCGGCACCGGCTGGCTCCATCACCATCGCGACGCGCCGTCCGAACTTCGATGAGATCGAAGGCTATGCGCAGGCGACCGCAACGTCGCGCGCTGGTTACAACGTCCAGGCTGGTGTTTCGCTGCCGTTCAATGACACGCTCGCGATCCGCGTCGCTGGCCTGGTCGATGGCAATCGTCTCAATAACGTGCGCAACATCACCACTGGCGAGCGTGCGCGCAGCCGCACCGAAAGCGCGCGCGTCACGCTGGGCTGGCGGCCGAGCAGCGACTTCACCGCTTACCTGAGCTACCAGTATCTGTTTGCGGACAATATTCAGCCCCAGCAGGTTGTCGGTGCGGGCAACGTGCCGGACGGCTTTAACCCGTCGGGGCCGGCTCTTTCTGAGTCTGATTATGCTGCCGTCTCGGATGGCCGCTTCCGCAACCAGAATGAAAGCCACATCGTCAATCTGGCCTTCGATTATGATCTTGGCCCGGCCACCCTGTCGTTCGTCGGGGCTCACCAGTACAGCAGGCTGAAGGCTGAACGCGACCTCGACGCGGGCAACGCCATCCCTGATTATGTGTACGCATCGACCGTCAATTCGCCCTACAAGGTGGATTCGGCCGAACTGCGCCTTGCCTCCAACAATAAGGAAGGCTTCGGCTGGGGCGTCGGTGCATTCTACACCAAGCAGACCGGCACCGTTGTGAGCAACCAGCGGGCAGACGTGTTTTTCGCTCCCGTCCCGGTTGCGTTTGGCCTCTTCTTGCCGATCAATACGGAAGTCTTCACTCCGGTCGATACGCAAACTTGGTCATTCAACGGCAATCTGAGATATCGTTCCAATGGCTTTTCGATTGAAGGCGGTCTTCGTTACTCGATCATCAAGAATGTCCAGACGACCGACATCTTCGTGACATCTCCAGCCTTCCCGGCTGGCCCTCCGATCGAAGGCGTACCGGCAAACCTGCAGCGCTTCACGGACAAGCCACTCACGGGCGGCGTTACGGTCTCCTATGAGTTCAATCCGCGCCTCAACGCATATTTTGCCTATGGTCACTCGTACCGTGCTGGCAGCACTGGCGTCGCTGTACCCGTCGGCGTGAGCGAGGACCTGATCCGTACCAAGGCAGAAAAGACCGACTCCTTCGAGGCAGGTTTGAAGGGGAAGTTGTTCGACAACCGGGCGAACTTCACTATTTCCGCCTTCTATCAGACGTTGGAAAATTATCTGAGCCGGTTCACGGGAATCTATTATGAGTCTGCGGCGGCCAATCCTCCGACGGGCGGCTTCGATTTCAACTATAATGGGGATGCCAAGATCAAGGGTATCGAAGCGTCCATCGACGGGCGGGTGACGGATAATTGGGACCTGGGCGTAAGCGCATCCTATGTTCGTGCGCGCTACAAGGATGCTCTGGTGCCCTGCAATGACTATGCAGGCACTGGCGTTCCCAATCAGAGCGGCGCACCCGCTGTAACTGGTCCGGGCAATGTCAGCTATTGCGTGACCAACGGTCGTCTGTCCCAGACTCCGGACTTCACCCTCACCGCGAATACGGAAATCCGTTTCCCGATGGGTGAGTTCACCCCGTTCGTGCGGGCGCTCGTCAACTATCGTCCGGGCTTCTATGCAGACCAGGTCGATTATGACTATCGTTCGCGTACCCTGCTGAACCTGTTTGCAGGTTTCCGTACGGAAGACGATCGGTTCGAGCTGACCGCTTTCGCGAAGAATCTGCTGAACCAGAAGCGGATCACCAACATCAGCCTGGGCACCGCCCAAATCAACACGGCTGCTGGTATCCCCTATGAGTCCGGTTATCGCGTCGTGAACGTGACCAATCCGCGCGAATTCGGCCTGACCGGAACTTTCCGGTTCTGATGTCGATCCTGTCGTAAGGATAGCGTTTCAGAGGGCCAGGGGAGGTTATCCCCTGGCCCTTTCCATATAATCAGGAGTAGGATGAATGACCTCGCATTTTGGTTTTACAAAGCTTGTGGTGCAAGACCTGGAGGGAACCGCCGCCTTCTACAAGGATGTTGCGGGCCTGGTTGAAATGGCGCGGATTCAGGATACGGTCGGCGATCGGCAGATCGATGAAATCCTGTTCAATGCTACGGGCGAAGGCGGCGCTACCTTCGTTTTGTTCAAGTTTCTGGATCGGGATGCCCCCGCACAGGATGAGGTCATCCTGGGATTTCAGACGAGCGACCTTGAGGCATTTGTCGAGCGGGTCCAAAAGGCTGGCGGCAATGTTGTGCAGCCGATTGAAGTCAAGGAAGCTCATGGCGTGAAGGTCGCCTTCGTAACCGATCCCGAGGGGCACCTTATCGAGGTTGTGGAATTGCTGGCCAAGTAAAAGAAAAGGCGGCGCGGGACATGGCCGTGCCGTCAGTTTATAAGCTATACGCCCGTTCCATGGGGCCTCGACGTCGCGCAGCTGACGTGCCGGACGCTGCATGGGGCAGATCAGCAAGCGCCGAAGGGCATCCTTTAATTATCCAACGCTGGTCGCGCGGAACGCCCCTGCTTTTACGACAGCCTTTGGGCAGGGCGTGGTTTCCATTCCTGCCAGTGCACCCGGCTTTTCTGGAAGCGAAGATTGTTCGGAGTTGGGGGCGTCCAGTACTCCGTCGGCTTATCTGATCATCGGTAGGGATACGCCGGAGACGGTGGCGGAATATAAGGCAGAGGGGATCACGCCGCCCACCAACCATTCTCCGCTCTACGCGCCAGTGGCAGATCGGCTGTCCGCAGCGGGACGACGGCTCTTGTCGTGACGGTCCTGGCGATCAACGGGATGGATGCTCGCTAAGATTGTGGGGACGAGGTAGCGACAGGGAGCTTGAAGAGCGGGGTGTCATGGCCCAATTAAGGGGCTTCCCTAGCCCGTTTGGGCTGCCCCAGCCAAGAGTAGCCATGACTTCGCTTAACCCCCTCCTTGCCGATACCGACCTGCCTGATTTCGCCGCCATCGAGGCAGCACATGTGATTCCCGCCATAGAGGTAGCGATTGACCAGCACCGCGCCGCGATCGAGCAGATTACGGCTGGGCAAGCCGATGACTTCGGCAGCGTTATATTGGCGGCGGAGCGGGCGGACTTTCTCCTGTCGCGCACATGGTCGCCCATTGGCCATCTTGCGGGGGTAGCCGACACGCCGGAATTGCGGGAAGCCCATGCTTCGGCACAGGCTTTGATGACGGCTTACCTGATGGAGGCGGGGCAGAACCGGGCGCATCACGATGCAGTCGCGCGCGTGGCCGACCGGCCCGACTTTGCCGATTTGCGTCCTGCGCAGAAGCGGGCCGTCGAATTGGCGCTGCGTGCCTTCCGCTTGGCGGGCGTAGCCTTGGAGGGTGACGCCCGCCAGCGTTTCCTCGACATTGGCGTGGCGCTGAGCGACCTTAGCACCCGCTTTGGCAATGCCGTGCTGGACGCGACGGAAGCGTGGAGCGAGCATGTGACCGACGAGGCGGCGCTCGCCGGGGTTCCGGAAAGCGACAACGCTATTCTTGCCGCCTATGCGCAGGAAAAGGGCCTGCCGGGATGGCTCATCACTCTGCGTCAGCCGAGTGTGCTGGCGATCTTGCTTCATGCCGAAGATCGGGCACTGCGGGAGCGGGTTTATCGCGCCCACAATACGCGCGCGTCCGATCGGTCGGACGACCGCAGCCATGACAATAGCGAGCGGATCGACCAGATCATGGCGCTGCGGCATGAGGCGGCGCAGATATTGGGCTTCAACGATTCCGCCGCGCACTCGCTTGAAACCAAGATGGCGGCGGATGCGGACGAGGCGCTGGTCTTTCTGGCTGACCTCGCCAAGCGCGCTCGCCCGGTCGGTGAGAAGGAACTCGAGGAGGCGCGAGCCTTTGCCACTGAGCATTTTGGTTTGAACGAACTTTATCCGTGGGACCTGTCATACGTCGCCGAGGCGATGAGGCGGACGTTGCATGGGGTCGATCAGGAAGCGCTGAAAGCCTATTTCCCCTTACCGCGGGTACTGGCGGGTACGCAGAAGCTGATCGAGCGGCTTTTCGATGTGTGCCTGATCGAACGGGAAGCTGTTTCCACCTGGCATCCCGACGTCCTGTTCTACGACGTGCTGGATGCGAAGGGCGAGATTGTGGCGGGGGTCTATCTCGACCTGTTCGCTCGGGCGGGTAAGCGTGGCGGAGCTTGGATGGATGTGTGTCGGGCGCGGTTCCGGGATGCCGATGCGTTTCACCGGCCGATTGCCTATCTGACCACCAACTTCGCACCGCCTGCCGGTGACCGTCCCTCGTTGGTGACGCATAATGATGTGGTGACGCTGTTCCATGAATTTGGCCATGTGCTGCACCATCTGCTGACGGAGGTCGATCTGCCGTCGGTCGGCGGCATTTCCGGCGTCGAATGGGATGCGGTCGAGCTGCCCAGTCAGTTCATGGAGAATTTCGCCTGGGAAAAGGACACGCTGATCGGCCTGTCCGGCCATGTGGACACGGGTGAGCCATTGCCTGAACCTCTATTTGACCGGCTGCTTGCCGCGCGGCAGTTTCAGGCGGGGTTGGCATTGTTGCGTCAGATCGAATTTGCGACCTTCGACCTGCTGCTGCATCGCGACTATGATCCGGCGCAGGGGGCGCGGGTGTTGCAAACGCTGGAGCAGGTGCGGGCAGCGGTGGCTGTCGTCCATCCGCCTGAATGGAACCGCTTTGCCCATGCTTTCAGCCATATTTTTGCGGGCGGATATGCGGCGGGCTATTATTCCTACCTGTGGGCTGAACTTCTTTCCGCAGACGCTTTCGAAATATTCTCTCATGCCGATCTGCCGGGAGGAGGCGCCACCGCCTTCCGCCGCGAGATATTGGCGGCGGGCGCCAGCCGTTCCGCAGCCGAGAATTTTCGGGCTTTCGCCGGACGTGCGCCGGAAGTCGATGCCTTGCTTCGATCGCGCGGGCTGGCGGCCTAAACAGAAGGCCATTGTAGCATGGACAGACCCCTTGTGATCAGTTGCCCGGCCTGCGCCACGCTGAACCGTGTCCCGAAGGAGCGGCTGGGCGAGGGGCGTTGCGGGCGGTGCAAGCAGGCCTTGTTTCAGGGTCGGCCGGTGACGTTGACCAGCGCCAATTTTTCGCAGCATGCAGCGAGCAGCGACGTTCCGCTCATCATCGATTTCTGGGCGAGTTGGTGCGGTCCCTGTCGCCAGATGGCGCCAGCCTTCGAGGCCGCCGCCGCGCAGCTGGAGCCACATGCCCGGCTAGGGAAGATTGATACCGAAGCGGAAGCCGATCTTGCCGCCCGCTATGCGATCCGGAGCATTCCCTCGCTGGTCATTGTGCTCAAGGGGCGGGAAATAGCCCGTAATGCGGGCGCCATGCCGATGGCTGCGATCGTCAACTGGGCGCGGCAGCATCTGCCTGCGTGATCAGGCGGGCTCCTTGACTCGCTGGACGATGCTGCTGGCGAGTTTCGGCGCGACTTCTGCCAGATGGTCGAAATGCGCTTCGAAATGAGCCATGCCCTGGCTCATCGAGCGGATTTCCGCCTCCAACCCTTGCAGACCCGCTTCCGGCAGCAGGACCTCTATCACGTCCCAGGCCGACCAGCCTTCGCGGCTTGTCATCCGCAGCATCTGGCCACGGCGAGAGGCCACGGCGGAGGTGATGCGGGATGATGCGGTGCCGGGCGTCATGATCGTCACATGCGCGACCGGCTCCAGCAGATAGGGGGACGCTGCGGCCAGCGCGTCGCTCATTGCTATCCGTCCGGCGGTGCGGAAAGCGAGTTCGGAGCTATCCACGCTATGAAAGGAGCCGTCGACCAAAGTCGCCGCGACATCGACCACGGGAAAGCCTAGAGGGCCTTTTGCCTGGGCGTCATGTACGCCCTTTTCGACCGCGGGAATCCACTGCTTGGGTATTGCGCCGCCCGTGATCCGTTCCTCGAAACGAAGGCCCTCTCCCCGTTCCAGTGGGCGCACTTCCAGCACGACATCGCCGAACTGGCCATGGCCGCCGGACTGTTTTTTGTGACGCCCACGTTGCGTCACCGTTTTGCGGATCGATTCCCTGTAGGCGATTGTCGGCGGCTGCACCGACACGGCCACGCCATAGCGGCGCTTCAGGCGGGCCAGCGCGACGTTCAAATGCTCGTCACTAACGCCGTGAAGTAGTGTCTCCCGTGATGCTTCGTCCTGGCTCCAGTGAAGGGCGTGATCTTCCTCCGCCAGTCGATTGAGGGCGGTGGACAGGCGCACCTCGTCCTTATGATCCTTCGCGGCGATCGCTACTGCGCAATTGGTTGCCGGTCGGTGAGCGAGCAGCCCGTTGCCGCCGGGTTTGGCCGCGATGCCGATCAGGTCACCTGCCTTTACCGTGTCGATCTTGGCAATGCCGACGATCGCGCCGGGTTCGGCGGTGGCGATCTTGGTCGTGGCAAGACCCTGAAGCGAAAATATCCCGCCCGCGCGTAGCGATTGTCCGCCATTGTCCTGCAAGTCGGCGCCGTCCTGTAAGCTGCCACCGAACAGCCGCGCGATCGCCAGGCGGCCTACCGTTGCCGCATGGGAAATCTTCAGCACCTGTGCCGCCGCTCCGCTGATGCCTAGCCGATCAGCCGTCTTTGCGGGGGCAGGTGTGTCATGCCGCAGCATCTTGAGCAGGCGGCGGATACCAAAGCCATTGGCGGCGGAACCGAACAGCACCGGCACGATGAGGCCGCTCGCGGTTTCCTGTGCCAGATCGGCGAAGATGGTTTGAAGGCTTGGCTGTTCATCCGACAGAAGCTGTTCAAGCAGGACGTCGTCATGATCGGCCAGTTGTTCCAGCATATGAAAGCGCGCCTGGCTTTCGTCAGCCTTCAACTCTTCGGCGAGCGCGATCTGCTGCGATTGCTTGCCTGTCTCATAATGATAGGCCCGTTCCAGCGCGAGATCGACGAAGCCGTCGATCCGATCACCCGACCGGATCGGGATTTGTCGGGCGACGAGCGCGGCGGCGCTCATGGGAGCGAGGGCCGTAAGCAGGTCCTGGATGCTGCCTCGCGCCTGCTCGATCTTGTTGACGAACAGGGCATGTGGAACGCCCGCCCGTTCGAGCTTGCGCAGTGTGGGCTCTGCCAGAGGGGCGCGGGCCGGGTCAGGATCGATGACGACGATAGCCAGATCGACCGCATTGAGAGCGATGGCCGCGTCATCGGCAAAGCTGGGCGAGCCCGGAATATCGACGATGGAGAAATGATCCCCCATCCATTCAAACTGCATGAGATTGAGTTCGGTGGAGCTTCCCCGCTCTCGCCCTTCCGGACTTGCATCGCCAACGCTGGTGCCAGCTTCGACCGATCCCTGTCGCGAAACAGCCCCACTGATGTGCATGATTGCTTCCACGAGGCTGGTTTTACCCGCTCCGGCGGGGCCGATCAGCGCAATGGAGCGCGATTGCGTGCCGCTCATCCTTGCTCTCCTCATCCCGTCTTTCGTGGCGAAGACGGTCCTTCTGACGGAGCGATGTTCTGCCTATCGCGGGGGGAACGCAAGGGGGCTTCGACCGGATCGAGCCACTGACTGCCTGAGCGCACATGCAATCGCGAGATGTGCATTGCGGTCATTCATAATATCCATCCTTATCTGCCGGAACCGGTTTAACCGCCGTTCGATTAGGTAAAGCGCAGAGAGAGGCTGGCTGATGCCCAAGGATGAAGAGCGGCGGCAGCGGCGAAATGCCAAGCGATGGTTGTGGGCGATCGTTGCTGCGGGTCTGGCTCTGGCGGCGCTCATAGCTTATACCAGCCTGCGTGCGCCCGATCCGGCATCGCGAACGTCAGATGTGGCGGTACCAGCCTCTGTAACCACAGCACCAGTGGGGGACGAAAACCGGAACGAAACGCCGCATCGGTAATTGCAATCTTCGTGATCCCTGTACGAGGGACCGATCTTCCTCATTTCAGGAGTTTGATCGATGTCGCTAACCGGACTTACTGCCATCATCATCCTGATCGCTGCGGCCCTGCTCGGCTTGGTGCTTTATGCGCGTAATCGGGGGCGGTTGAGTAGTGGCACCGCGTTGATCGCTGCGCTCGTCATCATCGCTGCGGCTTCCGTCACGATGCTGTATCCGTCTTTCCTGACCGCGACGCATGCGGATCGGCCGGTGCCCTGAACCGCATGATTGTTCCCGACAATGCGCCAACGGCCCGCAGCGTCGCGCTTCACTATGATGAGCTTGACCTCGCCTATCGTCGCATTTGGGGCGATCATGTCCATCACGGATATTGGCGCACCGGGACCGAAACGCCCGAGCAGGCCGCTGCCGAGTTGGTGGCTGCGGTGGAGCAAAGGCTTGACATAGAAGCGGGGCACCGAATTTGCGACATTGGTTGCGGATATGGCGCGACGGCGGCCGATATCCTGACACGTCATGACGTGTCGATCGTCGGCCTGACGCTATCGGCAGCCCAGCACGCAATTGCGCAAGAGCGTTCGCCGCGCTTTACCTGTCTGGTGCGGGACTGGTTGGACAATGGCCTGGAAACGGCGTCGTTCGACCGCGCTTATGCGATCGAAAGTTCCGAGCATATGACGGATAAGCAGCGCTTCTTCACCGAGGCAAGGCGCATATTGCGGCCGGGCGGCCGTCTGGTCGTGTGCGCCTGGTTGGAGGGGGAGGGGGCATCTGCTTGGGAGGTGCGGCATTTGCTGCTGCCGATATGCAAGGAGGGCAGGTTGCCCAACATGGGAAGCCGGGAAGATTATCTGACGTTGGCCTCGAATGCTGGATTTCGCCTGATGGACTATCGGGACATCAGCCGGGAGGTGCGCCGTACCTGGTCGATCTGCCTTGGTCGTCTGACGAAGAGCGTGTTGAGCGACCGGGACATTCGTCGGCTTGCGCTTGGCCGCGCGACGATGAGCCGCGATTTTATATTGAGCCTTCCACGCCTTATCCTCGCCTTACGTACAGGGGCGATGCGGTATGGGATATTCCAGTGGGAAGCGGCCTAGCCGCCTCGGGTCCAGCGTCGCGATTCACAGATGAAGAGCACGCAGCCCGTGAGCTTCAGCGATCCGTCAGGGTTGCGCGCCAGTGAGGAACGATAGCTTTTCCCGCTTTTCGGATCATAGGCCCGCCCGCCTGTCCATGTGGAGCCGGATCGGCTGAAATCCCAGAGGGTGAGAAGGCCCGCCAGAGGCCGCGCGCGGAGGCGAGGGTTCGGGTTATGGACGTCCGTCTTGGGGACGTCGGCACTCGTATCGAGTACTCGCACGATCCGGCCGCACAGTTTCGCGCCGCACGGCTCGATCTTGACGAGGCCTTTGCCATCGTCCGTCACCCATAGACCGGCTACGTCGGTTGCAGGAAGCGCAGCCGAAGAGGCGAGCAAGAGGAGGGAAGCCGCCAGCATTGTCATACTCCTATCCGCCCCCGCCCTTGCACGGTGAGACAAAAACTGCAGCGCATCAACTGCTTTCTATGTGGTAGAATGAGGGCGGGAGAAGACGAGACATGGCCAAGCTCATCACAAGATCGCGTCAGGAAGAGCAGATGGATGCGCCCGATCTCGATCCGGCTGTTTATGAGCGGGTTCTGCACGATCTGGCGCGCGTCAACCGATGGACATTCACATCCTGGCCCACCATCGCTTTCCTCCAACGCGCAGCGGGACAGGCAAGACATTTCCGCCTGCTCGATGTTGGATTTGGCGACGGCGACGTTCTGCGCGCGATTGCCCGATGGGCGCGGCGCCGGGGTGTCGATGCCGAACTGATCGGCGTGGACCTCAATGAAAAGAGTTTGCAGGCGGCGCGGCATGCGACCCCGTCCGACCTGTCGATCGATTATCGGGCTGGTGATTATCTCGATCAGCCGGAGCCGTTCGACTTCATCATTTCAAGCCAGGTCACGCATCATATGACCGACGCGCAGTCGATGACCTTCCTGCGTCATATGGAGGCGAATGCGAGGATGGGCTGGTTGATCTGCGACCTGCACCGACATGGCTTTGCGCATTGGGGCTTCCCCATTCTGGCGCGACTGCTGCGCGTCCACAGGATCGTGCGGGAAGACGGTCAATTATCGATCGCTCGATCGTTCCGGCGTCGGGAGTGGATCGATCTGCTGGCGCAGGCGGGCATATCTGAGGATCAGGTGCGGATAGTGCGCCGTTTCGCCTTTCGCCTGTGCGTGGAGCGCGTGCGGGAGACGCCGCTTACCCTTTCCTGATCCGGGTGAGGGATGCGGCGCCGGTTCCCAATCCAGGCGCGAACCGTAAGAGCGACATGAGGATATTGCGGGTCAGGGGCGCTGCGGCACCATGGCGCAGGGCTTCGGCAATGCCGACAGGCCGCGCGCACTGCCGCCGCCATTTGTCCTGCCATGCCGGTGAGGCTTCAGGTCCTGCGACCAGCATTGCTCCGGCAGCGCTCGCTCCGCTGGCCAGGGCGATAGCGATACCGTCGCCCGCGAGTGAGGCTATGACGGCGCTCTGGTCGCCGATCCGAAAGACGCCTTTCTGGCTTTGGGGCGCGCGCCAGCCATAGGGAACGCCCGCGACAGCATCGAAATGGGTGGGGACGCCCTGAAGCCGTTCGTGGAGCAGTGGGGCCTCCTGTTGCAACTCGTCTAGCAGCGCGGGAACGCTTCCCGTTGTGGTGAGCCGATCTCTGCTTACCGACAGGCAGAGATTGATCGATCCATCCTCCTGCAAAAGCAGTCCTGCATAGCCATGATTAAACAGGTGCAGTTCAACGAAGCCCGACAGCGCGCCATGCAATGCGGAGGACGCAGGGAGGGAGGTGCGCAGCCCGACCGATGAGCTTGAGAATTGCCGGGTCACGCCGCGCAACTCATGCTTGCCGACGCCTATGAACAGGGCGTCTGCGGTAAGCGTCTCGCCATTGTCGAAACGCACGGCGCGGCTATCTGGATCGGCTGTGCGGGCCGTTCGGCCTCGGCTGACAATAGCACCGGCGTGGGCGGCTGCCTCGATAAGAGCATTGTCCAGGACGTGGCGGGAAATACCGGCGGCTGTGGCGGGCAGGGCTGCTTCGACGCAGCGTGCCCCCGTGGCCAGCCTGAAGCGGCTTATGGGCCGCGCCCCAAGCTTCCACGGGTCTACCCCCAATTCCATAAGGCCAGCGATCGCGTCCCAGCCGAGAAAGCCGCCGCACACGCCAGCGGGGGCAGTGGCCTGACGCTCAATGAGATGCGGCCTCATTCCGGCGCGGGCGAGGATGATGGCGGTGGCAGAGCCAGCCGGGCCGCCGCCGATGATGAGCGCCTCCAGATTGGCCGCTCCTGTCATCAACCTGCCCGCGAAAAGCGGAATCCTTCCGCAGCGACGCCCGGTCCGAACGCGAGCGCGACGCCGGGGCCGGAGCTCCCTTCATCAAGCAGGTCGCTGAGGATAAACATCAGCGTCGCGGACGACATGTTGCCATGGCGCGCGAGGATGCCGCGAGACACGGCCAGAGCATCGGGTTGCAGCTCCATGCCGTTTTCGACCGCGTCCAATATGGACCGGCCCCCCGCATGAACCGCCCAGTTCGCGACCGATGCGGGATCAGTCGAACCGCAAATCCGCTCCCTGACGCCGTTGTCTCGCAGAGCAGTCTGAATGCGGCTCGGGACTTCGCCGGACAGGTGCATGACGAAACCGGCGTCGCCTATCTCCCACCGGATGAGATCGGCAGAACCTTCCAGATTTATCGCGAAGGGCGCATCCATCGCGAAGCCGCTATCCTGCGCGCTGACCAGTGCCGCCGCCGCGCCATCGCCGAATTGCAGCATCATCAGCAATCTTTCGACCTGCTGTTCCCGCTGAAGGTGAAGCGAGGACAGTTCGACGGTGACGACCAGCACGCGCGCATCGGGTTCCGACCGCACGATATGCCGCGCAGTCCGAAGCGCCGCGACCGCTGCGTAACAGCCCATGAACCCCACAAGTGTCCGCTCCACACCGACCAGACCCAGCGCATCGGCGATGATCTGATCGACGCCGGGAGCGACGAAGCCGGTGCAACTGGCGACGACCAGATGGGTGACGCCATCAAGAACTATCTTCGCGCGCAAAGCGGCGATGGCTCGAAGGGCCAATTCAGGGGCGTAGCGATGATAGAGTTGCATGCGTTGCGATGTCGAAGGCATGGCGTCCGCATAAAAGCCGCCCGGATCGACAGGTGAGGCTTCCGCGTCCATTTGGGGAAGGACTGACCAGCGATGATTGATGCCGCTGCGCTCTGCCATGCGGACGAACAGACTGCGCGCCCGTTCATCCACTAATTGCTGGCTGGCCCATCGAATGAAAGGGGAATGCACATCCTGGTCAGGAACGGCGCAACCTATCGCGTTTATGCAGGCACGTCTTTCGTTCATCGCATTCCACTTTGCTGCCTGGATCTACAACGCCGACGATGCGGCATATGATCCGGGCTGGACAGGGTCCAACATGTGTAGCGCGATTTTGATTGCTTCCCAATGAATTGGGATTTGGGTCAGCCGTGACGAACCGTCACAGGCACCAGTTCCTCCCACAACAGTTCGAGCTTGCGCCGGGTAAAGCGCCACGCGTCGCCATCACGACGCCATTCATCGAGATAACGGATCGTCCAGCGCAAAATCTGGTCTGCGTCGTTGAGCAAATGATCGGCGGTGCAATAGGTCTCTCCGCTGGCTCTGTCACTATCGATCATAACTGTCTGGTTATGGACGCAGTGGAAGGTCGAGCGGAACATCTGCGCGAGTCCATCGATGGACATCAACGTCGCCTCCAGCCCTTCTGTGATGAATCCCGGCCCTTCAATCCGGCAGTCATCCGCCAGCACGGATCGCCACAGTTGCTTGTCCTTCCGATCCGCACCCTGAGCATAAATTTCCGCTGAGCGCCGGAGTGCCGCTTCGTCGATCAGCTTGTTCATCGCGCCGCTCACAGGTTCATTCCGTTGCCGGTCACGATCGGCATATTGGTCCAGGTCCCGTTGATATCGCGAATCCATCCCGCCGCCGCCAGCGAACCGCCATCGACATTGATGGCCGTTCCCGTGACCCAGGACGCAAGCGGGCTGGCAAGGTAGAGCGCCGCGCCCGCGCAGTCGTCCGGATGGCCGAAGCGCCCGAGCGGCACCCATCTTTGCACATGTTCGCGGTTTTCCGGCGGCACCATATAATCGACGGGGGTCTGTGGGGTGTCCGTGGTTTCCGGCGCGATGTCATTCACCCTGATGCCAAGTGGCGCGAGTTCGAGCGCGAGGCTCTTCGTGAAGCCCGTTATCCCCCATTTGGCGGCGGCATAGACAGAGCAGTTGGGAATGCCGCGATAGGCTTCGATGGAGGTGATGTTGATGATCGAACTGCCGGGGGCCGATGCCTTCAGTAGCGGGAGCAGACGGTTCGTCACATGCATGAGACTGATCAGGTTGAGGCCGACAATTTCCTGCATCTCATCACGTGAAAGATCAGAAAATGACTTGGCATGAAGGAAATGGCCGACATTGTTCACAAGGACATCGAGCTTGCCGTCCGTTTCCTGTTTCAGTCGGTCGGCCAGCGCATCAACCTGTTGCGGATCATTGACGTCGCACTGGATCGCCTTGCCGACGGTGAAATCGGCACAGCGTTCCGGATCGATCTCTGCAATGAAGACCTTTGCGCCTTGCCCTGCAAATGCATCGGCGCAGGCGCGTCCGATCCCCGCGCCGCCGCCAGTCACCAAAACCGTCTTGCCCGTGAAATCCAGCATCATCCTGTCCTCGATTATTCTGTCCGTTGATCAGGCGGCGCCCAGCAGGTCCGGATTGCGCCGCAATTCCTGTCCGCCATCGACCGCAAAGGATTGTCCGGTGACCCAGGACGCAGCGGGGCTGGCGAGATAGGCCACGGCCGCCGCGATATCTTCCGGCTCCCCCGTCCGTTTGAGCGGCGTTTGCTCCAGAAAGCGATCGATGATCGCCGGGCTGGCGAACATGTCCACCGTCGCGTCGCTGCGGGTGAGGCCGGGGCGAACCGCGTTCACACGAATGCCGAGCGTGCCCAGTTCGTCGGCCACGGTTCGGATCAACGCCTCCAGCCCGGCTTTGCTGGCGCAATAGGTAGCTAGTGCGGGGAAGGGGAGGGTCGCGGCCGTGGACGATATGCACACGATTGACCCGCCTTCGCGCATCAACTTGGCCCCGGCCTGCATCGCGATGAAAGCGCTGGTGATGTTGAGGTCAAGATCCCGGCGCAAATCCTCTACACTGGTCGAGAGGAAGGGGCCGAAGCCGCCGCCTCCGACCGCAGGCACCAGAATATCGAGGCGATCTGCCATGGCATAAGCCTGCGTAAGCGCGTCGCCAACGTCCTTTTCGGATGTAGCATCACCAGCGAAGGTCGCCACTTGGGCTTCCGGAAAATCGCCGATTATGCGGGCGCGCGCTGCGTTCAGCGCCTCCAGTCTGCGCCCTGTGATGAGCACGCGCGCGCCATCGGCGACCAGCGCCTGTGCGCAAGCCGTGCCGATACCGCCGCTGCCCCCCGTAACGACCGCTGTTCGGCCCGCCAGAGGAGCCATACTCATTTTGCCGACCGGAACTGATCGACGACTTCCTTTACCGCGCGCGCGACATCGTTGCGGCGGTAGCGAAGGTCAGCCAGCGTCTTTGCGTCGGGCTCGTACCGCACGACGTTTCCGCGCCCCGTGAAGATCGCGACGTCCGGCAGCAGGGGATGTTCCTGGTCCAGCGCAGGCACATCCACGTCGTTCCCGGCGGCCCGGAAGAACAGCTTGAAATAGTCCGCAAAGCTCAGATTTTCGTCGCCAACCAGATAGGCTTTGCCATTTTCGCCTCTTTCCAGAGCGGCCTGGATCGCTTCGGACAAGGACAGGGTGGAAATGAAATTGGTGCTCCCGGCGGGAGCGAAGGGCGGGATGCCAAGTTGTCCCTCGGCATAACGGGTATATGCTTCGAACATCGGCAGGCTCATGCCCGGGACCGCACCCACGACGAACGGCGCGTCCACGCTGACAACATGGAAGCTGTCATCCGCCAGCGCGGTAATACCGTCGGTGGCAAGTTTTCGGGCGCGAACATATACGCTTTTTTCCACCAGTTCGGGCGCGACATGCGGATAGAAGCTGCCGACATGGATGAAGTGCCGGACGCCTGCCTGCTTGGCGAGCGCGGCGAACTGCGGCACGGCTTCGGCGTTGGCCCGGAAGATGTGAGCCTCATAATCCGCACCTTCGGGAACATGGCGAAGATCGGCTCCGGCCGCGAAGATGATCGCGTCAAAGCCGGTCAAGTCCTGCCCCGTGAAGCTGCCCTCAACATAATCGCCCTGCAAAAAGGGCAGGCGCGACAGTTCGGTGTCCGGTTGCGGGGGCTTGCGGCCCGAGACGGTGACGTCATGCCCCTGCGATGCAAGATGAAGGGCTGCATGGCCGCCAATCATGCCGGTCCCGCCAATAACAAGAATTTTCATGATAGTTCCTCTCCACAGGCGTGTCGCGCCTCTTGATGAAAGAGGGCTACCGATTCTAGTTTTGATTTGCAACAAGGCACCGATCAGGTATTAGGTATCTTATGGATACCAAAGTAGACCCACGAACCGCCTTGGAAATTCTCGAACTGGTCGGGAACAAGTGGACAATGCTTGTCACCTACAGACTGGGTGGTGGCGAGATGCGCTTTTCCGACCTCAAGCGTTGCGCAGCGCCCATCAGTTCCAAAATGTTGACGCAGACGCTGCGCGAACTTGAGCGTTTCGGGATGGTATCAAGGGAGGTCCGGCCGACCATGCCGCCGAGCGTGGAATATCGACTGACCGATCTGGGTAGGGGGTTCCTGGGAACGGTCAGTCAGATTTGTGACTGGATCGGCGACAATCATGAAGCGCTGGAACAGGCGCGCGAGCGCGAGGCTGCAAGGTCGAAAGAGAGTCGCGTGGCGTTCATCGGCGTTTGAGGATCAACGGGTCGATACGCCAGCCGATTTCGAGCCGACTGTAGGTCACCTGATAGTAGCCAGCCGCAGCCGTGAGGGGGCGGGCGTGCCGCCCCCAGGCTTGAACCTTAATAGGTGGATAATTTTACGCGAAGAAGCGCAGGCTGTTCGTTGAAATTGAAGCCGTAGGAAATCTGATCGCCATTCCAGCGACGCCGCGCTTCCCACCGGCCGTTCACGAACGTCCCTTCTTCCGCGCTGAGGATCTGCCCGTTGACAGCGGAATCCGTCGGTGCGAACTGGAACCGGCTATATTGACCCGCGACCAGAAATTCGTTGGGAGCCAACTGAGCAACGACCCCTCCGCCTAACGGCTCCTTGGCCCAGGGCGGCGGTTCCATGCCGGGCCAGGCGGGCACGTCAAAGTTGTTACGGCCGTAGGTCACGGAAATCTTCCAGCTGCCCATATTGGTGGAGTCTTCGCCCGCGCTATTCTTCGCAGTGCCCCAAGTGGGGTTCTTGCTGGCGATCGCCGCCCAGTCGCTCGCGATTGGACGGAACAGGCGATAGGGCGCGGCAAAGGCTTCGATCGTGGCTGCGTCCAGCTTCCGTGCACCCAGCGGATAGTTTGAATAGCTGGTCGCATCCATGCCGAAAGGCGCGTAGCCAATGGCTCCACGACCGAGCGCCGACCAGAAGAAGCGCGCCGCCCAAGCCGCGTTGCTCGTTTCCGGAACAAATAATGCATTGTCCGGGCGGGTATAACGATCCAGCAGGCCGAGATAGGTCTTATCCACGGGCAGATAGAGATCAGGGCCTATAAGGTCTAGCGCGGGCGCAACGGTTTTCCATATGGGCAACACATTCCAATTGGGGCCTCCGCTCGCAACCTGAGCCGCCATGGCCGTCCCCGTGGCGTCGAACACTGCTGCGTTCGTGTAGAGGGGAAGGTTCTTCTCGGCCTTACCCGCGACGGCAACCTGCTGGACAAAGCGGGCATAGGTCCATGCCGCAAATGCCTGATCCGCCTCCTTGCCGAAGGCTTCCGCCCAAGTGCCGGCAGGCTTGCCGGACGCGATGCGGACGTCTTCGGGCACAGGCTGCGCGAACAGCTGCTCTGCTGCGGGCGAATAGTCACGCGCGACCCCATGGCTGCCGATCTCATTTTCGACCTGGACCATGATCACCGTGTGCTTGGCGTCCGCCTCACGCAAGTGCCGCATCAGTGCCGTGAAGGCCTTGCGATCCGCCTTGAGCGTCTCTTCGCCCAGCGGCGACAAGGTCATTGTCGGACGGCCATCGCGGCGCATCAGGCGGGGGAAGCGCTTGGTATCGTTCTTCACCCATTCTGGCGTGTAGGTCGATTCTCCATTCTTCCAGCTGCCAAACCACAGCAGCACCACGCGCATGTCATTCTGGCGGGCCTGGGTCAGCAGCGTATCGACCCAGCTATAGTCGAACTTGCCTTCGCTGGGTTCGAACTGTTCCCAGGCGACCGGAATCTCGATCGTGTTGGCGCTCAAAGCCTGCATCACCGGCCATATCTGGGGCAGTACCGAAGGATAATTGCTGGAATTATGAACTTGCGCGCCCAGCATCAGATAGGGCTTGCCGTCAACCATCAGCGCATGGCGGCCATTTTCCGTGCGAAGGCGCGGCATTTCACCGGCGGTAGCCTGTCCAGCGAGCGTAACGCCGCAAAGCATGAGCGTCAGATAACGGAAGGGATGGCGCACATAATCTCCTCGTCGACTTTCATTAGGCCCGTTTCAGGCAAGACCATTCGCAGGCCTTGCTACTTAACACGGGGCCAGGCGTAACAGGCCTTGTCCGGTCGTCGGCATGGCTAGCGCAGCCCTGTAAGCTACATCATTAGGGGCGGTTTTAGTGTGCGAGGTCGATAATGTAAACAACTACGTTTCATTTATGAACGCCGGTCAACGTCCTCGTTCTGGCTACCCGAGGCTGGGCAACGGGTGGTGGGTAAGGGACGTGGCATTCGAGAAGAATGCGCCGCGACCCGGGAAGGAAGCCGCGATCCTTATGCTCATCCCCTTTGGGACGAAATGTTGCCGCCATCGACGACAATCTCCGACGCGGTGATATAGCTTGCCTCATCGGACAAAAGGAAGCGTACAACCCGTGCCACTTCCTCTGGATCGCCAAGGCGATTGAGCAGGATACGCTTTTCGAAATGCCCATGGGGCAGAGCTTCGACTGCGGGACGCATCATGGGCGTCATGATCTGGCCCGGTGATACCGAATTGATGCGGACGCCATCTTGGGCCAGCCGATCGGCCAGCGATCTTACGAGCGACAATATTCCGCCTTTCGCCGCGCTGTAGACCGGGTTCATGGCATTGCCGAGGGTTGCGTTGATGGAAGCTATCGCCACGATTGCGGAGCCCGGCTGCGCCGCCAGATCCTGATGGAGTGCCTGAACGATGAACGCGAGGGAGCGGAGATGGATCGCTATCCCGCTGTCCCAGCTTTCCGGCGTCAGTCCGTCCAGCGATGCTGTATCAACAACGCCAGCAGCATGGACCAGTCCGCCTGGCCTGCCGATCGCTTTTCGCGTCGCCGCCAGGGCAGCTTCGATGCCACCAAGTTCACGCAGATCGATCGCAATGCCCGTGGACGCTGTGCCATGTTCCGCCATGATGGCGCGGGCCGCTGCCGATGCCTTGTCGCCGTCGATGTCCCATAGAGCAACAGGGCGGCCAATGACGGCCAGCGCATGAGCGGACGCAAGACCTATGCCCGATGCGCCACCGGTGATGATGACGGGAGAGGAAGGAGAGGCAATGGCGGGAGCGAGTGACATGTGAGAGAATTCCTTTAACCGAGCGACGAACTCTGTTTGTCCGGAATGTTGGCGAGACGGACGTTGCTAATTCGCAGCGGGCCGTCCGGCAGCGGATGGTTCCATATGCCGGTGAGTCCATAATGAGAGATGGATAGTTGTTCGCAACTTACGTTGCCGACAAGCTCCATCGAGGAAACATCGCCAATGTCGAAAATTTTTCACGGATTGAATTGGCATTTCATGGGGAGCGCCCGCATGTCTAACGTGAAGTTACCATATGGGCTCACCAATTGATCCGACACGGAAAATGGGGATTGGCGCAACGTCCCCAATGAATGGCGAGACGAAGCCTTCGGTGAGCTTCAGTGGCGGATGATCCTGGGCGGATCGCCAAATGACTGAAGCCGAAATGACGGAGCAGACCAGTAGGGTGGCGCAGCATCATTTGGCCGCTGTCGGTGAATGTTGCTTGATCAATTACACACTAATGTGTAATTCATTCTCATCGAGTCCGAAAGCGGGCACATATGAGGAGAAACGGGATGCACGAACGGGTGCTGGACATGAATGCCAGGGTCGATGCCGCGATCGATGCGCTGGACCCCACCATGGCGCTGATGGCGTTGATCCAGATGACCGGCAATCGGACGCTGCTGAACCACTATTGGGATGCGATTGACGGCCGGCAGGAAGAGCTGGTCGAGACGTTCGTCGACATCCATGCGCATGAAGAACGGCCTGCCATCGATCCGGCCGTGGTCGCCGAGATCCGCGATCGCCTGCGCGTGGCGGTAAAGGCCGGGAAGCCTCCGGTCATGCCACAGCTGGACCGGCCGATGTTCAAGCGGATGAGCCGTTTGCTGCTGGGTCAGGACCTTCCCGAAATGTCGGTGGATGTCGCGTTCCAGCATGCCGGGTTCACCACCGACACGCGCATTCGCAAGGCTGCCGATGTCCCGCCCGCCGATTTCAAGGTGCTGGTTGTGGGCGCGGGCATGATGGGCATCAACGCCGCCATCAAATTGCAGCAGGCCGGTTTTGACTTCACCGTGCTGGAGGCGATGGACACGGTCGGTGGCAACTGGCTGACCAACACCTATCCGGGCGCGGCGGTCGATACGCCGAGCCGGGTCTATTCCTTCTCCTTCGAACCCAATGCTTCCTGGACGCAATTCTACCCGCGTGGCCCGGAATTCCTGTCCTATCTCGATCGCGTCACCGACAAATATGGTCTTCGCGACCGGATCCGGTTCGGCACCTGGGTCGAGGGTGCGGAATGGGACGAGAAGCGCAAGATCTGGACGGTGAAG
Source organism: Sphingobium sp. RC1 (assembly GCF_059738765.1). NCBI lineage: Bacteria > Pseudomonadati > Pseudomonadota > Alphaproteobacteria > Sphingomonadales > Sphingobiaceae > Sphingobium > Sphingobium sp. RC1. The sequence continues at coordinate 262,811 of NZ_AP027308.1, forward strand.
GCGATCCGCAACGGCAAGCCGGAAAGCCATGAGTGCAACGTCCTCATCATGGCGGTGGGACCCAACAACAATCCCAATTATCCCAAGGTGAAGAATCTCGACAGCTTCAAGGGGCCGGTCATTCATTCGGCCGCCTGGGACCATTCGGTCGATCTGACGGGCAAGAAGGTCGTCCTGGTCGGCACGGGCTGTTCGGGCGTACAAGTAGCGACGGCCATTGCCGACAAGGTCGGCGAACTGGTGATCGTCCAGCGCCAGCCGGAACATATCATCCCCAATCCGCAGGCGCATGCGCCGGTGGCCGAAATCGAGCGCTGGGCGATGGAATATGTGCCCTTCGTCGCGCAGTGGAAGCGTCTGCAGGGCTTGCACAGCCAGATGCGCGACATGCACGGCATGATCATGAAGGATGAGGATTATGCCGCGAAGACGGGCGGCTTTGGCCCGATCAACGACGGCATGCGCATGATGTGCGAAGGCTATCTGAAGAGCCATTTCCCGGACGATCCGGAGATGGTGAAGCTGTTGACACCCAACTTCCCGGTGTTCGCCAAGCGGCCGATCCTCGATTGCGGTTTTTACGACACGCTCAAGAAGCCCAATGTGTCGATCGTGCGCGGCGAATTGGCCGAGGCCGAGCAGGACGCGGTGATCCTGGCCGATGGCACGCGGATCGAATGCGACGTGCTGCTGCTGTCGACCGGCTATAATCTGCATTTCGGGCGGCAGTTCGACATTCGCGGCGTCGGCGGCGAAACTTTGACGGACGCGTTCGACCCGCATCCCTTCTCCTATGAAGGCATGCTGATCACCGGCTTCCCCAACTTCGTCTTCATGGGCGCGCCCTACAGCTATCTGGTCGCCAACCATGCGGTGGTGAGCGAGCAGCAGGTCCATTATATCGTCGAACTGCTGCAATGGATGGTGGACGATCATCTGTCGTCCTTCGATGTGTCGCCAGAGGCGACGCAGGCGTTCATCGACGATGTCGATGCGAACCTGGCCAACACGGCCTGGGTCCAGTGCGGCAGCGCCCATGGCTATTATCGCGACAAGGGCGCCGACGGGCAGAAGAAGGTCATCCTCGCCATCCCGCGCCACAACTCGCGCATATGGCATGTCCTGCGCTCGCCCCGCGAAGAAGACTTCAATGTCACGCGTGCCGACGATGCCGCCAAGACCGCACCGCGCGAAATGGAAATGCTGACCATCTGATCCGCTTCCGTAAACAACCGAATGATATTGGGAGACTAGATGATGCTTCGTGATCTCGCTGAGCAGTTCCGCCCTGTCGCACCTCCGCAGTTGATCGATAAAGCTTATACGGACGATCAGCATGCGCGTTTGTTGAGTGTTGCTCGTAACAATGGTCCTTGGCCGTTGATGCTTGCGGAAAACTTCAAGACGCCAGAGGAGGTTATCGCCACGACCTCAGGCGCAGGCAAGCAATTGCCGGAAGGGGTCAAGCTGACCTGGGACATGATTGGCATCTATCCCGGATTTCGAGGGTATTTGGCGCGTGGGGGAACCTGCTTCTACCCAGAGATCGAGGATTGCTATTACAACTCCCGCTTTCTCGAGCTGGTGCGTAATTATTACGATTGCCAATATGCCGAACCCGAGACCTTCCTCTTCAATATCCAGGGGCCAACCCCCCTCGGCGGGCCGCCCCATCTGGATGGTACGGTCTTCCGTGGTTTGACGATGGAAAACACGCCGCTTTGGCTGCTGCTGACCATGGCGAAGTCCTGCCTGTTCAATCGCTGGCGCTCGAAGAAGGGCCAGGTGATCGCCTGGTATTACAAGGGCAAGATCGGCGGCGGCTTTAACTGCTGGCCTGATGGGCCGAGCGGTGAGGCCATGCAGATCAACGCCCCCATCTGGGGCCGCGCGGTGGTCGTCGAAAACGAGATGACGTTCCACCACGGACAGGCTGCGGGTCCGGTCGCCATGCGCAGGCCGCAAGGGCTCGACATCAGTTCGACCTTTGGCCCCGATGCGCAGGATCCGACGGGCTGGCAGATCGAAACTTTTGGTAAGGTCACCCAGAAGGTGCCGGAAGAGGAAATGCGCTTCCTGGTCCATTGGGGCGCTCGTCTGTTCAAGGACATGGACGATTTCAAGCTGACCTACGATCACCGCGACGACATCACCCATGAGCAGGCGATCAACATGCTGATCGAGGACATGAAGAAGCGTGGTGTCCAGTTCGAAGTGCCGACCGATCCCATGAACGACAATGCGTTCGTCGGTCTTCTGGCCAAGGTCTACGATATTGGCGGTCCCACGAACATCCCCGCCGATGCAATGGACGAAGCCGCCTAATGGCGGCTTCCACCGCTTCATGCAGTTCGGCGAGAAGTCGATCGCTGTGCGAGAATGTCGGAATAGGAGACAAAACGTGGCGATACCTTTTGCCAAAAACGGCAACACCGATTTCATGTTCACCAAGCTCCAGGTCAAGGACCTGGACAAGGCGGTGTCCTTCTATTCCTCGGCTATCGGCCTGGTCGAGATGAACCGCGTTGAAGCGGAAATCAATGGACGGAAGGTCAGCGAAGTCGTGTTTATGCCGACCTACGAGGGTGGGCCGCTGTTCATTCTTGCTCAGTTCCACGACACCCAAACGCCGGTCGCAAACGAGTCGATCCTAGGCCTGGCAACGAAGGATATTGCCGACCTGATCGCCCGAGTGGAAAAAGCCGGTGGACGTGTTCTGGAGCCAGCGCGGGAAGTTCCCGGCATGGGCGGCATGCAGGTTGCTTTTGTTGCCGATCCGGAGGGCCACATGCTTCAGCTGAGCCAGAACGGCGGTTGATTTTGCAGGCAACAGGCTAGCGGGGAGCCACGGCGCTTTTCGCGAGCCATGTGCCGGTCTGAGCAGTCGCAGCGCCTTGGGCTAAAGCCAGGACTGCGGTCTGGAGTCTCGGATATATTGTTGGAAATGCCGTGATTTCAGGAACCGCTTCAGGATCAAGGCGGCGTCCGGACTTATGGTATATCGGGACGGTTCGGCGGGTACTAATGCGCTTCATCTCATTCCCTGAGGTACAATCCGACTGAAGCTAGGGCGTAAACTCATAAATATCGCGTTCGAGGTTTGAGGCAAAAAGGCCCAGCACAAGGAGAGAGGGCGCAGGAATATGTCGTTATTTCAAGCCTTCTCGACGCCGTGATGGGCCTTTTTGGTCAAATCCACAGGACGCCAAAATGGCTTCCATCTCGAACCAAAATACGCTTGCAAAGGTGTATGACCTTCGCGGCGCGTATTTTGGCCCGATATGTTCGCCATTTTGGCGCCTCGAACGCGATATTTATGAGTTTACGCCCTAAGGCTGTATCGATCGTTCTGGCGGCAGAAATGGGTCCGGCGTTAGGTCGTTTGTCCAGCGAGACATGTTTTCTGACAATGATGGTCTGGAAGGCAACGTGTCCGAATAGCGGCCATGGCCGTTATGATTGATAATATATCTTATGTTAAATAAAACTGCTTCGTTGTTGGATAGGTCGATCCGACCTCATCCATTATTGACGTCAGAGACCCCTGATCGGAATGCGTCAGGTTCGCGCGCCTGCGATCCTGCGTGTCTGCTTCGCGCATAATCAACCTCCGATCGACCAGATCTTTCAATATTCTGGGCAGGCTGGGTGCGTGCAGCAGGGCCGCTTCCGCTAGCACCGATGGCTCCGTATGGCGTTCGAAGGCGAGTACGCGAAGCACGCGCCACTGCTGCTCGGTCACGCTTGCATCGCCCAGGATCGGCCGTATTGGTCCCATAAAGGCTTCACGAGCGCCGAGCAAATCGCCTGCCAAGGAAGCGCGATAGGGGAGACGATACCACGTCATATCACATCTCGGGCTCATATCGGCCTTGACAAATTATCATGTTAAATAAATAGCGATCTGCATATTGATAACCCTTATTGTGAGCGGGACGATCAACGGAAGTGCATTAAATGATTTCAACGCACAAAAAATGCGCAGTTTGCCCTTCTCAAGCTTCGGAAAGTTCTGATCATGGCGCTCGCTGACGACATCATCACCCGCTTGGCGGACCAACTTGATGTCGCGGAAAAATCGCGCACGCAGGTTTCTCAATTTTCCCTGGCCTATCCAGGCATGACGATCGAGGACGCTTACGCCGTGCAGCGCGCGTGGGTCGCCAGGAAGATAGCCGATGGACGACGTCCGATTGGACACAAGATCGGCCTCACCAGCCGTCCGATGCAAAGATCGTCCAATATCAGCGAACCCGATTTCGGCCTGTTGCTCGATGACATGCTTTTTCCCGATGGGCAGGATATCCCGATCGAGCGCTTTATCGTCCCCAGGGTCGAAGTAGAACTGGCGTTCATCCTCAAAAGCCGGTTGACCGGCCCTGGTTGCACGATTTTTGATGTTCTTTCGGCGACGGACTATATTGTTCCAGCGCTCGAGATCATCGATGCGCGCATTGAGCAGGTGGACAAGGCCAGTCGCGTGACGCGCAAGGTGTTCGATACGATTTCGGATAATGCCGCGAATGCGGGCATCGTGCTGGGCGGGCGGCCGATCCGCCCGATGGACGTCGATCTGCGTTGGGTATCCGCATTGCTTTACCGTAATGGGGTTATCGAGGATTCGGGCGTTGCCGCAGCGGTGCTGAATCATCCGGCCAATGGTCCAGCCTGGCTGACCAACAAGCTAGCTCCTTACGGTGAATATCTGGAGGCGGGTGAAATCATCCTTGGCGGCAGTTTCACCGCGCCCGTGCCCGCGCGCGCGGGCGACAGCTTCCATGTGGACTATGGTCCCATGGGCGCCATTTCGGTGCGCTTTGCATGAACGCCTTTCGTACGCTTTTGGATGAAGGTCGCCCGTTGATCGGGCTTTGGCAAGCGCTCGCTAATCCTTATACGGCTGAAATTTGCGCGGGTGCAGGCTTTGACTGGCTGCTGTTCGATGGGGAGCACGCGCCAAACACATTGCAAACGTTGCTGGCTCAGCTTCAGGCGATTTCCAACTATCCAGTCGCCCCGGTTGCGCGCGTCCCCGTTGACGAAGCGGCAATCATCAAACAGTATCTCGATATCGGTTTCCAGACCCTGTTGGTGCCTATGGTGGAAAGTGGCGCCCAGGCTGAAAGGATCGTAGCGGCTACCCGGTTTCCACCTCTTGGCATGCGCGGCGTCGCGAGCGCGACCAGCCGGGCATCCGGGTTCGGTGTCGATAAATCCTATCTGGCGACCGCGCATGAGAGAATATTCACGATCGTTCAGATCGAAAGCCAGGCAGGTCTGGATGCAATAGAGGATATCGCATCTGTGCCGGGCGTGGATGCGCTATTCATCGGTCCCGCCGATCTCGCTGGGTCTTTAGGGTATCTTGGGAACCCCGGTCATCCTGACGTGCAGCAGGCGATTTCCAAGGGGTTAAGCCGCATTAAGTCTCTAGGAAAACCGGCAGGCCTGTTTGCTATTTCACCGGACGATGCCCAGCGGCGCATCGGTGAGGGCGTCAATTTTCTGTCTGTCGGCACCGATATTGGGCTTTTGGCGAATGGCGCCCACAATTTGCGCCAGCTCTTTGAACTAGCCGACTAGCCCACGGTAAGCGTGGGTCCATCCGCTTGGAGAAAAGGCACATGCCCTGACCGTCATACCAGAGCAGCTTCGTCAGATCCCCGCGCTTCCCTCGAAAGGCGAACAGCGCGCCGGAATGCGGACTTTGCTCCAGAACCTGCTGCGTCATCACGGCAAGGCCGTCGAAACCCTTGCGCATGTCTGTCGCACCGCAGGCCAGGAATATCCGCATTGAGGCAGCAGCGGGATCATCGCGTCAGGATACCGATCACCCGCGACAGCGCATTGGCATCGACGGTGGCGTCCACGCTCACCCTGATGCCCGACGGCAGCTCGATACCGATCACTCCCTCGCTGCGTGCCGCAGGACGGCCCGCTTTTGCTCCACCGTCCACCGCCGTCGGCCCGGCAGCGGCCAACCCGTTCAAAGAGCGGCAATCATCCCTGCGAACGGCAGCCGCGCAAGGCCGCCGTCAGACCCCGCTTACTTTGATCGCGTGCAAGCCCGACCCGCGTCGAACGTTGAAAGATGACATTGGAGCTAGCTTCGATGTAGAGGTTCGCACACTCCCTTTGGACGTCACATCCGACGAAATGCTGCCGAAGGTTGCGGCAGCCACTGATGGCATCGAAGTTGGCCTGCTAATCTACAACGTAGGTGCGAGCGCCCCGTGCGGAAGCCGCATTGTTCACAAGCACAGATATCGCGGCGATGAGCTTTGCCCAATCATCTCACTAAAATATGCCGACGATCTTCCCGGCATAAAATAGGACGCTACCATATTCTGGCAGCGTCCTATCACATTTCAGATCAGACGATTCCCGCGCCCAAGCCGACCGGTTTGCGCTCCTGCGCCTTGCGCTCGCGCCACAGGCTGGCGCGGTAGGTTGTAAGGACATCAATCGCGCCACCAGCTTCCAACCGTGCCTTGGCGATGATCGGTGCCACGTCGACATTATAAGCACGGCGCAGCGCCTGGAACGCCATCATCGTGTCATTGCCTTCCTGCGCGGCGTGCAGCGCGCCCCGATCAACGAGTAGTGCCTTGGCGTAGCAAGCCGTGATCGTCTCGGCAGACGAAAGCATGGATTCGATCGGGTCGGTCACATTATGCGACTGGTCGATCATGTAGCTGGGGTTGAACCCGTCGCGCGGATGCAGTTCCGCCTCGACCAGCTCATTGAAGACCAGATACAGCTGGTGCGGGTTGATCGAACCGCTGTCCAGATCGTCGTCGCCATATTTGCTGTCGTTGAAGTGGAACCCGCCCAGCTTGCCGAAACGGTGGAGGCGGGCCACGATCTGCTCGATGTTGACATTGGGCGCATGGTGGCCAAGATCGACCAGGCACTTGGCCTTCGGACCCAGCTCCTGCGCGGCGAGGATCGACGAACCCCAATCCGAAATGACCGTCGAATAGAAGGCCGGCTCGAACATCTTATGTTCCAGCAGCATCCGCCAATCGTCGGGCAGCGCCGCATAGACCTGAGCTGCGGCTTCCAGATAGCGGTCCAGGCTGCGGGCGAAGTCCTGCTGGCCGGGGAAGTTGGTGCCGTCGCCGACCCAGACAGTAAGGTCGGTCGAACCCAGTTGGCGGCCGATCTCGATGCATTCGATGTTATGCTCGACGGCCTGCTGGCGCGTCGCTTCGACCGTCGAGGACAGCGATCCAGTGGCGTAGGTTTGGGCCTGTCCGGGCTGATCCTGGAAGGTGTTGCTATTGACCGCATCGAACCCAAGACCAAGGCTCTGAGCTTCCTCGCGCAGGCCCTTGTAATCGCTTACCTTGTCCCAGGGGAAGTGCGGCGAGACGCGGGGCGTGACACGGCTCAGCTGGTTGATGACGGCGCAATCTTCCAGCTTTTCGTGGATGTTGGTCGGTTCGCCCGCGATCGGGAACTTGGCGAAGCGGGTGCCGCCCCGTCCCGCGCCCCAGCTGGGTACGGCGACGGAAAAGCCCGCCACGCGGTCCTTGATCGCGTCGATGTCGATGCCGGTGCGCGACAGCTTGCGGCCGAGCGCGGCATAATCTTCTTCCAGTGCTTGCGTGTCGCGGGCATTGGATTCCGCGATCAGCTCGGCGGAAATGGGCAGATTGCTCATGATAATAGCCTCTCCTGATCGATCAGCGCGTGAACGCCTGGGCGTTGCCTGCATCGACATTGATCATGTTACCGGTCGATTTGGCCGACATGTCGCCAGCGAGGAAGTAAACCGCTTCAGCGATGTCGGACGGCAGCACGTCGCGCTTCAACATCGAACGCTGGCGGTAATGTTCCTCCAGTTCCTTGCCGGAGTCGATACCGTGCGCGCCAGCACGTTCCTTGCGCCAGTCGCCGTCCCAGATCTTGCTGCCCTTGATGACAGCATCCGGGTTCACCGTGTTGACGCGGATGCCGAAGGGCGCGCCCTCCAGCGCCAGGCAGCGCGCCAGATGGTTGGCGGCGGCCTTGGCGGAGGCATAGGCCGACGCGTTGGTCGCGGCGGCAACGCCATTCTTCGAACCGATGAACACGATCGAGGCGCCGCCCTGCTCCTTCATCCGCTTCATCAGCGGGAAGGCGGCACGAGCGGTAAGGAAATAGCCCTCGGCCAGCACGTCGTAATTCTTGCGCCACAGGGCGACGGTGGTTTCCTCGATCGGCGCCGACGAAGCGATACCTGCATTGGCGACCAGAATGTCGAGGCCACCAAACTCACGGGCGCAATCGTCGAACACGGCCTGGACCTGCGCTTCGTCGGTCACGTCGCACACGGCGGCGCGGATCACATCCTTGCCGAACTGTTTGGCAAAGCCCGCCCGCACTTCTTCAATCGCGTCGGCGGCACGGTCGGCCAGCATGACGCAGGCACCGTCCGCCAGCAGGCGTGCAGCGGTCGCGGCACCAATGCCGCCCGCGCCACCGGTTACCAAGGCGATCTTGCCGACGAGCGGCTTGGGCTTGGGCATGCGTTGGAGCTTTGCTTCTTCCAGCAGCCAATATTCGATGTCGAACGCTTCCTGTTCGTCCAGCGCGATATACTCGCCGATCGCTTCGGCGCCACGCATGACGTTGATCGCGTTGCCGTAAAACTCACCGGCCAGACGCGCGGTCGTCTTGTCACCGGCGAAGGTGATGCGGCCGACGCCCGGCACCAGCACGACGATCGGGTTGGCGTCCCGCATCGCGGGCGAGTTGGACCGCTTGCAACGCTCATAATAGGCCGCGTACATCTCGCGATAGGCCGCGATCTGCTCCGCCAGATAGGCGTCGTCCTGCAATTTCGCCGGATCGAGCGGCAGCGGCGCGATCTTGGTGCGCAGGAAGTGGTCGGGGCAGGAAGTGCCCAGCGCGGCAAGGCGCAGGAACTCGGACGAACCCACAAACTCCAGCGCTTCGGCGTCATCCGAATAATGGCCGACCTTGGTGCGCGCGCCGGTCATCAGGCCGCGCAGGCGCGGCATCAGATCGGCGGCGATCGCTGCACGATCAGCATTAGGAGCAACGACCCGGCCGCCGAAGGCAGGCTTTTCGGCCAGCTTGGCGTTCAGATAATTGGCGGCGTCCGCGATCAGCTCGACCGTATGTTCGTAGCAGGACTTGGCGCTGTCGGCCCAGCAGATGATGCCGTGGCCCGCGAGCATTACGCCTTCGACGCCGGGGTTGGCCTTCACATAGTCGCGCAGCTGCACGCCCAGTGTGTAGCCGGGGCGCTTCCAGGGCAGCCAGCCGATCTTGCCGCCCCAGATTTCCTTGGTCGCGGCTTCGCCGCCGGAAGAAGCGGCAAGCGCGATGATGGCGTCGGGGTGGACGTGATCGACATGTGCAAAAGGAAGTAGCGAATGCAGCGGGGTGTCGATCGAGGCGGCGCGGGGATTCAGGTTGAACGTGCAATGGGGCAGGTAGCCGACCATCTTGTCGTCGTCGTCGGGACCGCCATAATGTTTCTCAAGGCCTAGCAGCTTTTCCTGATAGAGCGTTGAAAAGCCATCCAGCTTCATCGAACCGATGTCGCCGCCGGAACCCTTGACCCACAGCACTTCGGTCTGCGCGCCCGTCAGGGGATCGGTCTCCACGATCTTGGCGGAGGTGTTGCCACCACCAAAATTGGTCACCGTCAGGTCCGAACCGAGCAGATTCGACCGATACAAGAGCAATTCGGCAGGGCTGAGAGTCGCGGCGACGCCGTCATCCCAGCGGCTGGAGGGGACGGCAAAGGGGATGGCCGCCGACGAGACTGGATTTTGCATGTTCATGGCGCTCCTATTATCATTTGCGCTTTCCTCGATCAATCCTTTGCGTTACTAATCGATCATATTCGATCAAACAATATGAGAAAAGTTTCATGCGGGAGGACGAACTGAACCGCGGCTTCGCTATCATCGTCGATATCGGCAAAACGCTGAGCAAAGTGTCCCTTTGGTCTCGCCAGGGCCAGATTCTGGATCGACAGGTCCGCCCGAACGAGGTGCGGATCGAGGACGGGATTCGCCGCCTCGACACCGCAGGCATCGCCGCATGGCTCACAGAATCACTCTCGCGCTACGCGTCGAGTCCTGTGGAAGTCATCGTCCCCGTCGCGCATGGCGCAGGCGTGGCTGCGCTTGTCGGCGATGAACTTGCCTTCGCGCCGCTCGATTATGAGCAGTCTATTCCGAACGAGATCATGGACGCCTATCGCAAGGAGCGCGACGCCTTTGCGATCACCGGTTCGCCCGCCCTGCCCGACGGCCTTAATATCGGGTCGCAACTGTACTGGCTCGAACGCCTCTACCCCGCCGAGATGGCGGCGGCGACGCTGCTGCCCTGGGCTCAATATTGGGGCTGGTTCCTGTCGGGAACCGCAGCGACGGAAGTGACAAGCCTCGGCTGTCACAGCGACCTCTGGACGCCCGATCAGGCCCGCTTTTCACCGCTGGCCGAACGGCTTGGCTGGGCGAAGCGTTTTGCGCCGCTGGTCAAGGCCGCGGACAGCCTGGGCACTATCCGGCCCGAACTGGCGGAGCGCACCGGCCTTTCGCCCAATATCCGCGCTCTTGCCGGGCTGCACGATTCCAACGCGGCGTTGCTCGCCGCGCGCGGATTTGAAGAGATCGCACAGGGCGATTCGACGATCCTATCCACCGGCACCTGGTTCATCGCGATGCGCCTGCCGAAAGAAGCTTTGGCGACCAGCAGCCTTGCCGAAGGGCGCGATTGCCTGGTGAACGTCGATGCCTATGGATGCGCCGTGCCATCGGCCCGCTTCATGGGCGGACGCGAGATCGAGACGGTGATCGAATTTGACACACGCCGCGTCGATATCAAACCCGATCAACCAGCCTTGCTGGCCGCTGTGTCCGAGGTCGTACTATCGGGCGCGATGTTACTGCCGACGTTGGCGCAGGGCTTTGGCCCCTACCCCACCGGCAGCGGCAACTGGATTGCACGGCCGGAAGACTGGTATCAGCGGCGCGCGGCGGTCTGCCTGTATGCAGCATTGGTCGCCGACACGATGCTGGACCTGATCGGCTCACGCGATCGACTGCTGGTCGAGGGACGCTTTGCCGATGCGGAGGTGTTCGTGCGGGCTCTGGCTTCGCTGCGGCCCGAAATGCAGGTCTATACGGCCAACGCCCATAATGATGTGTCCTTCGGTGCACTGCGCCTGATCGATCCGAGCCTGAAGCCGCAGGGATCGCTCAGCCTTGTCAAACCGCTGGATCAGGATATTTCCTCTTACCGTTCCAGTTGGTTGGCTGGAATTGGTGAGATGGTTTCTTAAAGGTTTCCGCGAATGCCGATAGCCAGCGTTGCCGATTTCCGCGAGGCCGCCCGCCGCCGCCTGCCCCGGTTCCTATTCGAATATATCGATGGCGGTTCTTACGCCGAAGTGACGCTGCGCAAGAATGTGAGCGAACTCAGCGACATCGCGCTCCGCCAGCGGGTGCTGCGCGATGTTTCGGAACTCGATCTTTCGACTAACCTGTTTGGGCAGAAGCTGGCTCTGCCGGTGGCGCTCGCGCCGATCGGCCTGGCCGGGCTGAATGCACGGCGCGGCGAATGTCAGGCGCTGAAGGCGGCCGAAGGCGCTGGCGTGCCCTTCACCCTGTCAACCGTGGGCGCCTGTTCGCTGGAGGAAGTCTCACGTGCGGCATCGCGTCCTTTCTGGTTTCAGCTGTACATGATCCGGGACCGGGCCTTTATGAAGGACCTGTTGGCCCAGGCAGCGGCGGCCAATTGTTCGGCGCTTGTCTTCACCGTGGATATGCCGGTGCCCGGCAGCCGCTATCGCGACTATCATAGCGGGCTTGCCGGGGCGGACGGCCTGAAGGGTGCAATCTGGCGTACCGCTCAAGCCGCCATGAAGCCCGGTTGGGCATGGGATGTGGGCGTTCGCGGCCGCCCCCATACGCTGGGCAATGTCGCTCCCGTGCTCAAGGGCAAGACCGGGATTGAAGATTTCTTCGCCTGGATGCGCAATAATTTCGACCCGTCGATCAATTGGCGCGATCTGGATTTCATCCGATCCGAATGGAAGGGGCCGTTGATCATCAAGGGCCTGCTCGACCCCGAGGACGCGCGGGAGGCCGCTGCGCTGGGCGCGGACGGCATCATCGTGTCCAACCATGGCGGGCGACAGCTGGACGGCGTGCTGTCCACGGCCCGCGCCCTGCCCCCGATTGCCGAGGCGGTTGGCGACAAGCTGACCGTGCTGGCCGATGGCGGCGTCCGATCGGGTCTGGACGTGGTGCGCATGCTGGCGCTGGGCGCCAAGGGCGTGCTGCTGGGCCGAGCCTGGGCCTATGCCTTGGCTGCGCAGGGGGAAGCGGGCGTTACGAAGATGCTGCAATTAATTGAAGCCGAAATGCGCGTGGCGATGGCGCTCACCGGCTGCTCCAATATCGCCGACATAGATCAGAGCATTTTGGCCGGGAGGGACGTGTAATGAGTGCGGGAGCACAGAAGGACAATTGGCGGGATACGATCCTTGCGGGTCTTGCCAACTATATCGACGCTGGTTCGATCGTTGCCGGCTCTGCCGCACTCGCGCTTTGGCAGGAACATTATAAGCTGTCGAACGACTTCATCGGCCTGATCGGCGCGTTCGGCCCGAACGCGATCGGCGCGGGCGTTGGTGCCTATGTTGGCGGGCGGTTGTGCGACAAGCTGGGCCGGAAAAAAATCTACCAGTGGGACATGCTCGTCTACGCGGTCGGCATGGCGCTGCTGGTCTTTGCCTTTGCGCCTTGGATGATCGTGGTGGGCTTCCTGATCGTTGGCGTCGCGGTTGGCGCCGACATTCCGGCATCCTGGTCGCTGATCGCGGAGCAAGCGCCCGATGACAGGCGCGGCAAGCATTCAGGCGTCGCGCAGGTGCTGTGGTATCTGGGTCCGGTGGTCGTGCTGCTGCTCAGCCTGGCGCTGACCAGCCTTGGAGAATTGGGCGCTCGCATCGTCTTTGCCCATCTGCTGGTGATTGCCCTTGGCCTTACCTTCCTGCGTTCGCGCATGAAGGAATCCGAGCGCTGGGAAGCCGCGCAGAAGGAAGGCACACCCAAATTGCCGGTGTCCACGCTGTTCCAGCCCAAATATCTCGCCTCCATCCTGGGTCTGGTTGGCATGTATGGTTTCTGGAACCTGTGGGCGGGAACCAACGGCTTCTTCTTCCCCTATATCCTGCGCACAGTTGGCGCTGCCACACAGGCGCAGTCGGTCGCGATCCAGGCGCTGTCCTTCGCGATCGGCATGGTTTCCATCGGTCTGGTCTTCATGCGCTATGCCGACAAGGTGAACCAGCGCACGATGTTCGCGATTTCGGCGGCGATCCAGATCGTCGGCATGGCGTTGCTCGCCATCTTCCCACTGACTATCCCGGTGGCGCTGCTCTACGTCTTCCTGCTCCAGTTCGGCGGCGGTTTCGGTGCGCAGAGCTTCTTCCAGCTGTGGAGTTCGGAGATGTTCCCGACGATGCTCCGGTCCACGGCGCAGGGGCTGTGTTTCGCCATCGTCCGCATCAGCCTTGGCATATTCAGCTTCTTCGTGCCGATGCTGAGCGCTACCGGCTTCACAACACTGGCGTGGATTTTGACAGGCTTCCTCGTCATAAGCGGCGTCATCGGCACCCTTTGGGCGCCGCGCAACCAAGGCAAGTCGCTGGAACAGCTTGAAGCTGAACGGGCGGCTGCCTGATCAAGGGGGTTTGGGGACAATGCACGCGGAAGAGCGCGAAAGGCTGATCATCGAAGCAATGGGCCTTACCGGCTTCGTCAGCTATCGCGCTCTTGAATCGCGGCTTGCGGCGTCCCCCGCCACCATCCGCCGTGACCTTTCCCGCCTTGAAGAAGGGGGCGTGATCCACCGTGTTCGTGGTGGTGCAAGGTTGACGGAAAGCCATGGCGGCAAGCCTGAAGGCGCCGCCCGGCTCGCGGGTACGCCCTTTGCCCAGTCGATAACGGAAAATCTGGCGCAAAAGCGATCGATCGGGCGGGCCGCCGCCCAGCTATGCCAGCATGGTGAAGGCATCATGATCGATGGCGGCACGACGACATTGCAGATGTGCCCGCATATTGGCGGACTGGACCTGTCGGTGCTGACCAATTCGCTGCACATCGCCAATGCGCTGCTGCCTCAGTCGGGGACGCAGATATTGCTGCCTTCCGGGACATTGTTCAGGGAGCAGAACATCATTCTTGCGCCTGCGGGTGAAGAGTCGATGCCGCGATTCCATGCGCCCAAACTGTTCATGGGCGCGGCGGCGGTGGGGCCTCAGGGGGTGATGCAACAGGACGTCATCCTGGTTGCCGCCGAACGCCGCCTGATTGATCGGGCGGAACAGGTGATATTGCTGGTCGACAGTAGTAAATTCACCTCTTCATCGGGCGCGATCGTTTGCGGCCTGAATGAAGTGGATATTGTCGTGACGGATCCGGGCGTCGCACCGGGAGCGATGGAGATGCTGGATAAAGCCGGGGTGAAGGTGATCATCGCTGAGGTTTGATCGCCTGCCGCCAAGCATATAAAGAGCAGGCGAGATATCGCGGCAGCTTTTTCAGCCATCGCGGCATCTCGCCCGCTTTCTATTCAAAAAGTCTTGCTTGAGCGAGTGTTACTCCTCGCCATTGTCCTTCACGCCAACGGTTGGGACGTCGATGGTTTCCTTTTTGGAGCCGACGACTACTGCCTTCGAATCGACGTCCACCTTGGGAAGCTCTCCGCCCTTCACGCTGACTTCCGGAACATCGCCGCCAGATACGTCGGCCTTCCAGAAGCCGGTGGCAAACAGGATGCCGACAATTGCCAGAATGACGACCAGCACGATTGCGACAGTGCGCCCGCCGTTGCTCTTGTGAACGACCACGCGGTCTCCGGTATAGGGATCTTTATGTACTTCGGCCATCTTGTACCTCCTCCAGGTGGATATTGAACAGCTGGACCTTCAGCTTGTTCCGTCGCCGGCCTAGAAGAAGCAGAGCGTCGCTCTCATCAGGTCACGCTGTTCAAATCCACTCCGCGCGTTTCGGGGGCGGCAACCACGGCGATCAGGGTGAGGAGCAGACCGCCTATCACATAGGCGGCGACCAAGCCCGTTCCGCCGCTCGCCTTATATAATGACAGGGCGATGATGGGGGCGAGAGACCCCGCCACGATGGAGGTCGCCTGATAGGCGATGCTGGCTCCCGAATAGCGCAGGCGCGTTGGGAAGAGTTCGGTGATCATCGCGCCCTGGGGAGCATACATGGCGCCGTGCGCTACCATCGCGATGGTGATTGCCAGTCCGACGGTCCAGATCGTTCCGCTGTCGAGCAGCGAGAAGAAGATCGTGAACCAGGCTGCAACGCATATCGCGCCCGCGCCATATACAAGCCTGCGTCCGATCCTGTCCGACAGTGCGGCAAAGAAGGGCATGGTCAGGCATTCAAGGGCAGAGCCGATCAGCACGGCGTTGAGGACGAGCGAACGGTCGCCGCCCCTTATTTCCGTCCAATAGGTTATCGAGAAGGTTGCGGCGACATAGTAGCAGATATTCTCGCCGAAGCGGAGCCCGGCTCCGGTGAGCAAGGCGCGGCCTTTGCGCCGGATTGCCTCTACGGCCGGGAAGCGTTCGACCCCGCCTGCCGCCGCTTCGCGCGCGAAAACCATACTTTCCGAAACGGCGCGGCGGAGCCACCAGCCCACGAATACCAGCACGATCGACAGCAGGAACGGGACGCGCCAGCCCCAGGCCATGAAGTCCGCTTCCGTCAGCAGCGCGGAAGATATGGCGAAAACGGCAGCGGCCAGAAGGTTGCCTGCGGGCGCGCCGACCTGCGGCCAGCTGGTCCAGAAGCCGCGTTGCGAAGCAGGCGCGACCTCCGCCACGATCAGGACTGCCCCGCCCCACTCCCCGCCGACGGCGAAGCCCTGAAGCAGCCGAAGCAGGACGAGCAATATCGGCGCCCAGGTTCCTATCTGCTGATAGGTGGGCAGGAAGCCGATAGCAGTCGTGGAAAGGCCCATGGTGAGCAGGCTGATCATGAGCAACGTCTTGCGTCCGATCCGGTCGCCGAAATGGCCGAAGACCACGCCGCCGAGCGGCCGGGCTAGGAAGCCGAGGGCATAGGTCGAGAAGGCGAGCAGCGTGCCTGTCAACGGATCGAAAGACGGGAAGAACAATCGGTTGAACACCAGCGCCGAAGCCACGCCATAGATGAAGAAGTCGAACCATTCGATCATGGTGCCGATCAGGCTGGCGCCCACGACCGTCCGTAGCTCACGCTTGTTGACGCCAGATGTCGCCGCAACGGCCGGTGTGTTCGTCCCGGTCAGCATAGCCCCTCCTGCCCTTCTTGCTCCCAGACGCCTGCATAGAGGCGAACGGCCCGAGTGAACAAGGGCGTGAATTGGTGAAGCCTGAATATCGTGGAACCAATATTCGCTCGGGTCGTTGGAGACCGCCGGGATGGAATTGATTGCCCTGTATTGCAGGGTCTGGATGTTCGATCAGGGAATGGGTCTAAAGGGGGAGCGAGCTTCCTGTGCGCTTGAAGCGTTACAGGGGCTCTTTTTTAAAATGCAGCATGTCAAATCGTCGATCACGCAGGCAGGGCTTTATGCGGCGTTGGCCGTCCTGCTCGCCCTTCCCTTTCTCGCCGACATAATCTTTCCGTTGGGAACCGCCGTATGGGTGGCATATTTGCTGCCGCTCGTGCTGTCCTATGTCGCCCGGCGTCCACTGGTCCCGATCGTCGTTGCAATAGCCGCGACACTATTGATGATTATCGGCTTCACCCTTGCCCCGGCCGGTGTCGATCCTCAAGTCGCCATCACCAACCGTTCGCTGGCGGGCGTGACCTGCTGGATCCTGGCGATTGTCGGCGTCCTGTTCATTCGCAACCGCCTGGCGATATCGCGGGAGGAATGGTTGCAAAATGGGCAAGTTGGCCTTGCCAAGGCAGTGGGTGGGGAGCAACCGCTGGATACACTGGCGTCGAGCGCCCTTACGTTCATGGCCGATTATCTTCAGGCGCAGGCAGGGGCGCTTTATATCGCCAATGGCGAGGGTTTCCGCCGCTACGCGACCTACGCCGTTCCTGCCGACGCACCCCTGCCCGAACGCTTTTCGGTGGGAGACGGCTTGCTCGGTCAGGCGGTGAGCGATCGCCGCAGCTTTTTCCTGAAAGATGTGCCCGAGGGCTATCTGTCCTATGGATCGGCGCTGGGCCAATCGAAACCGGACAGCCTGCTGATCAGCACCACGCAGGCTGACGGCACCATCAATGCCGTCATAGAACTCGGACTTTCCAAGGACGCGGACGGCGATGCGCTGGCATTGCTCGACAGGATCGCGGGGCAACTGGGTGTTGCCATTCGTTCCGGCAAATATCGTGCGCGCCTGCGGGAATTGCTGGAGGAAACGCAGCAGCAGGCGGAAGAATTGCAGGCGCAGAGCGAAGAACTGCGCGCCAATAATGAGGAGTTGGAGCAGCAAAGCCGCCAGTTGCAGGAATCGGCCGCACGGCTGGAGGCGCAGCAGGCGGAACTGGAGCAGACCAACGCCCAGCTGGAGGAACAGGCGCGACAGTTGGAGATTCAGCGCGATGATCTGACCCGGGCACAACATTCGCTGCAAAACCAGACGGGCGAACTGGAGCAGGCGAGCCGCTATAAATCCGAGTTTCTGGCGAATATGAGCCACGAACTGCGCACCCCGTTGAATTCGCTGTTGATCATGGCACGGTTGCTGGCGGAAAATCGCGGCGGCAATCTCTCCCCCGATCAGGTCCGCCATGCGGAGACGATCGAAACGTCGGGCAATGACCTGCTGACCTTGATCAACGACATTCTCGACATTTCGAAGATCGAAGCGGGCAAGCTGGAATTGCAGCCCCGCCGCATGAGCATCCGCGCGCTCACCGAGAAGATGGACGCGATATTCGCGCCGTCCGCGCAGTCCAAGGGGCTGGCGTTCGACGCAAACCCCTCCCCCAACGCACCAACCGAGATGGAAAGCGATCCTCAGCGGATCGAACAGGTGTTGAAAAATTTCCTGTCGAACGCGATAAAGTTTACCGAGCGCGGATCGGTCAAGCTGAGCGTCAGCAGCACGCCCGATGGGCGCATTGCGTTTACCGTGCGCGACACAGGCGTCGGCATCCCGGCCGAGCAGCAGCAGGTGATTTTCGAAGCGTTCCGCCAGGCGGACGGCACGGTCAGCCGGAAATATGGCGGCACTGGCCTTGGCCTTTCCATTTCGCGTGAACTCGCCCGGTTGCTGGGCGGCGAAGTGCAGGTAGAAAGCACCGCTGGCGAAGGCAGCGCCTTCACGCTGATCCTGCCCGAGCGATATGACGGCGCGGCAGCGGCATCGGCGGACAGGATACGGCCTGCCGAGCAGTTCCGATCCGCGCCATCCAATCCCAAGCCTAGCCGCCCGCGCCGAGGCCCCGCTGCGCAGGACGATCGCGAAAGATTGTCGGGGGACGCCCGCGTCATCCTGATCGTTGAGGATGATCCTGTTTTCGCCAAGATCCTTTGCGATGTCGCGCATGAACTGAATTTTCAGTGCCTGATCGCCAGCACCGCGGATGAGGGCGCTCTGATGGCACGGCAATATGTGCCCAATGCCGTCATTCTGGACATGAACCTGCCCGATCATACCGGCCTGTCCGTGCTGGACCGGATCAAGCGCGACGTACGCACCCGCCATATCCCGGTGCATGTGGTGTCAGTGGATGATGACAGCCAGGCGGCACTTTCAAGCGGCGCGATCGGTTATCTGTTCAAGCCGGTGAAGCGCGACGCGCTGGTCGAGATGCTGGAAGGGCTGGAAGCACGCATGGCGCAGCGCATGCGCCGCGTTCTGGTGGTGGAGGATGATGCGCAGCAGGCCGAAAGCGTCAAGCTGCTGCTGGCGTCGCGCGATGTCGAGACGGTGGAGGCGCATTCCGCTGCGCGATGTTTCGAACTGCTTGGGCGCGAAACATTCGACTGCATGGTGCTGGACCTCAACCTGCCCGATGCGTCCGGCCTCGACCTGCTGGAGCGCCTGAGCGCCGACGAAGCCGTCGGCTTCCCGCCCGTCATCGTCTACACTGGGCGCGACCTCGCCCAGGAAGAGGAGATGCGGCTGCGGCGGTACAGCAAGTCGATCATCGTCAAGGGCGCGAAGTCGCCTGAGCGACTGCTGGATGAGGTAACGCTGTTCCTGCATCAGGTCGTGTCGGACCTGCCCGAACCGCAACAGGCGCTGATCGCCAAGTCGTTGAACCGCGACGCGGCGCTGGATGGGCGTGAAATCCTGGTGGTTGAGGACGATATTCGCAACGTCTATGCCCTCACCTCCATATTCGAGCCGCACGGCGCGAAGGTGCGTATCGCGCGCAACGGGCGCGAGGCGCTCCAGACGCTGGACGAGGCGGCGCGCGGCCTTTCCGATCCGGTCGATCTGGTGCTGATGGACGTGATGATGCCGGAGATGGACGGCTTGACCGCCACGCGCGAAATCCGGTCGCAGCCTTGGGGCAGGCAGATGCCGATCATTGCGCTGACCGCCAAGGCGATGGCGCGCGACCAGCAGGATTGCCTGGACGCGGGCGCGAACGACTATCTTGCCAAGCCGCTCGATGTCGACAAGCTGCTGAGCCTCACGCGCGTGTGGATGCCGCGATGAGCGAGGAGATATTTGCGCCTCACGAGGAGTTGGAACTCGATTTGCTGCTGGAGGCACTTTGGCGGCATTATCATTATGATTTTCGCGGCTATTCGCGTGGTTCGCTTCACAGGCGCCTGGCCCGCGCGCAGCAACGGCATGAATGCGAAAGCCTGTCGCAACTCCAGCATCTGCTGCTGCGCGAGCCGGCGGTGTTCGCAGACCTGATGGGTTTCCTGACCATCCAAGTGAGCGAGATGTTTCGTGATCCGGCCTATTTCCGCGCGCTGCGGGAAATGGTGGTGCCGCACCTTCGCACCTATCCTTCGCTCAAGATCTGGATCGCGGGCTGCGCCAATGGCGAGGAATTTTATTCGCTGGCGATCCTGTTCCGAGAAGAAGGGCTGGAAGATCGCACGATCTTTTATTGCACGGATATCAGTCCCGCCGCGCTCAAGAAGGCGGAGGCAGGGATATATGATCTCGACCGGATCGCGCAGTTTACGGAAAATCACCGGCTGGCTGGCGGCAAGCGGTCGCTGTCCGACTATTATACCGCAGCCTATGGCGCGGCAGTGTTCGACAAGACGCTGCGCCGCCGCGCGGTGTTCGCCGAGCATAATCTCGCCAGTGACGAGGTGTTTGCCGAAGTGCAGCTGGTATCGAGCCGCAATGTGCTGATCTATTTCGATCGGGACTTGCAGGACCGTGCGCTTGGGCTGTTCGGCGGATCGCTGGTGCGCGGCGGGTTCCTGGGGCTGGGATCAAAGGAGACGCTCCGCTTTTCCCGCTATTCCGAGGCCTTCGCCGACTTCCACGAGGCTGAAAAAATCTACCGCCGCAACGTCAAGGATATGGAGGATCTGCGCCATGCCGCCTGAAAAGCCCAAGATCCTGGCTGTCGATGACGTTGAGGAAAATCTGACGGCGTTGGATGCCCTGTTCGCGGGGGAAGGCATCGAACTGCTCAAGGCGCGGTCTGGCGTTCAGGCACTCGAACTGCTGCTGGTGCATGATGTCGCACTGGCACTGCTGGACGTGCAGATGCCGGGCATGGACGGCTTTGAACTCGCCGAACTGATGCGCGGCACCGAACGGACACGCAGGGTCCCCATCATATTTCTGACGGCGGTCGCGACCGATGAACGGCGCCGCTTTCGCGGGTATGAAGCAGGCGCAGTCGATTATCTGCTGAAGCCGGTCGATGCGCATATCCTGCGCAACAAGACGGCGGTTTTCGTCGAGCTATTCGGGCAGCGGCAGGAACTGGCCCGGCAGCGCGACGAGATTGCCGCCGCCCTCGCCCGGCTGCATGCCCATAGTGACAATTCCCCGCTGGCGATCATCGAATTCGATGCCGGACGACACATCGTGGCATGGTCCAACGGGGCAGAGCGGCTGTTTGGATGGCGGGCGCCGGAAGTCGCTGGTTTCAAGGCGGACGAGCTGAAATGGATCGACCCGGAAGACGAGGCCACGTTCGACAGCCTGATGAGTGACCTTATCGCCGGGCGATCCGTTCGCGCGGTTCAACATCTGCGCATGCGGACGGCCGAGGGGCCGACGTTGGAATGCGAATGCTATTGTTCTGCGCTGCTCAATGGGCAGGGGCGGCTCGTGTCGGTCAATGTCCAGGTGCTGGACGTGACGGAAAGGAAGCGGGCCGAGGATACGCAACGCCTGCTGATCGGGGAACTCAACCATCGGGTTAAAAACACCCTCGCCTCGGTTCAGGCGATCGCGGTGCAGACATTGCGGCATTCATCGGGTCCGTCGGACTTTGCTCCAACCTTCACCGGGCGCATCCATGCCCTCGCCCGCGCGCACTCATTGCTGAGCAGCACGACATGGCAAGGCGCGTCGCTGCGGGAACTGGTCAATGGGCAGATTGACATTGGCGCTATCGATCTTGGGCAACTGACTATCGAGGGGCCGGAACTGGAACTGGCGCCTGAACTGGCTTTGCACGTCGCACTCATCCTGCATGAGCTGGTTACCAACGCGCATAAATATGGCGCGCTTTGCATCCCGGCGGGAACTGTGTCGCTATCGTGGAAGATGGAGCGGGACCGGCTGTTAATCCGCTGGGTGGAAAGCGGCGGGCCTCCCGTCACTCCGCCGTCACGTAGAGGGTTTGGCACGGCCCTCATCGAACGCAGCCTGAAGGCGGAAGGCGGCCAGGCCAGCGTAGAATATGAGGAAAGCGGGGTTTGCTGGACCATGACGCTGCCGTGCGGGCCACGGATCAGCCGGATCAATACCGCCAGTTCCGTCCTGAACTTGAGCGAAGAGGCGGTGGCTGTGCAAGGCGGCGCGATAGCGGGGCGCAGTTTCCTCATCATCGAGGATGAACCGCTGGTTGCGATGGAGATTGCCAGCATTTTGGAGGATGGCGCCGCCGCTGTCACCATAGCGGGATGTGCGCAAGAGGCTCTGGCGTTGATGCAGCATGCGGATTTCGACGCCGCGCTGCTGGATGGCAATTTGCAAGGCGTGCCGGTGGACGATGTGGCGGCTGCGTTGTCGGAAAGGGAGATACCTTTCGCCTTCGTCACAGGATATGGGCGCGAGAGCCTTCCTGAACAGTTTCAGGATCGATTGCTGATCAGCAAACCGTTCGATCCCAAGGCATTACTGCACTGTAGTGGCAAGCTGTGTGAGGAAAATAACGGGGCTGTTTCAGGCGGGCTCGACAGTCAATTCGGCGATTTCGAACAGGAATCTGCGCCACCCGCGCATCCTTGAAGCCTCCTCTGCCGCCGCACGTTTCCTCTTCGCCTCGGCGAGCGATTTAACATGTCCCCAGAATATTTCCGTTTTGCCATTTTCCAGTTCGGCAACGATCCGCCAATAATGGGTGAAGGGGTCGGTCGTCGGCCCGATCCGCTTAACATATCCATCCGGCATCGTTGCTGTCAGATATCGTCTTTTCCGCTTCGCCATGCCCTTTCCTACCATAGATGGTGCAAATTCGCGCAACAGCCACCATGTAGGGGGCATGGAAAAATTCACTGCCGCCTCCCTCCTACTCCATCGGCTTTCGCTTACGGCCCACTGCCCGGTGCGCGCATGAACGAGAGCATTGCTTATATCGGCTTGCTGGCTGACGAAGAGATTGAGCTCGACAGCGCCGCCTTGATGTTGAGCGCTCTTGACCATGAAGGGATCGACGTCGAACCCTATCTGGCCCTGCTGCGCGAAATAGGCGACGCGATCGAGGCGGAACGAGCGGACATCGACGACGATGATCTGCAAACGGGAGAAGCGCAGGGCGCCCTTCTCGCGCATATATTCAGCGGCGAGTTCGGCTTTGAAGGCGATAGCCTGAGCTATGACGCGCCCTTGAACGGCGACATGATTCGGGTGCTGGATCGTCGAAGGGGACTGCCGGTCAGCCTTTCCATCCTTTATGTCGCTGCCGCCCGCCGCGCCGGATGGCAAGCGCATGCGCTGAACACGCCCGGTCATGTCCTGATCAGCATTGGGCCTGATGAGGCTCCGGCGATCATCGATCCTTTCCGACGCGGTGCGCTGGTGCAGGACGGGCAAGTGGCCGGGCTTCTCACCGTCGCCGCATCGACGGGCAGGCAAGACGTTTCGACGCTTGAGCCAATGTCGAACCGCATGACCCTTGTGCGCCTGCTCCTCAATCAGGCCACTCGGGCGGAACAGGCGAGCGACACATGGCGTGCCTGCTCGATTTATGAGCGCATGACGGTGGTTGCACCCGAACATGATGCAGGCTGGTGGGCGCTTGCCCGATTGCAGTTGGAACATGGCGAGGTGGAAGCCGCCCGTGGAAGTCTGTGCGCCATGCTGGAGATAAGCCGAGATCCTGAGCGCCGCCGCTATGTTGCCGCAGCGCTCAGCCGGTTATCCGGCCAATCTCAGGCGTGAGTGATCGGGCGTGAGGATCTTGGCCCTGAGACTCCCGTCACTTGTTCAATCCCTCCTCAAGTCATTCCCCGCGCGTTCCATGGCGGCGCCTGCATCTTCCTTCGCTTCCCGGGCCTCGCGCCTTGCATCATTCGTGGCATTGCTCGCCGCCACCCCGATCTGGTTCGTGCCCCTGTCGATCGCCCGCTCGGCATGATCGAGACCATTGTCGATCTTCGCTCCTGCCTGATCGACCGCCCGGCTGACGTCATTGCCAATCGCTGATCCCGCATTCTCGAGGCTGTCAGCTGCCTTTTCCGAGCAGGCGGACAGGCCCATCCCCGCGACAATCACCAAAGCGGCCACAATTGATGCTTTCATGCTTCCCTCATCTTGCTGTCAAACGCAGCCCAACCGTTAGCCAGCCTTATGGTTGCCTGTGAGTCAGCGGCTACGCAGGCCGGAAACCATCGATCGATCCGCGTCGGGGATCAAGCCTTCCAGCACGCGCCAGAAGCCCGTCACCGACCCCTGCCCCGCCTGCGCATAAGCCGCCGCCATCTTTTCACGCAGTGCGCGGAACAGCTCGGCCTCCAGCATCTTGCCCGACGCGCTGAGCCGCAACAGCTTCTGCCGCCGGTCGCTGGCCCCCTGCCGCGTTTCGATATAACCACGCTCTATCAGGTCATTGAGCACCCTGCCCAGCGACTGCTTGGTGATGGACAGCAAGCGCAGCAACTCCTTCACTGTCAGGTCCGGCTGACGCGAAATAAAATAGAGCGCGCGGTGATGCGCACGCCCTAGCCCCTGTGCCGCAAGCCCGTCGTCGATCGACCGGGTAAGCGCGGAATAGCCGAAATACAGCATCTCGATCCCCCGCCGAATCTCATCCTCGCGCAGGAAGAGGGGCGACGCAGGCGTGATCTGCGAAACCGGTGCGTTGGCGGGCGAACTGTTTGCATTCATGCGAGGCGTCCAGGAAGATTTCGAAGCCCGCATATTGGCGAAGCCATCGTGACATGACTAGGCTTTCCTTTCGCGCAACAGACGCTATATGCCGTCCCGCGCGGCGGTCGCCGCACACATGCTGGGGCGTCGCCAAGCGGTAAGGCAGCGGCTTTTGATGCCGCCATGCGCAGGTTCGAATCCTGCCGCCCCAGCCAAGTTTTTCCCAACATACTGCCAAACCTGGCTTTTCGGACGACGCCGGAACCGTGGTGGGGCATTTGCTACAGAGCCCTGCTACAAAGTTGGGGCTTTGTGCGGATGGGAGCCATCCCGAATACGGTCAGGCGCGGGGGCGTCTATCATTTCCGGAGGGCGGTGCCGTCGGCGTTGCGGGTACGGCTGGCACGCAGCGAATTGACATGCAGCCTCCACACGCACCAAGCAGGAGAAGCGCGGTTCCTGTCGCGCTGCCTGTATCTGCGGTCGGAGGAATTGTTCGTGGTTGTCGAGAGCGCGCCCATGCTGAGCGATGAGGATATCGCGGCGCTGGTGAAGGATTTTTACTCTACGATTCTCGCCAAGGACGATCATCACCGTTTGATGGCCGACGTGCCAGATCAGTTCCGGGAAGCGCGAGCGGAGCATTACCGGCAACTGGCGGAAAGCGCGAAGGAACATCTTGCCGAGAATGCCTATGGGACTGTGCGGGAGATCACCTCCGTTATGCTGGCGCGCCGCTACGGGCTGGATGCGAAGTTCGACAAGCTGAGCGTTCGGAAGGTCGGTCATGCGATGTTGCGTGCGGGCGTCGAAGTGGCCGAGACCCTGCGCGCGAGGGCAGAAGGCGATTTCAACTATGAACCGCGCGACAAGCTTCTCGTGGAGGCGCTTCGGGAGAGCCCGAAGCTTCCCATATCAGTGCCGTCAACAACCTATGTCGAATCGCCCCCGTTTATTGCAGGTCCCAATTTTTCCGAGGCCGCCGAGAAATTCAGAGAGGCCCAACTGCGCCGCAAGGTTTGGGAGCGCCAGACTTACCTTCAGGCACGCGCGACCTATTCCCTCTTCTGCGAGTTCGCGGGCGACCAACCTCTCGGCCATTATGTCCGCACCGACGCGGCGCGCTTCAAGGCGCTTCTGGAGGATCTGCCCGCCAACTACAGCAAGGCCGTGAAATTCCGTGACCTGTCGGCGCAGCAGATCGTAGAGCAGACCCGTGACAAAGATGTTGCGCGTTTGTCGTCGCGTACCGTGCAGCGACATTTCGCAGCCTTGTCCACTCTGTGGGATAGCGCTATCGAACAGGCCACAGCGACGACCAATATCTTCAACGACTGGAAATTCGTCGCTGCAAAGCGCGCACGGGATCAGCGGCACATGTGGACTAGCGAGAATCTGGAGGCACTGTTCAAAACGCCTATATGGGCGGGCTGCCAATCGGAACATCGGCGCTCGAAGCCGGGGACGCATATCATCCGCGACGAGAAATTCTGGCTACCCCTGATCGCTGTGTTCTCCGGAATGCGCCAGGAGGAAATCTGCCAGCTGCGTTTGGAGGACGTGCGCCAAGCGGAAGGGATTTGGGTTTTCGATCTCAGGGAGGGCGAGGGCCGACAACTCAAAAACAGCAATGCGATCCGTAGGGTGCCGATCCATCACACCCTTATCGCGCTGGGCTTGCTCCGGTACGCCGACCAACTGCGGGAACAGCCGGCCCATCTGTTATTTCCGAATCTACAGCCGGGCGGCGCGGATGACCGGCTGGGCCACAATTATTCGAAATGGTTCACGCGCTATCGGCGTGATACGGCGCTCTATGCCCCAGGGCTGGATTTCCACTCCTTCCGTCATAGTGCAACCACGTTCATGAAGCGCACAGGCGTCTCCGACTCTGTCATTGATGAAGTGACCGGCCACGCCACAGCGGGCGAAACGGCCCGCTACAACAAAGGGCTGACCGTCGCCAACTTGAAGGAGGCAATCGATAAGATCGATATAGGCGTCGATCTTTCGCACCTGTCGGCTGCTTCCGGTCAGCTCGATCATCGGGCAGGCTGAATGACTAAGAAGGGTGGAAGGCGGACTGTCTGCTTTTACGCCGAGTAAGTCTCTAACTGACGGTTGAGTCGCGGGCGTTGGACGCCGTAACGATCCATGTGGCCGCGCTCAAGTTCACGCCCGCTTCCATCGCCCGGGCATTTATCACCGCGCGAACGCGCGGTTCAACCTCATCACGAAAGTGCGGCTCGTCGCGCAGAGCCTTGCCAAGCGCGCCAACCTGCATCACCACCGTCATCGTCTTGTCGACGTCACCACAAGAAACCTCTGTCTCGAATGGATCGACCGCAATTTCCGCGAAGCCTGCCCCATGTAGAACATCTCTGATGCGAAGCGGTTGTTCGAAGCTGACATGGGGTGCATTGGCCAACTTTAAACCCGCTGCCTCCAGCGGAAGGTAGTCCAACTCGTTTTCTGCGATTGGTTGCCAGCACACAAATCCTATCCGACCGCTTGGACGCAGCATCCGCCGTAGGTTGCCAAACGCCTGAATGGGGTCGGCGAAAAACATGACTCCAAAGCGAGAGTAGATGATATCGATGCTCTGATCCGGTAAATCGAGACAGGCGGCATCTGCCTTTTCCAGCTTAACCCATGGTAGATGACCTGCTCTCGCACGTGCGGCCTCCAGAGAATGCGGCGCTATATCGACACCGATCACACATCCAGAGGATCCCGTTCGCTCGGCGAGCTGGAGCGTCGATTGGCCTGTGCCACACCCAACGTCCAGAACGGTTTTTCCTGTCATGGACCCAAGAGCATTCATGGCTGCTAAACCAAGGGGAGACATTTGCAAGTCAATTAGCTCGGCAAGCACAACCCGCGCGCGGTCAGCAACGTCAAGCAGGTTCTCAGCCAATTGGACTACCAAAATCCGTTGGAATTAACGCAATGATAACTTCTACTTTTAGGAACAGCACTGTCAACCAGCGACGACCGGAATTGGTCGCGACCTATCAGTCAGGTTATTGCGCATGGGGCGATTGCAACCGTTCAACCTCCATCAAAGCTGACTGAGCGCCCGAACGGAGCCACGTCCCCTGAAGCGCCGCTCGGGTAGGATCAGAACGATAAAGCTCCAAGGATGCGGCGTCCGGAAAATAAAGAAGATGAACTTCAAAGCACCCATTAATAGAGCGAAGCCGCTCCTCAATCCTTGCTCCATATTGCGCCAACAATTTGAGTGCCTTGGACTCATACTCTTCAAAAAGATCAAGGTCCGCGCCGGAAAGATCGATCTGTGCCAAGATTAGCATATTGCCTCCGCCCGCTGTCTAGAGAAAAGAACGAGCACCTGATCGTCAGCATGTGCCTATAGCTGAGGAGATGCTTCGGCGATCAGGACTGTTTCCATTAGCCGGTCAGCGGAGCAACACGTCCGGTAAGCGCGGCAAGGAATCTGCCCGGTTCCTCGAACATGGGTAGATGAGCAGAATGTTCAAACCACACTGTCTCCTTAACCGGTGCGGCTATTTCTGCGAGCCATTGCTCCGCAATGTGAGGCGAACTAACGCGATCATGACGCCCGAGAAATAGCAGTACCGGAATTTCGAGATGTTTGACGCCAGAGAAGCTGATTGACGCAAGCTGCGGCCAAACGCGTGGCATTGTGAATGCGAAGCCATCCCCGATGGCTTTGCCATCGGCAAGACTATGCGCCGGCGAAAGCAAAAAAGAGTGTGAATGAAAGCCTGTCTCATTCCTGTAAGCCGCGAAGCCGCCGAAGGTGCGTACCCACTTGCGCTCAGCTCGCGTCTTTTCGAGGTCGAGGGCTTGATCCTTTGGATAAGGTGAGATTGCAGTCAATTCCGCTAATGCGTCGCTGTTGTCCGTTCTGGTCGCTTCAGACAAAGTCCAAGCGTAGCCCTCGCGCTCATTTTGGAGGAAATCTATAACCTGGGCGACACCCACATAAGCGTAGAGAAGTTCGGGGCGTTTGATTGCGACCGCTAGGCCCACGGCGGAGCCCCAGCTGTGACCAACGAGAATAACCTTCCGCTTTTCGTAGCGCTTGCAAAGCCACTCAATCAGTTCGATGGCGTCGTCGCGGTAACGGTCGAGCGACAGCGTAGGCCCAAGCGTCTCTGGATCGTTAAGTGGATAGGACAGGCCTGCACCACGCTGATCCCAGTGCGCGACGGTGAAGAAATCTTCCCACGGCCTTTGATAGGTCCAGGCAATCGGAAGCTCTGTTGATGCTGGGCCACCATGGACGAAGACAATGATCGGGTTCGAGGCGTCGGTGCCACGGACTGCGACAACCTGCCGGGCTCCGCCCAAATCAAGGGCGAGTTTCTCATCGACTGCGTCCGGCATAGGCAAGCGCTGCATTTCGGTGAGAAGAGCGCGTCCGGCTGCGTAAGGGTCACCGTCACTCAAAGCTACATCCCCTTATTGCTTCTCCTATGGATGATCGTGGCAGGGAAGCTGCCAGTCTGCAATCTGGATCAAGGGTGTTCGTGTGGACGACGCGCTTTGGTCGCCTACCGCTGGGCAGTTTTCCAAACCCGGACCCGGCCAGCACGTTACCGGCCGCTTGGAGTAATTCGCAGGTAGGGAGCGACGATGCTGGGTGGGTTGCTGAATGGCGGCTGGTGGGAGAACAAGCTCGAAGAGCAGTCATTTGCAGCGACGACTACAAGCCCCATTTTGGTCCATCGCTCGATAGATGAATTGGAATTGCCTCTCCGGTAACCGATACCGTTGGGCCTCCAAGCTCATTCCATCGAAATAGGTTCACGTGCCATCCGCCCGGGATCATGCGTGAACGATCGATTATGCCATCTGCGCCCGCCGCACGCGCTTTATCCGCGTTACGCCATGAGGGAGGCTCCTGTCCGGCCTCCAACGCCTGTCGCCAGCCCGCATTCGACAAATCGCGGTTGATGCCGAGGACTCGACAGACACGCTCATCATGCTGATCGAGCACATGGGCTTCGCCTACGATCAGTGGCACTACGACACGTGGCCGACCATCTTCTCGGATGTAGCCCGAAACTGCGATCATCGCCCATTCCAGGCGCGGACTCATGTAGAGTACGGCTTGGCCCGGACGATGGTAGCGCCCTGCGCTCTCTGGCCGGGGAGGCGCAAGAACGTCATCTACCCGATCTGCGAGAACAGACCGGAAAAACTTGCCGCTGACCGTTCGCAAGCCTGGGCTCAGATCGTTCGCCATTGAGCCAGCCTACCTGTCGGCGGACGGGGGCACAACGACTGTTTGGGATGGATGGTTGGCTAAGCTCTATCGCAACAAATGGTCGCCTGCTGCTGCAACTTGCCTCCCGTCAAGTTGCCTCCTGCCGCCAACCGAAGCAGCGGACTGGCGCTCCCGTGATGGGGTGGGCCGTGTCCTTTATGACCCGGAGACCGTGACGCTCATAGAAGCGGTGCCCCGCTACATTGGCAACAGGAGTCCGAAGCGTAAATCCTGTTGCAAGCTGCTGCTTCGCTTCATCAAGCAGCGCTGCGCCAATGCCCTGGCGTTGAGCTTCTGGCGCGACGAAAAGCTGATCGAGAATGCTGTCCTTGGGGATGGTCGCAAGTAGCCCGACGATATGACCGTCAACCACGGCAACCTTCAGGCACCAGCCGTCTTCGACGCTTCTGATAATCCGATCTGACAAAGTACTTGGATCATCAAGGGCAGGGGCGCCTCCATCCATCTGGGTAGCACTTTCATACCAAACAGCGGCGACAGTTTCGTATTCGTCGAGCTGGGCCAGTCGGATTTCCATGTTCATGACATAACGAAACAACTTTCCCCCTGCCAGCCTTCCGTGGCGTGCGGGTGGACAATGTCTGGCGTCACCGTCCGCTTCAGAGCATCACGCATTGGCGCATGAATTACCCACTATGGTCGTTTACGGCTGGGCTGCTTGCCTGCCTCTAGGTCGGCCTGTGTATCGTGCCCGATCCACAATCAATTGCCTCCCATCGGGCCTCATGAAAATGGCGGAAACGCTGGGGGAGTTGCCGTCCGAAACGCTGGACAGGTCGGTCGCGACGGCGCATAAATTTCTGGCGCTCCCGCGCCATACCTCCCCCTCTACACTGCCTTCCCCTTTATCCACCTTCCCTATACCCACACCTTTCTCTTCCTCCCTTTCCTCCCCAGACCAATGAAGATTCGAAGAGGAAGATATGAGGTTTGAGAATATGCCGGTCGCGGCAATCCAGCCATGCGACGGGCGAGCGATAGTTGCAGCGATCGATCGCCTATTCATCCAGGGTATCGATGTCCGACGGCCCGAGGGTGCACCCTTCCAGCTTAAGCTCCCCCACGGCTTCAACTATTATCCAACGACCGGAAAAATCTTTCGCGATGGTGCTCCGGCTGCGTTTCGGCAGAAAGGTATCGACGCCTTACTCCTGATTCTCCGCGAACATGGAGACGGGCAAAGCGCTGCATAGATATCTGCCGCCTCAGTGAATCCTCTCTGCCGGACGCAACCCGGCAAAAGAAGGAGGATTCATGACGCCAGAGCCAGGCCAAGCCATCGGCCAGCTTCCCCTCGTGCCGGATGAGCTGCTCAAGGCTCACTTCGTCCAGGAGAAATTCGACACCCGCTTCCGCGCCTGCGCGCGCCTGCTTCAAGCCTTGTGGCGTGAACGGCAGGGTCTGCCGATCGGCAGCTTCCAGGGACGCGATGGACGCAAACGTAAGGTCGGTTCGTTGCTCAGCACGAGCGCGGCTGCCGTCGGCCGCAACTTCCTGGGACCGGCCGTGGCGCATCTCGCGTGGCGCGAAGTCATCTATCAGGAAGCGGGGGCACTGATCGACCGACAGCGACTCTACGGCAATCTGCTGAGTTCCATGCCGCTGGCATTCAACCTGTTTGCGCCGCTTCGTTTCGATCTGGCGCTGGCCGCCAAGGTGATGCGGGCGATTGCACCGACCATCGACATCGCTGCCGTTCGTCACGTCTGGTTCGAGCATTCGCCGGGGCGGCGGGAAGCGGACCTGACCGGCGACCGCACAGCCTTCGACGTGGCGGTGGTCTATGAACGCAGCGACCGCGCGACCGGGCTGATCGGCATCGAGGTCAAGTATTCGGAAAGCCTAGCTGAGCCCGCTCCTGCGGAACTGAACCCCCGCTATGATGAACTCGCCCAGGCATCGGGCCTGGCCGCGCCTGCTGCGTAGTGCGTACCGTCAAGCTGCTGAGATCAGCCATACTTACTTCTTTCCTTTCGCTATGCCGAGCTTGTCAGCATGAAGGGCGGCTGTTCCTGCGATCCGGATCCCCGCACCCAGCAAGGTGGGCGATGCGATACGCGAGCGCATCGAGTTGGCTTCTGCATCGCTGGCAGCAATCCTGCTTTCCATGTTGGCCACCCGTAGCTTGGTAAGCAGCTTCCTCAGGGACTTTCCAGAACTGACAGATTAAAAGGAACGGGCCCTATGGGCATTTATGATGAAATGAAGCGCCAGAGGGCGCAGGCTGGGGAGGCCGCAAGAGCCCGTCCGGTTCTAGCGCCAAGGCGGGTCACCACTAGCCCAACAGCAGCCTCCCGGCGCGCAGCTCTCTCCTACGTTCAGCAGAAAGGCTTCCAGCCTGTTGCTGGCGTGGACGAGCGCGTCCGCGAAGGCGGCAGCTGGGGCTTCTCAGAAGACACGAAGCGCACCGTCTATTCCCGGCGTGGCGATCTTCTCTCCACCGTGACCAACGGCCTCTGGTCGGTTGTCGAAGGGGGCTACATGGCGCTTCAGGGTGCCGGTGCCGCCGCCGAAGTCGCGGCTGAAGAGGTGGACAATCTCGCCCGCCGCACGGGCGTTGCTGAGAAGCTCTCATATCAGGGCAACCTGTTCCTGCCCGGCACCGCCGTGATGGCGCTGTCCGAAGCGTTTCCCGCAGGCACCGAGGGTCTCCTCTCCGCACCTCAGGGCATCGTGAGGGCAGGCGCTGCGCAGGCGATCCGCCGCGCTCCGCGTCCGGTCATGCTGAAGGCGACGCGCCGGGTGGCGAAGGTGGCTGAAGCGGAAGCTGAAGCAGCCCCTAAACCGATGGGCAAACCTGCGGCTGAAGTGGACGCCGCTCCTAAGGCAACCGCACCCGCCCCGGCTGGACCGGGGCTGACTGGCAAGACGCAGCGATCCTGCCGCTACTTGCCGCCAGCAGCGATGCGGAACGCTATGCCCGCGCCGATGTCTGGTCCCCCGGCCTGCCGCTGCCGCCTCAGCCCGAGCCAGCACGCGGCGCGCCCTCGCCGCAGATCGCGCGGCTGGTCGAATGTGCGCAGGTCGGCGAAGCGCTCGACGAGGACGACATCGTCGCCCTGTTCGCCGCGCGCGGCCCTGACGTCGAGCAGGTCTGCGCCGGAGCCGACGCGCTGCGCCGCGCCACGCGCGGCGATCAAGTGACCTTCGTAGTCAACCGCAACATCAACTATACCAATAAGCTCATGCTGGTTTACTTTGATGAGCCTGAAGATCGGGTGCTTCAGGATAAAGGCCGCTATCATCCGTGGCACGGAACCACCTCAGGAAGTGGTGAAATCTATGTTGATTTTAAGCGCTTCCCTGAGCTGATTGAAAGTTCCCTGCCTGACCTTAAGCCCGTTCTCTCGACAGCAGCAGGCCGAGCCATTGTCGAGTTCTGAAAGCGGTCAACGGCCCTCACTCCGGGTTTGAAACAAACGATTTCGCTGCGAAGCCGATTGGGCCGAACGTCTCAAATGATCGCTGGCCCCTCGAACACAAGGGGCGCGTCGTCATCCTTTATCGAGATATTGCGCTTAATACCGGGGACGACCTCACGAACGCCCTCTTGGGCGAGTTGATGAAGCGGCTGCGGGAGAGAGAGTCGACGTTCGATGCAGCGTGTTGGGGAATGGCACGATGCCCGGTGTCGGCTCCATTTTAGCGGAAATCGTCGGCCAGTTCATTCCCAACCAACGTCTTGAGCGGATTGAGGAATAGTCACCCGGAATTTCACCGGGTCCTTGCGAATGCTGGTCCTTTAGCCTTCCCGACTGGTGAAGGCAATCCGTCGAGCAGCAGGAGGCGGACATCTGACGTCCGCTTCTGAGATCACGAAATTGGCTGCTGAATGCCTTGGACGGGTCGTTCCTCTTTTGAGCAACGGAAAGGAGGACGGCCACTAAGTTTTCCGTCGGAGCCGTACTATCGTCTCATCCAGCATGGACAAAAAGCGCGACCGGTCCGCCTTTCCGAACGGTGCTGGCCCCCCGAGGTCATCACCGGCCATGCCCGCCCGTAGGTCAGCCATAATGGCTCGTGCCGCGACGGCATTGCCGATGGATGCAGGGGTAAAAGGCTTCCCATTCGGAGCGATCACAGCCCCGCATCCAGCCTTGAGGCACCGGTCGGCCAACAATATGTCGGCAGTGATAACGATAGAGCCTGCGCCCACATGCTCCACAATCCAGTCATCCGCTGCATCAAATCCGTCACTCACCACTACCCGCGAGACGAGTGGATGCGTCGGCACCCGGATGGGGCTGTTCGAAACAACGATGGCAGGAACTTCATACCGCCACGCGACCTTGTAGATCTCGTCCTTTACGGGGCAAGCATCAGCATCGATAAGGATTTGAGGCATCCGCCTGCTGTAACGGGCTTCGTCCGAACCTTGAAGAGCCTTCTGCAAGGCGCATTTCGACATGACCAGTTTCGCGTGACGATCAGCGTGGCTTGGAAATCTGCGCGTCGCGGCTGATCGGGTGGCCGTGGGCAAGCCTGCTCCGGGGGGATTTGTATCGCCGGTTGAAATTTGGGTCACGCTTATAGCCTGAAGATCGACGGTTTGACGCCCAGGGCCACCGCAGCTACCGCCCGAGGCATGATTGTTCTGCTTTCTCCCGCCAAGACGCTCGACTTCGAGCGCCCGTTGCCGCCACTCGCGGTCACTATCCCGCATTTTGCCGAGGAGGCGCGCGGTCTCGCCAAGTCGGCAGCGAACCTGTCGCAAAAGCGGCTAGCGGAGCTGATGCATATCTCGCCGCGCCTCGCAAAACTCAATGCGGACCGTTTCCGCGATTTCGCCGATCTACCCGAGAGGCAAGCGCTGTATGCTTTTGCCGGGGACGTCTACACCGGTTTCGAGGTCGATACGCTGGACGAGGCCGGCGTCGCCTTTGCACAAGATCATGTGCGGATGCTCTCGGGACTTTATGGGCTGCTCCGGCCTCTCGACGCGATCCGCCCCTATCGTCTGGAAATGGGCACCCGCTGGGCGCCCCGACACAAGAAGCTGACCGACTGGTGGGGCGATCGCATTGCCGCGGTGCTGCGGGCGCAGGTTGCGGAGGAGGGATCGGATATCGTGCTCAATCTGGCAAGCCAGGAATATTTCGCTGCTGTCGAGGGCAAGCTGGAGGGCTTGCGGGTGATCAACATAGATTTTCGCGATCCTGGCCCTGATGGTCCGCGCTTCGTCAGCTTCAACGCGAAGAAGGCGCGGGGCATGATGGCGCGCTGGATGTGCGAACATCACATCACCGACGTTGAGGCCATGCGCGGCTTCGACAGCGACGGATACCGGTTCGATCCGGAAGAGAGCGAGGTCGATCGCTGGCGCTTCACACGATCATGAGCGGTGGCTTGATCAGTTCCTTTGTACCGCCGAACGAAGCTAACACGGTCTGCATTGATGACAAGAGCGTCACCATCGGGGTCTCAATTTGACGTACCCGTTCATCTCGTTTTGGCTTCCGGGCCGGCCGGAGCAGATTCACTGCCTTTCCTAGCTTTATGCTTTGCGAGCAATCCGTCCAGTTCCGCTATACGAATGCGCTCCGGAGTATCCTTTGCAAGGCCCTTCAGCCTGCATTCGGCCCATAAGCTTCGGCGCTCCGATTCCAATGCTTTCAGATACAAATCGGCCATATTTTCTCCGAAATTCCGATGGACGCACAGCGTTGATACGCTGTGTTGAGCAGCTCATTCGAGACGGTGTGAGTCCGGCTCGCCCCATATATGCAGGGCGCCTGCTGGCAACCGGCGCGAGCATCACTTATCTATTTCGAGCTTTGCGCGCAGCGTAGCGCGCATCGCGCGCGGCCTTCATTTCAGCGGCGCTGGGGGGCGTCAGCCTGGCGGCCTTGAGTACTGCGGCAGCCTCGGCGGCGGCTTGCTTTTCAGCTTCTGCCGCCAGTTCCGCCGCTTTGCGTTCCGCCTTTTGAGCCTTGGCTAAAGCAGCAGCCTCAGCCTTGGCAGCCCGCTCGATTGCAATTGCTTGATCCTTAGCTTCGCGCGCTCGGCGTCGCTCCGCCATAATTGCCTCATCGACGGGCGGCTTGGCTCTCAACGCATCCAGGGCCTTCTGTTTGGCCGATCCTGCTGCGGCGATACGATCTTGGAACGAGGGAGCTTTATAAGAAGGCAATGCTTATCCTTGAATTCGATATAAATCGCGCACCGGGCGCTAAAAATGCGGCATGAAGTGTCGCAGCAGGTGCCATTAGCAAAAAACCTTCCCGATCTCAACATCGCCAGATTGCTGGCCCTTCATGACCACGGACCTTCTATTGCTTCGGGCTCGCGAATGGCCGCCGGGCGCATTTGCTCCAATCTCTATGTGAGCGATCTCAGCTTCGCCGATTGCATATATTCCGATCGTCAGGCGGCGCGCTCCATCGCCAATGGAGGATCGCAGAAGGCAGGAATTACCGGCTGATCACCTGAACCCCGCCCGGGACGATCAACATGTTCTTGCGATCCGCGAGTAGGTCGCGTGGGAGAGCGCTGCTTCAATCCTATTCGCCGCTCGCTAGCCCGGCAAAATCTGAAGGCCTTCAAGCTCGCCCTTCTCGCGCCATTTCCTCAGTTCCTCGAAATACACCATAGTACCGCCCGCGAAGGGAGCGTTGCGCGCCATCTTGGGATCACCGAGCGATCCTTCGTTGTTGTAGAAGCCAGGCGTGCAATCGGTGGAGAATTTCGCACTTCCCGTGAGGTGCGACATAAGCACGCCAAGCCAGTTCTCTTGCGCTTCCTTGGTCGGTTCGAACGTCCGGGCGTCGAGATCGACCATGCGCTTGATCGTATAGGCCGTCTGGATCGCGACCTGATCAAGAATCGGAACGACGTTGACGCCGGTACCACCCTGGATCAGGCTGGACATCACCAGATTGGGAAATTCTTTCGTATACATGCCATGCAAGGTCGCTGCGCCGTCTTTCCAGGCGTCGGTCAGGGCCAGCCCGTTCCGGCCATAAAGTTCAAAGCCGAGCCTGCGCGTGTAGCCTGTCGACACCTCAAATCCCGAGGCGTAGATCAGACAGTCGACCGGATAGTCGACGCCATTTACCACGATGCTATTCTCGGTGATGCGCTCAACGCCCTTGCCGTCGGTGTCGACCAGCGTGACGTTCGAACGGTTGAAGCTCTGCAGATACTCGTCATGGAAACACGGGCGTTTGCACATGGTATTGTACCAAGGCTTCAGCGCTTCTGCCGTGGCGGGATCTTGCACGATCTCATCGATACGTGCGCGGATAGCCTCCATGCGGGCGAAGTCGGCCAGCTCATACTGGTCATCGTCCGCAGCGCCGCCTTCGAAATTGACGCCTCCGGAAATCTGCGTCCAACCATCGTTGATCAGGTCTTCATCCTGTGGCTGGCCATTGACCAGCGCCTCGAAATTCTCGATCCGGCGCTGCTGCCAGCCTGGCTGAAGCGATTTGGCCCATTGCGGATCGGTCGGCCGATTGTTCCGCTCACCCACGCCAGAGGGCGTGCGCTGGAAGACGTAGAGATGCTCAGCGTTGCGGGCAAGATTGGGTACCGCCTGTACGGCAGTCGCGCCCGTGCCGATGATGCCGACGCGTTTGTCCTTCAGCCGATCCATCGGCTCGGTCGGGCTGCCACCAGTATAATGATAGTCCCAGCGGCTGGTGTGGAAGCTGTGCCCCTTGAACGTTTCGATCCCTGGAATGCCGGGCAGTTTGGCCTTGTGCATGATGCCGCCGGCGATGACGAGGAAGCGGGCCGCCAGCACATCGTCATGGTTGGTGCGTACCAACCAGCGTGCGCGCGCCTCATCCCAGCGAACTTCCGTTACCTGCGTCTGGAACAATGCGCGGTCGTACAGGTCGAAATGACGGCCAAGCTGCTGGCAATAGCCGAAGATTTCCGCCGCCTTGGCGTATTTCTCCGTCGGGATGTAGCCGGTTTCCTCAAGCAGCGGCAGGTAGATATAGCTCTCAATGTCGCAAGCTGCGCCCGGATAGCGGTTCCAATACCAGGTGCCGCCGAAATCGCCCGCCCGATCAATGATCCGGATATCTTCGATGCCCTGCTGCCGCAGGCGCGCGCCCGTAAGAAGCCCGCCGAAGCCGCCGCCGACGATCGCGACCTCTGTCTCTTCGACGATCGCAGGGCGCGTAAAGCCTGGCTCCACATAGGGATCGGCGTCAAAGTCCCGGAAAACGGCGTTAGGATCAAGATATTGGTTCGGACCATCGGCGCGCAAACGCTTGTCGCGCTCGATACGGTATTTTTCTCTTAGCGCTTCAGGGGATATCCGGATCGTATTCTTAACATCGCTCATGAGCTGGCTCCGACGAACTGCATGACCTCAATGCTATGCCCCTCCGGATCGGCGACGATTGCATAGCGGAACTTATGTTCTTCCAACGTCTCGGCCGCTCTGATGCTGGTGCCGCCAGCGGCCAATGCAGCAGCCACGACTGTGTCCACATCATCGACCATGAAGGCAATCGCTGCCTCGCCGGGCGTTGGGGTGGGCCTGTTCACATAGTGCATCAAAGCGAGTTGCTGGTCGCCTTCCGCTGATCCCACCTTGAGAAAGATTTCGATATGCGGATCTTCGGTTTCGAGGCCATCGAAACGTCCGACTTCCTTCATTCCGAAGGCGTGGCCGTAGAAACGTACCAACGTGTCTGGGTCACTGACCATCAGCTTGAAATAATATAGGGAAATCTTGCTCATGATTGTTCTTCACCACGTCAAAGTTGCCGAAGCGCAGCCGATGTTTTTCAAAGGCCGAATTGCATGACCTCAAGGGCATGACCTTCAGGGTCGGTGATCGTTGCCCAACGAAAATTATACGCATCCAAGGTTTCGGCCGGCAAGATTATGCCGCCACCTCTGGCCTGTGAAGCAGCCACTACGTCGTCCACATTCCCGACCGTGAAGGCGACCCTCACTTCGCCAGGTTGGGGCGTAGGCTTGGTGAAATATTGCATCAGGCACAGTTGCTCGGTGTCTCCTGCCGACAGATATATTTCCAGGTGAGGGCGTACATGTTCGGGTTCGTAGATACGCCGGATTTCCTTCATTCCGAACACCTCACGATAGAAAGGCGCCAAAGCCTCCGCATCGCTGACCATCAATTTGACATAATATAGGGAAGTATTACTCATCAATTTTTCTCACTGCTATCAAATTAATGACGTCTTATATTCAAATTCATGATGTCACTCGGCATCTCGTCGCCCTTCCGCGACTTCGTGCCGATCATCTGGCATAGTATAATTAAGACCCAGTCGTCCGCCGTCGGCGTAGATGGTTTGTCCGGTGATGTAGGAGGCATCGTCGCTGGCGAGGAAGGCAGCAATGCTTGCAATTTCTTCCGGCTCGCCGATGCGGCCGAGGGGCGTGCGGCTGAGGATGCGGCGGCGCTGCTCCTCGCCTGCCATGACACTCTTCCCCATTTCGGTCATGATTGTCCCGGGTCCGATTGCATTTACCCGAATACCGCAGGGCGCGAGCGAAACGGCCGTCACGTTGGTCAGCTGCCGTAGTGCGCCTTTCGAAACAGCGTAGGCAATCTGATTTGGGATTGCGAGGACAGCATTAACGGACGACAAGTTGATGATCGAGCCGCCCTTCTGCATCAGCCTGGCTGCTGCCTGGGTGGCGAAGGTCGCGGCTTTGACGTTGACGGCGATTACCCGATCAAAGCCCTCCTCTGTCAGTTCGTCCAGTTCAGCGGCATGGGTGATCCCCGCGTTGTTAACCAATATGTCGAGCCGCCCCCAGGTGGCACGGACATCATCGAACAGGGCGTTGCGATCGACGGTGGATGCCATGTCGGCGCGCAGGAAGCGCTGGCCGAGCCGCTGCGCAAGGGCATGGCCACTTTCTTCAGCCAAGTCGCAGAGAAGGACCGACGCGCCTTCTTGCACGAACCGTTCTGCAATGGCTGCGCCTATGCCAGCGCTTGCTCCCGTGATCACCGCAGCTTTGCCGCTCAGGCGTGCCATTATCGCGACCTTTCAGAAGTTGTAGAAATGTGCCGGATTGTCCACCAGGATGCGGTTGCGCACCGTTTCGTCCGGCACCCACTCGGCGAGCAGGTCTAGCAGCCCGGATACCGTGGGCATCGGCCGCCATTGCGCGACATGGGGCCAGTCCGATCCCCAGACGCAGCGATCGGGGGCGGCGGCTACCAACGCTTGTGCGAAGGGGATGGAATCACGATAGTCCGACTGTTCCGACATGCGGAATGCGTCAGATATCTTCACCCAGCCACCATCAGCAACCAACTGGACCAGCATCTGGAAACCCGGATGATCGATGCCCGCTGTGTAAGGGATGTGCCCCATATGATCGATGATCCAGGGGCAGCGAAGACGGGCGATGCGCGGGGCGAGTTCCACGAGCTCGCGGCCGTCGAGCAGGAGCTGGAGGTGCCAGCCCATCTCACAGGCAAGCGCATCGAACCGCTCCAGATCCTTGAACCCGATCCCTCCCCCATAGAGCCCCCCACCATCGCGGATGAAGTCGTTGAGGCGCAGGCCGCGCACCCCCGCCCCATGCGCGTCGGCATAGACCCGTTCGGGTAGATTGGCTGGCATCACTGCAACCCCGCGCAGCCGGTCGCGATGCGCGGATAGGGTCTCACAGAGCAGCCGATTGTCCGTTCCATGCACGCTGACCTGGATGAGGACGCCTCTGGCAAAGCCGACTGCATCCAGCATCGCCAGATAGGCCTCCGCGCTCGCAGGCGGCGGGGTATAGGACCGTTCCGCCGAAAATGGATATTCGGGCGGTTCACCGATCACATGGCAATGCGTGTCGATCGCGCCTGCGGGCATCACGAAGCGGGTTGGCGGGCTCTGCTCAGCTGGCGGGCCGGGGCAAGGGCGGGGCTGGTCGGACCCTGTCATATGGCTGCTCCGTCCGTACGGTGGAGATAGTCCGGCCCAAGCTCGTCGAGCGAGTTGGTGCCGAGGAGTGCCATGTTCCGGTCGATCTCCGCGCGCAGAAGCCCGATAGCGTGGCGCACCCCCGCTTCCCCATGAACCGCCGCGGCATAGAGAAAGGGACGGCCGATCAGCACCATGCGCGCGCCGAGCGCGATCGCCTTCAATATGTCGCTGCCGCGCCGGAAGCTGCTGTCGATCAGGACAGGCATGTCACCTGCGGCAGCGACGGCAGCGGGCAAGGCGTCGAGCGTGGCGAGCGCTCCATCGAGCTGCCGCCCGCCATGGTTCGACAGGATGATCGCGTCCGCGCCAACGCTGCGGGCCAGCCTTGCATCTTCGGGGTGAAGCAGCCCCTTAATAACCAGATTGCCGCGCCAGCGGTCACGAATATATCTGATACCGTCCCAGGTCAGCCGGTCACGCTGCCCGAAGCTGCGTTCGGCATTGCGAGCGATCACAGGCGCGCCGCGCGTGGCACTGGAATTTTCGAACGCTGGCATGCCGTGGCGGAGCAGCGTCGGCGCAAATGTGCCGAGCAGCCAACGCGGGTGCAGCAGACCATCCAGCGCTAGCCGAAGAGAAGGCTTGAGCGGCGTGGAGAAACGTTCGCGGATTAAATTTTCTCGGTTGCCCAACACAGGCACATCAACGGAAATGACGAGCGTTCCAAAGCCTGCGGCCGAAACGCGATCGACGACGCCATCGATCCAGTCACGATCGGCAGGCAGATAGGCCTGGAACCAGCAAGAGGGCGAGACGGCGCGCACCTCCTCCAGCCGGATGAGCGATGTTGCGCTGAGCAGCATCGGCACATTTTCGGCATGGGCGGCTCGTGCGAGGGCAATGTCTCCGCGCATAGCGATCAGCGCCGACAACCCCATGGGTGCTATGCCGAACGGGGAACTCCAGCTTTCGCCGAACAATGAGGCCTGCTGGGTCCGGCCCGCCATGTCCCGCAATGCACGGGGAATGAAGGTGACGCGGCGCATCGCGTCTCGATTGGCCGCAACGGTCAGATTATCCTCGCATGCGCCCGCGACATAGCCGAAGAGCGGGCGTGGCAGATGCGCTCGCGCAAGCGCTTCATAATCACCAAGGGACAGAACGCGCGCCGCCCTTCGCTTCATCCGGGCCGATGGCTCGGCTTCCCGCCTATCCAACCCTGTCCTCCCCACATTTTTATAACCCGGCATCGCCTCAGAATAGGCCGGGCGCCACATTCATAGTCATAGAACAGCTATCCCGACCTACGCCGGATCGCTATGTCCGAGCCACGCGGTCGCCTGACAATCAATATTGCAGCTGCGCTTTCCAGACACCGCTATCCACCAGATGCTTGATCTCTTCGCGCACCAGCCGAACGATGATGCGCGTGGATCGGGTCAGCTGCTCCTCGCGCGGCATGCCGAGCACCAACTGGCGAACAATGGGCGGATGACCGATCGGCGCATAGCGCAGGATGCCCGCGTCGACCTCCCGGCTCATGGATGACAAGGGCAATACGGTATAGCCGAGCCCGAACTCTACTAGTTCCTTCAGCACCAGAAAGGAGTCCGCTTCGAAGCGGACGGTGAGCGGCACGCCAGCCTTGCGCGCCGCGGCCTCCACGATCAGGCGAAGCCCGTGCGACTGGCTAGGCAACACGATGGGGAGCTTAACGAGTTCCTGTACAGGGATTCGCATCGCGGGATCGAGGTCGGAGGAGGACGGGCCTACCAGCGCCAACTCCTCGTACAGCATTTCCGCGACGTTCATCTGGAAATCGGAAGCCGGGCCGTACAGAAGCGCGACGTCGATCTCCCCCCTTTGCAGCCAGTCGATGAGGTGCCCTGCATAGCCCTCGACGATCCGCAGCGATATATTGGGCGCCTGCTCCGCGACGCGGCGCGCAAGCCGC
Source organism: Sphingobium sp. RC1 (assembly GCF_059738765.1). Taxonomy (NCBI): domain Bacteria; kingdom Pseudomonadati; phylum Pseudomonadota; class Alphaproteobacteria; order Sphingomonadales; family Sphingobiaceae; genus Sphingobium; species Sphingobium sp. RC1. Next base: position 305,383 of record NZ_AP027308.1, read on the forward strand.
CCGGCCAAAATATAGCTGACCGTAGGCGGAATCCCAAGGGCGATCTGGCCACCCCCTTCCGCCGATCGGTTCCGTATATCGTCAAAGGCCTGCCGGACCTGCCGCACCGGCCCTGCGATATGCTGACGCAATTCCTCGCCTGCCGGGGTCAGCTGCATGCCACGACGATGGCGATAGAAAAGCGGCGTGCCAGCCTCTTCCTCCAGGATGCGCATCTGGCGGCTGAGGGCAGGCTGGGCAATCCGCATCCTGTCAGCCGCCCGGCTGAGCGAGCCGAGTTCGGCGATTTTTAGGAAATGTTCAAGCCGTCGGAAGTCCACCCGCCCCATACCTTTCTATCATGCCTAACCGACATAGCTGGACGCGTAGATTGTTCCTATTGGTTTAGCAAACCCCGCAATAGGCTTTGCGAAATCCAATTCGAGGACCGCATGTCAGCCATTAGCGAGACGGAAACAGGGGCACACGCCGACTCCCCCTGGGCACCGATAATCTTCGAGGCCTTGCAACAGGCGAATGTTCGGCAGGTCAGCTATGTTCCGGACGCAGGCCATGCGCGCCTGATCCGAATGTGCAGCGCCGCCGAAACCATGAAGACCGTCGTCCTCACCACCGAGGAAGAGGGCATTGCGCTTTGCACCGGGGCCTGGCTGGGCGGGGAGCGCAGCGCTCTCCTCATGCAGTCGAGCGGCGTTGGCAACTGCATCAACATGCTCTCGCTGCTGGCGAGTTGTCGGATTCCGTTCCTGACCATCGTCACGATGCGCGGCGAGTTTCAGGAGTTCAATCCGTGGCAAGTCTCGATGGGCCGGGCGACGCCCGCCGCGCTTGAGATCATGGGCGTCACCACGATCCGCATCGACCGGCTGGAAGACCTTGCCCCCATGATGGCCTCCGCCGCTACCATGGCATTTGAAAGCGATCAGCCAATCGCCATCCTGTTGTCGCAAAGCATGCTGGGAGCCAAGAAATGGCTGAAGTGAACCGTCTCCACCGACGTCCGGCGGTTGCAGCACTGCTCGCCGATCGCAAGGATATGCTCATCGTCACTGGCCTTGGTTCGCCAACCTATGACGTGTTCGCGGCGGGTGATCATCCGGGCAACTTCTATCTTTGGGGCGCCATGGGCGGTGCGGCGCTGACCGGCCTTGGCCTGGCTCTCGCGCAACCCGACCGCCCGGTGACGGTGGTCACGGGCGATGGCGAGCAGTTGATGGGCATTGGCGGCCTTGCCACCATCGCTGTGCAGCGTCCAAAGAACCTGTCGATCGTCGTGCTGGACAACGGCCATTATGGCGAGACTGGCGGACAACTTAGCCATGCGGGCGCAGGCATCAACTTGGCCGAATTGGCGCGCGTCTGCGGCTTCACCGAATGTTTCGAGGTCACTGAGGAGGCAGGTATCGCCCGGGCGCGCGAAGCGATCGGCACCATTCGCGAAGGACCGCGCCTGATAGTCATCCGCATCGTCCACGAAGAAACGCCGCGTGCCCTGCCCGCTCGCGATGGTGTATGGCTGAAAGGGCGCATGCGCGAACATCTGGGCTTTGGGCCAAACTGAAGCAGCAGCCCACGCCGGTTTGGGGAGAATGTGTGATGGCTGAGGATTTGGTCCGGTTCCGCAATCTGCTGGCGGGAAGCCCGCGTAACGCAACCGGGGGCGAATGGCTTGAGAGCCTTGATCCTGCGACGGGCGAGGCTTGGGCTCTGGTCCCCCGTTGCACGGCGACCGATGTCGATGCAGCGGTGGAAGCGGCGCGCGCCGCTTTCCGCTCGCCCGAATGGGGCGGCCTGACAGCAACCGCGCGTGGCGCGCTGCTCTACCGCTTTGCGGACATCCTCGCGGAAGAGGCGGAGCGGCTCGCGCAGCTCGAAACGCAGGATAATGGCAAGCTGATCGCGGAAATGCGGGCGCAGCTTGGCAACCTTCCGGCCTATTACCGTTATTTTGCCGGACTGGCCGACAAGATCAAAGGGCATGTCCTGCCGATAGACAAGCCGTCAATGCATGCCTTCACGCGCCGCGAACCGCTGGGCGTTATCGCTTGCATCACGCCGTGGAACTCGCCGCTGTTGCTGCTTGCGTGGAAGCTGGCGCCGTTGCTGGCGGCAGGCAATACGGCTGTCATCAAGCCGTCCGAACATGCCTCCTGCTCGACCCTCGCCTTTGTCGAGTTGTTCGAACGCGCGGGGTTCCCGGCGGGCGTGGTCAATACCGTGACCGGCCTGCCTCAGGAGTGCGGCGAGCCCTTGGTCAAGCATCCCGACATTGCCAAGGTCGCCTTCACCGGTGGCGAGCCCGGCGGCATTGCGGTCTATCGCTCCGCTGCTGAAAACCTTAAAAAGGTCACGCTGGAACTCGGCGGCAAGTCGCCCAACATAATCTTCGGCGATGCGGACCTCGAACGCGCAGTCTATGGCGCGGTGTCCGGCATCTTCGCGGCGTCGGGCCAGACCTGCATCGCGGGATCGCGCCTGCTGGTGCAGCGCGACGTCCATGACGAGGTGGTGGAGCGCCTGGTCGCCTTGGCAGGCACCGCTCGCATCGGCGATCCGAAGCTTGCCGATACGCAAGTAGGACCGGTGACGACCCTGGCGCAGCGCGGCAAGGTGCTCGATCATATCGCGGGCGCGCGTCAATCAGGCGCGGAATGCGTGCTGGGCGGCGGGCTGCCGACGATTCCTGGATTGGAGGGCGGCTGGTTCGTGCAGCCCACCGTCTTCACCGGCGTCACCAACCAGATGCCAATTGCGCGCGATGAAGTGTTCGGGCCGGTGCTCGCCGTCATCCCGTTCGATGATGAAGAAGAGGCGCTGTCGATCGCCAATGACAGCCCTTATGGCCTCGCCGCTGGTGTATGGACGCAAGATATCGGCCGCGCCATCCGCATGTCGGAACGGGTCGAAGCAGGCACGGTCTGGGTCAACACCTATCGCGCCGTCAGCTTCATGGCGCCCTTTGGCGGCATGAAGCGCAGCGGTATCGGACGCGAAAACGGGCAGGAGGCAATGGACGAATATCTCCAGACCAAGAGCGTGTGGATCGACCTTGGCTCGCCCGTGTCGAACCCCTTCGTCATCCGCTGACATGATGAAGATCACGGAAGCTTTGGCGGATTTCTGTGCCACCGTTTCGATTTCTTCTCTCCCACCAGAAGTTGTCGAGCGCACCCCCCTCCTCCTGCTCGACCTCATCGGCAGCATCGTGCGCGCGCGCGCTGAGGCGGCAGTGGCTCCACCTTTGCTCGCAACGGTGGCCGCAATGGGCATGGGCAATGGAACCGCGAGAGTGTTTGGTGATGCAGCAGGCTATGCCCCGGCGGGCGCTGCGTTGCTCAATGGGGCACTGGGTCATGCGCTCGACTTTGATGATACCCATGCGACCGGAACATTGCACCCCGGAGCGCCAGTCATCCCGGCCGCGCTTGCCGCAGCGGAGATGACCGGGGCGTCCGGCGCAGACATTCTCGCCGCCATCGTCGCGGGCTATGAGACATGCTGCCGGATCGCGGTGGCGCTTCCGGCGGGCGATCATTATGCGCGCGGTTTTCATCCCAGCGCGACCTGCGGCGTGTTCGGCGCGGCTGCTGCTGCGGCGCGGATCTTCGGCCTCGACGTAGCGGGTATCGGCTCCGCGCTGGGCATTGCCCTGAGCCAAAGCGCGGGCAGTCTCCAGTTTCTGGCCGACGGCGCACAGACCAAGCCTTTCCAAGTGGGCTGGGCGGCGATGGCTGGCCTGACCGCCGCGACGCTGGCACGCAACGGCTATAAGGGGCCAGGCGAAGCGATCGAGGGACGCCACGGCTTCCTTCAGGGCTATGCCCCCTCACCCCGGCCAGAGCGGGTCGTGCAGGATCTCGGCTCGGTTTACGAGCTGATGCATACGGGCATCAAACCATACCCCTCCTGCCGCTATGGCCATGCCGGTATCGACGCCGTGCTAGCGTTGCGGGCGCAGCATGCATTGCCGCCGGAGGAGGTCGACAGTATCACCTATGGCCTGTCGAATGCAGGCCTGCTGCTGGTTGGCGCTCCGATCAAGCATAAGCGCAATCCGCGTAATATCGTGGACGCGCAGTTCAGTGCGCCGTTCGTGCTCTCCTGCGCCCTGGTGACGGGCGCGATGGAGTGGGACAGCTATCGGCGGCTGAACGACCCGGTAATCCGCGCGATGCTGCCCAAAGTTGATTGCATCCACGACCCGGAGATCGAGGCGGAGTTCCCGACCAACATGTCGGGCAAGATCAGCATCACGGCGCGGGGCCAGACATTCAGCCGCAAGGTTGTCGTGCCCCTCGGCGAGCCATCCAACTTCCTTGGAAAGGACAAGCTGCTGGAAAAGTTCATGGCGCTTGCTGCTCCGGTGCTCGGGGCCGACAAGGCCGCCGCGCTCGCCACGGCTGCACTTGATCTCGCCTCTCTGCCGGACGTTGGAAAGCTGACGAATCTGGCGGTATAAGGTGAGGCTAGCGGGTTTCCACCCGCGCCTGCATGGCCAGCCCGCCCGCATGATCAATCGCCATCAGGTCGCCGCCCTTGTCCTGGGGCGACTGCCCCAGCGTGAACGGCTCGCCCGCAAAAATCGGCCGCTGCGCGCGGAAGGAGAAGCTTGCAACCTGCGCGGCTGGAGCATGGCGCAGGAAATGATCCATCAGCAAGGTCGCGATGAAGGGGCCATGGACGACCAATCCGGGATACCCTTCGACATCCCGAGTATAGGGAAGGTCATAATGAATGCGGTGCGCGTTGAAGGTAAGGGCGGAGAAGCGGAAAAGCTGCACCGGATCAATCGTTACAACACGCGCTACGGGCGGGACCGAGGTTGGCGCTTCGGGCGCAGGAGGAGCCCCGTTCCGTCCAGCCTCACGATAGACGATGTCCTGCTCTTCCTCGACGCAGACATGGCCGTCCACCTTCAACAGGTGACGCAGGGTAACGAAGCGCATCCGCCCCGATCGCCCCTGTTTGTCATTGACCGCGATCGCGCTCGTTTCACGCGCCACTTCGCTGCCAAGCATGATCGGCGCGAAGAAGCGGACCCGGCTGCCCGCCCACATCCGGCGCGGCAGGCCATCATCCTCCCGCAGCGGATGACCGTCCGGCCCGATACCGGACTGCCGCGTGTCAGGCGGAAACAGCAGCCAATGCGCAAGCGGCGGCAATTCTCCCGCCCGCCACGGCGGCGTCTCATGATCGAGCAGCGCGGCAAGCAAATGCGCCTGACGAGCGGCGGCTATGTCGGTGCGATGTTCAGTGGCTTCGCTCACAGGAACTCCGCGCGGATCGCTTCGTCATCGCCGCCCAAAGCCGGAACTGGCAGCGCGACCGCTTCCTCGCCATCCCACCTTATGGGCGAGGCTGGCAAGGCGACCGGCCCCGTCGGCGTGTTGGCGGTGACACGACGTAGCTGACTGTGCCGCGACAGGCCGTCGATGCCGTTCAGCCGCGCCCACGCGGTGCCAGCCGCCTCCAGCCGTGCGATCAGCGCGTCGGGCATTTCGGCTGCAAAAACACGGCCGACCAGCGCATCCAGCTCAGGGCGATTGGAGCAACGCAGCGTGTTGGACGCGTAGCGCGGGTCAGTCGCAAGGCTCGCGTCGCCGAGCACCGTGGCGCAGAATTTCGCCCATTCCCGCTCATTCTGGATCGACACGACGATCTGCGATCCGTCCGCCGTCGCAAAGGCGCCATAGGGCGCGATCGAGGGATGCTTCAGCCCAGCGCGCGACGGAGCCTTCCCACCATAATCATAATGCAGCAGCGGCACGGTCATCCAGTCGGCCAGCCCGTCGAACAGAGACACGGCGATGCCACGCCCCTTGCCCGTCTGCCCCCGTTCGATCAGCGCCTGAAGGATCGCGGCATGCGCGTTCATCCCGCAGGCGATGTCAGCGACCGACACGCCCACGCGCGCGGGATCGTCAGCCGTGCCGGTGATGCTCGCCAGCCCGGCTTCGCACTGGATAAGGAAATCATAGGCCTTCATCTCCGCCGCATCGCCGCTCTCGCCATAGCCGGTGATGTCGCAAGTGATGAGTCGCGGATAGCGGGCGCGCAGATCAGCCGATCCGAACCCCGCTCGAACTGCCGCACCAGGGGCGAGATTCTGGACGAACACGTCCGCCTTCGACAGCATCCGCTCCACCAGCGCCGCGTCGGCCGGGTCTTTCAGGTCGATGCGAAGCGATTGTTTGCCGCGATTGAGCCAGACGAAATAGGCGCTCTCGCCGTGGACGACGGAATCGTAGCCGCGCGCGAAATCACCCTCGGCCCGTTCCAGCTTGATGACCCGCGCGCCAGCCTCGGCGAGGCGGCTGGTGCATAGCGGGGCTGCCACCGCCTGTTCCAGCGAGACGACCAGCAAGCCTTCCAGCACTTTTGCCATCAGAAGCTCTTCGGCAGGCCCAGCACATGTGTCGCCACATGGCTGAGTATCAGGTTCGTCGAAATCGGCGCGACCTGATAGAGGCGCGTTTCGCGGAACTTGCGTTCGATGTCATATTCTTCCGCAAAGCCGAAGCCTCCATGGGTCTGGACGCACATGTCGGCGGCATACCAGGATGCTTCGGACGCCAGCATCTTGGCCATGTTCGCTTCAGTGCCCGGCTGCACGCCCGCATCAAACAGCGCTGCCGCCTTATCGACCATGGCAGCGGCGGCAGTCGTCTGCACATAGGCGCGCGCGATCGGGAACTGGATACCCTGGTTCTGGCCAATCGGACGGCCGAATACCGATCTGTCCTTCGCATAAGCGCTGGCGCGGTCGATGAAGAAGCGGGCGTCCCCGATGCACTCCGACGCGATCAGGATGCGTTCGGCGTTCATGCCCGACAGGATATAGCGGAAGCCCTTACCTTCCTCGCCGATCAGGTTCTCTGCTGGCACCCGCAGATCATCGAAGAACAGTTCCGTCGTCGCATGGTTCAGCATCGTCCGGATCGGCCGGATGGTGAGGCCATTACCCACGGCTTCGCGCATATCGACCAACAAGACGCTGATGCCATCGGTCGGCTTGGCGCATTCGTCGCGCGGTGTGGTGCGCACCAGCAGGACCATGAGGTCGGAATGTTCAGCGCGGCTGATCCAGATCTTCTGCCCGTTGACGACATAGTCATCGCCGTCCCGCTTGGCGAATGTCCGAATGCGGGTCGTGTCGGTTCCGCTCGTCGGCTCGGTGACGCCGAATGCTTGTAGGCGCAGTTCCCCCGACGCGATCTTGGGCAAATAGCGCGCTTTCTGCTCCTCCGACCCATGCCGAAGTACGGTGCCCATCGTATACATCTGCGCATGCGCCGCGCCGCCGTTACAGCCTGAGCGATGCACCTCTTCCAGTACCGCCGTCGCCGCAGCCAATCCTAGTCCCGAGCCGCCATATTCTTCCGGGATCAGCACCGAAAGCCAGCCTTCGCTGGCGAGCGCGGTCACGAACTCGGTGGGATAGCGCCGCTCAGCGTCCAGTTCCTGCCAGTAGGTGCCGGGGAACTGCGCGCAAAGGCGACGAATACCTTCGCGAATGTCTGAAAACGTCTCTTCCTGTGCGGCAGTGCCCATTTCAGTCCCGATAAATGCGATTTTGTCAGACACTATCTGCCATCGGCCTGTGCCGAAAAGTACAGAAATCGCATTCAGCTATGCAAGGCCTGTATGCAAAGCATTCTTATCCGAAAAAGCATTGATATATATATTTCCTCAGTTTGACTAGTATGATACATATGCATCATGATTCCGGCCGATACCAGCATTTGGCTTGCCCTTCTGCATCAGCTTCCAGCGAAGCCGCCCTATCTCCGGGTAAAAATCTGGCGGCGATTGCAAGCGATTGGCGCCGTTCCACTCAAAAATGCCGTCCACGTCCTGCCGCGCTCGGCTGAGGCTGAGGCTGCTTTCCGGGAGCTTCTGACCGAGATCACGGAAAATGGTGGCGAAGCGACCCTCATCGAGGCCCGTCTGTTGGTCGGCCAGACCGACCTGGACGTGCGCACGCTGTTCGATACCGCGCGAGACGTGGACTATGACGAGATTGCGCAGGCCGCTCGCCGGTTTTTGGAAACGGGGCCAGCCAGTGGTGCCGATATTGCGCGCCTGCAAAAACGGATGGAAGAGGTCAGCCGATTGGACTTCTTCGGCGCTCATGGTCGTCAGAATGCGGAGGCGGCGCTGGCGGAGCTGGACCGCCAACGTTATCAACATCCCGATGTGAGCCGAACCGAACCGGCCGATGCGCCACAGCCGATCGACTTTATCGGCCGCACCTGGGTCACGCGCAGCGGCGTCCATGTCGATCGCATCGCTTGCGCCTGGCTGATCCGGCGCTTCATCGACCCGGATGCCCGGTTCAAATTCGTCGCCAGCCGCCATTATGATCCCGTCGAGAGCGAACTCCGCTTCGACATGGTCGATGCCGAGTTCACGCATGAAGGCGACCGTTGCAGCTTCGAGACGCTGCTCGTGCGCGCTGACCTGATGAATGATCATGCGCTCGTGGCGATCGGCGAGATCATCCATGAACTGGACATTGGCGATGGCAAGTTCGCCCGGCCGGAAACGGCGGGCGTCGGCGCCATGCTGTCGGGCGTCTGCGCATCGACCGACGATGATCTCCAGCGCATCGCCACCGCCAGCGAGGCGCTCAACCAGTTCCACGCCTATTTCAGCACAAGAAAGTCCGAGCGATGAGCACCACCATCACCGATCTTCACGAAGGCGCCGCTGTTTCACACGGAGATCATGGGATTTCCTTTGGTGAAGCCGTGCGCGTCTGGGCGCGGATCGCCGCGCTGAGTTTCGGCGGACCAGCAGGTCAGATCGCCGTCATGCACCGTATTCTTGTCGATGAGAAACGCTGGATCGGTGAGGAACGCTTCCTGCACGCACTCAATTATTGCATGTTGCTGCCCGGCCCCGAGGCGCAGCAACTGGCGGCCTATATTGGCTGGCTGTTGCACAAGACCAAGGGTGGCTTGGTCGCGGGCGCCCTGTTTGTTCTTCCCGGCTTCCTGGCGATCCTGGCGCTGAGCTACATTTACGTACTGCTTGGTCATGCGCCTTTGATCGAAGGCCTTTTCTTCGGCCTCAAAGCCGCAGTTTTGGCGGTTGTCATTCAGGCGGTTGTTCGCGTCGGCTCCCGCGCGCTCAAGAACAACGTCATGCGGGGCATAGCGGTCGCAGCTTTCGCCGCGATCTTCTTCCTCGGCGCGCCCTTCCCCGTCATCATATTGGCGGCCGCACTTGGTGGTTATATCGGCGGCCGGGCGGGTCTTCCCGCGTTCAAGGGCGGCGGCGGTCACGGATCGGGCGGCAGCAACATTGTCCATGATCGCGACACCGCACTTGGCGAAGGCCTGCCGGATCACGCCCGGCCCAACCTTTCCTGGTCGCTCAAGATTTCGGGAACCTTGCTGTTCCTCTGGCTTGCGCCCGTGATTCTCCTGTTCGTTTTCGCGGGACCTGACGATGTCTTCACCAAAATCGCGGCCTTCTTCAGCCAGATGGCGGTCGTGACCTTCGGCGGAGCCTACGCGGTTCTGGCCTATGTGGCGCAAGAGGCGGTGGGGACCTTCGGCTGGTTGCGCCCCGGCGAGATGCTGGATGGTTTGGGGCTGGCGGAGACGACGCCCGGGCCGCTGATCATGGTGACGCAGTTCGTCGGCTTCCTCGCGGCATTTCGCGAATCGACCGGGTTGAACCCGCTCATGGCGGCAACGCTGGGGGCGATCCTCACCACCTGGGTTACGTTCGTGCCTTGCTTTCTTTGGATTTTCGCGGGCGCGCCCTTTGTCGAAGGGCTGAGAGGGAACCGGGCGCTTTCGGCGTCGCTTGGCGCGATCACCGCTGCGGTGGTCGGGGTTATCCTGAACCTGGCGCTGTGGTTTGCGATCCATACCCTGTTCCGCGAAGTGCGGCCGATCCATCTCCTGGGCAGCAGTTTCGATATGCCCGTTCTGGCGTCGCTGAACCTTCCGGCGCTTGTTTTGGCATTGGGCGCAGCGATCGCCGTCTTCCGCTTCAAGGTTGGCATGATCCCGGTCCTGTTTACGTGCGCTGGATTGGGAGCGGCCTATGTCCTCCTCGCCTGAGCAGAGGGCAATGACTAGTAGGGCGTCGCAGCAGCAGCTGATCGACCACGTATAGCAGATCACCAATGCATGACTGCGTTGGGCCTGCTGACCCCGTTCGATCCGGGTATATCGCCTCATACCGATAGGCTTCAGTTTGTTTCTCGGACCATTGGGGAAATTAAATTTGTGCATCGCAAAAAATGCTTGCGACTCCGATGAATCGATGACAGCTTGCTTTTGATCGAAGCAGGGGCGCTTCGATCCATAAGTTGAACCTAGCCGATGACGGCACGGTTCAACTACGATCCTTAAACGGATCTGCACGGCAATGACGCCGCCCGGATAGGTCGATCGACCTTTATCCTGGCGGCTTTTTTATTGGTTTTCCGTTGGCGGCCTGGATGCTGCCGGGCGGCTCTCAACATCATCTTCAAACGCCGGAACGCATTTCCGGCGACGGCTAGCTGCGCCCTTCGCGCAGCGGAAGCGCACAACAGGGAAGGAATTTGGGGAATGGCAAAGGTGGACAATCCGAATGGCGTCAGTCGGCGCGGGCTGCTCAAGACGACCGGGACTGCGGCCCTATTTGCCGCAGTGCAACAGGCTTTTCCGTCCGGCGCCTTTGCTGCTGGAGCTGGGCCGGAAGTCACCGGCGCCAAGCTCGGCTTCATTGCGCTGACGGACGCGGCGCCGCTGATCATTGCCAAGGAACTGGGCTTCTTCGCCAAATATGGCATGCCTGACGTGCAAGTGGCGAAGCAGGCGAGTTGGGGGGCGACGCGCGACAATCTGGTGTTGGGCAGCGCAGCCGGCGGCATCGATGGCGGGCATATACTGACCCCTATGCCCTATCTCTTGACGCTGGGACGGATCGGCAAGGCAACGCCAATGAGCATTCTTGCCCGCCTCAACGTCAACGGCCAGGGAATTTCGGTATCCAAGGAATATCTGGGCGCCAAGGCCGATCTCAACGCCGCCAAGATGAAGGGCGTGATCGCGCAGCGCAAGGGTGCGGGCAAGAAGATCACCATGGCCATGACCTTCCCCGGCGGCACGCATGACCTGTGGATACGCTACTGGCTGGCGGCGGGCGGCATCGATCCCGACAAGGATGTGGAACTGATCACCATTCCGCCGCCGCAGATGGTCGCGAACATGAAGGCCGACACGATGGACGCTTTCTGCGTGGGCGAGCCGTGGAATGACCAACTGGTCGCGCAGCAACTGGGCTACACCGCCGTTTCGACCGGCCAGATGTGGATGAACCATCCCGAAAAAAGCTTTGCCATGCGTTCCGACTGGGTTGCCAAATATCCGCGCGCGGCTGTCGCGATCACGGCGGCGGTGCTGGAGGCGCAGCGCTGGGCCGACAATCCGAACAACGTCACGCGCCTCGCCGGGGCGATCGCGGGCCGCGATTATCTGAAATGTCCGATCACCGACATTGCCGACCGTCTGCAAGGCAATTTCACCATGGGTGACGGACGGAAATATCCAAATGCACCGTTCAGGATGAAGTTCTGGAACGGCTATGCCAGCTTCCCTTACAAGAGCCACGACCTGTGGTTCCTGACCGAGGAGCAGCGCTGGGGGAAGCTGCCCATGGCGCTCGACACCAAGGGCACGATTGCAAAGGTCAACCGTTCCGACATCTGGCGCAAGGCGGCCGGAATGCTGGGTGGCAAGGGTCCGGCCAGTGACAGCCGCGGCGTCGAAAAATTCTTCGACGGCAAGACATTCGATCCCGCCAATCCCAAGGCCTATCTGGCCAGCCTGGCGATCAAGCGCGTCTGATTGGGGGAGAAAGCCATGGCTTCGCCATCATCCAACGGCAAAAGCGTACCGTCGGCTTCGGCTGCCGGTACTGCTACAGCCGCCACCGAACTGGGGGTCATCCTGCCCTATCCCGAAGAAGCGATTGCGCGCCGCAGTTTCGAACCAGTCGCGGCACCGGTCCATCCTTTGGTGAAGGCGGGGCGGGCCGTGGCCGCCACTGTTCTGCCGACTCTGGTGATGCTGGTCGGGTTGCTTGCCTTCTGGCAACTGCTGTGCAGTTCGCCTGACGCGACCTTTCCCAGCCCGCTCAAGGTCTGGCAGGAAAGTCATGAGGTGATCGTCCATCCGTTCAAGGGCGTGGACATCGGTCTCACCCATTTCAGCATTCAGGACGGCGGCGATGTCGGCATTGCCGGGCATGTGCTGACCAGCCTCAGCCGTGTGCTGATCGGTTACAGCCTGGCCTCGGTGGTCGGCGTGGCGCTGGGCATTTTGATCGGGCAGAGCATATTTGCCTTCCGGGCGCTCGATCCCCTGTTTCAGGTGTTGCGAACGGTGCCGCCCCTTGCATGGCTGCCGATCAGCCTCGCCATTTTTCAGCAGGCGCAACCTTCGGCGATCTTCCTGATCTTCATCACCGCGATCTGGCCGGTCATCCTGAATACGGCTGCGGGCGTACAAACCATTCCGGCGGCCTATCGCAATGTCGCAAAGGTGCTGGCGCTCAATCCGATCGAATATTTCACCCGCATCATGCTGCCCGCCACGGTGCCGCACATGTTCACCGGCCTGCGCATCGGCGTCGGCATGAGCTGGCTCGCCATCGTCGCGGCTGAAATGGTGCAGGGCGGCACCGGCGTCGGCTTCTTCATCTGGGACAGTTACAACAGCTCGCTGCTGACCGACACCATCGTGGCGCTGATCTGGATCGGGTTGGTGGGCTTCGCGCTGGACCGCATCGTCGCCTTTGCGGGCCGCATCATCGGCCGCGCAGGCTGAACAAGGGAGGCGTTAATGAAACAACGCAGCTATCTGGCGCTAGAAGGTATCACGGTCGAATTTCCGACCAAGGCGGGACGCTTCTGCGCGCTCGACGCGATCGATCTGGAAGTCGGCAAGGGACAGTTTGTGGCGCTGATCGGCCATTCGGGCTGCGGCAAGTCGACCCTCCTCAATGCCGTGGCGGGCCTGGTCAAGCCGACGCGCGGCGCCATCTTCCTCGATGGGGAAGTGGTGGACGCACCGGGACCGGATCGGGCGGTGGTCTTTCAGGACCATTCGCTGCTGCCCTGGTTGACGGTCGAGGAAAATGTGCGGCTGGCGGTCGATAAGACGGCGCAGGGCAAGAGCAAGGCCGAACGCAAGGATTGGGTCATGCATAATCTGGAACTGGTCCAGATGGCGCATGCCGCCGCCAAGCGGCCGGGCGAGCTTTCGGGCGGCATGAAACAGCGCGTCGGCATTGCCCGCGCCATCGCCATGAACCCGCGCGTGCTGTTGATGGACGAACCGTTCGGCGCACTCGACGCATTGACGCGGGCGGCGTTGCAGGATGTGGTCATGGATTTGCAGGCGCGGCTCAACAACACCGTGCTGATGATCACCCATGATGTTGATGAGGCGGTGTTGCTGGCCGACCGGGTGGTGATGATGACCAACGGCCCGGCGGCGCGCATCGGCGAGGATCGCACCATCTCCCTCGCCCGGCCGCGCAACCGGCTCGAAGCCATCGATACGCCCGAATATGCCGAGGCGCGATCGGCCGTCATCCACTTCCTGCACGAGCGCTACCGCAATCCAGCAACGCTCGCTGCCTAAGATTTCACCAAAAATAGTCCAGCTTGGAGAGGATGCTCTGAAAAGGCCGAAAAAAGCCATCGGGAGCAATTTTAAGGGGGATTTATGGGTAGAATTTCATTTCTGTTGTCGGCAACGGCGTTGACTGTCATCGCAGGACCGGCGCTGGCGCAAGACATTGTGTTCAAGCCTATCGTTGAGGCGCGTGTGCGGTATGAGACGGTGGACCAGGATGGTCCTGCGCCGCTCACCAGCAGCCGCGATGCCGATGCGGTGACCGTACGTCTGCGCGCAGGCGGTGAGATTTCCAAGGGACCGTTCGCCTTCCTGGCTGAAGGGGAAGGCACGCTGGCGATCGACGAGAATTATAATAGTGGGGTCAATGGCAAGACGCTCTATCCGGTGGTGGCCGACCCGGAAAATGTCGAGCTGAACCGCCTCCAGCTCCAGTATCGCACAAAGCCGCTGATCGTGACCATCGGCCGTCAGCGGATCAATCTGGACGATCAGCGTTTCGTCGGATCGGTCGCCTGGCGCCAGAATGAACAGACGTTCGATGCCGTGCGCGTCGAATATATGGGCGTCAAAAATCTAAAGGTCGATGTGACCTACGCGATTTCGGCCCGGACCATTTGGGGTGTCGACGGCGGCAAGTTCGGCGCGACCAACCGGCCGACCCAAATCGATGGCGACGATATTTTCGCCAATGTCTCCTACAAGACCAAGTATGGCACGCTGACTGGCTTTGCCTATCTGGTCGATGAGGATGAAGCCGTGGCGGCGCTGCGCCGAAACAGCAGCCAGACCTATGGCGCGCGGTTCGCGGGCGCGATGCCGCTGTCGAAGAAGGTGAAACTCAGCTATCTCGCCAGCTATGCGCATCAAAGCGACTATAGGGGCAATCTTGTCGACTATTCGGCGGATTACGCCGCTGCGGAGCTGGGCCTGGATGTCGCTGCATTCAAGCTGACCGGCGGATATGAACTGCTCGGCTCCGATGCGGGCGCGACGGGGATTGCGGGCGGCTTCGCCTTCCAGACGCCCTTCGCAACGCTGCACAAATTTAACGGCTGGGCCGACAAGTTCCTGACGACGCCGGGGACAGGCATTCAGGACTATTATGCAGGCATCGGCTATACCGTGCCCAAGATCGGCAAGGCGGGTCCGCTCGTCGCGTCCTTCACCTATCATCGTTTCAGCAGCGACCGGCTGTCGATCCATTATGGCGACGAATATAATGCGCAGATCACGCTGAAGCTCGACAAGCATCTGAGCGCGCTCGTCAAATATGCCGATTATGAGCGCAAGGGGGTTGCCAGCTTCACCGGTGACGCGGACACGAAGAAGTTCTGGGCGCAGATCGACTACGCGCTCTGAACGGATAGCTGACCATTTCAGGCGCGCGACTTCTGGTTCGACCGACATCCCCCGTGAGCGAGTTTCGTGAAACGCGGGGCACGGATGGTCAGAAAGCGCGCGCCCAAAACCCGCCAAATTGGGGCAAGACGTGCACCACGCCGCAAAGCTCAGGACACGGCTACCAAAGAATGGTGACAAGGCCGGTTATAAGCGCCATCGGTTGAGCATGTTTTCCATCGATGCCATCGGCCCCGTCGCCCGTATCAACCTCAATAATCCGAATGCGCGCAATGCAATCTCCATTGCCCGCTGGGACGACCTGCATCAGGCGATCGGCCGAGTGGCGGCGTCCGATGCCCGGGCACTGATCGTCCGATCGGCAACGGTCGGCGCCTTCTGCGCGGGCGCAGACATAAGCGAACTGGAACAACTCGCCAGCGACGCGAGCTTACGTCGCCGTTTCCGCGAAGCAATGGCGCGAACATTCGACGCCTTGGCGACATTGCCCATCGCCACGATCGCTGCGGTAGACGGCGGCTGCTATGGGGCGGGTGTAGCGCTGGCACTGGCGTGCGACATGCGCATCGCGGGTGATCAAGCAGCGTTCGGGATAACCCCTGCCAAACTCGGCATCGCTTACCCGGCAAGCGATGTCGGGCGGCTGCGGCGCCTGATCGGTCCCGGTCATGCCGCGCGACTTCTCTTTTCGGGGATGACGGTAAAGGCGGACGAAGCCCAAGCCATAGGTTTGGTGGAGGAACGCGCGGCGAACGCGGGCGACGCGGCGATCACCCTCGCCACCATGATAGCCACCAACTCACGGACTAGCGTCGCTAGCCTCAAACGCATCCTTGCTGACGATCCCATGGCCGATCGCCTGTTCGATGACGCATTCGATGGATCCGATTTCCAGGTCGGCGTGGCCGCCTTCCGCGCCCGTCGAAAGCCCGATTTCTGAGCCGAGCGGGAGCAAGCCATGGAGGCCTGGGTCAAGGCGGGCTGTCCTGCTTCCCTCATCGCAGCTCCGGAGAGAAGGAGCTGGCGCGTGACCAAGGCCACCTATTTTGTCGGAGGTTAAGAACTGCTTCGCGCCATTGAGACGCCAACCGCCTTCCATCTTGACTGCCCTGGTACGGATTGCGGCGGCGTTGGACACAGCGCCAGCCAATGACTCCATCCGGAGGTCATTTATGAAAAGCCAAACGTGACGCGTGCCAATGGAGATGATCCGTCATGAAGGTGGAAATGAAATAATAGCTGTGATCATACCCTGCTCGAATGTTGAGAGTGAGATCGATGTTCGCTGCGGCGCAGGCGTCCTTCAACAGATGAGGGCGCAGTTCCTGATCCAGAAACGTGTCTGCTCCGCCTTGGTCTACCAGCAGCGCGCTGACCCTGGCGCCATCCTCGATCAGGGCTACTGCATCATGCTTTCGCCAGGCTTTGCGGTCGTTGCCAAGATATCCTGACAAAGCTTTCTGGCCCCAGGGCACCTGGCTTGGGGCAACGATTGGGGCGAAGGCTGAGACTGCCGCATATCGTTCCGGATGGCGCAGTCCGATGGTCAAGGCGCCATGGCCGCCCATCGAATGGCCCATGATCGACTGTCGGGTCATATCGGCCGGGAAGTTGTCCGCGATCACCCGCGGCAGTTCGTCGGTGATATAGGACCACATCTTATAATGGCGGCTGTAGGGAGCTTCGGTCGCATCGACATAGAAACCCGCGCCAAGGCCGAAGTCATAAGCGCCCGCCGGATCGTCCGGCACATCATCGCCGCGCGGCGATGTATCCGGCGCTACGAAGATCAGGCCAAGATCAGCGCACGCACGACGAAACTCGCCCTTTTCCGTCACATTTGCGTGGTTGCAGGTTAACCCGGACAGATACCAGACAATGGGGAGCTTCCCCCCTTTTGCCTGGAGAGGAACGAAGACCGAAAAGGTCATCTCTGTTCCGGTCGTGCTCGACGCGTGCTTGTACACGCCTTGCACGCCTTCGAACGAACGACTGGCGCTGACCTGCTCTATACCCATTGATCAGTTGTCGTCCCTAAAGCTGTATGCGCAAATCTTGTTGCCGGCCGGATCACGAAGATAGGCGGCATAGGCGCCGGGCAAGTGCTGGCGGGGGCCAGCGGCACCTTCGCAAACGCCTCCGGCCGCCAAACCGGCAGCATGGAAGGCATCAACCTGACCCGGAGCTTGGGCAGCGAAGCCGATCGTCACCCCATTGCCGGAAGGCGCTTCGCCATTGCCGGGGCGGAGAACCAGAAAGGCGGGCTTATCCTTACCGTAGAGAACCGCATTTTCCCCAAACGGGCCGAGGTTCTTGACGCCCAGCGGCGCCAGCGCGGCGTCGTAAAAGGCCGATGAACGCGCGAGGTCATTGGCACCAACACAGGCGTGCGAAAACACACCGTCCCCGGAGATAACTGCCATCTGGATATTCCTCTCTTCTTATCAATGCTTTTAGAAAAGGACCACGGACCTGATGCTTTCGCCCGCGTGCATGAGGTCAAAGCCTTTGTTGATTTCTTCGAGCGTCAGAAGGTGCGTGATCATCGGGTCGATCTGAATATGCCCGTTCATGTACCAGTCGACGATCTTGGGAACATCGGTCCGGCCCTTCGCGCCGCCGAAAGCCGTCCCCTTCCAGACCCGGCCGGTGACGAGCTGGAACGGGCGGGTGCTGATTTCTTTCCCTGCCTCAGCCACGCCGATGATGATGCTTTCACCCCAGCCACGATGGCAGCATTCCAACGCGGTGCGCATGACTTCGGTGTTGCCGGTGGCATCGAAGCTATAATCGGCCCCGCCATCCGTGACCTCAAGAATCCTCGCCACGGTTTCGTCGCGCGACAGTCCCTTGCTGTTGATGAAATGGGTCATGCCGAACTTGCGGCCCCATTCCTCACGGTCGGCGTTGATGTCGATGCCGATGATCTTGCCCGCGCCCACCATCTTGGCGCCCTGGATCACATTGAGCCCGATGCCGCCAAGGCCGAAGACGACAACATTCTCGCCCGCCTTCACCTTTGCGGTGTTGACAACCGCGCCGACCCCGGTGGTGACGCCGCAGCCAATATAGCAGCTCGACTGGAACGGCGCGTCCTCCCTGATCTTCGCCACCGCGATTTCCGGCAGCACGGTGAAGTTGGAGAAGGTCGAACAGCCCATATAGTGGAAGATCGGCTGGCCCTTGTAAGAGAAGCGGGTCGTGCCGTCGGGCATGAGCCCCTTGCCCTGCGTGGCGCGGATCGCAGTACACAGGTTGGTCTTGCCCGAAAGGCAGCTTTTGCACTGGCGGCATTCCGGGGTGTATAGGGGGATGACGTGATCGCCGGGCTTCACGGACGTTACGCCTGACCCGACCTCCCGAACTATCCCGGCCCCCTCATGGCCCAGGATCGACGGGAAGATGCCTTCGCTGTCGAAACCATCTAGCGTGTAGGCATCCGTGTGGCAGATCCCCGTCGCCATGATTTCCACCAGGACCTCGCCAGCCTTTGGTCCTTCCAGGTCCAACTCCACTATCTCGAGGGGCTTTTTGGCTTCGAAGGCGACGGCAGCGCGGGTTTTCATTCGATTTCCTCGATCCGAAATGACATAGCGCCTCTTAGCACTAGGCCAATAAGGCGATAATAGGGTTTTTCCTCAATACACCATTGCGTAGGAGGGATAGTTATGTCGTCCTGGGACGGGTTCGACGAGTTTCTGGCGGTGGCATCCACCGGGTCGTTTACACGCGCGGCGCAGTTGATCAGCATGTCATCGACGCATGTGAGCCGATCAATCATGGCCTTGGAACGCCGCGTCCAGGCTCAACTGTTCCATCGAACGACGCGCCGGGTAAGCCTGACCGACACGGGCCGCATCTTCCTCGAACGATGCGAGCGGATCGCGCAGGAGAGAGATGAAGCAGTTGCAATGATCGGTGAAGAGGGCGTGCCTCAGGGAGAGTTGAAGGTCACCTGCTCGACCGCGATGGGAGAACGTTTCGTCGCTCCCATCATCCGCCGCTTTGCCATGCACCATCCCAAACTGAACGTCACCATCGACCTTACCAACCGGGTGGTCGATCCCATTTCCGAAGGATATGACCTCGCAATCCGTACCGGTAAGCCGGCGGACGGCCGGTTGATTGCAATAGAGGTTGCGTCACGTACCCTCTACACCTGCGCAGCGCCCAGTTACCTCGCCAAACACGGGACGCCCGGCAGCATCGAGGAACTGGACAGCCATGAACATATCATCGGCACCAACCCGCTGTGGCGCTTTGCGGAGGCCGGGCAGGAGATACTTCATCGGCCGACGGGCCGTTTCCGCTGCAACAGCGGGCAAGCCGTCATCGACGCTTGTATTTCCGGTCTGGGCATCTGCCAGTTGCCGGACTTTTACATCCTTCCCTACCTTCGGTATGGTATGGTCGAGATAATTCTGGACGATTATCGAGCGAAAGACGAACCGATCTGGGCGGTATATCCACAGCGTAGACACCTCTTGCCGAAAGTCCGAACTATAGTGGAATGCCTTCAACATGAGCTGGCCGCAGCCATGCATCCCCCGCGCGGGCGTCAGGTGAATGACGAACGGCCTTCCCAAGGCATGACGGGTCCGGAGTAAGTTGCGGCCTTGGTGATGGGGCGCCCAAATCGAAACTTCAATATATTTACAAACGTTCATTTATATGTATATACTGCGTTTGTTCGCGCTCGTCGGGCGCTTGAGCATCCCTCTGGGCAAACCACGTTTCAGTGAGACATTTGATGTTCGGAAAATCTGAGATCAATGGTTGTAAACGTCTGAAGAAAGTCAGCCCGCATACGGTTGATCTTATGCAATCAGAAGATTTCGTCCTGACAGACGAGTCTTTGAATCAGGTATTTGGCATAAGTTACAACACCTGGAGGAAGATCATGAGAGGCGAACCTGTCAGATCCTCCCTCGCCGACAGGCTGGAGAACCGGGTGGCAGCCAAATCAAATGGCTGCGCTGTTCGCTGAACTAAGGGCCGCCCCAAGGCCATTTGAGTTAACCTGGGGCGAAGTTCCGCTGTACGTTCTTGCCATTCGGCATGTCGGCAAGCGAGCGAAAGCCGTCAGTCGAGATATAGCCTGAGCGCCTGACTGATGAAGGCGCGCGACCGATCCGTGGCGTCAAACACGGAATCCCCCGCCATCTCGATCCGCTTGACCCGACCTGCGATGACATCGAAGATAATCTCCGCGCCGATCCGGGCGATGGCCGTTCCGGCGCAGGCGTGCGGCCCAATGCCGAAACTGAGCGGCATGGCCTTGGCCGGGCGATTGAGATCCACTTCATCCGGATTAGGAAAAACTTCAGGGTCCCGATTGGCCGAATTGAGCAGGAACCGGACTGGCGTGCGTTCCGGGATCAGCGTGCCCAGTATCTCCACTGGTCCCGTCGTGTTCCTTATGAATGACAATTCTGCCGGGAACAGGCGGATGATCTCATTCAGGATCGCGCGTCGCTTTTCGGGTTGCTCACGATAGGTCTGATAAAGGTCAGGATGCTTCGCGAAATATTCGAGGGCCGCGCCGATCAGGTAAGATGGATTGTGCGCGCCAGACCCCCAGAACAGCGAAAGCGTCTGGATCATCTCCTCGCGTGTGATCTCTCCCTTTTCCTCCGCTTCGATCAGCGCGTCAGCAAGCCCTGTGCCGGGATTTTCCTTCTTGTAAGCAATCAGATTCATCACACGAGACCGTAGATAGGCGAAACCCTTCGCCGCGATCTCGTCGTCCTTCGCGGTGGCGACCGAACTGATCCCTCGCATCACGTCTAGCATCGCGCTCACCGCGGATTCCGGATCATCGGTGGGCAGTTGAAGCGCGTCACACATCAGCGCGTGGGTCGGGATCATGCCAAGCTTGTGATGCCCGTCGATCACCTCGCCATCCTGATATTCATCCAGCGCCTGATTGACCGCCCTTTCAGCAGCGGCTGCATATTGCCTTATCAGCGGGGGCGTGAACCATTTGGCGGTGCGGCCACGTAGCGCGACATGCGCGGGACCTTCCCTGCTCAGCATCGTATCGCCAAAGCCCGCCGTGAAGGCATTTTCCGGCGCGTCCTCAGGTTCCAGAATGGTGAGTTCGGGCAAGCGGCCATATTTGACGATGTCATGGTAGCGCGACACGACATAGGTGCCGTTCGGCAGCCGGTGCAATGGACGCTCCTTGCGCAGCCGTTCGAACCAGGGATAGGGATTTTTGACAAATTCAGGGTCGCCAAGTGGCAGGAACTCGTCCTGCGCCTTGGCTAGATCGTCCTGGATGTGAACCACTTTCTGCTCCCCAAAATATACGAACATCTGTTTTCCACATCATACCAGCGGCCCGCCGCAAGCATGTGAGGAAAGGCAGACATGCCAGTTCAGACCGTACCCGACCCGGTTTCCACGGACGGACTTTCCGCTCTGGCTTTTGCATGGTCTTCCCGCAGCCGCGCCTTGAAGACCTTGCCGGTGGCCTGCCTTGGGATGCTGTCCACGAGGACCGCCTCATCGGGGATCCACCATTTCGCGCACTTGCCAGCGAAATAGGCGATGAGGTCGGCCGGGTCCGGTCGACAACCGGCGCGAGGGACTACGACCAACAGCGGCCTTTCGTCCCATCGCGGATGCGGGATGCCGATGACAGCCGCTTCCGCAACATCGGGGTGCGACGCCGCGATATTTTCCAGCGCGATGGAACTGATCCATTCCCCGCCAGACTTGATGACATCCTTCTCGCGATCCACGATTTCGACATAGCCTGCGGGATCGACGACGGCGATATCGCCAGTCGGGAGCCATCCTTCGTGCGCGGCCTCGATGGGGGAACCATCGCCGTTATAATAGCTGGATGTTACGCTGGGACCCCGAATTTGCAGGCTGCCGAAAGTCTTCCCGTCCCAGGGAGCCTCCTGCCCGTCTGTATCCACGATGCGAATGTTGAATGGATAAGGCGTGCGTCCCTGCTTTCCGAGCATGACCCGCCTGTCTTCGTCATCCAGATGCTCCCAATCATGGGGCGCGTTGAACAGGCCGCCAGCACTGGTCTCGGTCATCCCCCAGCCATGGCAGGTTTGAACACCGTATTTTTCCTCCAGCGTCTTGATCATGGAGGGCGTGGGAGCCGTCCCCCCTACGATAACGCGTTCCAGCGAGTCTATACGTTCGTCCTGCGCTTCCAGAAACTGGATCAAGTCGCTCCAGATGGTGGGCACCCCTGCGGCCAGCGTAA
The DNA here is from genome assembly GCF_059738765.1 of Sphingobium sp. RC1. Lineage (NCBI taxonomy): Bacteria > Pseudomonadati > Pseudomonadota > Alphaproteobacteria > Sphingomonadales > Sphingobiaceae > Sphingobium > Sphingobium sp. RC1. The sequence continues at coordinate 327,622 of NZ_AP027308.1, forward strand.
CCTGTTCCGTGCTGATCAGTTCAAAGAGGCTGCGTGAATCGAGAGCGCTACCCGGAAGAACGAGCTTCGACCCGTTCATCGCGGCGGCAAAAGGCAGCGTCCATGCATTCACATGATACATGGGGACTATGGGAAGCAGGCTGTCCCGGCGCCGAACCGCGAACCAGTCGATGCCCGAAATCACCAGCGATTGCAGCACGACCGAACGGTGGGAATAAAGGACTCCTTTGGGGGCGCCCGTCGTGCCCGAGGTATAGCAGAGCGCCGACCCGGTCCGTTCGGCGATCACCGGAAAATCGAAGACAGGAGACGCTGCTTCGACCAGTTCCTCATAAGGCAGAAGCCCCGCAGCGTCCCCGCCGTCCGACCCCATGACGACAATGTGGCGAACATTTTTCAGGCTTCCCCTGATCTGCTCGACAAGGGGAACAAATTGCGGCTCGACCAACAGGATTTTGTCCTGCGCGTGATTGATGATGAATTCGACCTGTTCTGGGAACAGGCGAGGATTTACGGTATGGATGATCGCGCCCATGGCGGGGACGGCGAAATACACCTCCAGATGCCTCAAGGAGTTGGTGGCCAGAGTGGCGACCCGGTCTCCGGCGACGACACCCAGACTGGTCAGCGCATTGCACAGCTGCCGCGAGCGATTGAGAACCTGCGAATAGGAGCTGCGGACAATGCCGCCATCCGGCTGACGCGACACGATTTCGCGATCACCGTGGAACCGGTCAGCATGCAGCAGGATAGAGCCTATCGTCAGCTCAAAATCCATCATCGTCCCGATCATCTACAGCTCACATTCTTCCTGGTTGATGTCATCGCTACCAGCATGGCCTTGCGCCCGGCTGACGGAACCGCCGTGTAGTAACCGTTACAGATCCAGGACGAGCCGTTCGCCGGTGCGGCTACGCGACACGCAGATCATGATCCGGCTGTTTTGCGCCTTCTCATCATCGGTCAGAACGGAGTCGCGATGGTCCGCCGCCCCCGAAATCAGGGCCGTTTCACAGCTGCCGCACACACCTTCCCGGCAGGAGCAGAGAACGTCGAGGCCAGCCTCCTCCAAAACCTCCATGATCGATTCGCCCGGCGTGACGGTGTAAACCTGACCGCTACTTGCCAGTTCGACCTCAAACGGTCCATCGAAGGAGGGCTGCTCCAGCGGCTTGGCGGAGAAGCGCTCCAGATGGAGCGCGCCGCTCGGCCAGCTTTCGCATTTGCCTTCCACCGCCGAAAGCAGCGGTTCAGGGCCGCAGCAATAGACGAGCGCATTGGAAGTTGGATGATCGAGCAGCGACGCAAGATCGATATGCCCCACTTCGTCAAAGGGCTGCACCGAAACGGCGGGACCGCGGCTGGAAAGCTCATCCATGAACGCCATCGACCCGCGCGAACGCCCGCCATAGGCCAAGGTCCATTCAGCGCCCGCGGCGTCCGCGGCGGCGATCATGGGGATGATCGGGGTGATACCGATGCCACCCGCGATGAAGATATAGCGGCCACTTGGCTCCAGCTTGAAATGGTTTCGCGGACCGACGACATGAACTGCCATGCCTTCCTTCAGCACATCATGGATGAAGGCGCTACCGCCCCGGCTCTCCGGCTCGCGCAGCACGCCGATCCTCCAGCGCTTCCGATCAGATGGCGACCCGCACAGCGAATATTGGCGGATCGTTCCGTTGGCGAGTTCCACGTCGATATGCGCGCCCGGCTCCCAAACCGGCAGGTCGGCGCCGTCGCTCGATCCAAGCTCCAGGACGACCACTCCTTCGGCTGCGTCGCACCGTGACAGGACGACAAGGTCAAGCTTGGACTCGCCCAAATGCGGATTTCCAGTGGTCATTCCAACAATCCTCATACCCTCATGGTCAATCCGTGCGAAGATCCGACCCACGCCCGGATCAGGATGACGACCAGACGCCCTCCTTTTCGACGCCGCTAAAACCCGATAGTCGGATATGCGGTCATTCGACGAAGGCCTCCTGCACGCAGCCATATTAATTAACGGTTGTTCTTATATCAACCTCGATAGGCATCGTCAATGCGGCGCCGCGGCAAGTTGCACATGGTCTCCCCGCTTTATCAGGCCAGGCTCCAGCACCTCGGCATAGGATGCAAAGGCAGGCGTGGAATAGCTTGGCATCAGGCCGTCAGGCAGGTGGACACGGTCACGGAACTTGCCCAATGCCGGAACGACCGCCATATCGTTGGCACCCGTTTCGGGATGGCACTGGGTGACCACGCAACGCGGCACGCCGCTACGCACCCGCAGCAACACCTCACCGATCCGCAAAGTGCTGCCTTCCCAGCCATCCTCCGCGAAGGGCTGATCATGGTCGATCACCAAATTCGCCCGGAAGCGCCGTGGGTCGAGCGCTTGTCCCAGCCTTTGGGAAAAATTTCGCAATGATCCCGTGGTGAAGAAGGTGATCGGCAGGACGTCGATGCCGCCACCAGCACGCACGCTGCGGACCATGCGCACGGGCCTTCCGGCATGTTCGGTCAGAATCTGGTTCCAGTCGCCATCGACGTCACGGACATCGATCATCCGCATACCCATATAGTCCAGCGCCATGATCGAGCCGCGACCCGTCGCGCGCCCTTCGATCTTGCGACCGTTAGGGAAGGTCAACGTCAGCCGTTCGCTCGCCGAATCAAACCGGAAGGTGAGCGGCGCGAACACACCATGATGATGAGACGGCATCGGCGCGCCATGCTGATCGAGCAGGATGAACTCCCGGTCGCCGTCGATCCCGTGCGTTTCGATGCGCGCGGTCTCCACGTTCAGGAACCGGGTGCATTTGACGAAGGCCATGCCGATGTCCGCCACCCTCATCATGTACCAGCCTTTCCCTGACGCCTCGCCATCGTGTCAGTATGCGGTGAAACCACCGTCGATGACATGCTCCGCGCCGGTAATATAGAGGGATTCATCGGATGCCAGGAACAACGCAAGGTTGGCGATCTCCTCGGCGCTGGCGTTGCGCTTGAGCGGCACCTCTGCAACAGAATAGTCATTGCCCTGTATCATGGGCGTATCCGTATTGCCGGGGTGGATGCTGTTCACGCGGATTTTTCCATCCGCAAGATCCAGTGCCGCTGCCTTGGTCATGCCGCGCACGGCCCATTTCGCCGCCGTATAGGCGAAGGTCTGGGGATAGCCGACCATGCCAGCCGTCGATGAAATGTTGATGATCGATCCGCCGCCACCCCTGCGCATGGATGGCGCGGCGGCGCGCATGCCCAGATAAACGCCGAACTGCATGACATCGGTCAGGAGGCGATATTCCTCCGGCGTCGTATCTTCGAGCGACGATTCCTTCAGGATACCTGCGCAGTTCACGAGGACGCTGAGGTGGCCAAATTGCCGCTCGGTCTCATTGACGGCGCTGTTCCAATCTCCCTCCGATCGCACATCCAGCGACATGAAGCGCGCCTGCCTGCCCAGCCTCTCCTCCAATACCCTACCGCGATCGGCGTCCATATCGGCAATGATGACCGATGCGCCTTCGCGCACGAACCGGCTGACCATGGCCGCCCCCATGCCGCTCGCGCCGCCGGTTATGAGCGCGACTTTCCCCGCGAGGCGACCACTTTCCAGACTCATCTTTCGTCGCCCTTCAGGTTCCGTCAAAATACCGGCTAGAGCGCCGTATAGCCTCCATCCGCCAGGATAGACGCGCCGAAGAGATTGGAGGAATCCTCACTCGCCAGAAACAGAACGACTTTCGCCACTTCCAGCGGGTCGGCCACCGTTCCACGCGGCAGGCTCCATTGCTGGGAAAATTCCGGGATGGTCTGACCGGCCTTTTCGGCGGCCGCTCGCACCATGGGTGTAAGCATCGGGCCGGGACACACGCAGTTGATGCGGATGTTCTTCTTCGCATATTCGACAGCGCCCTGCTTCGTCAGCATCAGCACCGCGCCCTTGGTGGTCGCATAGTCGCTCGACCCCGCTTCTGCGACGAAGCAGTTGATCGAACCGCAATTGACGATCGTACCGCCGCCCTGCTTCAGCATCTGCTGAATGCCGTATTTCATGCCCAGGAAAACGCCCTTGACGTTCACCTGGTAGACGCGGTCGAAATCCTCTTCGGAAATATCCGCGAGCGGCGGCTGTTCGAACCAGATGGCGGCGTTATTGTAAAGGATGTCGAGGCGGCCGAACCGGTCCACGGCTGCCTGCACCATATTTTGAACATCAGCCGATTTGCTGACGTCCGCCTTGACGAACAGCGCTTCTCCACCGATCGCTTCAATGTCAGCAACGGCTTCCGCACCGTCGGAAAGGTCGGTGATCACGACCTTCGCACCTTCCTGCGCGAAAAGGAGCGAGGTCACCCGGCCCAAGCCAGCGCTTCCGCCGGTGATCAACGCCACTTTTCCGTCCAGTCTGCCCATCTATTATACCTTCATTGCCGTGTCGTTCCGCCGGTAGGCGGGCTCAGTTCACATCCCACTCAAGTTCGAGCGCGTCGGCCGATCCGATGATGCCGCTGCGCGTGATGAACTTGAAGCCCGGCTTCATACGGAAGCGGGGAATGCGCTTCAGCCATTCCTCCAGCAGGATCATCACCTCGATCCGCGCAAGATGCATTCCCGCGCAGACATGCGCGCCCGCGCCAAAGGTGCTGTGCGACTTCTTCTTGCGGTTGAAGTCCACTTTCATCGGGCACTCATTTTCGCGGGCGTCGATGCCGTGCATCGTCGTCGGCGCAAGCACCATGTCGCCGGCCTTCAGCAGGACGCCGTCATATTCGATGTCCTTTGCTACCATCCGGCCTTCGTTCACGAGCGGGAAACGGCGGAACAATTCCTCGCTGACCATCGCCAGCCGGTCGGCATTTTTGTGAATTTCTTCCACCACCTCGGGATGCTGCGCCAAATGAGCGAAGCATACCGGAATGAAGTTCAGCACCGTGTCGAGCCCACCCAACAGCACGATCGTGATCAGGCGGTTCTTCTCATCGATGGTCAGCGGTCGCCCATCGACAGTGGCATGTGCAATTCCGCTTATGATGTCGCTGCCGGGATTTGCGGTGCGCTCCGCCAACACAGGTGCGATATAGTCGTAGAGCGCCTTCTTCCCCCGTACCAGGCTGTCGGCCATTTCTTCGGCCGTGCCTTCGGGCTTCATCATCATCGCCACGTAGCGCAGCAGCTTGTCGGCGTCCTCGAAGGGCAGCTTAGTGAGTGCAAGGAACATCTTGATCGGGAAGATGTTCGCCAGCTGCGATTTCAGTTCGCAATGCCCGTCGGCCGCGAATGCTTCGATCAATTCGATCGAGAGAGCTCGGATCTCAGGCTCCATCGCCATGATTTTGTCACGACCCATGTAACGGTTCAGTATCTGGCGGTAGGGCGTGTGTTCAGGCGGGTTCAGCATGGACGGCAGACCGTCCCATTCCGCACCCATCGTCTTGGGAATGAAGAAAATCTCGCTGGTGAAACGGGTGTAGTCCTTCAATACCTCGGAGACCGTGCTGCCGCGCGTCGCGATCCAATGGCCTTCATTGTGGGGCGTCCAGATGATATCTGGCACACCAGGGTCCTGCAGCGCGCCCCAGATGTCGTAATAGTCTTTTTCACCATTGCCCGCAGGGTTGTACATGTCGAAATCATAGATCCGATCCCTTGGAATATGATCCGGGATATCGAACTGCTTCAGACTCGCCTGATCCATCACTTCCATGATCGCTGCTCCCACATCGCCCTGTTGCCGATATATTAATGAACGATTGTTCGTACGTCAAGAGATTGTCATGAATGGTCTGGCGCGGATTCCACTCACCAAGACTGCCAGAACCCGCTCAATCTGACCGGGGCATCGCCCCGTTTACGACCAGAAATCGTCAATAGCCCCTTGGTCACCATCATACATACGGCAGCTGGTAATCTTGTCGCCGCGAATGGTGTAGACGACCAGCTTGTTGGTATCGATCTCGCCCTTTCCGTCGCGCACCATCTTTTCGTAGATGTTGACGACGCAGCCATCATCGCCCGACAAGATGATTTCCGGGTTTGACGTAACCGTCCAGCGGTTGTTGGTCATTTCGAGCAACGGCTGCACCCAGCGCTGATTGAAATCTTCCGGGCTGTCGAACTTCCCAGCGAGTCTGCTGTGACCGGCCTGGAAGAAATACATGTCATCGGACCAATAGGTCTGGGCCGTTTCGACATCGCCGCGTTCCCAGCAATCGAGATAGTCATTGATCAGTTTGCAGTTGAATTCAGCTTTGCTCATAGGAACCTCTCAAGCCTAAAAACGACAACGTCCCGTCGAGAACGAACGATCGTTTTTTAAAGATGCTATGCAGGGCTATGCCGTGCGTCAAATGCTTCTGTCGTGAAACTGGCCATCATGATCGCGTCCGCGTCACGCCCATCCTCATGTGTCGTACATCAATGCGATCACCTCAGCCGGAAGAGGGCCATGGCCCACCGAAGACCGGGCATCGAACCGCATGAAGGCGCGGCTTGTCAGCGAATAAACCGGCCAGTCCGGCACGGTCTTGTTGCCGGGATTTCCGGTTTTGGCGAAAGCGATCCAGCTGTCCATCATGGCGTCTCGCACAGCATACCATTCCTTGTTGCGATAGCGCTTGCCGCGCTCCGCGACGGCATCCGACTTCGCATCGATGATCGTCGGCAGATCCTGCGTCCCGAACACAAAGCCGACATCGCCACCATGCAAGGCCCAAAAATCGCCCGCCATCGGCTCTTCCCAATCGAAGCGGTAATAGTAAACCGGCGCAGCGCCGAGCGCGGCTTTCATGTCCGCCTGACGTACCGCGTTGGCGCTCATCCACATGGTGGTCCCTGCCGCGACCATCAGACGCTGCAGGTCAGCACCCGGCATCTGGGCGCGTAAGGCGTGAACCAGTGCTTCCAGTCGCGGCCGCCCGAGATGGTGCATCGGCGCGAGTATTGCCAGCAGTTCCTCGTCGTTTGACGGCTTTGGCAGAGACCCGTTCAACGACATCAGCCACACCGCTTCATCACGCGTGGTGCCCACCAGAAGCGGCACATCGGCCCACAGGGCCATCGCGCGGGGATCGCGGGGTTGATAGGGCAGCAGATTGCCGTCCTGCACGGGCGACAGGGGCAGTTCGCCGACATCCATTAGCGCGTCGCCCTTGAAAAATTCGGCATAGGCAGCCTTCAGCCGGTCGGCAGGCATATCGGCAAGAGCGCGCGGGTTGGCAGGGTCAATCCCGACCAGCATGCAGAGGTCGCGCACCTCCTTCTGAGCGACATCGTTCGTCCGGAATCGCGGGGCCGAGAGGCTCTGCACGATCGCGCGCTGAAACAGTCCCTTCGCGCTGGGCGTGGAAAGCAAGGTGGTGACCTTGCCGCCGCCGCCGGATTCCCCGAAGATCGTCACCTGACCAGCATCACCACCAAACGCCGCAATGTTCCGCTGAATCCAGCGCAGCGCTTCTACCAGGTCGCGATGACCCGGATTGCCGACGCCTTCATATTCAGGAGCGAGCGCACCAAGATTGAGATAGCCGAAGACATTGAGCCGATGGTTCACCGTGACTACAATGACCCCGCCCCTTTCGGCTAGGGCAGATCCATCATAGGCTGGAACACCGCCTGAACCCCACCAATAGCCGCCGCCGTGAATCCAGACCATGACGGGCGCATTTCGAGCATCCTTGGGTGCCCAGATGTTGAGCCTCAGGCAATCTTCGCTTTCCGGTTGGACATCCTGCCATGCAGGGGGATCAGGATTATTCTGATAGCAGGGTGATCCATAGGCGAGCGCGTCGCGCACGCCAGTCCATGGCTTCACAGGCACAGGCGCCTGGAAGCGCCGATGAGTGGTGTCCTCTCCATAAGCGACGCCCTTGAAGATGGCGAGCTTTGCAGTTTCATAGCCGCGCAGCATGCCCTCGGCCGTTTTGACCATGCGGCGCGCAGCAGGGATAGCTGCGTCCGCTGCCGAACTTACAAGCAAGCCTCGACCAGCGAGCAGGGCACCCGTGCTTGCAGTCACAAAATTACGGCGATCAAGTTTCATTGCCATCTCCTGCACCGCGCTGGAACGTCTGACATCGTTTTCCGCCCTGCACAAGCTACGGCTTCTCGCTTCAGCTATCTGCATCGGCAGCCTAGGATCCTCACCGTCAGTCGCGCCTGTCTGCGGCAAGATAATTAGAGGGGAAAAAGAGGCCGGCGACTAGCAGCCGCCGGCCTTGACCCGCTCAGAAGTCCTTGCGGAACCCCACGCCATAAGTGCGCGGCGGAGCAAAGGAACCAAGGCCGATCCCCGTCCAGCTATTGTCGTAGGCGAAGGTCTTACGGTTCACATCCGTAAAGTTGCGGACGAAGCCATACAGTTCCCATCCCTGATCTTTACGGCCAATGCTGATGCGCGCATTGTGCATCCAGCTGGACGGCAATGTGGTCAGAGGCGACACGACCAGATTGGCCTTGCTTTCAGATTGATAGTCGAAATCATATTGCAGGCCGAGCTGATAGATCCCAATATCGAAGGTCTTGGTAACAAGACCGTTCAGCGACCATTTGGGTGCCTTTACAGGTCTTACGTCGGCAAGACCTTGAGGCGTCACGACACCCTTGACTTGCGCATCAAGATAGGCAGCGCCTAATGATATATTGAGCCCTTCCATGGGATTGGCAAATATTTCAAGTTCACCGCCGGTATAATAGGCATCGTTGTTGGAAACGGTGGAGATAAGACCGTTGAAATTGAACGCCTGATAACCGGAATAGTCGTAATAGAAAGCGCTTGCGCGAACATTTGCTTTGCCATCGAAAATACGCAACTTGGCGCCGCCTTCATAAGCGACCACGGTTTCGTTACCAAAGGGAACTGCCGAATAATCGACTGTAACGCCATCGGGCTGAAGACCCAGCGTGCCGTCCGCCGTCGCATTGAAACCGCCGCCGCGGATACCGCGGCTGACCCCCGCGTACAGCAGCATATTGTTGTTGGGTTCATAGCTCAGCTGGAACTTGCCGGTCCAGTCACCACGGCTCTGCTTGTTCGAGCTGCTCCAGGCCGCTGCCGATTGGGCATTGAAATCCCAATAAAGGTCAGCAGACGTGCCGGTATAATTAGGATCCAGCGGTCCCAGCGCCACCTGCGAATTGAACACTTTGCGGTCATGGGTGTAACGTCCGCCGACAGTAACCTTCACCGTCGGCAGGATCTCATATTCGATCTGGCCGAAGGCGGCGTAGGAACGCGTGCGCTGTTGATAGGTATTGATGGCATCGAAGTTACCCACCAGAATGAAGTCCGTATAGTAGGAGCCTTTAAGATCCAGGAAATAGCCGCCAACGGTCCAGTTCAACGGACCCGCATCACCTGACAACCGCAATTCCTGGGAAAGTTGGCGCGTGTAACCGCCACTCGCGAAATTGAAGACGTTATTCGGCGTACCGTCCGAATCCTCAAGATAATCGATGTTGGACTTTGTATAATTGCTGATTGAGGTCAGGGTTGCCGAGCCGACCGATCCTTGCAGCTTGAGCGTCCCATAATAGGTCTGCTTCTTCAGGAAGCCAATATCGTTGAACGATCCTTCGGTTCCTTTACTGCTCGGATCGCGATATCCGAACGGGTCATTGCCAGCTCCCGTGCCATAAATATCGACATCCGCAGGGACGAACTGGGTTACGCCATTGGCATCCACATACACCGGGTAGGCTTTGTAGATACCCTCCCGATGCTTCGGGCTCTTGTTGAGCGACCCGGTGACTATCGCCTTCCAGTCCGAACCGATGTCGAAGGCAAGCTTCCCGCGTATACCAAAGCTGTTGGATTCAAAACTATCCTTGCCACCCGCCGGATTGTTGTTCTTGAACCAGCCGTTACCGATCTGTCCAAAAGCGGCGAGGCGGAACGCAACACCATCCGCAATCGGCCCACCAATCGCCCCTTCGACGCGACCCGTGGAAAAGCTGCTATATTCGGTATTGAAATAGCCGTCCCAGTCCTTGGTAGGATCCTTCGTCACGAACTGAAGCAGGCCACCTGTCGAGTTCCGGCCGAAAAGCGTTCCCTGCGGCCCGCGAAGCGCCTCCGCGCGCGCAAGGTCATAGACCGGGAAAGCAACCATGGACGGGGTCGGGACATAGACTTCGTCAAGATAGACCGCGTTGGGTGCTTCCTGATGCTCCGAGTAGTCGACCTGCGACACGCCGCGTATGGTCACGAAGGCATTGAGGCCGCCGCCACTGCCGCTGTCGAATTCCAGCGCGGGGACTTGGCGCGCTATGTCTGAAGCAGTACCGACCCCCAGTTTGGCAAGTTCGTCACCCGACAATGCCGTAATGGCGATGCCGACCTTCTGGATGGATTGTTCACGACGTTGGGCGGTGACGACGATCTCACCCATCCCCTCACGGGCCTGACCATCGGGTGCCTGCGCATGCGCGGGGCTGACCATGACAAGCGAGAAGCATCCTCCCGCAAGAAGGCCAACACGGTACGCCTGTCGCCATATCGGCGCCTGAGCACCACCAATGAGAGTGTCATCACCGAGTCGATCGCGCGGGTCCGACGTAATTTTGCCTGATATTTTCATGGATTCCCCCCGTCGTGTCTTTGAAGATCTGCTGGAGTGAAGCACACATTAATGAACGATCGTTCGTAGGTCAAGCAGGTAAGTTGACATTCCTCGGCGATCAGGAAGTGCTACCCCAGGAAACAGCCCATGACACCGCGCAGGATAAGGCCTCTGGTCGCAACGACGAGGGATGAGACTGGAGGATTAATGAACACCATCCGTTGTAAGGATACGGCCCAGATCAGCATAACAGGTGGTGCCCAGCGAACGCGCGATCCACATGCGTAGGCAAAGATCATTTGCCGCCGCTGGGGGAGTAAAGATATGGGTAGTGGCAAACAAGACAATGCGTTGATCTTTGCGACGAACAGACAGGCCATCTCAGGCCGCCTGCGTCCATCGATTGCCGGATATAGCGAGAGGAAGTGGCGGAATAGCGATGATCCTATCTGATGCCGTCGGGCGAACGGATCATTCCAAAGAGAGTCCGTCCTACATGCCCAAACTCGCACGTCTCTGGGACAGCCTATATCACTGGGCTGAGCATCATTCCGATCGGGTCGCGATCAGGCACGGATCGAGGCTGCTAACCTTCGCCCAACTGGTGAACGAGGCAGAGTGCCGGGCGCAATGGCTCATGAATCTGGGCGTGACAGCTGGCGACCGAGTCATCGTCGTGGGCTACAATAGCATCGACTGGGTGGTCGCCTATCTGGGCATCATGCGCTTGGGAGCCATCGCGGCTCTAGTCAATAACCGGATTTCACCCAAGCAGATGACCGACTCTGCTTCCCTTTTGGAGGCGAAGCTCGCCCTGGCGGACATCAAGCACCAATATATGTTCGGGATCGCGGACGTACGGCTCGACATGCTGGAAGCATGGGAACGACCGCTTCGAATGTCGCTTCCCCCTCTCCCTGCCGCCGACGATCCGGCGGTCATAAGCTTCACATCGGGCACGACGGGGCTGCCAAAAGGCGCGATCTTGAGTGCACGGGCAATTTTCGAAGCATCCGCCACCTATCAGCGGTTTCTGAATACCGGCCCGGACGACAACACCATCGTGCTTTCGCCCCTGTTCCACAATACGGGCTTTATCGACCAATTGGGGCAGATGCTGATCGTTGGCGGCGAGACGGTCCTGGTCACAGAGTTTCATCGCAACGATGCCATAGAGGCTTTCCGCCGATCGCCCTCCACCTTCGTCACTGCTGTTCCCAGCGTGCTGCGCATGCTGATGCTGATGGACGAAAGCGATGTCGTATTCGGCCCTGCCCGCCTTGTCGTGTTCGGCGGATCGCCCATGCCTCAAGCCTGGTCGCGTGAACTTAGTGACCGTTGGCCCCATTTGAAGCTGGTCCATGGCTATGGTCTGACCGAGTTTGGATCGGCCTGCACTTTCCTCCCGCCCACGCTTATTCATGACCACGGCGCATCGGTCGGCTTCCCCGCGCCGGGCGTGAAAATGCGGCTGGTGGACGACGAGGAAAACGATGTGTCAGCGGGCGAGGTCGGAGAAATATGGGTGGCCGGGCCGACGCGCATGCTAGGCTATTGGCGCCGCCCGGGCGAAACGGCCCGAAAAATCCGCGGCGAATGGTTGCGGACTGGCGACCTGGGAAAAATGGACGATGAAGGGCGCCTGTATCTCAGTGGCCGGGTAGACGACATCATCAATCGCGGCGGGGAAAAGATCCTGCCGTCTCACGTCGAATGCCTCCTGTCAGACTGTCGCGGTGTCGCCAATTGCACGGTGGTCGGCATTCCCGACCCGGTGCTGCAGCAGGTGCCTGTCGCTGTAGTGGAGCATCGAAAGGACCAGGAGTTCAATCGCAGCGAAGCCGTCGCGCATTTGACGGCCAATCTGCCAGGATACGCCGTTCCCAGAAGCTATGTCATTGTAGATTGCCTGCCGCGCATGGCTTCGGGAAAGATTGATCGCGCGGCCGCCCTCGCCCTTGCAGTCGCCCGATGCGGGCAATGAGAGTTTCCATTCGCGAATAGCGCATGGGCGTGACGAGATGAATCATCATCGCGGCAAGGCGTAAGCCACGACATAGTCCCCAACACGCTTGCTGTAAGGCGTTCCCCCCGCAGCCACGACGACATATTGCCGTCCTGTCCGTGGGGACAAATAGGACATGGGTGTCGCCTGCGACCCGGCGGGGAGCCGCGCCTTCCATAGCTCACGCCCGCTGGCGGAATCCCACGCCCGAAGGAAAGGGTCATTAGCACCGGCGTAAAAGGCAAGGCCTGATGCCGTCATCATAGTCGATGAAATGGATGGCATCCCCAGCTTTACCGGCAGTTCCACGCCTGCGAGGTTGAACGTCTGCTCCAATCCCGTGCCAGCCGGCACTTGCCATCTGACCCGGCGGCTCTGGAGGTCAATCGTGGTGATCTTGCCCCAGGGAGGCTGTTCGCACGGCAGTCCGAGGAGTGACAGGAAGCTCTTCAGCTCGACGCCGAAGGGCGCACCCTTAACGGGATGAAGTTCATAGCCTGCATGGCTGAAATTGGCCTGGACTTTGCCTTCCACGTCCTTGCGCGGGACCAGTCGGACAATGGTGGATAGTCGAATGTCGTTGACCATCAGCAGCTTGCGCGCCGGATCAATCGCCACGCCGCCCCAGTTCATGCCGCCAAGATAGCCGGGCCAGATCAGCGTGTCGCTTTCGGCCGGGGGCGTATATTGCCCCAGATAATGCAACTTACGGTATGCGATGCGGCAGGCGAGCTGATCGAAGAAGGTAAGGCCCCACATATCTCGTTCGTTCAAGCGCTGCGGGATGAGCTGCGGCATGCCAACAGAATAGGGCTGCGTCGGTGACAGGTGATCTCCGGGTGCAGCGGTTTGCGGGACAGGGCGCTCGGCAACCGGCGTCACCGGACGCCCGTTCCGCCGGTCGAGGACATATATCTGACCAGCCTTGCCGACTTGCACCAAGGCCGGGATCGTTCCCCCTCGCCCATCGGGCATGTCTACGAAGGAGGGAGGCGCGGACAGGTCCCAATCCCAAAGGTCATGGTGGACCGTCTGATAATGCCAGGCGAGGCGCCCGTTTTCCACATTGATGGCAATGACGGAGGTTGAATAACGGTCGGTTTCGGGCGAACGCATGCCGCCCCAATGATCCGACGTTCCGTTGCCGGTGGGCACATAAACCAGCCCCAACCGGTCATCGAAGGTGGCCGTACCCCAGAAATTGGGCGTGGAGCGAGCGAATTTCACGGACTGGTCCTGAGCGACGCCAGGCTGAGGCTGAGCCCCTTCCTGCCCAGCATCCCATGCCCAAACAAGGCGGCCCGTGACGGCGTCGAAGGCCCTTACCACCCCGCCCGGCTCATCCGCTGACTGATTATCGGATATCCAGCCGCCAACGATAATCCTGCCTCGCGCCACCAGCGGTGCGGAGGTGGGATAGTACCAGCCCGGCTTCATTGTGCCCAACCCTGCGGTCAGATCGACCTGCCCGTTACGGCCGAAGTCGCGGCACAGCTGTCCATTGGTCGCGTCGAGCGCGATCAGCCGCGCATCGATCGTGGTGGCCAAAATACGCTGGGTACAGTCGCCCGCGATTTTGCCTGGCGCCGACGGGGAAGACTCGTAGAAAGCGACGCCCCTGCACCGGTTCCAGGTCCCGTTGGCGCTGACCTTCGGATCGAAGGACCAGACCCGCCGTCCCGTATCGGTATCGACGGCGAATATGCGGTTATGCGCCGTACAGAAATAGAGGTTTGATCCCACCTGGATCGGCGTGGCCTGCATGTCGGGACTATCATTGACCTCTCCCGTCCGGAAGACCCAGGCCGACTTCAACTGGGACACATTATCCCTGTTGATCTGCGTGAATGGCGCGAAATGACCCGCGCCTGCATCCCCGCCATAGGATCGCCACTGCCATGCGGGATTGTTCACCGTTTCCGCGCCATCAGCGCGGGCTTCAGTACCGTGGATCACACCATGCGGCATGAACATGGCCGCGATGCCAGCCCCGATAACCAGCAGTTGCAGCGCGATCGCCGCGCGGCCTGCGCGGCGCTTCGACGGGGCCAGACGCCCCCAGAGCCACGCCATGATCACGCCCATGACAAGAAAGGGACCCAGGCGGGGCAATTGAGGCCAGAAATTCAATCCGGCTTCAGCCAGCGCCCAGACGATCGTGCCCGCATAGACGACCGCAAAGATCCGGAGCGCGGCAAGCTTCACGCGCATGAGAAAGCCACCGCTGAGCGTCAAGGCTGCCCCGGACAACAGGTAATAGGGCGTGCCACCCAGCAGGACGAGCCATGCACCGCCCAGCAGCAGGATCAACCCGACAAGGGCAAGCAACGCGCCCAACAGGCGGCAGACGTTCCGCAAGAAGGGGCCAGGAACGCCATTGGGCTGAGCGCCGCTTGCAATCGGGTCAACTGGCATTTCGTACTCCTTCCTGACCGCCGCTTGCTCGTCTGCGGCAACCGCAACCGGATGTACGCTGCGGCGTTTCCGCGGGATCAAAAAGCGGTCAGCCCACCGTCCACGGCAACGGCCTGGCCTGTCAGATAGCTGTTGGAGGGCGACACCAGCGCCAATATGGCCGACGCGACCTCTTCCGGTTCAGCCAGCCGCTTCATTGGCACGGCCGCCTCCATTTGCGCCTTGCGTTCGATGAGATTGCTCTCCGTAACAAGCGGGGTGAGGCTGAAATAAGGGCAGACCGCATTCACCCTTACGTTGCTGCGCGCAAATTCCACCGCAGCGGTGCGCGTCATGCCGATCACAGCATGCTTCGCAGCGCCATAAGCGAGATTTTTCGGTGCGCCCGCGATGCCAGCGACGGACGCTACGTTCATGATCGAGCCGCCGCCGCCCGCGATCATCGCCGCGATCTGGTGCTTCATGCCCAGGAAAATGCTCTTGGCATTCAACGTGAAGTTCCAGTCAAGGTCCTGTTCTGTCGTGTCCAGAAAGCTCTTCATGGGTGACGTGCCACCCGCATTGTTGATCGCGATGTCAAGGCAACCAAAATTCGCGACCGCAAGGTCAACCAAAGCCTTCTGGTCTCCCTCCACAGTGACATCGCATCGCATCCACGCGATACGGCCAGGAAGCGTGACGGCCAGTTCGGCGAGCGCTGCTTCATTGA
Source organism: Sphingobium sp. RC1 (assembly GCF_059738765.1). Taxonomy (NCBI): domain Bacteria; kingdom Pseudomonadati; phylum Pseudomonadota; class Alphaproteobacteria; order Sphingomonadales; family Sphingobiaceae; genus Sphingobium; species Sphingobium sp. RC1. The sequence goes on from NZ_AP027308.1 coordinate 343,301, forward strand.
GGTCGCCCAGCACGAGGTTGGCGCCAGCTTCCAGAAGTTTTGACGTCAGCACACGGCCGAACCCCCCGGCCGCACCCGTGATCAGGACCGTCCTGCCGAAGAATTCACCCATATCTTGCTTGTCCATTCAATTCCGAAGTCGCGACGATCATCAGGGCTTGTAGTGGCCACAGGTCTTACCGCCATCGAGTCGGTATTCAGTGCCATTGGTGTGGCGCGCTTCATCCGAAGACAAATGAGCCACGACATCGGCGACGTCTTCAGCCTGTGCAAATCTTGCAAGCGGCACCGCCTTTCGAAGCGCCTCCAGCTTTTCGGGCGACAGGTCCGCCAAGAGCTTGTCGGCCATCGGCGTTTCGACGAAGCCGGGGCAAACAGCATTGGTCCGCACGCCATAACGTCCATAGTCAAGCGCCAGCGACTTCATCAGCCCATGCACGCCATGTTTGGAAGCAATGTAGGCCGCGAAGTCGGAGTCACCCCACATGCCCGCGTCCGAGCTGATGATCGTGAATGTGCCGCGGGTCTTGATCAACTCGGGCATTGCAAACCGTGCGAGGTAGAAGACTGAATCCAGATTGATCGATATGCACTGTTTCCAGTCTTCGATACTGGTTTCAGTTGCATTTCCCTTGGGAGCGACCCCGGCCGACGCGACGACTGTGTCGATGCCCCCATAGGCTTCTGTGAACCTGCGTACCGCTCGTTCCACCGCATGGCCATCGCTGACATCGGCCAGAACAACGAAGGCTTGGCAGCCCATCTCTTCAATTTGGGCGCTCAATATTTTCGCCGCGCTTTCATTGCGCCCCACCAGGCAGAGCGTCGCCCCCCGTTCGGCGAGCCGCACCGCAGTGGCCCGTCCGATTCCCGATGTCGCCCCGGTGACGAGCGCGCGCTCCGGCGAAGCGTCGGATGTTCCCTTCAGGCGTTCATGTCTGAACATTTGGGTCATTTCCCGCTATCAGGATGAGGAAGTTGACGGAGGCATTCCTCCGTAGCCGCACAGAAATTGTCGATGTCTTGCGCAACCATGGCGGTGGAAAGGAACCCCATGCCAGCGCCCGACACATGGAAGCCCTTAAGCACGAGCATGCGCTGCAATTCCATCATCGCCACACTTTCCGCGGGGCTGTGCCGCTGGCTGCGATAATCATAGACGGGGCGCTGATGCGTGATGATCTTGAACATTGATCCAACGCCCGTAACCTGCCCCGGAAACCCTGATGAGGCGAAGGCCTGCGTCAACCCAGCGCGGACGCGATCGCCCAGCATGTTGATATGCGCGACCAGTTCAGGGGTCAGCAGGTCCAGCGTCACCTTACCTGCCGTCATTGTTATGGGATTGGCCGAAAAAGTCCCGCTCCAAGGGACCAGCGGTCTGCCCGAGCGATGATCGAAGACCTTCATGACCTCCTTCGATCCGACGAGCGCGCCGACCGGAAAGCCGCCGCCGATGATCTTGCCAAGCACGGTCAGGTCGGGCTTCACGCCGAATTTCTTCTGCGCCCCGCCATGATCGAGCCGGAAGGTTATGACCTCATCCAGGATGAACACTGCGCCGATCTCTGTCGCAAGGTCGCGCAGGCTAGCCGCAAATTCCGGCGATACGGGCGTAAATCCCAGATAGCTTGGCGCGGCATCCAGCAGGATCGCGCCGATACGGTCCTTGTGCGCCCGTATCACGCTGGCGGCGGTTTCCGGATCATTGAAGGGGATGACATAGACATCCTCGAGCAATCGATCGGGCACCCCCGCCGCATAGCCGACCGATTTGGGTGGCGTCGCGAACTGTTCCGTGGGCGTATCGAGGCTGACTTCGGCATAGTCGTAGGAGCCATGATAGCCGCCTTCCACCTTCACGATTGCCGGTCGGCCGGTATAGGCACGCGCAGCCTTGATCGCCGACATCACAGCTTCCGAACCGCTATTGCTGAACCGGACATTTTCGGCCGACTCTATGCGGTCGCACAGCAGTTCAGCGAGCTCGATCTCAATCTCGGTCGGATTGGTGAAGGCTGTCCCCAGCACCAACTGCCTCGACACAGCCTCTATGATCGCCGGATTGGCATGACCATGGATGAGCGAGGCGAAATTGTTGAGCAGGTCCAGCCGCGACGTACCATCGACGTCGGTGACATAGGCGCCCTTGCCGAATTTCGTATAAACCGGGAAAGGCTCAAGCCACGGGACCAGCCGCGTAATTCCGCCGGGATAGACCTTGAGCCCGCGTTCATAGAGCTGCCTCGATTGGGAGTCCTGGTCAGGCCAGATTGCCATTTTTAACCTCGTCAGTATCAGGATAGGGGGTCGTCTTGCGCCGACGCCCCGTCATTTTCAGAATGCTTCCCGCGCGGCCGTCAGCCAGCCGCCATCAATGACGTACGCGCTGCCATGCACGTAATCGGCATCGTCACTGCCCAGGAACGCCGTCATCTTCGCGATCTCTTCGGGCTGACACCATCGCCGCGCGGGCACCTTCGCCACCGCTGCTTCCATGTCGGGGGACGTAGCGGTTTGTGTTTCGGGGATCGCCATTGGCGTCGCGGTCGCTCCGGGACAGATCGCATTCACCCGAATGCCGAGCGCGCCATATTCGAAGCACAGCTGCCGGGTGAGGCCCATCACCGCATGTTTGGACGCCGTATAGGCCGACCCGCCGCCCGCTGCGCTGAACGAGGCGGTGGAGGCGATGTTGATGATGCCGCCCTTGCCCTGCTTCAGCATGTGGGGAATGGCATATTTCGCCATCAGGAACGGCCCGGTCGCATTGGCAGCCATCACCTCGTTCCATTCGTCCAGGCTGACTTCATGTGCGGGGCGATAGCTGTCGAGCACACCTGCATTGTTGCAGAGCAGGTCGATACGGCTCCAGCGCGCGATAACCTCGTCAATCGCGGCGATCACATCGGCCTCGACCGCGACATCCGCGCGGATGGCCATGACCTGCTCGGGACCGCCAGCCAGTTCAACCGTCTGGCGGATCTTGTCCAACGTCCGTCCCAGAGCCGCCACGCGAGCGCCCTGAGCAACGAATTCGTTCACCATCGCGCGTCCCATGCCAGAACCCGCCCCGGTCACCACCACCACTTTTCCGTCATATTTCATGGATCAACACCTGTTCATTGGCATGTGGAGGATCAACGTCATTGCGCGTCGTCATCAGGGAAGGTGCTGGCCGTGACGATGTGGCCGTACCAGTTCGGCCGCGTCTTTCGCCAGCGCATGGCCAGCCCCACGCCCGCGGCGAAGGTCACGTAGACCGACGCCAGGAATATGGTGGCCAAGGTGGGGGAGGCGTCCACGAACACTTCGAAGTTGACTGTCGCGTAGATGGCAATTGCCGTGAGGCTGATAAACCCGAGCACGGGTGCGATGCGGAAGCTCCAGAGGCTGCCGGTCTCTTCCTGCCGCGACAGGTAACGGATGATCGCCAGCGATGCGATCGCGAAGAGCAACAGCATGCCCATGGTCCCAAGCCCCACGGCCCAAGCGTAGAATTGCAGCACGGGATCAATATTGAACAAGATGACGGGCACGACGACAGCGACAACCGTGGCGCTTTGCAGCAGCGATCCGAGCGCAGGCGAACCATGGCGGGCGTGGGTCTTGCCGAAAGCCGACGGCAATACGCCATCGCAGCCCAGGTTGAAGAAGTAGCGGGCGATGGCGTTGTGGAACGATAGGACGGCGGCGAGCAGGCTGCTGATCAACAACAGATACATCGCATCTACTGCCACCTGCCCGACATAATTTCCCAGCGCTTGGGGGAACATGCCTGCCGGATCGGTCGCGATCTTCTGAGCAGCCGCCGACACCCCATAGGCGTTGATGAGCAGGAATGTGGATATCGAGTAGAAGAGTGCGATGAGGATAATCGAAAGGAAGGTCGCGCGAGGAATGGTCTTGTCCGGCGACCGGACCTCCTCGCTGTAAATGGCGGTCGCCTCGAATCCCAGGAAGCTGCCGACAGCCATCATGATCCCGATGCCCGCATTGCCTGAAAAGAGCGACGTCAGCGAATAGGGCGTGAAGTCCAGACCGCCCGACGGACCCCCGCGCCACAGCACGGCTGCGTCCAGCAACGCGACGATTCCGATCTCGCCCAACATGGCAAGGCCCAGCACCCGGGCAGAAAGATCGATGCGCCTGTATCCAAGAGCCCCGACCGCGACCCAGGCCGCCGCTGTGGCGATCCACCAGGGAAATGCGGGGACACCGAGCCGGGCATGAAGATATTGGACGATCGACACGCCGACCATTCCGAACGTGCCTGTCTGTAGCAGCGTGTAGGCAAATATCGCCAGAAAGGCGCCACCCAGCCCGAACTGCCGACCCAGCCCTTTGGTCAGATAGATGTAGAAAGCGCCTGCCCCCTCCCCTTTGTTGGCGATGGACCGCGCCATCGCCATGAAGCCAAAGGCAAACAAGAGTAGCGCGCCCCCGGCGATCAGGAAGGACGACACCAGACCGACGCCATTGCCAACCGCCATCGACACCGGCGCGAACGCCGCCATGACGGAAAGGGGTGCCGATGCCGCTAAGACCGTCATGGTAAGGTCGAACACGCCCATATTGCCGGACAGCTTGCCATGAGGCTCGACCGGATGCGCGGCGGGCGCGGACGACGGGATGGCGTCGGGAAAGGTTGTCAGGCCGGGCGTCGTCATGGCCGTCACCCCGCCTGAAACTGGGCCACGGGCGCAGTCTGGCGCAGGGCAGCCGTGCCTTCCGAATCGACCGCCAGCGTCTCGTCATCGACCCGGCCGGTGAAGGCAACGCCATAGACGTCCCTTGCCCGATCGATCGTTTCCCATCCTTCCAGCACATCATCCAACACCAGCGCAGGATCACGCTCACGCGGATTTCCGTACCCGCCGCCCGAAGAGTCGAAGCCGCGGAGATATTCGCCCTTTTTCAGCTCGACCTGAATCGAGTTGGGCAAGGCGACCTCCGTCCCGTCCGCCAGCCCATGCCAGCCGCCCGCCGTCAGCCCGTCATGACCGCCGCGAACGCCCTTTGGCGCATAATATTGGCTGTCGAGCTGATAGATGGCGGTGACGGGATAGTTGGTCGGTCCATAGGCCAGGTCACACGACATGCCGCCGCGCCGCCTGCCTGCGCCGCCGGTGCCGCCCCGCAGGCGCATATGCTTGTAGATGATGGGCATTTTAAGCTCATCGATCTCGATGGAATCGCGATACATGAGGCCGCTGACCACTGGCAGGCCATAAGTGACCCAGCCGTCCGCACTGTCGCTGGCCGGGCCGCCATTGGCCGCTACCACCAGCTGATTGACGAAAGGCGCGTCGTCATAGCGATGGTCGCGCCCCGACAGCACGGCATAGCCCACGCCCACACCGGTGGCGCCTTCGGCCACGCCGAAGCCGTCTATCTGGGAAAAGGCCGAACCGACCATGTTCACCAGCCGGTCGGCGATGTTCGTGGTCGCGACCGAGCAACTGTGAGGGAATTTCGGCCGACCAACGACGCAACCGTCCGACAGCTTCACATCGACGCGACGGAACGCGCCTGAATTTTTCGGCACATCGCCAGGCATCGCGTTGAAGATGCCCGCAAACACGCTCGCCATCGTCGTGGCTTCGGTCAGGTTCAGGCCGCAATCGACATTGGGGATATTGTCGCGCAGATCGACTTCGATCCGGCCTTCACCCGGCTTCACATCGATCTCGACGTTCAGCGGCACGCCGTCGGGCAGGAAGGGTTCGAAGGGATCGTGACGACCGCTATTCTGGAGCTTCACCTGAGGCAGCGCGTTGATGGCCTTTTCCATCCGCGCCTCGGAATATTCCAGCCAATAGGATTTGAACGCCTTCAGCGTGTCCTTGCCATATTTCTCGCAAAGCTCCTTCAGCCGCCGTTCGGCGATGCGCGCCGATCCGATGGCCGCCAAAAAATCGCCATACCATTGCCCCGGCACACGAATGCGGCGGCGGCACATGCGAACGATATCGTCGATCATCTTGTAGTCGCGCTGAACCTGCACAACCGGGAAGATCAACGCGCCTTCCTGATAGACATCGACTGCGGAGGAATAATAGCTGGTCGGCAGGGAATTGCCGATGTCCGCCTGATGCGCCTTGACCGTAGCGGTGAACATATGTTCGCCGTCAAGGAAGATGGGGACCAACGTGCAATGGTCGGCGGGATGCGAATTTCCGACATAGGGGTCATTGTCCAGAAACGCGTCCCCTTCCTTCAAGTCGGGATGCACCCGCACCATTTCCGCCGCCTGCTTCTGCACGCCGAATATATGGACGGGCAGACCTTCGGCGCAGGCGAACAACTCGCCTTCCGCCGTGCACATGGCGCAGGAAAAATCGCGGGCGCTGTTGATCACCGACGAACGCGCCGTGCGGAGCAGCGTGTTCGTCATCTCCCGAACGATGCCGTCCATCCGGTTGGCAAGGACGGCCATCAATATGGCGTCGTTCCGCTTGCTGTCTTGTGCCATCATGCCTGCTCCGCACGGGTGTGAAGGATGTAATTGCCCGCGCCGCTGATCTCTGCGGACATGCCCGGATAGACCACCAGGGTCGTTGTCGGCTCCTCGACGATGGCGGGGCCGCTGATGATCATGCCGGTCCTGAGGTCAGCCGGTTTGAAGATCGGCGTATCGATGGCTCCGTCCCCCCCGAAATAGCAGGCCCTGCTATGATCGGGCGTTGGAGCGGCGAAGCGGTCTACTTTAGGCGAAGGGTCCATCTTCTTGGAAAGCTCGACGGTCAGGCGGCCTTTCCAGTTGATGATTTCCACCGGGGATTCTTCGTCGCGGACGGCGAAGACGCGCTCATGCAGATCATGGAAGGTCGTGGCCAGCGCATCGATATCCGCCTGGCCATTGAAGCGGTCGCAAGAAACCGGCGTGTCGAGTTCCCAGACCTGCGCGAGATAGCGCGCCTCAGCGAAAAATTCGATGCGCCACGGCGCGCTGCCCGCATTTTCGATCTGCGACCGGAAGCGATTGAGTTCGGCCTCTATACGGGTCAGCGCCGCGTTCACCCCTTCCCTGTCGAAGCGCAGCGTCGACGTGAAATGCGGCGCGGTGCTTTCCGTGACGATATCGGCGAACTGCATGCCCGATGCCGACAGGGCCGATGCAACCTTGGGCAGCACGACCGAGTCAGACCCTAGTTCGGCGGCGATCGCCATGATGTTCATACCTGCCGCGCCGCCGCCCGCGACCACGGTGCTTTCCCGCGGATCGATCCCCTGCTGGACCGTGATCTCGTGAATGGCCTTGACCATATGGTCCGTGGCGATGCGCATGATGCCCCAGGCTGCCGCTTCGATTGACAGGCCAAGCGGATCGGCGACCTTTGCGATGGCCGCCCGCGCGGCGGCAACGTCCAGCTTCATGCGACCGCCCAGGAAGTAATCGGGGTCGAAATAACCCAGCACGCACGCTGCATCCGATGTCGTGGGATTTTGCCCTCCCCGCCCGTAGCAGGCTGGCCCCGGTTCAGATCCTGCCGATTGCGGGCCGACACGCAGCATGCCGCCATCGTCGATCCAGGCGATCGATCCGCCGCCCGCGCCGATCGAACGGATATCGACCGACGAAATGCCCAGCAGGTCGCCTTCCCACATGCCGCCCAGCCACGTGTCGCGGCTGTAGACCAGTTGGCCATTGCGCGACAGGCCGACGTCGAAGGTGGTGCCGCCCGTATCGGCGACGATCATATTGTCGCCCAGCCCTTCGGCGACCGAATAGGTGATGCCCGCGACCGGCGCCATGGATGGGCCGGACTTGGCCATGTTGATCGGCGATTGCATGACCGATTCCAGGTCCATGACCCCGCCGAAGCTGGTCGAAACCAGAATTTGCCCCTTATAGCCCGCCGCGCGGATATCCTGTTCGAACTCGAACAGATGTTTCTGCATCAATGGCTTGAGCGAGGCGTCGATCGCGGTCGCGGAGGCCCGGCGATATTCGCGGATGATGGGCGCGAGCCGGTGCGACAATGTATAGGGAATGCCGGGCAGAACTTCCTCGATCAGCGCGCCGATCGACAGCTCATGCTCGGGATTGATGAAAGACCAAAGCAGGCAGACGCCGATCGCTTCGAAATCGCGATCGCCCAGCTGCCGCAGCAGAACGCGCACCGCGTCCTGATCCAGCGCCTGCACCACCTTGCCTTCCGCGTCGATCCGCTCTGGCACTTCGAAGGTCCGCCGACGAGGAATGTACGGCGCGGGATAGGATTTGGTGAAGTCGTAACCGTCCAGCTTCCCGCCTTCCTTGAGTACAAGGATGTCGGGAAAGCCTTCGGTCGTCAGGAAAGCCGTCTTCGCGACATTGCGCGTCACGATCGCGTTGGTGGCGCGCGTCGTGCCGTAGATGAACAGCGTCGTGTCCGCCAACAGCTGTTCGAAGCTAAGGCCAAGGTCGGCAGCCGCAGCCTTGATTGACTCGCCAAGGCCGCCAAACACGCGGCCGTGGGTGGTCAGCGCCTTGCCGATCGTCTGCTTGCCCGACGCATCGCGGACGATGACGTCGGTAAAGGTGCCTCCCGTATCCACGGAAATAGTAAAACTCATGCCTCAACATTCCCTACTTGGCCCAGAAATGGACCAGCGCCCTGCAGGGCGGATGGTTCGAGCAGCCCGATCATGCGAGACACTCGGACGATGCGTGATCGGATCGGCAAAAGGGGAGATCGTCGTGACACCAGCCGATCGAAGATAACGCCTCGGCAATGGCGGATTTCACGCAGATGCCCCCGTTGTCATTCCCGTCCAACTACGCATACTATCGCATTTCGGTTTCGAATATGATAGCGAACGTTTGTTAATGCAAGTGCAAAGTTGGAGTTGCTGTGACGGATCAGAAGCCGAACAACCTCGCCGCCTGTTGCATCGATGGTTGCCATCGGGCTTCGCAGAGTATTAAGGAACCAGCAGAATGACTTCACCGACAAATCAGACGAAGGTCCTGCGAAAGCGCGCTGGATACGAGGCCCGGCTGGCCGAATCCGAAGAGCTGGCGATCGAGCGGGAGAACCGCGCCACGCGATCGGATACCCGGGCACGTCTGCTGGTCGCGGCGCTCGACCTGTTTTCGAAGAACGGCTTTGAAGCTTCGACGATGCGTGACCTGGCGCAGTTCGCAGGTATCAAGGCGCCCGCCATCTACAACCACTTCAAATCGAAGGAAGCCTTGCTGGGCGAAGCTCTGCTATGGGCAATGGAGGACTTCAACGAGCGGGTCCTGGGGCCGCGCGATCCCCGCGAATCGAATGTTGAAGCGCTGGAAGGGATTTTGGAGCGGCACATCCGCTACCAATTGGACAACCCCGTCATCGCCAGGGCCTTCGACATATTGATGGCACACAACCTGCTTCAGCGCGTCGGCGAAATAACATTCCAGCAGGCCATTCAGGACCGGCTGCGGGTATATTTGCGCGAGGTGACAAAGCTGGTGTCTCTGCTGGTCGAAGAGTCTTCGGTGAAGGCCGACTACAGGATCGTGTCGAGCGCCATATCGACCATGTATGATCAGGTCGGACGCTGGTACGTTTCCTCATCCAAGACAGCTGACGATGATCTCGTTGCGACTTATTGGGACTTGGCAAGGCGGATGCTTGGCATCGACAGGTAACATGGGGTTGCCTGATCCCTTGGCGTCGATGCTCGTCAATCACTGGCAAAAATGGGCGGGGTTATCAATAGGTCGCCCGAAGCCGACCGCGATCGCCACTGAAGCGAAGCCTATAATCCACATGCGAACGGCCATGCTCCCGTCCACTGGAGCATGGCCGCTTCTTTAACCCCGCAGCCGGTTATCCCTGAGCGCAGGATCTCAACATGTCGGTATATTCCTGACGCGTTGCGACCCGGCGACCCAGAACCTCACCCAGCTTCGCGCCGAGTTCAAAGGTCTGCAGGTTCGACTGGATGCGATCATCGCGATGCGGCCAGAGCCAATAGGTATCCTCCATGCCCACGCGGATGTGCAGGCCCATCGCGGCTGCCAGCGTAGCGACATACATGGACGCCCGGCCCGCCGCGCACACCATGATCACCCCATCGGGATCGACGTCGCGGATCGTGGTGACGGTACGCATCAGGCCTTCGACCATCTGGCGCGGATTTTCCATGGGGCTGCATCCCGGCAAGGCGGGAAGGATCAGCCAGAAGGCCGGCCCCTTGATCAGGCCGCTCTTGATCAGGAAGCGGTCGGCATTGGCAACGTCGGCGTCGGTATAGACAGCGATTTCAGGAATGCCGCCATTTTCCAGAATGAGGCGCACCTTTTCGATCATGACCGGAGCAGGCTTGCTGAACAGAGAGTCGCCGATATAGGTCGTCGTCGTGTTGATCGGCGCACCGTCCAGCAGACCGGTCGCGAGTACCCGCTTCATTTCAGCCCACTCGCCTTCAAGCGCCGGAACAAGGCAGCCATCGACCGACAGGTCGGGATAGTCCTTCTTCAAGGGCGCGACGACCTGTTCGAAGCGATCGAGCGAAAGGACATTGTAGCCTTCGTCGTCGCGAACATGGATGTGGACCGTGCTCGCCCCCGCCTCAAGGCATTCGCGGGCAGAATTGCGAATTTCTTCCGGCGTATAAGGCTGGTTCGGGTTCTGCGAGCGACGAAAGAACGCTCCGGTAATGGCCACGGATACCGCCAGGGTTTCGGGGATGTTCCATGGAACGGAGATGGGTGCATCGTGAAACGCAGAATGTTCCAGATCCAGAACGATCGGTGCGCCGTAAGGCCGCCAGATCATCCGCTCATTTTCGCGAGCAACACCTTTCCCAACTCTATCCCAATCAATCTTAACCATTTTTCACTCCTACGCTTCCGTAATCCATCCATCCGCAACGGCATGTGCCGCCGCAAATCTCACTCATTCATCTATCCGCAGCAGCCTGCGGAACATGTGCCATCCGTAGCGCCCAGCCGGGGATCGACCTGCTGGATGATGGAACGCGTCCATGCGCGCAGCCTGACCGCCGATCTACCAATCCCACGATCGAAGCTGAGCGGCGTCACCGAGACATGGCCTTTGTCCAGCGCCCACGCGTCCGACCCCGGCTCTTTCGCGAAACGGGGAAGCCCGTCGGCGGCGGGCTGCACCAGCCAGCTACCGTCAGATTCAGCGTCCGCCCGTTGGCAATCCAGCGGTTCCCAGATGCATTCGCTGAAGGAGGTCAGCTTGATATGCCGGTCTGCCAGATGAGCCGGTACGTTGATGTTCAGAACGCTGCGATCGGGCGGCGGCGAGGCGGCCAACCAGGCGGCAAGCTCCGCACCGACTGCGCTCGCCCATGCGAAGTCGGGGGTGCTCCTGCTCCCGCAGCATGAGTGAGTCCGATGCGCCTGTTGCGAGATGGCCATGGCCGGATATCCCAGCATCCCGCCTTCCAGGGCGGCGCCCAATGTCGAGCTATTGCTTGCATCCTCTCCGACAGTGGCTTCCTCGCCTATTCCAACCACGACGGCGGACACCTTGCTTGCAAGGCCCGACAGGATCGCGATGCGCACGCAATCGGGCGCCGTGCCGTGCACGCGATACAGCGGGTGACGATCATCACCGCCCGACCTTTCCACCAACACGGGCTCGCGGTTCGAAATCGCTTTTGAAAGCCGGACCTGCGGGGCTGCGGGCGCCACGGTCAGCACGTTGAAGCCGGACAGTATCAACGCGCTGCGCAGGGCCGCGATGCCCGGTGCGTCGTAACCTTCCGCGTTGGTCAGCAGGATGTTCATCGACGTATCACTTCCGCTTTCGCAAAGCCGAGGAGCGCTCGGGCAACTATAATAATTAACGTTTGTTTCTGTTGTCAGCAACTGTTCGTTTAAGACGGACGGCCACTTACCAACCCCTGCTTCAATCCAACGGCGTCATTTCTCTGGCCTCATTGCGAAACCGCTCCGTTCAGTGACAAAGGCGGTCGGCGTTGTTCCTATCAAGCGTTTGAACATCGCAGTGAACGCGCTGGGCGTTTCGTACCCCAGCGACAAGGCGGTGCTCAGGATGGGCTCTCCCGCGATGAGTTTGGGCAACGCCGCGACGATCCGCGCTTGCTGCCGCCATACGGAAAGAGGGCAACCCAGTTCATCGCGGGCCAAACGTGACAATGTTCTCGCCGAAGCACCCGATGAACGTGCAAGCTCCTCGATATCTGGGCCACCGGGGCTGTCCAGTATCTGTTCGCATGCCCGGACAAGGCGAGGATCGGACGGCATCGCCAGCATCACGGCGTCCGCCGGTAGATCGTTCAGTTCGTCCAGCAACAGCGCATGCAGGCGAAGAGTGCGCGCTGCATCCCAGCTGAGAACGGCCTGGTCGATCGCTCGCAATATGAGTTCGCGCACGAGCGGCGTGACAACGAATCCTCCCGCCCTTTTGCCCAGACGGGGCGGTGTTCGATCCGACGCGATATAGAGCGTACGCAATAGAACAGGCGTTCGCGCCCGGAATTCATGCACGGTCCCAGGCGGGATCCATACGGCACGTTGTGGCGGAACGACCCACAGTTTGTGATCCGCCCTGATTTCCATGACGCCCGAAACAGCGTGGACGAACTGGCCGTTTGGATGCGAATGCGCCGAAATGACGTCGCCTTCGACAAAGTTGCGAGCAAGCACATGGACGGCGCTGGTATGTTTACTAGTGTCAACCAAGTGAATGCTCCTCCAACCCGTTGGAAGTCTCACCGTCCTTTGAGCGTGCGCCCTGAGGGTCCACGCTTCCGAAGGCAACAAAATTTCGGGGCCACGTCTGAAACTGCAAAGGCGCCGTGTTCCGTCCTTATGACACAATGAAGCCTGGCGCGAAGCGGGTTGATGGCCAACTTATACGCCTAATCGGCCAAAAGCACGCGAGCGCGCGCGAGGTGGATGTCGCGCATCAACGTGGTCGGCCATCCGAACGAAATAGTTTCCATTTGAACGGCGCCGTCCGACAGTGCATATGCCTAATATGAAAGACCGTTTGCATTTATACATTCGCGACTGGGGCATTAAAACGTGTCAGTGAAGGATAGTAACGTTAAACTGCTGCAAGCGAACTCCGCAAAGGTCGGCGATGCTACGGCGGCTCCGATCGCCTCAGCGCACCGCGTCCAGCCGAAGAGGACCCGTCGCAAATCGGGGATGCGGGAGGAGTTGTTGAAGGCTGCGGTGGAGCTGTTCGGTTCTCGCGGCTATGAAGCGGTGTCGTTGCGGGACATCACGGCGGAAGTTGGGCTGAAGCCGCCCGCCTTCTATAACCACTTTAAATCGAAGGATGAATTGCTCGTTTCGGCGGTCCTTGCTGCCCTCGACATGTTCAACAGCGAAGTGGTGGACAATGACGAAGCGGACATGCCGCCGGTCGAACGGATGAACGCACTTATCCGCCGTCATGTGCTGTATCAGATTTCCAACGCCGCCTTCGCCAAGGCGAACGACCGGCTGATAGATTCGGCGATGCTGGAAAGGATCGGAAGTCCTGGCGCAAAGCAGGAAATCCGTTCACATATGCGCCGCTACCTCGACGTCCTCACCCAGATTGTACGGGATATTTTGGCCGGACGATCCGATAACGCGCTGGATCCGCGCATTTGCGCGCTGGCCATAGGCACGATGTGCGACAATGTTTTGATGTGGTATCGTCCGGGCGGGTCGGACAGCCCGGAAAAGGTCGCTCGACGTATGTCGGAACTTGCCCGTAACATGCTAAAGATTGACTAGCCCGAAGACACTTGACGACATCGCAGGTCAGGTTAATATGAATGAACATTCGTATTAATGACGGCGGGAAGACTCGAAAATGAGCGGGTTGGGTCAATATGTGATCGGCGTCGTGATGCTGTTCGCGATGTGGGGCGCGATCGCCGCTGTCCGGGACGATAGCACAGGCATGGGCTGGGAATTCATGGAGGGGATCCGCACGACGGGCGTCCTCTTCCTTCCGGTCGGCGCAGTGCTCGCTGCGGCACCGGTCCTGTCGGCCGCCATCACCCACGCCGTCGCCCCGCTCTTTTCCCTCGCAGGGGCAGACAGGGCGATGGCGGCAACGACCCTGATTTCCGTGGACATGGGCGGCTATCAAATGGCCGACGCGCTCGCTGCCAGCCGTGAGAACTGGATCATCGCGTCGTTCAACGGCTTCCTGCTGGGGCCGCATGTCGTTTTCACCATCCCCGTGGCGCTGGCGATGCTGCCCAGGAAGGACCATCGTTATTTGGCCCTGGGCATGATGGCGGGCCTTATCACCATACCGATCGCGCTGTTCGTGGGATTAAGCGTCGTCGCAATGACCCATCCGCTCATCCGGCCCACGGTCGCAACCGGCGGCCCGGCGACGTTCCGCCTCGCTATGACATTCGGCCAGATCCTGCATGACCTTTTCCCACTGACCATCATCGTTGGCGCTATCGTGGCGGGCCTGCGGTTCATCCCGGACCTCATGGTGCGAGGATTCATGGGATTTGGCCGCCTTGCGGATGCCGCGATAAAGCTGATCTTCGGCGCTTGTATCGTCCAATACTTCACGGGCATTTTCAGCCATCTGTTCGGCGGATGGCCGTTCGACCCGCTGCTGGCCGACCCGGCCAATTCCATAAGGGGGCTGGAGATCGCCGGATATATCGGCATCATGCTGGCCGGTGCCTTTCCGATGGTCTATGCGCTACGTCGTTATTGCGGCAAAGCCATCGAGAAGCTGGGCAAACTGACCGGTTTCAGTGCGGTGGGAAGCGGCGGGCTGATTGCGACCACCGCCAACCCGCTGACGCTATTCAGGCTGATCCCGGAAATGGATGCGCGCAACAAGGTGATGACGATCGCCTATGCTGTCTGCGGTTCCTGGATACTGGGTGACTCCCTGGCCTTTATTGCGAATTTCCAGCCCTCGTTGATCGTGCCGCTGATGTTCGGCAAGCTGGTGGGGGCGATCTGTGGCATTCTGGTCGCGCGCTGGCTGTCGGTGCCACGCGCCTTGCGCTTCGAGGAGGAGGACAAGGCAGCGGCCGAGGCGGCTACGGCACCGTCCAATACAAAGCTGCATGCCCTTGAAGGAGCTCTGTTGTGACCGCCGACATCCGCCTGTTCCGCCTTCAAGATACACCCATGTCGGATTATGGCGATGGTCCGGGTTCGGCCAGCATCGCCCGATTGATCGGGCCTGATAGCAGCAGGACGATGGGTGCTTATTTCGCGACGTTCGATGGCCGGTCTGTGCCATGGACGGTGCGATATGACGAGATGATCCTGTGCCTTTCGGGCAAGTTCCGCCTGCGCACGGGGGATGAGGTCCACGAACTTGGACCGGGGGACATGCTGTGGATCGGGAACGGCACTGAATTGCGCTATGAAGGGGAGCAGGCGACCGTCTTTATCGCGATCGCCCCCGTCGATTGGCGTGACCGTCAGCCCCACGCCTGAATCCATCCCGGCAGCTTAGGCCCCGGGATGTTACATTCTTCGGTTCACGCCTCGTCGCCGAGGCCAGCCGTCCACTCAGGCTCAAAGGGTGTCGAGCGATCCTGCCGCGTCCATGCGGGTTGGCCATAGATGGACTGCCCGCCATCGACCGACAGGTTGGCGCCAGTGATGAATCCTGCCTTATCGGAACACAGGAAAGCGACAGCCTCCGCAATGTCGTCGGTCAGGCCCAGGCGGCCGATCGGGGTTCTCTGCAACAGGTCGCGGCGGACACCCGGCTTTTCGACCATCCATTTCGTCATGGCCGTTTCTATGACGCCCGGCAGGATGGCATTCGCCCGGATGCGGTGGATGCCCAGCTCCGCCGCCATGGTCTGAACCAGCATCAACAAGGCAGATTTGGTCGCGCAATAAGCGCCGATCTGATCCGCGTGCCGAAGCCCCAGCGAGGATGAGATGACCGCGATCGACCCGCCCCTGCGGCCCTCCGCGATCAACCGCGCGGCTGCCTGGCAGATGTGAAAAGTGCCGCTTAGGTTGATCGCAACATGGCGGTCCCAGACGGCTGGTTCCATTTCCAGAAAGCCGGTGAACTTGGCATATCCGGCATTGGCGACCACAATGTCGAGGCGACCGAAATGCGCGCGTACCTCATCCATCGCCTGATCGATCGCACCCCGGTCAGTCTGATCCGCCGCCAGGACCAGGCAATCGTCCGGCATGTCCTGGCGCAAGGCCGCAGCCGTGGTTTCGTCGCGCTCGAACAAGGCGAGGGCATGGCCAGCATCCGCCAGCCGCTGGCTGATGGCCCGACCCAGTTCGCCCCCTGCCCCGGTCACCAGGGCGACCGGCCGTTCATCCACAGCAGCCGCTCCTGCACTCACCGTCGCTGGCGCCCAGGCGCGGATCGATAATCTCCACCGACTGCCTGAGCCATCGGCGCAGGCGACCGGCCGCGCGGACATCGCCAAAATCGAAGCTTACCGGCGTGACCGAAACATGGCCCGCCGCGACGGCGCTGGCGTCGGACCCCGGCCGCATCGTGAACACGGGATCGCGGTCGACATTGGTGAGGAAGGTGTACCAGCCGTGGCCGGTATCCGTTTCCACCGCCTCATAATGGCCGGGGTCCCAGACGCGATGGTCGAGCGCTGTGATCTTGAGGCGGCGGTCCTTCAGCATGCCCGGCGCGTTGACATTGAGGATGCTGCGCGGCGGCGGCGGGTTGGCTATCATCCAAGCCGCCAGTTCAGCGCCGACCTCACTGCACCAGCCATAATCATAATCGGTGAGATCAACCAAGCGGAAGCGTCCGTCACGCGCCTGCTGCGAAATCGACAACGCAGGCAGGCCGAGCAACGCACCTTCCGCCGCGGAGCCGAAGGTGGATGAATAAGTGGCGTCGTCGCCCAGATTGGCGCCTTCATTGATGCCGGACACTACCAGGCGGACATCCTTGGCCAAGCCGGACAGGATCGCGGCGCGCACGCAATCGACGGGCGTGCCGTCGGCGCGATAGATCGGGTTGCGATCATCGCCGCCATCCCGCGTCATCACCACCGGCTTGCGGAAGGATGCCGAACGGGATGTACCGCTGCGTGGCCCGTCAGGCGCCACCGACAGCACGTTGAGGCCCGCATTGATCATCGCGTCCCGGATGGCAGCCATCCCGCCCGCCTGATAGCCGTCATCGTTCGTCAACAGAACGTCCATGATAACCTCGCTCATCGAAAGTTGCTCAAACTTGGGCGGTCGGGCCGAAGCGCCTCTACGCCCGGCACGGTCGCAGGCTTGCCGGACAACGCCCATTCCGCCGCGCACATGCCGAGGATCGATCCGGACGTGACGCCGACACCGCCCAGCCCGCCGACCACCAGCACGGAAGGATCGGCTTCGTACGGCCCGACCTGAAAGCGATCATCCATGCTGATGGGATAGAGGCCGAACCAGCCGTTGGAGAAACCGAAATCGTCCATACCCATCCGCTCGGTCAGAAGAGTTGCGACAGTGATCAGATGATCGTCGCCAGACGGCGGGCTGAAGCTGTCGGGATCGACATCGAGTCCGTCGATAGCTTCATAGGTATGAAGCCCGGCGATCAGGCTGTCGGGACCATCCTGCCTGAAATAAAGACCCTCGCCCTCCTGTCCCGGCATGTAGAGATTGACCATCGGAACAGTATAGCCAAGGTCCCGTGGCAATCGGACCAGAAAGACTTCATGGACCTGCGGCTTGATTGGCACCGCATGGCCCAGCAGCTTGCCGACATTCCCGGCCCACGCGCCAGCCGCATTGATCACGATGTCGGCTTCGACCACGCCCTTGCTGGTTTCCAGCCGATGCACCCCGCCCGCCTTGGAATGAGAAAGCACGTCGGTCTGAACACTGACACGTGCGCCCTTCTCCTTGGCCTCTTCAAGAAGCGTCGTGCACAGAAGATATCCATCCAGATGCCCGTCCGTAGGACCAAGCAGACCGCCCGCCAGGTCATCCACGCGCATGTCGGGCACCAATTGCCTAAGGCCCTCCCGATCGATCAGCCGGGAATCCATGCCGCCCAGTTCCCGCTGCACCTTCACCGCAGCGGCCAGCCGGTCCATCTGTTCGTCCGTATAGGCCACGCGAACATTACCGATCTTGGCGAGCGGCAACCCACGCTCTCGCTCCAGCCGCAGGAACAGTTCCTTCGCGCGGATGCGGATCTCGATGTCGAGCGGGTTGAGCGTTTGATAATTATAGACGCCAGCGGAACGGCCGGACGACCCGCTGGCGGGCGCCTCCCGCTCCAGCACGGTCACGTCCGCGCCAAGTTCCGCAGCACGAAGGGCGGCGCCGCAACCGGCGGTGCCAGCGCCGATGATGGCGATTCGGGGACGGGTCACTGCTTATCCTCATCATTGGGAAGCGAACGGTGGACGTGGATGTCGGCGAGCGTGCCGCCATCGACCACCAGATCGGTTCCGGTTATGCCCGATGCGGCGTCACTGGCGAGGAACGCGACCGCACCTGCCACTTCATCAACAGTCACCATGCGCTTCATGGGTACGCGTCTGAAATCATGCAGCATATGTTGCAGCATTGCCGGTCGAAGTGCTTCTTCCACCATTTTGGTATGCACCCAGCCCGGACTGACGGAATTGACGCGAATGCCATATTCGGCCAGTTCGATCGCCGCGCTCATGGTCATGCCGCGCAGGCCGAACTTCGCGGCGACATAGCTGGCGAAGGGACCGTCCGCCGCATGCGCTTCGATCGACCCTATGTTGATGATGGCGCCGCCGTCGCCCTGGCTGCGCATCTGCCGCGCTACTCTTTGGGTCATGAAGAAAACGCCGTTGAGGTTGACGTCGATCACCCGCCGCCATGCCACTTCTTCTATGTCGAGGAACGCCGCTTCGTCGGCAATTCCCGCATTGTTGATCAGAATGTCCAGCCGCCCGTGGGTTTCCAACGCACCGGAAACGACCTTTTCGACGTCGCTGGTCAACGAGACATCGCCCGGCTGCACGCTGGCCCTGCCGCCCGTGCTCTCGATCGTCTTTGCGGTAGCCTGAAGATCGACGGGGTTGCGCCCGCTCAGGACGACCGTAGCCCCACGCTTAGCCAAAGTGAGGGCGATACCTTCGCCAAGGCCCCGGCCTCCGCCCGTGACCAGCGCGACCTTGCCTGCCAGATCCTCGCTCATGCAGCCTCCGATGTCCCAGCCATCAGGTCGCGAATACGCAGCCTTTCACCCTGGCGTCCGTTCTGAAGACGATAGACCCCTAGCCCGCCGCCGCCGAGACTGACGCGCCGAAGAGCCGCGAAAAATTTCTCGGGCGACAGTGCTTCGGGCGCAAACACGCCGCCGCGCGGCGTATCGCCTTCGGCCAGCATCAGCACCCCTGCGGCGGCCGGAACGCCAGTGGCTTCTTCCATGCTGGTGTCCGCGCCCGAAGCGTAGCGAAGCCCGTTGCCGTCGGTATGAACATCAATCTGCAACCCGCTTCCAATCCGTTCGCCACCTTCGAAACGGGCGAGGAATTGCTGGAACGCCTTGACCAGCATGTCGGTACGCTCGCTCGTGCTGCCGGGCTGCTGCTCATCCGCGACGGCGGCAAGGGCCGCTGCCACCGCATGCGCGTCAATCGGGGCGATCGCTCCATAGTTGACCGCCCGTTTGACGGGCAGGAAGCGGGGAACGGTAAGCGGTTCGGGATGGGCCAGCTTCACCACTGTCTGCCGCCCGACCGTTCCGGGGAAATCGACGACGCGCGAACGCATCTCGCCGGGAAGCGGAACGGGATGAACCGTCCCGTCGAAGTCGACAAGATTGAAGCAATGCCAGAAATGTTTGGTCGCCGCTTCGGTCATGTCCTTGGCATCGACCACCCAGGCAATCTCGACATCGTCCGCGCCATTCAGATGATCGACCGCAAGTCGGATCAGGATGTTCGACACGCCCGGCGTCGAACCCAGCCCGATGATCGCCGTGACGCCCGCCGCCTTGGCGGCTTCATCTCGCGACAGGATCGGAACCGTGATGTCGGCGTCGTCGCAAATATCGAGATAGTCGGTCCCGGCCGCGATCGCTGCGTCCAATACGGTAAAGCCGGTGCGGTAATAGGGGCCTGCCAGGTTCGCGACGATCACCGTCGAACGCATCAGCGCGTCCAGCGTACCCGCGTCCGCCAGCGGGTCCTGCTCGCTCGTCTGCATGCCAAGTGCCTGCGTTGCAGCCAGCGTCTCGGGCCGCCAGGCCCGATCGATCGCAAGCCAGCGCGTGACATCGGTGCCCCGCGCAGCTGCGGCCAGCATGGCCTGCGCCTGCCGCCCCCCAGCCCCGATCACCACGACATCGAATTCACGTTTCATCAGTCTCTCCCGAATTTGGGCCTTGATCGTTCAGCATCGCGATGACGGCATCGCGCACGTTCCGGCGGTCCACCTTCCCGGACGCGATGCGCGGGAAGGGATCAAAAAGGATGAAGTGGACCGGCATCGCATAGGCAGGCAGCCGCGCGGCCAGGAAAGCGCGCGCGCTATTTTCATCGAACGTCCGGCCCGGCCGGATTTCGAGCGCCGCGACGGGCACTTCCTGCAACACCGGATCGGGGATGCCGATCACCACGCAATAGCCGATCTCCGGCAATTCCGCGAGCAGGCACTCCAGATGGGACGGCAATATCTTCTCGCCGCCACGGTTGATGACATCGTCCCGCCGCCCGTCCAGAAACAGGCGGCCAGCATCATCGAACCGGCCAAGGTCGCCTGTCCGCAACCATTTGCCCGACAATTTTTCAGCGTTAGCCTCAGGACGCCGCCAATATTCCGTCATGCGGGTCGGTCCCGCGACCCAGACTTCGCCAGACTCCCCTTGCGCGACATCCCGGCCGTCTTCGCCTACCACCCGCAATTCTGCGAACGGAGCGGCAAAGCCGACGGATTCGCCAAAGTCCGTGATCATCTCGGGCGGCAGGAAGCTGCACGCGCAACCAAATTCCGTCAGCCCATAGCCATGGACAAGCTCAAGATGGGGCCAGCGTTCCAGCATCTCCCGCGACCAGGCAGCGGGCATCGGCGATCCGCCAAACAAGACGGTTCGGGCCGGTCCAAACACCGCGTCGGCATCGTCCAATATCATCAGCATGCGCAGCACGCTGGGCACGGCGGTGACGAAGGTCGCGGGCGCGGCCTTGAAAGCGGCGATCGCTTCCTTGCGGTGGAATTCCTCCACCAGCATCGTTTCCCCGCCAGCCAGCAGCATCTGACCGAACTGGTCGATGAAACCTGTATTGTGAAACATGGGGGCGATCACGACAGTGCTGTCGGCGCTGGTCGCGCGGAAGAATAAGCGGAATACTTCCGATGCCATGCACAAGGCTTGGGTGCTCAGCAACGCACCCTTGGGTTCGCCGGTAGTCCCAGAACTGAAGCTGATCAGCGCGGGCGCTTCGCCCGTCACGAAATCGGGCAGATCCTCCTGCGCCGACATGGCCGTGGCCATTTCCAGCGGGAGTACCAATATCGGCGCCTTGGCAAGAAGCGATGTGTGGCGCTTGTCCGCAATCGCCACGCGCGCCTCAAGCAAGCTGACCAGGTCAGCCATCTGCAACGCACTGATGCGATTGTTCGCGGGCACGGCGATGGCGCCAAGGCGCATGACGGCGAGATAGGCGACGACCCATTCGATGACGTTGAGGCCGACGATGATCACCCGGTCTCCGCTCTGCACGCCGGTTGACCGAAGGAAGCGCGCATAGTCTTCCGCCTTGGCGGCGAGAACATGATATTCGACCGATCTTTCACCCTGCCGCAGGGCGATCCGTCCCGGCGTTTCGTCCGCCCAATGGCGAAGCGCATGCCAAAGCGTTTCGAAAGGCGGCATCAGAAACGCGCTCCTTCCCGCACATGGGCCGCGGCCTTCAGCATCTCGGCAAAGCTCCCCTTCTCCCAAGCCTTGCGGGCTTCGGTCAGGTTGGAACTTGCATAGCCCTGATAGGTCCAGCCATCGAGCGGCGTCGTATGGGCGGACAGGATCGGTTCGGCCATGGCCGCCCAGGCCGCCTCCCGAACCCCCGCGACCGCACGCATCAGCGCAACGCGGGCGCGCTGACTGTCGTCGAGTTGGGGATCGTACAAGCGCAGAAAGCTCTCCGTCTCTTCGTCCGTAAGGGTGGCCTGACAGGCGAAGCTCGCCATTTCGAACGCGACCCAGCCCATTCCGGCATAATCCCAGTCGATAAGGCGCAGCCGGTCGCCGACGATGAAATTCTGCGGCACGAGGTCGCTGTGACAAAATGCCCGTGGGGCATCGATAGCGGCGAAAAGCTGCGCGATCTGCCTGACGCGATCATACATGTCCGGAAACTCGGCGGGTCGCACCGCACCTTCCGCATCGCCCAGTTTCACGAAATGCGCCGCGTCCTCAAAGGGCGAAAAGGCGCGCCCGGTGGTAGGCTGCGCATGGAGGCTGCGCAGCGTTTCCACGACATCACCCAGCAGCCCTTCTTCCCGCATGCGCGCGGGCGTCATCACGCCGCCGTTCAGAAACGGGCACAGGAAATGCCCCTCCGGCAATATCGATGCCAGGATATTGGGCGCGAGGTCCGCTCGCGCCGCATCGCTTTGCGCCTGGATGGATGCAGCGCGGTCAACGCCCCAACGCTCCGGTTCGGGTGCGCAGACGCGCAGTGCGAGCGCGTGGCGTGATCCTTCCAGCTTCAGATTGACGTTGCTGCCACCTCCGCTCATCGCACTGACCTGATAGTCGTCGGCAAGATCGGGCTGCGTCCACTGGGACAGGATGCCGGTCACCTGCTCCTGTAGCGCCGGACCAATTTCCGGCGCGAAGCCAAGCTTCATGCCAGACGCGACCGTCACAGCTGGTATCCATGGCTGATGGCGACATGCTTGAGCGCCGTATGCTCCTCGATCGCATGGATCGACATGTCGCGGCCGATGCCCGACAGCTTGAAACCGCCGAAGGGCATTTCCGCCGCGGTCGGGCCATGATCGTTGATCCACACCGTCCCGGCTTCGATCAACGCGGCGCATTTGACGGCGCGATTAATGTCCCGCGTCCAGATCGACGCCGCCAGGCCGTAGGCAACGTCATTGGCCTTTGCGATCGCGTCATCTTCGTCATCGAAGGTGCTGACGACCAGGACGGGGCCGAACAATTCCTCCTGGACGATGGCGGAACGCTGGTCCGCCCCTGTAACGATCGTGGGCGTGTAGAAGGCGCCGCTGCCCTCGCCGCCGGTGACGATCCGGGCACCCTCGCCCACCGCCCTTTCCACCTGCCGCGCAATGCTGTCGCGATGGCGCTGGGACACCACCGGCCCCATCTGGACCGACGGATCGAGGAAGCCGTTGCCGACGGTCAGTCCTTCCGCCATCCGCACGAGCCGTTCGGTCACTTCGCCGAACAGCGCCTTCGACACATAGACGCGGGTCGCCGCCGTGCAGTCCTGACCTGAGTTGCGAAACGCAGCGCCACGCATCGTCGCCACGAACTTGTCGAGATCGGCATCGTCGAACAGGAGCACGGGCGCCTTGCCGCCCAGTTCCAGATGGACCTTCTTCACCATGTCGGCGGCATCCCGCATGATGGTCTTGCCGGTGCTGGTGCCGCCGGTCAGCGAAACCATGGCAACGTCAGGATGCCGCACCAGCGCCCTGCCGACACTGTCCCCACCGCCCGTCACGACATTCAGGACGCCAGCAGGGAATATCTCCACAGCGATGCGGCCTAGCAGAAGGGATGTCAGCGGCGTTTCGTTGGTTGGCTTGAGCACCACGGTATTGCCCGCCATCAATGCCGGGCCAATCTTCCAGCTCGTCAGCCCCATGGGATAATTCCAGGGCGCGATCGCGGCGACGATGCCCAGCGGTTCGCGCCGCACCATGCTGGTGATGCCGGGCTTATATTCATCGCATACAGGCGCGGTCAGCGCCCTGCCCGCACCGGCGAAGAACCGATACTTATCGGCTGCGGAGAACATTTCCGCCCGCGCGTCGCCCAAAGGCTTGCCCACATCGCGCGCTTCCAGTTCCGCGAACTGATCGGCATTCGCTTCGAGCGCGTCGGCCAGGCGTAGCAGCGCCGCTGCGCGATCCTTCGGCGTGGTGGCCGCCCATGATCGACGCGCATCCTTCGCCGCGCTTATAGCTGCATCCACCCCGGCTTCGCCAACATCGACCATTTCGGCGATCTGGTCCCCGGTCGCAGGTTCGATAACCGCTTCCACCTTGCCTTCACGCCATTCGCGGTTCGCGATCGTGGGAAAGAAATCCAATGACATCGCTCCAGTCCTCTCGAGTCAATTGCAGGCGATCTTGCCGGGCCATCCCCAACAGCGCCATGGGCCGTCTGCCTTGATAAAATTCTGAGACGCTTCACTCGCGTCGATCAATCCCAATTCCAGAGGGCTCACCAGGAGGCTCGGCCGCGCGCGGCTGCGGCATCAAGGCGTCTACTCGTCCTCACCATGCGATCCCCTACCCCATTTCTATACAAGCTCCGATCCATGAAGCGGCAACCTGAAATTTCGCACATTAATACGAATATATATTCATGCTAATAGGATTCGAGGGGAATTGTCAATCGATGGATTCAACGTATGAATCATCGCATAATCTCCCGATATACAGGTCATTATCGCGGAATTTCACGCAATCACTTGGCATATTGACAGATTGAGTTTTAGATACGAACATACGTTCACAATAAGAGATGCAGGAGTCGAACCTGCGCTTGTTGATATCTGCTCGATCAACAAAGGGAGCGAAGGGTATGTCGAAGTTGAAAAACCGCTTGTGCAGGCATAGCAGTTCCAGCCTTGGAGCGCTCGCCATGGTGATGGCCTTCCCAGCCGTGGCGCTGGCACAGCAAACGGAGGAACCGGCGGCAGCACCTGCTCCCGTTCAGGGTATCCAGGAAATCGTAGTCACCGCGCAGCGCCGCGAGGAAAATCTTCAAAAGGTGCCGGTATCGGTCACCGCATTGTCGGGATCGGATCTGCAAGCCAGGGCGATCGTGGACAGCACGGACATCGTCAAGCTTGTCCCCGCTCTCAAATATAATGCCTATAGTCCTTCCACGACCGTTTATAATCTTCGCGGCGTATCGCAGAACGACTATTCCGATCAGCTGGAACCACCCGTCGCGGTATATCAGGACGACTCTTATCTGAGTTCCATGGCGACAGCGGGCTTCCCCCTGTTCGACATTGAACGCGTGGAAGTCCTGCGCGGCCCGCAGGGAACGCTTTTCGGCCGCAATGCGACGGGCGGCGCGATCCAGTATATTTCGCGCAAACCCACCAACGATTTTTCCCTCAATGCTTCGGCCACATGGTTCAGCGACGGCGGTTACGCGACGGAGATAGGCGCTGGTGGCCCTGTTTCGGATACGCTTGCGGCCCGTTTCGCCATTGCGCGAGTGCAGAGGGATGGCTTCGTCAAAAGCAACAATCCGGCGATCGGCGACAGTGGCGAAACCGATCAGTTCGCCGGCCGTGTCCAGTTGCTCTGGAAACCCACGCCCAACCTGAAAGTCTTGCTGCGCGCCATGCGATCGCGCGATGACAATTCAATCGCGGGCGGCACCTACACCTACACGCCCGCCGTTCCCGCCGATCATGGCCGCGGCGTGACACAGTCGCCCACCGATGATTTCTGGGGCACCGGCCCCGGCGTCGATCCGAACGGCTATGTAAAACCGGCAAGCTACGGCCTGTACGAAAACAACAACAATATCCCGTCCGTCTTCAGCCGGACGATCCAGGCCTATACCGGCCGGATCGACTGGTCCGTTGGCGATGTGACGATCATTTCGATCACCGATTATCAGCGGATGAGAAAATTCTATCGGGAGGATTGTGACGGCACACCGCTAAACGGGTGCATCTTCGCTCCACGGACCAATCTTCGCCAATTTTCACAGGAAATACGCGCCGAAGGGGACACCGGAAGCCTCCGCTGGGTTGCAGGCGTCAACTACATCGACATTGACGGGCATTACCAATCGCATGCCGAATATAATCTGATCGGACTGGATTATTTTTCGACCGGTAATTCCGACTATTCGATCCGCACCAAATCGCCGTCGATATTCGCGCAGGGCACATATGCGCTGACCGACAAGCTGAAGTTGACAGCCGGTGCACGCTATACCCGTGACAAGAAGACCGACGACTACCGTCTCGACTTCACATCGATCACTGGCGGCGTGACCGACAATCAGATCATCGAGTTCAACCCCACTCTCAATCCCGATGATGCCCGCAAGCGCTACAATCTCTATTCGGGCAAGCTGCAACTGGATTATTCGCCAACCGATGACATCTTGCTGTTCGCAGGTGTTACCCGCGGCACGAAGTCAGGGAATTTTTCGGCACCGGTTTCCGCGCCGGTAGTGGTGTCGCGCCTGCCGCACGGGCCGGAAGTGCTTTGGTCCTATGAAACCGGCTTAAAGTCCAAATTCCTGGACAATCGCCTGCGGATCAACGCTTCCGCTTTCTATTATGACTATCATAACTACCAGGCCTTTTCGCTGATCGACCTCGTTCAGACGATCAGCAACCATGACGCCTGGGTCTATGGCGGCGAACTGGAGATAACAGCGGTACCGGCCGAGGGCCTCAACATTTCGGGCGGCCTTTCCTATCTCAAGAGCAAGGTCAAGGGCATCGGCCTGCCCGACGGCACGACCACCGATAGCCGCCTGCCCCAGGCGCCTCGGTTGTCCGGCAATGCCAGCATCAGCTACACTCTGCCGGTGGGCAGCGGAGACCTGACCGCCCGCCTGGATGGCACGTTCACAAGCGGTTTCTGCTTCAGCGTCGTATGCGCCCCGGTGGAGCGCGAAAAGGCGTATCAGACGCTGGATGCGAGCCTGAGCTACAAGTTCGATCCTTTCACGCTAACCGCGTTTGCGAAGAACGTGACGGCGGAGAAATATCGCACC
The DNA here is from genome assembly GCF_059738765.1 of Sphingobium sp. RC1. NCBI lineage: Bacteria > Pseudomonadati > Pseudomonadota > Alphaproteobacteria > Sphingomonadales > Sphingobiaceae > Sphingobium > Sphingobium sp. RC1. Next base: position 370,153 of record NZ_AP027308.1, read on the forward strand.
TACGCGCTTGACGTTTCCAGCCTGGGCTTCCTGGAAAGCATCTATACGCGTCCTCGCTACTATGGCGTGACCTTGTCGGTTAACTACGGGAAGTAAGGAAGAAGGGGGAAAGCTGTTTTGAAGGCTCTCCCCCTTCTTCGTTCGAAGGGCACTGCCAGACCAAATGCACCGCTCGTTATGATGGCGCTGGTAAGCAGGTTCATGCCCCGCCCCCGTAAGCCCGGTAGCCCTCTCGCTACTTCAACTCTTCGCCTGAAATCATCCGGCCGCTGTGGTGATATGGGCGCTCGAAGTGCGCGCTTACCATGATTGGAAAGCGCGTGTTCATTCTTGCTGATCAGTGTCGTCTTTGAGCCGGGGGGAAACCGGAGAAAAAACATGAGGATCGCACTGAGGCAATGCGAAGAACGCGTTGAGCTGCGTCACGAGGCGAACATCCCCGCCACACTGTTCCATGATGGTGTCGGCGTGCCGGCAACAATCAAGAACATATCAAGCTACGGCGCGATGCTGTCGGTTCAATACGCTCCACCGCTTGGATCGCAGGTCTCGATCATCACAGACCGGCGCGAACTGCTGGCAACCATCATATGGGCGCGCGATGATAAATGCGGCGTGCTACTCAACTACTCTGTCGATCCAGCCGATTGGCTGGTCTCCGATAGGTAAAAACACCTTATATCGGTGCCACCAATCCGGCAGCAGACCAATATCTGGTGGTCGACCCCGTAATCACGCTGGCGCAAAAGGCCCCGCAGAGCCTCCGCCGTCGATCGGGATAAGAGCTCCATTGATGTATCCGCCTAGGGTTGACGATACGAAATCGACAAGATTGGCCACGTCATCCACCTTCGCGAAACGCGCCAACGGCACAGCCTTTTCCGCATCGTCGAACGCCCAACCAATTTCCGCCAGCAACTGATCGAGCATCGGCGTTTCAACATATCCGGGGCAAATGGCGTTGCAGCGAACGCCCTTCGGGCCATGGTCCAGCGCCATGCTCTTTACAAGTCCCGCGACGGCGTGCTTCGACGCGCAATAGGCGGCGTAGCCCTGGAAGCCATTCAGACCAGCGTCCGACGCGATGGCAGTGAAAGTCCCGCCCCCATTCTCCAGGAATGGGATGATCGCTTTCGCGAAAAGGAACACGCCTGTAAGATTGACGTCGATCATCTTGCGAAACAGCTCGGCCGACGTATCTACAACCGTGCCCGTCGCAGCGATGCCCGCACAGGCGACCGCGGTCGAGGGCCGTCCGAAATCCTTCGCGACGCTTTGGATGAAACCGGCCAGTTGATTTTCGTCGGTCACATCAACAGTAGCCGCGATGCCCTGTCCTCCAGCGCGTTCGATCTGCTCAAGCGTCTCCCTGACTCCATCGGCATTCCGGTCGGCCAGAGCGATGAAGCTCCCGCGTGCGGCGAGCTTCATGGCGACGCCAGCTCCGATGCCTGAGCCTGCCCCGGTGACTACTGAAATTTCCATCGAGGCCCTTCCTTTTACTAGTCGGAGATCAAGCCGCGCTAGACAGCTGACTGCGCAGGCGTACCATGATCCGAGCCCTGACTGGATCGAACGACATCGCGCCCAAACAGAACAGCGATAAAATTGAATATCAGGAGAGATACAGCGGCCAAAACAAAGCCCAGCGTGTAAAGGCCTGTTCTATCGCGAACATATCCCAGGACGAGCGGGTAGATAACGCCTCCGAATATCAGTCCGGTGCCCATGATACAGCCTGTCGCCATTCCGGCCATTTCCAGCCCGACAGCGTCAGCCGCAAGACAATAGGCCAGCGGCAACCCACCATAGGCGAACAATCCGCCCAGCGGCAGCGTCATCGCCAACAAATCATATCGATGCTGATCGACCGCCATCGCCGCGCCCATGAAGGAGAAGACCATCCCAACACCGGAAATCAGCATCAGCGGCTTCCGATGGCCCAGCCGATCTGACAGCAGACCAAAGGTCACGGCCGAAACGACCCCGGCAAACGGATAGAGCGCACCGGCAAACCCGGCAGCGGCTTCGGACCAATGGCCTTCCTCGATCAGAAGCGTGGGAACCCAATAGACAGCGATCGAATATGTGCCCCACACTCCGGTGAGAAAGAGCGCGGCCACTCGCACATTGGCCTGGCGCAGCACGGAGAGATATTGAGTAAGTTGAGAAGGTTTGTCCACGCGCGTGGAAGGATCGGCCCGTGCTGTGGACTCCGGTTCGCGCAGAAGCAGCCAGACCAGACCAGCGATAATCAGAAGCGCCGCCGCTCCCCACAGCGATCCGATGCGCCAGCCCCAGGTTTCGAGGACGTGCGAATAGGCATATCCGGCAAACACTGTGCCAATACCATCAGTGGAAAGCATGATGCCCATGAAGACGCCAAGCCTCTTGGAATGCTCCGCCCAATGCATTGCGATGGTATAAGGTCCGACGAAAAGCAGCGGAATGGCGGCACCCTGAAGAATGCGAACGACAAACATCATTTGATAGGTTGAGGCGAATGAGAATAAACACTGCCCGAGAGCGGACAAGACAAGCCCCGCGACGCAGACATTCTTGGCCCCCCAACGATTGAAAAGCCCTCCGGTCGAATAAACGACCATACCGCCCGACAGGGCCGTCCCCGATGCCAGGGCACCGGCCATGGTATAGTCCATGGAAAGATCGCTCATCATTGTCGCGATCTGGGTCGAATAGCCCACATAGGGAAGAAAGATAATGACCGTCGCTATAAAGCAGAGGGCCAGAGCCACCCATGCGCGGAAATCTGGCTGCTTTTTTTCTGTCACCTGATCACTCCGTTCGACGTCCGTCAGCGCGGGGGCTTAGAGCGGGCTGCATCAAATCAGACGCAGCCCCGCCACGCTAATTTTGTTTCGGCTCGCGCAAAACCGGCGGCCACTTTTGCGCTAGTCCAAGGTGCCTTCCGTCTTACCTCGTGAAGCGGCGAGCCTTGTTGAACAACCGGAAGTCGTCATATTTCTGACCGTAGATATACGGACGATAGTCATGACCGTCATCCAGTTCTTCCCAGAAAGGTATGGTCCAGCAGGAGGCGCCTTCACCATAGGAAACGCCGCCCACTTCGACCACCGGTATGGTGTCGAGCGGATCGACAGCGGTGCCGGCGAGCTTGAGCGTGCCCGTGCCCTGCCGCGTGACACGGAAGTCCTCCGCCGTATCAAGGCAGCTCAACACCACCTTGTTCTGGAAGCCCTTGCCGGTCGTGTGCGGCTGCGCCTTCAGCTCGAAATCCTTGACGTTGCTTTGCGCTGGGCCAAGGTCAGCACCGAGTTCGGCGTGAATTTCTATCAGGCGCACACCGTTGCGTTCAGCATAGGCGTAAACTTCATGACCATCGACATACAGGCGAGCGTTACCGGTCTTTTTGCCTTCACCCCACATCTCACGCCCGATGGTGACAGGCATATCGCCGCTGACGAACAAGGTCAGCATGGTGGTGCCAGCTTCACCCTTATATTTGCACGAAAGATAGATGATGCCGCAGTCAAATTCGCCGCAAAGCGCCGACTGCCAATGCGACACGTTGGCGTAGGCGATCGGTTCGTCGGGAAGATCGAAACAGGGCGGGAGGACTTTACGCAAAAATTCCTGCGTGGTCTTGAACTCAATCGTCAGGGATTCTGTCGTAAACTGCCCCTTCGACAGCAAGCTCTCAATTTCTGCGACTTCCTGGTCTGTTTTGACGAAGCTCATTGACTAGCCTTTCTGTAATTTCTTTCATGAATTCAAAATAAAACTGGATTTCACTTCTCGCCGCCAAACGCTTCCGCATCTGCATAGGGGAACCACCAGAAATCATGAGACGAGCAGCTCGGATCGATCATCACCATCTTCGAGTGCCGGAACTGGTCCAGGCCCTCCGCTCCTAGCTGGCTACCCATGCCGGAGATCTTGCGGCCACCGAAAGGCGCGGCGTTATTGTCCATCAGCGGGGCATTGATCCAGGTCATGCCGCTTTCAAGCTCTTCGATCGCGCGGTGCGTTTCACCAAGGTCCGTGGTGTAGACCGTCGATCCCAGGCCATATTCCGACCGATTGGCGAGCGTGAGGGCTTCGTCGAAATCAGCGACGCGGCAGATGGACATCACCGGACCGAAGCTTTCGACATTCAGGATTTCGGCGTCCGGTTGGACCTCCGTCAAGACCGTGGGTTCGACGAAGTAGCCAGCGTTGAGGTAAGACGGGCGGGCGCCGCCGGTCGCCACCCGGGCTCCCGCCTCGATCGCGCGCGAGACCAGTCCTTCGTAGCGGCTCCGTTCGCGCTCCGACACCATCGGACCCATATCGACCTTGTCCAGACCGTTGCCGATACGGATCTTCCGCGTCAGTCCGACCACCTTGTCGATGAAGGCATCGTGGATGTCCTGATGGATATAAAAGCGCTCACCCGACGTGCAGACCTGACCCGCATTGAGATTGGCGGCGAAGACGGCGGCGCGCGCGGCAATGTCGAGATTGGCCGACGGCATGACGATGAACGGATCGTTGCCCGACGTTTCGATCAGAGCCTTCTTGAAATTTTCGGCGCATCCCTTCGCGACGGCCCGGCCCGCGCCCACGCTGCCAGTGAAGGCGATGCCATGAATATCCTTATGCGCGACCATCGCGGTGCCGACGCGAACGCCACCCGTGATGAGGCCGATCAGGCCGGGCGGCAAGTGCGGCATCATCGTCTTGAGGAACAGGATCGACGAGACCGATGTGTGGTCGGATGGCTTGAGGATCACGGCGTTGCCCGCGCCAAGCGCCGCCGCTGCTTCCCAGGAATAGAGGCAGTAGGGGAAATTGAACGCCATGATGATGCCGACGACGCCAAGTGGATGCTTGGTGACCAGGTTCATATGGCCGCCCACGACCGGCCCGACGACACGACCATGATCGTGGCGGGACACTTCTGCATAATAGCGGAACGCCCATACGGACCATGTGACCTCGTCGAAGGCTTCCTTGTACGGCTTGCCCATTTCGCGGGTCATCGATTCAGCCAGCAACGGCCGGTTGTCCTCAATGGCCTGCGCGACCTTGTGAAGCGCTTCAGTGCGTTCCAGCGCCGAAAGCTTGAGCCATGCGCGCTGTGCCTGCTTCGCGCTCGCGACCGCCTGATCGAGTTCAGCATCAGTCGCATCCGACACGCTCGCAACCACTTGTTCCGTTGCAGGATCAATCACATCAAGCGCGGTCGTCGAAGCACTCCGCCGCAGCTCTCCGTTCACCAGAATATGGTTGCTATAGTCCGCAAATGGCTTGAACCCCGACATCAAAATACTCCCAGAAAAACTATGGTGAAGTTCGCCTGCTCTTCACTCCCGCACCCATGATCACGCACCGAGCCAGCCCCCATCGACGGCATAGGTGTAGCCCGTGCAGTAGGATGAGGCTTCGGACGCCAGGAAGAGAGCCGCGCCCCGCAGTTCCTGCGGCTGGGCGTAGCGCTTCATCGGCGTGCGAGCCAACAGTTCGGCCTGGAGACGGCGAACTTCTGGATCGGGATGATCCAGCTGCTCGCCTTCGCTCAATCCTGTGGCGACATAACCGGGGGCTATCGAATTCACCCGGATGCCCTCGGGAGCCAGCATGACCCCCAACTGGCGCGTAAGCTGCACCACCCCACCCTTCGCCGCCGCGTAGCCGATGCAGCCCCATTGCGAGTCAGCAGTCACACCGACGATGGACGCGATGTTGATGATGGAGCCTCCACCACGACCCTTCATGGCCTTGGCCGCCGCCATGTCGGTGAAGAAGACGCCCGACAGATTGACATCGATCAGCCGACGCCAGAGATCGGCCGTGTAATCCTCCCACGATATAGGAAGATTAGGCTCAGCGATGCCTGCGTTGGCGATACAGACATCAAGGCGTCCGTGCCGTTTCATGACGGCATCAACCATGCTGGCGACCGACGCCTCCTGAGACACGTCCACCTGTATTCCATGGGCGGCGCAGTCGCCATCCGCGGCAATCCGTTCAGCTGCCTCTTCAGCGCCAGCACCATCGATATCGGCACAATAAACAATCGCGCCAGCGTGCGACAGGGCCGTAGCAAGCTCAAAGCCGATACCGCGCGCACCTCCCGTTATGAGAGCCACTCTCCCATCGAGCTTGAACAAATCCATTGTGTTCACGCGCCGCCTGATCCTCTAGCTTCGAACGTTATGAAAACTCTGTTCTTTTTTTAAGAGTATGCGCCTTCAAGGCCGCGAAAATTGCTACAGTTGCTGGAAGGCCGACTTCTATTAATGACCAGAAGACGACCATAGCTTATTCGTCCGATGGTGCCGGTGGCGACGTTGATCGGCAATACCTCTGCGAGGGTATCACTGAAGCCCCGCCCTTCGGCAAAGGCAGCGAGTCCAGGGGGGCAGCCTTTTTCTCACTTGGACACCCTACCTCTCTCCGCGTTGCCGAGACCGCCGATCAAGCGGCCTTTGGTAGCAGAAGGAAGTTCGTGGAAATGACGCCGATACTGCTGGGAAAAACGGCTCGGATGGTGGAAGCCCCATTTATACGCCAGATCAAGCACGTCGGTCCTGGCACCTTTTGCGAGAATATCTGAACGTACACGGTTCAACCTTTGCGTCAGAATATATCGTTTCGGGCTTAGTGCCGTGATATCGGCAAAACTATATTCTAAGGTGCGCTGACTGACGCGCAGAGCTTCACAAAGCTCTGCGACGGTGAAGTCCTCGGTAATCCTGTCCAGGATATAGTCACGCGCTTTTCGAAAGAGATAGGTTCGTGTGTCGAGCGAGGGCCTGCTGCTCGCCTGAATGTCCAGGTCAGCCACGACGGATCCAGCCGCGAGCGCCACATTTTCACCCCGATCCACCAGTTCAGCGTTGCGCGGATCGTCCGACAAACATTTCAGAAGATCAAAAACGGCTGCGTCCAGCATGGCTGTGCGCTCCGCTGACACCGAAATCCATTTTCTGACCTTGAAATATGTCCGCCAGTCGAAATCGGCCAGCAAAACGTCGAGCAAATCCTGGTCTATCGCCACATAAAAGCCGGAATAATCGCCGCGCACCAGAAAGTGGAGTAACGCCTCATCGGCGCATATCAGTCCGAATTCTCCATTCAGCGCCTGCCCTTCACAAAATGCCTCGCCATTGGAGCGCGCCCGGAAATAGAAGAATTTGCCGGGGGGCGCGCAGAACATCTCCTCCATCGGCAGGTTATATTCTTCCAGCCCTACCGTTACGCCAGCCATTTCCATGTCAAAGAGCGCCCCCTCAAAAAGGCCAGGCAACAGCTGCACATATTGCGTGCGCCAGTTCATCTCCTTGATTTCGGCATGTTCGTCGGGAAAGGATGTAGGACGCCGGGGCAACGGCAAAGGCAGATCGCGGCCCTTTGCAGGACGGATGTGAGGCCAGCCGATGCTATCCAATTCGTCCATTTACGCGCTTCAATTCGCGGGCGATGCGCGGTGGCGCACCCCTATCCCAATTGCATCAGGCTGGCACATTCGTACTCGCCCCGCAACAGCTTGCGGAAAACGGCTAACGACATCCGCAAAGCTGTGACAGCTTTTCAAGCCAACGCACCTTCTGGAGATTCGAGGTGCGGGAAATCCAGTGATGATATCGAGGAAATATTTCAATGTCATATGTGTGGTCGGAAGAGCAGGTTCGCAATTTCCTGGATATTTTTCATAGCGAAAACACCCACACGCACAGCTGCTTCGTAAATGTCGAGTTTGAAACAACAGCAAAGTTCGCGCGCTCCGTTCTGCCACCATGCCTGGACGTTCCTGAAAATCCCACGATCACCATCAGCGTCGGATTGATGCGCGAATCGTTCAAAGGCCGCTTGCAACAAGGAAACGAGGTTCGCGCGGAGGAGGAAATCGGCTGGATCGTGATGAAGGCCGTCCATGAGGGCCGTGAGGGGATATATTCCCTTCAGGAGATCGTCAGCGGCGACTATGAAGTATCATCAGGTCGCGAATTCTGGGGCAATCCCAAGAAGCGCGGATCGGCCCAAATATACAGCGACAGCAAAACGGTTTACGCGTGGGCCGAGCGCCACGGTACGCGAGTTATCGAAATTGAGGCTAGCCTGGGCGACGACTTGCCGACCACCACGGACGAACGTTCCCGCTACTTCACCATTAAATACGACTTTGCGCCAGACGGCTCGGGATTCGCGAGTGATCCTTCCTTGGTCACGCTCAACAACGGATGGGACACACTCTATGGGAAGGAACTGAACGACGTGCGCGTCGCGCTGCGACCGAATGGCTTCGACCCGGTCGATACGCTTGAACTGGGAAAAATAATCAGCGCTACAATGACCTATGGAGGTGGCGGATACCTGGTCGAACGTGTCGACAGGCTTGAGGGCGGAAAGAGATATCTTCCTTATGTCCTGGGCCGGATTTTCGATGAGGCGACCCGTGAGCCGACTAACAAGGGCGCACGGATCTTCACCTGATCCACGCTGGCGCGCCCAGATCCTTATTGGGACGCAGGGAGATTAGGGTTCTTGAAAAATGGGGAGGTCCTGATGGGCCAGGTAAAATATTTCCGGCTGTCGAGCAGCCTTTTTGTCCTCGCAGCACTGACCGCCACGGAGTCCGTGAACGCGCAGGAGGCCCCGGCGCCTCCGGCCTCGGCCGGAGGACAGTTGGAAGAGATCATCGTGACCGCCCAAAAACGGCGGGAGAGGATGCAGGATCTTCCCGTTTCAGTGACGTCGATTTCCGGCAGTGCGTTGCAGAACCTTAAGCTGACCGACGCCTCTCAACTCGCGGTCCAGGTTCCGAACCTGACCGTTCAAACGCCCTTCGGTGAAGTACAGCCGATATTCGCGATGCGCGGTGTCTCGCTGGTCGATTATTCGCAGCATCAGCAAGGCCCGATCGGGATGTATGTTGATGAGGATTATAAGGGGGCGGGCGTGTTCCGCGCCCAGCAACTCTACGACATTGACCGGGTCGAGGTTTTGCGCGGGCCGCAAGGGACGCTCTTCGGCCGCAACACCACCGGCGGCGCGGTTAACATCTATACCGTTCAGCCCGACCTCGATGGCGCGGAGGGCTTCGTCACCGCCGGGGTCGGCAACTATGGGCTGCGGGAGTTGACCGCCGCCGTCGAGTTTACGCCGGTCCAAGACGTCTTCGGCATTCGTGCCGCGTTCGATGGCCGCAAGTCCGACGGCTATCTCCACGCGGTTCAGCCGGGACTCAAGAATTTCGCCAACGACGACAGCTATGCGTTCCGGGTCAATACCGCGTTCCGCCCCAGCCCCGATCTCCGCTTCAATCTGGGCTATAGCCGCAGCCGTTCCGACACCCGGCCTGCTGGCTACACGGTGACCAATGTCGGCCCCGAAGGGTTGGGATTTGCCGGTATCTTCAATCAGGGGCTTGGCTTCTACGATGTGAATGCAGGCGACCAGGGTTATCTCAAGGTCGACAATGACAGCGTCATCCTGCGCGCCGAATGGGACATGAGTTCCGACATCATGATGACGTCAGTGACGACCTACGACAAAGGCCGCTTCCGCGCCTATAGCGATGACGACAGCCGCCCCGAAGGCATCCTTGCGGATGGAAGCGACGCCAAGGCTCGTGTCTGGTCGCAGGAAGTTCGCCTCGCTTCGCGGGGCTCGGGACCGTTCACCTGGCTTCTGGGAGCGGCCGCGTCTGATGAGAAAATCAGCAGCGCAACCCGGTACGATTCCTATGCTTCCTTTTCCGAAGACGTTGCCGGAACGCCGATCTGCCTGATCGATAATGTGACGGGATGCGTGTACACCAATCAGTTCAGGATGAAGCGCCGCAGTCTTTCCGCATTTGGCCATACGACCTACAAGTTCGACAATGGAATAGAGGTTCAGATCGGTCTCAGATATTCCAACGATCGCACGGACATAAATGAATATAAGGCCTATCTGGGCTATTTCGATCCGGCGACCGGCGCCCCGGTTTATGGCGTCAGCACCTTCATCGAGGGACCGCCGCAAGATCGCTTCACCAACCGCAATCTCAGTGGCAAGGCAGCACTGCGCTACAGGCTTACAAGCAACGCCAGCGTGTATGCCAGCTTCAGCCGAGGCTATCGATCGGGCACATTCAATGGCTACGCCTATTTCGATCCCGCCGAGATCACGATCGTCAAACCGGAAATCCTCGACGCTTTTGAAATCGGAGCCAAGAGCGAGCTATTCGGCAGAAAGCTCCGACTGAATGGCGCGGTCTACTATTACAAATATAGGAACCAGCAGTTCCTCGACGTGACGGATCAGGGACTGGAGATTCTGGTGAACGCGCCGCGCAGCCGCATATGGGGCGCGGAACTGGAGGCGGCGGCCGCACCCACCCGGAACCTGACGCTCAGCGCGGGGATCGGCTACACCAACGGCAAATTCCAGGATCTGACGCTCAGCGGGGTCGTCCTCGACGGCAACAGGCTGACTTCGGCGCCGCGATGGACGCTGAACGGCGCGGCGGACTGGAAGTTGCTTCAGGACACCGACGCAGCGTTCGCGATCCATATGGACGCGCGCTATTCGAGCCTTCAATATTTCGACGCCTTCAACACAGCCGATATATCACAACCTGGCTACTGGCTGGTCAACGGTCGGCTCACCAAGCCCATCGGAAATACCGGTCTGGAAATTGGGTTATGGGTCAAGAACCTTCTGAAGAAACGCTACTATGCTTATCTCGTCGACTACAAATCGTTCATGAACGCCAACCTCGCCACACCGGGCGCACCCCGGACTTATGGCGCCGATATTTCGTTCCGCTTCTGATATCCGCGTTGATTTCGCAGTCAGGAAAAACAAGACGAGTGAGAGGGTTCGATCCGAAGCGATCAGCCTTTGGTATATAAAAAACGGGATCCAGCATTGACAACGTCCACGCAAGACACTGCCACCTCCGGCGCTCTATCTCCCTTAAAGGCGGTAGCTCTTGGCTTCGCGGCGATGCAGGTTGGGCCATGTCTGGCGAGCGTCCCGACGCTGCTGCTTCAGTTCGGAGGCGCTGGCTCCTGGATCAGTGCATTGATGACACTGGGGGTCGCGCTCCTCATCGGGCGCGCGATCACGACCTTCGCCAGCCGGTATGTCGTTAGCGGGTCACTCGTCTCCTACGCTGAAATCGCGTTTGGCAACTGGGGGCAACGGGTGGTGGGCGTCTCGCTCATGCTCGGCTATCTCGGCGTGATCGCGATGATCGTGAATGACGAGATATATTATCTGACGAGCCTGCTGTCGGAGACCGGATTTCCCCAGGCCACGAGCTTGCCGTGGCAATGCGCCTTAAGTCTCTTCGCTTCCGCCTTCTCGGCATTTTTTGCTTATCGCGGCCCTGATTTGTCCGCCCGCGTCGCAGGATTGCTCGCCCTGATCAGCTTGCCGGTCATCATGGCGGTAATGCTCCTCGCCTTCTCCAACCATCCAGCTGGATTCTTCGATCAGTTCAACACGAGCAAATTCGATGCCGGAGGAATACTCGCGGGGGCGGTATGGGGCATGGCGATCTATGTCGGTTTCGACGGCCTGACTTCGGTGGCCTCGGATACGGTGAATCCACGGAAAAATGTTCCTCGCATCCTGACCTACACCCTACTTTTATGCGGGGTGACATGGTCGCTGGGATCCTTGCTTCAATATTCGGCTTTGGCGCCGCATATGAACGACATTCTCGCCGGCAGAACGGCTATATCTGTCCTTGCAGCGCAGGCGGGCCTGCCGGGCCTCACGGCCGAGTTCGATCTTGTGGTCGGCGCCTCGGTCGTCGCATCGACGATCGCGTTCTTCAATTTCGCCGCCCGCATCGTGGCGACGGCGGCCCAGGATTCGATGCTGCCAGCCTCGCTGGGGATCATCGACCCTGAAAGCCATGCCCCTCGCCGCGCGATTTTGCTGGTCGGCGTTATCGGCGCGATCGTGCCGATGCTGATAAGGCTGAGCGGAGCCGAAAGCCCTATCGAGGCCATCACCACACTGGCCAGCATCGTGATCAATTTCTGGCTGCTGCCCTATTTCCTGATCAGCCTGGGCGCGATCCTGATCCTGCGCCGGGAATCCGTCGCCAGCTTCGCACATTTGATGCCACCGGCTGCCGGAGCGCTGCTTCTCATTCTCGTGGTCGCTCAGAACTTTATCGCGCGAGAGGGAAAGTGGCACATGCCCGTGATCGCGGCGACAATCCTCGCGCTCGCGTTGGGGCTGCTCAAACTTGCTGACCGGACCCGGCAATCGCAAGACTTGAGAATGCATCCCAGTCCAGAATAGGCATGAGGTGCAGCGCGCAGCCAGAAAAAAGACGGCCCTGCCGAACAAGTCCGGAAGGGCCGCCAATCAGAGAGGAGATGAAACGTCAGAAATCTTTGCGAAGTTCAATGCCATAACGACGCGGAGGAACGTAGGTGACAATTCTGGTTCCGAACAGCGCGATATAATCGAACGCGGAGACCTGCTTTGCGGCGTTCGTGAAGTTCTTCACGAATGCCGCAATTTCGAAGCCATTGCGCGAATAACTTACACGAGCGTTATGCAGCGTAGCGGCGGGAAGCAGGTTCATCGCATTGTTGTCGACCGATGAGTAACGCTTCGACTGATAGCTGAAATCATATACGAAGGCGAGCTGGCCGTTGCCGATGTCGAACGACTTGCGGGCCAGGCCATTGACGGTCCACTTGGGCGCATTCACCGCACCCTGGTCAATAACGCCGCTGTAGCTGGTGTTCACATCGTAAATCTTCGTATGAAGATTTGCTACGCCAAATTGAAGGTCGAGGCCTCGCATGGGTGCAATAGACAGTTCCATTTCACCACCATACATATAGGCATCATTGTTGGTGACGAAGGATGTCAGACCCTGAAGCTGGAATGCCTGGAAGTCGGAATAATCATAATAGAATGTGCTGAGATTCAGACGAACGGCCCGATCAAATAGCTTCAGTTTCGATCCTGCTTCGTAGGCGATCATCGTTTCAGCGCCAAAGGGCGTCTGATCGAGCGTAGTCGTTCCGCCCGCATTGCTATTGAAACCGCTGCCCTTCACGCCTCGCGAGACGCTGGCATAGAGCAGCGCGTCATCACTGGCGGTGTAATCGAGCTGAAGGCGACCGCTCCACAACCATTCTTTCTTCTTCGCGGCGCGACCGACAGTTGCCTCCGAAAAATCATATCCGAGCAGCGGAGGATTGTAGACGGTGTTGGTGACCCCGTCTCCCAACTCATTATAATATACCTGCGAAGAAAAGCTCTTGGTGTCATGAAGCACCCGCCCACCCACGGTCAGTTTCAGGCGATCGGTCAGCGCATAATCACCCTGTGCGAACGCCGAATAGGAACGGACATGCTGGTCGAAGACGTTGCTGATATCGAACGCGAACTCCGTGCCAGCATATGCAGGAAATGAATAGTTCTGATAATTGGACTGTTTTATATCCAGAAAATATACACCGCCGGTGAAGTTAAACCTGTCGCCCACTTTCGACACGCGAAGCTCTTCGGACCATTGGTTTAAATTCTGGCCGCTGGGAAAATAGCAGGCATTCAGGGGCGTGCCATCGCAATCCTCTGCATAGGCGAATTTGAAATGTGTGTAGTTGGTAAGAGAAATCAGACTAATTTCGTCCGAGGCGCTCCATTCAAGGCGCAAGGTCGGTGAAATACGCTCTTTCTTCAGATAGCCGACGGCGTTGAACGCCGTCTTGCGCGCGTCTGGATAGGGATCGCGATATCCCGTGGCGTCGTTCCCCGGGCCAGTGCCATATGCATCCACATCGGCGGGGAGGAGTTGCGGCGTGCCATTCACCAGATAGGCAGGCTGGGAGTCATAGGTGCCGATTCTTGCACGCGGATTGCGATCGTAGGAGATTGCGAAATAGGCTTTGAAATTGTCGCTCAGGTCCCGCTGGATCTGCGCGCGCACGCCAAAGAATTTTTGCGCATTCGTGTCTGGACCGGCCGCGTTCTTCCACCAACCATCCGAATAGTCGAGCATACCGGAAATGCGGAACTGCGTCTTGTCGTCCAGCGGACCGCCGACGGCGGCCTCCAGGCGCTTCTGATCATAGTTGCCGATCGTGGCCGACACGAACCCTTCATACTGTTCTGTCGGCTTCTTGGTGATAAAATTGGCGAGGCCGCCAGTTGAATTTCGACCGAACAGCGTCCCCTGCGGGCCGCGCAGAATTTCTACACGCTCCAGATCATAGACAGGGAAGTTGGTTTCATAGGGCGAGCTGACGTAAATATCGTCGAAATAGATGGCGTTGGGCGATTCCTGATTGGTCGAAAAGTCGGTCGCCGCGACGCCCCGCATCGTCAGGTTGCCGTTCAGCCCCGAACCGCCGCTCGATTCAAGCACTACGCCCGGGACTTTGGAAGCCAGTTCAGTGGCCGATTGGACCCCCATCGCCTGCATCTGGTCGGACGAGAATGCAGAGATCGAAAGGCCGACCTTGTCCAGCCGCTGCTCACGTCGCTGTGCGGTAACCACGATGTCGCCGCCCAAGCCATCGGGTTGGGGAGCACTCGCGTTGGCGCCCTGTCCACCCTGTTGGGCCAGAGCATAGGCAGGAACCATGCTGATACCGATCGCCAGCGCTGCTATCGAAGCCCGCATCGCGCGCGCGCCGCATGTCTGGAAAAGATCTTGCCCTTTACTCAAGGATTGCAAAGCATAGAAGCTGTTGTGATAAGCCATTGGATAAACCCCCGGATCGTTGTTGGGCGCGGTCCCGATCGCCAAATTTGAGACGGCCCAGAGGATCAGGCTGACGAAATTGTTATACAATACCCTGTGAAGGGTAGCTTATGCTTGCCTGAACAGTGCTGGCTTGCCATCGGGAAACAGCCAACCCTTTATTATCGCGCTTTACGATCCAATTGCTCTGGATTGTTTTACGCCCTAACCCCCTGGCTGCCGCAGCACCGCGTTGCGGAGGCGGTGCAAGCAAAACCAGGTTCCAGCCAATATGAGCGGCGTCGCAATGGACAGGATCGCCGAAGCGTGCAGAGCAGGCGCGAAGGGCTCTATCCCTTCAAGCATATGCCCCAACAGCGACACGCCATAATAGCTGATGGCGACCACAGACAATCCCTCCACCAGTTGCTGAAGCCTCAGCGTCATGCTGGCGTTTCGTTCGAGCGAGGCCAGAAGTCTTGCATTCTGATTTTCGATCCGCGTTTCGATGCGGGTCCTCAGCAAACCGGAAAGATGAGCCGCGAGGTCAGCGATCTGGCGCGACCGTTTGGTGAAGCTCGCACATGTGCGCACCGCGGGAAGAAAGCGACGCTGGGTAAAATCGGTGAGCGACTGACATCCCCTTATCGGCCGGGGAACCAGTTCGGCGAGCCGCTCATCAACCAGCTGAGCATATGCTGCGGTCGCACTCATTCTATAGTTTATTGCGCCGACGAGGGCGCCGATCTCCAGCGAGAGCTGACACAGTTCGCTCAGTAGATCGTCGTCGCGGACTTCTGGATGACTCAGCATCTGGCCAAGGTCTCGCAGCTTGGCTTCGGCATCGTGCAGCAATCGCGATTGTGCTTGGGCCACCGGCAAGCCCATAAGGGCCAGATTACGGTAATTCCCCAGTTCCTGAAAACGCTGCACGGCACGTGTTAGGTCGCCGTCACTGGCGCCGTTTGCAGCTACAAGAAGCCTGCCATATCCATTAGGACCGATACGAAAATCGGACCAGATGCGAATACCGTCGCCCACATGGCAGGATACCAATTCATCGCCGACGAACGCCATATCCTCCAAGCGGGTTTGAGCCTTCTCCTCGTCTTCGACGATCTGGATCCTGGTTGCGCGTATCGCGGCGCCCGGCAATTTTTCCATTTTTGAAACAGCGTGGTCCGTCGAGTCCGCTTGGCCTGGGTCTATAAAAAGAGTGACGGTGCTTGCTTCGCTGTGGCGCTCCCAAGTGTAGGCTATCCCGTCATGCAGCGTTCCCGAAACATGGCTGGCGCCGGGTAGACAAGCTGGATTCCCGCTGAATTGAGCGACGAAATCGCATTCCTGCGCCCGATCGCCTTCATCCAGAATGTTCAGTATCTGCACGATCTCCATCGACGCTGAAAGCCTTGGCCAGCGCCGCAAATGCATTTCTCCGACGACCCGTTGGCGAAGCTCATGTTCTCTCACGCTCTATGCCCCCTCACTTGGCCATCACCCTATAACGCCCTTTTCGCAACGGCATCCACAGATTCGGCCCTTCCGAAAGTCCTAGCTGGCTTAGGTGGACCACGCGCCTCCCACTGCCAGCATAATACTACCCCGGTCGGGGTATTGTTACTCCAGCGCGCCGCCAGCACTATCCCATCCACACAATAGATTTCTTCCTGATGGGTGCGTCGTTCCAATAGCGGATAAACAGTTTGCCGGACAATCAAACGCTCCGATCAGAATTTACAGACCTGTTGCCGGGTGATGACTTGGATAGACGGGCGACCTCTTCACATGCGCATGTGAATACCTCTGCGCACTCGCTACATCGCAGATATCTGGAGTGTTTTCCGTGACGTCATATCCGAGTTCCGCCGAAGTCGTAATCATCGGTGGCGGCATCGCAGGATGCTCCATAGCGTACCATTTGACCAAGCTGGGCATTTCGGACGTAGTTCTGTGCGAACGCAAGCAACTGACCTGTGGCACAACCTGGCACGCGGCGGGATTGGTCACACAGCTCCGCGCAAACCGGCGGATGACAGAGCTTGCCTATTATACGGGACAGCTGTTCGGACAGCTGGAAGCCGAGACCGGCATGGCCACCGGCTATATGCAGCGGGGTTCGCTGCGCCTCGCCAAGACGCCCGAACGGCTCGAAGAACTTGCCCGCGGCGCATCGATGGGGCGCAATTTCGGCCTGCCTGTCGAACCTGTCACCCCCGGCCAGATCAAGGAACGCTGGTCGCCAGTAAACATCGACGGCATCGTCGGCGGCTTCTGGTTCCCCAATGACGGTCAGGTCAACCCCATCGACGTAACGATGGCTTATGCAAAGGGCGCGCGCATGGGCGGCGCCAAGATCCTTGAGCAATGTCTGGTCAAGAACATCATCGTCGAAGGCGGAAAGGCTGTCGGCGTCATGACCGAGCAAGGCGAAATTCGGGCGAAGAAGGTCGTCATCACCGGCGGCATGTGGTCGCGCGATCTGGCGGCGCAAATCGGCGTGAGCCTTCCCCTGCATGCCGCAGAGCATTTCTACATCGTCACCGAAGCGATCCCCGAACTTCCCCGTAACCTGCCCGTCATGTTCGTCACCGACGAGCACGCCTATTATAAGGAGGATGCAGGGAAGCTGCTGCTCGGCTGCTTTGAGCCGAACGCCAAGCCTTGGGGCATGAACGGCATCTCACCCGATTTCTGCTTCGACACGCTGCCCGAAGATTTCGACCATTTCGAACCGATCCTCGAACTCGCGGTGAACCGCGTGCCGCTGCTGGCCAATGCGGGTATCCAGCTGTTTTTCAACGGGCCGGAGAGCTTCACCCCCGACGACCGCTACCTGCTGGGCGAAACGCCCGAGGTCCGCGGCCTGTTTACAGCCTGCGGGTTCAATTCGGTAGGCATCCTGTCGTCAGGCGGCGTCGGCAAGGTTCTTGCGGACTGGATCAATGACGGCATGCCACCAGTAGAGTTGGTCGATGTCGATGTCCGTCGCACGGTCTCGTTCCAGACCAACAAGAAATATCTTCACGACCGGACGACGGAAACGCTCGGCGCAATGTACAACATGCATTGGCCCAACCTGCAGATGGAGACCGCCCGCAACGTTCGCCGCAGCCCCTTCCACGATCGCCTGATCGCCAAGGGCGCCTGGATGACCGAAATGAACGGGTATGAACGACCCGGCTTCTTCGGCATCGCAGGAACGACACCGAAAGTGGAATATTCCTATCATAAGCCGAGCTGGTTCGACGACACTGCTGCCGAATGCCGCAACACGGCGGAGAATGTGTCGGTCTTCGACCTGAGCTGCTACGTCAAATATCTCATGGAGGGCCGGGACGCCCTCAAGGTGCTCAACAAGCTTTCCGCCAATGAAATCGACGTCCCGGTCGGTAAGCTGGTCTATACCCAGTGGCTCAATCCCAAGGGCGGCATCGAGGCCGACGTCACCATCACGCGCCTGTCCGAAACGTCCTTCATGATCGTCACGATCGCCGCCTCCCAGCGCCGCGACATGGCCTGGCTGAAGCGGCATATCCCGGATGACGCGCATGCCCATGTGGTCGACATCACGTCCGGACTACCCATGCTGGCCGTAATGGGTCCCAAGTCACGCGAACTGCTGCAGAAGATTTCGCCCGCCGACTTCTCCAACGAAGCCTTTCCTTTCGGCACCAGTCAGGAAATCGACCTTGGCTATGCGAAGGTCCGCGCCAGCCGCGTCACCTTTGTGGGTGAACTGGGCTGGGAACTCTACATGCCGGCTGAGTTCGCCCAGCATGTGTATGATGTCCTTGTCGAGGCGGGAATGGAGTTCGGACTTCGCGACGCTGGCTTCTTCGCTCTCAATTCCCTCCGCATGGAAAAAGGATATCGCCACTGGGCGCATGACATCGGCGAGGAGGATACTCCGCTGGAGGGCGGCCTGGGTTTCGCGGTCGCGCTGGACAAGCCGGGCGGCTTCATCGGCCGAGATGTGCTTCTGCGTCAGAAGGAAGCAGGCAAGCTCACCAAACGCCTCGTCCAGTTCAAGCTGAAGGACCCGCACGCCCCGTTCGTGTTCCACAATGAACCGCTGTGGATCGGCGACCGGATAGTCGGCGACATCTCTTCGGGAGCTTATGGCCATCGCATCGGGGCTTCGCTGGGGATGGGTTATGTCCATCACGAGGATGGCATCGACAAGGCGTTTCTGGAAGCGAGCAGCTTCGAAGTCGAGATTGCATGGAAGCGGCATGAGGTGGAGGCGCAGTTAGGCCCCTGGTATGATCCAAAGGGCCTGCGCATCAAGGCGTGAGCCGCCCAAGCCACCTTTCTCACATTAGCAGCTGCATCTTGAAGGCGCTTTAGCGTCGCCGGGAGGATATCATGCGCATTCTCGTTCCCGTGAAGCGGGTCATAGATTTCAACGTAAGGCCCAGGGTCAAGGCAGACGGAAGCGGCGTTGACCTTGCCAACGTCAAGATGGCCATGAATCCCTTCGATGAAATCGCCCTTGAGGAAGCGATCCGCCTCAAGGAATCGGGTCAGGCAGCCGAGGTCATCGCCGTGTCCATCGGCCCCGCCAAAGCGCAGGACACGCTGCGTACGGCGCTGGCCATGGGAGCGGATTGCGCCATCCTTGTCGAGACCGACACGGACGTCGAACCACTCGCCGTCGCGAAGATTCTGAAAGAGATCGTGACGGAGACCGATCCTGGTCTCGTCATCCTTGGAAAACAGGCGATCGACGACGATGCAAATCAGACCGGACAGATGCTCGCGGGGCTACTGGGCCGGCCGCAGGGCGCCTTTGCAAGCCGGATCAGCGTCGATGGCGACGCAATCGAGGTGACGCGTGAAATCGACGGTGGACAGGAAACGGTAAGGCTGACCCTTCCAGCGATCATAACTGCCGATCTCAGGCTGAACGATCCGCGCTACGCCTCGCTTCCCAACATCATGAAGGCGAAAAAGCAGCCTGTCACGATCAAGAGTCCCGCAGATTACGGGGTGGATTGCACCCCGCGTATCAAGACTCTGAAGCTGGCCGAGCCGCCAGCGCGCTCCGCCGGTATCAAAGTCGCCGATACGGACGCTCTGGCCGTCAAAATCAAGGAACTGGGGGTTGCCTGAGATGAGAACTCTCCTTTTGGTCGAGCATGATAATGGCGCGGTAAAAGACGCTACCCTGTCCGCCGTCACGGCCGCCGCCAAACTAGGCCCCGTCGACCTGCTCGTGGCCGAATTTGGGTGCCGTGCCGTGGCAGAGGCGGCTGCGGCGATCGCGGGCGTCGATAAGGTCCTTCTGGCCGATCACCCCTGTTACGAGCATGCGCTGCCCGAAAATGTCGCGCCGCTGGTGGCGGCCCTCATGACCAATCACGATGCATTTCTCGTGCCCGCGACGAGCATGGGGAAGAATGTGGCGCCGCGCGTCGCCGCGCTGCTCGATGTCATGCAGATTTCGGAAATCCTCTCCGTGGAAGGAGAAAAAACCTTCACCCGCGCGATCTACACCGGAAATGTCATCGCAACCGTCGAATCCACAGATCCTAAGCTGGTGATCACCGTGCGGGGTTCGGCCTTTCCCATGGCACCCACGACAGACGGTTCGGCTGTCATTGAGGAAGTATCCATCGGGGCGGACACCGGTCTTTCCACTTTTGTGGGTGCGGAAATCGCAAAGCTGGAACGCCCTGAACTGACCTCCGCCAAGATAGTGGTTTCCGGCGGCCGCGCGCTCAAGGATGCGCAGACGTTCGAACAGATCATCATGCCCCTGGCCGACAAGCTCGGCGCGGGCGTGGGCGCCAGCCGCGCCGCCGTCGATGCGGGCTATGCCCCCAACGATTATCAGGTAGGGCAAACGGGCAAGATCGTTGCTCCCGAACTTTATGTCGCGATCGGCATATCGGGCGCGATACAGCATCTGGCTGGCATGAAGGACAGCAAGACCATCATCGCCATCAATCAGGATGTGGACGCGCCGATTTTTCAGGTCGCCGATATCGGGCTCGTCGCCGATCTTTTCACCGCCGTCCCTGAACTGACGGCGAAGCTGTGAAGCCCATGCCGGGCAACTGGGCATAGAATTTTGGAGAAGAATGTGACGACCGATATCCTCACCGTATCCTGTCCGTCAAAGCGGGGGATCGTGGCCGCCATTTCCAGCTACCTGGCAAGCCAGGGGTGCAGCATTTCGGATTCCTCGCAATTCGATGATGTGGAAACCGGCACCTTCTTCATGCGGGTCAGCTTCATCTCCGAAGAAGGGAAGGCGCTTTCGGAGATCGCGGAGGATTTCACGCAGATCGGCGCAGAATGGAATATGAATTTCGAATTTCATGATTCCACGGTCAGGATGAAGGTCATCCTGATGGTGTCCCGCTTTGGACATTGCCTGAACGACATTCTGTATCGATGGAAGATCGGCATGCTCCCGATCGACATCGTGGGCGTCATCTCCAACCATTTCGATTATCAGCATCTCGTGCTGAGTCACGATCTGCCGTTCCACCATATCAAGGTGACCAAGGATAATAAGGCTGAAGCGGAAGCCGAACTGATGGCGATCGTCGAGCGGACGCAAGCCGATCTCATCGTCCTTGCCCGCTATATGCAAGTGCTTTCGGACGAACTGTGCCGCAGGATGCCGGGCCGCGTCATCAACATCCATCACAGCTTCCTGCCCGGATTCAAGGGTGCGAAGCCCTATCACCAGGCCCATAAGCGCGGCGTGAAGCTCATCGGCGCCACCGCCCATTATGTCACCGCGGAACTGGATGAAGGCCCGATCATCGAGCAGGAAACCATAGCCGTCACACATGCACAGAGCGCGGACGATTATGTATCCATCGGACGGGATGTGGAGAGCCGCACATTGGCCCGCGCGATCCACGCCCACATCCATCATCGCGTATTTGTGAATGGCGACCGGACGATCGTTTTTCCCGCCAGTCCGGACAGCTATGCCGCCGATCGCGTGGGCTGAAATCACCGTCGGCACCCGGCCGTCCACAACATCCGAATGACAAGGCTGACCATGGCGAAGATCATTGACGGCAAAATGATGGCCGAGGGCATTCTGGAGACCGTTCGCCACGACGTGGACGCCTTTCGGACGCGCTGTGGCATCGCGCCCACCTTGGCGGTCATTCTGGTGGGTGATGATCCGGCGAGCCATGCCTATGTCTCGCGCAAGTTGAAGGCTTCCAAACGGGTCGGCATAGCGTCGATCGAGCGGCGCCTGCCGAGCGAAACGACCCAGGACGCCCTTCTGGCGGAGATCGATGCGCTGAACATCGATCCCTCCGTCCATGGCATATTGGTTCAGCTACCGCTGCCGCAGCACATTGACGCAGCGGTCGTGCTGGACCGCATTTGCCCGTCGAAGGATGTGGACGGTTTCCACCCCGTGAATGTCGGCCGACTGTCTACGGGCACTCAGGGACTGATCCCCTGCACACCGCTCGGTTGTCTTCTTCTGCTTGAAAGCGTGGTGCAGGACTTTTGTGGCCTGAAGGCTGTCGTCATCGGAAAGTCCAACATCGTCGGCAAGCCTGTCGCCCTGCTGTTGCTGGAAAGAGAATGCACCGTCACCGTCACGCACATCAACACGCGTAATCTGCCATCCATCGTCTCAACCGCCGACATCGTGATCGTGGCCGCAGGCAGCCCGGGTCTGGTGCGCGGCGGCTGGGTAAAGCCCGGAGCGATCGTGATAGACATCGGCATCAACAAGATTGTCGACAAGGATGGCCGGAGCATCATCGTGGGTGATGCGGTGACTTCAGAGCTCGATCATGCCGCAGCCGTCACACCTGTGCCCGGCGGCGTCGGACCCATGACCATTGCATGTCTGCTTTCGAATACCGTCCGCGCAGCCAACATGATGACGGCCGGTTCCTCACCGAATGCCCAAGGGACCATATCCGTCCCTCGCGTGGCTTAGTCTCGCGCAGGCAAATCAATTGCTGCGGGGCGCCTGCCCATATTGGAGCAACGGATCGGCATCCAGGCCGACGTTCACTTCCCCAACCACGTCGATGAACAGCGAAAACAGCTCCGCCATCGAACTGATATCCAGCTTGGCGTAAATATTCCTCCGATGCACCTTCGCCGTGCCCTCGGCCATTTTCAGCCGTTTGGCGATCACATCTATCGGATATCCCCTAAGCATCATCTGAACGACTTCGAACTCGCGATCGGTCAACAAGGAACGGCCGAAATTATCGCGGGCTCTTTTCAGATCATCGTGCAGCTTCACTTCTTCGGGCGAAGGAGGAACAAATAGTTTCGGATCGGCAAAATGGCGCCAGCTTGAAGAAAGCGTACCGAAGACAATCGGAGCAATCGCCTTGGCCAGTTCCAATTCCTCATCCGAATAACGCCCCGCATCACGGGACCGGGCGAAAGAAAGCAATATGTGGCCATCCTGCCCGTCCGACATGCAATAGCACATCTCATCGACAAGATCGGTGTCAACATAGTGCCGAACGAAAAAATCGCTGGTTTGAAAATCATCCTGATCTACCACGTCCTTAAGACTGATCGCCTGATTTTCGATGGACCGATCAATGGCGAGATAGAATGGATCGGTAAGGTAAAATCCGTTTTTATAGTCGTTGATCTGCTGCTGCCTGACAGATTTCGACGTACGATGTTCGACGACCTCTGGCCCAACATTTTCACGAAAATGAAACAACATCATCTCGTCTGATCGGAGCGCGACCGAGAACATGTCAAACAGTGCTTCTGCTCTCGCCTTACCTTCCAAAGAGATAAGCTGGGCGATCTTGCCATTCCACTCAGGGGAAGCCAGATATTCCAGTGACAACATTTCAGACATTTCCCCCTGCCCTGACTTCAAAACGAAACATGTTCAGGCAAACACATCCCGGCCAGCCTGTTGAAGACGCGTCAATATGCCGGGTCCGCGCTGAATTGCGCCGCGAGCCAGCGTCTGAAACGGACGATTGACGGATCCGACCACCGATTGGCGGGACCCCTGAAAACATAAGCTCCCAGTGTCACAGGCACGAATTCCTTTTCACGAGGCTCCACCTTCACCAATCTACCCGCCGCAAGATCTTCGGCAATGAGATAGTGATTGCCAAGCGCGATCCCTTGGCCCGCGCGCGCGGCGGCCAGCGCCAGATGGGCATGACCATATCTGCCGGTCGGGGTGTTCGGCGGAAGATCGATAGATTGCGCTTTCATCCACATGCGCCATTCCACATCGCTGCGCTCCTCGATCAGCGGCAATGTAGCCAGATCTTCAGCCGATCGGATCTTGTCGCCCCAGCGAGAAACGAACATCGGCGAGGCCAGCGGAAAAACATGCGGCTTCGCCAGTTCAAGCGTTCGCACACCGCGCTTCCGGTCCAGCGTCTGGCAATCGTCAATATATCGAATGTCGCCATCAACGGCGTTGTTCGAGAGGTCAAGAAGACCTTCTTCCGAGCGAAGATCGACCGGCGGCATTCCATTCCGACCCGAAGACATTGCGAGCCGCGTAGCCAGCCAATGCAATGCCAACCCCCCGACGCAGGATATTACAAGCTTGCCATCGGTCCTGCCCCGAACGGCATCCGTTGCTTCCCTCAATTCATTGAAAACCTTCACCAAACGGCCATGATAATCGAACCCGACCGCTGTCAGCTGCCCGCTTTCCCGGTCCAGCAAGGTAACGCCCAAACGCTCTTCCAGCCCCCTTACGTGACGGCTCACTATGGCATGGCTTACGCCAAGGGCCTTCGCTGCTCGTCGGATACCGCCCAATCGGCCCACTGCCTCAAAGGCCCTGAGAGCGGAGAAAGGAGGCAATGGTGAATTCATCGCGTTCAGCCATAGGAGTAGATGGTGACCTCAGGTTACCAAAGCGGCCGTCGAAAGCAACTGCTTCCGGGATGCGGAATTCCCTAATGTGTCAGCATCAGGACAGATTCCAGAAACCATCATTGAAGGTCGTCAGATGCGGAACGCCGAATATAACGCCCGTCGCAAGGAAGCCATCCCGCAGGGCGTCGCCACCGCCACCAATATTATCGCCAGCAGGGCCGAGAACGCCACTATCTGGGATGTCGAAGGCAATGCCTATATCGATTTTGCGGGCGGAATCGCGGTTCTCAACGTGGGCCATCGTCACCCCAGGGTGATCGCGGCAGTTCGCGACCAGATCGACAAATATACCCACACGGCATTTCAGGTGGTTGCCTATCCGCCTTATATCGAATTGGCTGAGCGGCTGAACGCTTTGGCGCCCGTCGATGGCGATGCCAAAACCATCTTTTTCACGACCGGCGCGGAAGCGACCGAAAACGCAGTAAAGATCGCACGGGCCGCCACCGGCCGCCCCGGCATCATCGCCTTTGCGGGCGGCTTCCATGGCCGGACCCTGCTGACGTCCGCCATGACCGGCAAGGTTTCGCCCTACAAGAAGGGCCTTGGACCCTTTCCGGGGGAAATCTACCATCTCCCTTATCCCAGCCCGACCACCGGAGTCAGCATTGAGGAAACGCTCAAGGCTCTCAACTTCCTGTTTGCGGCCGACATCGAACCGGAACGCATCGCGGCTTTCATCATCGAGCCGATTCAGGGCGAAGGCGGTTTCCACAGCCCGCCGCCTGAATTTTTCCAGGCGCTGGATGATATCCGTCGCCGTCATGGCATTCTGCTGATCGCGGACGAGGTTCAGACCGGCTTCGCCCGAACGGGGAAGATGTTCGGCATTGAACATGCGCCGATCAAGCCCGACCTCCTTACCGTCGCGAAGTCGTTGGGCGGCGGCTTTCCGATCTCCGGGGTCATAGGACGCGCTGATGTGATGGACGTCATCGGCCCAGGCGGTCTTGGGGGCACCTATGGCGGCTCTCCCGTCGGGCTGGCCGCAGCCTTGGCCGTGCTGGATGTGATCGAGGATGAGCGTCTCCTCGACCGCGCCAATGTCATCGGCCACAGAATTCGGGAACGTATAGCGCAATTCGCCCAGCGCAACGACATGGTGAAAATCACCGGCCTGCGCGGCCCCGGGGCGATGATTGCCTTCGACATCGTCGACGAACATGGCCAGCCGGATGGCGATGAAGCGAAGCGCGTCTGCGCACGGGCACTTGCAAATGGATTGATTTTGCTAAGCTGCGGCCAATTTGGCCAAGCCATAAGGATATTGGTGCCGCTGACTGTTGAAGACGAAACGTTGGAGCAAGGCCTGAATATTCTGGAGAAGGCGCTGACGGCTGTTGCGAGGGAGGTAGCGTGACCTTCCCGCACACTCTCTCTCGACCGGACCTGCTCAAGGAAGCGGCTTTCATCGACGGGCAGTGGGTCAACGCAATGGCGAAGATCGCCGTCACCAATCCCGCAGACGGCTCTGAACTGGGGACTGTGCCCAATTTGGGCGCGGATGAAACAAAACAGGCGGTCGCTTCCGCCTGGCGGGCTCAGGTCGATTGGCGAAAGCTGGCTGCAAAGCCGCGTGGCGCCATATTGCGGCGTTGGGGTGAGCTGATGCTGACGCACCAGGACGATCTGGCGACAATTTTGACGCTGGAACAGGGCAAGCCTTTTGCCGAGGCCAAAGGCGAGGTCGCCTATGCAGCCTCCTTTCTGGAATGGTTCGCGGAGGAAGCGCGCCGGATCAATGGCGAGCTGATCCAGCCCCACGCATCCGATCGTCGCTTGGCCGTGCGCAAGGAGCCGGTGGGCGTCGTCGCCGCCGTCACGCCCTGGAACTTCCCGCTGGCGATGATCACCCGGAAGGCCGGGCCCGCTCTGGCCGCCGGTTGCTCGATGGTGCTCAAGCCATCCGAGCTCACACCCTTTTCGGCACTGGCGCTCGCGGTGTTGGCAGCGGAGGCCGGGGTGCCCGCCGGGATATTCAACGTCGTGACCGGCGATGCAGCACCGATCGGGGAAATCCTGACCACGGACCCGCGAGTGCGAAAATTCACCTTCACGGGTTCGACGAGCGTGGGCAAAATGCTCGCGGCACGCTGCATGTCGACAGTGAAGCGTGTTTCCCTGGAACTTGGCGGCAACGCACCCTTCATCGTTTTCGATGACGCCGATGTCGAAAGCGCGGTTGAAGGCGCTCTGATGTCGAAATTTCGCAACACCGGCCAAACCTGCGTCTGCGCGAACCGCTTTCTGGTCCAGGATGGCATTTTCGACGCCTTTGCGGAGCGGTTGACTGAACGCGTCAGCCAGTTCGTGGTGGGCGCGGGCATGAGCGGACCCACGGACCAGGGGCCGCTGATCGACGGGCGGGCAGTGGCCAAGGCATCCGCCCATGTCGATGACGCCGTGGCGCGCGGGGCGCATATCCTGACAGGCGGTCACGCGATCGAGGGCGAAGGCAATTTCTTCCTTCCCACGGTATTGGCGAATGTTTCCGCCGACGCGCAGCTTTGCAAGGAGGAAACCTTCGGCCCGGTCGCCGGTCTGGTGCGGTTCCAAAGCGAGGCTGAAGCGATCGCGATCGCCAACGACACTCCGGCTGGCCTTGCCAGCTACGTCTACACGCGGGATCTGGATCGAAGCATCCGCGTTTCGGAAGCGCTCGAATATGGAATGGTCGGCCTTAACAGCGGTCTGATCTCGACGGAGGTCGCACCTTTCGGCGGCGTCAAGGAATCAGGCCTTGGACGCGAAGGCTCCCACTGGGGCATCGATGATTATGTTGAATTGAAGTTGATCTGCACGGGCGTAAACAACGCCTTCTGAACGCAGAAGGCGCCGCGCGGTATCTTCAATATTCTCGCGACATTCGCGGTGCATCTCTTCACGGCCAGTGCGCCTCCCTCCGAAAAGGACCCTGAGACTTACGCCAGGGAGTGCGCGCTTCTGTTCCTGAAAGCTGTTCGCGCGACGGCGACTGCGCCTATGGTTGCTCGGGCGCTATAGCGGTGCGGACGCGACACTTGAAATTGGCAGGCGAAAAGCAAAACTTGCCTTGAGCTATAATCTCTATCGGTTATGTAGAGATTGTACACGGAGCGGTTGGTCGTCGCTCCGAGATTTGCGAATATACCGACCCGCGGCTTTTGAAGGGGTGCAGCTTGCTCCGCGTCAACAACGGCTAAAGCGCGCGATGCTAAGGCGACCACGCCCGGGATCGTGTTCTCCCCCCAGGAGAATAGACGATGCATAGATATCCGACGAACCATCATCCCAATACCGTCCGGCCGCTTGACGCGACAATGTTCGGGCGTCGAGCAGGGACGTGTCGAACCTGCTGACCTGAAGAGGTCCATCCGATCCATTCAGCGGAGCATTACGCGCATCCGCACCTGATCGACGAGCGCATCACCTGCGCTGGCCGAAAGGATGAGCCATGGCCACGAACAACAGCGAAGCCACGTTTCGTGGCGGTGAGAAGCCGCGCGTCTATCCTGTTTCCTTGCAGCAGGCTGCCGCCGCGATCTTCGACGTCACGACGTTCGGTGAACAACGCCGGGGCGCTTCTGCCCTCGCCATCAATCCACTTCGAAAATCCGACAGGGAAAATCAGTGAATCATAAGAATCGATCAAAGGGGTTATTCGCCGCCCGCCAGCAATTCCTGCTGTCCGTTGCCCTCTTCGGCGCAGCTGGTTGCGGCCCGGCCTTCGCTGGTGAGACGCCGACCTCCACTGCTGCTACGGAGTCAACCTCGTTCGACGCAGCCGAAAGCGCCGCCGAGATTACCGTCACCGCTCGTCGGCGCGAAGAAGATGCGCAGGACGTACCGATTGCACTCAGCGTGGTGAGCGCTGACACGCTCGACAAGACCGGCAACTTCACGCTGGGACAGGTGCAGCAGTTGGTTCCCAGTCTACAGATTTTCAGCTTCAATCCCCGTAATACAAACGTCAATATTCGTGGGCTAGGCGCTAATGTCGCGCTGACCAATGACGGCCTGGAAAATGGCGTCGGCTTCTATCTCGACAATGTCTATTATGGTCGCCCGGGCCAGTCGCAGTTCGATCTGGTCGACTTACAGCAGATCGAAGTTCTACGTGGGCCGCAGGGCACATTGTTCGGCAAGAACACGACCGCCGGTGCGATCAACATCACCAGCCGCGAGCCAACGTTCGCGCCCGAAGCACAGGGTGAGATCAGCCTCGGCGACTATGGCTATCACCAGCTGCGGGCGTCGGTGTCAGCGCCGATCATCGCGGATCGCGCCGCTTTCCGTCTTTCGATCGCGGACACCCATCGCGACGGCTTCCTGACCAATTTGCATAATGGGTCGAAAGCGCAGGACTACGATAATTTTTCCATTCGCGGGCAGTTGCTGGTGAAGCCGACCGATACGCTTTCCGTCCGGCTCATCGGCGACTATTCGCACCAGAAGCAGCATTATGTGCTGAACATTCCCGTTGCCTATTTCGGCAACTATGACAGCGGCGCGACGATCGCCAACAATATTTTCGCCCGTACCTCGCGGGCCGGTTACACGCTGCTACCCGCCCGCGCCTTTGCCCGCGAAGGCGATTCCGACAGCCATTATCAGGCATTCATGAAAAGCTATGGCGCATCGGGCCAGATCGATTGGGATCTGGGCAAGATCGCGCTGACCTCCATCACAGCCTATCGCTGGTGGGACTGGAACCCGGCCAATGACGGTGACAGCACCAGCCTGCCGGTGATGACCAAGGCACAGCAGGCCAACCGGCAGCGCCAATTCAGCCAGGAATTACGGCTTGGTTCAACCGGCAGCAACGTTATCGACTGGACTGTGGGGGCCTATTATTTCTGGCAGACGATCCGCGGATATGGCGCGTCGGCCTATGGATCGGCCGCGCCCGACTGGTTCGTTCCCGCCGTCAACCCGGTGGTGTCCAACGCGGCGCTCAATGGCTTTGAGACGCGCAGCTATTCCGAGCCGACAACCAAAAGCTACGCGTTGTTCGGACAGGCGAGCTGGAACATCAGCGAGGCGCTAAGCCTGACCGGCGGCCTTCGTTACACGCATGAGGACAAGAGAGGCGTCTTTCGCCAATGGTGGGTCGGAGGGGCCGATCTTTCGACCCTGTCGGCGACCGATTCCGCAGCCGCGACCGCCATCCGCAACCAGTTCAATCCGCGCACCAGCTACGCCGCCGCGACGAAGGACGACAGCGTGTCGGGGCTGGCAACGCTGAGCTGGAAGGTCGCGCCCGACGCCCTTGTCTATGGCAGCTATTCACGCGGCAATAAGTCGGGCGGTCTTAACCTTACCAACATACCGAACGGGGCGGTGCCGGAGGTAAAACCGGAAACCGTCAACAGTTACGAACTGGGCTTCAAGAGCGCCTGGCTGAACCGCACCCTGACACTTAACGCCGCCGCCTTCTGGACCGAGGTCAGCGATTACCAGACCGCGATTACCCAGCCGAACGTCATTGGCAACTTCGTCCAATATATCTCCAACATTCCCAAGGTGCGCTCGCGCGGGATCGAGGGCGACCTGACTTATGCTCCAAACAAATGGATCAGCCTGACGGCTTCGGGGTCTTATATCGACGCAACTTATCGCGATTACAAAAACGCCCCCCAGGCCCCCGAACGGAGCGCGGCGCTGGCGCCAACGCAGGATCTGACCGGCGTGCAGTTGAGCGGCATTCCCAAATTCACCTACACGCTGGGCGCGGACCTGGCACAGCCGATCGGCGGGGGCGGAACAGAAATTTACGGCCATGCCGATTTCTCGCACCGCTCCAGCTTCAACACCTCGTCCAGTAACAGCCGCTATGCGCAGGTGCCTGGCTACGGCCTGCTCAACGCCCGCATCGGCATCCGCGCCGATAGCGGTCTGTGGGACATCAGCGTCTGGGCGCGCAACTTGACCGACAAGCAGTATTTCCAGGCGCTCAATACTGGCGCGTTCGGGTTCGTCACCGGCACGATCGGCGACCCGCGCACCATCGGCGCCACCCTCAAGACCAAGTTGTGAGGTTCTGATGGCTACCGCATTTTCCTACGCCGCGCGGCATCGTCCCGTTCGGGCCGCACCCCAAGATGTGAAACGCGTGAGCAGCTGGCGGCTGGCGGGCTTTGCCTCGCTGTTCGTGCCGATCACGGCGGCGCAGATGCCGCTCGCCGTCCATCTGCCCGCGATCTACGCGCAGCAGTTCGGATTGTCGCTGGCGGTGATTGGCGCGATCTTCCTGGGTGAGCGGCTGTGGGGAGCGGTGGCCGACCCGCTGATCGGCGCGCTGAGCGACCGGACCCATGGGCGCTTCGGTCGGCGGCGGCCGTGGATCGTCGCCGGAGCGGCGCTGTTCGGCGTGTCGGGCGCGCTTCTCTTCTTCCCCGCAGCGTCCTGGGTGTCGCCGCTCTATCTGGCCGCGAGCCTGTTCCTTTTTTACCTCGGCTGGTCGATGCTCCAGATTCCCTATCTGGCGTGGTCGGGCGAGACATATAGCGGCTATCACGACCGTACGCGCATCGCGACCTTCCAGACGGTCGCTGGCTCGGTGTCCCTGCTGGTCGTGCTGATCCTGCCCACGATCCTCGACCAGACCAGCCCCCAAGATGGCGCGCTGAAACTCGCGGCGATGGGCAGCGTGGTGCTAATCAGCCTGATCGTCTCGCTGGTACTGACGCTGCGCAGCCAGAGCGAAACGCCCGCAGCGCCCTCTCAGCAGATTCGCCTGTCGTTCCGGGAAACGATTGGCGCGCTATTCGGCCACCCGCTGCTCCGCCGCGTCCTGCTTTCGGACTTCGCAGTCACGGTGGGGCAGAGCATCCGCAGCGCCCTGATCGTGTTTTTCGTCACTCACTATATGGGCCTGCCTCAGTGGGCGAGCGGCCTGTTCCTCTTTCAGTTCATATTCGGCATCGTCGCTGGCCCGATCTGGGCGCAAATCGGCTATCGCATCGGCAAGCATCGCGCCGCAGTCACAGGCGAGCTGGTGCAGGTCGCGATCAATGTCGGGCTGCTACTGGTGGTGCCGGGCCAGATTGGCCTGCTGCTGGCCCTGACGCTGGCACAGGGTCTGGCGCAGGGATCAGGCAATCTGATGCTGCGGTCCATGGTCGCCGATATCGCCGACGAGCATCGGCTTCGTTCCGGCAAGGATCAGACAGCGCTCTTCTTCTCGGCGTTCAGCCTGTCGTCAAAGGCGGGCATGGCGGCAGCCGTGGGCATCGCCCTACCGCTCGTCGGCTGGCTCGGCTTCGATCCCAGAGCCACGACCAACACGCCCGAAGCGCTACACGGCCTGCTCGCGGCTTTCGCGCTCGGTCCCGCCATTGCCCATCTTCTTTCCGCCTGGCTGATCCACGGGTTTCCGCTGGATGAAGCCGCTCACACCGAAATTCGCCGCGCGCTGGACGAACGCGACCACGCTGCCCAGCCAGCCGAATAGCCTTCCTTCTCATCACCCCCAAGGAGACATGACATGACTGACCAGATCCACAATTTCATCAACGCCAAGGACACCGACAGTCCGCTGGACATCGTTCCGGTCGCCGGTCGCATCGGCGCGGAAATCAGGGGTATCGCCTTGTCGGGCGACATAGATCCCGTGACACTGGCTGCGATCCGCACCGCGCTGGTGCGGCACAAGGTCATATTCTTCCGTGATCAGGATCAACTGACGGACCAGAGGCATGAGGATTTCGCCGCCCTGCTGGGCGACCCGGTCGCGCATCCCACTGTGCCAGTGGCGGAAGGATCGCGCTACCTGCTCGAACTGGACTCGAAGGAAGGCTATGCCGCGTCGAGCTGGCATACCGACGTCACCTTCGTCGAAGCCTATCCCCAGGCGTCGATCCTGCGAGCGATCACCGTTCCGCAGGCGGGCGGCGACACATTATGGGCCAATGGCGCAACCGCCTATGAGGAGCTACCCGAGGCACTGAAAACATTGGTCGATGGACTGTGGGCCGTGCATTCCAACAAATATGATTATGCCGCCGCTTTTGGCAGCAAGGACGCCAAGCGTTCCGAGGAATATAGCAAGATCTTCGCATCGACCGTCTATGAAACGGAGCATCCGGTAGTGCGGGTTCATCCCGAAAGCGGTGAGCGCAGTCTGTTGCTCGGCCATTTCGTGAAGCAGTTTGTCGGCCTGAACCCGGCGGATTCACAGCGGCTGTTTGCCGTCCTGCAGGATCACATCACGAAGCCGGAAAACACGGTTCGCTGGCGCTGGCGGTCAGGCGACGTCGCCATCTGGGACAACCGATCGACGCAGCATCGCGCCATCGCCGATTTCGGGTTGCAACGCCGCACGTTGCGCCGCGCCACGGTGGCAGGTGATGTGCCGGTTGCGATCGACGGCCGCAGCAGCCGGTCGGTCAGGATCGAAAAGGGAGCTGAAGCCGTCGCGGCCGAATGATGTTCCTCGCCGGGGGTGGCATGCTGCCCCCGGCGCCCTACAATTTGTGACACGGTCCAGGTTGATCGGTATCGAAGATCAGCAGAGCGCCTGTTATTGCGACGCCGTCCCACCTTCTCCCATCTGTCGCCCATAAACCGGCACCACGTCATTGCTCGCCCGACCGTGCAACGCCTCGATCTCCGCCTTACGCTGCTTCAGATACAGCTCGCGATACGCCACATAGGGATCATCCTCCTTGCGGATTTTCTGGACGGTATCGTCAAAGGCCGCGCGCTCGCCAAGCTGGTTCAGGATCGTCGCCGGAATGACGTAGGCAGGCTTTGTGAAGGGCTTGCCGATCAGGAAGGGCACCGCCATTTTGTCCACCGTATCGCCGATGATATCGCGTAGCGTGGTCGGCCCGACGATGGGCAGATACATATATGGCCCCGGGCCGACGCCATAAAAGCCAAGCACATTGGCGAGACCGTTGGGCCGATAGGGCAGGAAGAAGGGCTTGCGCTTGGCGACGTCGAACAGGCCCGCGACCCCAAGCGTCGTGTTGATGGTAAAGCGCCCCACCGTTTCCACCGCCTTGCCGGGCTTCAGCTGGAGCATATAAGCGGCGAACACCACCGGCTCCTGCAAATTGGCGAAGAAGTTGCGGAAGCCCTTCCGAACGGGCTTGGGCAGCCCCTTATTATAGGCCTTCGCCATGGGCTCGACCACGGCCTTGTCAACCGACTGAACCGCTTCAAAGCTTTTTGCATTGAGATGCTCAAGCGGGTCGCCCGGCGGGGCTCGATCTGCGCCGGTCACCACGATGTCGGTGGGCTGTTCCTCCGCGCCGTTTTCCGATTTGGGGGCCAAAGATATGTTCAACGCTGCCGCAGCGCTTGCAACATCTACCGTCGGCGAGGCCTCGGGTGGCGGCGCATCGACCGTTGCCGCCTGTGCGCCCATCATCAACATTCCCGCGGCGATGCCCGGCAGCAGCATTGTCTATCCTTTGCAGCGGCCGATCGCCACATTCGGCTGGGCCATCGAAGTCCAGATCGCGTCGCGGTTTATCCGTGAGTTGTCCAGCCCCGCGCGGGCTAAATGCGATATGGCGCGCCGTCAATAGATTGATCTCGTGGGAAAGTGGAACACCTCCGGGAGCCATTCAGAACCAAGGATGCCGCCCCGCTCTTATCGCTTTCCGCAATCCCAAAGGTGGGGGAAATGCTAAATCGCCGACGCCGATTGCACAGCCTCACCGTCACTCGGCGAATAGGGGAACGACAGCGTGACAAGCAATCCAGGGGCCGCATCACCCAGCACGAGCGCGCCGCCGTGGAGCCGCGCGACAGCGGCGGCGAGCGAAAGGCCAAGGCCTGCGCCCGCGATGTGGCGGGACATGTCCAACCGGGCGAAGCGGCTGAGGGCGCGCTCGCGATGCTCCTCTGGAACGCCGGAACCATTGTCGGACACCTGGATCAATATCGAACCGGCTTCAGTGCGCGCTGAAAGCCCAATGCGATCACCACCATATTTCAGTGCATTATCGATCAGGTTCGAAAGCGCCTGTCCCAGCATCTCTCGATTGGAAAACAGGAACAAGCCGGGTTCAGCCTCCACGGAAATGGTCACATCCCGCTCGTCCGCCAAGGCACCGTACATGTCCTGAAAATCATGCAGCAGCGCAGCGACATCGACCGGCATGAAGCTGTCCCGACCTATTCCGGCTTCGGCCCGGCTGATGAGCAGGGCGGTGTCCAGCATTCGCAGCAGCGTGTCGCTTTCCTCGACCGCGCGTTCAAGTGCGCTGACGCTGGTCTCATCGTGACTTTGCTCAACCGCGCCGTCCAGCACGGCCCGCAACCGGGTGAGCGGCGACCGCAGGTCATGGGCAAGGCCGTCGGTCACCAGACGCAGTTCATCGACCAGCCCGGTAATGCGGTCCAGCATGGCGTTGATCGCCTGACCCAGCGTATCGAACATGTCTCCGCTGCCGGTCAGGGCAATGCGGCGTTCCATGTCGCCTGTTTTCACCGCGCTTGCCGTATCGGCCACGGCGTGCAGGCGCCTCCGCATGATGGAGGCCGAAAGCCAGGCGGCCCCGGCAGCCAGCGGGACCGCGATCAAAACAGCGCTCAACAGCGCGGCTTCCAGATAGCCGCCGAAACGCAGGTCGCTTTCCACCACATGTCCGGTCAGCAGGCGCGTGCCATCTGGGAAACGGGTACTGACGATGCCCATGACCTGTGGATCGCCATGCTGGCGGGGCGCGTGCAGCAGGTTCACCAGACGCCAGGATTCAGCCGTGCCGACATGGTCGGGCCATTTATCAAGATTGCCTGCGATACGGCGTCCGTCCGGCCCCATGAGCAGCAGGATGGAATCGCCGACCGGATCGGCGGCAATGCGGCTGCGCACCGTCGCCCCGGCGGCGGCTAGTCCGGCGGCGGCGTAGGTGGCCGATATATCGTCGCGCAGGCCGACCGCTATCTCGCGACTGGCGTGGTTGACCGACTGGCTGGTGAAGCGATGGACCGCCCACAGCGACACCAGAACGCAGGCGATCTGCATCAGGAAGATCAGTAGGGCAAAGCGCCAGATGACCGAATAGCGCCAGCGCATGATGCGCATCAGCCATTCTCGCTCAGGCGATAGCCCGCGCCGCGCACCGTGTGGATCAACGGCGCCTCGCCATCTTCATCGATCTTGCGCCGCAACCGGCTTATATGGACATCGATGACATTGGTGCCGGGGTCGAAATGATAATCCCATACGCCCTCCAGCAACATGGTCCGCGTCACGACCTCGCCTCTGTGGCGCATCATATATTCGAGCAGGCGGAATTCGCGCGGTTGCAGGTCGACCGACCGGCTCCCGCGCATGGCTTTCCTTGAAAGCAGGTCCACTTCCAGATCGCCGCATTTCAGCCGCGTTTCGGCCTGCCCTGCCTTCCCCCGCCGCAACATGATCCGCAGCCGGGCCAGCAATTCGGCGAAGGCAAACGGCTTGGCGAGATAATCGTCCGACCCACTGGTCAATCCCTTGACCCGTTCGTCAGCCGTCGCGAGCGCGGACAGGATCATGACCGGCGTCTCGATGCCCGCCGCTCGCAGCGCCGCGAGCACGGCCATGCCATCCATGCCAGGCAGCATTCGGTCGAGGATGATCGCGTCATGGCTTGCCTCTGTCGCCATGAACAGTCCCTCCCGTCCGTCCTCGGCGCGGTCGATGGTGAAGCCCTCTTCGGCAAGGCCCTTTGCGATATAGTCGGCCGTCGTGGCATCATCCTCGACGAGCAGCACTTTGTAACTCATGGTCGCCCTATCGGACATCCGAAGCCCTCCGTCCAGCATTCCGCATTCGGCTGACGGCGCTCCTTGGCCCGCC
Source organism: Sphingobium sp. RC1 (assembly GCF_059738765.1). Taxonomy (NCBI): domain Bacteria; kingdom Pseudomonadati; phylum Pseudomonadota; class Alphaproteobacteria; order Sphingomonadales; family Sphingobiaceae; genus Sphingobium; species Sphingobium sp. RC1. Next base: position 406,485 of record NZ_AP027308.1, read on the forward strand.
TTCGATAAGGCGCTGAAGGTCCAGCATGGCCCGCAGCATCGACAACCCCTGCGGCCCGGCGATGAAGCGCGGCTCCCAAGACGGTGTGAACTTCGCCTTGTAGGCGCGGAGGCCCTTGAAGCCGTAGAGGCTGCCCCCATGCTTGAAAATCAGCGCTCCCGCTTTCACCCAAATGGGCGAGAGTCGACGCGCCTCCAGACCCGAAAGCGGCGCCATGCCGAGCGTGAACCAGCGATAGCCTTGCGCCTTTCCCCAAAGCATGAGGCGGCAAAAGAGGAAGTCCATCATGCCCGCGGGCATATCAGCATCATGCCGCATCAGGTCCACGGACAGTTCGCCATGATCGGCGGTGGCCCATATGTTCGCAAAGGCGATGATCCTGCCCTCCCGCCGCACGACCGCACAATCAAAACGCTGCAAGTAGGGCAGGTCAAACCGGCCGACGCTGAACGCTTTTTCGGCACCCCCCTTGGCTTTGAGCCAGCGGCGCGACACCGCTTCCAGCTCATCGATCAGCAGAGCGACGTCAGCGGCGGGCACGATCTCGAAGGTCACGCCTTCCCCTTCGGCTCGGCGTAACGCGTGGCGGAATGGCTTGCCCTTGGGTCCGTCAATCGTGAAGCGGGACAGATCGATGCGTGCCTCCTCCCCATATTTGACGAGCGACAGGCCAAGATCGATGGCAAGGGGCAGGCCATCAAGGCTGAGCTGATAAAGCAGAAGCCGCCCCTGCGCTGCGTCCGCCCGCTCACGCAATTCCCAAAGCAGGCCGCCCCATTCGCTCGGGTCCCCAACCGGGTCGCTCATGACAATCCAGCTATGCCCCTGAATCTGATACATCAGGAACGCCCTGCCCGATGGGGACGTCAGGAACAGCTTATCACCGGTCAGCGACAGGAACGCGTCGGTTTTCCGGGCGGACGCCAGCGCCTCCTGGCTGGGGCGGGTCGAGATGACCGGCCCGGCGAAGGGCGATGCCGGACGGAGCAACTGCCACAAGGCCGCCCAAATCAGCAGGACACCGGTCGCAAGGGCGGCGCGCAGGAAGCGAGATGCGTCATGATGCCGACCGAACTGCCACCATAGTTCATTCTGATAATCGACATGCTTGAAGGCGAAAAAGCCGATCCAGACCGAAATGACGATCGCCACCGCCAGGGCAATGATCCAGCCCGGCGCAAGCATAGCGGAGGTCAGGCTGGTCTTGCGGTAAAAGGCGGGACGGCTCCATTGCAGCAGGCCGGTAATGACGATCAGGACGGCCGCTTCCTCATAATCCAGTCCCTTCATCAGGGAGAAGCCAGCGCCCGCCAGCAGCAGCAGCCGGGTCAGCCAGAATGCGCCATCCTGCCATCGGTAGAGGCCCGATGCGAGCAGCACCAACATCGCCCCGATCATGCTGGCGGCCAGGTGCGACGCCTCAACAAAGGGCATGGGAAGGATGCTGCTCACGGCCCTGAACCGGGCCGGTATGGCAGGCAGCGATCCGGACACCAGCAGGACGATCCCGCCGGCCGCCACCAGCATGGCCAGAACCGCAGGAGCAATCTCCCGACCCAGACTTTCCGCACCACTAAGGACGCGTCGAACCGGGCTTTGCCATGCATGTCGTTCATGCAAGACTATGAGAAATGCCGCTGCCGCCAAGGGCAGCAAATAATAAACCAGCCGATAGGCGAGCAGCGCGGCGAACAGCGAAGGCCGCGCGACCTGCGGGACGGTAGCGAGGACCACGGCCTCGAACAGCCCGACGCCGCCTGGCACATGGCTGATCAATGCGATGATGATGCCCAGCGTATAGGCCAGGAAGAAGGCCGGAAACAGCGTGATGGCGATATGAGGGAGAAGCACAAACAGCGCCGCGCTCGACAGCGTGAGGTCGACACAGGCAATTCCAATCTGTGCCGCCGCCTGTCCGCGCGATGGCAGCATGAGGGTCCATCCGAATAGCCGGACGGGATGCGGCGCCCGTCTTAGCGCCGCCAATGCCACCGCGACTCCTGCGAGCATGCAAAAACCAAACAGTTGAAGAGCCGAGGCATCAATGGGGAACGCCTTGATGGCGATCGGCATCGGATCGACAGCCAGGAACAGCGCCGCCATCGTCACCACCCCGCCCCAGAAGGACAGGCTGGCCGACGCAATCACTCGGGCGACATCGCCCGGTCCCAATCCCGCCGCGCCATAGATGCGCATGCGCGCAGATCCGCCGGTCAGCAGCGAAAGCCCCAGATTGTGGCTGAGCGTGTAGCTGCAAAAGGATGCGAGCGCCGCGGTGCGCCAGGCGATCCGTTTGCCGATGATGCGCAGCGCCATATGGTCATACAGCGTCAGCGAAAGATAGCTGAGGATCGTCAGCGCCAATGCACCAGCGAGCGCGCCCGGCGTGATGGCCCGGATCGCGCCGCGCAGGTCATGGCCATGCACCTCGGACAGGAGGTGGAACACCATCGCCAACCCTAAGCCCATCATCAGCAGGAGGAGCGCGACGGAAAGGGCGCGCCTATGTCTGGCAGAGGAGAGCGCCGCGATCATAGCGCTATGCCGGATGGACGGGCGAGGCCAGCGTCCGGTCTATCGCCCGCAACAATATCGCGCTCGCCCTGTCCGCATCATGGTGCAGCTGATGTCCACCGGGCAGGCGGACGGTCGTCGCGTTGAGCTGGCGCAGCGAAGGGCAAAGACTCGACCGTTCCTCCGAGCCATGGATGCAGAGCAGCGGCACCCAACTCAATTTGCGACCCGCGAGAGAGGCATCTTCTTCCGGCTCACCGATCGAGAATATTTCCGAAGGGGACGCGCGCCACTCGCGTGTCCCGCCCGGAACGATCAGGCCGACAAAGGCGATCCGACGGCGCAGTTCATTCGGCACATAGGGCAGGGATGGCGCGATGACATCGGCCCCGAAGGACTGGCCTAGCAGCAGCAGCCGGGCTTGAGGATCAATCGCGATCGCGCGCCGCAACCCATCGGCTATCATTGCGCCGGTTTGCTCAGGCGTGCGGCGGACGCGGAAGAAGTGCAGGCTGTTCTCGGCGACCACGGGGATGCCATGGTCCGTCAGCCGATCGGCAATCGCCGGACCAAGTCCCGCATGGAAACCCATGTCACCAGACAGGTAAAGCGCGACCGCATGCCGATCCGCCTTCTGCCCGGCCTTGGCAGGCATGACGTCGAACAGATGCCCGCCCACATATCCCAGATACCAGAAGGACAGGACAATGGCGCCGCACAACAGCAGCAATGTGTGCGTCAGCGATTTCACGCCGCCTTGTTCCATGCCGCCATATCCTCTGCCGCGCCGCCCGATGCCTGCACCCGGCCGCTCCGCTCCAACTTACCCCATCCGACCCATGGCCCTAATATCGCGGTCGCGGTGGCACGGATGACGACGCCGTACATGATCTGGCGATAGACAAAGCGCTGTGCCACCAACAGCAAGGCAGGATAGCGCCGCTCGCGCGGTTCGAGCCTGTAGGCGACAGCGCCGCACAGCACGTCGATGGCGCAGAAGGCGAGCCAATAGAGACCCATGCGCAGCACATCGGTTTGCGTCTGCGCCCAGCCATGCTGATGGATGCGCACCGCCGTATCGATGCTGCTGACGATCAGGGCCAGGTCGATGATCGGCGACACCAGTGCAAAGCCGATCTGGAACAGCCAGGCCTGCGGCAATCCGACCCAGCTCAATCCCGCTGGCTTGCCATCGCGCCAGATGCCGCGATGCTTCCACAGGCATTGCAACGTGCCATAAGCCCAACGGAATCGCTGCTTGGCAAGCGCGCGGAAGCTTTCGGGCGCTTCGGTCCAAGCGACGGCTTCGGTGTCATAGGCGACCAACCAGCCCGCACGCTGGACCGCGATCGTCAGATCCTGATCCTCCGCCAGCGTGTCGAGCGGATAGCCACCCACCTCATCCAGCGCCGCCCGCCGCCATGCGCCGACCGCACCCGGCACGACCGTGATCGCGCCGAACCGCGCCAGCGCCCGCCGCTCCAGATTCTGCGCGGTCACATACTCCACCGCCTGCCAGCGAGTGACGAGGTTCACGCGGTTGCCGACCATCGCATTGCCCGCCACCGCGCCCACATCCTCATCGGCGAACCAGCGGGCGAGCCGGGCGATGGTCAGGGGTTCGAACTGCGTGTCTGCATCAAGCGCTACGATGATCGGGGCGCGCGCCAACTCCAGCGCGCGGTTGAGTGCCGCAGCCTTGCCGCCATTGGTGAGGGTAAGCAGCCGGACGCGTTCGTCCCCGGCGAAAACGCGCGTGACGATCGCGCTCGTTCCGTCCGTGGAGCCATCGTCCACGACAATGACGTCCAGCGTCACCTGCTCGCTTGCCAGCACGCGGCGCACCGACGCCTCAATTACCTTGGCTTCATTGAAGGCAGGGATAATCACCGACACAAAAGTGTTGGACTGCATCGCTGGCGGTTCCACCCGGTTGGAACGCAGGCGGCTACCAAGCGCCAGCGCCGCCAGCATCAGCGCCCGGCCGATGCCGAACAAGATGACCGCGAAGAACAGCCATTTAAGCGCCGCGGCGATCGCGGCCAGCACAAGGAAGACCGCAACGTCGATCCGCACTGCCGCCAAATCGGCCCCGCCGATCCGTGGCATCACCTTGTCCGTTGTCAGCCCTGCGAGGGTGGATATGGTGACGAAGCGATAGCCCTTCGCCTCCAGCCGCTTGATGATGCGGGGCAAGGCCGCGACCGTCTGCGCCCGATCCCCGCCGCTGTCGTGTAGCAGAACAACCTGTGCAGAGCGTTCAGCGTCCCCGGCCTCAACCTGCTGAACCGTGCGATCGACGATTGCATCGACGCCCGGCCGCGTCCAATCGCCCGGATCGACATGCAGGCCGACATTCAGATAACCGGCGCGCTGGGCCTCCAGCGCGGGACCAATCTCATCCGCGCTGGTGGGTTCTGCGTCTCCGAAATAAGGTGCGCGGAATAGGCGCATGGCCCGGCCCGTATAGGCTTCCACCAGCCGCTGTGTGCTGTTCAGTTCCAGCGAAACGCCGCGTGGCGAGACCTGGGCCAGATTGGGGTGGGTATAGCTATGGCTGCCGATTTCGCTGCCCTGCGCAATGATCTCGCGCAGCAGCGAAGGATGCATGATCGCATTTTCGCCTATGACGAAGAAGGTGGCAGGCACGTGCGCGCGCTTCAATATGTCAAGGATCGGCGGCGTCCACACCGCGTCCGGCCCATCATCGAAGGTCAACGCCACCATATGCGGGCGGTAGCCCGTCCGCCGAATGACATAAGGAGTAGGCAGACTGGCATAATGTTCGTCGATAATCAGCCCGCTTAGCGGCCCTGAACCGATGCGCACCGTTCGATGACCGATGGTGGGCACATCATCGATCCGCAGGATTTCGCCATTGCCCTCGACATCGACGGAATTGAAGCTGGTCAGCCGTCCGAGCCCCTCCACCTTGCCCTTCTTTCCAGCGAGCGCGGACCAGAAGCCAGGGTCCTCCGACCCCAGGCGCCACAGCGCGATCCCGCCCGCGCCCGTGATCCGCGCGGCGCGCACCTGGTTCCAAGCGCTAGCCGCGTCAAGCATCCAGACATGATGGACAGCGCCATCCTCGGCATAGTCGAAGGTCGCGTTGCCGCTCCTGCCGTCAAAGCGGATCGGAGCGCCGGAGTCATGCGCCGTCAGCCATGCATCCTCGATCGACCGGATCGAAGCCGGGCCGCTGCCTTCCTTCCAGTCATAGGCATAGTTGCCGATCGCCACGATCGCCTTGGATGCCGGAACTTGGTGCAGCGCGGCCCGCAAACGAGCAACGAGCCAAGGCTGCGCGGCAATCGGACCCGGCTGATCGCCGATGAAATGCTGGTCATAGGCCATCAGGAAAAGGCGGTCGGCCACACGCGCATAGGCACGCAGGTTCCAACGCGCGTCATCCACGGGCACGGTCAGCATCACCTGCTGATTTTGACTGTGCAGCAGTTGTCCTGCTTCCTTGAGGAACGACAGATAATCGGCGTGCGCGTTCGGCGGTAGCGCTTCCAGATCGAATATGACCCCTGATGCTTTGAGCGCCTTCAGCGACTGAGCCAATCGCAGGAGCAGCGCCTTCCGCGCCGCGCGGTCGTGCAGCAGCGCCGACGTCCCGGCACCATCCCAATCGCCATCATCGGCATTCTGCACGACCGGCATGACACGCGGGCGATGAGCCGAGGTACGAATGAGCGACGTGAAGACCGGATCATTCGTGACGCGCAGATCATGGCGCGGGCCGGTAACAGACAGCAAGGTCGGGGCCACCCAGTCGATCTGGCCAATATGCTGGCGCAAAGACGCCCGGCTTGCGTCGTCCCATGGTACATAGAAGGCAACGCTGACAGCCTTACCAGCGGCGCCCTGGCCGCGGTGCGGCAGCCATTCTGACAGGCGATGGCGAACCGTGGCCTGGAAATGGTTCAGGCGCTGGCCGATGCCTTCCGGACGGCGGCGCTCCATTTGCAAAGGAACGGCGGGCGGAATGGGCACATTGATGATGGTATAGGCAAAGGCCATTCCGGCGGCGAGAATGACCATGATCAGGCAGAATAGGGCTGGGAGCGTCAAGCGGCGCCTGCGGCCGGTGGCATCGTAGAAAACTGGCCTGTGCATCGTTCGCCCATCCGACTGGAGAGGCGACGCAACAGGGGTGAGCGCCGCCTCTCACTTACGTGGCCACCATGTGAGCCGCCGTACGGGATAGCTGGCTTGGCCTAACAGACGCATGGTCGGCAGATTACAACTTTGTCATGGGAGGTGCCTGAGCATCCCGTGTGGCAGGAAATGGCGCTGATCGATGCAGCGTCGATGAGGAATCCGCAGCATATTATCCCCGGCCCATCATGGCCGTTTCGGACATGAACCGGGCGAGTGCTTCTGCGCAGTTTACAGGATCATCGGCAGCTTCCCTCAACAGCTGCTCAACTTCCGGATAATTCGTTTGAGCAGGTACGAAATAAGCCAGCGACCAGGTGACGAACCGTCGGTGGGGATAGACGCCTTCGGCGATGGTGCGAATATTTTCGTGCCTCAAGTCATCGACGATGAGACGCTGCAACGCGTCCACGCCGTCTGCTGGCCCTTCAAGATATTGCGCGAAACTGCGGCCGGTAAACAGGAGTGCGCCCGTAACATGAAGGCGGTGATTGCGCGGGACGGAATCCTTGACGATATCCGCGACCAGTTCATCGGCCTCATCCTCCGCGAGCCGGCTGGCGCTGATGTAGAACCATCTGAAGACCATCGACGCGAAACTCCGGAAGGCCGCTGGTCCTCATTATAGAGGAGGCTATCCGTTCGTCGCCAACTCACAGGGGTTAAACACAAAGCCCCGGCCCCTGCCGCCATTCAAACGCCGCTGCCCCCTCACTCAAGAGCAGGCGAGCAGCGACGTATGGCGATCGGGTCGAGGCCTTGCCGGGGTGACGCGGATCATTGGCCCCGTCCTTCGGAGCCTTTCACCGTCGCAATTGCCTTCAGCGCTTAACGAGGAAGGTCGCTGACGCCCATCAGGTGTAGATCGACTGCGCGAGCGCACTGTCGGCCCTCCCGAATGGCCCAGACGACCAGCGATTGGCCACGGCGCATGTCGCCACAGGCGAACACCGACGACTGGCTGGTGGCATAGTCGATCATATTGGCCTTCACATTGCCGCGCGCATCGAGGTCAGCACCGGACTGTTCAACCATGCCCGCCTTGCGAGGGCCAACGAAGCCCATCGCCAGCAGGACGAGGTCGGCCTTCAGCTGGAACTCGCTGCCCGCGATTTCCTGCATCTTACCGTCAACCCATTCGACGCGCACGCATTCGAGCGCCTCGATCTGGCCGTTCTTGCCGATTGCCCGCCGGGTGGTGACCGCCCAGTCGCGATCGCACCCTTCCTGATGAGAGGAAGACGTGCGCAACTTGAGCGGCCAATTGGGCCAGCTAAGCGATTTTTCCTCCCTCTCGGGCGGCTTTGGCATGATCTCCAGTTGGGTGACCGAAGCGGCGCCCTGCCGGTTGGAGGTGCCGACACAATCCGAACCGGTGTCACCGCCGCCGATGACGACGACATGCTTGCCCTGCGCGGACAAGGTGCCGCGCGGCGCGGCACGCAGTTCATCGTCGCCCGCATTGCGCTTGTTCTGCTGCGTCAGGAATTCCATCGCCAGCCGCACGCCAGCCAACTCGCTTCCGGGAATGTCCAGCGTGCGGGGATGTTCGGCGCCACCGGACAGAACCACGGCGTCATAATTGCTGCGCAGCGCGTCCATCGAGATGGCGACGCCGATTTCGGTCGAAGTACGGAATTCGACTCCTTCCGCTTCCATCTGCTGGGCGCGGCGGTTGATCAGGTGCTTTTCCATCTTGAAGTCAGGAATGCCGTAGCGCAGCAATCCACCGACCCGGTCATTCTTTTCGAACACGGTCACAGTGTGACCAGCGCGGGCAAGCTGCTGCGCGCAGGCAAGGCCAGCGGGGCCAGAGCCGACGACGGCGACGCGCTTGCCGGTCTTGCGCGCAGGCAGCTGCGGTTCGATCCAGCCTTCACGCCAACCGCGATCGACGATTTCGCATTCGATCGACTTGATGGTAACCGGAGAGTCGACGATGTTCAGCGTGCAGCTCGCCTCGCATGGCGCGGGGCAGACGCGGCCGGTGAATTCCGGGAAGTTATTGGTGCTATGCAGCGTTTCCAGCGCCGTCTTCCAATCGTCTTCATAGACGAGGTGGTTCCAGTCCGGAATGATATTGTTCACCGGACAGCCATTGTGACAGAAGGGAATGCCGCAGGCCATGCAGCGAGCGGCCTGGTCGCGGATCTCTTCCTTCGACAGCGGAACGATGAACTCGTTCCAATGCTTCAGACGCTCTTCGGGCGCGGTGTAGCTGCGTTCTTTGCGCTCAACCTCGAGGAAACCGGTGGGCTTGCCCAAACTCTTTCTCCAAACTTCTCAATCTTGTCGCATGCGAGGGAGTATGCCCTCACCCCATGAAGCCTATTCGGCGGCCACGGGGGCTACGGCAACACGTTCATCTTCCATGCTCTGCAGAGCCTTGCGATAATCTTTCGGCATGACCCGGACGAAGTTCGCAAGCGTGCCCTGCCAGTCGGCCAGCAGCGCCTCGGCGCGTTCCGAACCCGTGTACAGCTTATGCCGTTCGAGCAGGATGCGCAGGCGGTCGGCGTCGTGGCGCAGCATGTCGCCCATGCCCCAGTCATTGACGTCCACGCCGCGTTGCAGCGGACGGCCAAGGCCATCGTCATCCGAAGCCATTGCCGGGACCGGATCAACATCGACCATCGCGGGGTTGACCTTCGACCGGAAGCTGCCGTCGGGATCGTAGACATAAGCGATGCCGCCCGACATGCCCGCCGCGAAGTTGCGGCCGGTTTGCCCCAGCACGACGACCACACCGCCGGTCATATATTCGCAGCCATGATCACCTACGCCCTCGACGACGGCGATCGCGCCCGAGTTGCGAACCGCGAAACGTTCACCACCCACGCCGCTAAAGAAGGCTTCACCGGAAATGGCGCCATAGAGGACGGTGTTGCCGACGATGATATTGTCGGTGGGGACGCGCTTCGTATCCGCTGGCGGGCGGACGATAATGCGACCACCGGACAGGCCCTTGCCGACATAGTCGTTCGCATCGCCGGTCAGGTCCAGCGTCACGCCGTGCGCCAGGAAAGCGCCGAAGCTTTGACCCGCAACGCCCTGAAGCTTCACCAGGATGCTGTTGTCGGGCAGACCGGCATGGCCAAAGCGACGGGCAACCTCGCCCGATAGCATCGCGCCGACGGTGCGGTTGACGTTACGGATCGGCCGTTCGATGCGAACCGGGTCGCGCCTTTCCAGCGCGTCCATCGACGCCTTGATCAATTCCTGATCAAGCGCGGCATCCAGACCATGGTCCTGGCCTTCGGTGTTGCGCAGGACGAGATTCTGATCCGGCGCGACCTGATGGAGCAAGCGGCTGAGGTCGACGCCCTTCGCTTTCCAGTGATCGATGGCATCGCGCATGTCGAGCCGGTCGACGCGGCCGACCATTTCCTCGATCGTGCGGAAGCCCAGCTGCGCCATGATCGTGCGCAGTTCTTCCGCCACGAAGAAGAAATAGTTGATCACATGTTCCGGCTGGCCCGTGAAACGCTTGCGCAGTTCGGGGTCCTGGGTCGCGACGCCGACCGGGCAGGTGTTAAGATGGCACTTGCGCATCATGATGCAGCCCGCCGCGATCAGCGGAGCGGTGGCAAAACCGAATTCATCCGCGCCGAGCAACGCGCCGATGGCAACGTCACGGCCGGTTCGAAGACCGCCATCGACCTGCACGGCTATGCGGGTGCGCAGGCCGTTGAGCAGCAGCGTCTGCTGGGTTTCGGCGAGGCCGATTTCCCAGGGGCTACCCGCATGGGTCAGCGACGTCAGCGGCGACGCGCCTGTGCCGCCTTCATAGCCCGAGATAGTGACATGGTCTGCCCGCGCCTTGCTGACGCCCGCCGCGACCGTGCCGACGCCGACTTCCGACACCAGCTTGACCGAGATGCGGGCGCCCGGATTGACGTTCTTCAGGTCGTGGATCAGCTGCGCCAGATCCTCGATCGAATAGATGTCATGGTGCGGCGGCGGGGAGATTAGGCCCACGCCCGGCGTCGAGTGACGTGTTTTGCCGATGGTCTTGTCGACCTTGTCACCGGGCAGCTGACCACCTTCGCCGGGCTTTGCACCCTGCGCCATCTTGATCTGCACATCGTCGGCATTGACCAGATATTCGGTGGTCACGCCGAAGCGACCGGAAGCCACCTGCTTGATCGCGGAGCGCATGGAATCGCCATTGGGCAGCGGCTTGAACCGCTTGGGGTCCTCACCACCCTCGCCCGTGTTCGACTTGCCGCCGATCCGGTTCATGGCGACCGCCAGCGTGGTATGGGCTTCCCAGCTGATCGACCCATAGCTCATCGCGCCGGTCGCAAACCGCTTCACGATGGCACTCGCCGGTTCGACTTCATCAAGCGGAATAGCCTGATCCGCGAACTTGAACTTCATCAGACCGCGAATGGTCAGCAGCCGCTCATTCTGTTCATTGATAGACGCGGCGAAGGCTTCATATTCCTTCGGATTGTTGCCGCGCACCGCATGCTGGAGCGAAGCGACGCTCTGCGGCGTCCAGGCATGTTCCTCGCCACGGACGCGATAGGCATAGGCGCCACCCACATCCAGCATGTTGCGGTAGATCGGATTGTCGCCGAACGCCTCGCGATGACGATTGACCGTTTCCTCCGCGATCTCGGCAAGGCCGATGCCCTCGATGGTGGTCGCGGTGCCGGTGAAATAGCGTTCCAGGACGGCAGAATTGAGGCCGACCGCGTCGAATATCTGTGCGCCGCAATAGCTTTGATAGGTCGAAATGCCCATCTTGGACATGACCTTCAATATGCCCTTGCCGACCGCCTTGATGTAGTTCTTCTGAACTTCGTAGGCGGACAGCGGCAGGTTCTGCTTCACGCGGATCTGCTCAAGCGTCTCGAACGCGAGATAGGGGTTCACCGCCTCCGCGCCATAGCCGGCGAGGACGCAGAAATGATGCACTTCGCGCGCTTCGCCCGTCTCTACAACCAGGCCGGTCTGCATGCGCAGGCCCTGACGGATGAGGTGATGGTGGACTGCTGCGGTTGCCAACGCGGCCGGGATGCCGATGCGCTCGGCTGAAACGTTGCGGTCGGACAGGATGAGAATGTTCTGATCCGCGAGCACCGCTTCGGTCGCTTCGTTGCAGATGCGATCGAGCGCGCGCTCCAGGCCGGCGGCTCCTTCCGTCGTCGGCCAGCTGATGTCGATCGTCTGCGTGCGGAACGCGCCGTCCAGCGCATCATGGATGCCGCGAATCTTGGCGAGATCCGCGTCGGTCAGCACCGGCTGAAGAGTTTCCAGCCGCTTGTGCGTGCCCGCGTGATGGCCAAGCAGGTTCGGACGCGGCCCGATCATCGACACCAGGCTCATAACCAGCTCCTCGCGGATCGGGTCGATGGGCGGGTTGGTGACCTGGGCGAAATTCTGCTTGAAATAATCGTAGAGCAGCCGCGATTTTTGGCTGAGCACGGCGATGGGCGTGTCGATGCCCATCGACCCGATCGGGTCTTCCGCATTGCGCGCCATCGGCTCCAGGAACTTCAGCACGTCTTCCTGGGTGTAGCCGAACGCCTGCTGGCGATCGAGGAACGCCGCCGCGTCGTTGCCGCGCGATGGCAGCAGGTCCTCGCCAAGGGTGGCGGGCAGTTCTTCCAGCTTATACTGCGTTTCCTTCAGCCACTCCTCATAGGGATGTTCGTCCGCGAGTTGGGCCTTGATCTCCTCGTCCTCGATGATGCGGCCCTGCTCCAGGTCGATGAGCAGCATCTTGCCCGGCTGAAGCCGCCACTTGCGGACGATATTTTCTTCCTTGAAGGGCAGGACGCCACTTTCCGATGCCAGGACGATATGATCGTCATCTGTCACGATGAAGCGCGCCGGGCGCAGGCCGTTGCGGTCCAGTGTCGCACCAATCTGGCGGCCGTCGGTGAAAGCGATGGCGGCGGGGCCATCCCACGGTTCCATCAGGGCGGCGAAATATTCGTAGAAAGCCTTGCGCTTGGGATCCATCAGCGGGTTACCCGCCCATGCCTCCGGGATCAGCATCATGACCGCCTGCGCCAGCGGGTATCCACCGGCGACCAGCAGTTCCAGCGCATTGTCGAGGCAGGCAGTGTCCGACTGACCATGCGGGATCAGCGGCCACATCTTGTCGAGGTCGGCGCCCAGCAGCGGGGATTCGAGCGTGCGCCGACGCGCGTTCATCCAGTTCACATTGCCGCGAACCGTGTTGATCTCGCCATTATGGGCAATGAAGCGATAGGGGTGCGCGAGCTTCCATGAGGGGAAGGTGTTGGTCGAAAAGCGCTGATGGACGAGTGCCAACGCCGACTGGGTCAGCGGATTGCGCAGATCGTCGTAGAAGCTGCCGACCTGATCGCACAGCAACAGCCCTTTGTAGACGACCGTGCGGGTGGAAAAGGACGGCACGTAGAAGTCGGCCAGCGCCTCCAGCCCTTGCTTCTGCGACAGTTCCTTAAGCGGATTTTGCGTCTGCTTGCGGATGGCGAGCAGCTTGCGCTCGAACGCGTCCTGATCCTTCGTTCCGACGCCTCGGCCGACGAAGCACTGACGGATGGTCGGCATCTCGTCCAGCACAGTCTGGCCCAGCCCGTCGAGCGTCACCGGCACGTCGCGCCAACCCAGCAGGACCTGGCCTTCCTTCAGGATAAATCGCTCAAGCTGCTGCACGGCGGCGGCTTGGGCATCCCCGTCACGCGGCAGGAAGCACATGGCAACGCCATAATCGCCTGGCTGCGGCAGATCGATGCCCGCGCCGGTGGCCCAATTTCGATACAGCGAATCAGGAATCTGAATCAAAATGCCCGCGCCATCACCCACCAAAGGGTCCGCGCCGACTGCGCCACGATGGTCGATATTGCGCAGAATGTCCAAGCCACGAAGAACAATATCGTGGGTTTTTAATCCCTTTATGTTGGCGATGAAGCCGACGCCACATGCATCATGCTCATTACCGGGATCATATAAACCTTGCTTGCTTGGGTAAGCCATTCACATTCCATTCCGTGCGATCTTGCGAGCGCGCCATTACACGCGCGGCGGACGGCAGGGAATAGCTTTGGCGCGATTCCCCGACGGCGATCGATCAAAAAATCCGCATTTTAAGCAGAATCAGGCGAACTTGTCTGCGCACAGTCCGCCACCTGACCGTTCGAATCGGCCATAAATGTCTCCTGCAATGCTGACAATAGGCGAGAGAAGGTCGTTCCCCAAGAGGCATAACAGAGCTCGCCACTGCTCGCCTCGCCTTCCGACACGCCCTACTGACCATCCCGCAATTGCACAAGTTCCACGATTACGCCATCGGCGTCGCGCACGACGTTATTTATCACCGGCCCCTTCTCGTCCGCCGCCGCGATCCTGACGATGGGAAAGCCCGCCTTCTGCACGCGCAGCGCGGCGGCCCGACTGTCACTGACCCGAATGCCGACCTTCGCCCCCGTCGAACGGTTCTGGGTGGGTTTCGGCTTTTCATAATGAATGAGGATCAGCAGCGGTTCGCTGGACCGGGGATCGCCGGAAAAATTGAATGCGATCTTTTCGGCAGGATCACCCGGCTTGCTGATCGTAAAGACCGGCTTCATGCCAAGCGCATCGACATAAAAGGATCGGGCGCGGCCCATATCGGCCACCTCCAACGACAGGAAACTGAACCCTGACATCGCAGGCTGACCTTGAGTCTGCGCGTAAACGGGCGTTGTTGCCAGCAGCGCGGAGAGGGCAATCATCGCGGCGCGCCTCATGCCATGATCTCCGATAAGCTGCGCGACGTCCGCATGGCGTCAGTGCCCCAGGCATCGACGGGAACCCCCATTAATTGCTGCATGGTGAGGCCTACGCGCGAAATCGGTTCACCCTGCCCTGCTATATGTATGCCACTCTTCACTTTGCCGCCTGCACGTCCGGCCAACATCACCGGGATGCCATTCACGTCATGGTTTTTTGCATAGCTGACCTCGGAATGAGCAACGACCAGCATGTTGTCGAGCAAGGTGCCGTCCCCTTCCTTCACCGCTGACATTGCCGTTACGAAGTCGGCCCATCCCTGCATGCTCTGCGTGGAAAAGGCATCGACTGTCGGCTGATAGCCCTTTGTCCGGTCCACCTGTTCCTCATGCGTGGCCTGATGATAGGCGGTGGGCGATCCGGCCTGCCGCAGATCGGCAGTGGCGGTGGAAAAGACCATGTTGAACACCTTTGTCTGGTTGCAGGCGACGGCCATCGCCAGCAGTTCCGCCATCAGCTTGTGCGACTGTTGGCGGGCGGTCACGTCCGTGCTGGCGGGCAGATCGGCAGGCTGCGCTGGCACGATACACGCCTCTGCCGGGGGTGGCTTTTCCAGTTGCAGCGCCAGCTTGTTTTCGACTTCACGGATGGAGGTGAAATAGCTGTCGACCCGCGCCCTGTCCTCCGCGCCCAGCTTGCCTAGCATCCGGCGCCGTTCGTCGGTCACGGCGGACAGCACGCTGCGACGCGCCATCACCTTGGGATCGGGGGTGAATTCCGCTGCATTAGGATCGCGAAAATCCGCGCCGAAGATGCGGCGGTACAGTTCCATGGGCGATGCGACGCTGGGGTTCATCTCCGTCCCGCTACGATAGGAAAAGCTGGTGCGCGCGTTGCCATCGGCACTCAGTTCCAGACTGCGGAACAGCGTACCCGCGCCGATCGCGTCCGCGATGCTGACGTCGAATGTCGGGCCGACGAGCTGCTGCCATGTGTCGCTGGGCGTCCCGGTTCGAAGGCCCACATTGCCCGAGATATGCGGCTGGTTGCTTTTGCCGCCCAAGGTGATACCGAAGCCTGAAAGAACGGAAACCTTGTCCTGCACCGGCTTGATCGGCTCTAGTTCAGGCGGGAGGTCGTAATTGGCGCCAGCGGTTTTGGGGTTCCAGCGATCGGGGATCATCCCGCAGCCCCAGAACCATGTGCCAAAGCGCACCGGCAAACGCCCGCCGCCATAGGTCGCGGCTACCGCGGCGCCATTATTGTCCAGGAAATAGTCGAGGAACGGCAGGCCCACCGCCACCGCGCCACCGCCAAGCATGCCGCGCAGCAAGAAGCCGCGCCTGTCGAACTGCGTCATCAACCTTTCCTTCCCGAAGATGGCTTGGCCGCGAGCCGTGATACTGCTGGCGCCCGGACGGCGAAGAATTGGGGATCGACGACGATCCGCCTGAACAGAGGTCGGATACGGAATCCGGCGTGGGCGAAATCGTCATGCAGGCGCGTCGTCAAAGGTTCTTCGGACGGAAGCAGCGACCGCCCCGCCGCGTAGCGCCATGCAGATTGCGCCAAGCACTGCGTCACTTTGGGATTGTCGTGCAGAGCCTTACCCAGACCCGCGCTGTCGGTGAACGACACTTTGTCCAGCATGCCCGCCGTGTCGATCGGCACGCCATTTTCGGTAGAACGAAACTGTCCAGCGCCATCGAAACTGTCGAGCGTCAGCCCCATCGGGTCAGTCAGCTTATGGCAGCTCGCGCATTCCTCATCGTCCAGATGCGCCTTCAATCGCTCGCGCGTGGTGCGAAAGGCAGGATTGCTCGTATCCTGGACGATAGTGAAGTTCACATTGGCGGGCGGCGTCGGCACATGTTCGCACATCAGCACTTCACGCAGCGCCTTGCCGCGCAGCGTGGGCGAAGACCGCCCCTCATGGGAATGAAGTGCCAGAAAGCTGATCTGCGTCAGCAGCCCGACACGCGGGTCCTGATCCGGCAAGGTGGTCATCGACCAATCGCGCGGACTATAGGGTACGCGATAGAGCGGGCTCAACTGCCGGTTCATCGCCACCCGGCGGGTGGTGAACAAGTCACGATAATCGCCGTTTTCCTCAACCAGCAGCGTCGTGATGGTGCGCAGCGTCTGTTCCCGCGCGGCGGGCGCCGCCGAAGAACGGAACGCCGGGTAGATGATCCCGTCCTTCGACAGCGACATCATGCCCTCCAACTGGAGGAAATCGTCGAAGAAGGACCGCACGCCGGTTTCAAACCGGGGCGACGCCATCAACCGGTCCACCTGCCGGACAAGCCCCGCCTGCGTCATCAGGCTGCCGTCCGCCGCCGCTTGCAATAATTGTTCGTCCGGCGTGCTGTTCCACAGGAAGTAGCTGAGCTTGCTGGCGCGCGACCAAGCGTCGATCGTCCGGCCGCCCGGCGCACTGGGGTCGGCCACCTCCCGGTCGGTCTGGAAGAGGAAGGGCAGGTCCGACAGCATAGCCGTCAGCATGATCGCCAGCCCACCGTGAAAATCCTTCACCGTCGCCGCCGCCGCCAGCGTCTGGGCGACGGCAAGCTTCACCTCCCCGTCGGTCAATGGCCGTCGGTAAATCCTGAGGCCCACCCGCTTGAAGAAATCTGCCGCGCAGGCCGCGCCTTGCGGATCGGATGCCGACGGCGCGCAGCCGACCAGCCGGTCGCGATGTTTCGCATCGACTACCTGTTCGGCGATGCCGCGCGCAATCTGCTCATATTGCTCCGCCCCCGCCGGGGTGAGCGACACTGCGCTGGTTCCGGCCGCCAGCAAACCGCCGACCCGCATGTCGGGTTCGAACCGGCCGCTGACTTTGATGTCAGGCCCGAATATATCGGCGATGGTCGCGCGATATTGCGCCTCGGTCAGCCGCCGGAACTTGGGCACCTGTGGTTGCTGCGCCTGCTGCGCTGGCGCGTCCGCCTGTCCGGCGCTGGCGGCCATCAGGATTGCGCCGATGGAACAGAGCGCCGTGACAACGGACAGCGCGCGAAGGACGCGCGATGAATTCACTAGCCCGCTCACTGCTGCACTCCTTGCGCCACTTGCTGGGGTTTGATCAGGAAGACGGGCACGCCCTTGAACCGCAAAGCTGATGAAATGGCCGTGTTGCGTCCCGTCTTCGTGTCAGGGAAGGCATCGGCATAGCGGCGCACCGCCTTAATCAGCGCGGGGCATGACATGCGCGTCAGATTGGCGCCCACCTGAGTCGATTGATGATAATTGTCCTCGATGCTTGCCAAAGTGTGATAGCCGTAAATGCCACCCTCTATCGCTTCGCCCGGCTTGATCTTCGCCTGGATGCGCGCTTGTCGGACTTCGCGATAGCTGTCGATGATCTGCTCACGTAGCCGCAACCCTAAATCGAACGGTTCGGTTAGCAGTTCGCCGTTGCGGATCTTCCCCTTGGCCTGCGCCATGAAGCGGCGATCCGGATCAACATCCAGACTGGCCCATGCAAGCGGCTTCCCCGCACCCGACAGTTCCAAAGGATTGGCGCTGGCATAAAGGCGCACCGTCACATCATCATCGTTGACCGGATCATCGACGCCGCTGACCTCGACCAGCGTGGGCGACGACATCGATGTGATCACCTCGTCCGCCACCTTGGGCGTGCCGAAATCGCGCGTGGAAAAAGTGCATCCCACCGCCCGGATCAGCTGATTATCAACGCCCGGCGCCTTGTCGGGGCTGACATAATCGTCCTTGTTCGCGCGGCCGTCCAGATCGATGCCGTAGGCGATTGGCCCACGATAATCCTCATTCCCCTTTTCCATGAAGGGGAAGTCTTCCGGATTGGTGCAGCTGTCATAAGCAAAACGGGTGCCCAGGAAGGCAGCCGTGCCCTTCCCCTTTGGTATATGATATTTCTGGCGCAAGGCTTCCTGTTCCGCTTCGCTCAGTTGAGCCATGCTGCCATTGGAACCGGAAGGCTTGCCCGTAGGCACCATTTTGAAGCCCAGCCGCTGGCCCATCAGATTGTGCAACTCCTGCACCTTGTCGGGCGCCTCATATTTCGCGCGCTCGGCGCGCGGCAGGGTTTTTAGAAACAGGTCGGACGAACTGAGCGACGGCGCGCGACACGCCTTTTCATCTTCGTAAGCCGCGACATAGATGTTGGTCAGCGCAAAGGAAAAGCTCTGCGGCTGCGGTGCGGACGCACCAACCGCCATCAGACTGCCCGCCGCCAGCAATCCCACCGCGACACGCCTGTCGCGCACATGGGATCTCATATCTTTCATCACCCTCTCCTGCCGCCCGCGCTGTTACGCCGGTGTTTCTTCCTCCGTTATCACGCAGCCGCGCAGGTGTGCGCCACGGCGTTACTGTTCACCGAAGCGGCAGAAGTGATCCGAAATGTCTGGTAAGGCTGGATTTAGACAGATCAGGCTGATCAGAAACTCTGTGTCGCGATTTCCACGCTCATCCGCTGCGCAGCGCTGATCAGCGCAGGCCCCAACTCGTCCAGCCGGGCGCGGGTCAGATGAGAGGACCGATCCGAAATCGACAGTGACCCCTTGGGCAGTCCGTAGCGGTCCTTGACCACAGCAGCGACGCAGCGAAGGCCATCGCTATGCTCTTCGTCGTCCAGCGCATATCCGCGCGCCCTGATCTGCGCCAATTCGCTACGCAAACGGTCGCCGTCGATGATGCTGCGCGCGGTGCGGGCCTTGATCGGCGTGCTGTCCAGATAGCGGTCGAACTCCGGCCGCGACCATTGTGCCATCAGTACCTTGCCCGACGCCGTGCTATGCAGCGGCAGCACAGCACCCGGCCGCGCAGCAGTCTGGCGGAAACCGTTGGTCGCGGCTTGGCCGACATAACAGACACCCGCCCCCTCGGGCACGGCGATGTTCACGCAATGCTGCACTTCCGACATCAGTGACCGCATGATGCTGTGACCCAACTGGCCCAAGTCCCGCGTCTGAGCGAAAACCGCCCCCACGGTGAAGGCCTGGACACCGACCGACCAGCCATTTTTCCGCCGGTCGAAAGCGACATAGCGCAACGCCTCCATGGTCGTCAGCAGGCGATGGGTAGTGGATCGCGGCAGGCCCACGGCACGGGACAGGTCACTGAGCGTCATATAGTCGCTCTTGGCCAATTCATCGAGAATGCCGAACGCCCGCACCAGCGACTGCACTCGCCCAAGCAGACCGTCCTCCGGCTCTTGCTGACTATCGGTCACAACCCGTTCCTCGCCCTGCTGCGCTGTCGTCGCGCGAACGCCAGCCTTAGAGCAACTGGTATGACCTGTTTCCCCACCTTTGTCGATATGCTTTGCGTTGGCCTTCGATCGGCCCGTATCCATCATGCGTGCCCGGAAAACATCTAGCTCGCATCGACATCCCACATCATGGGATGATCGATTGTGGATCGACGGCCTTGGGCTAAGGATCGGGCCAAGCTGAGGAGAGGATCATGCCTGACATCTTGCCGCTCGATCGCCGCACAGCATTGACGTTGGGGGCTGGTGCGCTGCTGTCCGGTATTGAGCCCGCCTTTGCCCGCAAAATCGGACTAAGCGGCGCGCCGGACTGGGCGAGCGAACCCATGCGTTGGTTCCAGCTTGCCTTTACCGAAGATGATCCGGGCCGTTACGATCAGGCCTTCTGGATCGATTATTTCCAACAGATTCATGCCGACGGCGTCTGTCTGAGCGCCGGAGGAGGCATCGCCTTCTACCCGACGGCCATCCCTTATCATGGCATGGCGCAGCGCATCGACAAGGGCGTGGACCCGTTCGGCGACATGGTCGCTGCGTGCAAGAAGCTGGGCATGCGCGTACTCGCCCGTATCGATCCGCACGCAATGAACGCGGCCGCCGCCGCTGCTCATCCCGAATGGGCGCTGACCGGCCCGGACGGCAAGATCAAACGGCACGGCAGCGCACCGGGCCTGACACTCACCTGCGCCTATGGCCCCTATAATTTCGACCTGATGCCCAAGGTGATCGAGGAAATCGCCCGGCGCTATCCGGTGGATGGCTTCTTCGGCAACCGCTGGAACGGCAGCGGCACCTGCTACTGCCAAAGCTGCCGGACGCTCTACCGCGCCGCATCGGGACAGGAGGTTCCGGCCGATCCCGACCCTTCCAAACCGGAAGGGCGGCGATATGCGGCCTGGGCTGAAGATCGGCTCTTCGCCCTCATGGACCTTTGGAATGCGGCCGCGCGCAAGTACCGGCCCCAGGCCTTCTTCATCCCAGGCGGTGACCGCCGGGGACTGGTCGATTTGAACGGCCCCGCCCTGTCAAAGCGACTTCCGCTCGCCTTTTGCGATCGCCAGGCACGCTCGTCCGACAATTCGGGCTGGGGCACAGGCCCTGAGGTGTGGGGCGCGGGCCGCTACACCCGCGAACTGCGCGCCTTCATGAAGGACAAGCCGGTCGGCCACATCATCTCCGTGGGGGTGGAAGAAGCCTATCGCTGGAAAGACTCGGTGCAGAGCCCGGCCGAAATCCGCATCTGGGCGGCAGGCGCGATCGCCCAGGGCGCGCGCCCGTGGATTACCAAGTTCAACGCCAAGCCGCTCGACCGCCGCTGGATGGAGGTGGTCCGGCAAATCTACAGCTGGCACCACGCCAACGAAGCCTATCTGCGCAACAACGGCAATCTGGCGCGGGTCGCGATCGTCCATTCACCTCGGACGACTGCCTATCTCGGCGGCTGGAATGAGCGCAGGCAGCTGGAGGGGCATTCGCACGGCTTCTACCAGGCTGCGCTTGAATCCCGCGTGCCCTTCGACCTCATCGACGAGGATTTTCTGGACGAAGCCAGCCTGTCGCGCTTCCGCACCATCATTCTCGCCAACGTGGCGGTGCTGTCGGACGCGCAATGCGATCAGATCCGCGCGTTTGTGAAGCGGGGCGGCAACTTAATCGCAACCTATCAGACCTCGCTCTATGATGGTGACGGACGGCAACGGGCGGACTTTGGCCTTGCAGACCTATTCGGCTGCTCCATCGCCGGAAAGGCTGAGGGACCGCTCAAGAACGCCTATCTCACCCTGCGTCATGCCCACCCGGCCATCAGCGGACTGCGCGACATCAATCGCACCATCGGTCCTCTCTTCCGCCAGCCTGTCACCGCACGCGACCAGAGGGAAGTCGCATTGACGCTGGTGCCCAGCTATCCCGACCTACCCATGGAACGCGTCTTCACTGACAAGACGGAAACCAACCTGCCGATGGCGATCTGCCGTCAAGTCGGCCGTGGCCGCGTCGCCTATCTGCCCATGGACATCGACCGCACCTTTGCAGAGCTTGGTCATGGCGATCATCTGACATTGCTGCACGCCATGCTCGACTGGACCCATCAGGAAGCGCATCCGCTACAGATCGAAGGGCCGGGTCTGCTGGACATCGCCTGCTGGCGGCAGGACAAATCGATGACTGCGCATCTGGTCAATCTCAACAACCCCATGACGATGCGGGGCAGCTATCGCGAGGCGATCAAGACCGGCCCCTATCGGGTCCGCATGCAACTGCCTCAGGGCAAAGGCGCTGCCCAGGCCCGGCTACTGACCGCCGGAATGGCTGTGCCACACCGGGCGGCAGACGGTTGGGTCGAAGTCGATGTACCGTACATCGACTTCCACGAAGTTGTCGCGATCGACTTGGCCTAGGGTCGTGACTTCCTGAGAACCTAAGTCCCGTTCGCCCAAAGCTTGTCGAAGGGCTCTACTTCTTTGAAGAAAAGGAAAAAGCCGCGATGATCGACCGCCGCGACATGCTCGCCTTGAGCGCGCTGGGCGCTCTTGCTCTGGGCACAGCCTCCGCCGCCGATGCTGCTGCCATAACCCCCGATCAGGCCAGTCTTTCCCTTCACGGCCGCCAACTGCACATCCTCGACCTCACGCATAGGCTGACGCGGGCCTTCGCCTTCACCCCCGGCCGCCTCAACATGGAAGCGGTTGAAGGATCGGGAACGAAGGCAGGGATGGCGCTCAATCGCATATCGATCGTCGAACATACCGGCACGCATCTCGACGCGCCCCGTCATTTCGCGCCTGATGAAGCATCGGTCGGCGACATACCCGTCAGCCAGTTGATCGTTCCGCTCGTCGTGATCGACATTAGGGACAAGGTGAAAGTCGATCGCGACGCTCGGGTGGAACTGCGGGATGTCATCGCATGGGAACGCCGCCACGGCCGCATCCCGTCCGGTTCCTGCGTCGCCATGCTTTCGGGCTGGGATCCGCTGAACGCCTTTTCGAGCTATGCAAGCCTCACCCCCGCCGAACGGCGCAAGAGTCCAGGCTTCGATGCTGCCGTCATGAACATTCTGATGAAGCGGGATGCGCGTGGCATCGGCGTCGATACCATGTCGATCGATGCGGGTGAGGCGATGCCCGCCTTCCCCGTTCATCAGGCATGGCTGCGCAGTGGGCGCTGGGCGTTGGAGGGGCTCGCCAATCTCGACCGCGCACCTGCCGCGGGTGGGTTGCTGTTCGCAGGCGTCGCGCCGCTGGAAAACGCCACCGGAATGCCCGCGCGCGTGATCGCGCTCTTTTGAACAAGCGCTACGACGCCCGCCCGTGCAGAAGCGAGCGCCGCAGCCAGTGTCGTCAAGCGCGCATCAGCGATCCGCCATTGACGTCATAGATCGCACCGTTGATCCAGCGGCCATCCTCCGACAACAGCATCGCGACGACGCCGGCATGGTCTTCGGATTGGCCCAGCCGGGTGTGCGGGGTGCGTGACATGAAATAGTCGGCCCACTTGGTGGCTTCCTCGGCGTTCGCTTCCATCGCCGTCTTCATCTCGCCGGTCACCGTGAAACCGGGCGCGAGCACGTTGGCGGTGATGCCTTCCTTGCCCCAGCGCGCACCGACGTGGCGCGCCAGCGCATTCACGCCCGCCTTCGCCATGGCATAGCAGGGCCGCGTCGGTTCACCACCATGCGCCGAACCGGAGCTGGTGTAGACAATCGCGCCCTTGCCGCTCTTAACGAGGTGCGGCACTACCGCGCGGGTGCACAGCAGGTGGCCGCGCAGGTTCACCGCGATCGTGCGGTCAAATGTGGAAAGGTCGATGGCCAGCGCGTCGCTATCCTCCATGATAACGCGCAGGTCTGCCGCATTGATATGCGCCCCGTCGAGGCCGCCGAAGCGGCTCACCGCCTCTTCCGTCGCCTTCTGCACCGATGCCTCGTCGGAAATATCGACATGGACTGCAAAGGTCTCCCCACCCGCTTCCTGCGCCACTTGCGTCGCGCCTTCGAGGTTGATGTCGGCGGCGCAGACGCGCGCGCCTTCCTCGGCTAGGCGCTTCACAGTGGCAGCGCCGATTCCGGTCGCGCTGCCGAACACGATGATACGGCGGTCTTTGAGACGATTGTTGGTCATGAGCATCCTCCGGAAAAGCTGTTGGCGTCGGAAACGTCGTTAATTGAGTAACCACTCACCATGTGGTTAGCAGCTCGTTCGAGCGCCGTCACCATCGCGCTGTGATCCTTTTCCGCATCGCCGTGGGCTACGCAACTGGTGAAGAGTTGCTGAGCGTTGGCCGTCGCAGGTAGCGAAACTCCCAGCGAACGCGCACCAGAAAGCGCCAGATTCAAATCCTTCTGGTGGAGCCGGATGCGAAAGCCGGGGTCGAAGGTGCGGTCGATCATCCGCTGGCCATGCACCTCCAGAACGCGCGACGCAGCAAAGCCGCCCATCAACGCTTCGCGCACCCGCGCCGGGTCCGCGCCCGCCTTCGATGCGAAGACCAGCGCCTCGGAAACGGCTTCGATATTCAGCGCGACGATGATCTGGTTGGCGACCTTGGTCACCTGTCCCGCGCCCACGTCGCCCACCAGTGTGATATTCTTGCCCATCAGTTCCAATAGCGCCCGGACCTTCTCAAACACATCCGCCTTGCCCCCGCACATGATGGTAAGCGCCGCATTCTTCGCCCCCACCTCACCGCCGGAAACCGGCGCGTCGATATAGGCGCAGCCCAGTGCATCGATCCGCTCCGCAAAGTCACGGGTCGCGATCGGGTCGATGGAGCTCATGTCGATGACGATCGTGCCGGGCTTCAACCGCTGCGCCACGCCGTTCGCGCCGAACAGAACTCGCTCGACGTCCCGCGTGTCGGGCAGCATCAGGATTAGGCACTCCACCGTCGCCGCCACTTCCGCGGGCGTGGCGCAGGCGACCGCACCGCCTTCGCGCAGCTCGTCCGGCATCGGCGTGCGGTTCGCGCAGCTATAGATCGCATGGCCCGCCGCTTGTAGATGGCCGGCCATGGGACGGCCCATGATGCCGAGGCCGATGAAACCGATCTTCATGTCACGCTCTCCCGGATTTCAGATAACCGCGCGCCCAGCCAAGGCCCGCCTTCGTGTCGCCCGCAGGCCGATATTCGCATCCGATCCACCCACCATAGCCCAGCGCGTCGATGTGGCTCAGCAGCCAGGGATAATTGATCTCGCCGGTGCCGGGTTCGGCGCGGCCCGGATTGTCGGCCAATTGCATATGGCCGATGCGAGGCAGCAACCGCTCAATCGTGCGGGCAAGGTCGCCTTCCATGATCTGCATATGATAGATGTCATATTGCAGACGGGCATTGGCGCGGCCCGCCTCGTCAATCACCGACAGCGCCGCGTCGGTCGTGCCGTAGAAATAGCCGGGAATATCGACGCGCGTGTTGATCGGTTCGATCAATATCTCAATGCCATCGGCCGCCGCCAGATCGGCTGCGTAAGCGATATTGTCCATCAATACAGCCCGGCATTCCGCGCTTACGGGCGCCTTCCCCGCCATCAGATGCAAGCGCGGGCAGCCCAGCACATTGGCATAGTCCAGCCCTTTAGCGACGCCCGCACGAAACTCCTCCACGCGATCGGGCAGCGCAGCGACGCCCCGCTCTCCGCCAGCCCAATCGCCAGCGGGCAGGTTGAACAGCACGACCTCCAGCTCGCATCGCCGCGCCCGTTCAGCTACCTCTTCCGCGCCATGATCATAGGGAAACATAAACTCGACGCCGGAAAAGCCCACCTCCGCCGCCGCATCGAAGCGGTCGAGAAAGGGCAGGTCCTGGAACATCATCGACAAATTGGCGGCCAGCTTGACCATGTCTCTTCCTCTCTTTTCAGTTTGCGCCCGGTCAGAAGGCGAGACCCAGCACCAGATCCATCACATTGGTGCCAGTGGGTCCGGTGCGAAACAGGTCCCCCGTCGCGTCGAACAATCGGTAGCTGTCATTGCGCGCCAGCATCTCCGCCGGGTCGATCCCCGCCGCCCACGCACGCTCGTGAAGCCTGCCATCGGCAAAAGCCCCCGCCGCATCGGTCGGCCCGTCGGTGCCATCGGTGCCAGCGGCAAGCAGGACGGCATTGTCCTGCCTGGCCAGCGCCATGGCCGCGACCAGGGCAAACTCCTGATTGCGTCCGCCCAGCCCATCGCCCTTCACCTGAAGTGTGGTTTCCCCAGCCGATACCAACAGCATGGGGCGATCCTGCGGCGGTACTGTGCGCAGGGCAGCGGCCATCGCCCGCGCCGCGTCATGAGTGTTGCCCGCCATCGCCATATCCACATCTCGCACGGCCACCCCCTCCCGCGCCGCAATGCGATGCACAGCCTCCACCAGCGTGGCGCTCTCGGCTAACAGCAGTGTCTCGCGCCGTCCCACCGTTTGGGGCACCGGATGCACGCCCTTGGCAAGCGCGCGCCCGATCGATGCGGGCACAGTATCTTCCAGCCCATATCGCGCGAGAATAGCGACCGGATCCTCCTGTCCTTCCCCGCCCGCAAGAGTCGGCCCCGATCCGATCATGCAGATGTCGCCGCTCGGCACGTCCGATATCAGCAAGGTCAGCACCGATGCGGGGCCGATATGGTCCAGAAGCCCGCCGCCCTTTACCCGCGACAGGCGCTTGCGCACGGCGTTGATCTCCTCGATCGACGCGCCGGAGCGCAGCAGCATGCCGGTCACCCCCGCCTTTTCCTCCAGCGTCACGCCATCGACCGGCGCGACCATCAACGCCGACGCACCGCCGGTGAGCAGCACGATCACGCTGTCACGCTCGGTCAGCCCGTCGATCGTGCGCAGCATCTCGGCGGTAGCCTCCACCCCCTGCGCGTCAGGTATGGGATGGCCAGCCTGAAGCTGCCGGATGCGCGTCAACGGCTCGTCATGGCCATACTTGACGATGATGCAGCCATCGGAAATCCGCTCCCCCAGCAGGGTTTCCAGCCCCTTCGCCATCGACCCCACGGCCTTACCCGCGCCGATCACGACGATGCGGCCATCTGGAGCAAGTGGCCAGTCTATGGCTCTGCCCTGGTGGCGGATAAGCCAGTGGTCACCCGCGGGAACGCCCAGCGACGCAACCAGCCTCTCGCCGCGCACCGACTGCAGCGCCTCAAGATAGATGCTTTCCAGCAGAGCGCGGGCGGCGGCCGTCTGCATAATAGGCGCCACCTCAGGGAACCAGAAGGGTGAAGGGATAGACATAGGCTTGCAGCATCACGAACAGGCCAATCAGCGAACCCAGCACCAGGCTGTGAACGAAGACATGGCGCAATATGCGGCCTTCCTGACCGAACCACTGCGTCGCGGTGGAGGCCACGACGATGCTCTGCGCATCGATCATCTTGCCCATGACCCCGCCCGCGCTGTTCGCGCTCGCCATCAGCACAGGCGAAAGGTTCAACTGTTCGGCGGTGATCTTCTGCAATCCGCCGAACAGGACATTGGAGGCCGTGTCCGATCCGGTGACGGCAACGCCCAGCCACCCCAGCATGGTGCCGAAGAAAGGATAGAGAACTCCCGTCGCCGCGAAGGCTAGGCCCATGGACGCGTCAATGCCACCATAACGGGTGAGATAGCCAAGCCCCAACATCGCCGCGATGGTGAGCAGCGATGGCAGTACCAGCTTCCACGTGTGCAGATAGACGCGACCGACCGTGCGCAGAGGGACCCGCAACAGCAGCGCGGAGGCAAGGGCTGCCACCAATATCGCCGTGCCCGTCGCCGACAGCAGGTTGAGATTGTAGACCGCCTTTTCAAACTCCGGCGCGGTGACGACAGGAGGCAGGCGCTGGATCACCCCATCCAAT
The DNA here is from genome assembly GCF_059738765.1 of Sphingobium sp. RC1. Lineage (NCBI taxonomy): Bacteria > Pseudomonadati > Pseudomonadota > Alphaproteobacteria > Sphingomonadales > Sphingobiaceae > Sphingobium > Sphingobium sp. RC1. The sequence goes on from NZ_AP027308.1 coordinate 433,956, forward strand.
CCAATAAAGGGCAGGCGCAGCGCGAAGATGGCGTCCAGCCCCTGCTTCATGAAGGGTAGGCCCCACAGGAAGACACACGCCGTCAGGATGATCCACGGCATCCAGGCACGCCGAACGGCGGCGGAATCATGCAGCGGCTCAGCATGGGCGGCGTCCACGGTCGCGGCCACGTCCCGCTCGTCACCCGGCGCGAGCTTCGCCTCGTTGACATGCATGATCCGCGCGGGCTGCCATATCCGCAGGAAAGCGATAAGCGCCGTGATCGACGCAAGCGCCGCGCCGATGGAGGTCAGCCAAGGGCCATGAAGGTTGGAGATGAGAAGCTGCACCAGCGCGAAGCTGACGCCTGCGACCAACACGGCGGGCAGCACCTCCATCGTCCGCCGCCACCCACAATAGGCGACCAGCAGCCAAAAGGGCACGATGATGGCGAAGGGCGTCATCTGCCGCCCCACCATCGCCGATAGTTCGAGCAGCGGCAGCCCGGTCACGCCAGACAGCGTGACGAGCGGCGTACCGAGTGCGCCGAAGGCGACAGGCGCGGTATTGGCGATCAGCGACAGGCCGGACGCCTGCAACCTTGTAAAACCAAGCCCGATCAGCATCGCGCCCGTGACCGCAACTGGCGTCCCGAACCCCGCAGCTCCTTCGAAGAAGGCACCGAAGCAGAAGGCGATCAGCAACAGTTGCAGCCGACTATCTGCGGTGATCGACGTGATCGCGCCGCGCAGGATGTGGAACTGCCCGGTCGTTTCAGTCAACTGATATAGGAAGATGATGTTGAGCACGATCCAGCCAATGGGCAGTAGCCCGTAGGCCGCCCCGAAACCGGCTGCGCGCACGGCCAGGCCCGGAGGCATGCCGAATGCCAGCACCGCGACTGCCAGGCCCGCCCCCAAGCCCAGCAGGGCGGCGATATGCGCCCGCACATGAAAAAGGCCGATCGCCCCCAGCAGCACGACGACGGGGACGGCAGCAACCAGAGCCGACAGCAAACCATTGCCGAAAGGATCGTAATTTTGTGCCCAGATCATGGCGCCATCCCTGCCCATTCCTATCGCGGTCTATTTCAAATCATGCGGAATTTCCGTGGTATCGCCACTCGCCCCCCGCTGTTAGCCGTTCGACCGTCGCTAAGGAGGATGACAGGCAAGAGATACCCGCCTTTCCGCGATGCGGAACAGACACTGTGGCGGGCGGCGTGCCGTTCCATATCGCGGAACGGCGTCGGCGGCATCATTGTCCATCCAGGCACGCCGGTGCAGACCGAACGTTCCAATCTGTAAATTCAGGAGCATGAGGAGGATGGACTTGAAAGCGAACGGCGAGATCTCGCGCCGCGATCTCGTACGCGCCTTGCCCACGGCATCTATGATAAGCGCCATTCCCGGCCCGGCCTGGTCCGCCCTGAACATCGGCGGCTTTAACCGGCGCGAATGGTGGAAGCATGAATATCGCGTAGTCCAGACCAACCTGCGCGAAATCGACGTCCTGGAAGATCCGCGAGAGATCGCCCGGCAAACCCGCGCCTTCGGTGCGAACATGATCGTGTCGAACATCGGCGGGATCGTTGCCTTCTATCCCACTGAGCTGCCGCTCCACTATCGCAACCCCTATCTGAAAAACGATTTCGCAGGCGAGATGGTCACCGCCGCCCATGCCGAAGGGCTGGCCTATATTGGCCGCTTTGACCTATCCAAGGCGATGCAGCCCGCCTATGACGCACATCCCGAATGGTTCATGCGCAACCGCGATGGCAGTCCGCGTGAATATGCCGGCACCTACCAGGCCTGCCCCAACGGCGGCTGGGCGCAGGATTACAGCCTTCAGATATTGAAGGAAGGGGTCGAACGCCATGATGTGGACGGTATGTTCTTCAACATGACCGGCTTCGTCCGCACCGACTATTCCGATGTCGATCATGGCATTTGCGTATGCGACAATTGCAAGCGACGATTTCGGGAACTGTACAAGCTGGACCTGCCCAAAAACGAAGACGGCACCGATCCCAATTGGGATGCTTATCAGCAGTTCCAGACGCGCGTCATGACCGAGCTTTCCGCAAAGGCGCGCGCAGTCATCGAGGCGGCACGACCCCATGTGCCTTTGATGGATTTTTTCGGCGGCGTCGTTGCGCGTGGAGAGGTGCAGCGCCGGGTTTCACGCAAGGCGCCGGAATGGCCATATGCCATGGGCGAACAGACACGGGCGCTCATGGCACTTGCGCCAGGCAAGGCCTTTTCCGCAACCTCCACTGCGCATATGGACTATCCGTGGCGGCAGGTGACGGAAAGCACCGAAAACCACATTTTGCGTTTCGCGCAGGCGCTCGGCACGGGCGCGAAGCTCGACCTTTATCTGATGGGAACGCTCAACGATCAGGACGATCCTCGGTTTCTGCCTCCCGTCTCGCGCCTTTTCCACTGGCACGCCGCCAATGAACAGCATTATGCCGGGCTGACCCCGGCTGCCCGCGTCGCGATCTACAATATGGGATCAATCTTCCAGTCGCCCGGCGCCGGGCTGGCGCGGTATAGCACCGGTGCGCAGCGCGGGGCCTATCAGGCGCTGGTCGATGCCCGCCTCCCCTTCTGGATGACTAACGGAATGCAGGTGCGCAACGCGACGCGCGACAAAGCCTATGACGTCATCATCATGCCGCATATCATGACCTTGAGCGATGACGATGCCGATGCGCTGGACGCCTTTGTCGAAGGGGGGGGCCTGCTCATCGCGACCGGCTACACCGGCGCACAGGGGCAAGGGGGAAAGCCGCGCTCCGGCTCGGCGATGAGGTCCAGCCCGGTGAGCAGCTTCGGTCAGCCGCGCGATGGCCATGGCTGGTCGCTCGATATGAGCAAGGCCGCCATCCCCATGGGACCCGGTCGCATGCCGATCGACGCGGACTTCTTCCACGTCACCCCCCGCAGCGGCGCGTCGAGCCTGATCCCCTTCGCGCCCGATCAGCGTTTCGGCCCGCCCGAATTTTCCTATGCGCGGCCGGGCGAAACGGCGCGCGCCGACGCTGGCGCGCTGGTCATGGCTTATGGAAAGGGGCATCATGTGCACATCCCATGGCTGCCCGATTGGCTTTATTATCGTGACGGAATCGATGCGCATCGGTTGCTTTTCGAAAGCCTGATCGCCCGTTATGCGCCGCCATCACCACTGCTGCTGGAAGGACCCGGTCCAATCGAAATGATGGCGATGCGGCAGCTCGTGACGGGCAAGATGCTGGTCCATGTCATCAACTATTCGGGCCAGCGGAACACCCATTATGGCGATCCCGTCATCGCCCACGGCCTGAAGCTGGGCGTGCGCGGATCAGTGGGCAGCACGGCGCAAATGCTGGTGGCGGGCAAATCGGTAAAGGGTAAGCGACGGAATGGCGATGGCGACCACCTGTGGTTCGACCTGCCGCCGGTCGATACGTTTGAAGCAGTGCAGTTGACGCTTGCTTGATTGCGGGGTTGGGGAGGCAACTCTCAGTTCCTCCCCAATCCGCTACGATCAAAAGTTCGGCGCCAGGTCCATCAGCACGATGCCCTGCCCCACGCCTGCGTCGATCACGTCCGCCGATCCCACTTGGGCAGCGACCATCCGGCCATCGGGCCGCACGACCGGATTGCCATATTTCCAGCCACCATATTGCACGATGTTCGTCATGCGCGTGTAGCGCGGCTTCTTTGGATCAAGATCAAGGACACACAGATCCATGCCTTTAGCTCGGTCCTGTGCGCATTCCACCAATGTCCGCTTGCCATCCGGGAAGATGCCTTCGACCTCGCCATATAGGGTGGACGGCGTCGGATATTCAGTGATCTTCCTGGTCGCGAAATCGACCGACAACACCTTGGTCTCTACGCCCGTCGGCCCCTTGCCAAAACCATAGCAGGGCATGACCAGCCCCTTATCGCCCGGGAGGAAGTCTTGCGCTTCGACGAAACATTCAGTCGTTGTCACGATTTCCCGTACATCTTCCAACTTCGCTGATTGCGCGTTAACGGCAACGCGCCCCGTATAAATGGTGGTCGATGCTGGTTTGCCACCTGCTGCAGGTTTTACCTGGCTCCAGGCGATCATGTTGCTCCGTGGGCTGAGCGCTATCCCTTCGAACACCGTGATGCCCAGCGGCACCGGCGCGCGCATCGCCTGTCCATCCATCCAGAACAGCTCGATGCGGCCGTGGCGCGTTTCTTCCCGCGTCTTGCCCAAGATACGAGGCCCCAGCAGCGCATAGCTGCCGTCGGCCAGATAATGCACTCGCAAATAGCCTTCACTGGGCGCGTGATCCGTCAGGTTACGGGTACGCCTTGTCGTCATGTCATATTCGAAAGCGTCACCGTAGGATTTGCCGATGAAGGCCAGCTTATCGCCCGTGGGCGAAAAGACCGGCCGCTCTCCGAAGGCTGAAATCAGCCGCTGTCCGGGCGGCATGTCCTGAATTGGATTGCCCGGCTTGTTCCCCAGCGGCATCGCAGCAGGAACGGCCTCGCCCCGCGTAAAGGTCTGCGCGGGAAGCGCAGACAGGGGCAGCACTGCGAGCATGACGGATAACGAGAGATATTTTGCCTTCATCGATCTGTCTCCTTGTCCCTGCGCAAGCAACGTGGTGGCCGTAATAAGTCAAGCAGGGCCTGTTGCCGTTTCACTATGTGGACAGCCAGACTAACCACTGGTCAGCAGCGCTTGCGGGCGATAAAGCCGCACGATGACCATGGAGTGCGCCACTCTGGCCGCAGAGCCAGAAAGTTCCGGATATCGCCGGGTGCTTGCCCATTTGCGCGAGCTGCTGGTGAATGGCGGCGTCCAGACCGGCCACCGCCTGCCGAGCGAACGGGAACTCGCGCTCAGCCTAGGGGTAAGCCGCCCGGCCGTGCGCGAAGCCGTGCGCGCGATGGAGATGATCGGCGTGCTGGAAACACGCCACGGCCGCGCCAGCACCGTGCGCGTTCCCGATGCATCGGTGCTGGGCGAGTTTTTCTCCCTCGCTCTGGCGCAGCAACCGGCAATCATCGACGATATTGTCGAGGTGCGTATCGCGTTGGAGCGGCAGGCGCTAAGGCTGGCCTGCGCCCGCGCCACGGAAGAAGATCGCCAGAACCTTCAACAGGCGCTGGAGGATATAGAAGCGACGATCGGCGATGTCGCCAAAGGTGGTCATGCCGACCTCAATTTCCATACGCAGCTGGTCGCGGCTGCGCACTCACCTGCGCTGTCTACCGTCTACGGCACGATTACGCACCTGCTGGAACGGTCCCATGTCGAACGGCGCCAACGCATTGCGGACAGCCCGATGGCGCGCGAATATCTGGTCGATCATCACCGTCGCATCTTTGAAGCTGTCCGCGCGGGCGACGCGCTGATGGCGGACGACTTGATCCTTAGCCATTTCGCTATCGGCGCGGCCTGGAAAATTCATGGGGCTCCCGCCGACTGACGTTCCGCATGTGGGCTCACCCGTCGATCAGGATAGCGCGAAAATCATTGACGTTGGTGCGCGTCGGCCCGGTAAATACCAGATCTCCCAACGCGTTGAAGAAGCCGAAGCTGTTATTTTCACGCAGCATCCCGCTGGCCGACATGCCTGCGGCACGAGCCCGCGCCAAAGTGCTTTCATCGACGATAGCCCCCGCATGACCGCCCACGCCATCGATGCCGTCGGTATCGCACGCCAGCGCCGATATGCCCGGCGCTGCATCCAGCGACATGGCAAGGCTCAGCATATATTCGCTGTTGCGCCCGCCGCTGCCTGACGGATTGCCGACCAGCACGGTGGTTTCGCCACCAGACAGCAGCGCCCAGCGCCCGCCCTTCCGCTGATGATGCAGGGCGAGCGCCGCGTGAACAATGCCGAGTTCGGTCGCGTCCCCTTCCAGATCGTCGCCCAGATAGACGGGCTTATATCCCGCCGCCATTGCGACTTCCCCCGCAGCTTCCAGCGCCATGCGATTGCGCGCGACAATCCGCGTGTCGGCCCGCGCGAACTCTGGCGAACCCGGTCTCGGCGTCGCATGCCGATCGTCGCTCAACACCGCCATCACATTGTCGGGAACGGTGATGCGATAGCGTTCGATCACCCGCCGCGCGTCGGCCAGTGTCGTCCGGTCGGCAACGGTGGGACCTGAAGCGATCAAGGCTGGATCGTCGCCCGGCACGTCGGAAAAGGCCAATGTGACGACCTCCGCAGGATGCGCCAACGCGGCCAGTCGGCCGCCCTTGACCTGTGACAAGTGCGTGCGCACGCAATTGATCTGCGAAATGGTAGCGCCGCAAAACAGCAGCTCGCGCGTCACGCGGCGCTTGTCGTCCAGCGACACGCCATCGACCGGCAATGCCAACAACGCAGAGCCACCGCCAGAGATCAGCGCCAGCAATTGATCCTCTTCGCCAAGGTCTCGCACGGCGTCCTGGATCATCTGCGCCGCGCGCTGACCATGCTCATCGGGCAAGGGATGCCCGGCCTCGATCACGAGCGCGTCGGCGGGGAAGGTTCCGGGCGGCAGGCCGTGGCCGTAGGGCGTAAGGATGATCGTTTGCGTACCCTGTGGAGAGTGGCGAAGCGCAACATGCGCCATCGCGGCGCCCGCCTTGCCCACCGCAAGCACCAGCCGCCGTCCTTTCGGCGGGGAAGGCATATGCGAAGGCAGGCATCGTTCCGCAGATACCGCTGACAGCGCAACGTCGAACATCTCCCGCGCCAGCGCGATCCGCGCCTCTTTCATCTCCCCGCCGTCCGTCAAAACCTGTTCCTCACCGCCATTCTGTACTGGACTTACAAATCGGCAATGAAAGCTGCAATTTGCAACTTACGCGGAAACTACAATTCCGCCTGGCGGAACAGGAAAGCGGCCGCCCCCTATTTGCGCTTGCCCAACAGCAGGCGCGCCTGCGTGCCCCAGCTGCCGACGAACAGGTCCTCTACGCCGTCTCCGTTGACGTCGCCTTTTGCCATGCTCCAACTGCGCGCGACGGTCGCGGCAGGCATGACCGAAGTCGTCACGTCGGTGAAGCGGCCCTTGCCATCATTGGCATAGGCACGCAGCTGCAACGGCTTGAACCCCGGCACGTCGATCGCGCCAACGATCAGGTCGGGATCACCGTCATGGTTGAAATCCATCACCATCCCGCCCCAGCTGGAAAAACGGTTGGCAGGCAGGCGCGCCTTGGTTTCGTCACGGAACTTGCCTCGCCCCTTGTTGATCAGCAGGCGCGCTTGCGGGTCCTTGTCCCACTTTTTGTTGTTGCTGGTCAGGTTCAGGAACAGGATGTCCGGCCGCTTGTCGCCATTGGCGTCGAACACATGCACTTCGCGTGTTTCCAGCGGGGTCAGAAGCTGAAGCGCCTTGGGCGCTTCACGGAAATGTCCCTTGCCATCGTTCATCAGCACGCGATTGGGCGGACTTTCGTTCGCGACCACCATGTCCAGGTCACCGTCACCGTCCAGATCGGCAAGCGCGATGTCCTGCGTATCGTCTTCATAAGCGGGCAGGTTCGTCGCCGTCGCATCAATGAAAGTGCCGGGCTGTTTGGGGTCGTTCAGCCACAGGAAGTTCTGCCCCGACGCGCGCGGCTTGTTCCAACGCTCCTCCCCCGAATTGCCGATCACGATATCCGGCAGGCCGTCACCATTGACGTCGCCCACCGCAAGACCATTGCCCTCGCTCATTTTCGGCAGCTGATCCGAAGCATCGGTGAATTCGCCCCCCGGTCCGCCCAGAAACAGCTGGTGCGCATGATCTTCTTCCGCGACGAAGATCAGGTCGGGATAGCCGTCGCGGTTGAAGTCGGCGGACAGCACATGTTCGGTATCATGCGCCTTGGTGCCGAGCGCGCCCTGCTTCCAGGTGAAATGGCCCTGTCCGTCATTGATGTAGAGCCGGTTCGCACCCATTTCGACCGCGATCGCCGCGTCCAGATCGCCATCGCCATCCGCATCCACCAGCGCGACGTCCAGCGCGTGGAGATATTTGGAAACGGGCACATGCGTGTCAGTCACATCGTCGAACAGTAGGGTTGACGCCGCATTATCCTGCGCCTGTCCCGACACGGCTGCGGCGATCAGTGAGGCGAAGATTGCCGTGCGAGTCATCAAGCGATGGTTCATCGCGCAGTCTCCAGCGTGCGAAGGTAGGCAAGGCTCTTGTTCAGCGAGTCGATGCGCGCGCCGGGGAATGGCGGCTCCTGCTCGACAAAGAAGTTGCGCACGCCCGCAGTCTGCGCCGCCTTCAGGATGGCGGGCCAATCCATCGTGCCTGATCCCACCTCCGTCGGTTTCTGTTGCATATGATAATTGACCTGGGTCCCAGACGCGATGTCCTTCACATGCATTTGGGTAAAGCGCCCGCGATAGCGTTTGAGCCAGGCGACCGGGTCCTGCCCGCCCGCCGCCAACCAGCCCGCATCCATTTCGAAATCGACGATGCGCGCGTCGGTCTTTTCCAGCAGGATATGGAGGCCGGTCTTCTCCCCAAGCGGAGCCAACTCGCCATTATGATTGTGATAGCCGATGCGAATGCCCTGCTTCTTGAGGACGGAACCCTTTTCATTGAGGAAGTCGGCCATGCGCTCATAACGCTCGGCCGGAACCGGCGGGCCGCCCGGCTTCATCAGTGACATGAAGGACACCGGCGGACCCCATTTCGGGTCTTTGGGGAACTGGAACAATGGCAACACGGCGTTGCGTGATCCCAATATGTTCAGATCCTCGACCAGCTTGTCCAGATTATCGAAGTTCAACCCTCTCGCGCCGGGCACCGACGATGAAGCCGCGACATGGGCGCTGCGGCATTTCAAACCTGCCTTGTCCAGGGCGGCGCGGAACTGTGTCGGTGTATTACGGTGCAGCGAGGCAAGCTCCACCGATCGCACACCTGCCGCAGCGATTGCGGCGAGCGTGCCGTCAAGGTCACGGTGCAGGTCGGGTTCGAACATATAGAGCTGCACGCCCGGACCATCTTCCCCCAGCAGGGGAGCAGATTTCCGTCGCGCAGTCGCAGGAACACCGGCTGCGAGCATCAGGAGAGCAGAGGATTTGAGCAGGTCACGACGGTTCATTGGCAATCTCTTTCAGCTTTTCGAAGTTTCAGGCTAGCGCGGCCTGACGGCTCGCCTCTCGCAGGGATGTTTCAGGGTAGCGCATCATGCACAGGACTACGCCCAGCGAAAAGAGCGCTGGCACGATGCCTATCAAGCTACGCAGCGGCAGGGCGTTGCGCGGGTCAGCGGCATGGGCGGGATCGAAGCCCAGCCAGGCGAGCAAGAGGAAGGCTAGGCCCACGGCGAGCCCCAGCGCCAGCTTCATCGATCCATTGAGCGTCGCATAGAGCAGCCCGGTGCGATCGACGCCGAAGCGCGCACGCGTAGCGTCGGCGACATCGGCCATCAACGCACGGGGCAGGAACCAGGCGATCGGGATGCACAGGCCGAGCGCCGCGACATTGGCCGCCGTCAGCCAGAAGGCATTGGCGGGCTGCATCGCCATCCCCAATTGCAGCAACGCCTGGATCAACGCGCCCGCCTGCAACGCCCGCGCCTTGCCGATACGCCCGGCCAGCTTGGCGAACAATGGCGTCCCGGCAAAGGCGGCGGCATAGGCGATGAGGATCAGGGTGCTCGCCACCGCCCGGTCGAAACCAAGCTGCCCCATGTAGAAGAACAACGCCACCGCATTGGCGACGCCCGTGGACAAGGCGATCAGCAGGTCGGCCAGCACCAACCGGACAACCGGCCCTTGCGAGAATAACGCGATATAATCCCGCATGGCGAGCGCCGCCTGAGCACCTGCCGCAGGTGGCTTTTCCGGTGTGGTCCGCAGCGCCAACAGGATCGCTCCCGGGATCAAAACAATCATTACCCAACCGGCTGCATGCATCCCTACCGCCGGATCGCCGGGATAGGCACTGGCGACGACCGGCAATATGGCGAGGATCGAAAACTGCCCTGCGGTCGCGAATACCTGCCACCAAGCGAAAATGCGGGTCCGCTCCGTGGATTCCGTGGACAGCGTCGCCGTCCAGGCCAGATGCGACAGCACGATCATAGAAAAGCCGATGAAGGCGATGAACAGCCACGCCCAAAGATAAGCCATGCCGACCCCTCGCTCCGCCTGAAACAGGGCGTAAGTCGACAGCATCAGAATTGGCGCGCTCGCCGCCAGCCAGGGACGGTAGCGCCCCCAGCGCGATCGCGTCGCGTCCATCATTCCGCCGAGCAGCGGATCGATCATCAGGTCCAACACCCGCACCGTCATGAAGGCCGTGCCGACCGCACCGACCGGCAGAGCCAGCGCATTGGCGTAAAATTCGGGCAGGAACACCGTGACCAGCGTCGCATAAGCCTGGATCGCGAGCGCGGTGACGCAAAAGGCCGCCAGCCTTCCCCGCCCCATCGCTTCCTCCCTGCCACGCGTCATTCGGTCCTCCCCCTTGATCGGATTCCAAACTGGTAATACCACAGCGCAGTCAAAGCGCCAGTGGGCAGGTTCGATTCTGTCGGTGAAATGCTGCGAAAGGGGCACTGGCGGGGATTTCGGGGGATCAATGCACAAGCCAGAAACATTGTCGGGGGACGAACAGCATATACCTTTCCGGGACGTCATAGGCTTCGCCAACGACCATGCCGGTTTCCCGCTGCGCCCGCCAGTTTTGGACCTGCTAGGCCGCCACAGCGGCCGCATCATCGACGTCGGCGCGCGATCGGAAGAGCCAGTGGACTTTCCCGACATCACCCGCCGCGCGGTCCAAACCATCCTGGATGGGGAGACCGATCGCGTCATCCTGCTGTGCGGCACGGGCGCGGGAGCGTGCATCGCCGCCAACAAGGTTCGCGGCATCCGCGCGGCCGTCGCGCACGACACCTATGTCGCTCGGCAGGCGGTGGTACATGACGACGTCAATGTACTGTGCATAGGCGCGTGGATCACCGGCCCGCAGATAGCCCTCGACATCATTCGCCATTTCCTGGCCGCGCAGTTCAGCAACGAAGAGCATTTCCGCCGCCGCGTCGCGAAGCTCGCATCGCTGGAGCAGGGCGGATGACGACGGCGCGCGCGGGCAAGGTCGTGGTGCTGGGCAGCGTCAATCTCGACCTTCTGGTCACCGCTCCGCGTCTCCCCTGCGCGGGTGAAACCGTGTCAGGGACAAATCTGACCCGTCAGCTGGGCGGCAAAGGCGCGAACCAGGCCGTCGGCGCAGCGCGTGCGGGTACGCATTGCATATTGTTGGGCGCGGTCGGTGCGGACGAGGACGGCGCGCAGATGGTCGCGGCGCTTGCCGATCATGGCGTCGATTTGAGCCGGGTACGCACCACTTCCTCCCCCACCGGTTGCGCGCTGGTCGCGACATCGCCGCAGGACAATCAGATCATTCATGTCGCCGGGGCAAATGCGGATGTCGATGCCACTTTCGCCGAGATTGATCTTGACCCGGATGATGTCTGCCTCGCCCAGATGGAAACGCCCGTCCCCGCCACGGTCGCGCTGTTTCAGCGTGCTCGAGCCACCGGAGCCTGCACCATCCTCAACGCTGCGCCTGCATCAACCGCCGCGCGTGAGCTGCTACCGCTCTGCGATCTGCTGATTGTCAATGAAGGCGAGTTGGCCTTGCTGACGGGCGCTGGGGGCATACCCGTGCTGGACAACGCAGGATTGCTTTCGAGCAAGACCATGCTTGGCTTGGAACATCGTCAGACGCTGCTGGTGACATTGGGCGCGGACGGCGTGGCGATCGTTGCGGCAAGCGGCGTTCAGCGCATAGCGGGTCGGCCTACAGCGGTGGTCGACACAACCGGAGCAGGCGACTGTTTCTGTGGTTATCTCGCCGCCGGCCTCGCGCGGGGCGATTGCATCGAACATGCTGCGGCGGAGGCCAACATGGCGGCATCTATCGCCGTTCAGTCACTCGGCGCGGCGGCTTCCATCCCGGATCGCATTGCCGTGCTGCATGGTCTGGATACGACCATTGCCCACACCAACTAGAATATTGAACGCAAGGAGCCTGAACGTGACGAACCTTTCCAAGCGCAGGAAGCCCAGCATTGCTGCTCAACTTCTGAGCGCAGCGCTGTTGACCGCTATCCTGCCGCTGACGGCAGCGCCTGCCGCCACGGCCAAGGATACGAAGATCGACTATCTGACCGACCCCTGCCATCAGGAACGCCTGCTGGACTGGGGCAACCGGCCCAACTGGTCGCCCGACGGCCGTCGCATTGCCTTCACCAAAGACGATCTGGTCGACAGCCCGGCCTATGAAATCGACGTGCGCACGAAAAAAGTGCGTTGCCTCACCTGTAAATTCGGTGAAACACAGTTCGTCACGCGCATCTTCTACCTGCCCGACAACAGCTTCCTGATCGAAGCCGCGCCGGGCATGAAGGGGGGCAGCGGCGGCGCGGCCGATGCCACCCGGACCCAGCTGTTCTGGATGTCAAAGTCGCTCGCCCATCCGGTTTCGCTCAACAGTGGGGCGATGGGCGACATCGCCATAGCGCGTGCACCCAACGCCGATGGATCGATCAACCTATCCTGGTCGCGTCCTTCGGCCACTGGCCTCGACCTGACCGTGGCCCGGCTGGTCCGTGACGGCAGGACTGCGCGGCTTGCCGACATGCAGGCCGTCTATAGCTATCGCCCCGGCCAGCCTGGCCCGGCGAGCTTTCCCGAGGCCTATGACTTCATCGATGGCGGGCGCAGCGTCATGTTCTGGACCACCGAAATGGCGGCGCTGGACAGCGAAATGTACAAAGTCGACATCGCAACCAAGACGGTGAGCAAGGTCTATTCCACCCCTTCCCATAACGAAACCCACGTATTTCCCGACGAACGCTATGGCCTGGAGGAAGCGAATATCCATTCCGATCCGGATGGCCCCTATCGCGGAATCAGCGGGCATATCAGGCCGGGCGTCGAGCAGATTTTGCGCTTCAAGGGCGAAAGCCATGCGGCGGAGATCGCCGCAGCGAATTCCGGCAAGGGCTTCGATATCTTCGTCATCACCATGGATGGCAAATCACGCCGGGCGCTGACAAACGTCAGCCGGTCCGGTGCACAGGCCCATCAATCGACGGTTTCCCCCGACGGCCGCCGCATTGCCTTCGCGATCAAAGACCCCTCCGGAAAGTCGGGCCATCAGGCGGGACTCTATATCGGAACGTTCGGCAAGAACTGAGGATGATTAGAATTCGCGTTTCCGTTCCACATGGTGGAATGGCCGCTTCTGGAGATGTTCTCGCCCTTATATAACCCTGAATCGCTCAATGTCCGAACAAAAGGTTTCGGGGTTAAAATGGAGGGGACTATGAAGAGATCAAGAGGTCGTAATCTTATACAGCTGTTGAGTTGCGCTTGCGGGCTGGCCATTGCCAGCGGCGCGGCTGCGCAGCAAGCTGATCAAGGCGCTGCCGAACCGAATGCTACCGAGATCATCGTTACAGCTACACGCCGTAACGAGACTTTACAGCAAACGCCGCTGGCGGTGAATGTCGTGTCGGGACAGGACGTCGCCAAGCTCAATCTGTTTGACGTAAAGGAAATTCAGAACATCGTCCCCGGCCTCACGCTGGAAAATGGCGACGGCCGCAGCAATATCGCAACCTTGCGCGGCATTTCGTTCAATCCTGACAGCGGTTCGAGCGACGCAGTCCAAGTCTATTTCAATGAAATCGACGTCGATCCCAATACTTTCTTTAGTGCGATCTACGATATCGGCCAAATTCAGGTTCTTCGTGGTCCCCAAGGCCTGTTCCGCGGCAAGGTTTCCCCCGCAGGCTCGATCGTCATCGGCTCTGCCCGTCCAGACCTTAGCAAGCCGACCGGCTATGCCCAGGCCGCAGCCAGTGATCTGCACGCAACCAACTTCCAGGGTGCGGCTTCCGTGCCTATTATTCAGGACAGCCTCGCTATCCGCGGCGCGCTTCTCTATGACCGCAACCGTGGCGGCCAGGTCAAGAATATCGACGGACGCAAATCCTACAATGAAACGATGAGCGGCCGTATTTCGCTCGCCTGGGAGCCTTCATCCGACTTCCGCGCGGACCTTGTATATCAGTATCTCTGGACGGACACACGGCCGTTCCGTGCGGTGTTCGGCCCAGGCAACCAGCCCAGCCCGAACAGCTTCTTCCCGCTGCGCAGCGGCCCCGCAATCAGCCTCAACGATCGACTCGCAGTCAGCGAAGGCGCCCTGCGGTTTACCAACGAAACGCATCTGGTCACCCTCAACACCAATTATAATTTTGGTTGGGGCGAATTGGTATTCAATGGCGGATATCAAAAGACACGGCTGGAACAGCAACGCGACCAGGACGAAGGCAATGCGGTTCCCGGTTATCAGCTGAACCAGCATGTACACACGCCTTACGATCTATGGACGACGGAGCTTCGCCTCCAGTCACCTAGCGGCTCACGCCTGAATTGGGCAATTGCGGCGAACTACGATTATTCGAAGTTCAACGATGTGCGCGTCAATCAGAGCAACGACGCGTTCTTCACCGATCCGTTCGGCTCGATCTTCCCCGGCATGACCGGCCCCGGTCCAGTGCCTCCGCAAATCTTCGTGTTCCCTGTCGATGTATCCGTAATCTTGCCGATCCTCAGCAAGTCCTATGCGGTGTCCGGTCTGTTGGGCTATGAGGTGATCGATGGTTTAACCATCACCGGCGGCCTTCGCCAGACCTGGGGAAAGACCACGCGTTCGCAGCGGCTGATCATCCCGGCCATTGGCGTAGATACCACAACTCCAAGCGTAGTGAAGCCAAGTGCCTTGACAGGGGGAGCATCTATCAGCTGGAGGATCAATCCGGATCTGAACGTTTATGCGAACTACGGCCGGTCCTTCCGCCCTGGCGTCGCCGCGACGGGCGTTTCGACACCGCTTGATCCACAATATCTCCAAACCCCTGACGAAACGTCCGATGGTTTTGAAGTCGGCCTGAAATCCAGCCTGTTCGACCGTAAGGTTACGCTGAACATCGCGGCCTTCTACCAGAAGTTCAAAAATTATGTGGACTTTGCACCGGGGCTTACGACCAACTCGTCCCGTGTCCCCGGTGCTGTCGATACAGCGACGGCGCCACTACCAACCTTTGGCGATGCCATCAGCAAGGGCATTGAGGTCCAACTCGGCTTCCAACCTTCGCAGTGGGTCGATTTTAACGTGAACGCCACTTATGCTGATGCGCATTACGACAACGCCCAGCTTTATTGTAACGACTATAATGGCGACGGCATCCCGGATTCGATCGGCACGCCCAGCGTTCCTGGGACCGAGCAAGTCGCGGTTTGCGCTCGTAACGATCGTATCGCGGACGTTCCGAAATTCAGCCTGTCAAGCAATGGCGAAGTCCGGTTCGGTATGGGCTCGCTAACCCCGTTCATTCGCGGGCTCCTGTCCTATCGTCCAGGGTTCAAGTCTGAAAACAGCAACTACACCTATCGGGACTTCACCAAGATCGATTTGTTCGTCGGCCTGCGCGGCGAAGATCGTTGGGAACTGAACCTGTTTGTGAAGAACCTGCTCGATCAGACCCGCGCACAGCGCGTGTCGCAAGGAAACTTCCAGGTCGCAACCGGCGCGTTGCCCGGCTTGGAATCGTTCGGCACCCTATCGTTCGACTCCGGTTATCGCCTGGCGAACATCACGGCGCCGCGCGAATTTGGCGCGACACTACGCTTCAACTGGTGACCGACTGGCCGGGGGATTGCTTAGGCGATCCCCCGGTCACTACTGCCCACGCCTCCCCCAATCTCAAGGTTCAGCGACGCCGCGCTGGACCTTTCTTGTTTAAGGCCTCCCACGCAACATTTGCGAATTCACGCATTGAAGTGCGCCGATGATCTTTCGGGTTGAGCGCTCGGAAAGGCGGTTGATCAGTCGTCTGCCACCGCGTGCAGTAGCGCCCGGAAGCTATCCGGGCGCTACGCCCCCTTTAAAGCACAACTCATCTTCACACCGAATTCGGTGGGTAGATCAAATATTTCGCCGTCCATTTCCATGATGTGGAATGGGTGCCATCGTGCCCCTCATTGACTCCCTTACATCGTTAGATTTTCTTGGCGGCGAGAAGAGAGGATGATGGACAAGATCGTCGTGCACGAAGCCGCGCCCCCAGGAGGATGCGATCAAGACCGTGGCCCGCTTTCCAGCGACATCGGGCAGCCAGGCCATCACATCGTGGCGCGCCTTCTTCGCCTTATCGCACGACGCGGGGGAAATGCGGTCGGCGTCTTGAGGGTCAACGGGTTTAACGAGCCGCTCGACCGGTTTCTGACCGCCACCCTCCCGTCTCTGGACATCGCCAGCCTGCAAAAGCTTTCGTCCCGTGCCAGCGTGGAACTGTCCGATATGCAGGCCTACGCCACCGGACGGCTCCCCTTTCGCGGTGGCGACTGGCGCCTGCTTTTCTACTGCCTGGTCGGTAGCCGCACCCTGCGCGAAGCCATCACGCGGACGGAGGAGCTGCTGCTGGCAATCGACGGGCGAATGGGCAACATGACGTTGAAGCGGACAGGCGGACAGGCCTGCCTGACATATACGGGCGCGCGCAGCGATGACGAAGAAATGGACTTCATCGTCATTCTTCACGGCCAACTGATGTTCCACTCCATTTTCAGCTGGCTCATCGGCAAGCCGCTGGAAGGCACACTGGCACTCGATTTCCCCGAATTCGCCCGACGGCATCTGGACGGCGAGCTGCTGCCGTTCGATCTGCTACTCAACGCAGACCAGCTGGAAATGCGCTTTGCGGCATCCCTCCTCGATCAGCCGGTCATCCGCACCATGGCCGATTGCGAAGCGCTGCCGACGCTCAATTTCCTGTTCGGGTTGCGGACGGGTGAGGATCCGCTGGAGATCGTCCGCCGTTCGCGTCACTTCATGGCGATGGCATTGCGAGAAAGGCGCAAGCTCCCCTCACTCGAGGAACTGGCCCGGCACCTGACCGTGGGGGCGATGACGCTGCGGCGCAGGCTGCATAGCGCTGGCACCTCCTTCCGGACGATCCGGGACGAACTGCGCCATGAAATGGCCGTCGACATGCTGACCAACAGCCGCTTGTCGATAGAGGACATCGCCGAACGGCTCGACCTGTGCGATTCCAACGCGCTGCGTCGCGCCTGTCGCGGATGGACCGGCATGGCCCCAACCGAATTCCGCCGCAAATTGCTTCAGCTATCAGACGGCGGGTGACGCTGCTTTCACGCTCCAAGCGACGGACTCCCGCGCTTCGTGAAGATCTTCCAAATTGGGCAGACGCTATTGCAATCATGGGCGCCGCGCCTAGCATGATGATATTGCAGGGGGAGCAGTGTAATGAATGCGCGAGAAGATGCCTTGGTCGCCAGCGTGGCGGCCGATCAGCGTTATGTTGACCTGGTGGCAAGGCGATCGCGTCTTGGCTGGTGGCTGTCCGCCATCATCTTCCTTGCATTTGTCGGCTATCTGCTGCTGATCGCCTTCGACAAGGCAGCGCTTGGCGCACCGATTGCTGGTGGCGTGACGTCGGTCGGAATACCCGTCGGCCTGGGCCTCATCCTTCTGGCGATCGCGCTTACCGGAATCTACGTCGCGCACGCCAATCGTCATCATGACGAACAAATGGCCGCAATTCTTCAGGAACACCGCCGAAAGGAGCATAGCGCGTGAGGGGGCGTTTGCTGGCGATCGCCTTGGCTTCCGTGACGCTGGCCCCGTTCCCCGCTTTTGCGGCCGCGCTGGAAGGACAGGCTCAACGCCAACCCGTCAACTGGATCGCGATCTGCATGTTCGTCGCTTTCGTCGGGCTGACGCTGTGGATCACGAAGGTCGCGGCGGCGCGCACGCGCACAGCTTCGGACTTCTACACGGCAGGCGGAGGCATTAGCGGCTTTCAGAATGGCCTCGCGATGGCGGGCGACTATATGTCGGCGGCGTCCTTCCTTGGCATTTCAGCGCAGATCTACTTGGATGGATATGACGGGCTCATCTATTCCACCGGCTTTCTGGTGGGCTGGCCGATCCTGCTGTTCCTGATGGCGGAGCGGCTGCGCAACCTCGGACGCTTTACCTTCGCCGATGTAGCCTCCTACCGCTTTGCCCAGCCGCCGGTGCGCAGCTTTGCAGCGGTCAGCACGCTTCTGGTCGTCAGCTTCTACCTGATCGCACAGATGGTGGGGGCAGGACAGCTCATCAAATTGCTATTCGGCCTGCCTTATGCGGTTGCGGTGGTGATCGTTGGCACGCTGATGATGCTCTACGTCCTGTTCGGCGGCATGCGCGCGACCACCTGGGTCCAGATCATCAAGGCCGTGCTACTGCTTGGCGGCGCCACCTTCATGGCTGGGATGGTGCTGGCGCGGTTCGGTTTCTCGTTGGAGGCGCTCTTCGCCAGGGCCGTTGAGGTCAAGACGGCTGCGGCATTCGATGCGGGCGCCAGCGCTGCCGATGCTGCTGACAAAGGGCGTTCGATCATGGCGCCGGGCAATTTCATCAAGGACCCGGTGTCCGCGATTTCCTTCGGCCTTGCGCTCATGCTGGGCACGGCGGGCTTGCCCCACATATTGATGCGCTTCTTCACCGTTCCTGATGCAAAGGAAGCGCGCAAATCGGTGCTGTGGGCGACCGGCTGGATCGGCTATTTCTATATCCTCACCTTCATCATCGGCTTTGGTGCGATCGTGCTGGTCGGAACGCAGCCTGCCTATCTTGACGTCGGAGGCTCGCTGCGTGGCGGAGGCAATATGGCAGCGATCCATCTTGGCCATGCGATCGGCGGGAATCTCTTCCTCGGCTTCATATCCGCCGTCGCCTTTGCGACTATTCTTGCGGTGGTCGCGGGACTGACCCTGTCGGCAGCCTCTGCGATCAGCCATGACCTATATGCGACCGTGATGAAACATGGCGCGGCGGAACCGGCTGACGAACTGCGCGTGTCGCGTTTGACCACGCTGGCGCTGGGCGCGTTGGCGGTGTTGCTCGGTCTTCTGTTTGAAAAGCAGAATGTGGCCTTCATGGTCAGCCTGGCCTTCGCATTGGCCGCGTCGGGCAATTTCCCCGTGCTGATCCTTTCCCTTCTCCGGAATGGCTGCACCACGCGTGGCGCGGCAATGGGTGGCACGATTGGCCTGCTTACCGCTTTCATCCTCACGCTGCTGTCGCCGACGGTCTGGACAAGCACCTTTAACCTTGGTCCGGCTCCTTTCCCGTACAGCTCTGCTGCTATATTTTCAGTGCCGGCTGGCTTCCTTGCTATCTGGCTGATCTCGCATTTCGATCGTTCATCACGCGGGGCAATCGATAGAGCTGGCTATGCGGCGCAGCGCGTACGGGCCGAGACCGGCATCGGCGCCTTCGCCGCTAGCGAACACTGATCGGTGCGGGGCTTCCGGCACCTGTCACGGTCGGCTTTTGGTAGAACATCGAGCGCCGGAACAGATCGGCCGGTCCAACGCAAACGCTGTTGAATCGGCCGGGGATACTGAACGGGGCGGCCGTCATGACCGCCGCCCCCGTTCTTTAAGCCCTATTCTCCGCCGAAACGATAGCGAAGCTTGAGGCCATACATGCGCGGCTCACCATAGATCGTCGCCCAAGAGAGCAACGAGCCACCCTGGTACACGTCTGTGTTGCTGATCCTGTAGAGCTTGTTCGTGGCATTGGTAACGTACAAGCCTGCATCCAGGCCGGAACCTGCGATGTTGTTCCAGTCCAGAGACATGTTCAGCAAGCCGAAGGCGTCCAGCTTCTCGCCCGGCTGCTGCGGCGCAACGACCGTTGCTTCGGTATGCTGCGACGAATTGTGCGCATAGTTCACGAAGAAGGAGAGGTCTCCCAGTCGTTCCGCTATGGGCAGGTTCACCGCCACGTGGAAGCTGTAAATGTAGGGCACGACATACTGACCGGGCAGGCAGGTCAGGTCCGTGGGCGTCCCAGGCGGCAGTGCCGTGCCGGAACAATCCGCCAGGAAGCCGTTCGATGGCAATGTATATTCGGTATATTTAAAGCGCGTGTAGCTGAAATTACCGCCGATCTCGATGGGCTTCCACGGCCGGATGGATGCGTCAACCTCTACACCTGAAACATGGGCCTTCGCCGCGTTGATCCGCGCGCCGCTGGCCAATGTTACGGGGTTAAAATCGCCAGTCGCCTTTTGGATATTCTGGTAATTCAGATAATAATAGGAAGCATTCAACCGGGCAGGCACGCTGGCGATCCGGAAGTCCGACTTGAATCCAGCCTCATAAGAGGTGACCTTTTCCGGTTCGAACGTGCGGGTGGTTTCGCGAACCGCGTAAGGATTGAACCCGCCTGCCTTGTAGCCACGGCTGACCTTTGCAAACACCATCAGGTCGCGGATCGGCTTGTAATCCAGCCCGACGAGCCAGGTGGCCGCCTTGCTCTTCAGCGAAGCGGTGAAGTTACAATCCGAAATCGCGTCCACCAATGTCGAGTCCGCCGAGCAGATGAACTGTCCGGTAAGAGTGGGCGTATAGCTTTGTGAGAAGCCTTTGATCTTGTCCCAGGTGTAGCGGAAACCGCCGGTAAGCCGCAGGCTGTCGAGAGACGGCGTCATCGCTCCGAAATCGAATGTGCCCTGCGCATAGAGCGCCTTTGAGGTCGTCGCGACATAGCCCGGCGTTGCGTTCGCTACGCAGGTGGGCGGGATACCCGGAAGGGGGGTGCCAGTCAGACCCGCCGGACAATAGTTGATGGCGCTGCCCGCCTGATCGCCGTCAGGCTTCTGGCTGTAGTAGAAGCCGCCCGCCGTGAAAGTCAGCTTGTTGTCCAGGTAGGTGCCCTGAATCTGGAATTCTTCGGTGAACTGCTTGTAGCTGTCGCGCGGCAGCGTAACCGGCGACGTATTATTATAAACGACCGGCGTGCCGACGCCCGGCAGCGTGACCTGCCCCGGTGCGGGCAGCTTGTAGGGATCGACATCATATTGCTGCAAGACGGTGCCGTCGCCGTCATAGCGGTAGAAGCTCTTGAACTTCTGATAGCTGACGATGTTGCGCAGGACGAGTTCGTCGTTGAGGTCGAAGGACAGGGTATCCGTGATGCCCCAGGTCTTGGTCTTCTGATAATCATCAATGCCGTGAGCAGTTTGGCGTGGGCCGAGCGCATCGGCTTGTGCCGTGGTCGCGCGATAGACGTCGCACGAAAATGGCCCGCTCGTCGCGATCGGCGTGTTGGAGCAAAGCCCCAACTGAGCGAGGCCGGCGGTGCCGTCGATATTGAAACCCTTATGGATCAGGCCCGTGCCGTTGAAGCGCGAGTAGGAGCCATAGGCCATCAGGTAATTTTCGATGCGCTCGGTCGGGCGGAAGGTGATGCCGATACGGCCCGAATACCAGTGCGTGTCGTCGCGATCCTTGTTCCAGATCACGTCATGGGTATAGCCGTCGCGATCATGATAGGCACCGACGACGCGGACGAGCAGCTTGTCCTCGACCACGGGCACGTTGATAACGCCCTCAATCTCCTTGGCGTCGTAATTGCCATATTTCGCAAGCAGCGATCCGGAAAAGTCGTTCGTCGGCTTGTGCGGCACGAGAAGGATCGCGCCACCAGTCGTGTTACGGCCGAACAACGTGCCCTGCGGGCCGGCGAGCACCTGAAGATTTTCAAGATCGACGAAGTTGCCGGGTCCGCCCTGCTGGCTGAGCGTGATCGGGGCAGGCAGCGGCACTTCGTTCAGGTAAAGGACGACGCCCGGCGACGCCTGGAACGTGGCCCCCTGGCCGCGCAGCGTGAAGGTTTGTGAATCGCGTGAGCCCTGCCCCGCGGACCCCACGACCAGGGACGGGACGCTGGCGTTCAGATCCTGCGACTGGGTGATGTTTTGTTGTTGAAGGCGTTCCGGCGAAAAAGCCGTAATCGCGATGGGCACGTCCTGCGCGCGTTCGGCGCGGCGTTGTGCCGTCACGATGATGTCGGCCGTTGCACCAAGCGGGGTGCCTGACGCGTCCTGCGCCAAGGCAGGTGTGGCTATCAGAACCGCGCATGAGGCTACGCTGTTGAAAAGCAGTGCGGAATGCTTCTTCAAAATCCCCTCCTATTTTAGTTCGCCGCCTTTGTTCAGGCGGTCGATCTTCAGAGTAGAATATGGAAACAAACTACGCAATTGAGCAATACACAATTGTGATGCACTTATGTCACTATTGCGGAAAGAATGATCAATCTGGGTGCTGACGCTTTCGGAATTCCAGGTTTACCGGTCGCATGACCCCATCTGGCCTGATCCTGACGCGCACCAGACCCTGCTCGTCCGCGTCCGCCAATCGGCGCGACAAAGACAGCGCATTAGCTTGCGACGTGAACAATATGCCGGAATCCAATCCCCGCACTTCGCGCCGCGTGCCAATCGAAGCACGAACGATGACCGCGCACCCCCTTATTTGCTGAGCATCGGGATGACCTGAAATAGGATTTAATTCGCGAACCCTGACAATGTGCGGCACGGTGCCCTCGATGCATAGTTGATGGGCAAGTGATGCATCAAAGGAAGTGTTACCGTCGCGCGGAACCTCCACGGGCCAGTCATATCGATATTGAATATAGTGTCCGCGCAGCAAATCCCTTGGATCATAACCTCGAATGGGAATGAGCCATTCTTGCCCTTGCTGCGCAAGGCGATAGGTCGCGATCCAGCTGTAAGCCAAGGCCATGATCGGCAGCAGCAGGGCGGCAGCGAGCAGTAAGCGGGGCGATGGCGCAAGCCTCTTCATGCCACCATCCCTTCCGCCGGTGCATAGCGTTTCGAGATACGGACGGTCGACCACGCCACCGCAATGGCGAAAGCCCCGGAAAATATAAGACCCGCCCCGCTTTCAAGCAGGCTGTCATTGAGTTCGAAGCTAAGGATGATGATGCGCAGCGCCACCAGCGCGATCGCCCCCTGGAACAGGCGCCGCCACCGGGCGAAGATGGCCGCTGCGGCCATGGCGCCCCACAGAATGACGAAGAATAGCGCTCCGATCCAGGGGCTGCGGATGGCGCCATGCAGATCGACCAGCAGAGCCTGCGCGAAATGCAGCAGCGCCCCAGCGGCCAATATTCCCGCCGTCGCTGCCCCCGATCGCGTTGGCGTGACGCGGAATATGATCGCGGCGGCACCGAGCAGGGCCAGACTTTGTATGGCGATGCTGCCGAGGACAGCGTGGGTCCGGCTGCCCCAGCCGCCCGCTATGATGGCGATGCTGATGCCCGCAAGGATCAGGATGATCGCCAGCTGTTCCAGCAAGCGCCAGAAGGCGGGCCGATCACTCCGGTCCCGCATGAACGCGGCGAAGACAGCCACCGCCATGGGCGGGCAAACGATCAGTCCCCAATAGAGTGTTGGAAAAGCAGGTTGGGATGCATGCTGCCCCCATGCCCACGCATGACCATATTCGTCGGCGTGAGACCATGCCGTGCCGACTACCGCCGCCAGCCAGAGGCCCGCGACCGGCCAGCCTCTGCCATAGAGAAGCAGCAGCGGCGAAAAAATGGCCAGCCATGCCAGCAGCGGCTGCCAAAGCGGCGAGGAGGTCTGATACACCTGCCCGACATGGCCAAAGAAGGCGAGACCCAGAACCGCGGCCACGAACAGCAATCCATCGCTGAAATAATTGTTCTTCGCCGCTGCCCGGGGCAGATACCACCATAGCAGCGCCGCAAAGCCGGTCATCAGGGCGAAGTGGATCGCCAGACGCGTCTCACCGGGTATCGCGTCCCAATTCGCGGCGACGACGGAGATGATCCCCAAACCGATCGTCAACGCACCGAGGCCGACGATCGCCCACAATCCAACAGGCCGACTACGGGCCAACTCCCACGCGCGAATTTGTTCGGCAGTATGGGCGTCGATCAACCCCGCGTCCTGCCACGCCTCCAGCTGCCGTTCGGACATGGTCTAATCCCCCCTGTTCAGCATCCGGGCAATTCTATTCCACCCTGCTGATATCGGGCGCGCCGGAGTCGGCAACTATCAGAAAATGGCCCTGACCACTGATCGACGACGAAGGTAAAAGAACAGGCCAGATGAAATCAAGATATTTCAACCATGTAATCCTTCCCCACCAGTATGCGCCAGCGTGCATGAAGATTCTTGGAAACTCCAGTGGCCTTCTAACTGTCCGAGTCACCCGGCTAATCCTGGTGGCGACCACGGCCTGCGGGGAAATTGCTTAATCTTAATTATACGGTTAATAAATTTGGCCAGCCGACATCGGTTCGTCGCATGAAGCAGTCCTACCAACCCCAGCAGCGGAGCGCGACCGGGCGCGTTCATCTCCGCGAAAGGTTGGGCTGAACAGGCAGGACGCCCATGCTGTTCAGGTGCGGCCGAATACCGCGCGTCATGATGAGACTACATGGAGGGGGTTCTGACAGCCGTTACGACATCACAGATGCGGCGGTCGGACGAGAAGCTGCGATCACGCAGGCCCGCCCGATCGAGTTTGAAGGAGTAGCGCAATGACTAACATTTTAAGAAGTCCGAAACTTTTCTTACTGTTGGCGGCCGGAACCGCTTCAGCCGGCTTTGCGCAGGAGGCGCAGCAGGAAGCGCCTGAAGCCAATCTGTCGGCAACCTACAGCGCCCCTGCGCCCGAAGCGGCGCAACTGGCCGAAGGGCCTGAGATCGAAGGCCTCATCTCCGCACGCACGGGCGATAAATTGCAGGTGACCGCTGCCGACGGCACCAACACCGTCGTAACCATCAATGATGCCACCCGGGTAAAGTCCAGCGGCGGCTTCCTTGGCCTCAGCCGCAGCAAGCTTGCCACAGCCTCGCTGCTGAACGGCCTGCCGGTTTCCATCAAGACGCTTCAGTCGGGTGCTGACCTGATCGCCAGTCAAATCGATCTGAAGAGCAAGGACCTGAAGACCGCGTCGATGATCCGCAGCGGCACTGCCCAGGGCTTCGCCGAACAGACCGCCGCGACGGAGGCCTTGCGCAGCCGCGTGGGCGACATCGATAAATATAATGTCAAAAGCACGACCAATGTGAACTTCGACATCGGAAAGGCGGTATTGTCCGAGCAGGCGAAGAGCGACCTGTGCGCCACCGCGTCAGCGGCCGATGGCATGAACAACGCCCTGTTGCTCGTCGTGGGCTATACCGATTCCACCGGGAGCGACGACTTCAATCAGGAACTTAGCGAAAAGCGAGCCAGTCGGGTCGTCAACTATCTCCAGCAGACCTGCGGTTGGAAGCCCTATCGAATGCTGACCCCCACCGGCATGTCTGAAGCAGACCCGCTCAGCAGCAATGACACGGTCGAAGGCAAGGCGCAGAACCGCCGCGTCGCGGTGAATGTGCTCGTCAGCAAAGGCCTCGATGGGCTCTAAAAGGCAGGGGGCGAACAATGGTTCGCCCCTGTTTGCTGATGATGGCGCTCTGGAGAAAGACCGATAGCGGCGATCACCTGTCGGTCTTGCTCTCCAGCGCCCGGGCCATTTTCAGATGCCCCTCTACCACCGGAGCGATCTCGCCCGCTGCTGCCTTCAGCGCGGCGTCCGTGCCGTCGGCCGCGTAGGAACGCATCAGCGCAAGAGCGTCCTCATGTGCATCGACTTGGCCATCGATATATTCCTCGTCAAACGCCGCACCCTTCTTTTGACGCAGTTCGTCCAAATCCTTCTTCTGCCCAGCGGTAAGGTCAGGGTTGAGCATGACGGCAGGCCGTGCCTTGCCCGCCGCCGCCTTGATCTTCGCGGCCGACTCTGAATGGGCCTTGATCATCTGGACGGCGAAGGCCTTTACCTCAGCGGACGTGGCGTTAGCCGATGCCAGCTTGGCAGCCGCAATCTCGAACGCATCGCTTCTGGCTGCAAGATTCACGAAATCCTGCGCATCAGGGGTTGGTTTCAATGCATCAATCGCGTTCTCAGCCGCATTCTCGATCCTGTCGCCAGCATTTTCCGCAACGCCTTTTGCCGAATTCAGAGCGTCGGCGCTGCGCTGTTCACTCGCCTGATTACAGGCCGCCAGCGTCAACCCCGCGGCCAGGATCATCGACGTGATACGCGCCATGTTCATTCTCCCTGAAATTCAGGACGCAAACGCGCCTTCGGTCCAGGCGTTCCGTCTTAAGGCGCGAAGCTGCAAAGCATTGTTGGACCCGTTGCACTGATGGCGCCGATAGGCCGTTCAACAACTGGCGACGTCAGGATGCGATCTGCTGACGATATCTGTTCGGGCTGCTTCCCGCCTCACGCTTGAATGCCGCTGAAAAGGCGCTGGCGTTCGCGAAGCCCAGACGGTGCGCTATACCTTTCAAGGGAAGCGATCGGTCGGCGAGGAGCGTCTTTGCCCTTTCAAGGCGAATGCCATCGACATAGGCGCTGACGGAAGTTCCCGTGCTGGCCTTGAACAGGCGACGCAGATGCGGCGCGCTGATACCGCATTCATCGGCCAATTGGCGGACGGTAATCGACCGTCCTTCGACGGTTTCCACAATATCGCGGATCCGACGAAGCTGCCATGAGGCGAGCTTACCACCCTCGCCAGCGCGCGCATTGGTGTGCGTATCGTCAAGCTGCCGCACCAATTCCACGAGGATCAACCGGCACAAGGAATCCACCTTCACGGCATGGGAAAAGCCGGGCGCGCGAAGCTCATCCGCAAGAAGCTTCAATGCCTGTTGAGAGACATTCCCATTCTCGCAATATAGCAGCTGTTCTACATGGTTGAGCGGCTCTATGCCCGTGGTCTCGCTGAAATATTCCTTCTCAAAATCGCAGAAGATTGCGGGTTTCAGGGGACCGGAATTTTCGACTTCGGCGATCCAGTCGATATCGGCGGGGACAAAGGTGGCCTGCTTCAATTCATGATAGTGGGACTGGGTGGCGTAGCGAAATCGGCCGCGCGGCCTGTAAATGCTCGACGTCCACATGCCGACCTGATGAGTAGGCTCCCGTCCTGCGAGATGCTGTGGGAAACTCCCCCCGTGTGGAAGGTTCAGCCGAACGACGACGCCAGGAATGCGAGACGTGGCAAGACGCTCCTCTGTCCAGGTGACATATTCGTGCACTTCTGCGCTCTCCATCCGCCGCGCCATATGCGTGGCGAGTCTTTGCGCCATCTTATTGGAAGGACGCGGCGGCGGCGACAAGATTGATCGGCCGCCGCCCGCCCGAGCTTATTTTGGCAAAGCGTAGGCGACGAGGGAATCGCCCAGCTTCGTGCCGAGGAATTTGTGCCCGCCTGCGGCAATCACGACATATTGGCGGCCATCCTTCTTCAAGCGGTAGGTCATGGGCGTGGCCTGCCCACCCGCAGGCAGGCGAACGCGCCAGACCACTTTGCCGGACGTAATGTCATAGGCCCGCAGATAATTGTCCGTGGTCGCGCCAAGGAACACCAGTCCCGAAGCCGTGGCGACGCTGCCGCCAAGGTTCGGCACGCCCAGCTTCAGCCATATGGGCGGCGGCGCCTGATCGCGCGTGGTGCCAAGCGGCACGTTCCACAGCGTCTTGCCAGCCTTCAGTTCGATCGCGGTCAGGCGTCCCCAAGGCGGCCGGTTGCACGGCGCGCCGAAGGGAGACAGCATGGGCTTCATCTGTAGGCCGTAGGGCGCGCCCTTGGTCGGCAGGATAGCTTCCCCGGCGGCGGTGCGGGACGCAATATCGGCCTGCGGGATCAGCTTCATGATCGCGCCCACCTGCGTCGTGTTGGCGATCAGGATGCCCCGCTGTGGATCGACGGTTACGCCACCCCAGTTGGACGCGCCCTCAAAGCTTGGCCATTGCAGCCAGCCTTTTGTCGAGGGCGGCGTGAAGACGCCCTTGTAGTTCACGGATCGGAACAGCTCCCGGCACTTATATTTGTCATAGGGGGTAAAGCCCCACATATCTTCTTCGCGTAGGTCCGGATCGCGGATGATGAACGCCGGATTGGCGGGGAATGGCTGGGTCGGCGACAGCTTTTCGCCCGGCACCTTGCCCTCCTGCGGTACGGGGCGTTCGACCACGGGGAAGATCGGCTTGCCGGTGCGCCGGTCGAGGATGAAGATATGCCCGACCTTCGTGGTCTGCGCGAGCGCCGGGACAGACCCATTCGCCGTGGGCAGGTCGAACAACACCGGCTGCGCGGGAATGTCATAATCCCACACGTCGTTATGAACCGTCTGGAACCGCCACTTGACCTGACCGGTCGTCCCATCGAGCGCGACTACCGAACTTGCATAATAGTCGAGGCCCGCCCGGTTGGCGGCATAATGGTCGGGCGGCGCGTTGCCTATCGGCACATAGACAAGGTTGAGCTTGAGATCGACCGCCATCGGCGCCCAGCTATTGGGCGTGCGCCGGACGAATTGCTCGCCCTTCGGCGCATCCTGAGCATCGCTCATCCCCGGCGGCAGGCCGTTCCAGGACCAGAGCGGCTTGCCCGAATGAATATCGAAAGCCCGGATGGCCCCGGCGGGCATGTCCACCCGCATATTGTCGGTGAGCCGTCCGTTCACGACGATGGCATTGCCGATCACGACGGGCGGTGAAGAGATGGACAAGTCGCCCCGCTCGATCTTGCCCAGCCCCGGCTTCAGATCGACCACGGCGTTACGCCCGAAGGAGCGGCACTCGCGGCCCGTGGCGGAATCGAGCGCCACCAGCCGCCCGTCCAGCGTCCCGGCGAAAATCCGTCCCGCGCATTCAGCGCCCGGTGGCACGCTTTCGTCACGCGCATAGGTGACGCCACGGCAGTTCAGCAAATAGGTGCTGAAATTGTCCGAGCTTGGCTGCTTTGCCCAAATTTCCTTGCCGGTTTCCGGGTCCACCGCCGCGATCCGGCCATTGCCAGAGCAGAGATAGAGCCGGTTTTCCGCAATGATCGGCGTCGCCTGAAATGTCGGGGAAAGCGGCTCCGGCGCCGTGACCATGCCGATATGATAGGTCCATGCAGGCTTCAGCGCCCAGACATTGTCAGGCGTGATCTGCGTCAGCGGCGAGTAGCGCGTCCCGCCTGCGTCACCGCCATAATAGCTCCAGCCCGCCGTCGGCCCGGAATAATCGATCGCTGGCTTGGCCCGGAACAGGTTGGCGCTATAGGCCCAATATCCCCCGCCTAGGACGGCAATGGCGCCAGCACCGATCAGAACTGCACGGCGCCAGCCACGACTGCCTCTTTTCCCCCGCGTCCCATTGCCGCCGCCCAACGAGGCAGGCTCCGCATCCTGAAAGGAAAGGCGTGTATCAGTCCGGTTCATATGGCCTCGATCATGGATATTTGCGGACCACAGCGCACATTCCCCCGCTGGTTCCGTGTGAATATGGGCCAGGCATTCACCCGGCTATTGCGTCAACCGCCTGCGCAGCACCGCGCATCGCGCCTTCGATATAGCCAATCCCCTTGGCATCGCCGACGACGTGAACGGTAAGGCCCTGCTCCCGCAATTGATCGGCGAGCGTCAGGTCACCCGTCGCGCCCTTGGCAACGATCACATGGTCGGCGGCGGCGGCCTGCTCCGCTCCTCCATTGTCCATGAAGCGAACCGCGTTTGGTTCGATCCGGACGGCGCTGGCCCCCGGATGAAGCTGAACGCCATGTTCCTTCAGTTCCGCAAGCAACCGCATCCGGCGGACGATCGTCAGACCGGCGCCCAATCGCGGCGCGTCGTCCACCACTACCACCTGGCGTCCACGTTCGTTCAGGAACTCCGCCAGCTCCAGGCCGACCAGTTCGCCCCCAATGATGACGATCCGCTTGCCGAGCGGCATCCATTGGTGCGTCGCCTTGCGCAGGAAATCGAGATTGGCGGTCATCCCCGTCATGGAACCGATCTTGGTCGCGGCCCGCGTCAGCAACCCTGTCTTGCGCTTCAATTCATCGGAACTTTGACCCAGCACCATCCGCCGCATGTCGTCGCCGGAGAAGACATGCGGCAAGTCATTCCCTGCAATGTCCGGCATGCCGCGCACCGCACCCGTGGCAACGACAACCGCATCAGGCTGAAGCGTTTTCAAAAGCTCCGGCGTCGCCCGCGTGCGCAGCCGAACATCGACCTTTGACGAAGCGATCTGCCGTTGCAGCCACTCGAGCAGCCGTTCATTCGCCGGATAGGCCAATGCCGCAAAGCGCAACGTTCCGCCCAGCAATTCGCCTTGTTCGAGCAGGATGACCTGATGCCCCAGTGCGTCCAGCCTGCGCGCCGCTTCCATCCCGCCCGGCCCGCCGCCAATGACGACGACGCGCTTGCCACCAGAAGATGGCGCGTCTGAACGCAGATATTCAAAGCCCGTCTCGGGATTGACCGCGCAACGCAGCGGATCGCACACATAGATGGCGCTGATGCAGGTATAGCAATAGATGCAAGGCAGGACATCGGCGGCCCTGCCTTCGGTCAGCTTGCGCGGCAGGTGCGGATCAGCCAGCAACTTGCGGCCCATGGAGACAAAGTCGATCTGCCGGTTCGCAATCGCCTTATCGCCAACCTCAGGCTCGATCCGGCCGGACGCGATGACCGGAATGCTGATCGCAGCCTTGATCTGCGCGGCATAGGGAAGGTTCACCGCCGGTTCGTGCGGCGTGTGCGATCCTGAATGGAGCTTACCCTGCGCCGTGTCGTGATAGGCCGTCACCGTAATCGCGTCGGCGCCCGCCGCTTCGGCCATGCGCGCGACCTGCGCGGCGTCCTCGATCGTCAGCCCGCCCTTCTTCCCCACCTCGCGCGAGTCCAGCTTGCACCAGACGGGGAAATTCGGCCCCACGGCCTGCCGCACCGCCTGAATGACCTCCACCAGGATGCGAACCCGGTTCTGCAACGGCCCGCCATAGGCGTCCATCCGCCGGTTCGATTTGGGCGAGATGAAGGAGGACAGAAGATATCCGTGCCCGCCATGGATCTCGACGCCATCGAACCCGGCGCGCTTCGCCCGGTCCGCCGCAGCGGCGAACTGGCCGACGACCGTCTGGATGTCTTCAAGCGTCATTTCCTTGAAGCTGACGCCCTGAATCTTGCTGAACGGCGCGACGGCGAGTTCTTCAACGAGGAACGCCTCTGTAAAGTCGCCTTCCGGCGCCTCGGGCAGCGATGGACACCAGACCGGCCGACCGCCCAGCATGTCCTCCATCGCGACAAGGCCGCCATGATGGATTTGCGGAGCGATCTTGGCCCCATGTTCGTGGACCGCCTCCACGAGCGCGGTCAGTCCCGGCAGAAAACGATCATCGGAAATCGCGATCTGGTTGACCTGATTGCCGCCCACCGGCCAGGCCACGCCCGCGACGCCGGTGATGATCAGGCCAACCCCGCCCTTTGCCTGCTCCTCATGATAGCGAATGATCCGCTCCCCGCAGTGGCCATCGGCTTCGGCAAGGCTCGCGCCCATGGCCGTCACGGCGATGCGGTTGCGCAATTCCATGCCGCCGATCCGGCCGGGGGAAAGAAGATGTCGATAAGAATTCGAGGCCATTGAAGTCGTCGCCCGTAGCATGAAAACGCCCGCGTGCCGACGCCTACCCCAAGCGCAGGCAGGTCATCAGTCCCATTTCATGTCGGGAAGCGCGCATAATTATGCCGATCGATCATCCTTCATCGGCCGCCTTTACATGGCATCGGATCGACGCCTGATATTTCCACCGCTATGGCTCAGGCCATGAGCAGCGAAAATCCTGAATCTTGCCCGACCGAGGTGGAGGGGCCGTCCCCCGCTCCTCGCGCTGTGGGGCGACCGCGCCGCTTGACCTTGGCCCAGATCCTGGACGCAGCGATCGAGATGGGCCTCGACGGCTTGAGGATCGCAGCGCTCGCCGATCGGCTCGGCGTCCGCCCGGCGGTGCTGTACACCTATGTCACGGGCCGCAAGGAATTGGTGCGGCTTGCAGCGCAGCGCGCTTCGGGAGCCGCCACCTTCCCGGAGGATGAGGGTCAATCCTGGCGCGAATATGCCACCCAATATGCCGAAGCGCTGCACAAGCTGGTGGAGGAAGGGCAGCTCGTATCCACCCTCGTCAGCGGCAATCTGGGACCAGCGGTCGAGATCGACAGTTCGGAACAATGGCTGCAAGTCATGCTGGCACGCGGGTTCGACCTGCCAGACGCGTTGGACCTGCTGCGTTCCATCGACCTGATCGTGCTTGGGGGTGCATTCCTCTCTTCCTACGCCCGTGCGGTTGCAGGCGGCGAAGCGGAATATCGCGAAGCCGTGCGCACGTCAGTGGGGCAGCGTTCGGCGGAAGACGTGCCGATCATTGCCGCCCATCCTGACGGCTATGCTGACACCGCCCTCCCTCGCTGGCGCGCTACGTTGGCACTGGTCTTAGACGGACTGGCCGCCCGGCGCGGCGAATAGTCGAACATATTTTCGGAAATTATTGCCAGCGAAGCGGTGATGGGATATTCCCGCCTTCAGACCCCTGCCGTTCGCGCGGGAGAATCGCTTGCTGGAGAGAGCCTATGCCCGCCGATGTTGCTTCCACTTTCCTGCCCGTCGCGCCGCCCAAGATCGTCGACAATCTTTATACCAAAGACCAACATCAGCGGGTTCTGGACGTCGTCCGCCGGGAAGGTCCTTGGTCGCTGATCCTGGCGCAATATTTCGCCTCGCCGGAGGAAGTGATCGCGACCTCCACCGGCTCCATTCCGGAAGGTTTCACGCCGACCTGGGACATGTTCATGAACCCGGTGTTCCGGGGCTACCTCGCCGACAATGGCGTCAATCGCTATCCGGAACTGGACGATTGCTTCTATAACAAGAAGTTCCTCGACATGGCGCGCGGCTATTGGAACACGCCCTATGTCGAATGTGACCAGTTGATGTTCAACATTCAGGGTCCAAGCTCGGCGGGCGGATCGCCGCATGTCGACGGCACGCACTTTCGCGGCCTGTACGAGGTCAACTGCCCGATCTGGCTGCTCAACATCATGGCCAAGTCTGGGCTGTTCAGGCGCTGGCAGGCGAAGAAGGCGCAGGTCATCGCCTGGTATTATCAGGGTGCGATCGGCGGCGGCTTCCACTATTGGCCGAACGGGCCGCAAAATGACCCCGTCTCATTGGAGGCTCCCATGTGGGGACGCGGCGTCGTCGTAGAAAATGAAATGATGTTCCACACCGCGCAGGGCTGCGGCCCGGTGGATCAGCGGAAACCGGCGGGCCTCGCGATCAACTCGACCATGTCGGCCGATCCCGATGTCGCTGGTGGCTGGCGCATCATGACCGGTGACGATGTGGTGGCCAAGATTCCGCAGCAGGAATTCCGCCTGCTTCTCCACTGGAATGCGCAGGTTTACACCGACCTCAACGACCTGCGGATTTCGCGCGACCATAGCGACGACATCACGACCGACATGGCGTTCGAGATATTCGTGAAGGACCTCCGCGGGCGCGGCGAAATCTTCGAAATGCCGAGCGATCCGCTGCACGACACCAATTTCATTCGCCTGCTGACCCGTGTCTATGATGTGGGAACGCCCAAGGGTGTGCCGCAGGACCCGGTCGAGCCACGTCTGGTCGCCTGACTTGCCAAACTTCGCGGGCGCTTCAACCGATGGAAGCGCCCCCGCCTAGCAGCTCTTCCGATCTTTCCCGCAGCATATCGGACACTGCCAGGATGCGGGCGAGCTTCGTCATTTCCGGATGCGTCACCAGCCAGAAGGATCGCGCAATCTCCACCTCTTCCGGGAAAAGCCGCACCAGCTTCTCATCATCGGCAACGATGAAGTCCGGCAGCACGCCGATCCCCGCTCCATCCAGTATCAGCTGGCGCTGCATCCCGATGCTGCTCGACCGGAGCGACGCTTCCAATCCCGCATAGACCTCGTCCAGATAATCGAGTTCCGGCGAATAGAGAAATTCGGGGACATAGCCGATCAGCACATGCTCATGCAGCCGCTCGCGCGACATTGGAGCACCCCGCGCCGCGAGATAGCCGGGCGACGCATATAGGTGCAGCTTGTAATCAGCCAGCTTTCGCACCGCCAAATGCCCCCGCTGCGGCCGCGCCAGCATCACGGCCATGTCCGCCTCCCGCTTGGAAGGGTTGAGAAATCCCGACGCGGTGATCACATCCAGCCGTATTCCCGGATGCCGGGCGTGAAATTCGGGGATTGCAGGGGCCAATATCCACCGGCCAAAACCCTCGGCGACCGACACGCGCACCTGACCGTTCAGGCTGTGCCTCTCCCCCTTCACATCGACGATCGCGGACATCGCTGCGCTTTCGATGCTTTCGGCATGGCGGAGCAAGGCGGCGCCATGTTCCGTAAGCGCCCTCTCCGCGCCAGTCTGTTCGAACAGTTGCGCATCGAGCGCCTGTGACAATCGCCCCAAGCGCCGGGAAATCGTCGTCGCATCAATGCCGAGCGCCCGCGCCGCCGGAGCCACCTTCTTCAGCCGCGCAACCGTCAGGAATATGCGCAAATCATCCCAATCGAACATCACACGCCATCCATGCAAAAATGCAGATCAACTCTGCAACAAAGGGAAATTGAATGCATTATCGCCTTTCGGCATGATAAGGCAAATCTCATCGAGAGGATGCCATGCGCGAAATTTCCCACAAGCTCGCCTTTGCTCATGACAGCGAAGCGCCGCGCTACAGTGATGTGTTCAATCCCAATGACGGGCAAGTTCAGGCCCGTGTGGCGCTTGGCGACCGTGCCCTGCTCGACCGCGCGGTAGAGGCGGCGAAGGCGGCACAGCCCGCCTGGGCGGCAGTCAATCCGCAGCGGCGCGCCCGCGTCATGTTCAACTTCAAGACGCTGGTCGAGAAGAATATGGACGAGCTGGCGCATCTGCTTTCGTCCGAACATGGCAAGGTGATCGCGGATTCCCGCGGCGATATCCAGCGCGGGCTGGAAGTCATCGAATTTTGCTGCGGCATCCCCCATGCGCTGAAGGGCGAATATACGCAGGGCGCAGGTCCGGGCATCGACGTCTATTCCATGCGCCAGCCGATCGGCATCGGCGCGGGTATCACACCCTTCAACTTCCCCGCGATGATCCCGCTGTGGATGTCGGGGGTCGCCATCGCGACAGGCAATGCCTTCATCATGAAGCCTTCCGAGCGCGATCCGTCCGTCCCCGTGCGCCTTGCGGAACTCTTCCTTGAAGCCGGTCTGCCCGAAGGCATTCTACAGGTCGTGCAGGGTGACAAGGAGATGGTCGATGCCATCCTCGATCATCCGGACATCGGCGCGATCAGCTTTGTCGGCTCATCGGACATCGCCCATTATGTCTACAAGCGTGGCGTCGACAACGGCAAGCGCGTCCAGGCGATGGGCGGCGCGAAGAACCATGGCATCGTCATGCCGGACGCCGATCTCGACCAGGTCGTCAACGATCTGTCCGGTGCGGCCTTCGGTTCGGCTGGCGAACGCTGCATGGCGCTGCCGGTCGTCGTGCCGGTGGGCGAGAAGACCGCCCTTGCCCTTCGCGAGAAGCTGATCCCCGCCATTCAAGCGCTGCGCGTCGGCATTTCGACCGATCCCGAAGCCCATTATGGCCCGGTGATCAACGCCGCGCACAAGGCTAAGATCGAAAACTATATCCAGATGGGTATCGATGAAGGCGCCGAGCTGGTGGTCGATGGCCGCGGCTTTACCCTGCAGGGGCATGAGCAGGGCTTCTTCGTCGGCCCGACGCTGTTCGATCAGGTCAAGCCCAGCATGCGGACCTATCAGGAAGAGATTTTCGGTCCCGTGCTGCAAATGGTGCGCGCCGAAAGCTTCGAGGACGCGCTCGCCCTCCCCAGCCAGCATCAATATGGCAATGGCGTCGCGATCTTCACCCGCAACGGCCATGCCGCGCGGGAATTCGCCGCGCGGGTGAATGTAGGTATGGTTGGTATCAACGTGCCGATCCCGGTGCCGGTCGCCTACCACACGTTCGGCGGCTGGAAGCGTTCCGCCTTTGGCGACACCAACCAGCATGGCATGGAAGGCATCAAATTCTGGACGAAGGTGAAGACCATCACCCAGCGCTGGCCCGATGGCGGCGCGTCTGGCGACAGCGCCTTCGTCATCCCCACCATGGGGTGACAGCCGCGAAGGGAGAGCGCATGCTCTCCCTCACACGCCAGCGGCACGCCATCGCCGCAACAGGATGCATGATGACCCAGTTCGACCTTACCGACGACCAACGCCAGATCCAGGACATGGCGCGGCGCTTCACCGCCGACGCGATCACGCCGCACGCAGCCGAGTGGGATGAGAAGCACATCTTCCCGCGCGACACGATCCGCGCGGCGGCTGATCTGGGCTTCGGCGGGATCTATGTGTCGGAAGAGTCCGGCGGCATCGGCCTGGGGCGGCTGGAATCCGCGCTCATCATGGAAGCCATGGCCTATGGCTGTCCATCGACCAGCGCGTTCATATCGATCCACAATATGGCCGCCTGGATGATCGACCGCTTCGGCGCGCAGCCGGTCAAGGACAAATATCTGCCCTCAATGGTGCCGATGGAACGGATGGGCAGCTATTGCCTGACCGAGGCCGGATCGGGATCAGACGCCGCCGCGCTCAAGACACGCGCCGTGAAGGACGGCAGCGACTATCTCGTCACTGGATCAAAGCAGTTCATTTCCGGCGGCGGCGAGAACGACATCTATGTCACCATGGTCCGGACAGGCGAAGACGGTGCCAAGGGCATCAGCTGCCTCGTAATCGAAAAGGACATGCCCGGCGTCAGCTTCGGCGCGCAGGAACGCAAGCTCGGCTGGCATTCACAACCCACCGCGCAGGTCAATTTCGACAATGTCCGCGTGCCCGCGGAAAATCTTCTGGGGGCGGAAGGCGAAGGCTTTCGCATCGCGATGATGGGCCTTGATGGCGGACGGCTCAACATCGGCGCCTGCTCGCTGGGCGGGGCGCAGCGCTGCCTGGACGAGGCCATCGCCTATACCAAGGACCGCAAGCAGTTCGGGCAGGCCATCGCCGATTTCCAGAACACGCAATTCACCCTGGCCGACATGGAGACGGAGCTTCAGGCGGCGCGCGCGCTGCTCTACATGGCGGCGGTCAAGGTGACGGAGAACGCGCCGGACAAGACCCGCTTCGCCGCCATGGCAAAGCGGCTCGCCACCGACGCCGGGTCCACCATCGCCGACCGCGCGCTGCAATTGCATGGTGGCTACGGCTATCTGATGGACTATCCGGTCGAACGCTTCTGGCGCGACCTGCGCGTGCATTCGATCCTGGAGGGCACGAACCAGGTGATGCGCATGATCGTTGCGCGCGACCTGCTGCGCCCATGAAGGCGGCCAGACAATCAACAGAAGGAAGTCGGCATGACTGAGACTATCGCCTTCATCGGCTTGGGCAACATGGGTGGCGGAATGGCCGCCAATCTCGTCAAGAACGGCTTTGCCGTGCGCGCCTTCGACCTTTCCGACGCGGCCCTCGCCAAAGCCGAGTCGGCAGGCGCGACCCGCGCCAGTAGCGCGGCCGAAGCCGTCGCGGGGGCTGACGCAGTGGTCACGATGCTACCAGCCGGCAAGCATGTCGAAGCTGTCTATAATGACGAGGTTTTCGGCACTGCAAAGGCAGGGGCGCTGTTCCTCGACTGTTCGACCATCGACGTGGCGACCGCTCGCCGGGTCATCGCCGCGGCCAAGGCAAAGGGTTTCCTGATGGCCGACGCGCCGGTCTCCGGAGGGATCGCCGCTGCAAATGGGGGATCGCTAACCTTCATGGTGGGCGGCGACGATGAAGCCTTCGCCAAGGCAAAGCCCATCCTGTCCGCCATGGGCAAGGCCGTGATCCACGCCGGTAGTGACGGTAACGGCCAGGCCGCCAAGATCTGCAACAACATGCTGCTCGGCGCGACCATGGTGGCGACATGCGAAGCCTTTGCCATGGCGGAGAAGATCGGGCTGGATGCCCAGACCTTCTACGACATTTCCAGCGTCTCGTCGGGGCAAAGCTGGTCGATGACAAGCTACTGCCCGGTGCCCGGCGTTGGTCCGCAATCGCCCGCAGACAACGGTTATAGTGGCGGCTTTGCCGTTGCCCTGATGCTGAAGGACCTGAAGCTCGCGCTGGAGGCGGCTGCATCCGTCAACGCCAGCGTACCCATGGGCGCGCAGGCGGAAAGCCTTTATCAGTTGCTGGCCAACAAGGGCGAAACTGGTCAGGATTTCTCCTCGATCATCAAATTCCTATCCTGATCAGCAGATAAGCTGCGCAGCCGCCAAGCCCAGTAGCCGTCCCGATGCCAATGCAACTGAACGCCTCGCCTTCCGTTAACAAGGAAGGTCGTAAAAAAGATGAGGCAAATCAATGCGGATGGAAAGCGCGACGGGCTGGTCGGCAACCTATAGCTACTCTCCACTATATAGGGAGGATGAGCCCAATCATTGTCCCGGATGTGACAGGCAACATTGGATTATAGGGCGAATGACTGCCGAATGCGTTTTCTGCGGATCGGCCATGCCCCTTGAAAACTTCAGCACCTATAGCGCGTCGCCACGGATCGAGTGCCGCAATCACTTGGCGGACGAACTACCTGAATATCTGCGGCCCGTCGCCTGAACCGTGCCACGGGCCTCCAATTCACCCGTATGATCTGAAGCGCAAAAAGCCCCACCTCCGGAAAAGAAGGCAGGGCAGTTTGGGTCGCACTGCAGGATAACCTGCTCTCAGCTAACCAGCTTTGCAGGGCTACGGTTCCGGCTGCGAACCGTCCGCAAAACTTGCGCATAGTTCCACACTTTTGAATTGTCCCGAAAGCTCGGGCGTTTCACGCAAGGTATAACCAATGCTATAATCAGAAATATCATGTCGCTCGCTGAACTTTCCTGCGCTCAGCCGCGTGCCACCGCCTCATTGGTCGCGGCATAGCTGCGCAATCCGGACCATGCTGCAAGGGCGGCGATTAGCGACGCACATAGGCCGACGGTCGCCAGCGCGGGGCCGATCTGACCGTTGCCGTCGAACAGGCCGTTGTCGATCAAGGGCACGATCGCTGTGCCCAGCGACAAACCGACTAGACTATTGGCAAGAAGGAACAGCGCTGCTCCCGTCGCGCGCATGCTGGGCGGCGTCGCCAGTTGGATCGCAGCCAGCGAGCAACCGAAATAGCCGTTGAAGCAGAAGGTCAGCACTGAAAAGAGCAACAGCAGCAGCGTTGAGGAAGGCATGACCGGCGCAAGCGTCGCCGGAATAACGCACAAAAAGGCGAGGATCATCGTCATCCTCAAATTGGCGTCTCTCACCCCTTTCAGCGAAAGCCTCTCCGCCGCGAAACCGCCCGCCAATGACCCCAAACTCCCGAGCAGCAGGTAGATCAATCCCAGGCGGAGCGAAGCCTGCCCGGGCGTCATGTCAAAGGTACGGATGAGCAATGTCGGATACCATGCCGACAGTCCATAACCCATGATCCCCAGCAACGTGGAATTGACATAGATCGCCGCGAATGTCCGCCAATGCGCACGCAGGTGAGAGAGCGCCGCGCCAAACGGCATGCCCGCCTTCACCCACCCTGCGCGGCGTGCCGGTTCACGGGCCACAAAAACCAACGCCGTCACCAACAGGCCGGGCAAAGATACCAGCAGGAATGCCGCCCGCCAGGTAGGCATCGGCCCGATGCCGGGCAGCACCAGCGCACCCTGCGCCGCGACCATATCGACAACCGCGCCCCCGACCAGCAGCGCCAGCCCGCCGCCAATGGTGATGCCCAGATTATAGATTGCCATCGCCCGGGAAAGCTGTGCTGGCGGATAGGCATCACTCAGCCAGCTGTGAGCCGATGGGGATAGCGATGCCTCTCCC
This sequence comes from Sphingobium sp. RC1, assembly GCF_059738765.1. Lineage (NCBI taxonomy): Bacteria > Pseudomonadati > Pseudomonadota > Alphaproteobacteria > Sphingomonadales > Sphingobiaceae > Sphingobium > Sphingobium sp. RC1. The sequence goes on from NZ_AP027308.1 coordinate 473,617, forward strand.
AAACCGACGCCCATGCGCGCGACGAACAGATGTGCATAGCTCCCCGCGAAGCCACAAAGTGCGGTGCAGGCGCTCCAGAACAGAACGCCCACGGCGATGATCCGGCGGCGGCCGATCCGATCGGCCAGCATTCCGATGGGAATGCCGACCACTGCATAGAGCAGTGCAAAGGCTAATCCCTGAAGCAACCCGACCTGCAAATCGCTGAGGCCCAGATCCTGTTTGATCGGCTCGACCATCAGGCTCAATATCTGCCGGTCGACGAAGGAAAGGATGTAAGCGACGAGAAATATGCCGAGCGCGACATGGCCTTGCCTCAGGCTGGCCCTGCCGCCCGCGACGGCAGAATGTTCATGGCTCAATTCCTCATCCCCTCGTCCCATGCATTTATTTTCTGTTTGACCGCCCCCCGATGCCGAGGGAGCTCTTTCTAAACCCGCAGAACGATCTTCCCGATAGACGCGCCCTTTTCGACCAGCTCATGCGCGGCCTTAAGGGTGGCGGCGCTCATCGGCCCTAGGTCGTGCGTCATCGTTCCCTGCAAAACCCCTTCATCCACCAGCCGCGCAATCTCCGACAATATGCGATGCTGCTCGATCATGTCCGGGGTTTCATAGATGGAACGCGTGAAAACGCCCTCCCACGCGACCGTGATCGACTTTTGCCGGAGGGCCACTATGTCGAAGCTTTTTACGTCGTCGATAACCGCCAGGCTTCCTTGAGGCGCGATGATGCGGGCATAGGCTGGTAGATGCTGTTCGCTCGCAGCCAGACTTGCCACGAAGTTGACGGCCTTGACGCCGATCCCGGCAAGCCCCTCATTCAACGGCTTGCGGTGGTCGATCACATCATGCGCGCCCATCTGCTTCACCCAGGCGATGGTTTCCGGGCGCGAAGCGGTAGCGATCACGCGCAGCTTGGTCAGCTGCCGCGCGAATTGCACCAGCATCGAACCAACGCCGCCAGCACCGTTGACGATCAGTATCGTCTGCCCTTCGCCTCCGCCCTGTGACACACGCAAACGATCGAACAGCAGCTCCCATGCCGTAAGCCCGGTCAGCGGGAGCGCAGCCGCCTGCGCGAAATCGAAGGAACACGGCTTTGGCCCGACAATCCGTTCATCGACGACATGCAGTTCCGAATTGGTCCCCGACCGCTTGATTGTGCCAGCATAGAAGACTTCGTCACCCGGCGCGAAAAGCGTGACGTCAGAGCCGATGGCTTCCACCACTCCCGCCGCGTCATAGCCCAGAACCATCGGCTCCTCAGCGGGCTTGGCGCCGCCGCGCACTTTCGTATCGACCGGATTTACGGACACAGCACGCACGCGAACGAGCAGATCGCGAGGGCCGGGCGACGGATCGACGACCTCGATGTCGATGAGCGAGTCCTCCCGCTCCAGCGGGCCGCCTTGCCTGAATCCCACCGCCTTCATCCAGCGCCTGCCTCTTGAAAGTTGATCTCAGGGCGAGAGGCTTATTGTTGCTACACGGAAAAGGGAAGGCGCCAATGCGTCAGGCGAGCTCAAACGCCATCGCTGTTGCTTCGCCACCGCCGATGCACAGGCTCGCCACGCCGCGCTTGAGACCGCGTTCCTCCAGCGCACCCAGCAACGTAGCGATAATCCGCGCGCCCGAAGCCCCGATCGGATGCCCCAGCGCAGTCGCTCCCCCGTTCACGTTCAACTTGTCGGCGGGGATGCCAAGATCCTTGGCCGCAATCATCGCAACAACGGCGAAGGCTTCGTTCACCTCAAACAGATCGACGTCAGCCACGGACCAGCCAGCCTTGTCCAGCAGCTTGCGCATCGCCGGAACGGGCGCGGTGGTAAAGCGCGCCGGTTCATGGGCGTGCGCGGCGCTGGCCACTACCGTGGCTATTATCGGCAAGCCCATACGCTCCGCTACACTGCGCCGCGTCATCACTAGTGCGGCGGCCCCGTCGGAGATAGACGAACTGTTCGCCGCCGTGATGGTGCCATCGGGGACGAAAGCGGGCTTTAGCGAGGGGATCTTGTCCGGACGGGCCTTACCCGGCTGCTCGTCGGTATCCACCAACGTATCGCCGCCACGCCCGGGCACCGTCACCCCCGCAATCTCACGCCGGAAAGCACCGCTCGCGATTGCCGCCTGCGCCCGTTCCAACGATCGGACCGCATAGCCGTCCTGCTCCGCGCGCGTGAACTGATAATCACGCACCGCCTCCTCGGCAAAGACACCCATCGCCTTGCCGGGCTGATAGGCATCCTCCAGCCCGTCCATCATCATCGTGTCGATGATCCGGTCATGACCGATGCGGGCGCCGGACCGGTGCTTGGGCAGCGCATAGGGCGCGTTCGTCATGCTTTCCATGCCACCCGCGATGATCAGGTCGGCCGCGCCTGCCTGCAAGGCTTCCTGCGCCATGATGGCAGCCTGCATGCCCGAACCGCACATCTTGTTGACGGTGGTCGCCTCCGTATCGAGGCCAAGGCCCGCGCCCAACGCCGCCTGCCGCGCGGGCGCCTGCCCCAACCCCGCTGGCAGGACGCAGCCCATGTAGATGCGGTCGATCGCGTCCATAGGCACACCCGCGCGCTCCACCGCCGCCTTGACCGCAGCCGCGCCGAGATCGGTCGCCTTCAAAGGCGAGAAGATACCCTGAAATCCACCCATCGGCGTGCGGGCATAACCAGCGATGACAACAGGATCATTCTGCATGATAATTTCCTTCAAAGGCCAGCCAGGGTTGGCGCGGCGGCACACTGCCGATAAAATTATATAGGTGCGCGCCTATGATCATGCACCGCCGCCCTTGATCAACGTCATGCGCAAACACTGACATACCAGCTCGTCCCGCTGGTTCAGCAGCCGGTGCGAAAAGGTGACGACGCCCGAACCCGGCCGGGATTTGCTCGGCCGTAACTCCATGACTTCGGTCTCGGCGCGCAACGTGTCGCCCAGGAATACGGGCTTGGGCATGACGAGCTTGTCATAGCCCAGATTGGCGATCAGCGTCCCCAGCGTCGTGTCGCCCACGGACAGGCCAATCATCAATGCAAAGGTGAAGGTGCCGTTGACCAGTATCTGGCCAAATTCGCTCGCCTTGGCCGCTTCGACATCCAGATGCAGCGGCTGCGGATTATGCGTCATCGTCGAAAAAAGCAGGTTATCGGTTTCCGTAACCGTCCGCCGGATTTCGTGAACAATGGTCTGCCCCACTTCCCATTGTTCGAAAAACTTCCCCGCCATCAACCTGCCTCCGCTTTTGCTATTTTGACGAGCAGCGTACCTTCACTCACCTGCCCACCTTCAACGCCGTGCAGTTCGACGACTTCCCCATCGAACGGCGCGACAAGGCCATGTTCCATCTTCATGGCCTCCAACGTCAACAGCTTCTGCCCCTTCGTCACCCTGTCGCCCGCCGCGACGGACACGGAAATGATCCGCCCGGGCATCGGCGAGAGGATCGCGCCATCGGACGCCTCACCGCCTCCCAGCCCCGCAGCTCGCCAGGGCGTCAGCTGCCAGCTTTGGCCGCTTTCCGTGACGATCACAGTGCGTCCAGCCTTGGCCCCGATCGAAACCCCCAGCTCAACTTTCACCGGCGCTCCATCCAGCAGGAACCAGCCGTCGCGCCGCACCTCCGCATTCAGGCGAAATCCCGCCATCGGTCCCGGCGCCGCGATTCTGGACACCGCATCCTCCAGAGCTGCCGTTGAAGGCGAAGCCGCTGGCAACAGCGCCTCCCCCTCACGCCCGATCAGCCCGGTATCTAACCGGCCGTCAGCGAAATCCGGATGTCGGAGCGCCTTAGCCAGAAAGCCTGCATTGGTCTTGAGCGGCCATATGACCGTTTCCTCCAGCGTCTGCGACAGGCGTAGCCGGGCCGCATCGCGATCTGGACCCCAGGCGATCAGCTTTGCGATCATCGGATCGTAGAAGGACGATATCTCCGCCCCCCGCTCCACCCCGGTATCGACACGATAACATGGTCCGACGTCGAAGCGGTCGAGCCTGCCGATCGAAGGCAAGAAACCCTTCGCAGGGTCCTCAGCATAAAGGCGCGCTTCCATCGCCCAACCACTGATCGACAGTTCATCCTGCGCCTTGGGCAAAGGCTCGCCCGATGCCACCCGCAACTGCCATTCGACCAGATCCTGCCCGGTGATTTCCTCCGTCACCGGATGCTCGACCTGAAGGCGCGTGTTCATTTCCATGAACCAGATGCGATCGGCCCGCAGTCCTTCAGACCCATCGGCGATGAACTCGATCGTCCCCGCGCCGAAATAATCGACCGCCTTGGCCGCGCGCACGGCCGCCTGGCAAATCGCCTCGCGCGTCTGATCGTCCATGCCAGGGGCGGGCGCTTCCTCGATCACCTTCTGGTGCCGCCGCTGCAGCGAGCAGTCGCGTTCGAACAGGTGGACGACATTGCCCTGCCTGTCGCCGAACACCTGCACTTCGATATGGCGCGGGTTCGTCACCCATTTTTCCAGCAGCACCTGATCATTGCCGAACGATGACGCCGCCTCGCGCTGGCAGGACAGCAAAGCGTCGTCGAACTCTGCCGCTGCATCGACCTTGCGCATCCCTTTGCCGCCGCCGCCCGCGACCGCCTTGATCAGCACCGGATAGCCGATCGCGTCAGCCTCCGCCTTCAACCGCGCCGGGCTCTGATCCTCACCCAGATAGCCGGGCGTCGTCGGCACGCCGGCATCCTGCATCAGCTTCTTGGCCGCGTCCTTCAGCCCCATGGCCGTAATGCTGGCGGGATCAGGTCCAACCCATATCAGCCCCGCATCGATCACCGCCTGCGCGAACCCGGCATTTTCGGACAGAAAGCCATAGCCGGGGTGAACAGCCTGCGCCTCCATCCGCTGTGCCGCCTCTATGATGCGGTCCCCCAACAGATAGCTTTCGCGTACCGGAGACGCGCCGATATAAACCGCCTCGTCGGCGGAACGCACATGCAGTGCATCAGCGTCGGCATCCGAATAAACGGCGATGGTGCGAATGCCCATCCGCCGAGCGGTGCGGATGATCCGGCAGGCGATTTCGCCACGATTGGCGATGAGAAGAGACTGGATCATCGCCATCACATCCGGAAAATGCCGAACGACGGCCGCTCGGCGACAGGAGCGTTCAGCGTCGCTGCAAAGGCAAGGCCCAGCACATCGCGGGTCTGCGCCGGATCTATCACGCCATCATCCCACAGGCGGGCGGTCGCATGATAGGGATTGCCCTCATCCTCATATTTCTGGCGGATCGGCGCCTTGAAGGCTTCCGCTTCCTCCGCGGACCATTTCTCCGCGTCCCGGTGCACCGTCGCCAGCACACTCGCCGCCTGCTCGCCGCCCATGACGGAAATGCGGCTGTTGGGCCAACTGAACAGGAAGCGCGGACCATAGGCTCTGCCGCACATGCCATAATTGCCCGCGCCGAAGCTGCCGCCGATCAGCACCGTGATCTTGGGCACACTCGCCGTCGCGACCGCCGTCACCAGCTTGGCCCCGTTCTTCGCAATGCCCTCCGCCTCATATTTACCACCCACCATGAAGCCGGAGATGTTCTGGAGGAACAGCAACGGTATGCGCCGCTGGCAGGCCAGTTCAATGAAGTGCGCGCCCTTCACCGCACTCTCGCTGAACAGCACGCCGTTATTCGCCAGGATCGCGACGGGCATGCCCCAGATATGCGCGAAGCCGCACACCAGCGTCGTCCCATACAGCGCCTTGAACTCATGAAATTCGCTGCCATCGACGATCCGGGCGATCACTTCGCGCACATCATAGGGCGCGCGGACATCCTGCGGCACGATGCCATATAGTTCCTGCGGATCATATTTGGGCGACACAGGCTCGCGCATATTGACGTCGATCGCCGGTGCTGGCTGAAGCGTCGACACAATGTCCCTCACGATGCTGAGCGCATGCTCGTCATTCTCCGCGACATGATCCACCACGCCCGACTTGCGCCCGTGCAGGTCACCGCCACCCAGATCCTCGGCACTGATGACCTCGCCCGTCGCCGCCTGCACCAGCGGCGGCCCGGCGAGGAAGATCGTCCCCTGATTGCGCACGATCACCGTCTCGTCCGACATGGCGGGCACATAGGCCCCGCCCGCCGTGCAACTGCCCATCACGCAGGCGATCTGCGGAATGCCGCGCGCGGACATCTGTGCCTGATTGTAGAAGATGCGCCCGAAATGCTCGCGGTCGGGGAATACCTCCGCCTGGTTGGGCAGGTTCGCACCGCCGCTATCGACCAGATAGACGCAGGGCAGCCGGTTTTCGAGCGCGATCTCCTGCGCCCGCAAATGCTTCTTGACGGTCAGGGGGTAATAGGTGCCGCCCTTCACCGTGGCATCGTTGCAGACGATCATCACCTGCCGCCCTTCGACACGGCCGATGCCCGCTATGATGCCAGCGCCCGGCACCTCCCCATGATACATGCCATTGGCGGTAAGCTGGCCGATTTCCAGAAACGGACTGCCCGCATCCAGCAACCGCTCGACCCGCTCGCGGGGCAGCAGCTTGCCACGCCCGACATGCTTCTCCCGCGCCTTGACGGGTCCGCCCGCCGCCGCCGTGGCGACCTTCGCCTGCAATTCCTCCACCAACGCCCGGTTGTGCGCGGCATTGGTGCGAAATCCTTCGGCATCGGGCGACAGCTTCGTGTCCAGCGTTGGCCCGCTCATGCGCCGATCAGCTCACGGCCGATCAACATGCGGCGAATCTCATTAGTGCCCGCACCGATGTCCAGCAGCTTGGCGTCCCGCATATAGCGTTCCACCGGCCAGTCCCTGGTATAGCCCGCACCGCCCAGCGCCTGCACCGCCTCCAGCGACACCCGCACCGCATTCTCGCTCGCCAGCAATATCGCACCCGCCGCATCGAAGCGCGTCGTCCTGCCCGCGTCGCACGCCCGCGCCACCGCATAGACATAGGCCCGTGCCGAATTGAGCGCGACATACATGTCGGCCACCTTCGCCTGCATCAGCTGAAATGCGCCGATCGGCTTGCCGAACTGTTGGCGCTCCCGGACATAGGGCACGACCGTGTCGAGGCATGCCTGCATGATACCAAGCTGAATGCCCGCCAACACGGTCCGCTCATAATCCAGACCCGACATCAGCACGCCCGCCCCGCCATTCAGCGGACCCATGACATTCTCTTCCGGGACTTCGCAATCCTCGAACACCAATTCGGCGGTTGGTGAACCACGCATGCCGACCTTGTCGATCTTCTGCCCGATGGAAAAGCCCTTGAAGCCCTTCTCGATCAGAAAAGTCGTGATCCCCTTCGACCCTTCGCCGGTCCTGGCATAGACGACCAGCGTATCGGCGTAGGGCGCGTTGGTGATCCAGAATTTGGTGCCGTTCAGGACATAGCGGTCGCCCTTCTTCTCCGCCTTCAGCTTCATCGAAATGACATCGGACCCCGCACCAGCTTCCGACATGGCAAGGCTGCCGACATGCTCGCCGGAAATCAGCTTGGGCAGATAGCGCGCCTTCTGTTCGGCATTGGCCCACCGGCGGATCTGGTTGACGCACAGGTTCGAATGCGCCCCATAGCTGAGCCCGATGGAGGCGGAGGCCCGTGCGAGTTCCTCTTGCGCGACCACATGTTCTAGATAGCCGAGGCCAAGGCCACCGTCCTCCTCCGCAACGGTAATGCCGTGCAGGCCAAGCGCGCCCATCGCGGGCCACAGTTCGTCACGCGGAAACCAGTCCTCCGCATCGATCCGTACGGCCAGTGGCGCAATCAAATCCCCAGCAAAGCGGCGGGTCGTTTCCTGGATCATCTGGGCATTGTCACCCAGCGCGAAATCGAAATCGGGCGTCATGGCCTCTCCTAAATGCCTAATGCTCTTCTACCATGCCCTAGGACGGCTGGAAAATTGACCAGACACTAATGATATCATAGACACGGTCTATGATTGAACGCTACCTTGTCCACTATTTTCTGGCAGTGGTAGATCACGGCAACTTCTCCCGCGCAGCCCAGCAATGCGGCGTGTCGCAGCCTACTTTGTCCGTGGGCATCGCCAAGCTGGAAGCGCAGATCGGGCACGTCCTGTTCCATCGCACCAATCGCCGCGTAGAACTGACCCCGGCAGGCAGCCGGTTTGCCGCCCATGCCCGCCGCATAGAAGCGGAATTCGCCCGCGCCCAACAGGCTATGGCGGAAAATGACAACAGCAAACTCATCCGCCTCGGCATAATATCGACATTGCCGTCCCATTGGATCGAACAAGCCACTCGGCAAGCCTGTGAGGCGAAAGGCGAAAGGCTGGAAATTGTCGAAGGACGCATGCGCGAATTGCTGCCCCGCCTTGAACGCGGCCGGATCGACGCCGTCATCGGCGTGCTGGACAATGATGCGCGCGCCCGCGAAACCCTGTTCGAGGAAGGCTATGCGCTCGCCCTGTCGGACAGGCATCCACTAGCCAATCGAGAAAAACTGGACGCGGATGAGGTCGCAGGCATGGACATGATCGTCCGCCGCAATTGCGAAGCGCTTGCCGCAGTCAGTCGCTTCTTCACACAGCGCGGCGTCCGCCCCTTCTTCACCGCCCGCACGGTTAGTGACGACCGCGCTATAGCCTTCCTGCGCGCCGGGCTGGGCATCACCGTCATGCCCCGTTGTTTCCTGCAACCCGGCATCGCGATGCCCGCGCTTTCCGGTTTCGATCAGCGTCGCAAGATCGGGATACTGATCGACCCGGCCAGCAGCGGACGGGTCGAAGCGAGCGAAACCCTGCGCCGTTTTTCTTCCGAATTGCGGCGACTACAAGCGGCCTGATCCGCTATTTCGAAAGCGTGCCGCCCGCACAGCGCGGTCCTTCCAGCCCCGCCGCCCAGGCGATGGCCCCACCGATCATCTTGCGATGCAGCGGTTCATCATAGGTTGAGGCGGCATGACCCAGCGCGGAATAGAATGCACGCCCATCGCCCAAGCAATGAATCCATACCATCGGATGGTCGGCGCCCATGCGGATGTCCTTGGGCTTGGTGAAGGGGAGCAGCTTTTCAAACGGGCTGTAGCTTTTCTCGTCGATGGTGACGAGGATACGGTAGCCCTTGTCGCGAGGATTTGAGTCGAAGGAATACCATTCGTCCGTCCGTCGCCAGACCTTGGGCAAATCGCGGGTCGCGGGATGATCGCGATCCTCGACATTCAGGTTCGCCGTCTGGAATTGCGGGTCCATGATATGGCCGATGAACTGCGCGCCGATCAGGTCATCGACATACCAGCGCCAGGCATATTGCGGATCGCCACCTGCGCCGTGCAAACCAACGAAGCCGCCGCCCTTTTCCAGCCACGCGCGAAAGGCGCTGCGTTGCTCCGGCGTCAGCACGTCGCCGCTGACGCTGTTCCACACCACCGCCTTGAACCGGGCGAGCTGCGCCGGATTGAATATAGCGGCATTTTCCGTCGTGTAACTGCTCCAGCCGCGCGCCCGGGCAATATCCTCCAACGCGCGATTTGAAGCGACGATCGTCTCATCATCGCGAAAGCCATTCGTCTTCGAAAAGATGAGGATGGCATTGCTGGAAAGCGTCGCGGGCAGCCGCGGCGGTGCCTTGTCATAGCCCGCGCCAATGCCGAAGACGAGGCGACCCGCATTACCCGGCCCCACCGCCATCGTGAACATGACCGCCAGCGCGATCACGGCCAGGACGATGAACGCCGCCAGCCATTTGAGGACGCGCATCGCCATGCTCTTGCCCCTCGCCATCAACTTCTCTCCCGCCTTTTAAATATCAACGTCCCGGCTTCTTGAAACATGCTCTGGTCAATCAGCCGCGACATCCGTCAGGCCGACATATATCCTTCCGACCGGGCTGTTCAGCAGCGAGCAAGGCATATCCATATATCCCTGACGAAGTAAACATATACGTTGCATTTTTACAAAGCGGCATTACCCGCAAATGACTTATTAAACGGAGAGTATGATGAAGAACTGGATGATTGCCGCCGCCTTGATTGCCATGTCGCCTATGCCTGCCTTGGCGCAGACGGCCTATTCCTCCTCTACGACGGAAATCGGCACCTTGCTCGATGATCCCGCAGCGAAGGCTGTTCTGGCAAAGCATATTCCCGAAATGACGACCAGCGATCAGATCGACATGGCGCGCGCGATGACCCTCAAGGATATTCAGCAATATTCGCCTGATGCGATCACGGACAAGGTTCTCGCCGACATTGACGCAGACTTGGCGAAGCTCAGCCCGAAAAAATAAGACGGCAAATGCCTCTGGCCGGGATGATCACCCGGCCAGCTTATGCCCCAAGGTTTATACGCCCAATGCCGTTTGGGTGGATGATTACCAGCTGTCCCGCCCGCGTAACAGGACATCGACGGCGTCGTCAGCGAAACTCGCTGCTTCTTCCCGGCTCAAAACCCGTATCGTTTCTTCCGTCCGGCGCCATCCCTGGATCATGCTCAACAATTGCCGGGCGACGCGCTGTGGATTTGCGGCAGGAACCGGGTCGTTCTTCGTTCCCTCGATGATTTCGCCGGTCAGGAACTGAAGTTCGTAACAATATCCGATCTTGTAAAAGGTTTCGGCGATTTCGGGAAACCGCGAAGCTGTTGTCAGGATCAGCCGATCGAACTGCTGAATTTCCGGATTTCCCAATGACGCCATCGCAGTCCGGACATGACCTTTCAGTCGCTCGGGAAATTCCTGCGGAAGATCGACATTATTGGCGCTTGCTTCATTCGACCATCTACGCACACGGTCTTCCACAACCGCTTTCATGAGCGCTTCTTTGGTCGAATGGCGCGTATACAGGGTTCTTTTGGAAACCCCTGCCCCCTTTGCCACCGCCTCCATGGTGGTCGCCTCATATCCGACCGACAGGAACAAATCTCGTGCCGCGCTCACGATCGCCTCATCGATCTGGCCCGCCTTTTTCTTAGGCGGTCGGCCGGTTCGGCGATTGGGCGTCAGCCGATCGGCGGCCTTTGCCTCACCGGAATCCGCCTTCTCTGTCGTTTTTCCCGTAAGCGGCATGTTCCACCCAAAGCTTAAACTCTATGCCCCTTATGTCCTTTCGAACCATCATCACAAGTAAACTCTCCACGCTGCACCGGGGTCAACGTCCAGTGCAGTCGGCACCGACCGCCACGGCCTCTTGTGCCATCGGTGACCGGCATCCCATGCGCGCCCAGATACAACAACTCAGGCTCGGGCCTCCAGACTGATGAAGGTCGATGCCGTCAGCGACCTTGACCGGATAAAGTCTTCGCAGATTGGAGCGGCCCAACGATCTGGCGGCATGCATCACCAGGAGTGATGTCTTCGCACCATTCGCGGAATATATTGTCGACCCAGATTATCGCGGGCAGCAGTCCACTATCCATCAATGCCTGATCCGAACGGTTCTGCATTGATGCCCAGACATCTGCCGGAACCTGTTCAAGGACAACGGCGATTATATCAAGGATCATGCAGATAGCCGTGGAATAGAGCGACGCTTTATATTGCAGGCGTAGCTCGACGGGATCCAACAGGATTCCGGACTTCTCCTCCAGTTCAGCCGTGAAGGTACGGAGGACCAGGTCGACCAATTCCCGGTATCTTTCCGGCTCCGGCATCATCATCATGCCGCTCAACGCCTGCGCGATGCTCATTTGGCCCGCGCCTCCCCAATCGAGCAACCCGACCTTGAGTTCTCCCGATGGTTCGCGCCAATACCAGGCGTTATCCACGTTCAGATTGGGGTGGCAAAGGCCAGTATAGTCGCGGTCCTCGTGCAGGTAGGCGATAACCGCATCCTTATGCTCCAGCCCGAACAGCACATCCTCTCGCCAACGCGCCATGAAGTCTGGATCGGACACCTCATCTATGAATAGATGTGGCGCGGTACGTGTGACGAATTTCTCCAGCGTTGCGATCTTGGCGGTGGCATCCGGTATCGGATCGAAGTCGCGCGCGGCTTCTCCAAAGGGAAATATTCTCTCGATGTCCGTCCCGAGCGCGCCGCGCTTTTGCGCCGCCACCAGATCCGCCAACGATCGTGCCAGCAGCACATAATGATCCTCGACATTGCTGATCTCGTGATCATATCCTTTGCGATGAGCGGGCTCGATCGGCGCCACGCCGAAGGCGATACGCTCCGTAATCAGGATATAATTGGTCGTGCTACCAGAATAGTCACCGAAATAATATTTCGCCGTCGTGACCGGAAGATCCACTTCACCCGCAAGGCGCTGCACATCGATCTCGCCGCTACCAAGGCGGATCAGGCCAAATTTATGATTGGCATCCGCCGGTGGAAACTTGGCGAACAGTTCGGTGTGCAATCCTTCTTCGTCCCGCGCATAGGCTACGGTAAGAAGCGCCCGCTCGGACGCTCCTGGAACACTGATCGGATTCAGCGCGACTATTGCCGTGACTTCATTGTCGGCGGACATGACCCCCGAAGCCCGGAAGGCCTCTGTCAGAAACGCCGCACCGAATTCCGCCAGCATTTCTGGGGAGATGGGGAATGCAAGACCATAATGATCGCCCGGCGCAACCGTCCGGTGCAAATGGTCGAACAGCTTTCGATCAGGCAGCGATCTACGGCGCATCGGCACATGGCCCTGCATAGCCACTCAGCCGTGCCGCTGACTGATCTGAAGGAGATGTCCTTCAGGATCCTTCACAAAGGCATGGCGTCCGAAGCCTGGGACCTCCCGGTCTTCCACCACGCCGCCGCCCGCCTTCTCGACACGCCGCAAGCAAGCGTCGAAATCTCCGCTCGCAAAGCCGATAATTGATTCATTGCGAGCAGGTTGCGTGTCGTCGGGAAAGCTCGCCAGAATGAACAGCGGGCCGCCCTTGTAAGTCGGCTGATAGACGATCTCCACAACTGCCCGACCAGCGATATTCGCTTCCATTCGGTTCATTTCGACGAGCCCGAACACGGATTTATAGAAGGCGTCAGACTTTTCTATGTCGTGAACGATCAACTTCGTGAACATGAAGTCGATATCTTGCTCCGCACCGAAAGGAAGTTCCATTGCATCTCTCCTTATTTGATTGTCCGCCACTGTCCCTGGTCAGATGGTCAGCATTTCCATTTCGCGCGGTGCGGTCTTGGCGGCATCGTCGGCACGCGTGACATTGAAGTCTTCTTCGCGGGGCGAGCGCAGGACATGCCATATGCGCGAGTTGTGGCGCGGGATGGCGAGGATGACCTTCTTCTGCCCGTCGGCGCCCTTGTCACGATAATAGCCATGGGCGCTACCGCACTGGACCCAGGCGGTGTTGGCCAGGTTCGCATCGACATCGTCGATGAACGCCTGCGTCGCCTCTGGCGACACATCGAAGGACGACAGATGATCGTCCACCATCCATTGCAGCAGTTCGACGATATAATGGACCTGCTGCTCGCTCACCACGGCATGGTTGGCGACCAGATAGCTGTAGGGCGCGCCCATGAAGACGAAGTTGGGGAAACCGGTGATCAGCATGCCTTCATAGGAGAAGGGATGCGGGTCGAACGCGTCCGTCAAAGTTTCGCCGCCGACGCCGCGAATGTCGAACTGCCGCCCGAAATGCAGATTATAGCCGGTCGACAGCAGCAGCACGTCGCATTCGATCCGCGTACCATCGGCCAGGATCACCGCGTCCTGCTCGGCCTCGGCCAATTCGCCGCGCACGATCGACACATTGGGCTTTTTGAGCGTGTCGTAAAAGCCGCAATCCAGGATCGGCCGTTTCGCGAACACCGGGAAGTTGGGTGTCAACAGCTTCACCATCTCCGGATCGTCCGGGAAATGGCTCTTCAGATAGCCTTCGCACATCATGCGCATGCCGTCGTTGATCGGGCCAAAGCCGCCCGTCTTCGCGGCATAATCCTCATCCTTCATGATCATGCCGTGCATGTCGCGCATCTGGCTGTGCAAGCCCTGCAGACGCTTCCACTGCGCGACGAAGGGCACATATTCCATCGCCCAGCGCTCGATTTCGGCCACCGGCGCATGCGCCTGCGGATTGGGGATGATATGTTCCGGCTGGCGCTGGACGATCACCAGTTCGCCGACCTTGTCGGCAATGGCCGTCGCTACTTGTACGCCCGAACAGCCCGTGCCGACCAGGACGACCTTCTTGCCCGTCAGATCGACCGAATGGTCCCAGGCGGCCGAATGAATGACCGGCCCCTTGAAGCTGTCGAGATTCTTCACCTTGGGATAATTGGGATTGTTGTTGGGTCCCACCGCCATGATGAGGACGTTGCACTCATGGCTTTCCGGCTTGCCGTTGCGGATCGCCTTCACCGTCCAGATCTTGCGCTTCTCGTCCCATTCCGCACCCTCGACCCAGGTGCCGAACCGGATCCGGTCGCGAAGACCATATTTGTCGGTGACGCGATCGAGATAGGACAGGAATTCCGGGCCACGCGGGTAGAATTGCGTCCAGGAAGCATTGGGTTCGAAGGAGAAGGAATAGACCCGGCTCGGCGTATCGACCGCCGCGCCCGGATAGGTGTTGGTCAGCCAGTTGCCACCGACCGTGTCCATCGCCTCCAGCACGGTGAAGTCAAAACCCGCCTGCTGCAATTTGATGGCCGCGTTGATGCCCATCATGCCCGCGCCCACGACCAGCACCTTGAAATTGGCGGGCGGGACATCGGCAGCCTTGCGAATGCGCGTGTCGGTGGTGAACCCGGCATGCTGGAAGGCAACATCCACCGACATTTCGGGAAGGTCCTGACCCAGCAGCAAACGGCTCATCCGCTTGAACATCGGCCGGTCCAGCTGTGGCATGACCGGAGGCTTCCCGGCCTTTACCGCCACGCGCAGGCGATCGCGGATCTCGGCGACCACGGCCGGATCGATGGCAGGCCGTTCTTCATGCGCATGGATGTCGACGAACGTCTCGACCAGCTCTTCCTGCCGGCCGTCAATCGCATCCCAATAGTGGTTCAGCAGCGTCCGATTGCCGGTCATCTGGATCAACGCCATCAGCGCCATGGTGGGGTCCAGCGCATCGATCGCGGCATCGACCCTGGCATTCATGTCCAGCACCCGTTCGTGCATCCCGTTTCTCCTCATATGTGCCCGCTTTCGGACTCGATGAGAATGAATTACACATTAGTGTGTAATTGGTCAATGACAACTCTGCTTGCCATTGCTCTTCCGCTGCGCAACGAGGCAAAAGATGAATGAAACGAGCATCAAGAGGCGAGCAGGCCGCCCGACGGCGGAGGCGGCCGAACAGAAGCGCATGAACCTGATTCTCGTCGCGGTGGAGGAGTTTGCCCGTGCAGGCTTTCACGCGGCATCCTTGCGCGACATCGCGGAAAAGGCGCAGGTGTCGAGCCGTACCCTCTACAATCATTTCCCCGACAAGCTGGCGCTTTTTGCCGCCTGCCTTGAATATTCGGGCGCACAGCTTCAGCCGGACGTCCCCGATCTAAAGGGTGACCTGCACACGCGCCTTGTCACCTACGCGACGGAAATGCAGCGTCAACTTTCCTCGACCCGCAGCATGCGGATTGCCCGTCTGATCTACCGGGAAGGCGGAGAGTTCGACGAACTGCGAAAGATCGCTCGTCACCAGTTTGAACGGTATCAGGTCAGTCCGGTTGCGGCGATGTTGAAGAAAGAAGGCGCCTCCGCCGCGGAAAGCCGCAGCTTCGCCACGCAATTCGTCGCCATGGCCTTTGGCGAATGGCAACGCCGCTTATTGTTCGGCGGGCCTCCGCTTACGCTTAGCGAAATGGCCGCGCATGCCCGGTTGGTCACGGGACTGTTCCTGAACGGCATCCGTTCGAACCTGGGCAAAATGGACAACTGACCTTCCCACCCCTCAGAGAAATGCGATAGCGGGACCCGACACGCCACTCTCCGCGTTTTGCCCTCATGATGGGAGAAGCGTGCATGGAGCACATGGAGTTGGGGGCACCGGCGGCGTTCGAGCCATCGGAAGAAGATGGCATGGACGGGGACATCACGGCTGGCGACGGTCGGGCCGCCGCCCTGCTTGATCTGCTACACGTCCTGAAGAACCGCGGATATAGTTTCGTCACCCCCACGCCCGCCACGCATGCACGGGTTGTCCAACGAGCGTCGCGTCGGCCCGCCCATGACCTACGGGATATTTTCGGCTGGTCGCTACCGTTCGATCCGAAGCTGCTGGACCCGGAACTTGCTCGCATACTGACAAAGGCCAACGCACTGGAAAGATATGACGACGGCCTGAAAAGCCGCTTCCGCGTGTCATCGCTTGGGAACGACCTATTCCTTCATTCCGCTTATCCGACTGATTGTCAGGAAGCGGTATTCTTCGGGCCTGACAGCTATCGTTTCGCGCGATTGATCGGCGATGAATTATCTCGACGCCCGCAAAAGAAGGGCGCGCGGCTTGTCGATATCGGCACAGGCGCCGGGGTAGGCGGGATCGTGGCCGGTCATCTTTGCCCTGCTGTCGATATTTTGATGACCGACATCAATCCCCTCGCGCTTTATCTAGCCCGCATCAACGCGCAGGCCGCCGGTATCACGGCCCGCTTCCGCCAGACCGGGGATCTGTCCGCGACACATGGGACGTTCGACCTCCTGCTCGCGAACCCCCCTTATATCATGGACACCGCAGGCCGCGCCTATCGTGACGGCGGGGGCATGCACGGTGCTGAAGTATCGCTGATGATGGCAAAGCAGGCCCTTCCCCGACTGACCGCTGACGGGCGCTTCATTCTTTATACTGGTAGTGCGATCGTCGACGGTCGCGACACGCTGAAGGACCGATTGGCCGATCTTGCGGCGGCGCGGAACTGCGCGCTACGCTACACCGAAATCGACCCGGATGTGTTTGGCGAAGAACTGGAAAATCAGGCTTATTCCGATGTCGACCGCATCGCGCTCATAGCCGCGATCATAGAACGAAAGGACAGCGCAGCTTGATCGCGGTGAAGGGTCGGCCGTTGCACCTTCTGGCCGGCCTTGTCATCGGCCTGATTGCAGGCATCGCCACCAGCGGGCAGGCACAGGAATTGGTCGGTAAAATCCTGCTGCCGATCGGTAGTCTGTGGCTCGATGCCCTAACCATGACAGTGGTTCCGCTGATCTTCGGCCTGCTCGTCACCGGCATCGCCTCCGCCTCCCGCAATGCCGCTGCTGGCAGCATCGCGACCCGCGCCCTCATCCTCTTCGCCCTGATGCTGACCGCCGCCTCTGTAACAGCGGCATTATTGGCAGAAGGGCTGTTGCGGCTATGGCCCGTCACTGAAGGATTGGCGGAGGCCGGAAGCGCCGCCCCTCCCCCTCTTTCACAAAGCGAATGGTTTCGCGGAATCATTCCTGCAAATCCCCTAAAGGCCGCCGCCGAAACGGCTATGGTGCCGCTCGTCACATTCGCGATATTCTTTGGCTTCGCCATCTCCCGCATCAGCACGGATCTGGCGGATACGCTGCTTAGACTGCTGCACGGACTGGTCGAGACCATGCTGGTCATCGTGGGTTGGGTGCTGGCGGTCGCACCTGTCGGCGTAGCCGCCTTGGCATTCGGCGCGGGCGCAAAGCTGGGCGTCGGCGTGGTCGGCGCCTTTGCCCAATATGTGGCGGTTGTCATAGCCTGCTGCCTTGCCGCCACGCTACTCGCCTATATCTGGGCAGCTTTTGCAGGCGGTCGCTCCCCATTGCGTTTCGGGCGATCGGCCTTGGCCGCCCAGGCGGTAGCGCTGGGCACCCAATCATCGCTCGCAACCTTGCCAGTGATGGTGGATGCAGCCCTCAAGCTCGATGTTCCCGAAGAAACGGCTGCCATCGTGCTACCGATGGCGGTTTCGCTGTTCCGCGCGGCCAGCGTCGCCGCAAACGTCGCCGTCACCATCTATCTCGGGCATGTACACGGCATCTTTCCTGGGGCCACGACCCTCGCGCTGATCGCGCTCGTCGCCGTTCCCATCAGCCTCGGCGCGGTAGGTCTTCCGGCCCAAATATCCTTTTTCGCGACGATCGCCCCCATCTGCATCGCTGCGGGCATCCCCGTCACAGCGCTGCCGTTGCTCCTCGCGATCGAGGCGATCCCGGACCTGTTTCGCACTGTGGGCAACGTCACCAACGACCTTGCCGCCGCCTGCGCCATCAGGCCAAAGCCGTCGCTATCTGCAGAGCAGACCCCGTGAAAGTCAGGTCGGCCCCAAGGGCACCACATTGAATTCATATTTCACAATATCCACCGCGATACCGGAATCGATATGGGCAACACCCTCGATGCCGGAAATATGATCGTAGAGGAATTGCTGGACCTCGGAAAAATCGTGCAGCGCCACCATCAGTTCCAGGTCATACCCGCCGTTCATGGCGTTGACGCTCAGCACTTCGGGGAATTTTGCCAGATCGCGGCCCACATCCTGAATGCCGCGCCCCTGCACCTTGACGCCCACGGCCAGGATGACATTATATCCCCTGGCGGCGAAGTCGGTCACGGCGACCACGCGCATGGCGCGCGCATCTTCCATCTTCTGCAACCGCGCCGAAACGGTCGCGGCGGTCACCGACAATTGCTGCGCAATGTCCTGGTTGGTCGCTCGCCCATTGGTCCGCAGTATTTCGATGATATTATTGTCCAGCGCGTCCAATGAGGGCGGCGCTGTCATCCGCCCATTCCTTATCTGCATGCCGCCATGACTCCCATCGATCCACGGAGGTATAGCGTGTGGAAATGGAGAGTGCCACATGAGGCGTGTGAAGCCGACGGCATACGCCTTAACGCTTTTCGCGAGGATGCAACGCTACAATGTAAACCTCGCCGAATATTACGGCGGAGATCATCGCTCAGCGACCCGATGCGTAACAACTGCGCAATTTCGCTATGTAAAAAAATCTCGGGCGCAATCCTGAAATGCCGTCATGATCCCAGCACGTTCCGTGCCGCATCCACCGCCATTTTTGCCCGCTGGTGGGCGTTGAAGCCTTGGTCGATGGCGTATTGCTGGGGTATTTCGACGCTGAGGGGTGTTGTGGGGTTGAGGGCGTGGAGGAACCTGGGGATGTTGAACGTGCCTTGTCCGGGGAGTTGGCGCTGGATGCCGGCTTCGCGTTCGATCTGGTCGGGATCGATGGTTGGTGGGCCGTCGGCTATCTGGGCGATGGCGATGGCGGGGTGATTGAGGAGGGGGAAGCTGGTTTCGGGTTCGGGTCCGCGCATGATGTGGAGGAGGTCTGCTGTGACCTTGATGTCGGATCGGCCGGAGCGGGTGATTTCCTCGAGGGCGGCGCTTAAGGTTTGGACCTGGGAGGGGGGATAAAATTCGATTGCAAGCGCGATATCGAACGGGGCGGCGAGCTCGGCCAGTTCGACGAGCTTCTCGGTGCGGCGATTGGGATCGCGGTCGTAGCACAGGACATTGGCCTGGCGCGCGCCGAGCGCGGCGGCGGTTTGGAGCGCGGGGATAAAGTCCTGCGGGTTGGTACGTCCTGCCATGGTGAAGGGGTAGACAAGGTCGACCGTGACCCCGGTGGCGGCGAGCGCATCACGGGTCTGGCGCAGCGCCTGGGGATCGCGCACCAGGTCATAGGCGGGCATGGCGGGCAGCACCTCCATCGAGTGGAGGAACGGACAGATGCCCTGGCATCCCACCTCTGCGGCGATGTGCGCAAGCTGCCAGGGGGTGGTGTCGGTGACGGTGATATGGTCGAGCGACAGGCGTCTATCGGCCATATCCTCTCCTCCTGTTGCGTGTGCCGTGCCGGGCGCGAACAAGCCGCGCCCGGCGGCTGATCAGGCTGCGGCTTCGCGTGCCTTGACCATGTCGAGGGCGACATCGACGATCATGTCCTCTTGGCCCCCGACCATCTTGCGACGGCCGAGTTCCACGAGGATGGTACGGGTGTCGAGGCCGTAGGTTTCGGCGGCCTTCTCGGCGTGACGCAAGAACGAGGAATAGACCCCGGCATAGCCAAGCGCCAAGGTTTCGCGATCGACCCGGACCGGGCGGTCCTGCAAGGGGCGAACCAGATCCTCGGCCGCGTCCATCAGCGCCATGACGTTGCAGCCATGGTTCCATCCCTTGCGCTCGGCAGCGGCGATGAACACTTCGAGCGGCGCATTGCCAGCACCTGCGCCCATGCCGGTGAGCGAGGCGTCGATGCGCACCGCGCCGCATTGGGCGGCGACGATCGAGTTGGCGACGCCGAGCGAGAGATTGTGGTGGGCGTGGATGCCGCGCTGGGTTTCGGGCTTGAGGACGCGGTCATAGGCTTCGAGGCGGGCCTTCACCCCGTCCATGTCGAGCGCGCCGCCGCTGTCGGTCACATAGACGCACTGCGCGCCATAGCTTTCCATGAGCAGAGCTTGGGCAGCGAGCTTCTCGGCATCGATCATATGGCTCATCATCAGGAAGCCCGAGACGTCCATGCCAAGGTCGCGGGCGATGCCGATATGCTGCTTGGAGACATCCGCCTCGGTGCAATGAGTCGCGACCCGCACCGAGCGCACGCCGATATCATAGGCGCGGCGCAGTTCCTCCACCGTGCCGACGCCGGGCAGGATCAGCGTGGTGAGCACGGATTTGGTCAGCACCGAAGCGACCGCTTCGAGCCATTCCCAATCGGTATGCGCGCCAAAGCCATAGTTGAAGCTCGCGCCATTGAGGCCGTCGCCATGGGCGACCTCGATCGCGTCGACCCCTGCGTCATCCAGTGCCTTGGCGATCGATTTCACATGGTCGATGCCATACATGTGGCGGATGGCGTGCATGCCATCGCGCAGGGTGACGTCCTGGATGTAGAGCTTGTCGCCCGCCTCGACGTTGAACGGCTTGTTGGACTGGGCGCTCATGCTGCCACCTTCTTTCCTTGCGCGATGCGCTGCGCGAGCAGTTCGCCGGTCGCCTTGGCGGCGGCGGTCATGATGTCGAGATTGCCCGAATAGCTCGGCAGATAGTCGCCCGCCCCTTCGACCTCGAGCAGGATCATGGTCTTGATGCCGGTGAACGCGCCGCGGCCGGGGATGGTGAGCTTGTTGTTGTCGCCGAAACGCTCGAACTGCACGTCCTGCTTGAGGCGATAGCCTGGCACATAGGCCTGGACCTTCTTGACCATCGCTTCGACCGAGGCGCGGATGGTCTCTTCGTCCGCGCCTTCGGACAGGGTAAACACCGTGTCGCGCATGATCATCGGCGGTTCGGCGGGATTGAGGATGATGATCGCCTTGCCCTGCGCCGCGCCGCCGACCTTTTCGATGGCGCCAGCGGTGGTGCGGGTGAACTCGTCGATATTGGCGCGGGTGCCAGGACCTGCCGAGCGCGAGGAGACCGAGGCCACGATCTCGGCATAATGGACGGTCGCGACCTGGCTGACCGCAGCGACCATCGGGATCGTCGCCTGGCCGCCGCAGGTCACCATGTTGACATTGCCAGCATCGAGATTGGCTTCGCCGTTGACGGTCGGGATGGTGTAGGGGCCGATCGCGGCGGGGGTGAGGTCCACCACCTGCTTGCCGTCCTTGCGCAGCGCTGCGTCATGGACCTTGTGGGCGTAAGCCGAGGTCGCGTCGAACACGATGCCGATCTCAGGGTAGACGTCCATCTTCTGAAGGCCTTCAAGGCCCTCATGGGTGGTGGCGACGCCGCGCTCGCGCGCCATGGCGAGCCCTTCGGACGCCTCGTCGATGCCGACCACCGCCACCAGTTCCATATTCTGCGGATATTTGATCATCTTGATCATGAGGTCGGTGCCGATATTGCCCGACCCGATGATCGCCGCCTTGACCTTGCCCGTCATTACTTACTCCTCACAGGGCTCGCATGGCTTGCAGCGATGCCCTCTCACAAATCTAGATAAAGCACGCGGTGCAGCTGCCGACCCCTGCAAGCTGCATCTCGAACACATCTCCTGGCCGTGCCGGTTCGAGCGGCACCAGGCTGCCTGACAATATCACATCGCCCGCCTCCAGGGTAACGCCATAGGCGCCCAGCGTGTTGGCAAGCCAGGCGACCGCCTGGGCAGGCGAGCCCTGCACCGCATGGCCATAGCCCTCCGACAAAGGCTGCCCGTTTTTGGTGACGGTGACATGAAGATTGGGGAGATCATGGGCGCGTGGATCGACGCGCGCGTCCCCCAGCACATAGACGCCGCAGGACGCATTGTCGGCGACGGTATCGACGATGCCGATCTTCCAGTCCTGGATGCGGCTGTCGACGATCTCGAAACAGGGGACGATGCTTGCCGTCGCGGCGATCACATCTTCTGCCGTGACGCCGGGACCCTTGAGGCTGTCTTTCAGGATGAAGCCGATCTCGGCTTCGGAACGCGGGGCGATGAGGCCGTTTGCCGCGACATCGATGTCACCCTCGATGAACATCCGGTCGGTCAGGAACCCGAAGTCGGGCTGGTGGACGCCCAGCATGTCCTGCACCGCCTTGGAGGTGACGCCGATCTTCTTGCCGATGACCCGCTCGCCATCCGCCTTACGGCGTTCGAGCGCGCCAAGCGAGATCGCATAGGCGTCATCGATGCCAAGCTGCGGGTAGCGCGCCATCAAGGGCTGCACGGTGCGCCCCTCGCGCAGCGCCTGGTAGAGCTCTTCGGCAAGCTGCTCGTTCAGGGTCTGGCTCACAGATAGGCTCCGTCCTGGAAGATGAGGGGATCGACCGCGTCCGACAGGCGCACCGCCTTGACCCGGGCGATGACGATGCTGTGGGTGCCAAAGGGGGTCATGCTCTCGACCGTGCAGGAGAGGTTGGCCTGCGCTTCATCGAGGATGGGGAGGCCATGGGCATCGGGGGTCCAGCTGCCAACGCCAAAGCGCGCCTCGCGCGCCACCGCGCCGCCGAATGCTGCCGACACTTCGCGCTGGTGGCGCGAGAGGAGGTTGATGCTGACCGGGCAGCCGGGCGAGAGATGGGCGTGGATGCCGGCTGTCTGGTTGACGCAGACGAGGACCGCAGGCGGGTCCATGGTGAGCGAGGTGATCGAGGTCGCGGCCATGCCGACCGGCGTCTTGCCCTCGCCCAGCGCGGTGACGATCGCCACGCCCGAGGGCAGGCGGCGCATCGCGCCCTTCAGCCCTGTGGTAACGTCCACGGGCTCTGGAACAGGTACGGATTGCGCAGGAGCAGCGTCAGCCATTCTTCAGGAAGTCCAGTGAGTAGCGGTTGAATTCTTGAGCGCGCTCGACCTGCACCCAATGGCCGGTCTGCGAGAAGGTGAGGCAGCGCACGTCGGGGCATGCGTCGAGGAAGAGGCGGGCGTGGCTTTCAGGGCAGAATTCGTCATTGAGGCCCCAGAGGACGAAGATCGGCTGCGTAACCTCGCCAAGACGCGGACCAAGATCGGGGGTCTTCACCCGCGCCAGCACATCCTTGGGCTGGGTGCGCGCGACGGCAAAACGCTCCTCGACCAGCGCGTCGGTGACGTGGTGGAGCGAGGAGGGATGCATGAGGTTGCCGATCAGGCGGCGCTGTTCCTCGACATTGAAGTCGGCGCTGCCAAAGCCCGAGCGCATCTTGGCGATGCCGGGCATGGTGAAATAGCTCGCCTGCTCGGCAACGCAGCCCGGCGCCATCAGGACGAGCTTGCCGATGGTGAATTGCGGATGGTCGAGCGCGATCTGGAGGGCGATGCCGCCGCCCAGCGAATTGCCGATGAGGTGGCCGCCGGTGATCCCATGCTGCGTCAGAGCCTCGAGCAGGGTCTGGGTGAAGAGCTCGAGCGGATAGTCGGTCTCGGGCTTGGAGGAGGCGCCATAGCCGATGAGGTCGGGCAGGATGACGCGGTAGCCAGCATCGGCAAAGGCCTGGGCATTGTTGCGGAAGTTGGACGCGCCCGATGCGCCAGGACCACTACCATGGATGAAGATGACGGTCGGGGCATCGGCCGACGCCCCTGCTATTTCCGCGATCGCAATCTCATATCCACCCGCGACGCTGTAGCTCTTGCGGGTCACTTCACTGGCCATGGGGATCGTTCCTTTGGGGCATCATGCGAAAAGCTTGGCCCTGGGTCTTGCCTGAGGGGGAGCTGGTTTTCCAGTCCCGCTGAACGTGACGGCAAGGCTGGAGCGCGCGGCGCGCGCTCCAGCGCAAGACGCTAGATAAAGGTGAAGGCGGGCGGTTCGCCGTTCATCGTGCCGATGACGTCGCTGGTGCGGTTGGCCGGGTCGTTGGCGACATGGGCGCGCGCGGCGTGGAGGTCGAGCCAGGGCTGGAGGATCGGGCTCGACATGTAGACCGCCCGGCCGCCCAAGAGCTTGACCATGCCGTCGGCCAGTTCCGCCATGCGGCGCACGACATTGGCGGACTGGTAGGCAAAGAGCGCGCGCTTTTCCATCGGGACGGGCTCATTGCGGCCAGCATAGTCCATCAGTTCGTTGAAGGTGGTCCTGTGGGTCAGCTCCATCTCATTGGTCTCGGCGATCGCGCGGGCGATGGCGGCGTGGAGATTGGGGTCGGCCTTGGACGCCTTGCCGGTGTTGGTCGAAACGCGGCTTGCCATGATCTCCATCGCGGCCGAGGTGGCGGCGCGGATACCGCCGAAGGCGGCGCTGGAGACCGAGCGGATGAAGAGCTGCGCCCAGGGGATGCGGTAGAGGGGCGCTGTGTTGGTTTCCTGACCCGGATTGGTGCCGGCAAAGCCGTCGCTCGCCTTGTGGGTGCGATGTTCGGGCACGAAGACGCGCTCGACCACGATGTCGAAGCTGCCGGTGCCCTGGAGACCGAACGTATCCCAGGTGCCTTCGATCACCTGATAGTCGGAGCGCGGCAACAGGAAGGTGCGCATGTCGGGCGGGCCGCCATCGGTGTCGAAATTGATCGCGCCCAAGAGCACCCAACCGCAATGCGAGGAGCCCGACGAGAAGCCCCAGCGGCCCGACAGGTAAAAGCCGCCATCGACCTTTTCCACCTTGCCGACCGGCTGATAGGTGGAGGAGACGAGCATGTCGGGATTATCGCCCCACACTTCCTTCTGCGCCTCGTCATGGAAGAGGGCGAGTTCATAGGGGTGGCAGCCCAGCACGCCGTAGATCCAGCCTGTCGACATGCAGCCTTCGGCGAGCGCCTTCTGGATTTCGAAGAAGACATTGGG
The DNA here is from genome assembly GCF_059738765.1 of Sphingobium sp. RC1. Taxonomy (NCBI): domain Bacteria; kingdom Pseudomonadati; phylum Pseudomonadota; class Alphaproteobacteria; order Sphingomonadales; family Sphingobiaceae; genus Sphingobium; species Sphingobium sp. RC1. The sequence goes on from NZ_AP027308.1 coordinate 498,630, forward strand.
GTGCATCTCATAGCCGCCATAGCGCTTGGGCTGGAGCACGCGGAAGAAGCCTGCCGCCTTCATCTCGGCAACGGTCTCGGGGGGCACGTCATGGGCGATCGTGCAGGCGCGCGCGCGTTCCCGCAGCGTCGGGATCATCGCCTTGGCTTTGGCAATCAGGCTTTCGGGCGAAGCTATCCCGGCATTCGCCTCGTCAATGGGTCGGCTTGCTACTGCCCCGGTCATGATCTTCTCCATTGTAGGCGACTCTTCTTCAAATTTGCTATATGCGTAGTTTATGTAAATTGCTATTACGCAAACTGTCAAGGCAAACAGGGCTTGCGCATTTGGGTCGATGCTTATAGGCGGATCTGGAACGAATTGCCATAAGCTCGTTGAGCGCGCAGATTGCGCCTCCCCATATAAGCGCAAAACATGCGGCAGTGCTTGCCATATGCGGATGGGGGAGGCCATTTTGAAACGCTCTGCGGGAATATGGTCGGCAGACAGGAAGAAGGGCGAGGCGGCGGAAATGGCAGTGATATCGCTGGGCTATGTGGTGATCGAGGCGCAGGACCTGGGATCCTGGCAGGATTTTGCCTGCAATATCGCAGGCCTCATGGCCGCCCCCTCCCCCAATGACGATGTCGCGCTGTTCCGCATGGACGACCGGCCCTACCGCCTGTGGGTGGAGAAGGGCGCGGCCGACCGGTTCGTGGCGCCAGGCTGGGAATGCGCGAATCGCGAGGCGTTCGAATCGCTGCTGGAAAGGCTCGAGGCGGCAGGCCGCCCGGTGGAACGCGCAGGCGTCATGGAAGCGCGTGGCCGTCAGGTCTATGAACTGGCCCGCTCGTCGGACCCGGCAGGCAATCCCATGGAGCTCTTCTACGGCCGCTTCGTCGACTATGCCCCCTTCACCTCGCCCGCAGGCGTCAGCCGCTTCGTGACCGGCAGCCCCCATGGCGCGGATGGCGACATGGGGATGGGCCATGTCGTGCTGACCGCCCCCAATTTCGAGGAAACCCATGCTTTCTATAAAAGCGTGATGGGTTTTGGCGACACCGACCTTGGCCGCTTCTATCTGATGGGTGGCGGGCCTGACGACCCGGGCATCGGCTTTGCCTTCCTGCACTGCAACCCGCGCCACCACAGCCTGGCGCTGGGGCAGCTGCCCGAAAGCCCCAATGGCGCGGTGCACATGATGCTGGAGGTCGGCTCCCTGGAGGATGTCGGCCGCGCCTATGACCGGGTCTTGAAGAGCAAGGGCAAGGTGCCCCTCTCGGCAACGCTGGGCCGTCATGTCAATGACAAGATGACCTCTTTCTACATGCAGACACCAGGCGGCTTTGACATCGAATATGGCTGGAATGGCCTGGTAATAGACCCGGACACATGGGTGCCCACCACCAGCCTTTCGGTAAGCGACTGGGGCCATAAATGGGCTCATGAGCAAGATTAACTGGTAGGACTATTTGCAGGGCAAGCCCTGCAGGACTGACGCAAAAGGATGACTGACACTATGCTCGACAAGCGCATGACGGTGGACGACATCGTCGACCAGATTTCCGACGGGATGACCATCGGCATCGGTGGATGGGCCACCCGCCGCAAGCCCATGGCGCTGATCCGCGCCATCGCCCGCTCGAACCTGAAGGACCTGACCGTCATGGCGGGCTATGGCGGCATGGACATCGGCCTGCTCGCCGCGACCGGCAAGATCAAAAAGCTCGTCTTCGCCTTTGCCAGCCTCGACCATTATCCGCTCGAGCCCCATTTCCGCAACGCCCGCCAGGCGGGCGCCTTTGAAGTGCTCGAGCTTGACGAGGGCATGTATCATTGGGGCCTGCGCGCAGGCGCGATGAAGCTGCCCTTCCTGCCGACGCGCGTCGGCATCGGCACCGACATCATCACGCAAGACGGCTTCGACTTCAAATTTGTGAAGAGCCCCTATGCCGATGGCGAGGAATTCGTCGCCATGCCAGCGCTGGTGCCCGACATTGCCCTCATCCATGCCCATCGTTCCGACGAGCGCGGCAATTTGCTGACGCTCAGCAAGGACGCGCTGTTCGACGAACTGCTGGTGCGCGCTGCGGGCAAGAGCTACGCCACGGTCGAGAAGATCGTGCCGACCGGCGAGCTCGATATGCAGAAGAACAGCCGCTACAATCTGGTCGAGCGGGCGATGATCACCGGCGTGGCAGAGGCGCCGCTGGGCGCGCATCCCGCAAGCGCCGATCCCGACTATCAGCTCGATCTCAAGCACATCAAGACCTATGTCGAAAGCGCCGCCTCGCCCGAAGCCTGGGCCGAGTATAAGGCGAAGTTCATCGATGTGTCCGAAGCCGATTATCAGGCAGCGATCGGCGGCGAAGACGCCGTCAAGCAGCTCCCCGTTCCTATTTACTAAGCGAGAGACCCATGACCCAGAACAGCTATTCGCTCGCTGAACTCGTCATCGCCGCCTGCGCCGAGGTGTGGCGCAGTGATGGCGAGGTGATGGCGACCGGCATCGGCCCCCTGCCCCGCATCGGCGCAGGCCTTGCCAAGCTGAGCTTTGCCCCCGCGATCCAGACCACCGACGGCGAATGCTTCTATACCAGCGAACCCGTCGGCCCCGGCAAACGCACCGCCGAACCGGAATTTGAAGGCATCGCCAATTATGACCGCGTCTTCTCCGCCCTGTGGAGCGGCCGCCGCCACGCACTGGTCGGCCCGGTGCAGATCGACCGTTTCGGCCAGGCGAACATCTCGGTGATCGGCGACCATAAGAAGCCCAAGGCCGCGATGCTCGGCGCGCGCGGCTTTCCGGGCAATTCGATCAGCCATCCCAACAGCTTCTTCTTTGCCAGCCACAACAAGCGGGCGTTCGTCGAAGGCGAGGTCGATTTCGTCTGCATGGCGGGCTACAACCCGGCGCGCTATCGCAATGGCGCTCCGCCCCAGGGCCTGGACCTGCGCCAGATCATCACCAATCTGTGCGTGATGGACTTTGGCGGCCCCGATCACCAGATCCGCGTGATCTCGCTGCATCCGGGCGTCACCTTCGAGGAAGTGCAGGACAATACCGGCTTCCCGCTTGCCAAGGTTGAGGGTGAAATTCCCACCACCCCTGCACCTACGCCTGAGCAACTGGACCTGATCGCGAAGATCGACCCCAACAATGTCCGCGCCACCGTGTTCAAGGACAATCCGGCCGGAGACAGAAGGGCAGCCTGACATGAATGAAGTTGATCGCCTGGTCGAACCGCAGCAGGTCGACATTGTTTACGAGACCGACGAGCCGGTCACCTATGAGGTGATCGACCATGTCGCATGGATCATGATGAACCGTCCGGGCTTCAACAATGCCCAGAACGGCCAGATGACCTACGCGCTCGACGACGCCTTCATCAAGGCGACGAACGACGATGACGTCCGCTGCATCGTGCTGGGCGGCAACGGCAAGCATTTCTCGGCCGGGCATGACATCGGCACGCCGGGCCGCGACGTGCACAGGCATTTCGAGAACCGGCTGATGGTGCCGGGTCATGTCAACAAACCTGCCGCGGAACTGCTCTACACCCGCGAGAAGGAACAATATGTCGGCATGTGCCGGCGCTGGCGCGATACGCCCAAGCCCACCATTGCCATGGTGCAGGGGGCGTGCGTCGCGGGCGGGCTGATGCTCGCCTGGGTATGCGACCTGATCGTCGCCACCGACGACGCCTTCTTCCAGGACCCGGTCAACCGCATGGGCATTCCGGGCGTCGAATATTTCGCCCACGCCTATGAGCTCCCCCCGCGCATCGCCAAGGAATTCCTGCTGCTGGGCGAGCGAATGAGCGCGCAGCGGGCCGAGCAGTTCGGCATGGTCAACAAGATCGTGACCCGCGAGGCGCTGCGCGAGACGGTGGCGGCGATGGCCGCCAAGCTCGTGGCGCAACCCCGCCTTGGCAACTGGCTGACCAAGCAGGCGATCAACCATGTCGAGGAGCTGATGGGCAAGCGCAACGCGATGGAAGCGCAATATCATATGCACCATTTCGCCCATGCCCAGAATGACCTCGTCCAGGGCAGCTCGATCGCGGGCCTCGACGCCAAGAAGATGGCCGAGGCGAATAAGAAGCAGGCGAGCGAATGATGGGCGATCCGCTGCATACGGTGCTGACCGAGCGGCTTGGCTGCCGCTGGCCGATCATCCAGACCGCGATGGGATGGGTGGCGGAACCCAGCCTCGTCATCGGGTCGAGCAATGCAGGCGCGTTCGGCTTTTTGGGCGCAGCGGTGATGACGCCGGACGAAGCGCGCGAGAAGATCCTGGCTGTCCGCAATGGCACCGACAAGCCTTTCGGCGTCAATTTCCACAGCTTTCAGCCCGGCGCAGACCAAATCGTCGAGCTGATCCTCGCCAACAAGGATCAGGTGCGCGCGGTCAGCTTCGGGCGTGGTCCCAATGCCAAGATGATCGGCCGCTTCAAGGATGCAGGGATCCTCTGCATCCCGACCGTCGGCGCGGTCAAGCATGCGCAGAAGATGGTGGAGCTGGGCGTCGACATGGTCAATGTGCAGGGCGGGCGAAGGCGGCGGGCATACGGGCTCGGTGCCCACCACCGTGCTGCTCCCCCAGGTATTGGACGCCGTCAACGTGCCGGTGATCGCGAGCGGCGGCTTTGCCGACGGGCGCGGCCTCGCCGCAGCGCTCGCCTATGGCGCGGTCGGCATCGCCATGGGCACGCGCTTCCTTTTGACCAAGGAAAGCCCGGTGCCCGACAGCGCCAAGGCGGAATATCTGAAAGCCTCGACCGACCGCATCGTCGTCACCACCAAGCTTGACGGCATCCCGCAGCGGATGGTGCGCACCAAGCTGATGGACAAGATCGAAAAGTCCGGAAAGCTCGCCATGTGGCTGCGCGCGCTGGAAGCGAGCGCGGCGATGAAGAAGCTGAGCGGGGCGAGCTGGATCGACATGATCAAGTCGGCCAAGGGCATGACCGGCCATGGTCAGGTGCCCGCTCAAACAGGCGATGATGGCCGCGACCATGCCGATGCTGATCCAGAAGGCGGTGGTCGAGGGCGACATCGAACATGGCGTGATGGCGACCGGCGTGGTCGGCGGACGCATTGATGAAATACCCAGCTGCCAGGAGCTGGTCGACCGCATCGTCAGCGAGGCGCATGAGCGGCTGAACGCGCTGGCCGCACTGGGCCGCGAGGCCGCAAGCGCGGCCTGAGGAGAGGAAGAACAATGCCGATTACGCTCACGATCAAGGACCAAGATCGCCCGAAATCCTGTTCGACCATCCGCCGGTACAACGCCATCGACACCAAGGGCTGGGAATCGATCCCCGCGCTGGTTTACGAAGCGGCCGCCAACGAGGATGTGCGCTGCATCCTGATCCGGGCCGAGGGCAAGGGCTTTTGCGGCGGCGTCGATATCAAGGAGATGGCGGCGCATCCCGAACGCATCGCCAAATTGAACAAGGATAATTACCTGACCTTCAAGGCGATCCGCGAATGCGCGATCCCGGTGGTCGGCGCGCTCCACGGCTTCGTCATTGGCGGCGGCGTCAATATCGCAGGCGCCTGCGACGCGCTGATCGCGGCCGAGGGCGCCTATTTCTCGCTGCCCGAGATCGATCGCGGCGCGATGGGCGGCGCGGCCTTCATGAGCCGCATGCTGCCCGTGCAGATGGTGCGCGCCAACTTCTTCACCGGGGGCCGTATTTCGGTCGAGGACGCGCATCGTCATGGCTCGGTGCACAAGGTCGTGCCGCTCGAAAATCTGAAGGACGAGGCTTACGCCTTCTGCGAAGTCATCGCGTCCAAGAGCCGCGCCGCGCTGGTCATCGCCAAGCAGGCCTTGAACCTGATCGAGCCCACCGACCCCTCGGCCCATTACCGGATCGAGCAGGGCTTCACGCTCGAAATGTATATGCATGAAGACAGCCAGAAGGCGCGCGACGCCTTCGTCGACAACAAGGGCGCGGCGAAATTCTGATGGACTTGACCTATACCCCCGAACAGCAGGCGTTCCGCGCCGAGGTGCGCAACTGGCTGGAAGCCCATGTGCCGCAGGGATCGCTGGAGCATTTCGACGCGACCCGCGAAGGCTTCGAGGCGCACCGGCAATGGGAAAAGACGCTGAAGTCGGGCGACTGGGGTATGGTGACCTGGCCAAAGGAATATGGCGGCCGCGGTCTCGACCTCATCCAGTGGCTGATCTTCGAGGAAGAATATTATCGCGCCGGAGCCCCAGGCCGCGTCAACCAGAATGGCATTTTCCTACTGGGGCCGACGCTCATCGAATTCGGCACCCATGAGCAGAAGCAGCGCTTCCTGCCCAAGATGGCGTCAGGCGAGGAAATCTGGGCGCAGGCCTGGTCCGAACCGATGGCCGGGTCCGATCTGGCAGGCGTGCGCGCCACCGCAACGCGAGACGGCGACGAATACATCCTCAACGGCCACAAAATCTGGTCGAGCCGCGCGGTCTTCGCCGACTGGGCGTTCGGCCTGTTCCGCGAGCCGGGCTCCGAGCGCCACAAGGGGATGAGCCTCATCTTCTTCCCGCTCGACGCGCCGGGCGTGACGGTCAATGCGATCAAGAAGATCAACGGCCATGTCGGCTTTGCCGAGATCTTCCTTGAAAATGTCCGCGTCCCCGCCTTCAACCGCCTCGGCGACGAGGGCCAGGGCTGGCATATCTGCATGGCGACCGCCGGGTTCGAGCGTGGCCTGATGCTGCGCTCACCCGCCCGCTATCAGGTGGCGGCGAAGAAGCTCGCGGAACTCTGGACCGCCAACAAGGAAACGGCCGACCCCGCGCTCGAAGCCGATGTCGTGCGCGCGCACATGAATGCCGACGCCTATGCGCTCAACATCTACCAGACCGCCTCGCGGCTGATGGCGGGCACGAAGATCGGTCCCGAAGCCTCGACCAACAAGATCTTCTGGTCTGAACTCGACATTCATCTGACGCAGACCGCCTTGGCGATCCTCGGGGCCCAGGCCGAACTCACCCACGAAGCGCCCGGCGCGAACCCCGTCGATTGGATCGACGACTATATCTTCGCGCTCGCAGGACCCATCTATGCCGGGTCGAACGAGATCCAGCGCAACATCATCGCCGAGCGCATGCTCGGCCTGCCGCGCTAAGGGGAATTGAGATGGACTTCACCCTCAGCGACGAACAGCTGATGTTTGCCGAGACCGCACGCACCCTGTTCGCCGACAGCTGCACGCCCGATCATTGGCGCCGCATGATGGAAGCGGGCGTCGCGCGCGACGATGCGCGCTGGGCCGCGATCGTCGAGACCGGCCTCACCCTCATCCTGCTGCCTGAAGAAGCGGGCGGCATTGATCTGACCGAAACCGACTTTGCTCTCATCGCGCAGGAAGCGGGCTATGTCGTCCTGCCCGAACCGCTGGTCGAGAGCGCAGGCGTCGCAGCGCCCCTGCTCGCTGCCCTTGCGCCCGATCATCCGCTGCTCGCCGATCCGATGGCGACCATCGCCATCGCCCACCCCGCCAACCCCTATGTCGCCAATGCCGACAGCGCGGCCGCGATCCTGCTCGAAAAGGATGGCGAGGCTTTCCTCGCCACGCCCGATCAGGTGACGCTGACCGCCCAGCCCAGCATCGATCCCTTCCGCCGCCTCTTCTCGGTAGAATGGAGCCCAAGCAACGCAACGCCGCTCGGGCCAAATAATCAAAATGGGGCCGACTGGGACCTCGCTTTCGACCGCGCCGCCCTGTTCAACGCCGCCTTCGCGCTTGGTCTTGCCCAGCGTTCGGTCGATCTTGCCGTCGATTATGCCAAGGAACGCCAGCAGTTCGGCAAACCCATCGGCAGCTACCAGGCGGTCAAGCATCACCTCGCCTCCGCGCAGGTGGCGATCGAGTTCGCCAAGCCCGTGGTCGCCGCCGCCGCAGCCGAGATCGGCGCGCGTGACACCCAGGCCCGCGCCCGCGTCAGCCATGCCAAGCTGGTGGCGCTCGAAGCCGCCGACAAGGCCGCCCGCGCCTCGATCCAGGTGCATGGCGCGATGGGCTACAGCTGGGAAGTGGACGTCCACCTGTTCCTGAAACGCGCGCTCGCGCTGACCCAGAGCTGGGGTACGCCCGCCACTCACCGCGCGCGCATCGCCACGCGCATCTTCACCCAGCCCATGGGGCCGGACCAGACCTTCGCCCGGGAAGCCAACAATGCCTGAAGCCTATATCATCGACGCCGTCCGCACCCCCGTCGGCCGCAAGAAGGGCAGCCTTGCCCAGGTCCACCCGGCCGATCTGGGCGCCCATCCGATCCGCGAACTGGTCAAGCGCACCGGCATCGATCCCTCTCAGGTCGAAGACGTGGTCTGGGGCTGCACCGAGACAATCGGCGGCCAGGCGGGCGATATCGGCCGCACCGCATGGCTGGTCGCAGGGCTCCCTGAAGAGGTGCCCGGCGTCACCGTCGACCGCCAGTGCGGATCGTCGCAGCAGGCGGTGCACTTCGCCGCGCAGGGCGTGATGAGCGGCACGCAGGACCTGGTCGTCGCGGGCGGCAGCCAGGCGATGAACCAGATCCCGATCATGGCCGCGATGATCGCGGGCGCGCAATATGGCTTTGACAGCCCTTTCCACGGGTCGAAGGGCTGGGTCGAGCGCTATGGCATGGAAGAGGTCAACCAGATCAAGTCCGCCGAGATGATCGCCGACAAATGGGGCATCAGCCGTGAAGCGATGGAGGCGTTCGCGCTCGCCTCGCACCAGCGCGCGCAGGCGGCCTGGGACAATGGCTGGTTCGATCATGAAGTGGCGCCCCTCGAAGGGCTGGCCAGGGATGAAACCATCCGTCCCACCACCTCGCTGGAGGGCCTCGCGTCCTTGAAGCCCGTCAATGAAGGCGGCATCATCACCGCAGGCGTCGCCAGCCAGAATTGCGACGCGGCCGCAGCCCTCCTCATTGCCAGCGAGAAGGCGGTCAAGGACCATGGCCTGAAACCCCGCGCCCGCATTCATCACCTGTCCGTGCGCGCCGCCAATCCGGTCTGGATGCTGACCGGTCCGATCCCCGCCACCCAATATGCGCTGAAGAAAGCGGGCATGGCGATCGGCGACATCGACCTGTTCGAATGTAACGAGGCTTTCGCCAGCGTCACCATGGCGTGGATGAAGGAACTCGACATCCCCCATGAGAAGGTCAATGTGCAGGGCGGCGCAATCGCGCTGCCGGCCATCCGATCGGCGCGACCGGGGCGCGGCTGATGACCACGTTGCTGGGTGCGCTCGAACGCACCGGCGGGCGCTATGGCCTCCAGACCATGTGCGAAGGCGGCGGCCAGGCCAACGTCACCATCATCGAACGGCTCTAAGAGGGAAAGCGCGGCCCCATGCCCTGCTACGCCTATCAGGGGATCACACCCGTCGTCGATCCGACCAGCTACGTCCATCCGCTGGCGTCGCTGATCGGCGACGTGATCGTCGGACCGGGCTGCTTCATCGCGCCGGGCGCCTCGCTGCGCGGCGATTTCGGGCGGATCGTGGTGGAAGGCGACAGCTCGATCCAGGACAATGTGTCGGTCCATGCCAACCAGCTGCGCGATACCATCATCAAGCGTGGCGCGACCATCGCCCATGGCTCGATCATCCATGGCTGCGAGATCGGCGAAAATGCGCTCATCGGCATGAACGCGGTGATCCTCGACAATGCCATCATAGGTGACGAAAATCTCGTCGCCGCCCTTGCCCTTGTGAAGTCCGACACGGTGACCCCGCCACGCAGCCTGGTCGTCGGCAATCCGGCCAAGGTGGTCAAGAGTTTCGAGCCGCACCAGGTCACCTGGCGCAACAATGGGACAAGCGAATATCAAAAGCTCGCCAAAGCCGCGCTGACTGGACTGGTCGAAGCCGAGCCGCTGGGCGAAGCCAGCCCGGAGCGGCAGGCGCAGCGCGTCGCCTCCGACGCCATCGCCGTGCGCCTGACCGGCAGCACCGCGCAGCATCGCGAACGCCAGGCGGCGCAGCGAGAGGGTCAGCCATGAGCAGCGCCACGGCGATCACCAATCTGCTCTACCGCTATGCCGAACTGATGGACGCAGGCGACCTTGAAGCCGTCGCCGCCCTGTTCGAGCGCGCCCGGATCAAGACAGGCGGCGGCGAAATGGTCGAAGGCGCAGCGCCGATGCTGGCGCTGTGGCAGGCCCATGTACGCATCCATGACGATGGCACGCCGCGCACCAAGCATGTCATCACCAATCCCATCGTCGAGCTGGACGAGGACGCAGGCACCGCCACCTGCCGCTCTTACTATACCGTGTTTCAGGCGACCCCGGACCTGCCGTTGCAGGCGATCTGCGCGGGCCGCTATCATGACAGCTTCACCTACGTGGATGGGGCATGGCATTTTTCCGGCGGGATTATTCCCTGCTCGATCTCGTTGGGGACCTGAGCCAGCATCTGCTGATCCCCGTCGCAGCGCAATGAAGGAGTAAGGCAAGTGGGTATCTGCGAAGGACGTGTTGCGATCGTGACCGGGCGGGCAATGGCTGGGCAAGGCCTATGCGCTGGGCCTGGCGGCGC
>NZ_AP027309.1:0-175000 GCF_059738765.1 Sphingobium sp. RC1
TAGCTCTTGCGGGTCACTTCACTGGCCATGGGGATCGTTCCTTTGGGGCATCATGCGAAAAGCTTGGCCCTGGGTCTTGCCTGAGGGGGAGCTGGTTTTCCAGTCCCGCTGAACGTGACGGCAAGGCTGGAGCGCGCGGCGCGCGCTCCAGCGCAAGACGCTAGATAAAGGTGAAGGCGGGCGGTTCGCCGTTCATCGTGCCGATGACGTCGCTGGTGCGGTTGGCCGGGTCGTTGGCGACATGGGCGCGCGCGGCGTGGAGGTCGAGCCAGGGCTGGAGGATCGGGCTCGACATGTAGACCGCCCGGCCGCCCAAGAGCTTGACCATGCCGTCGGCCAGTTCCGCCATGCGGCGCACGACATTGGCGGACTGGTAGGCAAAGAGCGCGCGATTTTCCATCGGGACGGGCTCATTGCGGCCAGCATAGTCCATCGTTCGTTGAAGGTGGTCCTGTGGGTCAGCTCCATCTCATTGGTCTCGGCGATCGCGCGGGCGATGGCGGCGTGGAGATTGGGGTCGGCCTTGGACGCCTTGCCGGTGTTGGTCGAAACGCGGCTTGCCATGATCTCCATCGCGGCCGAGGTGGCGGCGCGGATACCGCCGAAGGCGGCGCTGGAGACCGAGCGGATGAAGAGCTGCGCCCAGGGGATGCGGTAGAGGGGCGCTGTGTTGGTTTCCTGACCCGGATTGGTGCCGGCAAAGCCGTCGCTCGCCTTGTGGGTGCGATGTTCGGGCACGAAGACGCGCTCGACCACGATGTCGAAGCTGCCGGTGCCCTGGAGACCGAACGTATCCCAGGTGCCTTCGATCACCTGATAGTCGGAGCGCGGCAACAGGAAGGTGCGCATGTCGGGCGGGCCGCCATCGGTGTCGAAATTGATCGCGCCCAAGAGCACCCAACCGCAATGCGAGGAGCCCGACGAGAAGCCCCAGCGGCCCGACAGGTAAAAGCCGCCATCGACCTTTTCCACCTTGCCGACCGGCTGATAGGTGGAGGAGACGAGCATGTCGGGATTATCGCCCCACACTTCCTTCTGCGCCTCGTCATGGAAGAGGGCGAGTTCATAGGGGTGGCAGCCCAGCACGCCGTAGATCCAGCCTGTCGACATGCAGCCTTCGGCGAGCGCCTTCTGGATTTCGAAGAAGACATTGGGTGCATCTCATAGCCGCCATAGCGCTTGGGCTGGAGCACGCGGAAGAAGCCTGCCGCCTTCATCTCGGCAACGGTCTCGGGGGGCACGTCATGGGCGATCGTGCAGGCGCGCGCGCGTTCCCGCAGCGTCGGGATCATCGCCTTGGCTTTGGCAATCAGGCTTTCGGGCGAAGCTATCCCGGCATTCGCCTCGTCAATGGGTCGGCTTGCTACTGCCCCGGTCATGATCTTCTCCATTGTAGGCGACTCTTCTTCAAATTTGCTATATGCGTAGTTTATGTAAATTGCTATTACGCAAACTGTCAAGGCAAACAGGGCTTGCGCATTTGGGTCGATGCTTATAGGCGGATCTGGAACGAATTGCCATAAGCTCGTTGAGCGCGCAGATTGCGCCTCCCCATATAAGCGCAAAACATGCGGCAGTGCTTGCCATATGCGGATGGGGGAGGCCATTTTGAAACGCTCTGCGGGAATATGGTCGGCAGACAGGAAGAAGGGCGAGGCGGCGGAAATGGCAGTGATATCGCTGGGCTATGTGGTGATCGAGGCGCAGGACCTGGGATCCTGGCAGGATTTTGCCTGCAATATCGCAGGCCTCATGGCCGCCCCCTCCCCCAATGACGATGTCGCGCTGTTCCGCATGGACGACCGGCCCTACCGCCTGTGGGTGGAGAAGGGCGCGGCCGACCGGTTCGTGGCGCCAGGCTGGGAATGCGCGAATCGCGAGGCGTTCGAATCGCTGCTGGAAAGGCTCGAGGCGGCAGGCCGCCCGGTGGAACGCGCAGGCGTCATGGAAGCGCGTGGCCGTCAGGTCTATGAACTGGCCCGCTCGTCGGACCCGGCAGGCAATCCCATGGAGCTCTTCTACGGCCGCTTCGTCGACTATGCCCCCTTCACCTCGCCCGCAGGCGTCAGCCGCTTCGTGACCGGCAGCCCCCATGGCGCGGATGGCGACATGGGGATGGGCCATGTCGTGCTGACCGCCCCCAATTTCGAGGAAACCCATGCTTTCTATAAAAGCGTGATGGGTTTTGGCGACACCGACCTTGGCCGCTTCTATCTGATGGGTGGCGGGCCTGACGACCCGGGCATCGGCTTTGCCTTCCTGCACTGCAACCCGCGCCACCACAGCCTGGCGCTGGGGCAGCTGCCCGAAAGCCCCAATGGCGCGGTGCACATGATGCTGGAGGTCGGCTCCCTGGAGGATGTCGGCCGCGCCTATGACCGGGTCTTGAAGAGCAAGGGCAAGGTGCCCCTCTCGGCAACGCTGGGCCGTCATGTCAATGACAAGATGACCTCTTTCTACATGCAGACACCAGGCGGCTTTGACATCGAATATGGCTGGAATGGCCTGGTAATAGACCCGGACACATGGGTGCCCACCACCAGCCTTTCGGTAAGCGACTGGGGCCATAAATGGGCTCATGAGCAAGATTAACTGGTAGGACTATTTGCAGGGCAAGCCCTGCAGGACTGACGCAAAAGGATGACTGACACTATGCTCGACAAGCGCATGACGGTGGACGACATCGTCGACCAGATTTCCGACGGGATGACCATCGGCATCGGTGGATGGGCCACCCGCCGCAAGCCCATGGCGCTGATCCGCGCCATCGCCCGCTCGAACCTGAAGGACCTGACCGTCATGGCGGGCTATGGCGGCATGGACATCGGCCTGCTCGCCGCGACCGGCAAGATCAAAAAGCTCGTCTTCGCCTTTGCCAGCCTCGACCATTATCCGCTCGAGCCCCATTTCCGCAACGCCCGCCAGGCGGGCGCCTTTGAAGTGCTCGAGCTTGACGAGGGCATGTATCATTGGGGCCTGCGCGCAGGCGCGATGAAGCTGCCCTTCCTGCCGACGCGCGTCGGCATCGGCACCGACATCATCACGCAAGACGGCTTCGACTTCAAATTTGTGAAGAGCCCCTATGCCGATGGCGAGGAATTCGTCGCCATGCCAGCGCTGGTGCCCGACATTGCCCTCATCCATGCCCATCGTTCCGACGAGCGCGGCAATTTGCTGACGCTCAGCAAGGACGCGCTGTTCGACGAACTGCTGGTGCGCGCTGCGGCAAGAGCTACGCCACGGTCGAGAAGATCGTGCCGACCGGCGAGCTCGATATGCAGAAGAACAGCCGCTACAATCTGGTCGAGCGGGCGATGATCACCGGCGTGGCAGAGGCGCCGCTGGGCGCGCATCCCGCAAGCGCCGATCCCGACTATCAGCTCGATCTCAAGCACATCAAGACCTATGTCGAAAGCGCCGCCTCGCCCGAAGCCTGGGCCGAGTATAAGGCGAAGTTCATCGATGTGTCCGAAGCCGATTATCAGGCAGCGATCGGCGGCGAAGACGCCGTCAAGCAGCTCCCCGTTCCTATTTACTAAGCGAGAGACCCATGACCCAGAACAGCTATTCGCTCGCTGAACTCGTCATCGCCGCCTGCGCCGAGGTGTGGCGCAGTGATGGCGAGGTGATGGCGACCGGCATCGGCCCCCTGCCCCGCATCGGCGCAGGCCTTGCCAAGCTGAGCTTTGCCCCCGCGATCCAGACCACCGACGGCGAATGCTTCTATACCAGCGAACCCGTCGGCCCCGGCAAACGCACCGCCGAACCGGAATTTGAAGGCATCGCCAATTATGACCGCGTCTTCTCCGCCCTGTGGAGCGGCCGCCGCCACGCACTGGTCGGCCCGGTGCAGATCGACCGTTTCGGCCAGGCGAACATCTCGGTGATCGGCGACCATAAGAAGCCCAAGGCCGCGATGCTCGGCGCGCGCGGCTTTCCGGGCAATTCGATCAGCCATCCCAACAGCTTCTTCTTTGCCAGCCACAACAAGCGGGCGTTCGTCGAAGGCGAGGTCGATTTCGTCTGCATGGCGGGCTACAACCCGGCGCGCTATCGCAATGGCGCTCCGCCCCAGGGCCTGGACCTGCGCCAGATCATCACCAATCTGTGCGTGATGGACTTTGGCGGCCCCGATCACCAGATCCGCGTGATCTCGCTGCATCCGGGCGTCACCTTCGAGGAAGTGCAGGACAATACCGGCTTCCCGCTTGCCAAGGTTGAGGGTGAAATTCCCACCACCCCTGCACCTACGCCTGAGCAACTGGACCTGATCGCGAAGATCGACCCCAACAATGTCCGCGCCACCGTGTTCAAGGACAATCCGGCCGGAGACAGAAGGGCAGCCTGACATGAATGAAGTTGATCGCCTGGTCGAACCGCAGCAGGTCGACATTGTTTACGAGACCGACGAGCCGGTCACCTATGAGGTGATCGACCATGTCGCATGGATCATGATGAACCGTCCGGGCTTCAACAATGCCCAGAACGGCCAGATGACCTACGCGCTCGACGACGCCTTCATCAAGGCGACGAACGACGATGACGTCCGCTGCATCGTGCTGGGCGGCAACGGCAAGCATTTCTCGGCCGGGCATGACATCGGCACGCCGGGCCGCGACGTGCACAGGCATTTCGAGAACCGGCTGATGGTGCCGGGTCATGTCAACAAACCTGCCGCGGAACTGCTCTACACCCGCGAGAAGGAACAATATGTCGCATGTTGCCGGCGCTTGTGGCGCGATACGCCCAAGCCCACCATTGCCATGGTGCAGGGGGCGTGCGTCGCGGGCGGGCTGATGCTCGCCTGGGTATGCGACCTGATCGTCGCCACCGACGACGCCTTCTTCCAGGACCCGGTCAACCGCTATGGGCATTCCGGGCGTCGAATATTTCGCCCACGCCTATGAGCTCCCCCCGCGCATCGCCAAGGAATTCCTGCTGCTGGGCGAGCGAATGAGCGCGCAGCGGGCCGGAGCAGTTCGGCATGGTCAACAAGATCGTGACCCGCGAGGCGCTGCGCGAGACGGTGGCGGCGATGGCCGCCAAGCTCGTGGCGCAACCCCGCCTTGGCAACTGGCTGACCAAGCAGGCGATCAACCATGTCGAGGAGCTGATGGGCAAGCGCAACGCGATGGAAGCGCAATATCATATGCACCATTTCGCCCATGCCCAGAATGACCTCGTCCAGGGCAGCTCGATCGCGGGCCTCGACGCCAAGAAGATGGCCGAGGCGAATAAGAAGCAGGCGAGCGAATGATGGGCGATCCGCTGCATACGGTGCTGACCGAGCGGCTTGGCTGCCGCTGGCCGATCATCCAGACCGCGATGGGATGGGTGGCGGAACCCAGCCTCGTCATCGGGTCGAGCAATGCAGGCGCGTTCGGCTTTTTGGGCGCAGCGGTGATGACGCCGGACGAAGCGCGCGAGAAGATCCTGGCTGTCCGCAATGGCACCGACAAGCCTTTTCGGCGTCAATTTCCACAGCTTTCAGCCCGGCGCAGACCAAATCGTCGAGCTGATCCTCGCCAACAAGGATCAGGTGCGCGCGGTCAGCTTCGGGCGTGGTCCCAATGCCAAGATGATCGGCCGCTTCAAGGATGCAGGGATCCTCTGCATCCCGACCGTCGGCGCGGTCAAGCATGCGCAGAAGATGGTGGAGCTGGGCGTCGACATGGTCAATGTGCAGGGCGGCGAAGGCGGCGGGCATACGGGCTCGGTGCCCACCACCGTGCTGCTCCCCCAGGTATTGGACGCCGTCAACGTGCCGGTGATCGCGAGCGGCGGCTTTGCCGACGGGCGCGGCCTCGCCGCAGCGCTCGCCTATGGCGCGGTCGGCATCGCCATGGGCACGCGCTTCCTTTTGACCAAGGAAAGCCCGGTGCCCGACAGCGCCAAGGCGGAATATCTGAAAGCCTCGGACCGACCGCATCGTCGTCACCACCAAGCTTGACGGCATCCCGCAGCGGATGGTGCGCACCAAGCTGATGGACAAGATCGAAAAGTCCGAAAGCTCGCCATGTGGCTGCGCGCGCTGGAAGCGAGCGCGGCGATGAAGAAGCTGAGCGGGGCGAGCTGGATCGACATGATCAAGTCGGCCAAGGGCATGACCGGCCATGGTCAGGTGCCGCTCAAACAGGCGATGATGGCCGCGACCATGGCCGATGCTGATCCAGAAGGCGGTGGTCGAGGGCGACATCGAACATGGCGTGATGGCGACCGGCGTGGTCGGCGGACGCATTGATGAAATACCCAGCTGCCAGGAGCTGGTCGACCGCATCGTCAGCGAGGCGCATGAGCGGCTGAACGCGCTGGCCGCACTGGGCCGCGAGGCCGCAAGCGCGGCCTGAGGAGAGGAAGAACAATGCCGATTACGCTCACGATCAAGGACAAGATCGCCGAAATCCTGTTCGACCATCCGCCGGTCAACGCCTTCGACACCAAGGGCTGGGAATCGATCCCCGCGCTGGTTTACGAAGCGGCCGCCAACGAGGATGTGCGCTGCATCCTGATCCGGGCCGAGGGCAAGGGCTTTTGCGGCGGCGTCGATATCAAGGAGATGGCGGCGCATCCCGAACGCATCGCCAAATTGAACAAGGATAATTACCTGACCTTCAAGGCGATCCGCGAATGCGCGATCCCGGTGGTCGGCGCGCTCCACGGCTTCGTCATTGGCGGCGGCGTCAATATCGCAGGCGCCTGCGACGCGCTGATCGCGGCCGAGGGCGCCTATTTCTCGCTGCCCGAGATCGATCGCGGCGCGATGGGCGGCGCGGCCTTCATGAGCCGCATGCTGCCCGTGCAGATGGTGCGCGCCAACTTCTTCACCGGGGGCCGTATTTCGGTCGAGGACGCGCATCGTCATGGCTCGGTGCACAAGGTCGTGCCGCTCGAAAATCTGAAGGACGAGGCTTACGCCTTCTGCGAAGTCATCGCGTCCAAGAGCCGCGCCGCGCTGGTCATCGCCAAGCAGGCCTTGAACCTGATCGAGCCCACCGACCCCTCGGCCCATTACCGGATCGAGCAGGGCTTCACGCTCGAAATGTATATGCATGAAGACAGCCAGAAGGCGCGCGACGCCTTCGTCGACAACAAGGGCGCGGCGAAATTCTGATGGACTTGACCTATACCCCCGAACAGCAGGCGTTCCGCGCCGAGGTGCGCAACTGGCTGGAAGCCCATGTGCCGCAGGGATCGCTGGAGCATTTCGACGCGACCCGCGAAGGCTTCGAGGCGCACCGGCAATGGGAAAAGACGCTGAAGTCGGGCGACTGGGGTATGGTGACCTGGCCAAAGGAATATGGCGGCCGCGGTCTCGACCTCATCCAGTGGCTGATCTTCGAGGAAGAATATTATCGCGCCGGAGCCCCAGGCCGCGTCAACCAGAATGGCATTTTCCTACTGGGGCCGACGCTCATCGAATTCGGCACCCATGAGCAGAAGCAGCGCTTCCTGCCCAAGATGGCGTCAGGCGAGGAAATCTGGGCGCAGGCCTGGTCCGAACCGATGGCCGGGTCCGATCTGGCAGGCGTGCGCGCCACCGCAACGCGAGACGGCGACGAATACATCCTCAACGGCCACAAAATCTGGTCGAGCCGCGCGGTCTTCGCCGACTGGGCGTTCGGCCTGTTCCGCGAGCCGGGCTCCGAGCGCCACAAGGGGATGAGCCTCATCTTCTTCCCGCTCGACGCGCCGGGCGTGACGGTCAATGCGATCAAGAAGATCAACGGCCATGTCGGCTTTGCCGAGATCTTCCTTGAAAATGTCCGCGTCCCCGCCTTCAACCGCCTCGGCGACGAGGGCCAGGGCTGGCATATCTGCATGGCGACCGCCGGGTTCGAGCGTGGCCTGATGCTGCGCTCACCCGCCCGCTATCAGGTGGCGGCGAAGAAGCTCGCGGAACTCTGGACCGCCAACAAGGAAACGGCCGACCCCGCGCTCGAAGCCGATGTCGTGCGCGCGCACATGAATGCCGACGCCTATGCGCTCAACATCTACCAGACCGCCTCGCGGCTGATGGCGGGCACGAAGATCGGTCCCGAAGCCTCGACCAACAAGATCTTCTGGTCTGAACTCGACATTCATCTGACGCAGACCGCCTTGGCGATCCTCGGGGCCCAGGCCGAACTCACCCACGAAGCGCCCGGCGCGAACCCCGTCGATTGGATCGACGACTATATCTTCGCGCTCGCAGGACCCATCTATGCCGGGTCGAACGAGATCCAGCGCAACATCATCGCCGAGCGCATGCTCGGCCTGCCGCGCTAAGGGGAATTGAGATGGACTTCACCCTCAGCGACGAACAGCTGATGTTTGCCGAGACCGCACGCACCCTGTTCGCCGACAGCTGCACGCCCGATCATTGGCGCCGCATGATGGAAGCGGGCGTCGCGCGCGACGATGCGCGCTGGGCCGCGATCGTCGAGACCGGCCTCACCCTCATCCTGCTGCCTGAAGAAGCGGGCGGCATTGATCTGACCGAAACCGACTTTGCTCTCATCGCGCAGGAAGCGGGCTATGTCGTCCTGCCCGAACCGCTGGTCGAGAGCGCAGGCGTCGCAGCGCCCCTGCTCGCTGCCCTTGCGCCCGATCATCCGCTGCTCGCCGATCCGATGGCGACCATCGCCATCGCCCACCCCGCCAACCCCTATGTCGCCAATGCCGACAGCGCGGCCGCGATCCTGCTCGAAAAGGATGGCGAGGCTTTCCTCGCCACGCCCGATCAGGTGACGCTGACCGCCCAGCCCAGCATCGATCCCTTCCGCCGCCTCTTCTCGGTAGAATGGAGCCCAAGCAACGCAACGCCGCTCGGGCCAAATAATCAAAATGGGGCCGACTGGGACCTCGCTTTCGACCGCGCCGCCCTGTTCAACGCCGCCTTCGCGCTTGGTCTTGCCCAGCGTTCGGTCGATCTTGCCGTCGATTATGCCAAGGAACGCCAGCAGTTCGGCAAACCCATCGGCAGCTACCAGGCGGTCAAGCATCACCTCGCCTCCGCGCAGGTGGCGATCGAGTTCGCCAAGCCCGTGGTCGCCGCCGCCGCAGCCGAGATCGGCGCGCGTGACACCCAGGCCCGCGCCCGCGTCAGCCATGCCAAGCTGGTGGCGCTCGAAGCCGCCGACAAGGCCGCCCGCGCCTCGATCCAGGTGCATGGCGCGATGGGCTACAGCTGGGAAGTGGACGTCCACCTGTTCCTGAAACGCGCGCTCGCGCTGACCCAGAGCTGGGGTACGCCCGCCACTCACCGCGCGCGCATCGCCACGCGCATCTTCACCCAGCCCATGGGGCCGGACCAGACCTTCGCCCGGGAAGCCAACAATGCCTGAAGCCTATATCATCGACGCCGTCCGCACCCCCGTCGGCCGCAAGAAGGGCAGCCTTGCCCAGGTCCACCCGGCCGATCTGGGCGCCCATCCGATCCGCGAACTGGTCAAGCGCACCGGCATCGATCCCTCTCAGGTCGAAGACGTGGTCTGGGGCTGCACCGAGACAATCGGCGGCCAGGCGGGCGATATCGGCCGCACCGCATGGCTGGTCGCAGGGCTCCCTGAAGAGGTGCCCGGCGTCACCGTCGACCGCCAGTGCGGATCGTCGCAGCAGGCGGTGCACTTCGCCGCGCAGGGCGTGATGAGCGGCACGCAGGACCTGGTCGTCGCGGGCGGCAGCCAGGCGATGAACCAGATCCCGATCATGGCCGCGATGATCGCGGGCGCGCAATATGGCTTTGACAGCCCTTTCCACGGGTCGAAGGGCTGGGTCGAGCGCTATGGCATGGAAGAGGTCAACCAGATCAAGTCCGCCGAGATGATCGCCGACAAATGGGGCATCAGCCGTGAAGCGATGGAGGCGTTCGCGCTCGCCTCGCACCAGCGCGCGCAGGCGGCCTGGGACAATGGCTGGTTCGATCATGAAGTGGCGCCCCTCGAAGGGCTGGCCAGGGATGAAACCATCCGTCCCACCACCTCGCTGGAGGGCCTCGCGTCCTTGAAGCCCGTCAATGAAGGCGGCATCATCACCGCAGGCGTCGCCAGCCAGAATTGCGACGCGGCCGCAGCCCTCCTCATTGCCAGCGAGAAGGCGGTCAAGGACCATGGCCTGAAACCCCGCGCCCGCATTCATCACCTGTCCGTGCGCGCCGCCAATCCGGTCTGGATGCTGACCGGTCCGATCCCCGCCACCCAATATGCGCTGAAGAAAGCGGGCATGGCGATCGGCGACATCGACCTGTTCGAATGTAACGAGGCTTTCGCCAGCGTCACCATGGCGTGGATGAAGGAACTCGACATCCCCCATGAGAAGGTCAATGTGCAGGGCGGCGCAATCGCGCTGGGCCATCCGATCGGCGCGACCGGGGCGCGGCTGATGACCACGTTGCTGGGTGCGCTCGAACGCACCGGCGGGCGCTATGGCCTCCAGACCATGTGCGAAGGCGGCGGCCAGGCCAACGTCACCATCATCGAACGGCTCTAAGAGGGAAAGCGCGGCCCCATGCCCTGCTACGCCTATCAGGGGATCACACCCGTCGTCGATCCGACCAGCTACGTCCATCCGCTGGCGTCGCTGATCGGCGACGTGATCGTCGGACCGGGCTGCTTCATCGCGCCGGGCGCCTCGCTGCGCGGCGATTTCGGGCGGATCGTGGTGGAAGGCGACAGCTCGATCCAGGACAATGTGTCGGTCCATGCCAACCAGCTGCGCGATACCATCATCAAGCGTGGCGCGACCATCGCCCATGGCTCGATCATCCATGGCTGCGAGATCGGCGAAAATGCGCTCATCGGCATGAACGCGGTGATCCTCGACAATGCCATCATAGGTGACGAAAATCTCGTCGCCGCCCTTGCCCTTGTGAAGTCCGACACGGTGACCCCGCCACGCAGCCTGGTCGTCGGCAATCCGGCCAAGGTGGTCAAGAGTTTCGAGCCGCACCAGGTCACCTGGCGCAACAATGGGACAAGCGAATATCAAAAGCTCGCCAAAGCCGCGCTGACTGGACTGGTCGAAGCCGAGCCGCTGGGCGAAGCCAGCCCGGAGCGGCAGGCGCAGCGCGTCGCCTCCGACGCCATCGCCGTGCGCCTGACCGGCAGCACCGCGCAGCATCGCGAACGCCAGGCGGCGCAGCGAGAGGGTCAGCCATGAGCAGCGCCACGGCGATCACCAATCTGCTCTACCGCTATGCCGAACTGATGGACGCAGGCGACCTTGAAGCCGTCGCCGCCCTGTTCGAGCGCGCCCGGATCAAGACAGGCGGCGGCGAAATGGTCGAAGGCGCAGCGCCGATGCTGGCGCTGTGGCAGGCCCATGTACGCATCCATGACGATGGCACGCCGCGCACCAAGCATGTCATCACCAATCCCATCGTCGAGCTGGACGAGGACGCAGGCACCGCCACCTGCCGCTCTTACTATACCGTGTTTCAGGCGACCCCGGACCTGCCGTTGCAGGCGATCTGCGCGGGCCGCTATCATGACAGCTTCACCTACGTGGATGGGGCATGGCATTTTTCCGGGCGGGATTATTCCCTGCTCGATCTCGTTGGGGACCTGAGCCAGCATCTGCTGATCCCCGTCGCAGCGCAATGAAGGAGTAAGGCAAGTGGGTATCTGCGAAGGACGTGTTGCGATCGTGACCGGGGCGGGCAATGGGCTGGGCAAGGCCTATGCGCTGGGCCTGGCGGCGCAAGGCTGCAAGGTCGTGGTCAACGACCTGGGCGTGGGCACCCATGGCGAAGCGGGCGCGACCAAGGGCGCGGCCGAGCAGGTGGTGGACGAGATCAAGGCGATGGGCGGGCAGGCCGTCGCCAACACCGATGACGTCGCCGAATGGGACTCGGGCAAGAGGATGGTCGAACAGGCACTCGACAGCTTCGGCGCGCTTCATGCCGTGGTCAACAATGCAGGCTTCGTGCGCGACCGCATGTTCTTCACCTGTAGCCCGGAAGAATGGGATGCGGTGATCCGCGTCCATCTGCGGGGCCATTTCTGCACCTCGCGCCATGCCGCTGAATATTGGCGCGCGCAGAGCAAGGCGGGCAACCCGGTCGATGCGCGCATTATCAACACGACCTCGGGCGCAGGCCTCCAGGGCTCGGTCGGCCAGTCGGCCTATTCGACGGCCAAGGCAGGCATTGCCGGGCTGACGCTGGTGCAGGCCGCCGAGCTGGGGCGCCTGGGCATCACCGCCAATGCCCTTGCCCCCAACGCCCGCACCCGCATGACCAATACCGGCGCGTTCGACATGGACGCGAAGGAAGGCGAATTCGACCTGTTCGCGCCGGAAAATATGGCGCCGCTGGTCGCCTATCTCGTCTCGGAACAGTCGAAGGGGGTGACTGGCCAGGTGTTTGAATTGAAGGGCGGACAGGTCTTCCTCTCGCAGGGCTGGACCGACAGCCCGGCGTTCGACAAGGGCGCGCGCCTCGAGCCACAAGAAATGGACGCGATCGTGCGCAAGCTCATCGACACCCGCGAACCGGCAAAGCCGGTTTACGGAGCCGCCTGATGGATTTCGCGCTCAGCGATGATCAGCGCGCGATCCAGGACGCCGCCCGCGACTTCCTGACCGACGCCGCCAACCCCGACGTCATCCGCGCCGCCGTCGAAGGGACGAGCGGCTTTGACGAGAGCCTGTGGGACAGCCTTGGCGAGATGGGCTTTACCGGGCTCATGATCCCCGAGGCCCAGGGCGGCCTTGGCCTGGGCGCGGTCGAAATGGCGCTGGTGCTAGAAGAAACCGGCCGCGTCCTTGCGCCCGTCCCCTTCTTCGAAACCGCCGTGCTCGCCGTGCAGGCGGTGCTCGCTGCGGGCAGCGAGGAACAGAAGGCGGCGCTGCTGCCCCGCCTCGCCACCGGCACGCGCGCAACTTTCGCTGGCACAGCAAGCCGCCCCACTCTCGCCAATGGCCGCCTCACCGGCACGGCGCAGTTCGTGACCTTCGGCCATGTCGCGCAGCTCATCGTCGTGGCGACGGCTGACGACAGCCTCGTCATCCTCGAAGCCGACACCCCCGGCCTTGCCATCGAGGCGCTGCCCGCGCTCGACCGCACCCGCCGCTTTGCTTGCCTCACCTTCGATTGCGACGTGACGCCGGAGATGATCCTTGGCGCCCCCGGCAGCGCCAAGGCCGCGATCGAGCGCACGCTGACCATCGGCGCGGGCCTCCTTGCCGCCGAGCAGACCGGCGGCATGCAGTACAGCCTCGATGCGACGGTCGATTATGCGAAGCAACGCGTCCAGTTCGGCCGCCTGATCGGTTCGTTCCAGGCCTATAAGCATATGCTCGCCGACATGATGCTGCTGGTCGAAGCCTCGCGCTCGGCGGCCTATTATGCCGCCGCCGCGATCGATGAGAATGGCGAGGAGCTCGCCGAAGCCGCCCATGCCGCACGCGCCTATGTGTCGGACGCTTATTGCTCGGTCAGCGGCGACGCGATCCAGCTCCATGGCGGCATCGGCTTCACCTGGGAACATCACGCCCATCTCTATTTCAAGCGCGCCCGCGCCTCTGCCAGCTGGCTCGGCACGCCGGACCAGCATCGCGAAGCGCTCGCCAAGATCATCATGAAGGACGCCGCATGACCCCGACCTCGCCTGTTCCGCCCTATCCGACCCCGCTGGGCATGCTCAAGGGCAAGACCGTGGTGGTGACCGCGGCAGCGGGCACCGGCATCGGCTTTGCCGCCGCCAAGCGCGCGGCGGAAGAAGGGGCCAGGCTCCTCATCAGCGATTTCCATGAACGCCGCCTCAATGAAGCAGCCGACCGCATCGCCGATGAAGCCAAGGTCGAGCGTCCCGCCACCTTCGTGTGCGACGTCACCAGCGAGGAAGCCGTGCAGGGCTTGCGCGACGCGTCGCTTGACCATCTCGGCAAGGTCGATGTCCTCATCAACAATGCCGGGCTGGGCGGCGAGGCCGATATCGTCGACATGACCGACGAGCAGTGGGCGCGCGTGTTCGACGTGACGCTGACCTCGCTGTTCCGCATGACCCGCGCCTTCCTCCCCTCCATGTATGCGAACAAGTCGGGCGTCATGGTCAACAACGCCTCGGTCCTTGGCTGGCGCGCGCAAAAGGGCCAGGCCCATTATGCCGCCGCCAAGGCAGGGGTCATGGCCTTCACCCGCTGCGCCGCGATCGAGGCGGCCGAACATGGCGTGCGCATCAATGCGGTCTCGCCCAGCCTTGCCATGCACCCCTTCCTCGCCAAGGTGACGACGCAGGAAGCGCTCGACAAGCTGGTCGAGAAGGAAGCCTTCAAGCGCCCCGCCGAGGTCTGGGAAATCGCCAATGTGATGATGTTCCTCGCCTCCGATCTCTCCTCCTACATGACCGGCGAAATCGTCGCGGTCTCGAGCCAGCGGGCGTAACAATGGCGACCATCTTCGAAAATCCGCGAGACCTGCTGGGCAAGGAAGGGGCAAAGCTCGACACGTCGGACTGGCTCACCATCGAGCAGTCGCGCATCGACGCCTTTGCGACATGCACCGGCGACCATCAGTGGATCCATGTCGATCCGATCCGCGCGAAAGATGGCCCGTTCGGCGCGACCATCGCCCATGGTTACCTCACCCTCTCCCTCGTCAACCTGTTCATGCCGCAGATTATCGAGGTCCGGCGTTTTTCCGCAGGGGTCAATGTCGGCATGGACAAGACCCGCTTCCTCAATCCGGTCGTGGTCGGCTCGCGCATCCGGGGCTCGGGCGAAATCGTCTCGGTCGAGGAAGTGAAGGGCGGCGCCATCCAGGCGGTGATCCGCGTCACCGTCGAGATCGAAGGTCCAGATGGTCAGCCTACCGCCAAGCCCGCCTGCGTGGTCGATACCATCAACCGCTATTTCCCGGAAGGCTAAGGCCATGGCCGCCCGCCTCCTGATCGCACTTGCCGCTACCCTCCTCACCCCTGCCCTAGCCGGAGCCAAAGCCATGCCCGATCCTGTAAAAATGGAAGCCGCCGTCAACGCCTATGTCGCAGCGTTCGAAGCGGGCAGCGCCGACCAGGTCGCCGCCCTCTATGCGCAGGACGCCACGGTCGAAGACCCGATCGGCTCGCCCATCCGCAAGGGCCGCGAGGCGATCCGCGCCTTCTATGCCGAATCGATGCAGACCGGCGCGAAGCTGAAGCTCGAAGGCCCGGTTCGGGTCGCGGGCGACTATGCCGTCTTCCCCTTCTCGGTGAACCTCAACCATGACGGCAAGGCCATGCGCATCGACGTCATCGACACCTTCCGCTTCAACGAAGCCAATGAAGTGACCGAAATGCGCGCCTATTGGGGCCAGTCCAACATGCACGGCTTTTAATTCAAGGATCGATAAACATGCGTGAAGCAGCCATCATCTCCACCGCCCGCACCGGCGTCGGCAAAGCCTATCGCGGCGCGTTCAACGACACCGAAGCGCCGTTCATGTCCTCCCATGTAGTCGATGCCGCCATCGCCCGCGCAGGCATCGATCCCGCGCGCGTCGATGACGTGTATCTGGGCGTTGCCAACCAGTGGAACACGCAAAGCTACAATGTCGGCCGCCTCACCGTCCACGGCTCGGTCCTCCCCGACACCACGGCCGGTTTCTCGATGGACCGCAAATGCTCGTCCGGTTTGAACGCGCTCGCCTTTGCCGCGCGCGGCATCATCGCCAACGAGATCGACTGCGCCGTCTCGGGCGGGGTCGAGAATGTCTCGCTCACCATCGACAAGCACTATCCCGCCTTCCGCAACCGCTCCGAGTTCATCAAGGAACGCGATCCCAACGCCTATATGGTGATGATCGAGACCGCCGAGATCGTCGCGGAACGCTATGGCATCAGCCGCGAGGACCAGGACCGCTTTGCCGCACAGTCGCAGCAGCGCGCCGCCGCCGCCCAGGAAGCAGGCAAGTTCGATGACGAGATCGTGCCGATCACGGTCACCAAGGCGCTGTTCGACAAGGAAGGCAATGAGACCGGCAAGGAAGAACTGACCATCACCAAGGATGAAGGCATCCGCGCTGGCACCACTTATGAGAAGCTCGCTGAATTGAAGCCCGTGTTCAAGAACGGCACGGTCATCAAGGAAGGCAAGCACGTCACCGCCGGTAACGCCAGCCAGCTCTCCGATGGCGCATCGGCCCAGGTCGTCATGGACCTTGCCACCGCGCAGAAGGAAGGGCTCCCCGTCCTCGGCATCTATCGGGGTTTTCAGGTCGCAGGCTGCGGCGCGGACGAAATGGGCATTGGCCCCGTGTTCGCCATCCCCAAGCTGCTGGAGCGCACCGGCCTCAAGATCGACGACATTGGCCTGTGGGAGCTCAATGAAGCCTTTGCCAACCAGGCGATCTATTGCCAGCGCACGCTTGGGCTCGATCCGGAGAAGCTCAACGTCAATGGCGGCGGCATCGCCATCGGCCATCCCTTCGCCATGACCGGCTCGCGCCTCGTCGGCCACGCCCTCATCGAAGGCAAGCGCCGCGGCGTCAAATATGTGGTCGTCTCCATGTGCGTCGCGGGCGGCATGGGCGCGGCCGGTCTGTTCGAGGTCGCCTGATCCATGCAACTTGCCTTCGCCCCTGAACTCAAAGCCTTCCGCGAGGAGGCCGCGAGCTGGCTCAACGAACAGCTCTCCGGCCCGTTCAAGGCCATCCGCGGCCAGACCAACCAGGTCGACAATGTCGAGCTTCGCCGCGCCTGGGAAGCGGCGCTGGGCGAGGCGCGCTGGAGCGTCATTGGCTGGCCCGAGATATGGGGCGGGCGGGGTGCCTCGATCGCGCAGCAGATCATCTTCGCCGAGGAATATGCCCGGGCCAAGGGTCCGCCCCGCGCCGGGCACCTTGGCGTCGAACTGCTCGGGCCGACGCTGATCGCCATGGGGACCGAGGAGCAGAAGGCCCGGTTCCTGCCCGACATCGCCACCGGCAAGGCGATCTGGTGTCAGGGCTATTCTGAACCCGGCGCAGGCTCCGACCTTGCCAACGTCAAGACCAAGGCGCGGCTCGAGGGTGACAAGTACATCATCGACGGGCAGAAGATCTGGACCTCGATGGGCACGATCGCCGACTGGTGCTTCGTCGTTGCCCGCACAGAGCCCGGCAGCGTCGGCAACAAGGGCCTCTCCTTCCTCATGGTCCCCATGGACCAGCCCGGGGTCGATGCCCGCCCGATCCGCCAGATGACCGGCGAGGCCGAGTTTGCCGAGGTGTTCTTCGACGGGGCAGAGGCGCTCGCGATCGACCGCATCGGCCAGGAAGGCGAAGGCTGGAAGGTCGCCATGGCGCTCCTTGGCTTTGAGCGCGGGGTCTCCACCCTCGCCCAGCAGATGCAGTTCAGGAACGAACTCGACGACATCATCGCCATCGCCAAGGCCAACGGCAAGGCACAAGACCCGCTCACCCGCCAGAAAATCGCCACCGCCCATGCAGGCCTCAAGATCATGCGCTACAACGCCCTGCGCATGCTCTCCGGCGGCGAAGCCAACCCCGAACTCACAGGCGCCGCCTATACCTACAAACTCTACTGGTCCCGCTGGCACGTCGCATTGGGCGACCTTGCCATGGCGGTCATGGGACAAGAGGGGGAAATAGGCATCAACGACGAACGCATGGGCTCCCTCACAACCATGCACCTCATGTCCCGATCCGACACCATCTATGCCGGAACCGACCAAATCCAGCGCAACATCATCGCTGAACGAGGATTAGCTATGCCAAGAGAACCCAGAGGATGAGGAATGTCCGGTGCGGCGCTCCGGCGGCGCTCTGTTTGAATTAAAGAAGAAGATGCACAATTGAAACGAGGAGAATAGAGATGCCGCTAGACCCGCAGCTTGAGGCCATGTTCGCCAGTCAGCCGGAATGGCCGCCGATCCGGACCATTCCGGTTTCTGCGTTGCGGGAGGCGGTGCGGGCGAGTTCGATCCAGCTTCCGCCCCCTCCTGTATCCCTTGCCTCGATCGCCGATCGGACCATTGCGGGTCCGAACGGTGAGATACCGGTGCGCATCTATACGCCCGAGGGCGCGGGACCTTTCCCGGTCACTGCCTATTTCCATGGCGGCGGGTTCGTGGTGGGCGATCTCGACACGCAGGACATGATCGCGCGCGGACTGGCGGCGGGTGCGGAGACCATCGTGGTGTCCGTCGACTATCGGCTCGCGCCCGAACATAAGTTCCCGGCAGCCTTCGAGGATTGCTGGGCCGCGACGCAGTGGGCGGCGGCCCATGCGGCTGAACTGGGAGGCGATCCCGCCCTGATCGCCGTCGCTGGCGATAGCGCGGGCGGCGTGCTGGCGAGCGCCTGTGCCCTTCTGGCAAGAGACGCGGGCGCGCCCCGTATCGCGGCGCAGATCAACTGGTATGGCCCCGGCATCCATCCGATCCCGGAAGAGGGGTCCGCGCTGGAATTTGCGAATGGCCCGGTGCTCCGCCTGGAAGATGCGCATTATTTCTGGGAACTGCACATCAAGGACAAGAGCGATTATGATGATTTTCGCGCCAGTCCGATGAAGGCCGAGAGCCACAAGGGCCTCGCGCCTGCCTTTATCGCCGCCGCCGAGTGCGATCCCATTCGCGACGCGGTGGAAGCCTATGGCCCGGTGCTGGAAAGGGCCGGGGTGGAAGTCGAAGTGAAGCGCTACCCGGGCATGGTGCACGGTTTTGTTTCATGGCTGGGTTTCCTGCCGGGCGCGCAGGAAGCGATGGCCGACGCATGCGCTTTTGCCAAGAAGCAGTTCGCCGCCGCGCGCCAGACTGCCTGAACCGCATGAGGCGAAGGGCGGCGCCCCAAGTTAGAGCCGCCCTTCGGCAAAGAATGATCCTGTCCGAGTGATCCTCATGCCGGGCACGATCCGGGGGCGCTTCTAGCTGATGCGAACGAGCAGCGGGACCCCGGATCAAGTCCGGGGTGACGAAAGAAGCGGATGCTTCGATGTAAGGCGATCACGCCCCTTACCCGCCGCTATCGTCCACCAATCAACGCACGCGCTTCGGCCGATCCGTCAAGCAAACGGTTGATGCGCCGGGCCACCTTCCATTCCGTGCCGACCCGCACGAGATGCCACATATTGGCGGAGGCGCGGTGGGCTTCCCATATATCGTCCGCCTTGCGGAAGACGACCGAATAGGTCCGGGCGGTTGCCCTGTCGCCGTCCAGATCGATGACCGGCGGGCTTAGGACATGGGCGGCGCCTCCATGGATCAAGCTCTGGTGGCTTTCACCCTCCAGCAAAGCCTGGATTGCGGCACGGCCCGTGTAGCTGCCGAACCCGCCGACCTCGTAGACGCCATCCTCGGCCCACAGAGCGGCGGCACCCGCGCAATCGCCCGCGTCCACCAACGGACCATAGCGCGCGATCAGGTCGCGTATCGCCTCCCTGTCTTCCAGTATGGCGATACGCGCGGGGAAGTCAGCCGAGGCGATCAGAGCTTTATGACCTTGCATTGCGGCACCGGATGCTCGTCCGCCTCGATCCAGCGCCAGAGGCCGGTGCCCTTGCGGTGACCGGACAGGTCGATCCAGTTGCCGTAGCCGGGGTCCTTGTCAGCGCAGACGAGGATGACGCTGCCGTCATCCTCATATTTCGCCTGCGCGCCGTTGACCCATACCTTACGGTTCACATGGTCCATGGATTCCATCCACCAATTGTCGATTTGGAAGTTCCAGAAGCGGCAGCGCGGTGGTTTAGCAGTGAGGACCAGCGCCTCATCGGGCGCCAGATCGTAATAGATATGTCCGTACCAGATTTTCGGGTCACCCCCGGCGCGCTGATAAACCGACTGTTCCTTACCCTCATAGATGCGGTTGGGCTGTTCCATGAACCATTGCGACCAGTCCGCGAAAGTGTTCGCTGTTCCGCGCACCCATGCAGCAGCGCCGTTAAGCTGCGTTTCAATCGTTTCGGGCGCCAATATGGCGGGGACGGCAGGCCCCTCGCTGATCCGTTCGATATGCACGTCCGCCGCGACTTCAGCGCGCTTGTCATTGAAGGTTTGACGGATGATCAGCAAGGTCGTGTCATCCGCCATCGGCAGCCAGTTGCCGGGCTTTTGCGTCTTGCTGACGATGATCTCGAAGCTGCCATCCGGCCCGACCTGCATGTCGGCAAGTTCGATCTCGCCCGTGGAGGCCATGGTGCCATCGATGGCGTAACGGTTTGCCTTCGACCCGATCGAAAAATAGGGCACGCTGTTCCGCTTGCCAGTGATGCGATAGTCGCGATCACCCCGGACGACGATTTGCTGATAAAGATTGTCCGGATTATCGGCCCCGATCTTGATCGCGTCATCGGTCAGCAGGAAAATGCGCGGAAAATCCGGATCGCTGGAATCGACCAGCATGTTGAGCGCCGTCCGCGTCAGCCGGGAAAGATAACGCAATCCCTCTGCCTGGTCGATCGCGGTGCCGGGCGCGCTGGGGCGGTCCAGAACGTCGCCCGCCTGCGCCAGCTGGTCGCAGAAAGTCCGCCAGACTGCCGACAACCGCAATTCTCCACCTTCCTGTCCGGTCACCCTACTCTCCTATATGCGTATTAGATGGACTGGTTTACGCCATTTTCAGGCGCTGATATGGAGATTGTCTCACATAAATGCGTAACATGAAAGGGGTTGAGGAATGACTGCATTAGCCTTCAGTTTCACCAAGATCATCGTTGGGGATCTTGCCGCCGCCGAACGCTTTTACACCCAGCTGTTTGGCCTTGAGGTGGTGGGGTATATCAATCTTGGCGAAGGCGAAGCGTTGATGAACGAGGTAATCCTCAAGACTGCTGGCGCCCAGCCGCCCGCCCCCAACTTCATTCTGGTCAGCTATCCCAACCGGAATTGCCCCGCCACCGGAGAGGCGACGACGGGGTTCGTGGTGGATGATCTTCACGCGACCCTGGCAGCTGCGACCGCCGCCGGTGCGACGATCGAACTCGGTGCGACCGACGTACCCGAACATGATTTGCGGATGGCCTATATCCTCGACCCCCAAGGCCACAGGATCGAGTTGCTACAGATGCTGAACGCCTAGGATGTGGGGGTTTGAATGATCGTCACCCCGGACTTGATCCGGGGTGACGGAAAGGCGCCAGATGCCCCTCAATCACATTTCGTGGTCGATGAGGGCGCGGGTCACTTCCCCCGCCTTCAGCGCGGCGATGGCATCGTTGATCTGATCGAGCGGCCAGATGCCGCTGATCTGGTCGGCGATGTTCAACCGGCCGTCGCGCGCCTGCGCGATGAGTTCGGGATAATCCCGATCCGGAAGCGCGCCGCCGTTCATGGTTGCGATCACCTCGCCACCCATGACGAAGCTGCCGAGCGGCAGTGCCGCTTCTGCACCGGGGCGTGACATGCCGATCAGCACCACCCGTCCCCCGCGCTTCGTGCAGCGCAAGGCGGTATTGATCGCGCCGACCGCGCCGCTGCATTCCACCACCACATCGATAGGGCCATACTTGCCAGCCAAGGCGGCGGCGGCCGTTTCGCTGTCCTGTGTGGGATCTGCCAATACAAAGTCGGTCGCGCCAAATTGCCGCGCCGTCGCTTCCTTGGCCGGATTGGCATCGACAGCGATCACATGGGCGCCGTTCCGAGCAGCACCCTGGATGGCGTTGACGCCGATGCCGCCGACACCAAAAACGGCCACGGTGTCCCCGGCGCGCACGCGGCCCAGAACGCGGGCGGCGCAGACTCCCGTCGAGACCGCGCACCCGATCAGCGCGCCCTGGTCCAACGGAAGATCATCGATGGCGAAGAGCTGCGACGCCTTCACCACGATCTCGCTGGCGAAGGAGGAGACGTTGGCAAAGGACGCAACCGGCTTTCCATCCAGCGTGAAGGGGAAGCCAGGCGCGAAGCCCCAATTGATGTCGCAATTATGCGGTTCGCCACGCTGGCATTCACGGCATTCCCCACAAGGCGTTTGCGTGCCCACACAGACATGGTCGCCTATGGCCCAGCCTTCGACGCCAGCACCCAGCTCCGCGATCTCGCCAGCCGCTTCATGGCCCAGGACGACCGGCAGGTTAGGCAGATGCGGGGTCAGCATCGCGATGTCGCTATGACAGATGCCCGAACGCAGCACGCGGACGCGCACCTCGCCGGGACCGACAGGGCGAAGCGTCAATCGGTCGCTGACGAAGAGCGACTGTCCATCCCAGATCGCGGCCCTCATGCGCTCAACCCCGCCAGCAGGGGATATCGGAAGGAGGGATCGTCCCGATCCGCGCGGCCATTGGGTGCGTCCTTGCTCATGCGTTCAAAAGCCTCTTCATCAACGGGCACGATCGATCCATGATCGAACACCAGGCTGCGATATATGAATTTCCATTCGCCATCCCGCCGTTCATATCGATCAAGATAGCGGCCAAGGGCGATGAACAGCTTTGCGCCCGGCCCGTGGGTCCGGTGCCATGCCTCCACATAATGTTCACCCTCGGCATGGTCGCCATCAATGACGAACAAGCTGTTCGTAATATTGTGGCGAGTGAGGTCCCAATGCGCGGTGATTTCGGGCAGCCAGGCAACGAAGTCGTCCGGACCTCCCTGAAACATTGCCCCGTGATCGTCGATGGCGTCATCATGATACAGCGTTCGCACCAGGGCGAAGTCGCGGCGATCACATCCACGGCAGTAGCGCATGACCAGATCATGTAGTGCAATCCGGTCGAGCAATGGCTGCGACATCTATCTCTCCATTAGGGGGCGGTTACTCGCATATTATCACTAGGCGGGATAGCCCCCATCCCGCCGGTAAGGAAAGCGCAAAAGAGTCCGTCTGCCATTTTCGCGACAGGGCAACTGCCGGCCGTCCAAATCATTTGGCGAGAGGGCGTAGATCCCCTATAATCCATCCAACCCCGCCAAAGAAAATGGGGAAGAGGATGGAACCTGACAGCTCGGTATTTCTGCTCTGTCCATTTCGATTGCTGTGCCTGGCCAGCGGCCTGTCCGCGCTAGTGGGATTCAGCGTCATCCTTCTGCTGACATAATTTCATTTCCGATTCCGCGTCGGAAAAAACTTGCCTTCCGCCTGCGGCAAACTTTAAGTCATCGCTTCGAAGCCCAGACGGTAGGATTTCCATGACAGAGCCAAAGGGGTCGTTGGCCGATGCGGTCGATGCAGAGCCCCTCCCCGACGATGCGATTGACGAAGGGGCAAGCCGCCCGAAGCGGCGGAGGCTGGGCCTTGTTCTGGGCATTACGGCCGTGGTCATTCTTATAGCCGGTGCGTTCTGGTTTGCCCGTTACCAGCTGTACGGCAAATATCAGCAAAGCACCCAGGACGCCTATTTGCAGGCCGACAGCGTCACCGTTTCGGCGCGGGTGTCCGGTTACGTCAGTGAAGTGCTGGTCCATGAAAATCAGGATGTGAAGCCGGGTCAGCCATTGTTGCGGATCGAGGCGCCCGATTATCCGGCGCAGGCGGCGCAGGGGCAGGCGCAGATCAACCTGGCGCAGGCGAACGCCGCCAATGCGGAAGCGCTGATCGGGGAACAGGAAGCGGCGATCGAGCAGGCGCGCGCGCTGCTGGCGGCGGCGCAGACGAAGGCGCGGTACGCAGCGGCCGAAGTTGCGCGATACAGTCCGCTCGCGGCGAGTGGCGCGGAACCGGCGGAAAAGCTGGCGACGCTTCGCACCCAGGCTGCTCAGGCGGCGCAGGATGTGGCGGCGCAGAAAGCATCGACGCAGGGCGCGGAGCGGCGGATCGGCAGCCTGCGCGCCCAGATCGCTCAGGCAAAAGCGCAAGGTCAGAGCGCTCGTGCCCAACTGGACGCGGCGCAGCGCAACGTCCGGGACATGGTGATACGCGCCAGCGTCGCGGGGCGGGTGGGCGATCTTGCGGCGCGCATCGGCCAGTTTGTGCAACCCGGCCTGCGCCTGATGTCGGTCGTGCCGGTGGAGCAGCTTTATCTGGAAGCGAATTTCAAGGAAACGCAGCTGGGGCTGATGCGTCAGGGGCAACCGGCGGAGATCGATGTGGACGCTCTGCCGGGGGTGACGCTGCATGGCCATGTCGCCAGCCTTGCGCCCGGCACCGGGGCGCAATTTTCGCTGCTGCCTCCGCAAAATGCGACGGGCAACTTCACCAAGATCGTGCAGCGCGTGCCTGTGCGCGTCGCCATAGATGCCGACCCGTCGATCAGGAAGCTGTTGCTGCCCGGCATGTCGGTTGAGGTTTCGGTGGATACCCGGTCAGCCCGCGAGGAGCTGGAACGGCTGAAAAATAGCAAGCAGGTTCGGCCGGAAGCCCGCAAGTGACAGCAGGCCAGCCTGAGACAGCCGAGCGCGCAAGCGTTGCGGACTGGCTCGCGGTGGCGGCTGGCACGCTGGGTGCGATGATGGCGATGCTCGACATCTCCATCGTCAATTCCGCCCTGCCGATCATACAGGGCGAAATCGGCGCGAGCGGGACGGAAGGAACCTGGATCGCGACGTCGTTCATTGTCGCGGAAATCATCATCATACCCTTGGCGGGCTGGTTGCAGCGGCTTCTGGGGCTGCGCAATTTCCTGCTGATCGCTACCGTGGGTTTTGTGGGATTTTCGATGATCTGCGGCATGGCGCAGACATTGCCCGTCATGATCGGCGGGAGGATCGGTCAGGGCATTACGGGCGGGGCGCTGATCCCCACGGCGATGACCATCATCGCGACGCGACTGCCGCGTCATCAGCAGCCTGTGGGCAATTCCCTGTTCGGGGCGACCGCGATTCTGGGGCCTATCATGGGGCCGGTGCTGGGGGGCTGGCTGACCGAGAATATCAGTTGGCATTATGCCTTCTTCCTCAACCTGCCGGTCGGGATCGCTCTGCTGCTGCTGCTGCTGGTCGCGCTTCCCCATGAGAGGCCGCGCCTTGACCTTATCGGCGAGGCGGACTGGCTGGGCGTGTTCGGCCTTATCCTGGGGCTGGGCGGGCTTACCGTCGTGCTGGAGGAGGGCGAGCGGGAGCAATGGTTCGAGTCATCGACGATCATATGGCTGACCATCACGGCCGTGGCCGGGTTCGCCATGCTGCTGGCCGGGCAGCTGCTGGCCAAACGGCCCGTGATCCGGTTGCGCCTGCTACTGGACCGGCAGTTTGGCGCTGTGTTCATCATGGCGATGATGATCGGCATGGTGATTTACGGCACATCCTATGTGATCCCCCAATTCCTCACGCTGATCGCAGGCTATAATGCGCTTCAGTCGGGGCAGATCGTGCTGCTGTCGGGGATACCGATGGTGCTCATGATGCCGTTCATGCCATGGGCGATCCGCACCATACCGATCCATCTTTCGGTCCTGATCGGATTGGTCCTGCTGATCCTGAGCACCTATATGGAAACATCACTGACGTCGGCGTCCACAGGCGCCGATTTCGTCGATTCCCAGTTGATGCGGGGTGTCGGCACCATCTGCGTCATGATGTTCCTGAACCAGGCGGCAATCCGTTCCGTGCCCATGTCTTTGGCAGCCGATGCGTCGGGCCTCTACAACGCCGCGCGCAATCTGGGCGGCTCCTTCGCGCTGGCTGGCATCGCGGTGGTACAGGACCAACGGCTGTGGCTTCATGCGCGGAGGATGGAGGAGAATCTCGCGGCCAATGGCGTTGATCTTCAACATTATGTCGATGCGCAGGCACTCGCACTGGGCGGCCGGGATGCGGCATTGCGCGTGATCGAACAGGGCATTCAGACGCAGGGGCTCACCATGGCCTTTATCGACCTGTTCTGGATGCTGATCATCGCCATCCTGTGCACCGCGCCGCTCGTCTTTTTCCTCCGCCCGCTGCCACAGCATGCTGAGCCAGTGGCCGCCCATTGAGATTGTCGATGCGTAACCGATCCGCCTTTGCCTTTGCCTTGCTCCTGACCACGGCCTGCACCGTTGGCCCCGATTATCGCGGCCCTGCGGACGTAGCCCCTGCCCCACCGCCGCATTTCGTCCGGGGAGATGCGGGGGCCGCGCCAGTGGAAGCGGCCGCGCCATGGTGGAGGAGCCTTGGCGATCCGGTGCTGAACCAGTTGATGGATCAGGCATTGGCCGGGAACCCGCGCCTGGACGCGGCAGCAGCGCGCATCCGGCAGGCGCGCGCGGCCCTGCGCCAAAAGAGGGCGGAAGAGCTGCCGACGGTCAACGGCTCAGTCATCTATGCCAAGGCGCGCTTGCCCGGACAGTCGGAGGATGGGAGCGCCACCACGCTCGACCTTTATAATGTCGGTTTCGATGCGAGTTGGGAACTGGATCTTTTCGGCGGCGGCCGCCGGGCTATCGAGGCGACGCGCGCCGATGTCGCGGCGAGCGAGGCAAGGCTGGACGACGCCCGCGTCAGCCTGTCGGCGGAGGTTGCGCAAAGCTATGTCGAGCTGCGCGATCGGCAGCAGCGCCTGTCTCTGGGTGTCGAGGCGTTGGCGTTGCAGGATGAGGAGGTCGCCCTCACCCGGCAACGTTTTGAACGGGGGACGATTGCGCGAGGCGAACTGCTGCAACAGGAGTCCGACCGGGATCGCGCGCGCGCGCAGTTGGCGCCGATGCGGGCCGAGATCGACGCGTTGAAGGACAAGCTGGCGGTGCTGACCGGCGCTGTTCCGGGGACGCTGGACGGCTTGCTCGACCCGTCGGCTGCTTTGCCGCTGCCCCCTGCGGAGGTCACGGTGAGTGATCCGGCGGCTTTGTTGCAGCGCCGCCCCGATATACGCGCGGCGGAACGCAAGCTGGCCGCCCAGACCGCACGGATCGGCGTGGCGGATGCGGCGCGCTTTCCGCACATCAGTTTCCTGGGGCTTATCGGGCTTGGCGGATCGGCGCCGGAGGATCTGGTCGATCTGGACAAGTTCACGGTGGCGGCAGTGCCGCGCATCAGCTGGTCTTTCCTCGATTTCGGAAAAGCGCGCGCGCGGATCGATGCGGCGGAGGCGCAGCGGGATGAGGCGGCGGCGGATTACCGCGCGGCGGTGCTGAACGCGTTGCAGGATGCCGAGGGTTCGCTGGCGCGGTTTCAGCGGCAGCGGGAGAGCCTGGCCGATCTGGCGCGGGCCGAACGGCAGGCGGCGATGGGAGCAGAGCTTGCGCGGCAGCGGAGTCAGGCCGGGACGATTTCAGGAATAGATTATTTAAAGCAACGGCGTCTGGTTTTGGCGGCTTCGCAGGCAAGGGTGCAGGCGGCGGCAGGACTGACCGTCAGCTTTATCAATGTTCAAAAGGCCTTGGGGCTGGGATGGCAGGGGATGATCAGCCGCTGAGGCAAATTCATTACGGATAGAAAATAAAATAGGAGAGACAGGATGAGCGTGGATCTGGCCATGGGTTGCCGCCGTCTGGTGGACAAGGTCGTCGTCGTGGCGGGCGCGTCCACCGGCATCGGGCGGGGGACCGCGTTGCGGCTGGCGGCGGAGGGCGCGACGCTGATCGTCGCAGCGCCCGGCAGTCACAAGGACAAGATCGACAGCCTGGTCGACGAGATCGCCGCGATGGGCAGCCGCGCCACCGGATGCGCGTTCGATGCGACCGATGACGCGTCGATTGCGGCGCTGATCGATATGGCGGCAAGGACCTATGGCGGGATCGACGGGGTGCATGCCAATTTCGCCGACCTGCAAATCCTGTTTTCCGACACCGATGCGCTGACCGTAACCGACGAGGTGATGGAGCGTACGCTGGACGTCAATTTGAAGGGCATGATGCGGATCACCCGCCATGCCCTGCCCAAGCTGCTGGAGCGCGGCGGCGGGGCCATGATCTATACCTCATCGGGCGCGGCGATCGCCGGGGAGCCGGTGCGCCCCTGCTATGCGATGGCGAAGGCCGGGATCAACGCGCTGGTGCGCCATGTCGCCAGCGGCTGGGGCAAGCAGGGTATTCGCGCCAATGCCATCATGCCAGGGTTGGTGATCACGCCAGAGCTTCGCGCCACGATGCCGACGGATTTTCAGCAGCAGGTGCTGGAGGAAGGACGGTCTCCGCGCCTTGGGCTGGTGGAAGATATCGCGGCGATGGTCGCGTTGCTGGCGAGCCGGGATGGCGAGTGGATCAGTGGGCAGTGCATCGCGGTGGATGGTGGATCGACCATTAGTTAGGGGGGAAGGTCGCCACCCTACCGAGGGCGTTCCAAGGATCAGCGCGAACGAAAACGGCGGCTCTCCGTGGAGAGCCGCCGTTCGCGTTTCAGGGGATTGCCGTGATCAGAAGGCGATCTTGGCATCCACGCCGTAGGAGGTCGGCTTGTTGAACGTCGCGCCTGCGAAGCCCAGGGCGCCGAAGTCGATGCCATAGACCAGCCGCTTCTGGTTCAGCAGATTGTCGCCCCAGATGCCCACGTCGAGCTTGCCGCCGCCCAGATCGAAGCCTTCGACAGACAGACGCGCCTTTACGTTGGTCTGGCTGGGCGAGACGATCTGTTCGTTGAACGGCGCGGTGTTGTCGAGCGCGTTGAAGTAGATCTTCGTGCGATAGGAATAGTCGCCACGCAGACGGACGAGCGTGTCACCGCCGCCGATCGGGTGCGAATATTCAGCGCCGACATGGACGTTCCACTTTGGCGTGTAGAGCGGCCGTGCCTCGTCCGCGACGTCCACCACCGTGTTGGTGCCCGGATCGCGGAAGAGGAAGGTCTTGTAGTCATGCTTCACATAACCGACCGAACCATCGATCTGGAACCCGCTGAAGGGCACAGCCGTCAGTTCCGCTTCAAAGCCCGACAGACGCACCTTGCCCGCGTTGACGATCAGGGAGGTGGCGCCACCGCTGCCCGCGGCAAATTGCTGGACCTGAAGGTCGTCATAGTCGGTGATGTAGCCAGCGACGTTCAGGCGCAGGCGATTGTCGAACCACTGCGATTTGACACCAGCTTCATATGAAGTCGCCTTTTCCGGATCGAAGCCGTTGATGCTGCCGCCGCGCGGGTTGATGCCGCCCGAGCGATAACCGGTCGATACGCGGCCATAGACCATGACATCGTCCATCACCTCATAGCTGACCGACGCCAGCCAGGAGAAGTTGTCGAAGCTGCGGCGGCCGCGCTGTACGGGGAAGACGTCACCGGCCAGATAGATGGTCTTGTCATCGGCGGTATGGCGGCCGCCCAGTGTGACTTCCAGCTTATCGTCTAGAGAGGACGGCTTCCAGCTGACCTGACCGAACACGGCCATGGACTGCGAGGTGCCGCCGAACGCCTGAACGGGGTTGAGGTTCAGACCGATGTTTGTGAGGCCGGGATTGGCCGCCGCGATAGCGTCAGTCGTTGGCTGATCGAAGCCAAGGAAAGGCAGACCGGCGATAGGCGTCACGATGGTCAGTGCCTGGTTGTTATATTCCGACGATTTTTCGTAGAAATAATACATGCCGAGCAGGTAGCTGAAGTCACCGACCTTGCCGAGCGCCTGGAACTCCTGGCTGAACTGCCACTGCTTCTGAGGCGCGTTGTTGCCGGTGTAGGGAACCACATCCTGAACCGAAACGAGAGTGGGCGAGGTGAAGTCGATCACCGGCCCACGCAGCACGCCATTACCCGACAGGTTCAGGATCGTATCCTGGAAGAACTTCCGGTAGCCGGTGATCGACTTGACCGTAAGTTCCGGAATCGCCTCATAGCTGAGGGTCAGCCCATGGCCCTGAACGCGTGTCTTGCTGCCATAGCGGAAATTGCCGTTGCGGTCAGTGAAGCCCGCCTGCTGGACCGTGCCCTGACGATCCGGGCTGACGAGGAAAGGTGCGCCGCCGAAGTTGGGCGATTGCGAATAATAGTCCTGCGCCAGCGGCGTGGTAGCCACGATCTGGAAGAAGGCAGGCGTGCCCTTACGATTGTCATAGTCGAAATTATAATTGACCGTGAGGTCACCCAGATCGGCCTGCAAACCGATCGCAACCGAGTCCGCATTCAGTGAACCGGGGTCCTGCGAAGCCGGGGTCAGCGTGTTGTTCACATAGCCATCGCCCTCACGGTGCTGATAGGCGATCGACGCCTTGAGGACGTCGCCCAGGATGTAGCCGGTATCGAGCCGCGCGCGGGCATACCATTCGTTGAACCGGCCGTAGCCCGCCTTCGCCGTGACATGCATGTCATTGGCGGGCTTCTTGGTGATCAACTGCAGCGCGCCACCGATGGTGTTGCGGCCGAACAGCGTGCCCTGCGGACCGCGCAGCACTTCGATACGCTCAAGGTCGATAAGGTCGAAGACGGCACCAGCCGCACGGGCGAGGTAGACGCCGTCGAGATAAACGCCCACGCCCTGTTCCGAAACGGCCGAAGGTTCGTTGTTGCCGATACCGCGAATGTAGATGGTCGCGGCCGAAAGACTCGACGGCTGCTGTTCGATCGTGATGTTCGGCGCGAAGTTCGGCACATCGGTCGGATCGGAGATATTCTGCCGTTCGATGAAGTCGCCGCTGAGCGCGGTGACGGCTACGGGAACGTCCTGCAACGTTTCAGCGGAACGGCGCGCGGTTACGACAATGTCGCCCAGGCTGGCTGATGGCTCCTGCGCGGTGCTTTGTTCCTGAGCGTTCGCTGAAACTGAAAAAGGCACCAAAATTGCGGTAACGCCCGCAAGCAATATGGATTTCATATATCCTCCCAACACATGCTGCTCTTAGTCAACAGTCCCGGTCTTTATCGTTATGTGCATGCGCTACACGGGAAAAAGCGCCTGTTGACCCCGAACATGGATAAACATGTCCGATGCAGCTCTGTTAGTCGCAATTATCGCTTACATCAAGGATGATCGCATCAATATGCGTATTATCTTACATTTATATCTACGCTGTTGCACATTTGCACTTTGGCAATCTTGGCGCCTACCCAGAGGCGGAATGGCCGCCCAGCAACTGCGAAGGCGGAGTTGCGACATGGCGGAACAGCAGCGTTTGAGTGGAAAGACCGTACGGAATGGCGGCCTGGGCTTGCCATCCCGGCAGCCACAGGACGGCCCTTGCCGGAAAGGCGAGGTCGGTCCAGTTACTCGTGAAGTCGACCGAAACGCCCGGCATGTCCTTGGCGAATCCCCGCGCCCACTCCATCACCGTTGAGCGCAGATCGACGTGTTCGGGCGCATTCTGAACCAGCAAGGCGGTTCGGCGGCCGTCAGTTCCGGCAGGGTTTCCGGAGGAAAGAATGACTTCTTCGACCCCAGCCGAGGCGATGAGGGGCCGGTTCATGAAGCGCTGCTCATCAGCCGCCATGATCTTTCCCACTGGTCCGGCCATGAGGGCCGCCGCTTCCTCTATATCGTCGGCCCAGAATTCGCTGATCGTGTCCCAGCGGAATAACTGCGCCCCTGTGACGTGGTTGCGGGCGTAGGCAGAGAAGGGGAAATAGCTGATCGCCAGCGGAGCGTGATTTTCCTCATAATAAAGCTGGAAATCTTCGCGAGTGGTGCCCGGCTTGTGGGCCAGAGCGCAGATGGACTTGGTCATGCGGCGGCACTCTTTTCGGAAAGGGCGGCGACAATTTGCTCTGCGGCGGCGTAAGGATCAAGTTGCCGCGTTTCGACCTGATCGAGTATGGCCTCGCCGCACAGGGCCATCGCGCGGGATGCGAACGCGTCGCGGACTAGCGAGAAGAGCTGTTCGCGGGCGCGCACGCGGTTGCGGTTCGTGAAGTCACCCTGCGCGTGGAGGAAATCGCGGTGGGCAGCGATGGCATCGGCGATGGCGTCGGCGCCCTCTCCCTTTGCGGCAACGGCGCGCAGCAGGGGTACGTCCCAGCGTTGATCTGTGACGGTCTGCGCGCGCAGGTGCAGCATCAGTTCCATCTGGCGGTGGGTGGCGTCATAGCCGTCGCGGTCGGCTTTGTTGACGACGAAGATGTCGCCTGCCTCCATGAGGCCCGCCTTTACCGCTTGGATCTCGTCGCCTAGGCCCGGCACCGCGACGATGACGGTGGTATGGGCGAGGTTCACGACGTCGATCTCATCCTGACCGACGCCGACGGTTTCGACGAGGATGATGTCATAGCCCATCGCGTCGAAGACGAGGCAGGCGTCATGGGTGGAGCGGGACAGGCCGCCCGCCTGACCCCGCGTGCCGAGTGAGCGGATGAAGACGCCGGGATCAAGCGCGTGACGGCTCATGCGGACGCGATCGCCCAAAATCGCACCGCCGGTGAACGGGCTGGAGGGATCGACGGCGATGACGGCGACGCGCTGGCC
The DNA here is from genome assembly GCF_059738765.1 of Sphingobium sp. RC1. NCBI lineage: Bacteria > Pseudomonadati > Pseudomonadota > Alphaproteobacteria > Sphingomonadales > Sphingobiaceae > Sphingobium > Sphingobium sp. RC1. The sequence goes on from NZ_AP027309.1 coordinate 32,069, forward strand.
ACGCTTGCGCCACTCAGCGACGAGCGTGTCGGTGAGGGTGGATTTGCCCGCGCCCGGCGGGCCGGTGACGCCGACCACCTGGGCGCGGCCGGTGTGCGGGTAGATGGCGGCGAGCACTTCCGCGCCGCGCGGGTCGCGGTCATCGAGCCAACGGATGGCGCGCGCGCCTGCCGCCACTTCCCCGGCGAGAAGGCGGTTCGCGACGTCCGCCGCGTTTTGCATCATCAGGCGGCGTCCTCCGCCAGCCGCTGCGCCCACCAGCTTTCGAGATAGGCGACGATGTCGCGCGTGTCGGAACCCATGGTGAAGATGCGATCGACGCCCGCCTGTTCGAGGATCGGCTTATCCTCTTCGGGGATGACGCCGCCCGCGACGAGCAGCTTGTCGCCAGCGCCTGCTTCGCGCAGCAGGCGGGCAAGCTTGGGCAGGCTGCGGGTGTGGCCGGCGGAGAGGGTGGAGATGCCGACCACGTCCACATCCTCCTGCACGGCGGCGGCGCAGACCATTTCCGGGGTTTGTTTGAGGCCGGTGAAGATCACCTCCATCCCCGCTTCGCGCAGGGCGTGGCCAATGACGGTGACGCCGACGGTGTGGGTGTCCATGCCGAGCTTGGCGAGCAGGACGCGCAGGGGGCGCTTGAATGTGGTCATGCTGGTCAAATCCCCATCAGCTGGCTGTCGGCGCTGTGAACGCCGAAGACGTCGCGCATTGCGTTGCAGATTTCTCCATGCGTGGCGTAGAGTTTGACCGCTTCAAGGCAGGGCGGCACCATGTTCGCGCCGGTGCGGGCGGCCTCGCGGACCTTTTCGAGGGCGGCATCGACGGCGGGCTGGTCGCGGCGGGCGCGCAGGTCGCGGACCTTGCGGATTTGCTCCTCCTCCATTGCTTCATCGAGGCGGAAGATTTCGATCTCGCGCTCTTCATCTTCGCGGGTGAGGTGGTTTACGCCGACCCATTTGCGGCGGCCCTCCTCCACGTCCTTGTTGCGCTCATATTGCTCGCGGCCGAGCGCGCGCTGGATATAGCCGGTTTCGATGGCCTTGAGAGCGCCGCCCATGGCGAAGATCTTGTGCATTTCGGCGAAGGCGGCGTCTTCCATCTGTTTGGTGAGGGTTTCGACATAGTAGGAGCCTGCGAGTGGGTCGATCGTCTCGGCGACGCCGGTTTCGTGGGCGACGATGTGCTGGATCGCGGCGCCCACGCGGATGGCGTTTTCGGCTGGCAGGGCGTGGGCTTCGTCATAAAGCGGTGTCGTCATCGCCTCCCCCGCTCCGCCGAGCGCGCAGGCGGTTGCCATGATGCCGAGGCGGGCGATGTTGTTCAGCGGCTGCTGGAGGGTGAGCGCGATGGTGGTCGGGGAGGTCATCATGCGGATCTTGAGCGCTTCGGGCTTACTCGCGCCGTAACGCTCCTTCATCAGCCGCGCCCAGCATTTGCGGAAGGCGCGCAGCTTGCAGACGCCTTCGAAGAAATCCATGTCCACATTGACGACGAAGTGATTGATGTAGGGCGCGACCGTGTCGATATCGAGCCCGCGCCCCAGCACCGCGTCGATATGGGCGCAGGCGATGGCGAGCGAATAGGCGATCTCCTGCACCGGGTTCGCCTTGGCGGGCTGGAGCTGCGCGGAAATGATCGAGATCGGCGCCCAGTTAGGGTGGTTGCGGATGATATATTCGATGCAGTCGGTGGCGATCCGCAATCCATGTTCGGGCGGATATATATAGCGGCCGACGCAGGTATATTCGATCAGGATGCCGTTCACGATGTGGAGGACGAAGTCTTTTGGGTCCACGCCCTTCTTTTCCAGCGCCGCGATGATCATGGCGAGGTTTACGGGCTGCGGCGCGTTGCAGACGCTCATCAGATATTTGAGCTTGTCGAAGGGGAGATCGAAGGCCTTTTCCAGGTCTTCCAGGCTGTCGAGCGCCATCCCTGCCCGGCCGACTTCGCCCTCCACGATGGGATCGTCGCTGTCATAGCCGTTGGTGGTGGCTAGGTCATATTCGAGGATCAGGCCGGACAGGCCCTGGTCCAGCATGTAGCGGGCGCGCTTTGCCCAATCCTCGCCTTTGCCGAAGCCGGTGACCTGGGTCATCGTCCAGAAATCGGTGCGGTGGCCGTTGGGGCGGGTCGAGCGGGTGTAGGGATATTCGCCGGGGAAGCCGAGGTCCGCCTGATAGTCGAAGCCGATCGCGTCGAGATCAGCGGGCGTGTAGAGCGGCTTGATCGGCCATTTGAGCGCCTGCGTCACGAATGGGTCGCGGCGCTCGGGGCGGTCGCCCATGGCGGGGCCGCGCGTTTCCTGCTGCCAGCGCGCTTCTTCCTGAGCGATCGGATCGGCGGAAGGCGTGATGGGTCCGGTCGGGCGATTCATGGGGGCACTCTCCTTGACCATATTGCTATGCGGCGGGGGCGGGTGCGCAAGGTTCGCTGGAGTGAAAGCGCATGATTGTCGCATGATCTCGTAATATTTCGCGCTATGTGATAAGCGGTGCCCATGGATGCCATTTCGATCCGGCAGGCGCGCGAGAGCGCCGACATTGTGCGGCGATCGGCGCGGCTGGATGGAGCGGTGGTCGAGATTTGCGCCTATCCCGAAGTGCGGGAAGAAACCGTGCAGATGGTCGAGGCGCAGTCGGTCCTGATGCTGGGGCTGTCGCGGCTGCTGACCGGGTCGGAGGGGCGGAAGGCGGGCGATCCGCGCCGTCCCTTTGGGCGCATGGGGGCGCTGGCGCTGCGGCCTGCTGGGGTGCCGATGGAGTTTCATGTGGCGCAAGGCGCTTTCGATACCATCCGCATCCGCTTCGATGACCAGCGGATTGCCCCGGCGCTGGCTGGGATCGGTTTTGACGATGCGACGCTGAGCGCCTGTTTCGACATGCACGCTCCGCCGATCGAGGAAGCGATGCTGCGGCTGGCGGCGGAGGTGGAGCATCCCGGCGGCGACAGCGCGGATGTCGGGGAGGCTTTGGTGCGGCTGATCCTGCTCGACCTGCGGCGGTTTCTTACCCAAGCGGCGGAGCGCGCGGGGCGGCGGCGTGGCGGGCTTTCCGCGCGAGCGCTGCGCATCGCGCTGGCGATGATCGACGCGCCTGGTGATGCACCCTCGATCGATGCGATGGCGGAGCGGTGTGGGATCAGCCGGGATCATTTCATTCGCTGCTTCCACCATAGCACGGGGATTAGTCCCGGCGCGGCTATCCGGCGGCGGCGTATCGATCGGGCGAAAGCGATGCTGACGGAGGACAATGGATCGATTGAAGAGATTGCGCGGGCGTTGGGCTATGCTGGGGCTCCGTCCTTTACGGCAGCGTTCCGGCGCGAGACGGGGCGGCCGCCGGGTGCCTGGCGGGCGTTGATGCGGTAGGAGAGAAATATACTCAACCTCCGTTCGGGCTGAGCTTGTCGAAGCCCCTCACTTCCTTTCTGATGTGCGGACTATGAAGAAGTAAGGCCCTTCGACAAGCTCAGGGCGAACGGGGGAGAATAGGTTTTGAATCAGCAATGAGTGAAATCGACTTCACCGCCACGGTCATCGCATCCTGCCCAGTATCGGGCGGGCGGTTCGAGCTGGTGGAATGGCATTGGCCCGACATGGTGAGTTTCGAGCAGACGCAGCAGCAACTGATGCTGGAAATGTCGCTGCCTCCGATGGCGGCCGACGCGTCGGCTTACTTCCCGGATATCGACCCTGAACGGCGCTGCTTCATGGGAGCGTTGTTTGTCCGTCATCCGGGCGTGGCGATCGGCGGGCGATCGGAAGGCAGGCAGATCCGCGTGATACGGTGCCTTTTCGATGAGCAGCATGGGGCGGCGATCGTGGGCGGCGGCGAGCCTTCACTGTCGTTCCTGCAGGGACTGCTGAATATTCGTAACGATGCGCTGCGTAGCCTGATGCGGCTGACCCATCGGGAGTTGATCAATCCGATTGATCGGTCAACCGAGGCGATGGAGGCGCTGTTCCAGCTGGTGCGGGTGGAGCTGGGCCGCGTGTTCCATCAGGCCGCGGGTGCGGCGACGGCCAGCCGCCTCGCGCCCTGGCAATTCCGCCGTATCCGCGAGCGGATAGAGGCAGGCGCGCCGATGCCCGGCGTTTCTGAACTGGCTGCCCTGTGCGGGATCAGCACGCGGCATCTGCACCGGCAGTTCCTGGCGCTGACCGGCAAGACCATTTCAGACTATATCGAAACCTACCGCATCGAGCAGTCGAAGCTGCTGCTGGCGCGCGGCGATGTGCCGATGAAGCAGGTGGCCGAGCAGGCGGGATTTTCTCACGGCAACAGCTTTGCCCGAGCCTTTCGCCGGGCGACGGGTTTGTCGCCGCGCGAATATCGGCAGCGGTCGGCGGCTTTGATGAAGTGACGCGGAGGACTGGTTTGGAGCCCTCCGCTCCCTCGTTACCAGCGCAGTTTGAGCGAGGTGAAGCCCATGACCGGGCCGCCGAAGACGGACTCCGCGTCCTGATCAGGGTCCAGTTCAAATTCGGGGATTTGCCGCAGCCACTCCTGTAGCGAGATCATGATCTCTCGCTTGGCGAGGTGCGATCCAATGCAACGGTGCGGCCCTAGTCCGAAGGTCACGTGATTGTTGACCTTGCGATCAAGGTCGATCGTCTGCGGATCGCTGAACACTGATCGGTCACGGTTGGCCACTGTGTTGGGCAGGACCACGCGGTCATTGCGGCGGAACTGCACGCCCTTGAACTCACAATCATGCGTGACGCGGCGATAGATGTTGGAGACCGCGTTGATGCGCATCAGTTCCTCGATGGCGAGGAGGAATGCGGATGGATCGTCCAGCCGGTCGCGGAATTTCTGCCGCGCGTCGGCCGATGTCGCGAGGTAGCGCCAGACATAGGTCATGGTGTTCGTGACCGTATCCAGCCCCGCGACGAAGAGCAGGAAGCCGCAATTGATGATGTGTTCCCAAGGGAAGGGATTGCCATCCGCATCCCGTGATTGGACGACGGTAGAGGCTATGTCGGTGCCGGGATTGCGCTCCTTCTCCCGGAACAGTTCCTCCAGCACGTCATAGATTTCCAGCAGGTTTGCCGCCCTGATGTCCGGGTCGGTGCTGCGGAAGAAGGTGTCGGAGATGCGCAGGAATTCGGGCAGGCGCTCTTCGGGCAGGCCGAACAGTTCGAGGAAGGTGCCGGTGGGGAATTTGGCGGCATAGTCGCGCACAAAGTCGCACCCGCCATTCCCGGCGAAACCGGAGATGAGGCGTTCGGCGCGGCTTTGCAGGCCATCGGTCATCCGGCGGACGGCGAGCGGCGTGAACATGGGAGCCAGCAATTTGCGGAACACGTCATGCTGTGGCGGATCGACGCCATTGGGCTGAAGAACCGGATAGGGTTCGAGCGGGGGAATCTGCGCCTTGTGCGTCGAGAAAATCTCGTGATTGCGATAGGCTTCGGCGATGTCGGCGTAGCGCAGGAACACCCAATGGCCGCCATTGCGCGGCGTGTAGAAGATGGGCGGCGCACCTTTTTGGATAAGGCCGTGCCAAATCTGCACCGGATCGGACACGTCCGCAGGCATGTCGAAAAAGTCGAAGTCGCGGATCAGGTCTTCAGGGACATGGGTTGGCGCGGCGGGGAAATAGGTGACGGTCATGCCGCCGTTCCCTTTGCGATGCGGAGCGCGCCTTCGGGGCAATTGCGTACGGCCAGCCGTACCTTTTCCTCAAGCTCCGGGGGGAATTCGGGCTGTTCTATGACGACCTTGCCCTCAACCGCGTCGGTGGAAAACACCTCCGGGCACAGGTCTTCGCATCGGGCGTGCCCCTGACATTGGGCAAGATTGGCAACCACTCGCATTGAGGCAGACTCTCCTGATCTTCGTTGCCGCCTTTTACCAAATCGGTGATCGGGGGCCTATTGTCGCGACGGAGCAGAATGCGTCATCAGGAACAGATCAGGACATTGGTACTGGTTGCCGGTCAGAAGATGCCAAAGGCTTTCAGGCGGTCGAGCATCTGGGTTTCGCCCGTCGCGCTCACATCCACCGGTTCGAACTCAAGTTCGATCATGCCGTCATAGCCGCCAATCGCTTTAAGGATCGCGGGCCAATCTAGTTCGCCAAGGCCGGGATCGACGCGATCGGGGACGTCGGCGAACTGGATAAGGCCGGTCTCCTTTGCGCAGGAGGCGAAGGATGAGGGCACATCATGGCCCATCATCGCGACATGGCCGGTGTCGAACAGCAGGCGGACTGATGGCATGGCGACCGCGCGCACCATCTCTACCGTATCCTCCAGCCGATCGAGCAGGAGGCCGGGAATGCGGCTGGGGGCGATGGGTTCGACAAGCAGGGTCAAACCGCTACGCGCGGCTTTTTCGGCGTAGCGCTTCAGATTCTCCGTCATCGCACGGATTTGCACCTGGCGGGGGCGCTGATTGTCGAGGCCAGCCACGCAGACGACGCTGCCGCCGTTGAAGCGGGCGGCGATCTCGATGCTGAGGTCCACGCTGCTGCGCAGATGTTCGAGGCCTGCTTCATCCTCGGCGCTCCAGACCGGCTGGTTCCAATATTTAAGGTCGCTGAAGCTGGACAAGATGAGGCCGCGGCTCGCCATCCGATCGGCCATCGCGACTTGCTCAGCCTCGGGCCGCAGCATCAGGAACAGGTCCTGCACGCCGCGAAAGCCATGATCGGCAAGCGCGTCGATCTGGTCGAGCGGGCTGTTGGACCGCGCGAGATGCGCGAGCATCGGTTGGTCGGGTGAGCTAAGGCCCAGATGACCGCCGATGGGCCAGCGGGCGGTCATTGCGTCACCGAGCGGGCGAAGTCGAGCAGCGCCCGGTTGAAGGCTTCGGGTTGCTCCTGCTGCACGAAATGGCCCGCTTCCGGGACGGCGATGATCTCGCGCAGGCCCGGCACGCGCTTTCGCAGCCTTTCCTCCCAATCGGTGAAGAAGCCGAAGGACGGGTCCTTTTCGCCATAGAGGAACAGGGTGGGCGTTTCGACGTCATGGTCAGCCCATTTTTCGCCGATGCGCCAGTTGACGTCAGCGGTGCGATAGCTGTTGAGGCCGCCGATGAAGCGGAGCATCGGGTCGGCGGCGACATATTCACTGACGAAACGGTCGAACTCTGCTTGGCTAAGCCAGGGCCAGGGGAGCGGTGGTGCGGGCGGCAGGACGTCGAGATAGCCGCTGCCGACTGACGAGACCGTTTTCCAGCTCCAGAGGTCGCCTTTTGATGAGAGGGCGTAGAAGAGGCGGGCGAGGAATTCGGGGGCTCGGTCGGCGAGTTCGCGTTCGGCGGGGCCTGCTTCCATGAAATAGTGGAAGTGGACGAAATGCTCGGCGGCCATGGCGGCGAAGCGTTCGCTGGGGAGGCGATCCGGTGAGGACGCCTCCGGTTTGGGGGGAGCGTCGGGGGGCAGGCGCGGGGCGCTGCCGAGCATGGCGCGTCCGGCCATGTCATAATCATAGGGGATGGTGGCGATGAGGCCCGCCACTCTTTCGGGAGCGCGCACGGCAAGGTTCCAGGCATATTGCGCGCCGAAATCCTGGCCGACGATCACGGCCTTGTCCGCCTCATAATGGTCGAGCAGGGCGATGAGATAGGCCTGCATCCGGTCAGCGTCATAGGCGGACGGATCGGTGGGACGGTCGCTGCCGCCATAGCCGAGGCTGTCGATGGCGACGGCGCGGAAGCCTGCCGCTGCGAGCGGCTCCATCTGGTTCCGCCACGACCAGGCGAGGCCGGGGAAGCCGTGGATCATGAGGACCAGCGGCCCCTCCCCCTGCTCCACCGTGCGCAGCCGGTAGCCGCCTGCGTCGATAAGTTCTTCTGTCATAGATGGGCATCCTCTTCCCCGCGGGCGATGCGCCAGGCGAGGCCTGCTATTTCTCCGGCACGCGCGCCGTGGATGGCGGCGGCTTCGCTTGATGCATTGCCGCTGATCGCGCGGTGATAGACGCCCTGGCGGATGGCGGCGTTGCGGAACATGGCGAAGGCGAGGGCGTAGCGCCAATGGGCGGGGTCGATGGGGCCTGCGCCGCTGCGCTGTGCATAGCTTTGCAGATAGTCCGCTTCGGACGGGATGCCGAGCGTGGGCAGGTCTGCGTCGGACAGGCCGCGATAGCCTTCCTTCGGTACGCGCCACGCCATGAGATGCTGGGCAAGGTCGGCGAGGGGATGGCCGAGGGTTGAGAGTTCCCAGTCGAGGACCGCGATGATGCGGGGTTCGGTGGGCGCGAAGATCATATTGTCGTTGCGATAGTCGCCATGGACGATGCGGCTGGCTTCGAGGCCGGGATCGTTGGCAGGGAGCCAGTCGATGAGCTGCTCCATCGCGTCGATCTGCTGCGTCTGGGCGGCGCGATATTGCCTGGTCCAGCGGGCGACCTGCCGGGCGAAATAATTGCCGGGTTTGCCATAGTCGGACAGCCCGACTTCGGCGGGGTCGATCGCATGCAGAGCGGCGAGGACGCGGTTCATCTCGCCATAGATGGCGGCGCGATCGGAGGGCGTGAGATCGGGCAGGCGCGCGTCCCAGAAGTTGCGGCCCTGCGCATAGGCCATGATGAAGAAGGGCGTGCCGACGATGCTCGGGTCCTCGCACAGGGCAAGCGGGCGAGCGACGGGGACGGCGCTATCCTTCAGCGCATCGGTGACGCGATATTCGCGCTCGATCGCGTGGGCGGAGGGGAGCAGCACGCCATCGGGCTTGCGGCGCAGGACGAAGCGGGGTTCGCCGTCCACCGAGAGGAGATAGGTGGGGTTGGACTGGCCGCCTGCGAATTTTTCCGCAGCTATCTCACCGTCCGCGCCCGGCACATGGGCGCGAAGCCATGGACTGAGGCGGCTGGTGTCGAGCGTGCGGACGTCAGTCATATTTCGCAAGTTCAAGGCGGCCGAGCTGATGGCGGTGCACCTCATCCGGGCCATCGGCGAAGCGGATCTTGCGGGCGTGGGCATAGTAGCTGGCGAGGAAGAAATCCTGGCTGATGCCCGCCGCGCCATGGGCCTGCATCGCCCAATCGATGACCTGACAGGCCATGTTGGGGGCCGCGACCTTGATCATGGCGATGTCGGCCTTCGCCACCTTGTTGCCGACCGTGTCCATGCGGTGCGCGGCGTGGAGGGTGAGCAGCCGCGCCTGATCGATCATGATGCGGCTGTTGGCGATGCGTTCGATGATGACGCCCTGTTCAGCGAGTGGCTTGCCGAAAGCGACGCGGCTCTTCACGCGGCGGCACATCGCTTCGAGCGCCCGCTCCGCCATGCCGATCATGCGCATGCAGTGATGGATACGACCGGGGCCAAGGCGGGCCTGCGCGATCTCGAACCCGCGCCCTTCGCCGAGCAGCATGTTGGAGGCGGGCACGCGGACATTCTCGAAGAGGATTTCCATATGGCCATGAGGCGCGTCGTCATAGCCGAGCACGGTCATGGGCCGCAGCACGGTGATGCCGGGCGTGTCGCGCGGCACGAGGATCATCGACTGCTGCTTGTGCTTGGGCGCTGTCGGATCGGTCTTGCCCATGAAGATCATGAGCGCGCAGTCCGCCTCGCCCATGCCGGAGATCCACCATTTGCGGCCGTTGATGACATAGTCATCGCCGTCGCGCACGATTGAGCTTTCGATATTGGTGGCATCAGACGAAGCCACCTGAGGCTCGGTCATGGCGAAGGCGGAGCGCATTTCGCCCGCCAGCATGGGTTTCAGCCAGCGTTCCTTATGCTCGTCGGTGCCGAAGCGTTCGAGCGTTTCCATGTTGCCGGTGTCGGGCGCGGCGCAGTTGAAGACGGCGGGGCACCAGTGAACGCGACCCATTTCCTCGCACAGCGGGGCGTATTCGAGGTTGGTGAGGCCCGCGCCATGGGTGCTTTCGGGGAGGAACAGGTTCCAGAGACCCGCTTCCTTCGCCAGCGGCTTGAGGTCATCGATGAGGGTGACATGCGCCCAGCGGTCGCCGGTCGCCACTTCCTCATAATAGGCTCGCTCATTGGGATAGATATGCGCGTCCATGAAGGCGCGCAGGCGGGCGAGCAGGTCGGCGGTCTTCGCATTGGGTTCGTAGCTCATGCGTAGAAGCCCCTGCCCTGCGCCGCATATTGGACGAGCAGCGGCGCGGGAGTCCAATAGGCGTCCCCCTGTTCGGCGCGGAATTTCTCGATCGTCGCCAGCAGCTTGTCGAGGCCGATCTGGTCAGCCCAATGCATCGGGCCGCCGGTATAACTGGGCCAGCCGAGGCCGTTCACCAGCGCGACGTCGATTTCGTGCGGGCGCGGCACGATGCCTTCGCTCAGCAGCTTCGCGCCTTCATTGACCATCGCGTAGAGCAGGCGTTCCCGGATTTCATCCTCGCCAATCTCGCGCAGGGTGAGGCCGTGGCGCTCCGCATGGGCGGCGATCATTTCGTCCGTCAGCGGGTTGGCGCTGGCCTTGCGGTTCTCGTCATAGCTGTACCAGCCCGAGCCGGTCTTTTGCCCCAGCCTTCCGGCGGCGACCATCTGTTCGGGGAAGTCGGCGCGCAGCTCGCGCTCCGTCGCCGTGGCGGCGCGAGCCTTGCGCGCGGCCGCCTGCACGTCGAGCCCCGCAAGGTCGCCAAGCGCGAACGGCCCCATGGGGAAGCCGTAGGACAGCAGCACCTTGTCGATGGCGGCGGGCTTTGCGCCCTCCTCTACAAGGAAGAAGCCTTCGCGGGAACGCTTCGACAGCATGCGGTTGACGATGAAGCCGTCGCACACGCCCGACAGGACCGGCAATTTGCCGATGCGCTTGCCAAGCGCCATGATGGTCGCGACAACTTCGGGATCGGTCTTGGCGGCGCGGACATTTTCCAGCAGGCGCATGACATGGGCGGGATTGAAGAAGTGCATGCCGCATACATCTTCTGGCCGCCCGGACGCCTCAGCCAGCGTGTCGATGTTCAGGAAGCTGGTGTTGGAGGCGAGGATGGTTCCGGCGGGCGTAACCTCGCCGAGTTTGGCGAAGACGGCCTTCTTGATGTCCAGATCTTCGGTCACTGCCTCGATCACCAATTGCGTTGGCGACAGGTCGCGGGGGTCGTCGCTAGTGGTGATGAGGGCGAGGCGCTTGTCCATCGTCTCCTGCGACATGCTGCCCTTCGCGACGGAGGAGGACCACATCTTGGTGATGGCCTTCATCGCGGCGTCGATATTGGCCTGGTCGAGGCCCACGGCGATGACGGGGATGCCGACGCTGACGACCGCCATGACGATGCCGCGTCCCATGACGCCGAGGCCGATGACACCCACCCGTTCGATGTTGCGAGTCTGGGTTTCGGGTGCGAGGCCGGGGATGCGTGCGACTTCGCGTTCGGCGGCGAAGAGGTGGCGCAGCGCTTTTGACTGCGATCCGTGCATGCATTCGCGGAAGATCGCCAGTTCCTTTTTCACCGCCTCGTCGAAGGGCAGTTCATAGCCGAGGCGCATCGCCTCCAGTGCGCGCAGCGGCGCGGTTTGCCCGCGCATCTTTTTGGCGACGGTCTTGCGCGCCTCTTCGAACAGCGCCGGATCGTCGGCGGGCATGGGCAGGGTGGAGGAACTGCGCGGCCCCTTCCCTTCAGCCACCAGCTTTTCCGCAAAGCTGCGGGCTTCGGCGGCAAGGTCGCCGCCAGTCGCAATGGCATCGATGAGGTTGGACTTCAGCGCATCGTCGGCGCTGATCTGATTCCCCTCCGTCACCAGCTTGATCGCGGTGGCGAGGCCAGCAAGGCGCGGCGTCCGCTGCGTGCCGCCGCCGCCGGGCATGAGGCCGAGCTTCACTTCGGGGAAGCCGAATTTCGTGCCCGGCGCGGCGATGCGGTAATGGCAGGCGAGCGCAACTTCGAGGCCACCGCCCAGCACCGTGCCATGGACGGCGGCGACGATCGGCTTCGTCGAATGATCCATCATTTCCATGACCAGCGGCAGGCCCGGTTCAGCCATGGGCTTGCCAAATTCCTTGATGTCCGCGCCCGCGATGAAGGTCTTGCCTTCGCAACGGATGACGAGCGCTTGCAGGGCAGGATCGGACTCCAGCTGGCGGATGGCTTCGGACAGGCCTTGGCGCACGCTGGCGGAGGTGGCGTTGACGGGGGGATTGTCGATCACCGCTTCGGCGATCGCGCCATGGATGTGGAAGCTGACTGTTTCGGACATGAGGGGTTTCCTGTTCAGGACGCGGGCTGGAGGGTCAGGAGCACTTTCCCCTTCACCTTGCGCTTTTCGAGATGCTGGAGCGCGGCCACTGCGTCAGGCAGAGGAAAGCGCGTGTCGATGACGGGATTCAATGCGCCTTCAGCGAGCCAGGCGAGCAGCTGGCGCATGTTGGCGCCCTGCACGACCGGATCGGCGCGGACGCTGTTGCCCCAGAGGACGCCAACCGCTGACGCGCTTTTGAGCAGCAAAAGGTTCGCCGGAATGGAGGGGATGTCGCCACCGGCAAAACCGATGACGAGCAACCGGCCGCCCCATGCGAGGCTTTTCACCGCCGTCAGGTTCATCGGGCCGCCGACAGGATCATAGACGACATCGACGCCCTTGCCATCGGTGAGCTGCTTGATGCGTTCGCGCAGATCCTCCTGCGCATAATCGATCAGTTCGTCGGCGCCCTGCGCCTTGGCGAGCGCGAGCTTTTCGGCGCTGGACGCAGCAGCGATCACGCGCGCGCCCATATGCTTGCCAAGTTCGACGGCGGTCAGGCCGACGCCGCCGCCCGCGCCCAGCACCAGCAGCGTTTCGCCGGGCTTCAACTGGGCACGGTCCTTCAGCGCATGATAGGAGGTGCCGTAGGTGATGGAGATGCCCGCCGCGACCTCCAGATCGACGCCCTCGGGCACCGGCCAGACCTGCGTCGCGGGGACGCGCACCTGCTCGGCAAAGGCGCCGCTGCCGGTGAAGGCGATGACGCGGTCCCCGGCGGTGAAGCCTGTAACATCAGGTCCAACGGCGGCGATGCGCCCCGCTGCTTCACTGCCGGGAACGAAAGGCAGGGCTGGCTTTGTCTGATATTTGCCCTGCACGATCAGCACGTCGGGATAATTCACCCCGGCGGCCGCCACGTCGATCACCACTTCCCCCGGCCCTGCTTGAGGCTCGGGGAAATCGCCATGGTGCAACTCTTCGACCGGCGCGAATGCGCTGCAGATCATGGCTTTCACATCACTCTCCTTGAACACACCTACCGGGCGTGCATGACCTGATTAGGCCTTTGGAGGCGATGCTACCATTTCGTATTTCCGACGCATGACGTCAGAAAAACTGACGGATAGGCGATTGGAGAAGCTATTTTCCTGATCCGCCTATCTGCTTGCCCCATTGTCGGGCAAATTCGTGAAAGGCGCGGCAGGCTTGAGGCTGCTGGGTGTCTCGGCGGCTGACCAGGCTTACGATGCGGGTGAAGTGCAGTTCCGGCACGGGCAGCTCGACCAGCTCGCCGCGCGCCAGTTCATCGGCGACGGTCAGGCTGGACAGGCAGGCGAGGACGGCACCGTCGCGGACGATGCGCTTGATCGCTTCGACGCTTTCGCCTTCGAACACGATGTTGAGCGAGTTCATGGATTTGAGCGTTTCGACGGTGAAGGAGATGCGTTCGCTCGACAGGGTCTTTTCCAGCGCCCATGGCTGGTCAGCGAGGTCCGCGAGCGGCACCGCCCGGCGTCCGGCGAGGGGGTGGTCAGGAGCGGCGCACACGACCAGCCGGTCGCGCAGCCATGGCTCCGCCTCCAGATAGCTGCTGTTGACTGGCGCGCCGACGAAGCCAACGTCCAGCGCCATGTTGCGCACCCCCTCCATCACTTCATGAGACGGCATGATGCGCATTTCCACCCGGACGCCGGGGTGCAGGCGCATGAAGGCCGCGCAGAGGCCGGGCAGCACATAGTCGCCCACGGGAACCGCTGCCCCTATGCGCAACCGCCCGCGCACTTCTTCCGGCAGGGAAAGGGATTCAAGGTCCGCGACCTGCACCAAGATGCCGCGCGCCATTTCAAGGATCGGGCGGCCCCGGTCGGTCAGCAGCATGCGTCGGCCCGACCGGGCGAACAGTTGCACGCCCAGATGGGTTTCCAAGTCCTTGAGCGACATGCTCGCCGCCGAGGGGCTGAGCCCGATCTCGTCAGCCGCGCCCGCCACGCTGCCGGTGCGGGCGACGGCCTCAAATACCGCGATCTGGCGTAATGTTACCCTCACGCGGCCGCTGCGATCAGCTGATCTCGCCCCGGTGCATCGCTTCGGCACGCGCCTTGAGTGCCTTGGCCGAGTCGTTGAAGGCTCGCGTCACCCAGGGACCGCAGAAACGCATGACATGGATGCCGTTGGGGCCTGTGAAGGCATCGGTCGATTGATAGCGGCACTTGTCCGGCCCCAATTCCTCAATGATCTGATCGCGGCGGGCGGGATAGGGCCAGGCTTCACTGTCAGGCAGCTCCCACGACAGGAGACGGCCCGGTTCAAACGCGCAGACATATTCGCAATTGGGCGCGAGCGAGCCCGGATTGGCATAGTTTACGAGTCGCATATAGACGGGCGCGCCCATCTCAAGCGTCGATTCCGCCCATACGCAGAAGGGGTTCCATTCGCCATAACGGGGCATGTCGGTCAGGATCTTCCACACGACCATCGCAGGCGCGTCGATTTCGATGGGGTCGGACGCGACCAGCGTTGCAGGGTCGTAGACGGCGAACGGGTCTAACCGATCGGCATTCAGGCTTTGGGTGGACATCCTCTTCTCCTTGATTTCTGTGGCCCGGCACACGCCCCGCCGCGATTTGGCGACGCGAATATCGCAGGTTTCGCGACATGACGCGCCTGTTTGCGTAGACAATAACAGGCGTCATCCTCCGGTCAATGGCATGGACGGGGGCAAATCCGGCTTGACCTGCGTATCATATTGACCAATTCAGCACGCAAGACATCATATGCGATCCTGCTGAACCGGCATATTCAGCCGAGTCCTGCGGCGTCAGCATCGCACAGCACAGCAGACGTCAGCATGACGCCCGGGAGAGACCATGGCCGACAGTTACGACTTCATTATCGCTGGCGGCGGATCGGCAGGGTGCGTGTTGGCCGGGCGGCTGTCGGAAGATCCGCGCAATCGCGTGCTGCTGCTTGAGGCAGGCGGCAAGGACAACAGCGTCTTCATCCACGCGCCCGGTGGGCTGTTGCCCATCATGTACCGCGGCATGTTCCAGTGGATGCATGTCAGCGTGCCGCAGGCCAATGCAGGCGGGCGGCAAATGTATACGCCGCGCGGCAAGGTGCTGGGCGGTTCCTCCTCCATCAACGGCATGGTTTATGACCGGGGCGCGGCGGCAGACTATGACGGCTGGCGGCAGCTGGGAAATGAAGGGTGGAGCTATGACGATGTGCTCCCCTATTTCAAGAAGCTGGAGGATTTTCAGCCCGGCGGCGAGGATGGTTATCATGGCCGGGGCGGGCCAGTGCTGGTCACGCGGCCGGGGATCAACAATCCGCTCGCCAAGGCGTTTCGCGATGCTGCGGTCGCGGCGGGCGTGCCCTATAATGACGATCCCAGCGGATCACAGCGAGAGGGCGTGGTGCCCGCCGATGTCACCGCCTCTGCCGGACGGCGGTGGAGCGCGGCGCGCGCCTATCTGACGCCTGCGCGCAAGCGGCCCAACCTGCGCGTGATCACGGGCGCGAATGTGGAGCGCGTGATCGTGAAGGAGGGCCGCGCGACCGGCGTTGCGTGGCGGCGCGAGGGGCAGCTGGAAGAGGCGACTGCGACGCGCGAGGTCATCCTGTCCGCAGGCGCCATCCATTCGCCCTGGATATTGATGCTGTCAGGGATCGGACCAGCGGATAATCTGCGCCAGACTGGGGTGCCGGTAGTGCATGACCTGCCCGGCGTAGGGCAGAACTACCGCGACCATGTGGCAGTCAGCGTGAAGCAATATTGCACGCAGCCCGTGTCGCTCTTCAACGTTTTCCATCCGGTCGTCGCGGCCAAGGCGGTCGCGAACTTCCTGCTGTTCCGCAAGGGGCCGCTGGCGAGCCCCCCGGCGGAGATCGGCGCCTATCTCAAGACTATGCCGGGGGCGGAATATCCCGATGTGAAGGTGCATTTCGCGATGGCCCTTTACGAAGCGATGGGGCGCAAGCTGATCATGGATCATGGCTATTTCGCGCATATCGACCTGCTGAACCCGGAGAGCGTGGGCGAAATCAAGCTGACCGGTCCCGACGCGTCCGCGCCGCTGTCGATCGATCCCAACATACTTTCGACGCCCAAGGACATGGCGATGGGCCGGGCGGCGATCCGGGCGGTGCGCAACATCTTCGCGCAGGCGCCGTTCGATCCCTTCCGAGGCGAGGAACTGGCGCCGGGCGCAAGCATCCAGTCGGATGATGAGCTGGATGCCTATCTGCGCGAGACCGCCATTTCCGACATTCATGCCGTGGGCACCTGCCGCATGGGGCATGACCCCATGGCGGTCGTGGACCCGCAGTTGCGCGTGCGCGGGGTTGCCGGACTTCGCGTCGTCGATGCATCCGTGATGCCACGCGTGCCCGGCGGCAACACCAATGTCCCGACCATGATGGTGGCCGAAAAGGCGGCTGACATGATCTTGAAAGTCTGACGCCCTTGCGATCGGGAAGATAAAGGAGAGGCCGATGTCTGAACTGCGTTTCGACGATAAGGTGGCAATCGTCACGGGTGCGGGAGGTGGCTTGGGCAAGGCCTATGCCGCCCTGCTCGCCGCGCGTGGGGCCAAGGTGCTGGTCAACGACCTTGGCGGCAATTTCCAGGGCGAGGGCAAGGATCAGGGCTATGCCGATGCCGCTGCCCGCGAGATCCGCGATGCTGGCGGCATTGCAGAGGCCAATGGCGAAAGTGTCGCGACATCGGCGGGTGCAGAAGCGATCGTGCAGGACGCGCTCTCGCGATGGGGCCGCATCGACATATTGGTCAACAATGCGGGCATCGTCAGTGCATCGGGTCCGTTGTCGACTGTGACCGATGAGCAGTGGGACAAGGACATGGCCGTGTCGGCCAGCGGCACCTTTTACCTGTGCCGCGCGGTATGGGGCGGCATGTTGGAGCGCAATTCCGGGCGGATCGTCAACATCTCGTCCGGATCATGGTTCGGCATGGGCAGCGCGGTGCCCTACCCCGCCGCCAAGGGTGCGGTTTGGGCCATGACGCGCGCGCTGGCGTCCGCGACGCAGGCGCAGGGCAAGGACGTCAAGATCAATGCCGTCATGCCGATCGCGGGCAGCCGCATGACGCAGCTTATGGGACCGGAAATTCACGGCCTGATGGAGCGCGACTTCCCCGCGCGCGCGGTTGCGCCGGTGGTGGCGATGCTGGCTCATGACAGCGCGCCCTGCAATGGCGAGATGTTCACGGCAGGGGGCGGCGGCTATACGCGGGTGTTCGCAGGTGTCACGCGGGGCTATCGCGCGACGGACAAGGACTGGACCCCTGAAACGGCGCTTGCACAATTTGACGCAGTGATGGACACGAGCGGCTTCCACATCCCCGCAGGATCGATGGATGAAGCCGCCCTCTATACCTCGGACGTGCCCTGGGACGCGTTCAAGGCCTATATTCAGTAGTTTGATCAGCAAGGAAGAGCAGGAATCATGACTGGCAGGTTGCAAGACAAGGTCGCCATCGTCACTGGCGGTGCGCGTGGCATGGGCGAAGCGACAATCCGCCTGTTCGCGCGCGAGGGCGCTAAGGTGGTTATCGCCGACGTGCTGGAAGCCGAAGGCCAGGCATTGGCCGCCGATATTGGCGATGCCGCGATGTTCCAGCGCCTCGACGTGTCCGACGAAGGCAGCTGGACCGCGCTGGTCGATGCCGTGATCGCCCGCCATGGCCGGATCGATGCGCTGGTCAACAATGCGGCGGTCGTGGCTTTCGGCCCCATTACCGCTCTCAGCGTCCAAGACATCGACCGCGTTCTTGGCATCAACGTCAAGGGCACGATGCTGGGGATGAAGCATGTCGGGGCGAAGATGTGCGCCGCCGGGCGCGGATCCATCGTCAACATATCGTCGGTGGACGGCCTTCGCGGCGTCAATTCGGTTTCGCTCTACAGCAGCTCCAAATGGGCGGTGCGCGGCTTTACCAAGAGCGCGGCGCTGGAGTTCGGGCATCAGGGCGTGCGCGTCAATTCGGTGCATCCGGGCGGCGTCAACACCGCCATGGGCAACCCGCAGGCGCTGGAAGGCGACGCGAAGAATTACGGCTATGAGCGCGTGCCGTTGCAGCGGATCGGCGAGCCCGAGGAAATCGCAGCGGCCAGCCTGTTCCTCTGTTCCGACGAGGCCAGCTACATCTGCGGCGCTGAACTGGCGGTCGATGGCGGCTGGGCAGCGGGCTATTACCACCATTATCTGCCCGCCGCCCCCGCATCGCTAAGCTCGATATGATCGCGGCACGATTTTTGGAGAAGCATGGACATGACTGAAGAAGAAAAGCTCTTTTCGGGCGGCGTCGCCGTCATCACCGGCGCGGGCGCTGGCATCGGCATGGGCTTTGCCCGCCGCTGCGGCCAGATCGGCATGACCGTCGTCGTTACCGACATCGACAAGGGCCGTGCCGACAAGGTTGCCGCCGAGATCATCGCGGCGGGCGGCAAGGCCGAGGCCATCCAGCTTGACGTGTCAAAGCCCGAAGCGCTCGACGCGCTGGCGCAGGATGTGTTCGACCGGCATGGCGCGGTTCGCCTGCTGATCAACAATGCGGGCATCGAAACCATCGGCAATGTCTGGGAAATCCCGACCGCCCGCTGGGAAACCACGCTGAACGTCAACATCCATGGCGTCGTCCATGGCGTCCGGGCATTTGTGCCGCACATGCTGCGCGTCGGTCAGGAAGCATGGATCGCCAACCTCGCCTCGATCGGTTCGTTCGGTCAGATGCCGACCCAGACCGCCTACATCATGAGCAAGCACGCCATCCAGTCGTTCAGCGAGTGCCTCTATCTGGAGATGCAGGTCGCAAAGGCGCCGATCAACGTCTGCTCGATCATTCCGGGCATGCTGAAGACCAGCATCTTCGACGCCGATGCAGGCGTTGGCGAACCCGAAAGCGCGGCGGGTCATCGCGCCACCATGGCCCATATGATGGCCAATTACGGCATGGACCTGGACGAAGGCTGCCGCGTCTTTGTCGAGGGCCTCGCCGCGCGCAAATTCTGGATTTCGAGCCAGCCGGAAATGACCGAGCAGGCGGTCGCTGGCCGTATCGCCTTCTTCCAGGAACAGAGCAATCCGGAACTGGGCGAGCAGCAGCGCGCGCTGCTGGGTATCTGAAGCAAAGGCCGGGCGGGTTCACGCTCGCCCGGCCCTTCTTTATCAGGCCTTCGCGGCCTCTTCCTTGACGATTTCCAGGAACAGCGGCCGTTCGCCGCCGCCATGGACTTCAAGGCGCGCGCCGCTGATATAAGCGGCGGCTGGCGAACCCAGGAACACCACCGCTTCGGCGATGTCGCTGCCCCGGCCCATGCGCTTCAGCGGAATCGATGACGCGATCCGATCCTGCGCCGTCTGCGAACCATAGGTCATTTCGGCCGTCTCGGTCTCGATCAAGCCGACGATGATCGCGTTGACCCGCACCTCCGGCCCCCATTCCTGCGCCAGGCTGGTGGTGAGGCTGAGCAGGCCAGCCTTGGCCGCGCCATAGATCGCGGTATCGGGGGAAGGCCGCGCACCAGATACGCTGGCGATATTGACGATCGATCCGCCAACAGCCTTCAGATGCGGATAGGCGGCCTGCGCGACATGCAGGGGGGCGAGCAGGTTCAGTTGCAGGATGCGTTCGAAAAAGCGCGGGCTGGCCGTCGCGGCGTCGGCCTGCGGCGATCCGCCCGCATTGTTGACGACAAGGTCGATGCGGCCATGGCGCGCGACAAGCTGGGCAATCCAGTCCGACACTGCCGCAGGATCGCGAATGTCGCAGGATGCGAATTCCGCCGTCTTTCCGTCGATCCCGATCGGTTCATCCGGAGCAGTTCGGCCGCAGGTCGCTACCGCATAGCCCTCCGCCAACAAACGCCGCACAATCGCCGCGCCTATGCCGCGCGTGCCGCCTGTGACGATCGCAACCTTGCCAACTCCCGTTTCGCCCACGGCCCTATCCTTTCCTTTTCGAGAAATGCGCAGTGGGCGCATCGCATGGATAGGCCCCATACTCAATCTGCGCCATCCTTCGCCAGACTTAATGCAGTGGTCATTGCAGATTGTTACGCAGATCAGGTATAGGGGATGCATAACAAGCGCATATCGCGTCACATATGGAGAGGTTTGATGGCTTATACTGTGCAGCAGCTCAGCGATCTGGAAGATATCCGGACCCTCAAGCATCGTTATTTCCGGGGAATCGACACGGCCGATCTTGCGCTGCTCGGCACCCTGTTCACGGAAGACCTGACCGTCGATTATCGTGGCGGCACCTATCGTGTCCGGCTGGCGGGCCGCGACAATATGCTGGAGTTTCTGGCGAACAGCTTCCATTCCGGCGCGGTCGCCATGCATCACGGCCACATGCCCGAAATCACCCTGACCGGCGAAAATGACGCCGAGGGGCTATGGTATCTGGAGGATATCTTCATCGATGTGGAACGGGGCAGCCACACCATCGGCAGCGCCATTTACCGCGACGTCTATCGGCGTGAAGACGGCGTGTGGAAGATCGCGCGCACCGAATATGACCGCGTGTTCGAAATGATCCGTCCGCTGGCCGCCGACGCGCAAATCACCTCGCACCACCTCGCCACCGCAGGCCGCAAGCCCGAACAGCGCAGCGACATCAGCCATTTGATCGAATGGGCCGCCTGACGGGGAGCACGCATATGAACGCGCAGGACGTTGCTGACCGGCTGGCCATTCATGACCTGCTGGCCCGTTATTGCCACGCCATCGACCAACAACGGTGGAACGACCTGCGCGCATTGTTCGCCGATGATGCGCGGGTCGATTTCACCGCTTTCGGCGGCCCGCGTGGCGATGCCGATATGCTGATCGCGTTTCTGCGGCCCGTGGTGGAAGGATTGGCGGGCACCTATCATTCGACGACCAGCATCATGTGCGATCTTGATGGGGATAGGGCGACCGTGCGCTCCGCCGCTCATGTTGTCATGTCATCCAAAGGACCCAACGGAGGCGAGCAGCACAATCATGTCGGGCTTTGGTATGAGGACGAACTCGCGCGAGCCGACACGGGATGGTGCTTCGCCAGCCGAACACAGAAACGAGCCTGGGTGGATGCCGTAGCATCTTAATGATGCATGGATGCAACAGATGCGGCATTTTTGCGGCAGCCTGCTAGAGAATGGGGCGGCCGACGTTATAGTCGCCCGCAATAACAGAATGACGCTTTTTTTGGGGAGGAAAGCATGCGCAAGACGCTATATCCGATCGTATCGCTGATCGCTCTGGCCGCACCGGCGGTCGCGCTGTCGCAAACGGCAGCGACGGGGGCAGACGCCGCCAGCGACAGTGACATTGTCGTCACGGCCCGCCGCCGCGAAGAACGGTTGCAGGATGTGCCGATCGCGGTGAGCGCGGTGGACGCCTCAGCTCTGAACAGCCGGGGCCTCGACAATGTGACGCAGATCAGCCAGATCGCGCCCAATATCCAGTTCACGCCGGGCCAGGGCGGCAACAGCGGCGGCATCGCGCCCTTCATCCGGGGCGTGGGCGAGAACGACTTCATCATCACGTCCGATCCTGCCGTCGGCGTCTATATCGATGGCGTCTATGTCGCCCGCACATTCGGCGCGACGACCGAATTGCTGGGCATCGACCGCATCGAAGTGCTGCGCGGGCCGCAGGGCACGCTGTTCGGGAAGAATACGGTGGGCGGCGCGATCAACATCGTGTCGGCGGTGCCGGGCCGGGAGCAGAAGATCGAAGCCGACCTGCGCTATGGATCGTTCAACACGGTGCGCGGTCGGGTCTATGCGCAAACGCCGCTGTCGGACAGCTGGTCGCTGGGCGTTGCGGCATTGGGCGAGTTTGGCGAGGGGTGGCAGAAAATCCCGTCCGGCGACAATCTGGGCAACCGCAACGTCGTCGCGGGCAAGCTGGCGCTGCATTATGATGGCGAAGGGCTGGACGCGGTGTTGCAGGTCGATGGGCTGCACCGGCGCCAGCACAGCGCGCCGCACAGCATGATCGCCTTCACGCCGACCTTCTTCTCGATCCTGCAATCAACCTTCATCGCGCCCTGCTGCACCGTGCCGGGCGACATCGACCGTACCGACAGCAATCCCGAGCTGAACAAGGATCAGACCGACGCGGTGAACGCATCGCTGACGCTGACCAAGGATCTGGGCGGGGCGACGTTGAAGTCGATCACCGCCTATCGCTATGTCGATGCGTTGTTCGGCCGTGACGGCGACGCGTCGTCGGCGGTCAACTATGCGGGCGACATCCATGACGAGCGGGCGCGGCAGATCAGCCAGGAATTGCAGCTGTCGCTCGACCTTGGCGGGCGCGGCACATTGTTGCTGGGCGCGTTCGCCTATCGCGAAAAGACGCGGGACAATACGCGGCTGATCGTCGCGGATGGGCTTTTTCCGGCGCTGGTGGCGGCGGGGCTTGATCCTTTCCCGGTTCCTTTCCCGCCCTTTGCGGTTCCAGCGTCTTCGCTCGACTTCAACATCGATTTCCGCAACCGGCAGCGCACCGACAATCTCGCGCTGTTCGCCAACGGCAATTATGAACTGACCGACGGCCTCTCGCTGGAACTGGGCGCGCGATATACGTGGGAGAAGAAGAAGTTCTTCCAGTCGGCCATGCGCATTTATTCGGGCGAGCCGCTGCTGGCGGGGACGCCCAGCTATACGCTGGAAAAAAGCTGGGACGCCTTCACGCCGCGTGCCTCGCTTTCCTACAAGTTCCGGCCGAACCTGATGACCTATATGTCCTATTCGCGAGGCTTCCGGTCGGGCGGGTTCAACGGGCGGCCTACGTCGCTGGAGGAAATCGGCTCCTATGATCCGGAACATCTGACCTCCTACGAAGCAGGGCTGAAGGCAGGATTCGGCCGTATCGCCACCATCAACCTAGCCGTGTTCCGCAACGAATATCGCGACCAGCAGATATTGGTATCGACCGTCAGCCCGACGACCGGCCTGATCGTGGTCCGCAACGAGAATGCGGGCCGTTCACGCATTCAGGGGATCGAACTGGAAGGCGCGTTCAAGGTTTCGCCGCGCTTCACCGTCACTGGCGCGCTCGGCTTGCTGGATGCCAAATATCTGGAATATGTGTCAGTCATTGGAGGCGTGCCCACGGATGTCAGCAACCGCAAGCTGAAGCAGGCGCCCGATATCACGGCCAATGCCAGCGCGGTCTATCAGGCGCCGCTCAGCGACAATGTGGAAGGCGTCCTGCGACTGGACGCAGCCTATAAGAGCCAGGTCTTTGTCGACGCGGAAAACACACCGCTCCTGCGGCAGCCCGATCATGCGATCCTCAACGCCAGCGCCGAACTGCGCTTTGCAGACAGCGGCGTGTCGGTGCGCGTGGGGGTGGATAACATCACCGATCGCCGCATCATCACGGCGGGCTATGATGCATCGACCAGCTTCGGCTTTACGGAGGCCTATTATTCGCCGCCCCGCCGCTACAGCGTGACGCTGGCCCTGCGACGCTGAACCGGGTACGGCCTCGACGGTAACTGCCATCGTCGAGGCTGGAGGCGGGAATCTGAATGATGAGCGATGACACCGCCTTTGCCGACCTGTTGCAGACGCTCTACGGCGGGCTGACGCAGTCACCGCCGTGGGAGGATTTCCTGCGGGCGCTGGCGGCCATCACCGACACGACCTTTGCCACGCTGCTGATCGGTCGGGGGAGTGCCGGGATCGATGCCCATGTCACCCCCGGCGCGGACCCGGAGCGCACACAGGAATATCAGCGCATCTCGCAGGCCGATCCCTTCGTCGGCCTGCCCGAGGGGCAAGTCGTTTCCTTCCGTGATTTCGTGCACCATGTCCCGGCGCGCTTCCGCGACTGGCTGGACGTGGCGCGCAGCAGTGAAATTCTGGGCGTGGACCTGCATCGTCTGCCTGATATCGCCGTCCGGCTGCGCCTGACGCGGGACGAAGGCCAAGCGCAATTTGGCGACACCGAACGGGAATTGCTCGAACGGCTGATTCCGCACCTGCGCATCGCGCTCGACCTTCACGCGCGGCTCACAAGTACCCAGGCGGAAAGCCAGCTGTTCAGCAGCGCCATGGCTGGTTTGGCGGTAGCGACCCTGATCCTTGATCGGGAAGGCCGCATTCTGCGCCGCAACACGCTCGCCACGCATATGCTGGAAGATGGCGCCATCGTTTCCGAGCAGCATGGCAAGCTGGAGGCCAGGACCGGTTCCAGCGCTGCGGCGATCAACCGCATCCTTTCCTCTCCGCCGCCACTGGGCGAGGAAATCCTGTTCGAAATCGCCTCTACCGTCGGGCAGCCGTTGCATGCGCGGGCGCGGGCCATCCCTTCCTCCGCCTATGGCGACGGTGCCTGGATCGCCCTGTTCATCGCGGACCCCAGCCGACCCGCCGGTCCATCGGAAGAGCTGTTGCGCGAACGATTCCAACTCACGCGGGCGGAAGCGGGCCTTGCCGTTCATCTGGCGCAGGGCGCCACGTTGGCGGACGCGGCGGACGCTTTGGGCATCGCCTACAATACGACGCGATCCCATCTGCGCGCGATATTTGCCAAGACCAACACGCATCGGCAGGTCGAACTGGTCACGCTGCTGCGTTCCATCGGCAGTGAGTCTGAAATCTGATCCATTTGGATGATGTAGCGGCACGGCACTCGGCATAGCCTGTCTCCACGATCAGAAAGTTTTGTGGAGAAGATGATGAAATTCTCGATCATTTACGAAGCGCAGATGGCGGACACGTCGCGCCAGAACGAACAGCAGGTGTTCCGCGACATTATCGAGCAAGCCATCCATGCCGAGGAAATGGGCTTCGACACGATCTGGGCCGTCGAGCATACCGCGCTGACGCAATATGCGCATATGTCCGCACCGGAAACTTTCCTCGCCTATCTCGCCGGGCGTACGTCGCGCATCGGCATCGGCCATGGCGTCGTCTGCCTGCCGCCCGCGATGAACCATCCGGTGAAGGTCGCTGAACGCATCGCCACGCTGGACATTCTGTCGAATGGCCGCGTGCATTTCGGCATGGGCAAGGGCGGGACGCAGCAGGAAGCGGGCACCTTCGGCTATAATCTCGAAGACCTGCCGCCGATGATCGACGAGAGCATGTATCTGATCCCCAAGATCCTGAAGCATGGCGAGATCGAACATGATGGCCAGTTCGTGAAGATCCCGTTCCGCCCGATCCATCCCAGCCCGATGCAGGACCCGCATCCGCCGATCTACATGGCCTGCACCCGCGCCGACACGCTGACCACCGCCGGATCGCGCGGCATCGGCGCGCTGGTGCTGGGTTTTGCCGGACCGAGCGACATCGCGCAGAAGAACGCCATTTATCGTGAGGCTTTCAAGAACCGGAAGGCCGAGGATCAGGTTGGCTACCGTCCGACCGAACATCTCGCGGCCCTTTGCCCCGCCGTGGTTCTGGAAGACCGGGAGAAGGCCCGCCGGATCGGCCTTCGCGGACAGCGCTTCTTCGTGGAATCGCTGGGCCACTGGTATTCGGGCGGCCCCGCTCCCGATGTGGAGGACCTGGACGCGAGCGAAAGCCTTGCCGCGCTTCAGCGCCACAAGGAAGAAACGGTGGCCTGGCTGTCGGAAGAGAAGATCACCATCGGTGGCCACCACACCGAATCCTTTGAGGTTGTCGAAGACGCCTATGGCACCCCGGAAGATTGCATTCGGCAGGTCAAGCGCCTTCAGGATGCGGGCGCCGACGAAATCCTCTTCATGTTCCAGATGGGCGGCATCCCGCATGAAGTGATCATGGATACCATCCGCAATATCGGCGAGAAGGTAATCCCCTATTTCCGTGAGCAGGCGACGCTGGCTGCGGAATGATGAATTTTCCGGGCGGGGCAGTGCGCTCCGCCCGGAACACCGCGAGCATCCCAACACCGTTCGGGCTGATGGTGGTGCTGATATAGGACGATAGGCTAGCCCTGCGCGTACAGGGCAATCATCGCTTGCATCAGCCGCGCCGCGCGTTCGTGCGGTTCCCCGGCCGCCAACGCACGCGACGGCGCTTCCACGGCTATGGTCGCATGGGCCGGAAGCAGCGGGAGGAGCGCCCCGAGGCCGAACTCGCCTTCACCGGGCAGCAGGCGGTCGAACACCGCTTCGTTGACGCGGTCATGCGGTGGTTCGATCGGGCCGTCGTTCAGTTGGACATGGCGGATACGCTCAGGCGGCAGGCAGGCCACATCGTCCCAGCTTCCGCCGCTGCGGATGACGTGGAGCGTGTCGATGCAAAGGCCTACCTCCGCGCCCAGGGAATGGGCGATCTCAAGCGCCTGTGAAGGCGACCGGATCGAGGATAGCGGATAGGGTTCGATAATGGCGGGAGCACCCGCCCGCTGGCAAATCTCCACCATGCGCGCCAGCGACTCCCGCAGCCGTGCATGATCCGGGTCGAGGCCCAATATATTGACGGTCCCGCCCAATTCGGCGGTCAGTTCGGCGCTGCTTTCCAGCAGCCCCCAATCGGGGTCGGCATCGAGCATGAAAGGCTCGATGACGCCTGCTCGCAGGCCGGTATCGCGCAATGCGGAAATCACCGCCTTGCGCGCCCTCTTGTCCAGGATGAGGTCAGGCGTCGGGCTGATCGGGATCGGCGTGACAAACAGGCTGACGGCAGTAAAGCCTGCGCTGGCGGCGGCCTCGATCACCGTCAGGGCGTCGAGGTTCACCAGCGAAAGATGGTCCAGGCAAAAGCCATTCTGAGGAGGGGGCGTCATGAGGACCAGCCCCCTGCCACGCCCGAGAGTTCAGGCGTGAACGCCCCCGTCAACGCGCACGATTGCGCCATTCATGTGCCCTCCATCCTCACTCGCCAGCATGGCGATGACGCCCGCAATTTTGTCGGGTGTCGCAAATCCGTTGATCGGACCCAGGTGATTATACAACTCCCAATCGGCGCCTTCCACCATGCCGGTTTGGACGCTGTTGGCGAGCGGCGTTTCGATGCCGCCCGGCGCGACAGCATTCACCCGCACGCCGCGCTTGACATATTCCCAGGCGAGGCTCTGGGTGTAAGCGGCGACCGCGCCCTTGCTGGCGGCGTAGCCGGTGAGGAAGGGATGGCCGAAATGGCTGGAGGTGGACGCGGCGTTGACGATGTTGCCCTTCGCCTTTTCCAGATGCGGCAAGGCTTCGCGACACATCAGGAATGTGCTGCCCATATTGACCGCGATGATGGACATGAAGGCTTCATAGTCGGTCGTTGCCGCATGGCTCGACCGGATGATGCCCGCCATGTTGACGAGGACGTCGAGTTGCCCGGCCTCTTCGACCCACTGCGCCACGGTCAAGCGGGCAGTCGGTTCGTCCGCCACCGATCCCGCGCGGATGGCGATACCTGGCTGGTCCTGCCTTAGCGTTTCCAGCCCTTTTTCGTCCAGATCGACCGCCAGCACCCGGCCGCCCTCTGCGGCAAGGCGGATCGCGGTCGCGCGTCCGATGCCGGACGCCGCGCCAGTGACGATGATCGACTTGCCTGCAAAGCGACGCCCGAAGTCCATGGTCTACTCCTTTACGCCACGATGGCAGGGTGCGGGATGCGGGGTTCGCCGAGCATCCCGCGATAGGATGGCGGCGTCCGCCCGCCCGCTTCGGTTATGCCATATCGGTGCGCGATTTCAGCCGTGATCAGCGTCTGGCCATTGAGTTCATCGCGGTTTGGATCGTCATGGATCGCGGCGATCACCCGGCCATTAAATTCGGGCGTTTCCGCATCGGCCATGAACTTTTCATATTGTTCCCGATGCTCCGTAAGGGTGCGGGTGGTGCGTTCGGTCAGCAGCGGCCCCATCCAGAGCGAGATGGCGGTGACGCCGGTGCCGCGAAAGTCCACGCCCATATCGGCAGCGAATTTGTCCACGCCTGCCTTCTGCGCGCCATAGGCCGCACCGTGCATGTAACAGACCGACCCGAAGGAGGAGGTGAAGGCGATAAGACCTTTGCCTGCCGGAACCATCATGCGTGCGGCATGCCAGCTCGCCAGATAATGAGACCGCAGGCCGACTTTCAGTATCTCGACGAGCCCGATGGATTTTTCCCAGAAGGGGCCGGGCTTCACAAGGTCGTCATCCAAAGCGGCGACATTGTTGACCAATATGTCAAGGCGGCCGCTTTCGTCGCGCACACGCTCGAACAGCGCGGCGATCGCTGCGTCATCGCCATGATCGACTTGCACCGCGCGGCCCTCGCCACCCGCTGCGTCGACCTGCGCCGCGGTGGCGCCAATGGTGCCAGGCAGTGCCGCATCGCCTTCGCGGATGGAGCGGCCCGTCACATAGACGCGATAGCCCTTCTCCCCTAGCGCGACGGCAATGCCGCGACCCGCGCCACGGCTGGCGCCTGTTACGATCGCGACCGGACGTTCACTTCTCTCCATATTCTTTTCTCCTTATGCCGCCTGCGTGGAACTACGCTTGTCGAGTGTCACATGCAGGCCATTGGTGCGCTTGTGCATGTCGGGCGTCTTGTCGCGGGGATTGTAGAACTGCTTGTACCAGGTCCGAACCTTGCCATAGGGGCCGTCATTGGGGATGACGAGCGGGTTGAGGCAGGCCCGCTTGTTCTGCCAGATCTCGACATCCTGGGCGAAG
Organism: Sphingobium sp. RC1; assembly: GCF_059738765.1. Lineage (NCBI taxonomy): Bacteria > Pseudomonadati > Pseudomonadota > Alphaproteobacteria > Sphingomonadales > Sphingobiaceae > Sphingobium > Sphingobium sp. RC1. Next base: position 60,792 of record NZ_AP027309.1, read on the forward strand.
GCGAGGCGGCTGCCTTCCTGATATTCCAGCGCGGCGGCGCGCAGATCGTCGGTGACGGGCGCGGTACCGTCATTCACCTGCACCATCAGGCCATGCCAGACGCGGATCTTGCCATCCTCGATCGGCGTGTGGGTGATCATGATGAAGCTGTCGAAGGTTCCCGCCATCTCCGACTGGAGGATCGAGGGGCCGGTGTACCAGGTGTCGAGCGTCAGCACGTCTTCGGGATTGAGCGTCAGCGTGCGGTGCCCGGCGGCATAATATTGGTGGACGATGTGATCCTTGAACTCATTGGCGAAGTAGACAAAGTCCTTCGCGCCATGGATCGGGATGAAGTGGCCAAAGTCGGCCATGTTGTCGACCACCTCGATCGGGTGGATGTCGAGATCGCCCATATAGTCGATCTTCCAGTTGACCCAGCCCGGCGCATCATAATGGCCGCCAAAATCGGGCAGGTCGAAATTGGGTTCGAGCCCTTCGGGATCATGCCAGATCCAGATCGTGCCCGCGCGTTCCATCGCCGGGAAGGTCTTGAGCTTGGCTGCCTTGGGCACGAAGTCGGAATAGGGAATGTTCTTGCACTGGCCGTCCGGGCCATATTGCCAGCCATGGAAGGGGCAGCGGATCGACTCGCCCTCCACCTGCTCGCCATCGCGCACGATGTAGCTCGTCGTGTTCTTCGCCAGATGCGCGCCCATGTGCGGGCAATAGGCCTCCGTCACATAGACCTGGCCGCTCTCGCCACGGTACATCACCATGTCCTGGCCGAGGTAGCGCATCGCCTTGGGCGTGCTCGTCGCCTCAGCGCTCTCACCCACCATGAACCAGCCACGCGGAAAGGTGAATTCCCCCAGACGATAGTCCGACGATGTCGCCATTTCTTGATCCTCTCACTGCCCATGGCAAATTAGCAGCTAATGCGGCGAGTCACAGCCTCGCTTATAGCCTTTTTGAAATCTTCCTCTTTCTACGCAAAACATCATTATAAAGGCAAGATCATATGTTAAATGCGCGGTCCAACGCCGTTATGACTCTATGGATAACAAGGTAAACAGGGTATGTCCGAATCCTCCCCACCCGGCGTGCCGGGACCCAATCAGGCGCACATGCGGGCCGCGCTTCAGGCCTATGTGGATCGCATCAACGCGGGCGATCGGGACGGCGTTCTGGCGCTGTTCGCGTCCCATGCGGTGATCGAGGACCCGGTCGGTTCTCCGCCCAAAACCGGCGAGGAAATCCGCGCATGGTTCAGCGACACGATCGCTTTTGACACACATATCCGACCGGTCGCACCGATCCGGGGATCGCATGCCAATGCGGCCGCGCTCGTGTTCGATGTGACGTTTCAACCGCCGGAAGGCCCGCGCCTGCTCATCAGGTCGCTGGATGTCTGCACGTTCGATGGAGAGGGAAAGATCGCCAGCCTGAAGGCCTATTGGGGTCCGGAGGACATGGAGCCCGCTCCCTGAAAGGTGGCCCTGAAAAAAGGGGCGCCCCGACGGGACGCCCCTTCTTCCTACTCTTGCTGTCCGGCAGCGCTCAGGCGGCGACCAGCTCGCGCGGCGCTTCGGCCGGATATTCGGCCGGGCCACCATAGTCGTAAGCGGCGTTCAGTGCCTTGATGAAAGCCGGATCGTTCAGTGGATCAGTCGGCGTCTCAATCTGGAAACCGCGCGAACGGACATCCTTGATCAACGTGTCGAACACGTGATCATAGCTGAGGTTATCAGACCCATCCATGTTCTTCTTAAGCTCGGCATAATCTTCGAACACTTCCGCCGACCAGTGGACCAGGAAGCGCAGATCGTCGGTATGGTAACGCTCGATGACTTCGTCCCCGGTCTTCACCAGCCAGCCATCGGGGTTGCCCGGTTCGCCGCTGAACATGGAGTCAAAGCCCAGCCCCTTCGGCTTGCGGCGCTCGATCGGGCCGTTGGCTTCGCCGCGATGGACGAGCATTTCATTCTGCACAATCACGCCACGGTTGTAGACGGGCGGCTGTAACCGCGCGGGCTTTTCCAGCGGACCCTTGGGCCAATAGGTGAAGCCGCTATTGGGATCATGGCTGAACCAGGTGATCACCTGCGCCATTTTGATCAGATAGTCCTGGAACAGGCCCGACCGGCCCATGATCGAACACAGCCAGGTGGGCGAGTTTTCGAAACGCACGCCACGGAAGCTGGGCGAATCCAGATGGCCCGGATCAGTATTGCCGCAGGGGCCGTTCACGTTGAACAGCATCATCTGCGGCTTGGCATAATCAGCGTTCCAATAGGATTTGGCATATTCCAGGAACGTCGGATTGTAGAAGGTATCCTGAATCTCCGGGTACATGCAGGTCGAATAATTGGCGTAGAAGCCGCGGAATGTCGGCGTCAGGAACATGTCGAGCGTCGGCTCGAAACCTTCCGGAAAACCGCCCGCGAAGGTGGCGATCAGAGATTCCGGCGTCGGAAAATGCTGCGCGATGATGAGCTTCCAGGCGCCGCTATGGACGACATCCAGCAGCCGCCGACGTTGATCCTCGGTGTATACGTTGCTTACCTCACGAGGCGGGGAAACAGGCTGCAGCATGTCGGACAACCGCCGTTTCTGCTCATTGCTCAACATGATTCTGCAACTCCTCTCCAAATGTCGGGCGAATCATTCCATCCGCCTTTGAACGCCGTAAAGTTATCGAATTATAACTTTTTCGTCAATCCTGGTTGGCATGGAAATGTCCATCGGCCCGGTCGGGATGTTTTGCGTCACACAGGAAGGATAATGGCACGGTATCGACAGAAGATTGGCTGGCCGCGCGACAGGGATGATGGCACCTTCCTCCATCAAATAAGGAGAGGATGCGGCGCGATGACTGACGCCTTGAAAGGATCGATGGACAAGCGCGAGATTGAATCGCGGGCCGCCCAACGGCTGTTGTCCGGCCAGTCGTGGGAAGATTTCTGCGACGTCCTGAAAGTCGCCGGTAAAATGATAGACCGGTTCGGCGATGATCCGTCCGATCTCGACAGGGCGGAATGGTATCGCTTTCTGACGCGGGTCGCCCGGTCGAGCTTCGAGCGGCTGATCGAAAATGCAGAACCCACCCGGCCGCGCCTGCGCGACATGGTATGGCGCCAGTCGATCAACGTGCAGACGGTCGATCAGGACCATCTGATGTGCCAGTTCGATGAGGCCCGCGATTACCGCATCATCGGCACGCGCGGGACCATACCCTATTTCATCTTCGCCATATTGACCGCGCCAGCGCCCGACGATTTGGGCGCGCGTGATTGGGCACAGCTCGGCGTAGAGGGATTGAAACAGTTCGACCCTTCCAACCTGAAAACCACCGGCTTCCTGGGCAGTCAGCAGCTTCATATCGAAGATGACGGGACGTTCGAGATCATCATGTCGCAAAATGATCCCGGCGAAGGAAAGAATTGGCTGAAGCTGCAACCGGATACCAATTGCATCCTCATCCGGCTGGTCTGGAGCGACCGGGAAAAGGAAACCGCTCCGGGCTTGCAGATCGAGCGGATGGATGGCGCGGCGCCTGAACCCGTGACGCCCGCGCTGATGGCGAACAATCTGGCATGGGCCGCGCAGGGCGTGCTGGGCTATGCGGAACTGGTGCGGAACTGGTGGAACGGCACGCAGGGCAATTTCGCGGCGAAGCTGAACCGGCTAGATTATAGCCGCGCGCAATATCTGTCGAACGGTGGCGTGCCCGATCGCCACGTCGCCTTTGGCGGTTGGGAAAAGGGGCTGGACGACGCCCTGGTGCTGGAATTCGTGCCGCCTGAGTGCGAATATTGGAACTTCCAGATCTGCAACATGTGGCAGGAAAATCTCGACACGTTCGAGGATGGCAACGGATGGGTGAACAACTATCGTTTCGTTGCCGAGCCTGATGGCCGGGTCCGCATCATCATCGCCGAGCGCGATCCGGGCCTCGGCGGCAACTGGGTGAATAGCTATGGGCATGAGCGGGGCATTTGGGGGCTTCGGCTGGTGCGAACCGAAAGCACGGCGGAAGTAAATCTGTGGCGCTTGCCGCTCGCGCGCTTGGAAACAGAAGGCGCGGCCGCACTTGATCCCCGCGCGGCAATCCTGACCGGCCAGTTCGTGGATTGATGTCATGACTGTACGAACACTTGACCATGTGAACATCCGGACAGCCGACGTGCCCGGCACCGCCGCCTTCTTCCGCGACGTGCTGGGCCTTCGCGCCGATGTCGCGCCGGGGGCGGAGTCCATCGACAAGGGGTGCTGGATATATGATCCTGACGGTCGTCCGATCATTCATATCGGCCCTGTCGAGGGCCGCTATCCCAGCGACGACGCGTTTCCCTTCACTCCTGCGCGGGGCAGCGGCGCTGTGCATCATGTGGCGTTGGAATGCGACGACCTGCCCACGATGTTCGCGCGACTGGAAACCGCCGGTCTTGGCGTCGTGCGCAAGGATTATCCGCCGGCCAATCTCTGCCAACTATTCGTGGAAGAGCGGAACGGGATCATCCTGGAACTGAATTTCCGCCTGGAGGACGCATGACGAACGATCCCATGCTGGTCCTGTCTGCCCCGCCCTTCATCCAGGTTCCGCTGCTGGAACGGCTGGCGCCCGCTCGGGCAGCCGGGTTTTCCGCCATATCGCTGATGCCCGGCGACATCTGGGCTTTGGAAGAGGCGGGGATGAATGCCGCCGACATCGGCATGCGGATAGCGGACCACGGCTTGGCAATCATGGAGATGGATTGCACGGCCTGTTGGCTGCCCAGCCATCGCAGCGCTGGGGATGATGTCCCTATGGCCGCCCTGCTCCGCTCGATGACGCCAGACCGCGTGATGGAAACCGCCGCGCGCATCGGGTCATCCTCCGTCACGGCGGTGGAGATGATGGGCGTCACGCCGTCGCTTGATGAGGCTGCGGAAGCCTTTGCCGATTTGTGCGACCTGGCCGCCCGCCATGGCATGAAGGCGCATATCGAGTTCCTTCCTTTTGGCGGCATCCCTGACCTGGCGAGTGCTTGGGCGATCGTTCAGGCGGCGGGCAGGCCCAATGGCGGCCTGACCCTCGACAGCTGGCATTTCTTCCGCAGCGGGGCGAACTTTGATCTGCTGGAGCGCATTCCGGGGTCGCGCATTCACACCATCCAGATAAACGACGCGCCCGCGCAGCCGCAATCCGACCTGATGCACGAGACGATGACTGCCCGTCTTGTGCCGGGACAGGGCAGCTTTGACCTCACCCGTTTCATCCGCACGCTCGATCGGATCGGGGTGACTGCGCCTATTTCGGTCGAAATTTTTTCCGCTGCGACCAGTGCAGCGCCGATGGATGAAGCCATCGCCTCATGGGCGCCAGCAGCCCGCGACATCATCAGAAAGGCCAGAGAAGTACAATGAGTGGAGAAGAAATAGGCGCGGTCGTCGTAGGCACCGGCTTTGGCCTGTTCACGCATGTCAGGGCGCTGCGGGAGGCGGGCTTCGAGGTTCGTGCTATTGTCGGGCGCAACAGGGAACGCACGGCGGAGCGTGCGGCTCCCCTCAGCATCCCGCTGGCATCCGATAATCTGGAGCAGGTGCTCGCCGACGATCCGGCGATCCGCCTGGTGACGGTCGCAACGCCGCCGCACGCGCACTACACACCCGTGATGCAGGCGATCGCCGCCGGACGTAACGTGATGTGCGAAAAGCCCTTTGCGCGCGATCTGGCGCAGGCGCGCGAGATGCTGGACGCAGCGAACAAGGCTGGCGTCGTCCACGCCCTGGGCGCGGAGTTCCGGTTCGACAGCGCGCAGGCGCTGCTGCGGCGCGTGGTGCAGGATGGCCTGATCGGCGATCCGCTGATGTTCAGCCGCATCTACCAGCAGCCGGGCACGGGCGAGGAAGAGCCTCTGGCCGATTGGTGGACCGATGCTGCGCAAGGCGGCGGCTTCCTGGGCGCTTTCGGCACGCACATGATCGATCAGGTTCGTTCGACCTTGGGAGAGATCGTGGCGGTCAACGCGATCTTGCGCAAGCTTTCCACGACCCGCCCCGCAATGACGTCCGACGACTATTATAATGTGCAGTTCAGGACCGCGAGCGGATGCATGGGCGTGATCGAGGCGGCGATGAGCTTCCCCGGCCCGTTCGTCATGGCGACCAAGGTGGCAGGGACGAAGGGCGCGGCCTGGATTCAGTCTGGCAACGCCTTTGGTGATCCCGAAGAGGTGTGGATCAAGGACGGGAACGGCGCGCGGCAGGTTCCGATGCCTGCCGAACTGGTCAATCCCGCGCCCGAACCCTTTGCCGTCGCCGAGCTTATCCAGACGGAAATGGATCGCTGGCACACGCAGGGGTTCGATGTCGCGCCTTATGCCAAGCTGTTCCGCCAGATGAAGGCCAGGATCGAAGGGCGCACGCCGCCGCTGCCTGATCCGGCGGGCGATTTTCTTGATGCGGCGGCAGGACAGGCCGTGCTCGATGCTGCGCGCCTTTCCGCAGCGGAAGGCCGCTGGGTTGAAGTGGAGACTGTATGACGAACCCATCCTATGATTTTTCCGGGGCGCATGTCCTTGTCACTGGCGGCACCAGCGGCATAGGTGCCGCCGCCGCTGCCGCCTATCTTGAAGCCGGGGCGATTGTGACGATCACCGGCACGCGCGGAAGCGCCAGCGAATATGATGGCGACCTATCAGGCTACCGCTATCTGCAGATGGATATTGAGGACGGCGAAAGCATCGACGCGGTGGCGGCCAGCCTGGATAAGCTCGACATTCTGGTGAACAACGCCGGGGTGGCGCTGCCCAGTCTCGGCCTTGACGAATATGAGCCTGATGTTTTCGCGCGCTCCGTCAACATGCTGCTGATTGGCGCTTTCCGCATGGCGCGGCAGAGCGCGGACCTGCTGGCTCAAAGCAACATGGCAGGCGGTGCAAGCGTCGTCGGCATCGCGTCGATGAGCAGCTATTTCGGCATTCCGATTGTGCCGGGCTATGGCGCTGCCAAGACCGGCCTGCTCGGCCTGACCCGGTCACTCGCAGTCAGATGGGGGGAGCGCGGCATTCGCGTCAACGCCGTCGCCGCAGGGCTGACGCGCAGCCGCATGACCGAAGGGACCTTCGCGCAAGAAGAGTGGATGGCACCGACGCTCGCAAGGACGCCGCTGGGCCGTCCCGGTGCGCCCGAAGATATCGCCAATGCGATCCTTTTCCTTTCGAGCCCCGGCGCGGCCTGGATTACCGGTCAGACCCTGGCTGTTGACGGTGGCTATACAATCTCAGGCTGATTGCGCGCACATAGGCAGAAACGATAAGAGCCGGTCCTTACAGACCGGCTCTTTCGCTATGTCGTTCCTTTCGACCCGCGATCAATGCAGCTCGAAATTCTCCTTGGCGGGACCACGTGTCTGGTTCCACAGGTCCACCAGTCGCCACGGCCACGACAGAAACACGCGGCCCTTCGAGTTATTATAGTAGCTGTTCGCCCTCGGGTGGGTCCAGATCATGTTCTTCATCTGCTCTTCAACCTGCCCGTTCCAATGCTCGAAGGCCTGCTGCGTAGGCTCGACAGCACGAGCACCGGCTTCATTGACCCAGTCCAGGCATTCGATGATGTAGTTCACCTGCGCTTCGGAGATCAGGTTCTGCCCGGCCGCATGGTTGGGCGCGCTGTTGGGACCGACCGTCATGAAGTAATTGGGATAGCCCGGCACCGTCACGCCCAGATAAGAGCGCGGATCGTCCTTGCCCCATTCATCGCGGAGCGAACGGCCGCCCTTGCCGTGGATTTCCAGCTTGCCCATCATGTTGGCGACGTCGAAGCCGGTGGCGCAGACGATGATGTCGAATTCATACTCCGTCCCGTCTTTCAGGCGGATGCCCTTGGGGGTGAAGCATTCGATGCCGCCCTGTTCCAGCGTGACATTGGGCTGTTTGAGCGCGTCCAGCCAGCCGGCGTCCAGGATGATGCGCTTGGAGAAGATCGGGAAGTCCGGCGTCATCTTTTCCTTAAGATCGGGGCGATCGTGGAACTTCGCCTCAAGATGGGCGAGTGCCCACTGCCGCGCGCCTTCGTTCATGGCGGACACGGACGGGCTATCGACCGGCCATTCGGGATCCTTGACGACATTGGCGTAGAGGCCGTCGGCCGCGAACCAATAGACGCGGAAACGGAACCATTCGCGGAAATGCGGGATGTAGCGCAGGGCGAACTTCATGCCCGGCGAGACTTCGTGATTGATCTCCGGATTGTAGATCGTCCAGTAGCGGGTGCGCTGGAACACGGTGAGTTCGCCGACCTGATCGGCGATCGCACCGATCAACTGCGCGGCGCTGGCGCCAGTGCCGATGATGCCGACGCGTTTGCCTTCGATCCGGGTGGACGGATCCCAGGTCGCGGTGTGCATCATCTTGCCCTGGAATTCCTCGCGGCCCGGAATATCGGGCCACTTCCAGCGGTTCACCGGGCCGTGAGCATTGATGACGGCGTTGGCGCGAATGACTTCTTCCGTGCCGTCCTTGCCGCGAACCGTGACGTTCCACACGGCTTCCGCATCGTCATAGCGCAGGGCAACCACTTCGGTGTTGAAGCGGATGTTGCGGCGCAGGTCGTACTTGTCGGCTACGTGCAGCAGATACTTCTGCATATCCACGCCCTTGGGATGATAATGGGTCCATTCGGGCGTGATTTCGAACGAATAGGAATAGAAGTGGCTGGGCGTATCGACGCCGACGCCGGGATAGCGATTTTCGTACCAGGTGCCGCCGACTTCGGGATTCTTCTCGATCACGATATGCTCGTAACCGCCTTCTTCCAGCTTCAGCGAGGCAGCAAGGCCGGTCATGCCCGCGCCGATCACCAGCACCTTGAAACTGGGCTGGGGCGGCGTGCGCCCTTCAATTTCCTTGCGGGGTTTGGGCAGTTTGAAACCGATCTGGTCGAACAGCAGCGGCAGGAATTCGTCCGCGACCTCCTCGCCCACGCCGACGCTCATCATCCGCTTCATCAGCGCTTCGGAAGGATCATCCTCCCGCGCCGCGCCCGGCGTGGTCAGCACATGCAGCAGCTTGGCACGCAGTTCGTGCAGATATTCGGCCGGGATTTCGGTGCCAGGGACGGAGAAGGGCGGTTTGATATAGTTGCCGAAAATGTCCAGCATCGCCGCGTCGTGCGTCAGATGCACATAGACCATCAGCAGCGTCTGGATGTTCGCCTCGTCCAGAGCGTTCCGCAACTCTTCACTGTCGGCAAGCGGCAGGCTGCGATCGTGCCAGTCCCGTGCCATCACTGCGCTATCGGCATGTTCAACCATCGCCTTACAACCTCTCCGACTCAATGTACTTGTAAGTGTTTACTTACTTATGGATATTCAGGCCCGCTCCCGAAGTCAAGCGACGCTGTCGTCCTAGCCGTCACAGCCTTGCAAAAAGGTGCGCACCGCCCTGCTGACATGGGCCGCGCATCCCTCTTCATCCGGCAGAGCGGCGTCGATCAGCAGATAACTGTGAACCGGCATCAGGAGCATCGACAGAAGCAGCTTGGCTGCTGCCGTCCTGTTGTCCTGCGCGATGCCCGCCCGATCCAGATGGTTGGCCAATGGCAGGACAAGATAATCATCCTGGCTCTGCTGGATCATCGGCGCGAATTCGGTGAACTCATGCGCTTCGCGCATCAACAGCCGCGCCATGCCAACGGTGGATGGCCTGGTGAATTCGCGGAGCAATGCGACGCCAAAGACGCGCAGATCGGCCTCAAGATCCGCCGGCTCGCTGAATTGCGGCAGCGGGAAACGCTCCACCCCGGCGGCGAGGCACGCCCGGAACAGCGCCGCCTTGTCTTCATGCCAAAGGTAGAGGGAGCGCTTCGACACGCCCGCCGCCTGAGCAATCGCGTCCATGGTGACCGCCCGATAGCCCTGGCGGATGAACTCCTCGCGCGCGATCTGGAGCAGGCGGCGCTTCTTTGCGAGCGTCTGGTCTGCCCGGCCGACCCGCGCCGGGACAGGCACTGATTTCCCTTCAGCAGATGCGGTTGCGGACGTCCCCATCAGGCCTCATGCCGCACTGGAAAGCGGTCATAATAAAAGGCGAAACGTTCCCGAGCGGCGGCTTCGTTCAGGCCGAACACCCCTTCGAGGTCGTAGATCACCTTGCCATGCTTGTTCCGCGGATTTTCGTTGAGATAGCCAAGCAGCTGATTTTCGACCTCTGGGGTCAATTCCAGCCCCGCCAGCGCGTAAACCTCCCGCATCACCCGTTCCTGATCGGCCATATATTCGTGGAACAATAGATCGGCCGATTGTTCCGGACCCCATGCGTCCCGCTGATCGACACAGGCGCGCAGCAGCCGCTCGATCCGGTCCAGCCAGAGGCGGGCAAGCGCAGGAGGATCGATCGGGTCGCGGCGGATACGGTCGCTATAGCCAAGCATGGTGGTCAGCGACCGCAGAACAGCGATGGGATCGCGATGCGTGATGACCATCGTCGCATCGGGGAAAACAGCCTTGATCGCGGCCAGATTTTCCATGTGTTGCGGCGATTTCAATAACCAGCGATTGGGACCGCGATGCCAGGTCAGCACCTGTAGTACCTTCTTTTCATAGGCATAGCTGGGCGTGCGGTCATGAGCGAAATAATGGTCGATCCAACCCGGAATGCGGGACTGGAACTCCCAGCTGTAACAGTTGAGGTCCATGTAGAGCAGTTCATTATCCTCATGGATCGATGCTGCATCCATGCCGTGCATCGCCGCCATGTGGGGCAGCATCGCTTCGAACGCCCCCCATAGCTCCGCGCTGCGGGTTATACGCGGGTCAACTTCGCCGGGCGCAAGTTCGCGCACTTGGACGGGCTCCTCTGCCTCCCAGAGCGTCAGCGACCGCAGCCGCTCATCACGGGCGAGCCAGTTCACGAGATGCGTCGTGCCCGAACGCGGTAGCCCCGCGATGAACAAGGGACGATCGATCTGGATGTCCAGGATTTCAGGATGGCGCTTGACGACATCCTCGATCCGCAGGCGGTTCACCATGACGCGGACAAGATGGTCGAGCAGGGTGATGCGCCCGCCACGGGCCAGGCCTTCATCCTCATCCCACGCCTGAAGCGTCACCGCCATGCGTTCGCGAAAGCTCTGATCCTCACCGAAATCATCGAGGCCGCCGGAGTTGGCAACAGCCTGGGCCAAAACCTGATCCACCGTCATATGGTCGGGCCGGTCGGCGGGTCCCTGGCGGGCCGCCTCGATCATTGGCGTGACAACCGGGTCCGCCATGTCGTCGATATGAATTTCCTGCGGCTCGGGCTGCATGGTTTCGCTCATTTTTAATCCTTCTCAGCGTGTAGCGTGGCGCAAGCCCGCTTCACGCAGCCTGTGGGAAAGTGACGATGACCTTGGCAGATGCTTCGGTGTCCGCCGCGATGCGGAAGGCCTCATCCAATTTGTCGAACGCGATACGATGGCTGATCAGCGGATCGACATTGATCTCGCCGCTCGCCAGCATCTGGAGGCATTCGTTGAATTCGTCTTCCCGGTCGGTCGCGATCGACCCGGAAATGCTGAACTCATTGGCCATCATCTTCCACAAATTGACCGGCATCGGCTTTTTGTGAAGCGCAACGATCACGATCCGCGCGCGGAATTTGGCGACGTCGAGCAACTCAGCCAGTGGCGGCTGCGCTCCGGCGGCGTCGATGATGACATCGGTCCCGACAAAGGGCATGCCGAACCTCTCACCGGTTCCGTGCGTCCCGATCGCCTCGACAAGCGGTTCGCGCGATGGGTTGACGGTGATCGCAGCGCCAAGTCGGCGAGCGCGTTCAAGTCGGGCGTCCGACAGGTCGGCGATCAATATGTCCTTCACGCCACGATGGCGAAGACAGATGATGGTGCACAGGCCGATCGGACCCGCGCCGAGGATCACCACCTTGTCGCCCGGCTGTACCCGACCGATGTTCACGCCGTGCAAGCCCACGGACAGAGGCTCGGCCAGCGCTGCTTTTTCAAGCGGCAAGCTATCGGGGATAGGGCAGATGTCGGCGCCAGCGCGGGCGTGCGGAACTAGGATGAACGGAGCAAAGGCGCCCGTCGGCCCGCCCCCACCGATCAGCCCCGCATCGGGATTGACGGCGCAACGCTGACCCGGCTGAATGCCATGCACTTGCGCGCCCACCTTTTCCACGACGCCCGCAAATTCATGGCCAATGGGCAGGGGTTCAACGAGCGGCGCGCCGCCGCCCAGGCCACCTGCGGCAACATAGCTCAGGTCGCTGCCACATACACCGATGGCGCCGATGCGCACCAGCACATCATGGGGACCGACGACCGGCATGGCGACCTGATCGACGCGCATGTCACCAACGCCATGAACGCGCGCCAGCGGCATGGTTGCGGAATTTTGCTGATCCGGATTCGCGCCCGCGCCTTGGGAATCGCTCATGACGTCCTCTCCTCACTTTTTGTTCGGCGAAATTGGTAAACCAATCAGTTTCCGAGTCAAGAAGAGAAGCGGCTAACGGCGGGCCGAGTGCAGGCCGAACGAAAACTGCCCCGCACCTTTTGACAGGCACGGGGCAGCATCATTCGATCAGCATTAGGCAGCCCCTTCACGCCGGGGCACGACGGCTATTTCATCCGATCTTTGCAGAGATGAGGAAGGGCCTGAGGTAAGCTTCCATGCCTTCGCTGCCGCCTTCGGACCCCATGCCGCTGTCGCCCACTCCGCCAAAAGGCGTTTCCGGCATCGCCATCGCGAAATGGTTGATGCCCAACATGCCCGCATAGATTCCTTCGGAAATCTTGCGTTCGGTGCTCATGCTGTTGGTGAAGGCATAGGACGCAAGACCATAAGGGAGCCGGTTCGCCTCCGTCAGCGCGGCGTCGATGTCGTCGACCGGCATCACGAGCATGAGGGGACCGAACGGCTCCTCATTCATCGCGTCCATTTCGGGCGTCATCCCCGACAGCACGGTCGGCTGGAAGAAGTAGCCGCGATTGCCGATGCGCGACCCGCCGGTTTCGATCTTCGCACCGCGTTGCACCGCGTCCGCCGCCAGCGCCTCGATCTTGGAAAGCTGGCCTGCTGTCGTCAGCGGCCCCATCTGCGTGTCCGCAGCCATGCCATCACCGACGCGCAGCTTACTGGCCACTTCGGTCACGCCCGCGACGAAATCGGCATAGAGCGGCTTTTCAATCAGGAACCGGGTGGGGGAGACGCATACCTGCCCTGCATTGCGGAACTTGAATTCCGCCGCCAGCGGAACGACCGTGGCAAGATCGGCATCACGCGCGACGATCACCGGATTATGTCCGCCCAGTTCCATCGTCACCTTCTTCAGGTGCTGCCCGGCCGCACGCGCCAGCAAGCGGCCAACGCGGGTCGATCCCGTCAGCGTCACCTTGTGGATTTCCGGCGCCGCGCAAAGGGTGGCGGAAATCGCAGCCGGGTCACCCCAGATCACGCTGATCGCGCGGGGTGGCAGGCCAGCAGCCAGCAGCGCCCGACCGATGCGCCACCCGGCGCTCGGCGTTTCTTCGGCGCACTTCAGCACGACCGAACATCCTGCCGCCAGTGCCGGTGCGACCTTCTGCATGACGGTCCATGCCGGGAAGTTCCACGGCGTGAACGCGGCCACGGGACCGACGGGGCGGCGCTGCACGGCCCAGCGCATGTCGCTCGCGCGCGTCGGAATTAAACGCCCATAAGCCCGGCGGCCTTCTTCCGCATACCAGTCGAGCAGATCCGCCGACCCCAGCCATTCGCCCCGCGCCTGCGCCAGTGGCTTGCCGCCTTCGCGCGTCATTTCAGCGGCGGCTTCGTCAGCCTCAGCACGCATCAGGTCAGCGGCGCGGCGCAGGACCTTACTGCGTTCGAAGGGCGAGATGGCGGACCATTGCGCGAAGCCTTCAACCGACAGCCGGGCTGCTTCAGCCGCTTCTTCAGCCCCGCAGGACGGCAGCGTTGCGATCAGTTCTTCGGTAGCCGGGTTGACCAGTTGCATCGTGCCGAGCGAACCTTGGCTGCGTTCCTGACCATCGATGATGGGGCGTGGCGTCGAATTGGTCATATGCAGGGTTCTCCAGGTCTTGGGTGCGCTGCAAAGCTCAATTCCTTGACGATCAGCGGCGCATGGGTTGGCGGCTTCTTACCCTTCCTGATCGGTAGGGGGAAGGTCCGGCCGCCGACGAAAGGCGCGGTTCAGGCGCCCCGAATGAAATCAGCGGTCGGCGATGCAGCGGCCGCTAGCCTCAACTCACCCAATATGCCCGCCCAATAGCTTTCCGACCCATCAGCCAGACGCCAACCATGCAGGCGGCGGGTGAGCAATTGCAGGTCATATTCCTCGCTGATGCCGATCGCTCCATGAACCGCATGGGCGATCGCCGCGACCTGACCTGCGGCGAGGCTCGTGCCATGCTTGGCGATTGCGGCGTCGGCAAGCTTTGGCTGAAGTCCCGAGCGCGCGCCGATCGCGGCGGCGATGCGGGCGGCTACGGCCTGTTCGGCGAGGACGGACAATTGCTGCTGCACTGCCTGCTGCTTGCCGATGGGCTTGCCGAACTGGACGCGTTCATTGGCATAGGCAACGGTCATTTCCATGACCCGACCGGCCGCGCCGGAGATGAGTTGCGCCCGAAGCACAGCAGCGACGGGGCGCAATGCAGCCCCGTTCAGCCCTGAAGCATAGGCGTCCGCATCATGGGGAATGCCGGTTGGTTCGACCTTTGCGGCGGTCAGCACCGGCGCGTCGGGGGCGCCCGACAAAATGTGCGAGGCGACTGCGGCGAAGGGCACTGCGCCAGCGCCCGTGGCGATCGCGATCGGACCTTCGGGCGCATCAAGGCCAGCTGCGGCGAGCAGCGCGCGGGCGATCATCGTATCGCCAACCGGCAGCGGCACGGCATGGCGGCCGAGCAAGGCGATCAGTGGCGCGGCATCCTCCAAAGAGAGTCCTGCCCCGCCCGACTCTTCGGCGACGAGGGCGTCGAGGAAACCGGATTCGACAAAGGCATTCCACATCGCGCTGCTGTCGCCGCCCTGCTCGATCTCGCGGATCGCGGCGGGGGTGCAGACGTCTTCGATCAGGCGAGCGAAGGGATCGATCAGTTCGGACATGTCCATGAAGTGGCTCCCTTCAGCGCAGGCCAAGGCCGCGGGCGATGATGCCGCGCAGGATTTCACGCGTGCCGCCGCGCAGCGAGAAGCTGGGCGCGATATGGGTGACATAAAGCAAAGTGCGGTATAATTCAGGATCGACCGCCTCGTCCGGATTGGCGGCCAGATCGTCACCGATCAGCTGCGGCACGGCCTGTTCGAAGCTGGTGCCGAGGTCCTTCATCAGGGACGCTTCGACAACCGGGCTTTCACCCGCGACCAGCCGGGCGGTAACGGCCAGCGACATTTCGCGCAGCACCGCCTGCTGCGCCATCAGTGATCCGACGAGACGGAGCGTGGCGCTGTCCTTGCGGCCGACGGCTTCGAGATGGCGGACCCAGGCGTCGATCAGCACGACGGAGGAATAGATGCGCTCTGGCCCGCTGCGTTCGAAGGCGAGTTCGGCCGTGACCTGCTTCCACCCCTGCCCTTCCGCGCCGATCAGCGCGTCGGGGGCGAGGCGGACGTCTTCGAAGAAGACTTCCGCGAAATGGGCGTCGCCGGTCAGGTCAACGATCGGACGGATGGTGATGCCGGGCGCTTTCAGATCGACGATCAGCTGCGACAGGCCCTGCTGACGGTCAGCGCTGGTGCCGGAAGTGCGAACCAGGGCGATCATATAATCGCTGTGCATCGCGTTGGTGGTCCAGATCTTCTGGCCATTCAGCAACCAGCCGCCGTCGGCCTGCTGCTCGGCGCGGCTGCGGACGCTGGCGAGGTCGGAGCCGGAGCCCGGCTCGCTCATGCCGATGCAGAAAAGCGCTTCGCCCTTTGAAATGCGGGGAAGGTAGAAGCGGCGCTGTTCTTCGGTGCCGTAATGCAAGATCAGCGGGCCGCTTTGGCGGTCGGCGATCCAATGCCCGGCGACCGGGGCGCCTGCGGAGAGCAGTTCCTCGACCACGACGAAGCGGGTGAAGGGACCGCGGCCGACGCCGCCATATTCCTTGGGCAGCGAGAGGCCGAGATAACCGGCTTGTCCCAGCTTTCGGCTGAAGGCGGCGTCGAAACCCTGCCAGGATCGGGCGCGGCGGTGTACCGGCAGTTCGGCAATCGCTTCCTGAATGAGCGCGCGGAGGGCCGGGCGGATCGCCTCATCTTCGGGCGGGAGGGCGGAAAGGGTGAGTGTTTCGAACAAGCCGGCCTCGTGAAACCAAGAAGGAAGTGGCGAGTAAATCGCGTTTTGTGACTTTATAGTCCAATATCGAATTTTGGTTATTCGATATTCAATGACTATCGGAGGCGATGGCGGCGAAGTTTTTGGCGAGGGGGTTGGCTGCTTCGCGAGGTAAAGCAACACCTGTCAGGACCGGCACTTTCGTCGCCAGGCGAACGAGGCGGACGCCCTGCGGCACCGAGCCTGCGGCGCGGGAGGGCACGAGCGCCACGCCGAGGCCGGAGCGGACCAGGGCGAGAACGGCGCTCAGTTGCGCGGCTTCCTGCGCGACGATGGGCATGAAGCCGGCCTTTTGACAGGCGGTCAGCGTGATCGAATGGAGGACGCTGATGCGGCTTTGCAGGATGAAGGGCTGTTGCGCCAGATCGCCAAGGGCCACGCTTTCCGCGTCGGCGAAGGGGCTGCCTTCGGGCAAGGCCGCGTGCAGTTCGTCGGGGTCGATGACCTGCGTGTCCACGGCCGCGATCTGAAGCAAGGGCAGGCGGACAAGGCCAACGTCCAGCTCGGCGGCGGCGAGTTTTCGCGCGATTTCGGCGCTGGTCGCTTCCTCCAGCACCAGTTCGACGGCCGGGTAGCGGCGGCGATATTCGGCGATGAGGCGGGGGAGCAATTCGAAGGTGGCCGATCCGACGAAGCCCACCCGCAACTGGCCGCGCTCCCCCGCCGCGCCTTCCCGCGCGGCCTCCCGGAAGCGGTCCGCCTGCGCCAAGGTCGCCTGGGCCATCTCCAGCGAAGCCCGGCCTGCTGCCGTCAGCGTGACACCTCGCGCGCTTCGCACGAAGAGGGCGGCGCCCAATTCTTCCTCCAACTTGCGGATGGCGACCGTTAGCGGCGGCTGCGACATGTTGAGCCGCTCCGCCGCACGGTGGAAATTGCCGGTTTCGGCGAGCATGACGAAATAGCGGAGCTGGCGCAGTTCCATGATAGCTTCCATATATCGGATGAGCGAAAATCAATATTAGCTTCAATGAGAGCCAACGCCTAGCGTCCCGCGATCTTCTTTCCATGCTGCCTTGGGAGAGTCCCGCTTGGAACCGTTCCTTCTCGTCGAGCGCGACGGCCCCGTCGTTGTCGCCCGCTTCAACCGTCCCGACGAACGCAACACCATCACCGAGGTCGAGCAGAGCGAGGAGATCGTCGATTTCTGCCGCCAGATGGTGCGGGACAATTCGGTGCGCGCCATCGTCCTGACCGGCAATGGCAAGGCATTCAGCGCGGGCGGCAATGTCAAATATATGGCCGAACGTTCCGGCATGTTCGGCGGCACGCCCTATGAAATTCGCAACGCTTATCGCACCAGCGTGCAGATGATCGGCCCGGCTATCCATGAACTGGAAGTGCCCATCATCGCGGCGATCAACGGCCCGGCGATCGGCCTTGGCCTGGACATCAGCTGCATGTGCGACATCCGCCTGATGGCCGACACTGCCGTGGTCGCCGAAAGCTATGTGAAGTTGGGCATCATTCCCGGCGGTGGCGGCGGATGGCTGTTGCCGCGCCTGATCGGGCCGCAGCGCGCCAATATCATGACGCTGACCGGCGATGCGATCGATGCCAAGACCGCGCTGGAATATGGGCTGGTTGCCGAAGTGCTGCCCGCCGACAAGCTGATGGACCGGGCGCTGGAACTGGCGGGCAAGATCGCCGCCAATCCGGGTCATGCGACACGCATGGCGAAGCGGTTGATGCGCGAGGGCGCGGACATGAAGCTGCCGACGCTGCTGGAAATGGCGGCGGGGTATCAGTCGCTCGCCCACTATACCGAAGACCATCATGAAGCGATCGCCGCCTTCCTTGGCAAGCGCGCACCGGAGTTCAAAAACAAGTGAGCGATCAGCAAACCTCAACCGGTCCCCTAGCGGGGATCAAGGTGCTCGACCTGTCGCGCGTATTGGCGGGGCCGTGGACGACGCAGATATTGGGCGATCTGGGCGCGGACGTGATCAAGGTCGAGCAGCCGGGTCAGGGCGACGACACACGCCGCTGGGGGCCTCCCTTCCTTGACGACGGGTCGAAGGACGCGGCCTATTATCTGTGCGCCAATCGCAACAAGCAGTCGGTCGCGATCAACCTGGCCGACCCGCGCGGGGCGGAGCTGATCCGAGAGATCGCGCTGGGCGCGGACATCGTCGTGGAGAACTTCCGCGTTGGTGGCCTCAACAAATATGGGCTGGATTATGCATCGCTGTCGGCGATCAATCCCAAGCTCATCTATTGTTCGATCACCGGCTTTGGTCAGGATGGTCCGTACAAGGATCGCGGCGGGTACGACTTCCTGATCCAGGGGATGAGCGGGCTGATGTCGATCACCGGCCGCCCCGACGGTGAGGCGGGCGGCGGGCCGATGAAGGTCGGCATCCCGATCAGCGACCTTGTGACCGGGCTATATTCGGCGATCTCCATCCTTGCCGCGCTCGCCCATCGCGACCGCACGGGCGAGGGCCAGCATATCGACATGTCGCTGCTCGATACGCAGGTGGCGCTGCTCGCCAATCAGGCGTCCAATTACATGAACGGGGGCATGATCCCCCGGCGGCTGGGCAATGAGCATCCCAATACCGTGCCCTATCAGGATTTCTCCTGCTCCGACGGCGACATATTGGTAGCGCTGGGCAATGACCGGCAGTTCCGCAGCTTTTGCGATCTGATCGGGCGGCCGGACCTGCCGGACGATCCGCGCTTCATCGACAATGGCAACCGATCGCCCAACCGCAAGGCGTTGCAGGACGAGATGGGACCGGCGATCGCCAAGTGGAAGTCGGACGATCTGATCGCCGCGATGGAAGCGGCGAAGCTGCCGGGTGGACGGGTCAATGAGATACCCGACATTCTTGCCGACGAGCATATCGCCGCGCGTGGCGTCATCAAGGACATGGTCCGGTCGGACGGCACGCCGGTCAAGGTGCTGGGCTATCCGGGGAAATTTTCCAAGACGCCCGCCGACTATCGCCGCGCGCCGCCGCGTTCGGGTGAGGACACGCGTGACGTGTTGAGCGACGTGCTGGGATTGTCCGAAGGGCAGATCGCGGCGCTTGTGGAAGCGGGGGTTATCGCGGAAAAGCTGCATTGAGTTTTTTTCACGCGGAGGCGCGGAGACGCGGAGAAGGTGCTGAAGGACGCAACTCCTCGTCACCCCGGACTTGATCCGGGGTCTCGCTTCTTTGTTCGCCGCGCCCTGAGGGCAGCGGGACCCCGGATCAAGTCCGGGGTGACGGAGTAACGGGGTTCATCATGCCGGGACCGCCCGGCTCGAAATTTGAGAGAGGAAGATAGAATGACCACCAAGATCGGCTTCATCGGCCTGGGCGCCATGGGCCTGCCCATGTCATCGAACCTTCAGCGCAAGGGCTTTGCCGTTACGGTGTACGACATCGACGCGGAGAAGATGGACAAGGTTGCAGCGCTCGGCGCGGCCAAAGCCGCGAGCGTCGCGGAAGCGGTGCGCGGTCAGGACATCGTCTTCACCGTTCTGCCCGCGACCCAGCATGTCGAGGCGGTGGTGCTGGGCGAAGATGGCGTGCTGGCGCACATCGATGCGGGCACGCTGCTGGTCGATCTGTCCACGATCGACACCAAGGGCACCGATCGCGTCATCGCGGCCTGCCGGGACAAGGGCATCGCCTTCATCGATTCGCCGATCGGCCGCCTGTCTTTCCATGCCGAACGCGGGGAATCGCTGTTCATGGTCGGCGCGGAAGATGCGGACTTCGCGCGCGTCGAGCCAGCCCTGAAGGCGATGGGCACGGACATCTTCCGCTGCGGCAAGCCCGGCTTGGGCACCCGCATGAAGATCGTCAACAATCTGATGCTGCTGTCGACCGCGCAGATCGACGCGGAGTGCATCGCCCTTGGCACCAAGCTGGGCCTCGACATCCAGACGATGCATGATGTCACCGGCGGCACTACGGCACGCAATGGTTCCTTCCATGTGCTGATGGCGAACAAGGTGCTGAAGGGTGATATGGAGCCCGGCTTCACCATCGACCTCGCCTTCAAGGACCTGACGCTGGCGATGAACGCGGCGGCGGAAAACCGCGTCGGCCTGCCCATGGGCGCGGCGGCGCATGCGGCGTTCGGTGGCGCGCGGGCAACCGATTATGCGACGAAGGATTATTCGGCGCTGCTCGACTATGCCTGCCGCAATGCGGGTATCAAGACGCCACGGATGGACTGATCCGGAAAGGCCGTGAGCGCGCCGCAACTGATCGCCACCTGCTGGACCACGGCAGGCAATGTCCGGCCCGACCGGCCGGACAATCTGGGCCGCTTTCCGCTGGAGCAGCGGATCGAGGCGGCGGCGCGCGCGGGCTATGCGGGGACCGGCTTTTGGCTGGGCGACCTGCTTGCCTGGGAGGCGAGCGGGCGGGACTATCGCTCGCTTAAGCGGCGGCTGGATGATGCCGGGCAAAAGATCGTCGAGCTGGAATATCTGGCCGACTGGTTTGCATCGGGGGAGCGTCGCGCTCGGTCGGATGCGGCAAGGGCTGAACTGTTCCGCGCCGCCGATGCGTTGGGTGCGCGCCATATCAAGGTGATGCCGCCGTTCCTGCCCGACGATCCGGCGGGTGACGATCTGGCTGGTGAATTTGCGGCGCTTTGTGCGCAGGCGGCGGATCATGGGCTGATGATCGGGCTGGAGATGCTGCCCTTTTCGATGCTGCCGAACCTGGGTGCCGCGCTGGAGATGGTGGCGGCGGCAGACGCGGCCAATGGCGGTCTGCTGGTCGATATCTGGCATGTGATGCGCTCTGGCGGCACGATGGAGGAGGTTGCGCAACTGCCAGCGCGCTTCATCATATCCGCTGAACTGTGCGACGCGACGATGGCGATGCAGGGTGAGATCACGGAAGATACGATGCGCCATCGCAAGCTGTGCAGCGAGGGTGAGTTTGATGTGCCGGGCTTCATCCGCGCGATGGGTCGGGGGGGCTATGACGGCCCTTATGGCGTCGAAATCCTGTCCGATGCGTTTCGCCAGCTTCCGCTGGCCCAAGCCGCGCGGCGCAGCTTCGATAGCAGCGTGGCGCAGTTTGGCCGCTGATCCTTTAGGCATGATCGTGTTTGAGTGATCGTCACCCCGGACTTGATCCGGGGTCAGGCCCGGGGTGACGGAAAAGGAGCCTTGATACAGATGCGATCGATTGTCCTGTATGCACTGACGATTGCGCAGAAAGGCATTTCCGTCGCATCCGCCCTGTCATAGGAGGTGCATGGCGGCGGGGGCGATACCGTCGAGCATAAGGGGCACTGTTCATGGCTGTGACGATACTGGGCGCGCTGGTCCCGGTGTTTGGGCTGATCCTGATCGGCTATGTGTGCGGGCGCTATGACATATTGGGCGATCGCGCGTTCGAGGTGCTGAACCGCTTCGTCATCGCTATCACCCTGCCCATCCTTACCTTTCGGTCGATCGCCCATATGGACCCGAGCAATCTGGCCGTGCCGGGCATGTTCATCGCGGTGACGCTGGGCGCGCTGATCACCTATGCGCTGGCCTTTGCGATTGCCCGGCGGTTCGGGCGGTCTGGCGCGAATGCGAACATCGCGGCTTTGTGCGCCTGTTTCAGCAATACGGGCTTTATCGGCCTGCCGGTGGCGACGCTGGCCTGGGGACCGGAGGCGATCGCGCCGGTATCCGTGACGATGCTCATCTACTCGGCGATCGTGTTCACGGTCGGTCTGGTGATGAGCGAGGTGACGGCGAGCCACGGCCATGGGGTGGGCACCGGATTGAGGCTGGCGGCGCGGTCGACGGTGCGCAATCCGTTGATCCTGATGGCGGTGCTGGGGTGCGTCTGGTCAGTGTTGCGCCTGCCGCTGACGGGACCGGCCGACATATTGATGCAGACGCTGGCGCAGGCGACGGCGCCCTGTGCGTTGACGGCGATCGGCATCTTCATCGCGCTGCCCCGGCAAAGCGCCACGCCCGGGCCGATCGGGCGGGTCGTTGCGCTGAAGCTGCTTGTTCAGCCGCTGATCACGGCGGGGCTGTTGTGGATGCTGCCGCCGATCCCGCCGCTTTGGGCGAAGGTCGCGATCCTGATGGCGGCGATGCCGGCGGGCGCGTCCAGCTTCGTACTGGCGGGCAAGGCGGGGCGTTGGGCGATGGAACTGAGCGCGTGGGTGGTGATGCTGACGACGACGATGGCGTCGATCACGCTGATCGGGATGCTGTGGTGGCTGGGGGCTTAAAGGTCTTCGGTGACGCGCGCCATTGCCAAGGGGCGGACGAGGAGGAAGAGGGCGGACCAGTCGCCGGTGTCGGCAGCGGCTTCGCGTTCCTGCCGGGCGATCAGATAGGCGTCGTCGCGCAGCCGCTCGAAGAGGGCCTGCACCCGGTCGCGGCCGTTGGGGCCTAGCCAGAGCATGTCCGAGACATAGCGCGCGTCCCCCTCCAGCAGCGAGGGGCCGAGGAAGAAATGCTTTACCACCCGGTTGAAGGCCTGGTCGAGCGGGCCGCCGGGGCGCCAGCGCACGGCGCGGCTGGTGAGTGGGCGCAGGCGTCCGCCGGGCAGGCTGTCGACGAGGCCGAGGCGCCGCAGCCGCTCGATCGCTTCGTCCAGCGCCGCCGTGTCGATGCCGAGCGTCGACTGGCACTCCGCCCGCTGCGCGCCGTTGAGGATGAGGAAGAAGAGCAGCGCGAGGCTGCGGTCGGCGGCGAGGACCCGCTCCTGCGCCAGGGTGAAGCGATCCGCGCCGCTGTCGGCCGATCGAGCGAGCAGGTCGCGCACGTCGATTCCGATGGCTAGGCAGAGGCGGTCGAGATTGTCGAGCGTCAGCCCCCTGCCCCGCAGCCAGCGCCACAGGGTCGGCTCGGCGACGTCCATGCGGGCGGCGAGGTCGGCGACCCGGACGCCTTGCACACGCAGTTCGTGGCGGAGCTGGGCCAGGATGGCGACGACGCCGGGGCTTTCATTTTGGGGCATGTGTGAAGTCCGATCGCTAAATGATCGTATGGGATCATATAATGATCGTTAATGGCAAGCGCGAATTGATCCGGCTGCGTCCTTATCCCACTATGCACGCGAGATAAGAGAGAGGATGGACGGATGGCGACCACGGCCGACTATGGCTTGGGCGAATATGCTTTCCCCCGTGGCTGGTTCATGATCGCACGGGGCGAGGATGCCATATCTGCGCCCAAGGCGCTGCGCATGTTCGGGCGCGATCTGGTGCTGTATCGGGGGGAAAGCGGGCGCGCGGCGCTGCTCGATGCCTATTGCCCCCATATGGGCGCGCATCTGGCGGCCGAGCAAAGTTCAGGCGCGGGCGCGCAGCGCATCGAGGGAGACTCGATCCGTTGTCCCTATCATGCGTGGCGCTTCGGGCCGGATGGCATTTGCAACAATGTGCCCTATTTCGACGGGCCGCTGCCCCCGGCGGCGCGGGTGCGCGCTTTTCCTGTGGAGGAGCGGTTCGGATGCCTGTTCGCCTGGCATGATCCCGAGCAGATGGAGCCGGACTATCCCCTGCCCGACCTGCCGGAATGGGAAGATGCGGGCTGGGTGCGCTGCGTCTATGATGATCTGGGGCAGATACCCGTCCATCCGCAGGAGATTATCGACAATCTGGTCGATGCGCGGCATTTCGGGCCGGTGCACGGGCAGCGGCTCGCCTATTTCAACTCGCGCTTTGAGGGCGTCACGGGGCGGCAGCTGTCCGGCGGAGGTCATGAGACGATGACCAGCGAGGGCGGCGTGCTGGACGTCGATGCTTATTATACCGGGCCGGGCATATTGATCGCGCGCTTTTCCGGCGAGACGGATGCGGTGCAGATCGTGCTGCATACGCCGGTCGAGGATGGTGTGACCCATGTGTGGCATGGTATCATCACGCGGGGACGGCAGGTGCCGCCTTCCGCAGGGGATGTCGAACTGCATGGGCAATATCAGCAGCTTGGCTTGTCGGCTTTCTCGCAGGATTTCGAGATTTGGCGGACGAAGGCGCCCGCGTTGCAGATATTACGATTGCCGACCGATGGGCCGTTCCACCGCAACCGCGCATGGTATCGGCAATTCTACAATCCGCGCGCGCAGGCGGGGGGCCATCAGGGCCGCGCCAATGGCGACCATGCCACCAAGGGGCTGGATCAGGCGCCGACGGCCGCAGCGGCCGAATGACATTCATAACAGACAGAGGATAGTAGAGAAATGAACAGGGATTTCCCGGAAGGCGCGGCGCTCATCTTTGGCGGCAGCGGCGGGATCGGCAAGGGCGTCGCGGTAGAGTTCGCCAAGTCGGGCACGGACGTCGCCATCTGCTATCGCAGCAAGAAGGACGTGGCAGAGGCGACCGCGCAGGCCATTGAAGCTTTGGGCGTCAAGGCCAGCCTGCATCAGGTCGATGTGCGCGATCGCGCTTCGGTGGATGCCGTCGTTGCGTCCGCCACCGCCGCCCATGGCCGCGTGCATAGCGTCGTCTGGGGCGCGGGGCCGCTGGTGCCGCAGGTCGCGATCGCCGAATGGAGCGACGAGCAATTCCGGCAGGCGATGGAGGTCGAGGTGTTCGGCTTTTACAATGCCGCCCGCGCCTTCATCCCGCACATGCGCGAAAAGGGCGGCGGATCGTTCGTCCATCTGGGATCGGCGGGGCATGACTGGTGGCCCAAGCTCGACGGCCTGTCGGTCGCGCCCAAGGCGGCGAACGAGGCGCTGATCAAGGGCATCGCGAAGGAAGAGGGCAAGCATGAGATCCGCGCCAATTCGGTGCTGGTCGGCGTTATCGACGCGGGCATGTTCCATGAACTGACCGCGCAGGGCGTGTTCGACGATTATTGGATCGCCGAGACCAAGAAGCTGCTGTGCCTGAAGCGTTGGGGTCAGTCGGAGGATATCGGGCAGGCGGCGGTGTTCTTCGCATCCGAACGCGCCCGCTATGTGACGGGTCAGGTGATTTCGGTGTCGGGCGGCTTCGGGGTCTGATGCTCGTAGGGCGGTTGTGAGGGGTTCTTAGGGGGGTAGGGCTTACCACCCTCTCCTTTCCCTTCCTGTCCGCTATAGCGTAATCATGTTTGCGTGATCGTCACGCCGGACTTGCTCCGGGGTCCCGCTTCTGTTCTGACGCTGCCGAGGCAGCGGGACCCCGGGTCGAGCCCGGGGTGACGGAAAAGGAGCCGAGGGCGTAAACTCATACGGGCGGGAAGCCGATCCTGATTTGGAGCGCCAGGCTTTAAGTACGCCGCAGGACATGTTCGACGCTGTCGTCCGCCGTCCCGGCTTTCCCTTCGTCGCGGCCGACTTCCCTTTCCAGCGCGGCGCGGATTTCTTCGACCTCGTTCGCGCTGCGATGCTCTATGCCGATAAATTGTTCGCGCGCGGCGTCGAGAGCGCGGATGACCTCGTCCAGCTTTGCCTGCATGGCGGCGGCGTCGCGATTCTGGCTGTTCTGGATCAGGAAGACCATCAGGAAAGTGACGATGGTCGTGCCGGTGTTGATGATCAGTTGCCATGTGTCCGAATAGCCGAACAACGGGCCGGTCACGCCCCATATCAGAATGAGCCCCAGCGCGAACACAAAGCTGAGCGGCTGGCCAGCGGCCGAGGCGATCCGGGTGGCCATGGCGGTGAAGATGCGGTCCATATCATGTCCCTAATGCTGCTGCCGCTGGTCATTGGGAACCAGCAACATTTAGAAACATTCAACCAAGCGAAATGATCAACGCCGCCGCAATAAAAGCCACGGGATACGCAATATCTACCCTGAGCGTCATCCTGCTGGGCTTTGTGTCATGGCAAAGCGCGCATAGTGATCCGCTGCTGTCGCTCTGCCTCGCCGCCGGGGTGGTGACGTCCATCGTCGGGATGGGGTTGCGATGGCTGTCCTATCGCGTGGACGAGACAAAAAATGAGGCCGTCAA
Source organism: Sphingobium sp. RC1 (assembly GCF_059738765.1). Taxonomy (NCBI): domain Bacteria; kingdom Pseudomonadati; phylum Pseudomonadota; class Alphaproteobacteria; order Sphingomonadales; family Sphingobiaceae; genus Sphingobium; species Sphingobium sp. RC1. The sequence goes on from NZ_AP027309.1 coordinate 86,940, forward strand.
CAACGCCAGCCCGAACGGCGGGCGTGGGACATGATGTGATGCATCACCTGATCTATGCGGGCGCGATGGCGCGCAGCTTGCCGCATAAATCTGATGATCATGGTGGGTGAGGGAGCCGCCGCGCCGCCATCGGCGGCTGCGAGCAGGCTCCCTTTGCTACCCGTAGATTAGAGTTCCACCACCGACAGAATGTGGCTGTCAAAACCCGGCCACACATAGTCGAACTCCAGGATCAGCGTGTCGCCGATCTGGCCACTCGTCAGCAAATCCGTCTCGACAAACAGCTGAAGGCCGTTGCGGCCATAGGCATAGCGCGTGACGTTGCCGAAGGCCGGTGACGCGTCCAGTTGCGCATCGATTTCCGCATTGCCCTGACGGGGGCGATTGACCTTTACCTTCAGGCGGCCCTTGAGGTCCGGATCATTTTCGTTCGCGTCGATGAGGGCGAGCGTCATCTTTTCGATCACTTCGAAAGAATCGACCAGCGTTCCGATGTGGAACGTATATTCGGGATCGGACTCCACCGCCTCACGCAGCGCAGCAACCGCTGCATGTTCCTTGTCCGTGCCATAGCCCAGCGCTTCGCGCGCGGCCTTGTTCAGCGCGGCCTGCGCCGCGGGCAGCGCAGCCAGGTAGAAGATGCCATCGCCGCGGCTGCGGTTGTCGTTATGCACCACGAAACGATAGAAGTTTCCCTGGGGAAAGGGCAGCATCTGCGTTTCCACGAAGCCCAGAAGCTTGAGCAGCTTGGCCGCGACAGGGCCGTCCTCCGCATTCGGATAATATAGGGCAACATGCCCCATCGAACGCATGCAATCCTGCGCCTCTACCGCCAACGTCGCCATTTTTCGTGCCTCCTGATCCGGCCGCTCACACGGCCGTCATTGCGTGGAAAATTCGCCCGATCGGGCCATCCGTTACGCCGTTAGTTGCGCCAAGCGACCGTTGGCGCAACCTGACCCGCCATTATGCCGCCTGCGTGGAACTACGCTTGTCGAGTGTGACATGCAGGCCGTTGGTGCGCTTGTGCATGTCGGGCGTCTTGTCGCGGGGATTGTAGAACTGCTTGTACCAGGTCCGAACCTTGCCATAGGGGCCGTCATTGGGGATGACGAGCGGGTTGAGGCAGGCCCGCTTGTTCTGCCAGATTTCGACATCCTGGGCGAAGGCGAGGCGGCTGCCTTCCTGATATTCCAGCGCTGCGGCGCGCAGCTCATCCGTCACCGGCGCGGTACCGTCATTCACCTGCACCATCAGGCCATGCCAGACGCGGATCTTGCCATCCTCGATCGGCGTGTGGGTGATCATGATGAAGCTGTCGAAGGTTCCCGCCATCTCCGACTGGAGGATCGAGGGGCCGGTGTACCAGGTGTCGAGCGTCAGCACGTCTTCGGGATTGAGCGTCAGCGTGCGGTGCCCGGCGGCATAATATTGGTGGACGATGTGATCCTTGAACTCATTGGCGAAGTAGACAAAGTCCTTCGCGCCATGGATCGGGATGAAGTGGCCAAAGTCGGCCATGTTGTCGACCACCTCGATCGGGTGGATGTCGAGATCGCCCATATAGTCGATCTTCCAGTTGACCCAGCCCGGCGCATCATAATGGCCGCCAAAATCGGGCAGGTCGAAATTGGGTTCGAGCCCTTCGGGATCATGCCAGATCCAGATCGTGCCCGCGCGTTCCATCGCCGGGAAGGTCTTGAGCTTGGCTGCCTTGGGCACGAAGTCGGAATAGGGAATGTTCTTGCACTGGCCGTCCGGGCCATATTGCCAGCCATGGAAGGGGCAGCGGATCGACTCGCCCTCCACCTGCTCGCCATCGCGCACGATGTAGCTCGTCGTGTTCTTCGCCAGATGCGCGCCCATGTGCGGGCAATAGGCCTCCGTCACATAGACCTGGCCGCTCTCGCCACGGTACATCACCATGTCCTGGCCGAGGTAGCGCATCGCCTTGGGCGTGCTCGTCGCCTCAGCGCTCTCACCCACCATGAACCAGCCACGCGGAAAGGTGAATTCCCCCAGACGATAGTCCGACGATGTCGCCATTTCTTGATCCTCTCACTCGCTACCTGACGTAGCAGGACGGGCCGTTCGCCCATATGAACCATATGGCGATCAGCCCGACCACGATAACTGCTGCCATATAATTTACGCAAAGCCATCCGCTCGCGCAAGTTACTTATCGCCAATAAGCTTGAACTGGCCCTTAATGCTGCGCATTGGAGAAACGGCCACCCGGCGTCACCCCGACGTTGCGTAGGCCCAAAATCACGGAGCCGTGGCCGCTTAGGCCATCGCCCGCGCGGCCGATATGGTGTCGTGCAAGGTCGCGAGCAAGGCGTCGAGATCGGCATCATTGGCGATGCTGATGTCCAGCATGACGGCCCCCTTGGCGACCCGTGCCCGCCCGATGCGGTCGCCGCCCGCCAGGATGGCGATCTCACCCATATCCCTGGGCCGCCGCGCGGCGGCCTGACGCAGGCGGGACAGGACCGTCGCGGATGGCAGCAGCGGCCCGTCACCGGCCGCCCGCGCCTGCTGCTCTGTCGCGATGATCCGCGCTTCGGCGATCACGTCCGCTCGCTGCTCGTTCCTGCGCAGCAGCGGGGTCAGCAATTCGGAATAGCGGACCTTCAGATCTTCCTTCGTGGCGAAGGCCTGGATCACCTCTTCGGGAAGTTGGGCAAGGGCGAGCAGGCGGCTCAACTGGCTGTTGGACAGGCCCAGCGCTTGCGCCATGCGCGATTGTACGCCGCCGTAGAAGCGGTCGACCGCCTGCTGATAGCTGCGCGCGCGGTCGAGTTCGCAAATGTCGGCCCGTTCCCGATTCTCGATGTCGGCCAGCCGGAAGGCTTCCTCGTCCGACAGCTCGACCAGCAGCGCGTTGAGGCGCAATTCAGGGCGGCCATTATGGTTGAGCCAGTCGATCGCAAAGCGGCGCCTGCTGCCGACCAGCAACTGGTAGGGCTGTTCCGACGCGCCGGGGTTCAACCGCACCAGCACGGGAATGCGGTTGCCGCCCTCGGCCGCTATGGATTCGATCAGCGACCGGCAGCTGTCGGGATTGAGGCCCGGCTGATCGCGCGGATTGCCGTCCCAGACCACGCATTCGTCCGGCCGGATCAGCATCGGCGCGCGGCTGTCGATCCTGGCCTCGGCAAAGCTGGTGAGCCGGTCGTCCAGGCGACCCAGCGCCTCCTGCTCCGCCATGGCCGCGCGGCCGGTTTTGCCATCGCGGGACAGCGTCGCCATCATCTCCCGTATCAAGGCCACCATTCCATCGATCCTCCGTTGCCGGGACTGCACTAGCGCCATGCGCCCTGCCCCGCCCGCTGGACTGCGTCCGTAATGGTGCGAGTGAGGGGCAGCGGGAGCCTTCTTTGCGTGTACGCAAAAGCGGGATCAGGGTAGGCCGACCCGGCGCCATCGACGATCACGGTCGATGTCATGGTGCGGGCAAGACCCAGAAGATAGGCGACGCGCGACTGGTTACGTTCCGATGCATGGGCCGGGTGCAGGAAAGGGCGGTCCAGCTTCACCATGTCGGGGGACAGCGCCATCAGCTGCCCTACCGACGCGCGGCCCGACCCGAAGCGCGATACCGATATCCGGACGCCCAACGCACGGAGCGTCCTGACAAAGGCCAGCGCGTCGCGAAACAGGATGATGTCGCTATGGTCGCTAATCTCGATCACCAGCCGCCGCGCGACCTGTGGCGCTTGCCTTAGCCGGTCGAGCAGTTCGCCCCAGCCCGCCCCTTCGCCATGCAGGTTGAGGGACAGGCTTTGCGGCGACAGCGCGACGGACAGGCAGGCGGCCGGATCGCCTTCCAGTTCGCGCAGCACGTCGCGCACCAGCAATCGGTCGATCAGATGGGCCAGGCCAAGCCGCTCCAGCGCGGCGTAGCTTGTGGCGCAGTCGGTCTGCTCGCCGGTCTGGCCCGCGCGCCGCAGCATTGCTTCATTATATAGGGTGGCGTCTGCATTCTCGACCCGCGACACGGGGCGCCACCGGATGAAGGCCGTGCCGTCGTGCACCTGATGCAAAAGGGCGGCCGCCTGCGCCATGTCCTGTCGGTACAGAGCTGTGGCATCGCCGGGTCGGATGGCAATGGCCCCCTGATGAATGCTGGAGGCCGCGAGCCGGGCGCGCGCCTCCCCTTCCCCGGCGGTGGCATGGCCCGCTGACACGGACAGCAATATATCGCGGCCTTCGTACCGGAGCGGTTCGCTGTCGAGCGCTTCGCAGAGCTTTTCGACCAACCTTTCCACAGGCTGGGATCGCATGAGCGGATAGCGCGCGGTCAGGGTGATCCGGCCTCCCTCCACGCCGCGAAGGTTGATACGGCCCAGATGTCGCCGCGCCGCATGGGTCAGATGATCGACCGCGCCATCGGCGGCACCGGCACCATAAGCCGCTTCGATCGCATCAAAATTATTGAGATTTATGACCAGCAGATGCTCGGCCTGATGAGGCTTCGTCAAAGGCACATCCTTTCAGTGAACCCAGCGCACAAGGAAAAGGACGGGAAGGTTCGAGGAGGCGGCGGCCACCGCCTCCTCTCCCCTCCGCGGGAAGGCTTAGCGACCCAACAAGCCTCCCAACAGGCCGGTAACCGGCGCGATCGGGCTTTGTTCGCCCGTCGATGGAGCCGAAACGCCACCGAGCAATCCGGTAACTGGCGCCAGCAGCGATTCCCCGCCGCCGCCACCGCCTGCGGGCAGTGCCGGGGCCAGCCCGTTGACGGCGTCGAGTACGGGGGAGACGACGCTGTCGACGGTGGATGTCACCGTGGCAACGACGGGCGCGGCGCCGGTCACGACCTGATTGACCGCAGCGCCCGCTTGCGCCCCCAGCACGCCGCCGACGAGGTTGCCGACCGGCGCGAGCCCGGCCTCCACACCCGCCGTGGTCGTGGGCACCGTCACATCGACGATCGTCCCCTGCGTCAGCACATCGGCGGTCAGCAGCTGCCCCTGCGCGGGGGCCGTGGTGGACGGCAACAGGTTGACCCCGGCCAGCGTGCCGCTGGTGGAGGGACCCGTTACCGCCTCACCACCGACATTGGCGCCGATCAGCGGAGCGCCAAGCAGCGCGCCCGGCGCTTCGCCGCCGCCACCAAGCGCACCTGTCAGGCCGCCCGCGACGGTTTCGACCAGCCCCGTAACGGGAGCAAGCGCGCCATCGCTGCCGACAAGCGGAGCCGTGATGGGTGCGAGCGCGCCGTTCAGCGTGTCGAGCAGTGGCGCCGTCACCTGGGTGGCGGCGGAGGTCACCGTTGCCACTACGGGGGCGAGGCCATCGGTCAGTTGCGTGACGGTGTTGCCCGCCTGATCGCCCAGCAAAGTCCCGGCGAGCGAACCCACCGGCGCCAGTCCCTGCTGCACGCCCGCGACCGTGGTCGGCAGGGTGGCCTGCACGACGGTGCCATCGCCGTTCAGCAGATCGACCGTGGCAACGGTTCCGGTCGCGCTCCCGGCGTTGGAGAGGGCATTGAGGCCGACCAACGATCCGGGACCTGTCGGACCCGTGATCGCCTCGCCACCCAGATTGACCCCGATCAGCGAGCCGCTGGTCGGGCCAGTCGGACCACTGGGGCCGCTGGGTCCGCTGGGTCCAGACGGACCGGTCGGGCCAGTGGGACCACCGGGTCCAGTAGGGCCTCCGGGACCTGTCGGGCCGTTCGGTCCTGTTGGGCCGCCGGGGCCTGTCGGACCACCTGGACCGGTAGGACCGCCGGGGCCGGTGGGGCCGCCCGGACCCGTTGGGCCACCGGGGCCGCTGGGACCGCCCGAACCATCTGGGCCGCTCGGGCCGGATGGACCACTCGGCCCACTTGGACCACCAGGACCTGTCGGGCCGCTGGGACCGGTTGGCCCCGATGGCCCGGAAGGCGTGTTCCCGCCTGCCGTGCGGACACTGAAACCAACGCCATCGGAGCAGGCGCCGAGTAGGAAAAGCGGAATCGCCGTGGCGCAAAGCAGCAGACGCCGCCCTGACCGCGCTGGCCCAACCAAAGACATGCTACAACCTCCCTGTTCAATGCGAACATCATCGCAAGGCCACAAGGCTAAGCACGGCATTCCCTTACGGCTTCTTCTAAAATCACCGATTTGGTGAGATTGGGGTTTCGATTGGTGGGAGATGCGGAAGGCCATAAGGAAGGCGGGGGATCAGATACGCAAATGGCGCGCAAGCGCTGTTGGGGGTTGGAAAACCGCCGGTCAGGTCCGGGAAATGGCGTTCGGCCTGCTTGCAACCGTGCAAAATGGCGTGGTCGGGATGATTCCGTTCTTTATCCATTATGGCTCGATCTTTGTTCAATGCAGTCGGTGCAGTGGGAAGAGGGAACGGATTAGGCGAGCGGGTTTTCCGTCACCCCGGGCTCGACCCGGGGTCCCGCTGCCTAAGCAATGTCAGAAAAGAAGCGGGACCCCGGATCAAGTCCGGGGTGACGATCACTCAAACATGATCATGCACTAACGCCAGCGTGGTCCTTCGATCCAGGTCACCAAGCTCCGCCGTACCCCCGCCGTCACCGGCAGCACCCGATGTTGCAGGAAGGACGGAAAGATCAGCAGGCTTCCCCGCGCCGCGAATGTCGCGCCGGGTTGCGCGACGCAGAAGAATTCGAACGTGCCGCCTTCATACTCCTCGGGCTCCGACAGTTGCACCACGACCGACAGCTTGCGGTCGAAGGGGCGTCCTGATTCCAGCCACACATCCTGATGCCAGTCATATTTGCCCTGCTGGGTGGCGTGATATTCGGTGAACTGCACTTCATAGGGCGCGACGATGTCTACGCCGAAGTTGGTCCGGTTGGAGGCGCCGACAAATTGCATCACCCGATCGACGATGTCCTTTTCACGCAATGGATCGAACCAGCGGATGATCGAAGACCGATACGCCTGATCGTCGCGGCTGCTGTCAGCAAAGCCGACCGTCGCGGACTGGTCGGCATAAAAATCCGCCCGCTTGACGATCGCGTCGCATTCGGCAGCCGTCAGGGCCGACGGCCACACTTCCCACACATTATTCATGATCTCAGCCTTCCTTTGCGTACACGCAAAACGGGGTCAGAAGGCGCGCCCGATCCCGAAGAAGAAGCGCGCCCGGCGCGAATCTGCGCTGGCGGCGCGCTTGATCGGCACCGCCAGCTCCGCGCTCGCCCGCCATTTGCTGCCGATGCCGATGCGCACGCCGCCACCAACCGATGCGAGCGAGAAATCCTCGGCAGGCAGGCGGTAATAAGGACGGGCCATCGCGTGCGCGACCGCGCCATCGGCATAGGTGAAGAGCGTCGCCTTTTGCAAAACCCCCGCGCGCGCAGGCGTCCAGCTGAGTTCAGCGCCGCCCGCGACGGCCTGTTCGGCGGTCCTGATCCCCACCGGGAACGCCATGCCAGCCCCGCTGCCGCCTAGTGAAAAGCGCTCTGTCACGGGCAGCCTGTCGCGGGAATATTGCGCCTTCGCATTCAGTTTCAGGGCGACGCGCTTCGACAGGGTGCGCACGGCCACCGCCTGCACATTGACCTTGGTGAAAATCTTCTCCGAAAAGCCGGTAAAGGCCCGCGCGCCCAATAGGCCCACGCCCCGACTGACGACCGCCGACAGCGCCTGCCCCTGCTGCTGATCGGAATGCGACCAGGATGCACCCAGCCGCACCGCCCGCGATTTATAGTCGCCAAACCGGACATCGAGGAAGTAATTGCTGCTGTCGATCCCGTCGATCGAGGCGTTGACGGTCAGGTTGGTCTTGTTGGACCGGACCAGCGCGTGGCTGATCGCCACTCCCGCCAGCGTCGCTTCCCCTTCGATCGGCCGGTCGCGTACGCGGCTTTTCATATAGGCGATGTTGGCGGACAGCGTCGTGCCGTTGCTGCCGATCGGGGTCGAATGGCTCAGGGAATAATATTGATAGCGCTCCGGATAAAAGGGCAGATAGCCCGCGATCCGGCTACTGTCGCCTTCGCGCAACAGCCCATTGGCCGTGACGGACAATTGCGCCTGAACGCCGTCGATCACGTTGCTGACGGCGCTATTATCGATCAGGATTCCGATCTGCACCTGCTCCCGTTTGACGATCAGGTCCAGGATCAGATCGCCTTCGCCGCCGCCCTGACGCACCCGCGCCTCGACGCTTTGGCCCGGTATGTCGCGCAGCAGGCCCAGCGCGCGTTGCAGCGTCGCCTTGCGCAGCGGAGTATCGCGCTTCAGCCGCCGCATCTGCGCTTCGATCAGGCGGATCGGCATGCTGGGGGAAACGCCCGCCAGCCGATATTCCTTCACCCGTCCTTCGACCAGCCGCACGATCAACTGACCGCCTGCTGGCACCTGCGCCGGGATGGATACGGCATAAAAGGCGATGTCGCTGCGGGCGTAGGCATCGCTTACCGCCTTCGCGACCGCCTGCAATGCCTCACGCGTCAGTGGGCGTCCGATCAACGGAGCCACCGCCTTGTCCAGCAGCGGCGCAGGCAGCGAGCTTCCCATATAATGCACCCGCGCCAGCCGGACGCTCTCGGCCGAATTGCCCACCGATCCAACGGCCGGAGCGGGCGTAGCGACGGTCACGGAAGGGGCAGGCGCAAGGCCCGGTGCAACCCGATCGGCCCTGTCCCGGTCGATCACCGGCGCAGACGCACCCTCTCCCGGCCCGGCGATCTGCGCCGCTGCGGGAGCGGTCATTGTGACGAGCGCCACCGCCGCCACAACCGCCTTCAGCCCGTTGATTGCCCTGTCGAAACCCATTTGCCCCATGCCGCCCCGCGCCATGGAAAATGGCGCCTGCCAGCATCAGGGCCTAGAGCAATGTCTTTGCGATTTGCCCCGGAAGTGGAACCGATTTGGTGCATTTCCGTCCATTGTTCAGCGGGACAAGCGGCGATTGTCACCAGATTGGTGGGATCGTCCAAGAGGTGGAGCGGGATAATCAACTTCCGTCATCCCGGCGGAAGCAGGGATGACGTGATATGAAGGGATCAGATTCCGGGCACGCCCAACAGTCGCGCCTCGTCCTTCAGCCTCGCGGCCTGCCCCGGATTGGCCTTGCGCGCTGCCTCATACACCGCCTGCGCCTTGGCCGTTTCGCCGAGCGTCATGCGGCTGCGCATGAGCATGATCCAGCCATCGACATTGCCGGGATTGGCCTTGAGCTTGGCCTCCAGCCCTGACACCATGCCCTCTATCATCGCGTCCTGCTGACCCTTGGAAAGTTGCGACGCCGACTGCATCTGCTCCCGGCTAGGACCGGGGATTGCCGCTGTTGCTACCGAGCCGATCGGCGGATGTGGCGCGGTGGGTTTTACTGCGGCCAGCCTTTCCTGCACATCGATGCCGTTGATCTTGCCAACCTGTTCGATCGTGCGGCGCAAGTCCGCTTCCCATGGCGCGCCGGGGGGCGTGTCGGCGAGCAGGGCCAGCCAGTCGCGGATCGCGCCCTCATGATCCTTGGCCAGGTCCTTGCGCACTGCCTGAAAATAGCGCGCGCGTGGCTCCTTGGGGTCGAGCTGTACCGCCTTGTCGAAAGCGTCTGCCGCTTCCCGGGGCATCGGGTCATGCTCGCTTGCCATCACCAGCGCTTCGCCGAGCGATGACCAGAAGGTCGCATTGTTCGGTGCCAGCTTCACCGCACGGCGGTAAGCCCGCGCCGCGTCGGCGTGGCGGGCACTTTCGAAATAGGCCCAGCCGAGCATCTGCCAGCCTTCCGCATCGTTGGGATTGGCGCCGACACGCTCCTGCAAACCACGGATGACGCTTTCCGGATCGGTGGCCTGCTGGCCCGCCGCCGCGAAGGGGGCCGACGCGGATGCCGTCTCCGCCTTTTCCGGCCGGTCGCGCCAGACATTATAGCCGACCGACACAATCGCCAGCCCGGCTGCCCCGATGAGAGCCATGCGCCCCACGCTCAGCTTCGTCACTTGCACCATCCCCGATAATCTCAACTGCTCTCTAGCGTGACGCAGCGGAATTGATAGAGTGCCCAAAGACTTGATCCGCGCACCATAAACCGGCAGGGGCATCGCCGGGGCTGCGGGTGATCTCGCAAGAGGGGGGCAATAAGTGACTGAGCGCGTGCGTATCGCGATCGTCGGGTCGGGACCGGCGGGGATGAGCGCGGCCGCGCGCGCGGCGCAGCTGGGCATATCGCACCTTCTGATCGAAAAGACGGACCATCTGTCCGACACGATCTTCAAATATCAGAAGGGCAAGCATGTGATGGCGACGCCCAGCCAGCTCGTGCTCCGATCCGATTGCGATTTCGATGCGGGCAAGCGCGAGGCGATCCTTGGCCGCTGGAACGAGCAGGCCGACGGGTTGGGCCTGAACGTCGCTTATAATGCAGAGGTGAAGGCGATCACCGGGACGGGCGATCCCATTGCCGGGTCGGTCCAGAAGATCGTGGAGCGCAAGCGGGACGGCTCCAGCGAGACGAAGGAGATCCAGCGGCTCGCTCCGCCCTATCGGCTGACGCTGACCGACGGGCGGGAAATTATTGCCGACGCGGTGATCATGGCGATCGGGACGCAGGGCAATCCCAACCTGATGCGCGTTCCGGGCGCGGATTTACCCCATGTCCAGTATCAGCTGGACGACCCGGCCGATTATAATGACGAACATATCTTCGTCGTCGGTACAGGCGACGCGGGCATTGAGAATGTCATGGGCCTTGCCGCTGACGAAGCGCAGGGGAATGTCGTCACCATCCTTAACCGGGGAACGGAGTTCGCCAGCGCGAAGCCCGCCAACGTCAAGGCGCTGATGGCTGCGGCGGAGGCCGGGCGCCTGTCGATCATGACGGAATCGACCACGGCGAAGATCGAGCCGGGCTTCATCACGCTCGACAGCCGCGATGGCGAGGTGAAGGTGCCATGCGACCGCATCATCGCCCGCATGGGGTCGGCACCGCCGCGCGCCTTCGTCGAAAGCTGCGGCGTCGAATTTGCCAGCAATGATCGGCTGGCCTTCCCGAAGCTGTCGCCGGTGTTTGAAAGCACTGCGCCCGGCATCTTCGTGATCGGCGCGCTGGCGGGCTATCCGCTGATCAAGCACTGCATGAACCAGGGCTATGACGTTGCCGAATATATCAACGGCAATCGCGATCTGAAGCCTGCGGACGAACCGATACTCGCCGCCAAATTCGCCGCGCTGCCGGGGCAGAAGGGCGTCGCGGAATGGCTGGAATATCTACGGACCAATGTGTCGATCCTGGAGGGGCTGTCCCCCCTTCAGATGCGCGAGTTCATGCTGGACAGCGAGGTTCGCGCCTATCGCGCGGGCGAGGTGATCTTCGAGAAGCATGATCCCGGCTCCTCGCTGTTCGGCATCGCGGGGGGACAGGCGCTGGTGGAGGTCGCTTCCGGCACCAATGTGCCCATCGACGCGGGCAGCATCTTCGGTGAAGTCGGTCTGATTTCCGGCCGCCGCCGTGGTTCGACGGTGCGCGCGGGGACGGATTCGATCATGGTGGAGGTGTCGCGGACGGCGGCGCTCAAGCTCATGTCCTCCAACCCGCCCGCCAAGCGCGCGATCACGCGCATCTCGACCGAACGGCAATTGCTCCAGATGTTTGGCGCGGGGCTGACGCCCGCCGACCTTAGCGAAGTGCTCGACAGCGCCGAGATCAAGACCGTCAAGGCGGGCGAAGCGATCCTGACTGAAGGCGACCTGGGCAACGACATCTATGTGATCCGCGTCGGATCGATGATCGTGGAGAAAAAGATCGGCGGCAGACAAGTCTTCCTCTCCTATCTTCCCGCCGGGTCCTATGTCGGCGAAATGGCGCTGATCGCGGGCGGGCCGCGTACCGCCACGGTCAAGGCCACCGTGAAATCCGAAGTCATCAAGCTGAACGGCGACGCCTTCGCCCGGCTGATGGCGGCCAAGCCCGCCTTGCTGGAGCGCGCGCGCCGCGACATGGCGGCGCGGCAGGACGTCAACGCCTTCATCGAAAGCCGCAAGGATAGCTTTTCCACCGTCGTCGATATGTATAGCGAGACGGCGAAATTCCTGGTCGATAACGGCATCGGCGAGGCGACCGACGTGCTGCTGATCGACGAGCATCTTTGCGTCGGCTGCGACAATTGCGAAAAGGCCTGCGCGGATAGCCATGAGGGCTTGTCACGCCTCGACCGGGAGGCCGGGCGTACCTATGCGCATCTGCATGTGCCGACGAGCTGCCGCCATTGCGAGCATCCGCACTGCATGGCCGACTGCCCGCCCAACGCCATCCATCGCGGCCCGGACGGCGAAGTCTTCATTGATGAGACCTGCATCGGATGCGGCAATTGCCAGCGCAACTGCCCCTATGGCGTGATCCGCATGGACAGCGTGCCGCCCAAGAAGCCGGGCCTGCTAAGCTGGATGTTTTTCGGCGCTGGGCCGGGGCCGGGCGAGCCGTCCAAGAAATGGCGCTACAAACATGCCGAACCGGGGGTCGAGAAGCCCAAGAAGGCGATCAAGTGCGACATGTGCTCGGGCATTGACGGCGGCCCGGCTTGCGTGCGCGCCTGCCCGACGGGTGCCGCCATTCGCGTGTCGCCGGAGGATTTCCTGACCGTCGCCCGCCTTGATGGGCAGGCGAATTGAGCATGGCTGAGGCTTGTCCCTTTTTGATCGAGACATGGCGTGCTCCTGCGAAGGCAGGAGCCCAGTTCGAACCTCGCTGCTGGGCTCCTGCCTTCGCAGGAGCACTGGATCATTTCATGCTCCAAATCAAAGCGGCCACCCTCTGATGGCCACCCGAGCATCCCCCGCCCGCCCTCGCCGCGTCAAAGGCGAAACCCTCCATGACGGCTTCCTGCGCCACGCGAACTTCCGCTGGCTGAAGATCGCTTGCGTTCTCTGTCTGCTCGCCATCGCCAGCTATCTGCTCGTGGACGTCACGCCGCATCATAATGGCGGTAGCTGGTACGGCTACACGCTGGGCACCATCGGCGTCGGCCTCATTCTCTGGCTCACCCTGCTGGGCCTGCGCAAGCGCGCCATGACGCGCGGCCGCTGGTCGCTGAAGGCGTGGACGAGCGCCCATGTCTATCTGGGTTTGAGCCTGATCGTCATCGGCACGCTGCACACCGGCTTCCAGCTTGGGTGGAACGTTCATACGCTCGCCTATGTGCTGATGATGCTGGTGATCCTTTCCGGTCTGTTCGGCATCATCGTCTATGCGACGCTCCCCACCGCGCTCAGCAACAACCGGGCGGAAATGACGCAGGTGCAGATGCTGGAAGCGATCCGCGCCATCGACCGTCAATTGCATGACGCGGCGCAGCCCCTGCCCCACGAACAGGCCGGCCTTGTCCGCCAGTCGCTTAATGACGATCCCTTCGGCGGCAGCCTGATCGCGCGCCTGTCGGGCCGTTACCCGCGCTGCGCCACCGCCGCCGCGCAGGCGGCGCTGCGCTATTGGACCGGCGACCATCCGGATACGGGCAAGGAACCTTTGGAAAAGGTCGACGCCCTGCTCGAACGCAAGCAGGCGATGCTCGCCCGCCTCCGCCGCCACCTGCGTTTAAAGGCGCTGCTGGAGATCTGGCTCTACGTCCATGTGCCCGCCACCTTCGCCCTGCTGGCCGCGCTGACCGCGCATATCGTCAGCGTCTTTTTCTACTGGTGAGCGTCATGAGCTTCACAGTCCGCCAGATCAGCCTAACCGCAGACGGGCGCGAGATCGTCCGCAGCGCGACGGTCGCAAAGCCGCAGCTTGTCCTCGGTCGTGCGTCAAGCAGCGACATTCACCTTCCCGACCTCGCGCTCGAACCCGACCACGCGCGGATCGAGCAGGTCGACGCGCGCACTATCCGCGTGCGCGCCACCGGCACGCTGGGCTTCGATATCGAAGGCCGCACCACCCGTTCGGCCGACATCGACACCGCCAAGGGCGCGGAACTGCGCTTCGGCGGCCACCGCATCACGGTTTCGCGCGAGGACGACGCGACCATCCTGTCCATCCGCCGGGTCGACGCCGTGTCGCAAGCGTCGGAGGAAAAGGAGGAGGCCCGCGTCTTCTCCTTGGCGCGCCTGCTGCCGGGCAAGCGCCTCACCGCGTGGGGGCTGGCGCTCGCTATCCTCATCGGCTTCCTCGCTGTTCCCATCTACAGCTACGCCACCCGTCCGGCCGACGACATGCGCAACATCTACAGCGTGAAGGGCGATGGCGCATGGTCATCCGGCCCGTTGAGCCAGGCGCACCACGCGCTCGAAGGCAAGTGCGAGACCTGTCACCAAAAGGCGTTCGTGTCCGTCCGCGATACCGCCTGCCAGACATGCCACAAATCCGTCCACGATCACGCCCCCGCCGCGCGCATCGCCATGGCGCGCGCGGAGCCGGGCATCGGCGGCAAGTTCCTGAACCTCGTCGCCACGACCTTTGGCAAGCCACCCGAAGGTGCCTGCGTCGATTGCCACCGCGAACATGAAGGCGCAGGGCCGATGCAGCCCGCGCCCCAAGCCTTCTGCACCGACTGCCACGGCAGCCTGAAGGATCGGCTGAAGGACAGCAAGCTCGCCAACGCCAGCGATTTTGGCACGGATCATCCGCAATTCACCGCGCTCGTCCAATATAATCCCGGCAAGCACCCCAGCTTCACCCGCGCCAGCCTCGACGCGAAGCCGATGGACGACAGCGGCCTGAAATTCCCGCACGACGTTCATCTGTCGAAGACTGGCGGCGTCGCCCGTATGGCCCGCACGCTGGGCGCGCAATCGGGCTATGGCGACGCCCTCGCCTGCAAGGATTGCCACCGGCCGACCGCCGACGGCGTGCGCTTTCTGCCCGTCGATATGGAGCGTGATTGCCAGTCCTGCCACAGCCTCGCCTTCGAGACGATCGGCGGCACCGTCCGCACCCTGCGCCACGGCCAGCCCGATCAGGTGATCGCGGACCTTCGCGCCTATTATCGCTCCACCGCGCCCGCCGCGCCGCTATCGCTCGGCGGCATGGCAAGGCGCCGCCCCGGCGACTATGCGCAGGGCCGCGTCTATCACGCCTATTTCGGCGCGGCGGCCGCTCGACCCTCCCGCGCCGACGACGCCATCCGCGCGGTCTTTTCCAAGGGCGGCGCCTGCTATGACTGCCACATCGTCACGGGGGGCGGGACAAGCTGGCAAGTCACCCCCGTCAACCAGCCCATGCGCTACATGATGAAGGGCTGGTTCGATCATAAGGCGCACGCGACCGAGAGTTGCGAAAGCTGCCACGCCGCGCCCAAAAGCCATGACGCGCGCCAATTGCTGCTGCCCGGCATCGACAGCTGCCGCACCTGCCATGGCGGTGAGAAGGCGAAGGCCGATGTGCCGTCCGGCTGCGCCATGTGCCACAGCTATCATGTCGGCGACGGCGCGCCATGGACGCCCGCCGATCGCGCCGTCAGACGGGATCAGGCGGACAGGCTGCGACGGGTAAGGGGGAGCTAAAGACCATGCTGATCGCCCAGATCACCGACATTCATCTCGGCTTCGACCCCGGCAATCCGGCCGAGCTTAACCGCCAGCGGCTCGATCAGGTCCTGCGCGCTCTGATCGACGGCCCCAACCGCCCGGACCTGCTGCTCGCGACCGGCGATCTGACCGAACGGGGCGACACCGAAAGCTACCGCGCCCTTGCGGATGCCTTTGCGCAATGCCCCTTCCCGGTCTGGCCCGCCATGGGCAATCATGACGACCGCGCCAATTTCGCGCAGCATTTCCCCCACATCCCGCGGCAGGACGGCTTCGTCCACTACGCCATCCCGCTGGAAAACCGCCGCATCCTGATCCTCGACACGCTGGAGCCGGGCCGCCACGGCGGCGCCTTCTGCGAAGCCCGCGCGGAGTGGCTGACCGCCCGCCTCGACGAGGATGCCGAAACGCCTACCCTCATCGTCCTGCATCATCCCCCGGTCGAAGCCGGGATTGAATGGATGAACACGCACCCGGACGAACCGTGGGTCCAGCGTTTCGCCGCCGCAATCGCAAACCGCCCCAACATCGCTGCGCTCCTCTGCGGCCACCTCCACCGCACCATCACCGCGCCGTGGCAGGGCACCACCGTCGCCATCTGCTCTTCAACAGCCCCGCAGCTCGCCCTCGACCTGCGTCCGATGGACCCGGACGCCCCGGACAACCGGCCGATGATCATCGCCGACGCGCCTGCCTATGCGCTCCACCGCTGGACGGAGCATGGCCTTGTCACCCATTTCGAGACGGTGGACGATCATGTCGCGCTGGCCAAGTTCGACACCGGCATGCAGCCGCTGGTCCGCATGCTGATGGATGAGCGGCCGGGTTGACGGCTCCGTTGGGTGGGGAGCGGAATGGCGGCTTGCGGGAAGCATGGGCCGATAACGGTCACTCCCGCATTCAGCATTCACAGATAATCGGCAAAGTCACGCGGCTGACTCCTACATCCGGTCACCATAGGACGGCCTGCGACGCTATTTGTCCTGGCTCACAGCCAGCTTGGCGAAGAAATCCTCCAGCATCATGCGAGTATCCAAATCGCGGTAAATCCGTATCCGCCGCCCCTCTTGGCGCGGCTGTGGATGACCTTTCTGATCCAGCATCGGCGCAGCTTCATCTTTGAAGGGACTGGAACTCGTATTCTCGTAGATGGGCTGCTTGCCCAGCCGCGTCGGGGGCCAGTCGGTGAGTGCGGTCAGCAGCACCAACGGATTGTCGCCGAGCGTATAGGTTTCGCCAGTATTGATCCGAAAGCCCGCCAGCCTAGCTTCCGCGTCCAGCAACTTATCGTAAAGCCAACGACCCACCTTCCCGGCAGGTGCGACACGCGCTTGCAACTCTGTGGTGGATACAAGACAGGCCCCATAAGCCTCAGCCGGCACCTGCCACAGGGGAACGGTTGACTGGTTGAAGACGAACTGCGCCGCGAGCGGATCAATGCCGAAATTATACTCACGCGAGATCGTTTCGGACGAGATCGTGCCGCCGATCCACACCAGCGTCATTCTGTCGGCGATCGCCGGTTCGATGAGCAACGCGCTCGCCACCTCGGTAAGGCCGCCGCCGACCGCCACATAAAGCGGCAGTTCAGTATCGGTGCGCATCGCCTCGTCGATGATCGCCTGCGTGCCCGCCGATGTCATCGGCTGATTGGCGGCTTTCAGCTTGCCCTGCGCCCCGGCAAAAACAGGGACCTTGCCCGCTCGACCCGTCAAGCGCACCATTTCCTCGCCCAACAGCACTGACATCGCCGTCGTCTCACGCGGGGTGCCTGTGGTGGTGCCGATGATGCCGCGCAGATCGATCGAAGGGGAAAGCAGGGCATGGATGGTAGCGAACAAGCCATCCACATCACCGCTAAGGTCGTTGACGAACAGCACCCGTTTGCGAGGGCCGAAGGCGGGCGCGAAAGGTGAGCGCCCATTTTGCGCACGTGGCGCAGCGAGGCTCCGTCCAGCAACAGCGAAGACTCCAACGCCTGCTGCAAGCGTCATCATCAATTCACGCCGCTGCCATGTCATGGCTATCTTCCCCTTACTTTGTCGTTGCACGATGAGCTTACCACAGAGATCGCCAACCACCGTTTCAACCCTGGCGGCTATGTTGAACACATCAAGTCGTCCTGCCACAATAATGCGACGGTATCGTTCGATTTTCAAGCGTTATTGTGCCGGGAGGGAGTTGCAAGTGCGAAAGCGCATAGGCGGATATTCGTCCTCCAGCGTTTAGTCCGCGCTCCACCACAATCAGCTGTTCTCGTGAGCGCCCGCTTTCCGGGACAGAAGAAGGCGTCACCAACGTCATATGATGGTCGAAACTGGTCGTTAGCAAACGCTCAGCCTGTCATCTCCTGCGAAAGCAAAACATTAAAACAACCCTCGCCCTACTCCATCGTCCCCATCGCATTTCGCTCCCGAAACATGATAGGTTGCGCGCTGCCATCGTCGGCACCACGATCGGCGGCAGCAGGAGAGCAGCGAATGGCTCGGAACGACGATGATCTGTCAGTGCTCGATGTGCTCATCGTCACCGCGCTGATCGGCCTTACCCTGGGCGTAGGCTGGAAACTGTGGGGATCGCTCTTTACCTCGTAGGTGCCGAAAGCGATGTGGCGGTCCATGGTCAGGCTGGCCCACAGATCGTGCAACCAACGCCCCCCTTCAACGGCCAACGCGACCGCTTGCTCCCGTTACCGCAGCAAAGGCGGTCGCCACGCCTTCATGTCCACATCGTCGCTGACCTTGTAGCGCACGCCCTTCGACGTCAGGAACAGCCGTTCCATCTCCGGCCGGGTGAAGGGCCGCGATCCCAGTCGTCCGAATACGGCGATCTGTCCGCCCGTCTCATCCACGGCCCGGTCGCGGTCCAGCCCCTTGGACAGCGCCACCGCAGGCGTGGGCGTGCGCGCCCAGGCGATCAGTTCGGGCTTGGGCGCGGGGGAGAAGCCGTAGAAATTGGGCTGGCTCGCCGGGCTGGTCAGCTGGATCACCTTCATGCCGTTCCGGCCGTCCGCGACATAGGCGAAGAGCGAGGCGTTGGTGGTGCCGACGATGACATCCTCCACATCCGTCATCTGCCCGCCGAACGTCTCCCTGGCATAGAGGCTGGGCTTCAAGGGATTGGTGATGTTGACGATCGCCAAGCCCTCCGCCTTCGCCGCGACATAGGCATAGGTGCGCGCCAGATAGATGCGGCGCGCGTCCTTCAGCGGCACGGTCGCGGATGGCACGGCCACCGGATCGGTGAGCTTCGTCACATCGAACAGTTTCAGCCCTTCGGCGTCGGTGACCCAGAGATAGCGAAACTGGATCGCGCTCGCCCGCGCATCCTTCATCGGTCGGACGGCGGCGAGGCGCGGGTGCAGCGGATCGCTCAGGTCCACGACCACAAGCCCCACATCGGCCGTAATATAGGCGATCTGCCCGGCCAGCTGGATATGTCGCGCGCCATTCAGCACGCCATCCGGGTTCCAGGCCACCGCCCGCTTCAGGAAATTGTTGCGGAACTCGCCATCGGCCATGGTCTCGATATTGACCATGATCAGCCCCTCGACGCTGTCGGTCACCGCCGCATAGCTGTAGATCGGCAGGAACGGCTGTTCCTGATTGATCTCGCGCAGTTCCTTGGTGCTGCGCAGCGGGTTGATCGGCTGATTGGTCGGCAGCGCCATGCAGGTCGCATTCTTCGTCGCCACACCCGTATTGTGGCCGAGCTTCGAGAAGGGGCCGCTGACGATTGGTTCGGAAAAGCCCTTGTTGGCGATCGACGCGACGTCATAGACGCGGAATCCGCCCTTCCCTTCCGCCACATACATATATTCGCCGCGCAGTTGCAGGCAGCCGACGCGATCGGCGGTGCCCTTCACGACATTGCGGAATTCTTCGACCGGGCGCGTCTCGCCCGACGCCTTCTTGTCGAAGGTTCGCCCACGCACCCAATTCTTCAGCTCGCGGCCATTCTGCTCGACATGCAGCTTCCAATAATCGGGATAGGCATATTTCTGGAGATAGCTGCCGATCACCGCCTGCGGCTCGTCCCATTCGGTGACGCGGATCGCTTCGAACCCGCCTTCAAGCCCGGTCCAGGCATTGAGGCCGACGAAGTTCACGAAGTTCGTGCCGAGCAACATCAGCTGCGACATGATCGCGTTGTTATCGTCCTTCGCCGACAGGTGGCAATCCGAACAGGTCTTCGTCTCGGTCTTTCGCACCGTATGCGGGAAGTGCGGCGCGAACGCCTGTGACGAAAAGCCGATGCCCGAAATCGGCGGCTGCTGGATATAGATGCGCTCGCGGTTGATGTTGGTTGATGACAGCACCAGCGCGGACGTCGATCTGACCGGGGCCGTCTCATTCCCCTTGGTCGTCATATGCTTGCCGAGCTGGAACATCTCGTCGCGCGCGACCTGCGGGTTATAGGTCGCGAAGTTGCGCGTCTCCTCCCCATCATAATGGTGGAGTGAGGTTTTCCAGTTCGCCTCGATCGGCAGGTGACAGCCGCCGCAACTCGTCGTCCAGCTCAGGTGACAGGTAAAGCAAGCCATCGAGTCATCGCCATGCGCCCGATCTGCCTTTGCCACGCCGGGACCGAAAGCGAAGCTGCCATCCTCCGCGCCCGACTTGCTCATCAGCTTCGCGCGCGCCGCCTTGGCATTGAAATGCGGGTTGGCGGGATCGACGCTGTCCTTGACGAGGCTCACCTCCCACTCAAGGCTAGGGTCCACGATCGACCGCTGGATCAGCTTGCGCCGCCCGCTCGCATCGTAGAACCATTCGAAGCGGCGCTTACCGTCCGGATTGCGCAGCAGCGCCAGGTTCGTGCCTTTGGGCGGCGCGGCCGGTCCCGAAGTCAGCAGCGTCGGATAGGCGTCCGCCGTGCCGTGGCAATCCTTGCACCCGATCTCGATCGCGTTCGCGACTTCGCCGTAGATGAAGCCGTTGCCGTGGCTGTCCTGCGCGAAATGGCAGTCGGCGCATTGCAGGCCCTTTTCGGCGTGGATGTCCATGAGGTGGACGGACTTGCCCGGATTGACGCCGGGCTGGACGAACTTGCCCTCACCCTTCTTGCGCCATTTCTCCGGATCGTCGTTCGACACGACCTTTCCATCCGCGTCGAGCAGATTGCCCTCGCGATCGCGCTTGAACACGCCGCGGAAGTTCCAGCCATGGCCGTGATAGTCGGCGAATTGCGTATCCTTCGCCTTGTCATTGAGGTCATAGACGTTGCGCAGGAAGTCCAGGTCGGCCCATTTGCCCTTCGGCCCAGCCCCTTCCGGATTGCGCTCCAGCGTTTTGTGCACCTCGGCTGCGTCGGGATATTTCTGCTTCTCCGGCCACATCAGCGCCGCGTCGGACTCATAGTCCCACATGGTGTAGCCGAGATAGCTGTTCAGGAAGATATTGGGCTGGTGCATGTGGCAATTCATGCACTGCGCAGTGGGGATGGCCCGAGTGAAAGCGTGGCGGATCGGATGCCCGCTTTCCTTGACGGCGCCGATGGGATGATCGGGCGTCTCGCCATGCGCGCCCTTCAAAGCGCCATGTTCCATCTTGTTCGCGATGGTCGGATCGACCGTGGCCGTCTGCCCGTCGCGCCCATATTGCGCATAGGTCAGGCTATGGCGCGGCTCGCGATCATTGGCGTAGACGACATGGCAGCCCGAACAGCCCGAATGGCGATAATCGCCCGGCTGATCATTGGTCCCCATGAACCACATATAGGGGTCGTTGAGGCGCGTCTTGTGCAGGTTCAGCACCGGGATCGCCACGCGCAGGCCCGTGCCCGGTCCCCGGCTCGACTGCTTCAGGTCAGGCCGTCCCGGTTCCTCCAGCCGCTGGATGGCGCCGGTGGGATTGGGCAGGCCGATCTCGGCAAACTGCGTCGAGATATTGCGCCCGCCGCGCTCGAACACGCGGAACACGTCGCCCGGTGGCGTCACCTGCCAGTTGGGTAACGGATAGAGTTCGGCCAGCGCGCCGCGCGCCTTCTGCTCGGCGGTCAGCGTGCCCGGCGGCGATCCGGGCGACACGATCTTCGCGGGCTTGCCATCCTTGGTATAGGCCTCGCCGAAGATGTAATTCTTATACGGCACGATGCCATTATTATAGGCCGCCCCGCCCCACAGCATGGCGCCAGACGCCATCAGCGACCGCTCCGCAGCCTCGATCGTCTGCATATGGCACGACCCGCAAGCCTCCCGCGCCACGCGATAGTCGCTGGGGTTGACGAAGCGCACGAACTCCGGCGCCTCCCGGTTGAGCAGGGCGTAGGTCCGCTTCGGGTTTGCCGAGGACGGATAATGCCAGCTTCCCGGATAGCGCGGCAGGACATGCGCCTTATCCCGCGCCGCCACATAGGCGGGATCTTCGAAGCCATGGGCAGGATCGCCGCGCACCGTCGCGTCGCCGCCGTGGCAATCGACGCAGCCCAGCATCACCGCCGGGGTCGCGTGCATCGACGGCTCGTCCGTCTTGGTGTGGCAGCTGTAGCAGCCGTCCGACTTGGCCGCGACCTGATCCGCCGTCTGGCTCATCGGCGCGGGCGGGGTCTTGGCATAGACGCGCTCGACCGGCTTTTCCGCGTCCGAGGCGTGGAGCATGGCCACGGGTAGCAGCAGCGCTGCGAGCAGTAGCGTTACCAGTGCGGCCAAACCATTACGTGTTCCTGCGAAGGCAGGAACCCAGTTCCACCATCCCAACTGGACTCCTGCCTTCGCAGGAGCACGCACGAGAGAAACGAACCGGCCCATCAATAACTCAGGATCAAATTGCCGAGCACGGAATAGTAATTCCGGTTGCGCTCGCTATTGGTGAAAAGGTCGCGAAAGCCCGCGCCCGGCAGCAGGGTCGCGCCCGAGAGGCGGAACACGATATTCTGTGTCGCCTTTGGCCGCCAGATCGCGGCGGTGGACAGGTCCCATCCGATCGACTTGGGAATGCTCCCCTCGTTGCGCAGCGCCTGCAAAGTCGCCGTGTTCTGGAACCACAGATGATTGGCATTGGCCGACAGCCGGAGTTCCGGCAGCAGATCGAAATCCGCCCCCGCCCCCAGCAGCATCGTGCCGGGGTTGTTGAAATTCGACTGCCCCTGCTCCTTCGAGGACCGCAGCGAGTTCAATATGCCATTGCGCCCATTGATCCCGATGACGCGCCCGCCGCCCGCAAAGGGGATGGTCTGCCTGATCCAGTAGCTCGTATCCGCGCCCGCAAAGACAGGATTTTCAAAGATCGCATCGAACCCGGTTTCGCGATTGTCATGCGGGTCGCCGTCGCCGCTCGCATAGAGTCCGGACAGCCGGAACCGCATCCAATCCTTGTCGATGCTCGCCTCGGCAGCGGCAAAGAACGCCCTGATCTGCGCAGGCTCCGACGTAAAGAAGCTGTTCCGATCCTCCCCCAGCGCCCCGTAAACCGACGCCGTCAGGTTGATCCGCCCAACCCGCCCATCGGCATTATAGCCGAGATACACGACATCATAATCCCGCCCGCGCAGGTCGCCCAGCAGGGCAGGCCGCACCGGAAAGCCATTGTCATCGACCTCGATCCGCCCGGCCTCACGGTTCATATTATAAACGGCGGTAATCTGGCTGGTGAGGCCGGGGATCAGGAAATCCTGCCGATACAGATTCGCCAGAAACACCCAATCCCGTCGCGGCGACTGCATCACGCTGTTGAGGCCGCTGTTCGTGTCCTTTTCCAGCCGCCAAAAGGCCGCGAGGTTGAACTGGAAGCGGTTGTTGTCGCGGTTGCCGAACAGCCGGATGCCCAACTGCTGGTCATTGAACAGGAAGCCGCGAAAATCGGACTGGAATGGCTGAATGCCAACGCGGATCGACCGGAAATCATAGCGATCCGACGTATTCGCCAGGTGATAATCGACGAACAATTCCTGCACGCCCAGAAAATGGTCGGTGCGGTGCGAAGGCTTGGACGGCTGCACAAACAGCACGCGCCGTTCGGGCACATTCACATGATTGATGTTGAACGCGAGCGTCAGCCGATATTCGATCTCCGGCGGCTTGAACGCGGTCGATCCCTTGATCAGCGCCACGCCGCCGATGAAGGTCTGGCTCAGCACATAGCTCGCATCCTTGCCGAACACATCGATGCTGCCCGGCCGCTCGGTCGTCTGCACGCCCACCGGAATGGGAAAAGTGCGCGGCTCGATCACGGTATCGCTCACCGCATTGGCGACGAAGAACCAGTCGTCACCCTTGATCGGCAGCCACTTGACCTTCTCGCGATCAATCGGCCGGTCGCCCTTCAGCGTGTTCTGGCCATAAGGATCGAACCAGCGCTCCTTCACCACGCCCAGCGATTCAATCAGCCGCCATCGATCCGGGATCGGCACCTGATCGACGGGAAAAGCCTCGGGCGGCGGGGCGCGCATCGCGCCCGGATTGTCCTGCGTCACCGCCTCGGGCAACGGCGCTTCATAGCCCGGCCGCCGCCGTCCCTCGATCGACTGGTCATCGGCACCCACTTCGGGCGCGTTCAATATCTCTTCCCAATTGTCGGGCGGAGGGGGCGGCACGGGCTCGCCCGGCTGCGCCAGCGCCAAGAGCGGCAGGAAGGCGGCAAGCCCCACTGTTACAGCCCCTGACACACATTTTGCGACGAGCTGTCGAGGAACGGGGCGAACGGGCAACTGACATAGCGCAGCCGCACCGATGCATTGCCCAGATCCACCACGATCTGATCTGCCCGGATTGCCGCCGGTGCATTGCCGATGCCGCCACCGCGTTGCCCGCCATTATGTGCGCCCAGGAAGCTGATCATGTCATCCTGATCGATGCCGTCGCCCGACACGCCGATTGCGCCGACCAGCACATTACCGCGATAGATCGGCACCGATCCGGGAAAGATCTGCACCCCATTCTGGATGCGATTGCCCGCGCCCACGCCGGTGACCGCCGAACAACGCTGCGGCGTGTCGGTCGCACTCGCGCCGGTCACATAGGCGAGATGCGCGGCCAGATCACCCACCACCAGCGCCGATTGCAAGCCGGTGGAGAAGGGGTTGAACTGCGCGATCGGGCGGGAGAATGGCCCATTGGGCCGCCCGACCTCGCCATCGGGGAAATAGGGCCGCGACAGATTGCCGTTTGCCCGGTCGGTAAAGGCATGGGTGCCCGTCAGCGCCGAAGGATCGTTGAGGAACGTCCGCGCCTTGCCCACGAAAGCCGCGACATCCGCGCTGCTGCTCGCCAGCAAGTCCGGCCCGGCATGAGCACCGGAGAAGAAAGCCGCCGTCCGCGCCTTCTGCAAGCTCACATCCGTGCCGAAGATCGGCGCGTCGGGCGACCGCACGATGCCCAGCGCCGCGCCCCGCGTATCGACGACGCTGATCGTCACCTGCGCCCGGCTGTCGAGCGGCTGCCTGATCTGCGCCCGCGCGCGGCTCATGATGGCGAACGCTTCCTCCAGCACCGCCGTCACCTCGGCCGCGCTCAGGGGCTGCGCCACATCGCCCGCATCGGTCGCCGCGCGGATCGGGAAGCGGTTATTCCCCGACCCGTCTGTCAGCACGAAGGCGTCGCGATTGGCAAACTCCGCCACGCGCGAAGCCCGCACGCCCGAAAGCTCGCTGCCATAGGCGACGCCAGCCAGCACCATCGGCGCGGGATCGCCATAATAGCCGCGCACCGCCACCAGGCTCCCCGCGCTGCCGTTGATCGCGGCAAAGCTCGCCGAGCCGCTCGCCATCAGTCCCGAATAGGCCGCATCCGAATAGCGCAGCGACGTGCCGTCCACGAAGATGCGGTTCGCGCGCACGCTGTCGGGCGCTTCAAAGCCCAGCGTCCCGGCCAGCGCGATATATTCTTCCGGATCATTGTCCGTGTCGGTGACATCAGGATCGGACCCATAGACCCCATCCGCCATCACCCCGACGCCGCCGACCACGACGCCATTCTTATAAAGCGGAAATCCCCCCGGATCGGCCGCCAGCCCCAGCGGCGACCGCTTCGGGCCGATCATCGCCTGCGCGCCCGACGCCATATAGCGCGCCGAAAGGTCCGAACAGGGCAGCTGGCTGAACTGCACTCCGAACAGCGGGCCGCTTTCCAGCCCCACCGTATTGGGCGCAGGCGGAAAATGCTCCTGCACGATCATGCTCGCCGTGCGCGTGGAAAAGGCATTGCCGCCGCTCGACAGATAGGCCCCGGTGATCGCCTTGCTGATCGCGCCAGCCTCGGCCGGGACCGTCAGATTCTGCGCATCGATATTCTGTCCGTTGGGCGCGGCGCTGGTGGTTGCGCTCGCCCGCGCGCCGTTCATGCGGAACACAGCCAGCACATTGCCGACCCGATCCGTCACCGCGATCACGGCAGGCAGGCTGCGCGCCTGCGCCTCCGCCGCCGCATGCGCGACGACATTCTCCACATCGGCGACGCTCAGCGCCTCCTGTGCCGGATCGGCATAGAGCCGGGTCGGTGTGGGCGTAGGCGTTGGAGTAGGCGATCCGCCACTTCCACCGCTACTACCGCCGCCACCGCCGCAGGACGCCAGCATCAACGCGGACAGCGCCGCGAACGCGCTCAATCTGTGCCGCAATCCGCTCACCGCAATGCTCCGATACTGCGCGCCGCACTGCCCAAGGCGCTGCGGAAAGCGGTGGGTTGGTAGCTGTTGGGTTCCTTGACCGCTCCGTAGGCGCGATTGACGTCCGCCCGGATGCCTGCCGCTGCGCCCACCGTCACGCGCCCCGACTTCACCATGGAGTTGAGCAGCGTATCGATCGCCATCACCGCCTGCACCGACCCTTCATAATCGGTAAAGCGCGGGCTGATCGCCCCGCCCGCAATCTCGCTTACGATCGCAAAGGCCATGTCCCCGCTCGTCCGCGCCCCGGCAAAGCCATTGGCCAGCGCCCGCGCGCTCGCCGCCAGTTTGCCCGCCGCCGCAACAGCCGCACCGCGATCCCGCGCGATGGCGGCATGGAACGCCCGGCTGTCCGCATCGAACCGCGCCGCCGCGCCGGGCGCAATCACCTTCGCCGCCGCCGACAGCATGATCATATTCTCGTCATTGAAGGGCGGCATGCCCGCCGGGATCGGGCGTCCGGGGTTCGCTTCCCACGTCTTGCTCCGCTCCGCCTGATCATAGATGCGCCGGTGGCAGCTCTGGCAATCGAAGAAGTAAAATTCCGGGAAAGCCCCCTCGCTTCCCTTCGCGCTGGCATAGAGGGTGAGCGCCCGCTCCACCGCCATCGCCTGCCCCACGGCCCAGAATTTCAGGCTGTCCGTCCGCCCCTTGCGCCGCGCATAGTCGGCATCCTCGTCATGATGCGCCTGCATGGAAGAAAACAGGTCCAGCTCGAACGAGACGCGCGGATGCCCCGCCGCCATCATGCGGTGATCGACAAACTGCCCCGCCCGCTCGCTCCCGAAATGGCAATCGAGGCACACCGAAGCCCGCGCCTGCGGCCGGTCCAGCGGCATCATCCCGGCCGCGACGTTCGACGCATGGCTCGCCCCGACAGCATAGTGCGACGCGATCCAACCGCCCGCCGCGCCGTGGCAAGCCTCGCACCCGACGCCATCCTGCGCCAGAAAGCGCGCACCTTTGACCGCCGCCGGAGTCGAATGGCACCCCAGGCACGCAGGCGCCGCCGCCGCATCGCCCAGTCCCAGCGTCGCTGCGATCTGCCGCCCGCGTGTACCGCTCAGCACCGCAAAGGCGCGGCTGTGTGCGCCGCCGGGCGTCGAAGGCTCCTGCCAGCGCATCAGCTCATCCTGGCGCACGACCTTGCCGTCGCCTTCCATCCGGCCGTGGCATGTCGAACCCGCGCAGGAGGCAACGCCGGTAAAGCCGCGCGTCACCGGAGCCGCATCAGCCGCCCCCCGACCGCCTCCCGGCAAGGCGCACAGCAGCAGCACGAGCAGCATCGCCGCGCCCAGCACCACCATGCCAGCCGCCCGCCTGCTTACTCCGTAGCTCCTGAAGCCCCCCATTCACACGCCCCCCTTGCGCGCAGTCGCTCTAGCCGCGTCCGCGCCACCCTTTCAATCCCGTTTCGCCTGATCTTTCCGCTTATTGCGCATCGCAGGCCGGTTCGCCGGGCTCGCCGCATGAGCGATCCCACAGATCCTCATTGCCCGCGCCCGTCACTGGCTCGTCGATCAGCGGAGGAAAGCCCTCCGTCACGACATCCCGCAACTCGATCAACGCCGTCGGGAAGATGCGCGACACCGACACCGTGGGATCGAGCAATCCGTCGAACGTTTCCCGATTATCGAAGCTCAGCGTGGTGCAGGAGCCGAAGAGGAAGCAGCCGTTGATCTTCGACCCCACGGCATAGCGCCCATCGATCGCCACCAGCGGGATCGTGTCGAGTCCGGTTGCAAAACCCCCGCCAGCCAGCGCCAGCCGCCCGTTGATCGCGATTTGCGGCCGCCCGTTCCCGCTGCTGATGATCAGGCTGTTGGCGGTAAAGCCGCGCCGGTCGGCAAAGCTGGTCGACAGCCCGCTATTCTGGATGAAGATGCCGTCGGTCGCGGCCAAACGGATCGTCCCCGCCTGCAACATCCCGGCGTCCAGCGCCAGCCCGTCATTCTGCGCCAGCCGCAAATCCCGCGCCGTCACTGAGTCCGCCGCCCGCACATCGGCAATCGCCTCCGCCGTCGCGACATAGATGGACGGCGCGTCAAGCGTCAGCACGCCGCCCAGCCCGCCATTGCCGTCACTGATCGCGATGGAGCCAAGCCCGGCAATCACCTCCAGCGCGTCTCCCGCCGTCAGCGTCAGCCCGCCAGCACCAGTTCGCCCGGTCATCGCCACCGCGCCCTGCACACGCAACAGCCCGGAAGCGCCAATGCTCATCACGCCGCCGCCCGGAAGTATATTGGTCCCGATCGTCAGGTCGCGCACGGCCACGTCCCCCGCGCCCGTGATCACGATCCCGCCAGCCGATACACGGCCCAGTTCCGCCGCCGACAGGCTGTAGCCCGCCGTCGCATCGCCACCGCCGATGAACGCCTGCGCGCCCAGGGCATCGAAGCGCAACAGCTCCGCTGCGCTCACCTGCCCATTGGCAGAAATCGCGATGTCGCCGGAACCGATCGTGACCGCCTGTCCGCTGACCCGGCCGTTCACCGCCACCCGTCCGGCGGCATTCAACAGCACATCGCCACTCGCCACGGCATTGGCGATCGCCATCCCGCTACTCGACCCCAGGCTGATGTTCCGCCCCAGCGCCGTGATCGCACCCTGCGCCAGCAGATCGTTCACTACCAGATCGCCAGCCCCGGCATCCAACGCCGCCGCTCCACCCGAAGCCAGAGCCTGCGCGCTGATCCCCGATCCGTTCATCGTCAGCAGTCCCGCCGAACGCAGCGATGCGCCCGCCGCGCTGATGCCGCCCGGCGTGTCGAGGGCAATGCTGGCCGCCGACAGGCTGTCCGTGCCTGCCGTCCGTCCGGTATGGCTGAACGCGATGTTCGTGCCCGAATAGCCGGTCAGCGCGCCCGTCACCGCCAGCGCGCCACCGCCGTTGAACGCAAAGGACAGCGGCCCTTCCGTCAGGAAATCGGCCGCCCCATCGACCTGCACCACATTGCCCGACGCGGCAAAGCTGATGCCGGTGAAGCCCGGCACTACGGTGCCCAACGCATGCAAGGTCATCGGCCCGGCCACGCGCAGGCCGCCGCCCGCAGCGCTGCTGCTGTCGGTAAAGCTGATCCGGCCGCCCGCGTCGCCATTGGCGGTCATCGACAGTGAAGCCAGCTGCCGCTGCACACCCACGCCCAGCGCGACGCTGCCGCCGTTGGTGAGGGAAGCTGTCCCGCCGCTCGTCAGGCCGTCGATCCCGCCCGCGCCTGCCAGTCCCGCCGCGCCATCCGCGACGATGGAAAGCGGCCCCATCAGGAAGTCACCCTCGTTCGCTGCGAACGAGGCGACGCCGCCTGCGCCCGCTCCACCGTTGCCGCCCGCACCATTGGCGAGCGCCGGGTCGCTCGCAACGCCGCCATTGGCGCCCGCGCCGCCCTGACCAACCGCCGTGATGCTGTAGGCGGGAAGCGTCGAAATGCTGTTGCTTACAAGCAATTTTCCGCCGTCGATCCGCAATGTAGCCGACCCGCCCGCCGCGTCTCCGCCCGAACCGCCTGCGCCACCGGCAAGCCCGTCGATCCCGGCCGAACCGGCGCCGCCGGTCGCATTGCCGCTCAACACCAGTTCCGCGCCCGTTACCGCGCTCGCCCCGGCGTTCACCGCGAACAGCGCCGTCCCGCCCTGTGCGCCACCGCCATCCGCACCCGCGAGGCCCAGCCCGCTCTGGAATGCGCCAGTGCCGCCCGCGCCGCCCAGCGCTTCGGCCAGAACGCCGATGTCGTCCGCGTCGAGCGAGGTCGATGCGCCGGTCAGTCCCAGCGTCGCCGTGCCGCCAAAGGCATCGCCGCCCCGGCCCGCCGCTCCGATGAACGCCGCGCCGCCAGCGCCGCCAAAGCCGGAAGCCGACACGCGCAACTCGCCGCTGACGCTGGTCGCGCCAAAACCGATGTTGAGCGCAGCGATGCCACCAGTGCCCGTGCCGCCCGCGCCACTGCTAGCGCTATCCGCGCCCACGCTACCAAAGCCGTCGGCGCTGACGATCAGGCTGGCAAAGCTGGGATCGACGTCGATCAGCATGTCCGCCGTGCCGCCCTGGCCCGATCCGCCCGCGCCGCCCTGACCGGGTCCATAGGCATAGATGGGCTGGTCGTTGACATCGAAACCGCTGATATAGCCGTTGATGCCCGCCAGGCCGCCCTGCCCTTCGGCCGACACGGTCAACGCGCCGATCGCATGGCCTTCGCTCAGATAGGCGACGCGCGCCGTGCCGCCCATGCCGTTGCCTGCCGCGCCGCCGGCCGCATCGCTGCTGTTATTGCCGCCCGCGCCACCGACGCCCGCCGCCGACACCAGCAGCGACGGCGCGGTCAGCGCCCCGCTCGCCAGCGTCAGTTCCGCCGTGCCGCCAGTGCCATTGCCGCCCACGCCCGCTATGTAAAAGCCGCCCGATCCATCCGAACCGGCCATGCCGCCTGCGCCGCCATAGCCCAGCGCCCCGATGCTGAGGTCCTCAGTGACGATGATCTGGCCGGTGCCGCCCGCGCCCATCAGCAACCGGGCGGTGCCGCCGAAGCCCGCGCCGCCATCCGCGCCATTGGGGCCGTTATAATTATAATAGGCAAACGGATCGCCGCCGCCGCCCACGCCATTTGCCTCGATACGAATGGCATCGGCGTTCAGCACGCCGCCGCGCGATTCCAGAACGGCCGTGCCGCCTGTGCCCGATCCGGCCAGGCTCGATACTTGGTCAATGGCGTTCGCCGCCACCGCCTCACCACCGACGCCCCCCGCGCCCAGTTGCAGATTGGCGATGTTGGCGGTGCCGCCGGTCATCAGGAACTGGACCGATCCGCCCTGCCCGCTGCCAGCCTGAAACGGCGTGACGCCATCGCCGCATGACGGGCAGTTGACGGAGGAAGACCCGCCCTGCCCATTGGCCTCTGCATACAGGCTGCCCGCATCGAAACTGCCGCCCGCGACCAGGAAATTGACTGACCCGCCAGTGCCGTTTCCGCCATCGCCCTCGTTAAAGGCCGAACCTCCCGAACTGAACGCAGAGCCGCCGAAACTCAACGCGGCCATCAAGCCGAACGATCCTTCCGTGGAAGCGCCATCAGCCGAAGCATAGAGAGCGCCGAAACGCACCACCGCGTCCCCTGCTGCACCGGCCCGGCTCTCCACCGCTATGCCGCCGCCCAGCCCGTCGCCACCCCGACCCGCTACGCCATCGAAGGATTCCGTGCCGCCGCCCACGCCTTTCGCGTGCAGATACAGACTACCATCCGCCACAAAGCTCGCGTCGGTCGCATGGATCAGGATCGACCCGCCCGTGCCATTCGCCCCGTTTGCGCCATAGCCGCCCCGGCCATCGGCGGTGATGTTGCAATAGAAGGTGCAATCGGCGGCGAAACTGCCACGCAGTCCGTTTGCGCTACTTGCCGACAGGGTGATGCTGCCCCCTGTGCCGGTCCCCGCCGCGCCGCTGGAGTCCCCGCCCGCCGCACTGGCATATATGTCAAAACGGCCGGTCGCGATGCTACCACCCGCCGCCGAAACGTTGATCGTCCCGCCCGCCGCGTTGCCGCCTGTGATGGAAGGGAGGGGGAAGCTGTTTTGGATTCCTGCGGACGCCCTCAGAATCATGCCGCCAAAATCGATCGCGCCCGCCAGCGGCCCGCTCGGTCCTGCCGCGGTTCGTGCCGATACGGCGATAGCTCCGGCCGTCGCATTCCCTGCGCTGTCGCTGCCGACCCTCGCCGTCGCATCGGCATTGGCGAACAGGCTAGCCGCGCTGATCGAACCGCCTGCCGCGATGACATTGATTGCACCCCCCGTCGCATCGCCACCGGCCAACACCGGAGAATTAATGCCTCCCAGCCCAAAGGCGCTGGCGTCCAGCCGCATCGTCCCGGTAACGTCGATCTGGCCATTGCCCGTTGGCAAGGCGCTGCCGCCAAAGGTCAGGACGTCGATTGTCCCACCCGTGCCGCCAATCCCGGCGGCCAGGTTCATGTCGCCGCCGACGCTGATGCTGCCGCCCTGATCGGCGCGCACGGTGATCGCCTCGCCTGCTTTCAGGTCCATGGTGCCGGTGGCCGCTATGGCTCCCGCAGCGCCGGATTGCAGCGTGATCGATCGTTCCGCCGTCAGGTTGAGGTTCGCGAAGTTCGCAGCAGCGCTTGGCTGAACGACGATATTGCCGGTCGCGTGCCCGTTCACGTCCGGTTGCCAGGTCCCGCCGCCGATGCTGACGCTCGCCTCGCCGGTGCCGGTCACATTGCGCGCGCCGATGGCGTTGTCCGCTACGTCATATCCGGCGGCCAGCACCACCGCGCTGCCCGACTGCACCGCGCTTGCCGCCGCGTCGTAGCCGACATTGCCGGACAATAGCATGGTCAGCGCCTGATTCTTTGGCATCGCAACCATGAAGACATGCTGCGGATCGGTGACCGTCGCGCCCGGCCGTTCTGTGGTGCCCGTATGCACTACACCATTGGTATCGGTCGTGCCCGCGCTGATGCTGATGTCGAACAGGCCGTTATTTATTGTAATGTCGACTGCTTCTGCGCCGACATAGGCCGCCCCGCCGTTGACGCTGACCGTGCCGCCCTGCACCACGCGCGGCGCCACCAGCGCGACGTAGCTGCCGCTCGACAGCGCGTTGATCTGCGCGCCCGGTTTCAGTTCGACCGATGTCAGGACGTTGCCGGGACCGCGAAAGCGGATCTCGCCCCCGCTCCCATAAAGCCCGCCGGTCGTGTCGATGTCATTGCTGGTCAGCACCAGCGACCCGACATTGAACAAGGCGTTAGGACCAGCCACGATCCCGCCCGGCGCGTAGAACCACACCTTGCCGCCCGTGCTGCCGTTGATCTGACTTTGCACCGTGCCGTTCAGTTCGATCACTCGCGAAACCGACACTCCGCTGCCGTTCACCGGGAGGATTCGGTTGAGCACAGTGAAGTCACTGAAACCACTGAAGACGACAGTGTTATTCTGGGGAAGGAAGTCGATCGGGCCGGTGCCGCTCGTATCGTCAGGCGTCCAGTTGATAATCGCCTCAGACGAATTCAACGTGATGGTGTCGGTCCCGGCGGATGATCCTTGCGAAACAAAGGCATCGCCCGATTGTACCGAATAGCTGCCCTGAAAGGCCTTGTTGACCTGCGCCACGCCAGCGCCGCAGCCAACCGCGAGCGCAACCGCGCTGGAGCGGCCCAACAGGGTCAAAAGCCAGGATTTGCTACGTTTTGCCGACATTAACGCCTCCACGGCAGAATTCGAGTGCTAAGTGACAACAGCAACCGCGTGTCGCCCCGCTCCGTCTGCAACCCCGCGCGCCGCAGCGGCGTTGCCAACGTCAGGTCGATCCGCGCATGATTGGACCAGGTCGCCCGCACTCCGCCACCGGCCGAATAGAGCTTTTGCGGATCAAGCCCGGCAAAGACGCTGCTTTGGTGCCACATCCACGCCGCGTCGAAGAAAAGGAAAGGCTGCACCGCGATCGCGCCCGGCCCCTTCGGCGTGATCCGTCCGTAACGGACCTCCGCCCCGAACCCGACGCCGCTGTCCCCCGTCAGCGTGCCCGGATCATAGCCCCGCCCGACGGTATAATTGCCCGCGCTCATCTGTTCATAGGACAGCAGCGGGTCGGGGCTATATTGCGCGCGTGGCGACAGCGCGAAGGTCAGCTTCGGCGTTGGGCGATATTCCGCCTGCACCCCTGCCCTCATCAGAAAAGCGGAGGCGTCTCCGTCCAACTGTCCCGTCGGAATGCAGGCGGCCTGATTGCCGCAAGGCTCGCTCGCCCCCAGCCCGGCGAGCCCGTGGCGCAGTTCCAGATTACCGCCGATCCGCCATCTGGGTTCGATCGCCGAATAGCCGGTCGTGCTGCCCAGGCTGTCGGGATCGATCGCCTCTCCCTCCAGCCGAAGAAACAGCACCCGGAGCCGGTCGCGCGACAAGGGCAGAGAGCCGATGCGCAGGTCCTGATCGACCACGTCCAGCCCACCACTCGCCAACAGCGTGTGCACCTGTCGCCGCACGAGGGGATAGGTCAGGGCGGCCGAGGCGATCATCGTTCTGGACGACAGGTCCAGCCCGTCGATATCCGGCTTGCTCCAGGCATAGGTGAAGTCGCCCGACAACCGCAGCCCGTCGCTGCCCAGCGCCATGCTGTGCCCGACTTGTAACACCGTCTGCTCGCTCGGTTGCACGGTGTTGAAGATGCTGACGACCGTGCTGTCCCCCATCCCGGTCAGGTCGTTGAAGCGCACCCGCGCGAGGCCGCCGAAGCGGCCCACCGCATTGCTGCCGAGATTCTGGACATTGACGTCCATCTCTATCCGGCGGCGCACCACCTGCACTTCGCCGATGACCTCGCCGGGCGCCGTCCCGGCGGGACGCAGCGCCAGCCGCACGTCATAGCCCGGCAGGTCGCGCGCCAGCAGCAGGTGCCGTTCCGCCTCATGCACGTTGAACAGCGGTTGCCCCTTGAGCGCTTCCATATGCGCGGCAATCAGCCGTTCGCTCCGGCCCGCGTCGCCCCGCACCTCGATAGCGACCAGCCGCGCCATCAATATGTCGAAACGGACGGTGCCGCCTTTCTCGATCCGTTGCGGCGGGACCTGCACGGCCGCCAGATAGCCCAACTGCCGCAGCGCCGTCGCAGCCCGGTCGCGGACCTCGCACAGGCTGGCGATCGGCACGTCGCGCCCGGCTAGGTCCCCCCAGCTGTCCTTCAGGATGGCCGCGTCCACGCCGCGAAGGCCGTCAAACTGCACATCGGTAAAGTTCACGGTCACATTGGCAAAGCGCGGATCGGCCAAGGGGCAAGGCGCCCGCTCCACGCCACCCTCGACGGTCAGACGGCTTCCTTCGCCCGCGACATCGGCGGCCTGCTGCCCCGGGGACAATTCCTCCCGCGTGGGTGCGCGCGGGGCGACCTGCGCCATGGCGGGCATTGGCGCCATGGCAGTCAGTGCCAACGCCATCCGCCATTGCGCACGCCCCGTCATGCGCGATGTTGCTGCCCCCTGAAACCCCATAGCCGTCTCATTCCCCCAAAGTGCGACGGGAGCGGCCATATGGCCTGTCGTCCCTGTCGCTGCGACCGTCCGGGAAAGGCGCTCTGCCCGTCGCCCGTCGGCTTATCAAGTCCCTAGCGCGCCGCCGTATCGATCAACAGATCAAGCTGCGCCTGGCATCCATGCGCGATCAGCGCCGATGCCATGTTGTCGATGCCGCCAGCGGGCGCTCCCAGCAGCGCGAAGCGAATGTCGGTGGAACGCCCATCGGCATCCACCCGATAGGTTGCGCCATCCTTGACCGGGAGCGCTGCGGGCCATGCCGCCATCGCCTCCCCAGCGGCGAAGCTGGCCGTACCCTGCGCGCC
Source organism: Sphingobium sp. RC1 (assembly GCF_059738765.1). Taxonomy (NCBI): domain Bacteria; kingdom Pseudomonadati; phylum Pseudomonadota; class Alphaproteobacteria; order Sphingomonadales; family Sphingobiaceae; genus Sphingobium; species Sphingobium sp. RC1. The sequence continues at coordinate 122,321 of NZ_AP027309.1, forward strand.
ACCGCCGCTGATGCTGACGGCTGCCGATTTTTTGACATCGGCTCGCCACAAGCGCACGGCGGCGGGATCGGACACGCATAGCGGCCCCGGCTGCGCAACATCGACCAACCACAGATTGGGGCGCTTCGCCACCGCAGACGCGTCCCCCAAGGCGCCGCGCACGGCCCCGGTGCGCGCCCGGCGAACCCTTTTCGTATCAAGCAGCGCGGCCATGGTCACATTGGAAGCAGGCACTGTCGCCGCTGCGGTCACGCTGAAACGGCCCGGTCCACGCAGCGTTCGCGTGCCCTTCGCATCGAGCAAGGTCACCACGTCCCCCGCCTTCAGCAGAAGTGCCCCGCCATCCGCCAGCTTCTTGCCCGGCGCATAGCTGCCCGCCGAGGGTCCCGAAGACCGCACCACCAGGCTGTCGGCCCATGCAGGCGTCCCAGCGCCCACGGCCACCGCCATCCCGAGCGCCATCGCCCCCTTAGCCCAGACCATAAGTTCCTCCGTCCCCAATATATTCATAGCGATACACCAGATTGGCGAGAGCCGCATCATCCGGATGCTCCTGCGCCACTGCCTTGAGATCGGCCAGCCCCGTCGCCCGCTTCTCCGCATCTTCGGTGTCGAAAACGGCAAGCGCGGCGCTCAGTCGAGCGCGATCGGCGGTCGCGAAATCAGGCGCTGGTTCAAACAGGTCGACCGGCGTTGACCGCCCGCGAAGGCGGACCCGGCCCATCGGCCGCCACCAGTCGAGGCCGGATCGTTCCATTGCTTCTCGGGAAACCAGCACTGACGTTTCCAGCGCCTTGTTCGCCGCTTCCAGCCGCGCGGCGGTGTTCATGCTGTCGCCCAGAGCCGTATATTGAATGCGCCCTTCGCCGCCGAAATTCCCGACGATCGCATCACCATGATGCAGCCCCACCCGCGTTCGACCGATCGGCGGGACGCCGGGCGGCAGATCGCGCCGGAACACCTCCCCCGCCTGCCACATGGCATAGGCGGCGAGCGCGGCGTTGCGCCCGTCATCCTCGCGCGCGATCGGCGCGCCCCAGAAAGCCACAACCGCATCGCCGACGAATTTGTCGATGGTCCCGCCATGCGCCAGGACGACGTCGCTCAACATGTCGAGATAGCGGTTCAGCAACTGCGCCACCATTTCCGGGGCGATTGCGTGGCTAAGTTTGGTGAAGCCCTCCAGATCGGTGAAGAGGGTGAAGATGGGCCGTTTTTCGCCGTGCAGCGCCAGCTTCTCCGGCTCCGCCAGAATCTGCGCGGCGATGTCGCGGGGCAGATATTTGCCCAGCGCCGCCTGCGCGAAGCGGCGCTGTTGCGAATTGACCGCCCTTGCCGCGGCGCTGACTGCCGCAAAGGTGACGACCCAGCCCAGCGCCCAACCGGCGGCGGGCAATCCTTTGGTTTCCCAGCCGCTTGCCTGCAACCAGAGCGGCAAGCCCGCTATCGCCACGGCCTGAAGTCCAAGCGCGGGCACCAGCCAGAACCAACGGAAATCCGCGAGGCTGGTGAGCGCTGCGGCTAGCACGATGACCGCCGCCGCGATCCACAATGCCCAGCCGGGGACCGCAGGCAGCACAGCGCGATCGAGCAGTTGCGCCAGCATGGTGGCATGGACTTCCAGCCCGATCATGGTCGATTTCGCCTGCCGTCCGGACAGCGGCGTTTCGAACTGATCGATATCGACGATGTCGCCGCCGATCAGCACATGCCGACCCCGGACCATTGGGGCCAGAGCAGCGGCCATGGAGGGGTCCGCGAGCAGATCGATCTGAAGGCTCGGGATCACGGGTTCTTCCGATCCGTCCGCTTGGGGCCGCGGCATGCGGAAACGGATAGCGCCGCCATAATGCGCAAAGGATGCCGACGGGTGCATCGCCAGCGACAGCAGCGGTGGCTGGCCCGGCACTGGCTTTGGCCAGCTGCGCGCGACATTGTCGGAATCCGTTTCCAGGCGGATGCTTGCGGGCCTGACCCTGGAGGTCCGCGCCTCAGCGATGAACCGGTCCAGATATTGCTGCTGTTCAAAGATGATCTGTTCGCGGTTGTCGCCGAAATTGGCGTAGCCGAGCCAGACCGGCGTGCGCATCGCGTGCAGCGCCGACAATAGCTGCGCGTCTTCATCCTGCGGCTGGTCGAACAATATATCGATGCCGATAGAGGTTGCGCCCATCGCGTCCAGATTGCGCAGCGCCCGCGCCAAAAGCCCCCGATCCAGTGGCGAGCGTTTGCGCGTCGCGATCAGCGTCTGGTCATCATAGACGACCATCAGGATGCGCTTGTCCTGCTCGACACGGGGGGCGAAAGTGGCCGTGCGCCAATCATACAGGCCGCGCTCCGCGTCGGCGGTCGGCATCTCCCGCTCTGAACCGGCGGCGCCCAATGGTTTGGTCCAGTTCCACCCCGCAACGAACAGCGCCAGCAGCAATAACAGCGCCGTCCCGGCAAGCCGCCATCGCCCCGCGTCCTGCATGACGCGCGCGCCGCGGCGCAACAGGCCCTGCGCCGCCATCGGGATCAGCGCCGGGCGATCAACGGACGGGCGCCATCGCCTATGACGGCAAAGCCGGACCAGTAGAAAGGATGCGAAGTATCCGCGTCGTCCATCAGCTGAATCTGGGCCGAACGCAGCGCCTCAGCCACGGGTTGGTCGGGAGCCGCCGCGAACAGCCCGGCCATCAGCCTTTCGGTCGCGCGATATTCTTCGGGAGCAGGCCAATGGCTCGCGATGATGGAACGGCCGCCCGCGCCGATGAATGCGCGTACCAAGCCGTCGAGCGCTCCGCCGCTGCCGGAAAGCCCGGCCGCGCGGGTCGTTTCGGCCCCCGCCGCCCCGGCCGTGTCGCAGGCCGACAATATGACAAGGTCCGCATCCAGCCGCAGATCGAAGATTTCGCCAAATTGCAGCAAGCCGTCCGACCCGGCCTTTGGCGCAAAGCTGGTCAGCAAGGCTGGACGGGCCGGGCATCCCGCGCGCGGCGGCGTGACAAGGCCGTGGGTGGCGAAATGCAGGATGCGGAAGTGGTTGAGGTCATTGCGCGCCTTGACCGCCTCGTCAGTGAAGGCCGCGCCGGTTACCAGTTCGCTGCCCGAGGTTCCAACCGCCTGCGCCGCCTGACGCAACTCGTCCGCCGGGATCGGGTGACTCCACTGGGCAGGCGACCAGCTGCAATCGTCAGCCTGACCGGGCAGCGCGCCACGCGTCAGGGCGGCAAGCCTTGGTCCGGCAATCGGCGCATTGTCGCCAAAGCCGATATAGCTTTGCGGTGCGCCCGACGGCGGCGTCAGCCGGGCGTCGCGGAAGGCGCGAGCCGACAAGGCGGTGCTCACCGCATGATCGCGGCCGAGCCAGTCGATGCCCCGGAAGTCGAACTCATCGCCGCCCTTTTCCAGCCGCGCGGCATAGGCATCGACGCCCGGCTGACTGGCGACCAGCAGATTGACCGGCAGTTGCAGCATCGCGCCGTCCGGCTCGAAGATCAGATGCCGCGCGGCCTTCAGCCGTTCATCGATCGGGCCGAACAGGTCGAGATAGAGGCTGCGCGCCACCGGCAGATCGAGCGCATAGGTGGACTGCACACCCGCGACATCGGTCGAAATCGTATCGCGCAGCGCCGCGACCTTGCGCGCCACCTCGCCAGCGCTGATGGGCAAGCGGAAGCCCGTTGCCCCCTGCCCGTCTATCCACAGCGCGTAGAGGGCATCGCCAAGCTGGGCGAGCTTGTAATAGCCCTCCCCCGCCTTCAACGTTCCGCGCATTTCCCCAAGGGTCAGCGCTTGCGGGCTGACGGCACGATATTGCGGATAGGCGGCCAGTGCCGTCAACGTCGCGGCCTGATCGGTCGCCAGCGCGTCGATCTCCGCCTGCCGCCGCGCGATCTCATCCTGGGTCGCGCTGTCGTCGCTACCCGCTTCACGCAATTGGGCGAGCGCGATGCGGCCGCGCTCTATATCGCGCGACAGAGATGTCGACTGGCGGAAAAGACGCGCGGCCTCTCCGTCGCCCGCCGACAATTCGCGGCTCAGCAATTCCAGCGTCTCTGCCGCACCGGGTCGCACCAGCAATTGCGACGCTTCGAACAGGTCCGCCGCCAGTTCGGGGCGTCGGGGCATTTCGGACGTGAGCAGCGTGAAATAGGGCTGCAACTGGTTCGCCATCGCCGTCAGCGTGCCACGATTGGCCACGGTGGACGTCATGATCGCGCGATAGGTCTTCAGCGCCTCATCGGTCCGCCCGCGCCGCACGAGGAAGGCGCCCAGCCGGGCACGCGCGCCGTTGAGGGCCATCGTTTCGGGATATTGGGCGGCGATCAGGCTGACGGCTTGATTGAGCCGCGCCTCGGCACCGCCATAATCCTGTTCCGCTTCGTGCGTCAGCGCGATCTCGCCCAGCAGTTGCGCGCGCAGGCGGGTGATCGATGTCACGCGGCCATCGCGCACCCGCTGCACGTCGTGGAGCGCCTGGGTGAGCACGGTGCGCGCCTCCCGAGGCTTGCCCGACAGGCGCAAGATGGTGCCGCGCAATTGCTGTGCTTGCGCATCGAGTATGGCCGCCCGCTCACGCGGCGTAAGTGCTGTATCCTGCCGTACGCCCAGTGCCCGCGTTTCAGGCGCCCCACTGCTCAGTTCCGCCGCCACGTCGTTCGGCAGGGTCAATGCGCCATCAGTGCCAGCGGCAAGGGCCGTACCGCCTTCCACGGGCTGGTCGAGCAAGGCGAGCGCGCCCTGAAGGTCCTGCTGATTAAGGTGATGCACAGCTTCGAAATTACGGCGCAGGCGGAGTTGGACAGCATCTGCCGTCGGCACTGCGCGAGCCTGGGCAAAGGCGGCATCGGCCTGATCGAACAGGCCAAGGTTGGACAATTGCAAACCGTGGTTCACGAGATATTCGTGTTGTCGGTTCGCCCGTTCGGCGGGGCTTAAGGCTTGCGTATCGGGATCGCGGGCGAGGCGGTCGGTCAGGCTGTCGAAAAATTCGGCGGCCTCGGCATAGTTGCCGGAAGCGTTGCGGCGATAACCCTCCGCCATCACGGTCTGCGGGTCGAGGGTCGCCGCCTGCATCCGGGCAAAGGCTGCCGCATTGCCGCCGCCGGTCGTGACGATGTCGATCTTGCCCGGCACGGTGCGACCCGACGTGACGGTGCGGAGGCCAAGGTCCAGGACCGTGTCATAGGGCGCGAAGCCCTGCGTCACATAAAGCGTCTTGCCCCGTTCGACGGACAGGATGCGGTAAGCGCCCGCTTCGCTGGAGCAATGGCGGACTGTTACTGCGCCAATATCGGGCAAGGTCATTCCGCCCGGCGCACCGCAGTTCACGGCAGATCGGCGCGATGCCGACAGTCTTTCGAGCAGCGCCCCTTCGTTATCGACCCCGCTCCGCCGGAGCGCATAGATGCGGCCTACCGGACGCGCGGCGTCACGACATACAACGGCCCAGGCGCGATCGAACATGGTGCGGCTTGCCGGGTCGCCGTTGACACTTTGCGCCTGACAGAGCGCTCCGCCGCCGCTGCCGATGCGAAAGCTGTCCTGCAACAGCGGCCGGTCGAGCTCCGACTGCGCGGCCAGCGCAGATGACAGGCCCAAAGCGCCCAGCCCGGCCAAGATCCGACAGAAATTTCCTATAGCGCTCAAGGCTATCCCCCCAGCCTCGCCGGATCTGTCCGTGCAAGCCCCCCATGGCGGGACCCGGCGCGCTCTTCATAGCGCCGCCCCAGCTTGCCGCAAGGTAAAAGAGGGGTGTCGCGCCGATCCGATGCAGCGCTTAAACCAGCATTTCGTTGGGGGTGAGCGCCGCCGCCTCCCGCAGGGACGCAAGGTTGGGGATCCGCAGCCACTTGGATTGCAATTCCACCAGCCCCCGTGCCCGCATAGTCTGTAGCGTCCGGTTGACATGCACCGGTGTCAGGCCGGTAAGGTCCGCAATTTCCATCTGCGTAAGCGGCATCGCGCATTGCTGGCCATAGGTCAGACCCGACGCACGCATGCGTCCGAACAGTTCCAGAAGCAGATGCGCCAAACGCTCCAGCGCGGTCTTGCGGCCGAGCGTTACCAGCCAGTTGGTCTGCCGATCGATGACCTCGGCCAGGCTTTTCCAGCAGGCTTGATGGCTTTCCACCAGAAGCGTTCCATCGGAAACGCAGGGAAGGCGCGTGGCCCGCACATTGGTGAGCGCAACTATGGGCTGAGAAGGCCGTTTGCCCAGCGCCCAATGTGGTTCGCAAATGTCGCCGGGCAGGTACAGACCGGTGATCTGGCGCCGTCCGTCAGGTAGCAACCGATACCGGCACGCCCAGCCCTCATCAATTTGGAAAATGGCTTCGGGCTGTTCATCCTCCCGAGCGAGAAACTGATGCGGACGAAAATGGCAGTCGGATTCCTTAACCGCAACCTGGCCTAACATGGGCAATTCCCTGTCGATGCCCCCATGAAGAGCATAGCTAAAATATGTAAGCCGCCCTTTACCCATGTTGGAGCCATTAAGCCGTTGCGGCGAAATGGTGCGTAAGGACGACAGTCGTCCGGACTATTCAGTTTGACTTCATTGTGACGGTGAGTTGCCCTCGCCAGTCCGACAAATCCGATAAAAGCAATTTAGATTTGACCTATCACATTGCATATATATGTTCTAAGATTGTAATTTGATGTTTTATACATCATTCGAGGGCCAATGATCACTTCTCAGCAAATGCGGGCCGCACGAGCATTGCTCGGAATTGATCAGCGCCAGCTGGCCGCCTTGGCGAGCGTTTCCCTGCCTACGATCCAGCGCATGGAAGCGTCCGATGGGCAGGTGCGAAGCGTCGTTGATACATTGGTGAAGGTGATCAGCGCGCTCGAAGCGGCAGGGATCGAGATTATCGGCGAGAATGCGCCGAGTAGTGGTGCGGGACGTGGTGTCCGCCTCAGGGAAACAGCGTCCGGCCAGCAACCCCGGCGCGTGCCCTCCGTACTGTTCGATCAGACGGCCCAAGACGATGGATCGTAACGCGCGACTTGTCGCCTTCACGCCCAAGCTGATTACGGTCCTGCGCGAGGGCTATTCGACCGATCGCCTGCGGCGCGATTGCATTGCCGGACTCACTGTCGCGATTGTCGCCCTGCCTCTTGCCATGGCGCTGGCGATCGCGAGTGGAGCGTCTCCTGACAAGGGACTCATCACGGCCGTTATAGCCGGTTTCCTGATTTCAGCGCTCGGCGGATCGCGGGTTCAGGTCGGTGGGCCGACGGGCGCCTTTGTGGTCGTCGTTTTCGGGGTCATCGCACAGCATGGCTATGACGGACTGCTCCTGGCGACGCTGATGGCTGGGCTGATGCTGATCATTGCCGGATATTCGGGCCTGGGCAGTCTCGTTCGCTTCATTCCCCAACCCGTCGTCATCGGATTCACCGCAGGCATCGCCGTCATTATCGCGTCGAGCCAGGTGAAGGATTTTCTCGGCCTGCGGATAGACGGCGGTGTCCCCGCCGATTTCATCCCCAAATGGCAGGCCTATTTCTCTGCGCTGGGCAGCATTCAGATACTGAGCTTGGCGATCGGCGCCGGGGCGCTGGCGCTGATCATCGCCCTGCGCAAATGGGCGCCACGGGCGCCGGGATTCCTGATCGCAGTCATATTGGCAGCAGCGTTGGCGGCGCTGCTCCAGTTGCCGGTGGAAACGATCGGATCGCGATTTCCAAACCTGCCCACCGGAATCCCTGTCCCCGCTTTGCCAGATTTCTCTCTTGCCAAGCTTCAGGCAGTCGTCCCCTCTGCATTCACGATTGCGTTTCTGGCGGGAATCGAGGCACTTCTTTCTACGGTCGTGGCCGACGGCATGATCGGATCAAGGCATCGATCCAATCAGGAGCTTGTCGGCCAGGGCGTCGCCAACATCGCATCCGCATTGTTCGGTGGCCTGCCAGCGACGGGTGCCATCGCCCGCACAGCGACCAACATCAAGGCGGGCGCCATCACGCCCATCGCCGGCATGATGCATGCGCTGTTCCTGTTGCTGTTCATTCTATTTGCCTCGGATCTCATGGCCTTCGTGCCGCTGGCAGCACTCGCCGCCATCCTGTTCATGGTCGCCTGGGGCATGAGCGAACATCATCGCTTCATCCAGCTGCTGCGGATGCCCAATGGCGACCGGGGCCTGTTGCTGCTGACCTTCGGCCTCACTGTTCTGGTCGATCTCACCGTGGCGATCGGCGTAGGCGTGACGCTGGCTTCGCTGCTCTTCATGATGCGCATGAGCCGCACGGTAGAGATTGCGAACGACAGCGGTAATGAAACGCCGCCATCCGAAGAAAAAGAGGACATCCACCAGCGCGATGCGCTTCCGCCGGGTGTAGAGGTGTTCCGTGTCGATGGACCGGTCTTCTTTGGCGTCGCGAATGAATTGCTCGATACGCTGCGGCGGGTCGGCCCCACGCCGAAGGTCATCATTCTTCGGCTGCGGCAGGTGCCCCTGCTTGATGCGAGCGGCGTGACGGCGATCGAGGAAATCGTCCGGCAAGCGGCCTCCGCCGGGACGCAGATCATAGTTTCAGGCGTTCAGGCACAACCCATGACGATGCTCAAGCGGGTATCGCTGGGACCGGCGGATCGGCGCATCATCTTCAGCGATGATTTCCCCGGCGCCCTCCGCCTCGCAAAGGCGATCATTCTCGCACCAACTTCCGCGGTACAGCGGCTCAACTAACCATCAGAACCAGGGATTTGAAATGACCGATACAAACGACGAATATGTATATGACGAAGCTTCGGGCGAGTGGATTTCCGCGGCGGAGGCTGCTGCCAAGGACCAACTCGCAGACCGGGTTGAAGTGCATGATTCCGCCGGTAATCTTCTGGCGGATGGCGACAGCGTCATCACGATCAAGGATCTGAAGGTGAAGGGCGCCGGGCAGACGCTGCGCAAAGGCACCGTGATCAAATCGATCAGGCTGACCGGCGACCCACAGGAAATCGACTGCCGCTATGAGGGCATCAAAGGCCTGGTTCTGCGAGCCGAGTTTGTGCGCAAGCATTGATCTGCGGCGGGGTCCAAAACGCTGGCATGGAGATGGACGGATCGCTCCGGACTTGTAGCTGGACAGTGCGTCAATCCGCGCGCGCGGCGCGACGTGCGCTCCATCCCATGCGCCCCTTTAGCAGTTCGCACAGAAAGAGAACGCAGGCGGGCATGAGGATCAGGAGGGCCAAATCCGTCAGCTTCAACGGAGCAAAGTCCAGAACCTGACGTAGGGGTTCCAGCATGAATATGAGCGCACAAGCCAAAAGAACGAGCAGCGCGACATAGCGCAGCGAAACATTGTGTCGCCAGACGGCGCTCGTCAGCGATGTACTGAAGGACCGATTGACCAGCACCAACGCCATGATGGACGCCACCAGCCCAAAGAAGAGGAGCGCCCGCACGCGGCCAGGGTCATAGGCCCAGAGGGTTGCGCAGATGTGGAGAGCGAGGAGCAGCGCGAAGGCAATTCCGCCATAAGCGATGCTTGGCAGGACCAGACGTCCGGCAAAGAGGCGTTCGTCCGGATTGCGCGGTGGCCTGCGCATGATACGGTTTTCTTCCCGTTCGGCTTCGAAGACGAGCGCGCAAACCGGATCGATGATCATTTCGAGAAGGGCTATCTGGATTGGCCCCAGCACCAACGGCAGGTCCAGCAGAAGTGGGGAAACGGCAAGCCCTGCGATCGGCACATGGACCGCGAAGATGAAACCTATGGCTTTGCGGATATTGTCATAAATGCGGCGGCCGAGCCGAATGGCGACGACGATGGCGCCGAAATCATCCTCAACCAGGACGATGGCCGCAGCCTCCCGTGCTACGTCCGTGCCGCGCTTGCCCATGGCGATGCCGATATGGGCGGCCTTTAGCGCCGGTGCGTCATTGACGCGCCCGCATCTTGCGCGTGTGAAAGACCCGATCCGCCTCATAGGCGACATCGATGGCCGGATTCATCGTGAGCGTGACGATCCTCTTCATGCCCGTAAGGCTATCCCCCGCTCCCCCCGGCTGTAATAGGTATATGTCCCGATGGGCGACGCATTCGGGACGTGGGAAATAGGCTTCTCCATCTTGTCAGTTGAAGGAGCATCGCGATGCGAACACTTCCGCTATTGGCCGCCGTGCTGATCACCAGCGCGTGTAAACCGGCGAACGAGACGGAAGCGCCCGCGCCCCAGACGAATGGTTCGACGATGAACTATGTCGAGGAGATCGCGGCATTGCCCAAACAGGCCCGGGATGCGGCATTTTTCCGTGCTATCCGGGATGCTGGCCTGCCTTGCCAGCAAGTGATCGACAGCAGCCCGATGCCCGGAACCACCCCGCCGTCCGCTGCCTGGAAGGCACAATGCGAGGATGGGACTTATCATCTCATCCAGATCCAGCCCGACGGATCGGCCGTGGTCGCCAGCCGGACCAATCCTTGAGGCCGGATCGTGCGCTCCAGGCCCGCCGGAGAGTGACCATGACGCAACGAGACAGCCCCACGACCCGTCTATGGCTGATATTGGCCATAGTCGCAGCCACGTTGATCCTTATCCTCCTGGCCGCCCAATTGATCAGCGGAGAATGGCTATGGATCATCCTGAACGGGCTATTGCAGCACGAACTGGGCTGAACTTGCCATAGAGGTCACAATCACGCCGATTGGGTATGCCGTTGCCGACGCGCATCATCCAGCAGCTTGACCACTTCGGCATCGCTCGTCTGATCGAATACCACATAATGCGCGCCGACCGCATAGAAGGGATGGGGTTCGTAAAGGCAGATGATGTCGTCGCATTCCCCCCGTAGACCTGCGATCACCGCCGCAGGCGCCACCGGCACCGCCAGAATGAGCCGCGCGGGATGCGCCTTGCTCATGCCCTTCAGCGCCGCCTTGATCGTGCCTCCGGTTGCTATGCCGTCATCCACCACGATCACGGTACGGCCCGCTACCGGAACGGGTTCATTATTCCCCAGATAGACGCGCCAACGCCGATCGATTTCAGCCAGCTGCTTGCGCATCTCGGCGCGGATATACTCCGGCGTGGGGGCCAGCTGCCGCACGATTTCCTCATTGAGGACAATTTGCGGTTCTGCCCCATCGACCACCGCGCCGATGCCCAGTTCCTCATTGCCCGGCGCGCCGAGCTTGCGCACGAAGAGAAGATCCAGATCCGCATCGAGCGCTCTTGCCACTTCGAAGGCGACTGGCACGCCTCCTCGCGGCAAGGCAAGCACCAACGGATGGCTTGGCGCAAAACGTGCCAACGCCTTGGCCAAATGGACGCCTGCATCACGACGATCGTGAAACAGCATGGATTGAGGCTTCATCGGGTCTCCCCCTTCAGGTGAGAGTTGAACCAACGTCAGGCCAGGCTGATGACGATCAGGAGCGTCGCGGCACAAACACGGCCCAGAGCCTCACCTGTCGAAGGATTTCACTTCGCCTACACAACGCTATCTTTTCCAGGATCACCAAGAAATACGAACTGATGAATGCCGATTTAAAATTATGAAAATCAACATGATTATTTTTAAGTTCTAAGTTTCTCCTCCAATAGAATCCGTACTGACGTCTGCGTTTCTCATCGACTCACTATCGTTCACAGCAGATGAACATTGCTCGACTTACTCGAACGATCCCGGCGCCGCGTTGCCGCAGATTTGGCGCGAAGGCTGGCAACCCGCTGGTGCTGATGCTTCTTGCCGCACCGATACGGGCACGCAATGATTTCAGCATGATGCTATAGAGGGGGCATGAAACGCATTGCGCTCTGGCTGTTGCCGCTGGCGCTGCTGGCGGCGGCGGCGGTTTATTGGCTGCTCGCCGAGCGAGCGCACGACGTCAGGCTCATACCCGTTCGTGTCGGCAATGCGGTCGAACTGGTCTATGCCACCGGCTTTGTAGAAGCGGAACATCCTGTCACCATATCCGCGCGCCTTACCGCCCCTGTCCGTCAAGTGCTGGTGGAGGAAGCGCAGCGCGTGGAGCGCGACCAGCCGCTCATCCTGCTGGATGACGAGGAACAGCGCCATGCTGTGCAACAGGCGACGGCACAGCGTCGCGTTGCCTTGCAGGACGAGCGGCGCACGCTCGCGCTGTTCGCCAAAGGGCGGGTCACGCGGGCCGCTCGTGATTCCGCCGTTGCAGCGGCCGACAGTGCAAAGGCGGCGGAGGAAGGCGCGCGTGCCCGCCTCAATCAGATGGTGGTGCGGTCAGGCATCAACGGCATCGTCCTGCGCCGCGATGTGGAACCGGGCGATCTCGCAACCCCTGGCCGCGCGCTCATGACGCTGGGCGATCCCGCCAGCGTCCGAATCACCACAACGGTCGATGAACGCGACGTGCCGAGGATTCGCGCAGGCCAGGCGGCGCTGATGTCGAGCGATGCCTGGCCCGGTCGGGTGCTGCATGGCCAGGTCCGCGAAGTGACGCCCGGCGGCGATCCCGAACAGCGCGCCTTCCGCGTGTATATCGTTACCGACCAGCGTCTGGCGCTGCCGCTCGGGCTGACGCTGGAAGTCAACATCGTCACCCGGCGCGCGGATCGCGCGCTGCTGGTGCCGACGAGTGCGATAGAGGATGACAAGGTCTGGGTCATCCGCGACGGACGCGCTCATGCCCGGGCGGTGCGGACTGGCATCGCTGGGTCCGGCGATGTCCAGATCCTTTCAGGTCTATCGCAAGGCGAAATGATCGTGAGAGCGCCCGAGGGCAAACTCTCGGACAATATGCGGGTGCGGGTAACGCAATGAGCGGGCAGCTCTGGCTGTTGGCAAGCATCGCCGCCCGGCATCTGGTAGGTCGGCGCCGACAGACTCTGGTTGCCGTGAGCGGCGTTGCGGTAGGCGTCGGCTTCTTCCTGGCCGTCTCCGCGATGATGATCGGAAGCCAGAATGATTTCATCAAGACGCTGATCGATGCGGCCCCGCACATCATCATTTCCGACGAACTGCGCAGTCCGCCCCCGCAACCGGGCGTCAGATTATACAAAGGTGCGGCGATTGACCTACGCCATTATAAGGTCCGCAACGAAGTGCGCGGGCTGAAAGGCTGGCCGGAGATACTGCGGGCCGTCAATGCAATGCCCGGCGCGGTCGGCTCACCCAGTCTGACGGGGGCGATCACCTTGCGCAGCGGCGGGCGGGAGGAAGCGTTGACGATCGTTGGCGTCGATCCTGCGGTCGAAGAGAAGGTCAGCGCCATTGAGGACAAACTGCGCACCGGACGCCTCCGCGATCTGGAAAGCACGCAAGGCGGCATCATCATCGGCGAGGAGATGGCGCGGCGCCTCGGCCTTGCCATGGGCGATGGCGTGGGTGCGACCTCCGCATCGGGCAACAGCCGTTCGCTCCGCATCGTCGGCCTGTTCAAGCGCGGCCAGACTCAGCTGTCCTCGTCGCTCGGCTATGTGCTTCTGCGGGAAGCGCAATCGCTGCTGGGCCGACCCTTCATCATCAATCGCATCGGCGTGCACCTGGACGATCCCTATGGCGCGCAGCTCATCAGCCGACGCCTGGAAGAGCGCTTTGCCTACAAGGCGGAAAGCTGGGAGGAGCGATCGGCAGACCTGCTCTCGCTACTCGTGACCCGCAATGTCATCATGTACAGTGTCGTCTCGGCGATCCTGCTGGTCGCCAGCTTCGGCATCTACACCGTCGTGTCGAACAGCGTGTCGGACAAGAGACGCGACATTGCGATCATGCGCTCAATCGGCTTTTCCGAAGGCGACCTCCAACTGATTTTCGTGTTCGAAGGGTTGGCGCTGGCGCTGGTGGGCATCGTTGCAGGATGGTTACTGGGCTACGGACTGCTGGCGATACTGGGTTCCCTCCACTTTCCCATCGGTGGGGACAATGAACGTCTGCCGCTCGATCGATCGGCCCGGCAATATGTCATCGCCGCTGCGGCCTCGCTGTTTTCGGGTGTGATCGCGGCCTGGCTTCCTGCGCGGAAAGCGGCACGGGTCGATCCCGTCGACATATTGCGGGGCGCGGTATGAGCGCGATCATGCAGGCGCAGGGCCTTTCTCGCGAACTGGCCGGACCACCCCCGGTCACGCTGGTTGCCGATGTTTCGCTGACGATTGATCCGGGCAGCTTCGTCGCCATCGTCGGGCCGTCGGGCTGTGGCAAATCCTCCCTCCTCTATCTACTGGGGCTGCTGGACCGTCCGATCGAAGGGTCCCTACTGTTTGAGGGGCGCGACATGAACGCGCTGGACGGCGACGAACGCGCGCAGATCCGACTCACGCATTTCGGCTTCGTGTTCCAGTTTCACTTCCTGCTGCCCGAATTCACCGCACTGGAAAATGTGATGCTGCCGATGCGCAGGCTGGGCCGACTGTCGCCAGCACAGGCGCGGGAGAAGGCACAGAGTTTGATGGCCGCCGTCGGCTTGGCCAAAAAGATGGACAAGACGCCCAACCGCCTGTCGGGCGGCGAAAGGCAGCGCGTGACGATCGCCCGAGCGATCGCGAACGATCCCGCGCTGGTGCTCTGTGACGAGCCCACCGGCAATCTCGACAGCCAGAACAGCGCCCACGTGGTCGAGATGTTTCGCGCCCTTGCCCATGATCAGGGCCGCGCGGTCGTGTGCGTGACCCATGATCCCGACGTCGCCGCCGCTGCCGATGTGCAGATATCGATGCTAGACGGCCGTATCAGCGGAACCGACATTCGATCGCGATGAACGAGAACTCAAAGGCTCCTTACTGCTGAAATCCCTGATTTTTGACGCACGTCAATTCGTCGCCGGGACTGAAGATTTAATGTCTTTGGAAAGGAGACATAAAATGGATCAGCTGTTTGGCCTTTACTTCCCGCATTTCGTCGCTGGCCTGATGCTCGTGTTCATGCTCGTTCTGGGCGGCCTCAGCGTCCAGGACGCCATGCGCGGCGACCGGAATTGAGTGAAGAGCAGCCGCCCTTCCACGCCGTGGGCGGACGCGAAGGGGTCAGCAGGATCGTGGATCGATTCTATGACCTCATCGACTCCGTCCCTGCCTATCGCGACCTGCGGGCGATGCATGCCGATGACCTGACGCCTATGCGGCGGTCGTTGAGCGGTTTTCTGTGCGGCTGGCTGGGTGGCGACAGCGACTGGTTCGCCGCCAACCCCGGCAAGTGCATGATGACGCTGCACGCCCGCTTTCCCATCACCGATGCCGTTGCCGTTCAATGGACGTCTGCGATGCGGAAGGCGATGGAGGATTGCGGCGTCGAAGAGCATCTGGCCGCACGCATTGGCAGCGTCTTCGACGCGATGGCGTCGGCCATGGTTCGCGCCTGATTCCGACTGCCCCGCGCATGTCACCGGGGGCAGTTCTTGCATCACCGGCTTGCATCCGAAACCGCAAGGATGTGGTCCGCACGGCCGGGGAAGATATAATCGAACTCCAGAACCACGCCGCCGCCCAAAGGGCCATCGACGATCAGGTCTGTCTCGCAAAAAGCTTGCACACCATTGCGGCCATAGGTGTAGCGCGTGACGCCTCTATAAACTGGTGACGCATCAAGCCGGGCGTCGATCTCCGCGTCGCCCGGCTGAGCGCGATTGACCAGAAACTTCAATCGCCCGGCAAAGCGCACATCATTGGCCTCCAGCGCCTGGAGCGCCAGATAGCGATCTTCCAGCTGCTCAAGCGATGCATGCAGGAACCCCACATGAAAATCATATTCAGGATCGGCTGCCTGTGCAGCCCGATAGGCTGAAACAGCGGGGTGCTCGCTATCAGTGCCCAACCCCAGCGCTTCGCGCGCCGCGGTCAGCAGCGCCGCTGTCGCCGCCGGTAGCGGGCTGAGATAGACGATGTTGTCCCCGTCATTGGGGGCAAGGACATTGGTGGTGAAGCGATAGAATATGCCGCCTTGCGGCAGTTCCATTTGCTGGGTCTTCATGAGCCCGGCGGTTTCCAGCAGCAATGCAGCCGCCGGACCATCTTCAGGCCGAGGATAGTGCAGGTTAACGTGGCTGATTGTCTGCGCCGCCTTTGCGCGCATGGTCGATTGGACGTTCATGCTGTTCCTCTCTGCCGCAGCCTCTCGCCCGGCCCGCAGATAGGAAGGCGAAGTGGCCTCAAGCGCCTTGAGGCAGGTCAAATTTCAAACATGCGCGTAGCATTTTGTTATATTTGCAACGAAAATTGTCGCTTGCTCAGCGCATAGACCACGAATGATCGGAGAAAAAATCGCTTCATGAAAGCGAAAATTCCCGAAATTTGATGATGGTCAATTCCCTCCTGGTCGTCCCGGTTCATCATGGCGCCACAACCGACTGGAGGACGACATGGAAGTCGCGGCTCTCGCCTACAGCATCATTACGTCCCGCGATCTTCAGCAATGGGTCCGCTTCGCCGAAGACATCGCGGGATTTTCCGTCCATGCGCTTCCGGGCGGACTGGCGCTGCGTATTGACGAGCGCGCGGGGCGGCTGTTCATCATCGAAGGCGATCGCGACGGCTATTGCGCCAGCGGCTGGGAAGTGCGCAACGAAGAGCAATATGCGCAGGCCCTTGCCGCGCTCGATGCGCGAGGCATTGCCTATACACATTCGACGCAGGCGGAGCGGGCATTGCGCCATATCACCGCCATGGTGTGGTTCCACGACCCTTCGGGCAACCGCCACGAGCTATGCTATGGCTATGTCAGCAGCTTCGCGCCCTTCTGCTCACCGCAAGGCTCGCGCTTCGTTACCGGCGACCTTGGCTATGGCCATGCCGTACTGCCCGCCCCGAATATCGCAAAGACGCGCAGCTTCCTGAGCGCAGTGCTGGGCCTTGGTCTGTCCGACTTCATGGTCCACCGCCCCGCTGGCGAGGGCGGACCCGAAATGCGGATCGACTTCCTGCATTGCGCCAATGGCCGTCATCATAGCCTGGCCTTGTTCGAAGGCGAGGTGCCATCGGGCTGCGTCCATCTGATGGTCGAAGTCGCGACGATCGACGAGGTCGGCCACGCCTATGACCGCATGCTGGCGTCCGGCGCGCGTCTGATGGCGACGCTCGGCCGCCATACCAACGATCACATGATCAGCTTCTACGTCGAAACGCCCGGCGGCTTCGCGCTCGAATATGGCTGCGGCGGGCGGGTCGTGGACTGGGACCGTCACACCGTTTTCGAAAGCACATCGGCCAGCCTGTGGGGCCATGATTTCAGTGTCGGCTTCGGCGCCGACGAACAGGCGAAACTGGCCAACGCGGCCTGATCAGAGGGATAGGGAATATGACGCTTGCCAATGCGACCACCGCGCCCGCCATGGCCGATCTTGTCGATCGCGCGGCGGCGCTCGTGCCGGTTCTGCGCGAACGGGCCGACGCCTGCGAAGCGGGCAACAAGGTGCCGGACGAAACCATCCGCGATTTCCAGGAAGCGGGCTTCTTCAAGATTCTCCAGCCCGGCCGCCATGGCGGATATGAGATGGACATCGAAACCTTCTACGCGGTGCAGATGAAGCTGGCCGAAGGTTGCATGTCCTCCGCCTGGGTGCTGGGCGTCGTCGCCGTGCATAACTGGCAGCTCGCCCTGTTCGATGCGCAGGCGCAGGAGGATGTGTGGGGCAAGAATGAAGCCACGCTGATCTCCTCCTCCTATATGCCGCGCGCGCAGGTGACCCCGGTCGAAGGCGGCTATCGCATCAGCGGGCGCTGGGGCTTTTCCAGCGGCGTCGATCATTGCGATTGGGCGTTTCTGGGCGGCCTCGTCAACGATCCCGAGACCGGCGAGCCGGACTTCTGGACCTTCCTCGTCCCGCGCGGCGATTTCAAGGTGCTGCCGATCTGGGACACGATCGGCCTAGGCGGCACGGGTAGCCATGATGTGACGGTGGAGGATGCCTATGTCCCCGCCTACCGCACCCATCGGTCGAAGGACGGCTTCGCGTCCACCAATCCGGGGGCAAAGGTCAATCCCGGCCCGCTCTACAAGCTGCCGTTCGGGCAGGTCTTTGTGCGCGCCGTATCTTCCTCGTCCATCGGGGCGCTTCAGGGCGCGCTCGACTGCTTCATCGAGAAGGGCGCCAAGCGCAGGAGCGCCAATAGCGGGGCCAGTGCCACGGCCGACCCCGATGTGCAGATGGTGATCGCCGAAACCCGTGTGGCGATCGACGAGATGAAGACCATCCTGTTCCGCAACTTCGCGCACCTCACTGAAAAGGCGCGCATGGGCGAGCAGGCGGACCTTGAAACCCGTCTCCACTACCGTTTCCAGTCCGCGCAAATTTCCGGTCGCTGCTGCGCGCTGATCGCCCGCATCTTCGCAACGAGCGGCGCGGAAGCCATTTATCGCGGCAATCCGATCGCCCGTACCTTCTGCGACATTCATGCCGGGCGGGCTCATGTCGCGAACAATCCGGGCGTCGTCGGCCGCAATTTCGGCGGGGTCATGCTCGGCGCGCCGAACGGCGACAGCTTCATCTAAGAGGAAAGGCAGAGATCATGGCAAAGACAGCCGAATATGGCCTGGGCGAACTGACCTTCCCTCGTGGCTGGTTCATGGTCGCGATAGCCGATGAGGTGACGCAGCAGCCGCAGCCCGTCCGCTTCTTCGGACAGGACATGGCGCTGTACCGGGGCAAGAGCGGGCGTGTGGTGCTGATGAATGCCTATTGCCCGCACATGCGCGTCAATATTGCGCGCAACAGCACATCCTATGTCGTGCGCGACGGCAATCAGGTGGAGGGAGATTCGATCCGCTGCCCCGCCCATGGCTGGCGCTTCACTCCCGAAGGCCAATGCGACGACATTCCGTATTCGACGCACAACATCCCCAAGGCCGCCTGTATCAAGTCGCATAAGGTCGTGGAAAAAGCCGGCTGCATATGGATGTGGCATGACATGGAAGGGGCCGAACCAGACTATGACCTGCCCGACTTCGCCGAATGGGGCCGCACCGGCGAAGGATGGGTCCGCTGGCAGGTCGACCATCTGGGCACCCTGCCGATCCACCCGCAGGAAATCCTCGACAACATGACCGACTATGCGCATTTCGCGCCGGTCCATGGTTCATCGGGCAATGTCTTTTTCGAAAATGAATTTGACGGTCCCATCATGCGCCAGCGCTTTGCGTCGGGTCATCGTACGCTAGTGGATGGCAGCGCCATGCTGGAAACCGACACCTGGTACACCGGCCCCGGCATCCTGCTGTCCCGCATGGAGGGCAAGCACCCGTCGCTCATGATGATCTGCAACACGCCGGTCGAGGATGGCGAGGTCCGCGTCTGGTTCGCGGTGATGGCGCAGACCGCTGCGAACGGCCAAGCGACCGTGGAGGAACGCGCCACCGCCCGCGCCTATCATGAAGCCGGACTCGCCGCCTTTTCACAGGATTTCGAGCTGTGGAAATATAAGGAACCGGCCATCAACATCCTTCAGGTGCCGGACGACGGGCCGTTTCACAAGGGACGGCTATGGTATCGCCAATTCTACAATCCGCGCGTCCGCGCGAGCGAGTTCCAGAAGCGGGTCAACGGCGTCCATACCACCGTGGACCTGCGCGGGAGCAAGGCTGCGGCCTGAAATCCCGTAGCTAAGGGATCGGCGGCGGAGCTTCCCTTAGGGCCGCTCCGCCGCTGCCATATGCACTGCCCGATTTTGACGCACGTCAATGTGTTCGCGACAAGTAAGTATATACTCACTTCTTGAGCGAACCGGCATTTCTGCCTCCGCGCAACCAAGAGAGGAGCGAAGATGAACGCGCGTAGCCAGCCACATCCGGCGATCACATGCCCCCTGCCCATCGCCGACCGGGATGGACTTCGCAGGGCGTTGCAGGACGCCAACCTGCCTAGCCTGCTGATGGTTTACACTACCTATGCGCAGGACCGCGAATATCTGGACAGTTTCGCGCCCTACCTGACCGGCATCTACACGGCAGAAGCGCCTTCGAACGTGCCGGAGGAAATGGCGCAGGAGCTGCGGGACCGTCTCTTCGCGTTGCTGACGAACCCGACGCCGCCGGTGGAACGCCCGATCGATCCTGAACTGCTGCGCCGGATGATGGGCGTCAGCGTGGGTGAGGATGTCGATCCAACGATCATGCCGGTGCTTTACGACCAGATGGGCTTTGAACGCACCGTGCCGCGCAAGGACATGCCCGGCCGCATCCATCCGTCCGCCGGTTTCCGCGTGCTGGTGATCGGCGGCGGCATGACGGGCATTGCCGCAGGGATCAAGCTCGGCGAGGCGGGCTATGACTATACGATCATCGAGAAGAACCCTGACCTTGGCGGCACATGGCTGGAAAACCGCTATCCCGGCGTGGGCGTCGACACGCCCAGCCACTTCTATTCTTATTCCTTCGAACTGAACCCGGATTGGAGCAGCTACCACCCCAAGGGGCCGGAGATTCACAGCTATCTGACCGGCGTCGCCGACAAATATGGCATCCGCGACCATGTCCAGTTCGGCACGAAGGTGCTCGCTGCCCGCTGGAGCGATGCGGACAGCAACTGGCACGTCACCTTACAGGATGTGAAGACCGGCGCGGAACGGGTGGAAGTGGTGAATGCGGTGCTACTCGCCCACGGCGTGCTAAACCGCTGGTCCTTCCCCAATATCCCCGGCCTGGACAGCTTCAAGGGCACCAAGATGCACACCGCCGGATGGGACCCGGACATGGATCTTACCGGAAAGCGCCTGGCGGTGATCGGCACGGGCGCCAGCGCCGCCCAGCTCGCGCCCGCGATCGCTGACAAGGTTTCCAGCCTCGTCATCTTCCAGCGGTCGAAACATTGGGTGCTCAATAACCCGGAAATCACCGCACCGGTGAACGACAATATCCGCTTCGCGCTGCGTAACATTCCCCATTACAAGGAATGGTTCCGCTTCCGCGTTTACTGGTTCACCGGCGACGGCCTCTATGGCAATGTGAAGAGGGACCCGAACTGGCCCAACCAGGACGTCTCGATCTCTGCCCAGAATGACGGCGCGCGCAGCTATGCGCTGCAATATATCCATCGCAAGCTGGCGGGCCGTCCCGACCTTATTGAAAAGGTCGTTCCCGACTATCCGATCTTTGGCAAGCGCATCGTTCTGGACGCCGACGGCGGCTGGCTCGACACTTTGCTGAAGCCCAATGTCACGCTGGAAACCGACCCCATCGATCATGTCGAGGAAAATGCGATCGTCACCAAAAGCGGCAAGCGCTACGAAGTCGATGTGATCGCGCTCGCCACCGGATTTGAACTGGCCCCCGCACTCGGCCCGCTCAAGGTCTATGGCCGGGGCGGCTGCGATCTGGCGGCGGCATGGGGCAAGGACGAGGCGCGCGCCTATCTGGGCGTGATGGCTCCCGCCTATCCCAACTTCTTCATGACGCTCGGGCCGAACAGCGCACCCAATCATGCTGCCGGGGTCAACATGGTTCTGGAAGCGCAGATTCACTATATCGTCGAAGCGCTCGACAAGATCGTCGCCGCTGGCGGCAAGGCGGTCGAGCCGACGGAACAGGCCTATATCGACTGGAATGAGAAGGTCGACGAGCAGATGAAGCAGATGGTCTGGACCCACCCCAAGGCGAAAAGCTATTATCTGAACAGCAAGGGCCGCAACTATGTGTCCTGCCCGTTCAAACTAGCCGAGTACTGGAACTGGACGCGCAATCCTGATCCGGAGGCGATGGTCATTTCCTGACCGTCAAAGACCAGCAAAAAGGAGGCCAGATCCCAGCGGATCCGGCCTCCTTTTTCTATTATTCCTTCGGACGATTCCCTATTCCTCGTCGATCAGTATCCGCACTGCCGCGCCTTCGCTGTCATCGAACTGCCCATCCCGCAGCGCCCAGAAAAAGGCGGCGAGGCCCAGCAGGCCTAGGAACAGGGCGATCGGGATCAACAGTCCAAGGCCGGTCATTTCGCGGCTCCTTTCAAGCGCAATGCATTGGCGATCACAAGCAGCGACGATGTCGACATGGCGATCGCAGCGACCAACGGCGTGACCTTGCCCGCCACCGCCAGCGGCACCGCCAGCACATTATAGCCGATGGCCAGCGCGAAATTCTGCTTCACCACGGCAATCGTCCGGCGTGACGCGCGAACAGCCATCGCCACGGGCGCCAGCCTGTCGCCCAGGAATACAGCGTCGGCCGTCAACTGGCTCGCATCGCTGGCAGAGGCCGGAGCCATGCTGGCATGACCCGCGGCCAGAGCCGGGCCGTCATTCAGCCCGTCGCCCACCATCAACACCTTCTCGCCGAGCGCCTGTAACCGCCCGACCAGCGCCAGCTTATCCGCCGGACGCAGATGGCCGATCGCCGTCGTGCCGGTCGCGCGGGCAATCTCCTCCAACGCCTCGGGACGATCCCCGCTGGCAATCAGCGTCTTGAGGCCCATCGAGCGCATCTCGCTCAGCGTTTTGGCCGCATCCGGGCGCAGGGCGTCGGAAAAGTGCAGCAGCACCGAACGCTCGCCGAACCGATATTCGCTCGCAAGGCCGAACAGGCTGACGACGCTGCGTGGCCGGGCCAGCGCCACCGCTACGCCATCATGATCTGCGAAGACGCCCTCTCCCGGCACTTCGCGGATACGGTCGAGGGACGCGGGGGCGACTTGCCGAGCCTCCAGCGCCTGCCGCAGCGCGTCGCTCAATGGATGACGAGAGACCCTAGCCAGCGCCAGCAGGATCGACTGATCCTCACACTCCAGCCGGTCGAGCGCCTGCGGCACCGGACGGCCCAGCGTCAGCGTGCCGGTCTTGTCGAACAGCGCCTCGCTCACTTCCGCCAGCCGCTCCAGCGCCGACCCGTCCTTCACCAGCACACCGCGCCGCATCAGCGCGCCGCATGCAACGATCTGCGCCGCCGGGACCGCAAGGCCGAGCGCGCAGGGACAGGTGATCAGCAGCACGGCGACCGCAATCAGCAGTGCCTGATGTGCCCCCGCGCCCGCAATCATCCAGCCGGCAAAGGACAGCGCGGCGAGCAAATGGACGCAGGGCGCATAATAGCGCGCGGCACGGTCGGCAATCCGGACATAGCGGGACTTCCCCTGTCCCGCTTCCTCCATCAGCCGGGCGATGTCGGCGATGACCGTGTCGGCCCCGGCGGCCGTCACTTCGACGGTGATCGGCCCTTCGATATTCATCGCCCCGGCCTGAACGGCATCGCCAGCCCTCACACGTACCGGCGCGCTTTCGCCGGTCAGGAAAGCGAGGTCGATGCCGCTTTCTCCTTCAACGACCCGACCGTCGGCGGCCAGCCTTTCGCCCGCCGCGACGATCATGCGCATGCCGGGACGCAGCGCACTGGCCGCTGTCCACTTGCTGCGGCCACCTTCGCCCAGCACCAGCGCGCCCGGCGCCGTCTGTTTCAGCAACGCCGCCACGCCTGCCCGTGCCCGCGCCCGCATCATGCTGTCCAGGCAACGTCCCGCCAGCAGGAAGAAGAGCAGCATCACGGCGCCATCGAACCAGGCATGCTCCCCCCCACTGATGGTTTCGAAAAGGCTCATCGCCGTGGTCAGCAGCACGCCGATGCTGATCGGCACATCCATGTTCGTGCGCCCCTGCCGCAACGCCGCCCAGGCGGAACGGAAGAAGGGCTGGCCCGCATAAGCGACGGTCGGCAAAGCGATCAGCGCCGACAGCCAGTGGAACATCGTCCGCGTCGCGCCTTCTGCGCCTGACCAGATCGACACCGACAGCAGCATGATGTTCATCGCCGCGAAGCCCGCCACGGCGAGCGCGCGCACCAGCGCCCTGCTCTCGGCCGCCGCGACATCCTGACCCGGATCGGCGAGCGGTTCGGCGTCGAACCCGAGCGCGACGATTGCGGCCTTCAGTTCGGGCGGCGTCAGTACGGGATCATGGCTGATCGCGACCCGCTTGGCGCTCATATTGACTCGCGCCGACAGGATGCCGGGCGTCAGCGGCAGGCCATTCTCGATCTTCGAGATGCACCCTGCGCAGTGGATGCCGGGCACTGCGAACAGGCTCTCCTTTGTCTCTAGCGGCGCTTCCCCAATCGGGGCGGGATGGCTGGCCATCAGTCGATCTCCCGCAACAGATGTTCTTCTCCGCCGCCATGGCGAATGTCGAAGCGCAGCCGCCACCGGCCACCGGGCAACGCACGGTCGCTCACATAAAGGCCGGGCGCGGTTTCATGGAGTTGCAGCACAATGTCGGGCATCTGCCCCAGCGGGTGCTGCGCCACCGCCCGCATCCAGGCACCACGCACATTCAGCGTCATCCGCACATGGCACGCCTGGTCCAGCGTCACCCGGTCGCGCCATCCCAGCTTTTCCTGCGCACGGGCCTCCGCCAGCCAGCCGTTGAACTTCTGGCTGGCCACATAGCTATTCTCCACCACCGTTCCGCCGAACGAACGCACGGCGACCGTCGCCATCAGCGTGTTGACCGCGATCACCACCGCGAAAAAACTGATAAGTATCGCCGTCATATGCCAGCCGGTGAAGGAACGGGCTTGTTTCATGTCAGGGCCTTTCAAATCGGGCGGCTTCGCTGCCGACACCGCCTTCGCGATCCGTGGCGCGGATCAAGAAAGCGAAATCCTGCCTTGCCGGACCAGCGGACGGGAGGACGAGGAAAAGGCGCAGCTTCGCTACGCTGTCGGCGGGGATGGTGGTGCGTACGGAGGCGCTGGCCTTGTCGCGCGATCCGATGTCGGTCCACATCTTCGCGCCAGGAAGGCCGGTCAGGCTGACCTCCACGGCGCGTGGCCGGGTCTCCATATTCCGCAGCTTCAACGTATAAGCATTGCGGATCGCGCCGTCCGACAGGCGCACGAAGATCGGGTTGCGATCCTGCTGCGCACTGATGTCGAGCCGCGTCCGCGCACCCAGCGTGAACAGCATCGCCGCACCAATGCTCGCCCACACACCGAAATAGGCGATGGTCCGCGGGCGCAGCAATGTCTTCAGCACCGGTTTTGGCGCCGTACCTTTCTTCTCCGCCTCCGCGTCGTCCTCGGTACAATAATCGATCAGCCCACGCGGCCGCCCGATCTGCTCCATGACCTTGTCGCAGGCGTCGATGCACAGCGCGCAGGTGATGCAGCCGATCTGCGGCCCTTCACGAATGTCGATGCCGGTCGGGCAGACCGCGACGCACTGGTTGCAGTCGATGCAGTCGCCAAACTCGCCCGGATGCGCCTCCGCCTTTTTGAGGCTCCCACGCTTTTCGCCGCGCCAGTCCTTATAGGTAACGACGAGCGACTTCTCGTCGAGCATCGCGGTCTGGATGCGCGGCCATGGACACATGTATATGCACACCTGCTCGCGCATGAAGCCGCCAAGGATGAAGGTGGTGGCGGTCAGCACTGCCACCGTCCCATAAGCGACCGGCGCTGCCGTGCCGCTCCAAAATTGCTGCTGCAAAGTGGGCGCATCGGCGAAATAGAAAATCCATGCCCCGCCGGTGATGAAGGCGATCGCCAGCCAGACGGACCATTTAGCGAGCCGTCGCGCCAGCTTGGCTGCGCTCCATGGCGCTTTAGCCAGCTTCAATTGCGCATTGCGATCGCCGTCGATGAAACGTTCGACATGCTGATAAAGGTCGGTCCACACCGTCTGCGGGCAGGCATAGCCGCACCACGCCCGCCCCACCGCCGAAGTGACGAGGAACAGGCCGATCCCCGCCATGATGAGCAGCCCGGCGACATAGTAGAATTCGTGCGGCCAGATTTCGATCGAGAACATGTAGAAGCGACGGTGCGCCAGATCGACCAGCACGGCCTGGTCCGGCGCATAAGGCCCCCGGTCCCAGCGCAGCCATGGCGTGCCCCAATAGATGGCGAGCGTCACCGCCATGATCGCCCATTTTAGGCGACGATAAAAGCCGTCCACCGCCTTGGGATAGACGCCCTTGCGCTTTTCGTAGAGCGAGGGGGAGTCCGCCATCAGCATCGGCTGCTCCCGGTATGAGGGGACAAGCTACATTCACACACTCCCGTCATCCCGGGCTTGACCCGGGATCCCGCTTCTTCCCCACGCCCATGACAAAGGGTAGCGGGACCCCGGATCAAGTCCGGGGTGACGAAGAAGGGGCGGTTGTTATTGCGCGGCATTGCCCGGCACCTTGGGCGCAACCTTCACGGGCACTGCCTCACCCCCGCCCAGGCTGTGCACATAGGCGGCCAACATCCGGATCGTCGCCTTGTCCAGCTTGTCGTCCCAGCGGGGCATCACACCATGGCGGCTGTTCCAGACGGTCTCATGGATAGTGTCCGTGTCGCCGCCATAGAGCCAGATCGCATCGGTAAGGTTCGGCGCACCCAGCTCCCGGTTCCCCTTCCCCGCAGGTCCGTGGCAGACGGCGCAGTTGTCGGCAAAGACCCTGCCTCCCCGCTGCGACGCCGGGCTGGGGCGGCCCTGCCCGCTGATCACGCGCACATGCGCCACCACGTCGTCGATCTGCGCAGCGGTGAGCAACTGATCCTTGCCGAAAGCGGGCATCAGCGACTGACGGGTCGCTGCATGATCGGGATTGCGGACGCCATCGGTGATGGTCTTTTCGATCGCAGGCAGATTTCCACCCCACAACCAGTCGTCATCATTCAGGTTGGGATAGCCTTTCGACCCCGCCGCGCCCGATCCATGGCACTGCACGCAATGCACGCGAAACGCAGCGCGCCCACCCTCGACCGCCGCCTGCATCAGTTGCGGCCGCGTCGGCAGCGCGTCGATGGGGGTGTCGGCGATCGCCCGCCGAACCGGTGCAATCTGCTGTTCGCGGACGGCCAGTTCCTTATCCAGCGCACCACGGCTCGACCAGCCGAGCACGCCGCCAGTCGCCCGGTCGATCATCGGCAGGGCGGGATAGGCGATCACGTAACCGATCGCGAACAGGATCGTCGCGTAGAAGGTCCACAGCCACCATCGCGGCAGCGGCGTATCCAGTTCCTGGATGCCGTCCCACTCATGATGCTTGATCTCTGTGCCGGTGGCGGCGTCGATGCGCTTGTCATCAGCCATGATCGGCCTCCGCATGCTCAGTCTCGAAAATGGCGCGCGCGGCCTGCGCACTGCGCTCGCGCCCTTTGGGCCGGAAATGCCAGCCGATCAGGACGGCATAGGTCACCCCCATGAACACCAGCCCCCAACTGTCGGCGAAATGCCGCAAGGCGTCGTAGCTCATCGTTCGACCTCCTGCGGCCTGGCGCTTTCCACATCGACCAGCGTGCCCAGCATCTGGAGATAGGCGACCAGCGCATCCATCTCCGTCACCTTGCCGGGATCGCCGTCGAAATCG
Source organism: Sphingobium sp. RC1 (assembly GCF_059738765.1). Taxonomy (NCBI): domain Bacteria; kingdom Pseudomonadati; phylum Pseudomonadota; class Alphaproteobacteria; order Sphingomonadales; family Sphingobiaceae; genus Sphingobium; species Sphingobium sp. RC1. The sequence continues at coordinate 149,502 of NZ_AP027309.1, forward strand.
CGCGCCTGCGCCTTGGGATAGCGTTTGATCAGGTCCTTGGCGTCCGCATCGGGATCGGCCTGCGCCTTCAGATCGTCATTCGCCTTGGCGATGTCATCCTTGCTGTAAGGCACGCCGACGTCGGTCAGCGCGGTCAGGTCCTTGCGCATGTCCGCAGGCTTCAATTCCCGCTCGGCGAGGAAGGCATAGCCCGGCATGATGGACTCCGGCACCACGGCGCGCGGGTCCTTCAGATGCTGGACATGCCATTCATCCGAATATTTGCCGCCCACGCGCGCCAGGTCTGGCCCGGTGCGCTTCGATCCCCATTGGAACGGGTGATCATACATGCTCTCCGCCGCCAGGCTATAATGGCCATAGCGTTCCGTCTCGTCACGGAACGGCCGGATCATCTGGCTGTGGCAATTGTAGCAGCCCTCTCGGATGTAGATGTTCCGTCCCGCCAGCTCCAGCGGCGTGTAGGGGCGCATGCCATCCACCTTCTCGATCGTGTTGTCGATCCAGAAGAGCGGCGCGATTTCTACGATGCCGCCGATGGCGACTACGATCAGCGACGCGATGCCTAGCAGAGAAACATTGCGCTCCAGCTTGCCATGGTCCCAGAACTTACCCTTGGTCTTGCTTGTCATGTCTTGGCGTCCTTAAGCAGGCTGGGCGACAAGCGGCCGATCCGTCGCGGGATCATAGGCCGCATCACTCATCGGCTTCTCGGCGCGCAGCGGGCTGCCCGCGATGGTCTTGCCGATGTTCCAGGTCATGATGATCGCCCCGGCGAGGTACATGAGGCCGCCCGCAGCGCGGATCACATACATGGGGAACATGGCGCTCACGACTTCGGAGAAAGCATAGACGAGGTAACCGTCGCTCCCATATTCGCGCCACATCAGCCCCTGCATGATGCCCGCGACCCACATCGACGAGGCGTAGAGGACGATGCCCAACGTCGCGAGCCATAAATGCCAGTTCACCAGCCGCAGCGAATAGAGCCGCTCACGCTTCCACAGGCGCGGCGTCAGATAATAAAGGCAGGCGAAGGTAATGAGCCCGTTCCAGCCCAGCGCGCCGCTATGCACATGGCCGATGGTCCATTCGGTATAGTGCGACAGGCTGTTGACCGCCTTCACCGACATCATCGGCCCTTCAAAGGTGCTCATGCCGTAGAAGGCCAAGGCCATCACCATCATGCGGATGATCGGATCGGTGCGGATGCGATCCCAGGCGCCGTTCAATGTCATGAGGCCGTTGATCATCCCGCCCCAGCTCGGCATCCACAGCATGACCGAAAAGACCATGCCCAGCGTCTGCGCCCAGTCGGGCAGCGCGGTGTAATGAAGATGGTGCGGGCCTGCCCAAATATAGAGGAAGATCAGCGACCAGAAGTGGATGATCGACAGGCGATAGCTATAGACCGGCCGTTCCGCCTGCTTGGGCACGAAATAATACATCATGGCGAGGAAACCGGCGGTCAGGAAGAAGCCGACCGCATTATGCCCGTACCACCACTGCGTCAGCGCATCCTGCACGCCTGCAAAAGCGCTATAGCTCTTGGAACCGAGAAAGCTCACCGGCACCGACAGGTTGTTGACGATGTGCAGCATCGCGATCGTCAGGATGAAGCTTAGGTAAAACCAGTTCGCCACATAGATATGCGGTTCACTGCGGCGCAGGATGGTGCCGCCGAAGACGACCAGATAGGCGACCCAGACGATGGTCAGCCAGATATCGACATACCATTCGGGCTCGGCATATTCGCGCGCCTCCGTGATGCCCATGACATAGCCGGTGGCGGCCAGCACGATGAACAGCTGGTATCCCCAGAATACGAACCGCGCGAGCGAGGGAAAGGCAAGCCGCGCCCGGCAAGTGCGCTGCACGACATAAAAGCTCGTCGCAATAAGAGCATTGCCGCCGAATGCGAAGATCACCGCCGACGTGTGCAGTGGTCGCAACCGCCCGAAACTGGTATATTCAATGCCAAGGTTCAGCGCGGGGAAGGCCAGCTGCAAGGCGATGTAGAGCCCCGCCAGAAACCCCGCCAGTCCCCAGAAGACGGTCGCGATCACGCCCCAGCGGATCGGATCGTCATCATATTTCCCCTGATCGGCGGGCATCTTCAGCAGTCCGCGAGCGATTGCGGCATAATCCGCGCCACCAATCGTCACCACCACCATCAGCAGCGCCGCCGCGCAAGCGATGGCCATGTGGACGGCAAAGCCGCTGTCCACCGCCATCAGCGCCGCCAGCAAGGCGACCACCGCCAGCGCGAACCAGCCGCCCGATTTCAATAACAATCGATCCATCGGATTTCCCCGCGAAAGGTCTTTGCAGCGTCCCTCGTCCGGTCGCCGCCCCTATGCTCTGACCTCTGGCAAAGGCAGCGCGGCGGGTATGTAGGGGAATGTCCTTAGGCAGATTGTCGCCACTCATCCCCCTCCCGCCTGCGGGAGGGGGCCGGGGGGTGGGGTGGCGCAACATCAATGCCGATTCCCGAGGCCAGCCGAGAAGCTCGCTTCGCTCGCGCCCACCCCTAACCCCTCCCGCCTGCGGGAGGGGAAAGTCTCAGAACACCGGAAACCCGCTATCACTCGCCCTCGGCCATGGCCTCCAGCCGATCCGCATCGGAAATCCGAACGCCGCGCCGCCCGGCCAGCGCGATCACGCCCAGTCGCTTCATGTCGCTGATCTGACGCGAGACGGTTTCTATGGTCAGCCCCAGTATGTCCGCGATCTGCTGGCGCGACAGAGGTAGGTCAATCACGCCGTCGGGGTCCGCGCGCAGCCGTCGGCTCATGTCCAGCAGGAAGGACGCGACCTTCTCTCGCGCATTCTTTCGCCCCAGCAGCAACATCCAGGCTCGCGTCCGATCAAGGTCGTCCAGCGTCCGCTGGAGCAGCCGATGCTCGAGCTGCGAATGCTGGCGCGCAAAGCCGTCAAAAGCGCCGCGCGGGTAGAGGCAAAGCCGCGCATCGGTCAGCGCCGTTACGCTATGCGGCGTGCGCGCGCCGAAGGGCCGCCCGATGAAATCGGATGCATACACCACGCCCACAATCTGCTCGCGCCCGTCGCCGGTGGATGTCGCAAGCTTCAGCGTGCCTTCGATTACGTTGGCGACGACCATGCTGTCATCGCCCTCCCACATCACCGTCTGCCCGGCTTGCAGCGTCACGCGCCGCCCGATCCGGTTGAGCGCGGCGCGCTCCTGCGGGTCGAGATCGGCGCAGATCGCCTGATCGCGCACCTCGCACCGATCGCAATATCCTGCGCCGCAGCCTCCGGCAGCCGGGGTCATCACCGCCGCCATTTCGGCATTGCCGGGCGCCTTTTGCGCCAGATCAAATTGCATATCCATGCCCGCTGCATGCCGCCATGCGGGTTTCAGACCTATCCGTAAATCTCCCTAGCGATCCCCTCCTCCGTCACCCCGGGCTTGACCCGGGGTCCCGCTTCTTCAATGCCAAAACTATGGAACGCGCACGAAAAGGCGGTTGGGTTTACATCATGAGCGATCGATATCGCGGAACGATGTATGTGGGCGTGACGTCAGACCTCTCTGCCCGCATCCACCAACATAAGTCCGGCACCGGGTCCGATTTCTGCGCGCGCTATCGCTTGTACCGACTGGTTTGGGCCGAACGGAGCGACGACATCTCGGCATGCATAGAGCATGAGAAGCGCCTGAAGCGCTGGCAACGTCAGTGGAAATTCGCGCTTATCGAGCGCGCCAATCCGAACTGGGGGGACATGTTCGAACTGCTCGCCTGAAGGTAGCGGGACCCCGGGTCAAGCCCGGGGTGACAGCTATACCCTCACCCCACCCCCGCGTGGAACGCGATCCTCAACGCTTCGGCCAGACTCTTCACCTCCAGCTTCTGCATCAGGTTGGCGCGATGTATCTCCACTGTGCGCGGGCTGATACCGAGGTCGAAGGCAATCGTCTTGTTGGGCAGTCCCTCGACCAACCCGTCCAGCACATCGCGCTCCCGATCGGTCAGCGCATTGAGCCGCGCCCTTGCATCCTCCGCCCGCGCTCCGGCCCCGCGATCGGCCGCCGACAGCAGCCGCGCAGCCTCGACACATCCCAGCAGCGCTGCCTTCTCGAACGGCTTTTCGATGAACTCGCTCGCGCCCGCCTTCATCGCCGCGACCGCCATGTCGATGTCGCCGTGGCCCGTCATGATCACCACCGGCAGCATGATGCCGCGCGCGCGCAGTTCCCGCTGCACCTCCAGCCCGTCAATGTCGGGCATGCGCACGTCCAGCAGCACACATCCCGACTCCAGCCCGGCCGCCTCCTTCAGGAAAGCCGTTCCCCCCTCAAACAATCGCACTGCATAGCCGCTGGTTTTCAGCAGGAAGGACAGCGACCGGCGGATCGCCTCGTCATCATCGACGACATAGATGGGGAAGGGTTCGCTCATGCCTTAATCCGCGCGATCGAGGGTGAAGTGAAAGGCCGTGCCGCCCCATTGCGACGGCTGTGCCCAGATGCGGCCGCCATGACCTTCGACGATGGTCTGGCTGATCGACAGACCGACGCCCATGCCTGACGCTTTGGTGGTGGTGAAAGGGGTGAAGAGCTTACGCGACATGTCCGGGTCCAGACCCGTTCCGCTGTCGGCAACGATCACTTCGACCCGTCCGTCCTCGGCGGGGGCAGCGGACAGGCGCAAGATACGCGCGGGGCTGCTCGCCATCGCCTCCATCGCATTCTTGATCAAATTGATGATCACCTGCTGCAACTGCACCCGATTGACCAGCACCTTGTCGATGCGCCGGTCGATGCTGATGTCCATGTCGATGCCCCGGCTGTCCATGCCGATGAACGCCAGCGCCGCGCCTTCCGCCAGCAGCCCGCGCAACGATTCAGGCTGGCGCATCGTCTCGCCACGCTTGATGAACTCGCGCAGTGACCGGATGATCTCTCCAGCGCGCAGAGCCTGCCGCGCGCTTTCGTCCATCGCCTCGCGCAGCATTTCGCGATCCACCGGCCCGTCCGCATCCAGCAGGTCGCGTCCGGCCTCCAGATAGTTGGTGATCGCAGTCAACGGCTGGTTCAGCTCATGCGCCAGCGCGGACGCCAGCGTCCCCATCGCCGTCACCCGGCTGGCGTGCGACAGTTCCGCCTGAAGGTCCGCCACGCGCCGCTCGGCCTGTTGCCGTTCGGTCAGGTCGCGGATGAAGCCGGTGAACAGCCGTTGCCCCCGGTCCTGCACCTCGCCTACCGACAATTCGATCGGAAAGGTCGATCCGTCCCGCCGCCGGGCGCTGGTCAGTCGGCCGATGCCGATGATCCGCTTTTCGCCCGTGCCAAGATAATGGCTGATATAGCCGTCATGCCGTTCCCGGTCCGGCGATGGCATCAGCATAGAGATATTCTCGCCCAGTACATCGCTTTCCGCATATTGGAACATGCGCTGAGCCGCCGCGCTGAACGACACGATGCGGCCCGCCATGTCGATGACGATCAGCGCGTCGGGCACCGTCGCCAGGATCGACCCCAGCAGCGCCTGTTCCAGGCTATGCTCGCGCTCGCTCAAGCCTTCCGTGTCATCGTCGTCCGCCACCGCCATCGGGTTACAATGCCCTGTCTTCAATGCGCCAGCAAGACAGGCACGCGTCCTTCGCGCAGCATCGTTCGGGTCACGCCGCCGAACACGAACTGGCGCAGCCGGCTGTGACCATAGGCGCCCATCACCATCCAGTCGGGCTTCAGCGCTTCGACGGCAGCTATCAGAGCATCCTCCACAGCTCGGCCGTCCCGTGGCCAGCTATGGACTTCCGCTTTGATCCCATGGCGGGCAAGATATTCGGGGGCATCAGTCGCGGGGAAGGTATTTTTGCTCGCTTCCTCCACAGTCACGATGTGCACATCCTGCGCGAGCTTCAGCAGCGGCACCGCGCCCCGCAGCGCCGCCGATGCTTCCTGCGATCCATCCCAGGCGACCAGCGCCCGCCCCGCCACCATCAGCGATTTCGCCGATTGCGGGACCGCCATCACGGGCACCGGCCCTGACAGGGCCAGTTCGGCGGCGATCGGCGGTGGGTCGGTGAGTACTCTGCGCGGCCCTTCAGGCAGGGTCACGATGATGACATCGGTCAATGTCGAGGCGGCGAGTAGACCATGAAGAATATCGCCATCGAATTGCCGCCAATCCCAACTCACACCTTCCGCGCGAAGCCTTTCGTCGGTGCGCGACTTGATTCGCGCGTCGATTTCACGCAGCTCGTTGATGATGGAAGGCGCCAGCGCCGCGCCGCCATACATGTCTGCGGCCACCATGTCGGGCATTTCCGTCACCTGAACACAACGAATGTGCGCCCCCGTCGCGCGCGCGATGTCGCACGCTGCTTGCAGGCGGCTTTCCGCGCCTCGATCGTCATGGATATGAAGCAGTATCGATTTCATCTCACATCTCCTGCCGAGGAACCGTAACTTGTCCTTGCTGGCTAGGATCTGACGGTCTCCGGCGCCATCCGGGATAGTCCTTATAGTCTTTATCCCCCGAAAACCCGATCTGGGTGGCATGACATGGACAACGATACGCCTCGAACTCGCACGCACGCCTGCTTTTCCAAACGGATCGGCAGCTCGCAGCTATGTCATGCGCCTGCCGCTCGGCCAGAACGGCCTGATCGACGAGCAGGAATATCGGCATAAACCCGAATTCGCCACCGTCCGGCGCTTCTGGCCGAATGAACCAGACCGCCATGGCTGGCTGCTACGGACTTCCAACGGCTGGGCGCTATCCTATGAGCCGGGTGAGGAGGATGACGAGCAACTCTTCCGCCTGGACGCGCATGCGATTCAGCCCGGCAGCTATCTGACGCTGACGGAGCCGGATGGCGAGCGCCTGCCCTTCGTGGTGAAGGCGCTCGCCGCGGCATAGGGTTCAGAACTTTACGCCCACACCCGCGCCAAAGACCAGCGGATCGAGATGCACGCGAACCTTCTGCACGCCCGCCGCCGCGGTCGACAGCCGGGCCGTGGTATCGATATCGATATATTTGACATCCAGGTTCAGGAACATGCTGTCCGTCAAATCGACATCAACTCCGGCCTGCGCCGCCCATCCGAAGCTGTCCGACATGCGCACCCTGGTCGCGCCCACCGCGCCTTCCAGCGCGTTCGACGCCCTTTCATTGTAGAACAGCGTGTAGTTGACGCCCGCTCCGACATAGGGACGGACCTTGGCTTCGGGCAGGAAATGATATTGCGCCGTCAGCGTCGGCGGCAGCACCCAGGTGGATGCCAAACGGCCGATCGCCCCGGTCGTTCCAGTGCGCCCGCTGGCGCTGTGCTTGGTCGTGGCGGCGATCAGCTCAAAGCCCACATGGTCGGTCGCCATATAGGTCACGTCGATCTCCGGCATCACGCTGTTATCGACTTTCACCTTTTCGCCCGGAAAGGCGGGCAGCACACTCCCGCTTCGTTCATTTGGCGCAACCATGATGGCGCGCAACCGCACCAGCACGTCGCCCTGCGCGGCCTGCGCGGGCGCGGACATGGCGACGCAACCAGCCGTCGCTCCGAGTAAAATGGTCTTGATGTGCATTTCCGGGTTCTCCGTCCCTGTTGTCAGTGACTTGGCTTTGCCCCGGCGCCGCACGCCCGGCATTGATCCGGCGCAAGCGGCAATTTGACCTGGCTCAATGCTGCGCGCGCTGCCCCATGCGATCCGGTTAAGCCATGTGGACCTATTATCCTGACCTGCTGGCCCAGCCGGTGCCGCGCTACACCAGCTATCCCACTGCCGCGCAGTTCACCGCCGATGTGGGCGCGGATGACCTTGCAGCCAGGCTGGATGGGATGGAAACGGACGCCCTCCTCTCCCTCTATGTCCATATCCCCTATTGCCACGACATATGCTGGTATTGCGGCTGCAATACAGGGGCGGCCAATCGCGCCCAGCGGTTGACAGCCTATGTGGAGGCACTGGAACGAGAGATGGCTTCCATCGCGGGACGCTTGCGTGGACGCGGACGCGTCGCGCGGATCGCCTTTGGCGGCGGTAGTCCCAATTCGCTGCCGCTCGTCGATTTCGTCCGCCTGCTTCAGCAATTGCTGCTCTGTTTCGATGCACGTGACGCCGAAATCTCGGTCGAACTGGACCCGCGCCGCCTCGACGCCACCTGGATTTCCACCATGGCGGCCATGGGCGTCAGCCGCGTCAACCTTGGCGTACAGACCTTCACCCCGCATGTTCAGGCCGCGATCGGCCGCATTCAGCCGCTCGACATGGTGGAGCGAGCCGTCGATCAACTCCGCGCAGCCGGGATCGCGATCGGTTTCGACCTCATGTATGGCCTACCCGGCCAAAGCCTCGACGATCTTGCGGCGACTTTGGAAGCAAGCGTCGCGATGCAACCCGCCCGTGTCGCCCTGTTCGGCTATGCCCATATGCCGCAGCTACTGCCCCGCCAGCGCCGCATCGACGGCAGCAATCTGCCCGATCTCGCCGCGCGCTTCGACATGGCCGCACAAGGCTATCGCATGTTAACCGCCGCTGGTTATGCGGCGATCGGCTTCGACCATTTCGCCCTGCCGCAGGACGGCCTGGCAATATCAGCCCGCGACGGACGGCTGCGCCGCAACTTTCAGGGCTTTACCGATGATCCCGCCGATATCCTCCTGGGTCTGGGCGCCAGTGCGATCAGCCAATTTCCGGACCTCATCGTCCAGAATGAAAAGCAGGCCGGGCCTTGGCGCGAACGCGTAGAGCGCGGCAAGCTTTCCGCCACCCGCGGCACGCTGCGCACGGGCGATGACGGGCGTCGTGGCCGGATCATCGAGGCGATCCTCTGCCGGGGCGAAGCGCATGTGGGCACTGTCCTGCCCCAGCCGGACCTGTCGCGCTTCGAGCGAATTGGCCTATTGCGATTGAGCGAAGGCCGAGTGCAACTGACCCCCGGCGCGCTCCCCTACGCCCGCAGCATAGCCGCCGCATTCGACAGCTATCTGCAACCAGCGGAAAAGCGGTTCAGCCATGCGGTTTAGTGCGCTGGCGCTGGCAAGCCTCGCCTTTGCCAGCCTCTCGGCCGGACAGGTGCCCCACTTTGCGGCGCGTTCGCCCTATTTCTGCGGCCCAGCCCCTCTCGGTTGGAGACCTCCGGGCCGACACAAGCCCGCGCTGCCTTCGGACGAGAAAATGGGCTGCCACTTCCTCATGTGCGGACGCAAGCGAATCAAGCCAGAGCAGATGGATCTTGCTCCCCTTAGTTGAACCGTTCACGCCGTCGTCATCCTGGACGACCGAACTAGCAGCATGTTAGACCGCGATGACGGGAAACTCAGACGCCGCGCAGCGCGACATAGGCCCCCACGGCGGTCACCGTGACGGCGAACAACCGCTCCAGCAGCCCTTTGCGCGCCGCCATCTTTCGGCCGAGTGCGATACCGATAGCCGCCCCACCGACACCGCCCGCGATCAATACCCCCACGAGTGACCAATCGACAAAGCCCGACAGCGCATAGGAAGCCGCAGTAGTAAGGTCCAGCGCCGTGACGACGACAAGCGACGTTCCCACTGCATTGTTGAGCGGCATGGCAGTCGCCATCATCAGCCCCGGCACAATCAGAAAGCCGCCGCCGATCCCGAAAAAGCCGGCGGCCAATCCCACTCCAAGGCCGATCGGAACGAGGCGCGGCAACAACCGACCAGCGGTTGCTCGCGACAGTCGTACATCGGGCGCGTCGGTGGTGCGCTTCGTCCGCAGCATGGAAAGCCCCACGCCGATCATCAGCAAGCCAAACAGCATCAGCAATCGCTGGCCGTATATGGCCTTGCCGATTTCCGCGCCGATCGCCGCGCCAGTGACGCCAGCTCCCGCGAAAACGAGGGCGCATGGCCATTTCACTGTACCGGCGCGGGCATGGCCGATCAGGCTGAAAGCCGCATTGGCGGCTACGGCGACCGCTGCCGTCCCGATGGCGGCATGAGCAGACCCCACGCCCACCACATAGACCAGCAGCGGCACGGCAAGGATCGAGCCGCCGCCGCCGACCAGACCCAATACGGTCCCGATCAGGCCGCCCGAAGCCAGAGCCGCAACGATCATAGCCGGAGACATGATCGGCCTACGCGCCGAGAGAACGGCGATTCCATGGCATCGCCTGCAACAGCTTCGCCATGCCGCACCAGCCGGTCGCCCCCGCCATCATCAACCCCGCGCCAACAAAGGCCGATAGGCCGAAAAAGGCAGGAGCAACGAGGAAACCGAGCAGGGCGCCCAGCAGCACAAGGCTACCGGCCACCAGTTGCACCTGCCGCATGATCTCCAACGGCTGTGCCCGGTCGAGCCGCGTCGGCAATCCCGCCGCGCGCCAGCCGTCCAGACCGCCCTGAAGTATATGGCAGGGCGTGAAGCCCGCCGCCGCCTGCAAGGCTGCCTCATTGGCTTGCGTTCGCATGCCTGACTTGCAGTGAAAGATGATTGGCCCGGCCACCTGTGGCAGTTCCTCCAGACGATCGAGCGGGACATGAATCGCCCCCGCAATATGCTCGCGGGCATGTTCGTCAGGTCCACGAATATCGACGAGCGTGGCGCCCTTGGCCACGGCTTTATCCGCGTCGTGCGGAGTAATGGTTGGGATCGGCATCGGATCATTCCTTGCAGAAGATAGTGTAGAGACTGGCGAGGAGCTGTTCCGTCCGCGCATCGGCGATGCGATACCAGAGCGTCTGGCTCTCCCGTCGAAAAGCGACCAGCCCCTCCTCCCGCATCCTGGCGAGATGCTGCGACAGGGCGGATTGCGACAAACCGACCTGTTGCGCGAGGTCGCCCACGGTCATTTCGCCATGTTCGACCAGCTTGCACAGCACCATCAGGCGCCGGACGTTGCCCATCGCTTTCAGCAGGTCCGAGACTTCGCCCGCCTTCTTTTCGAAGGTGGCGAGGTTCATCAACGGACGGATCATCATGTACTCCATTAGATATTGCTAATTTAGATACATGTAATATATTGTCAAGGAGCAATGGAGGACGACATGGACACAAAGCCCCTGATCGAAGCCTTTTTCGACGAGGCGACCTATACGGTGAGCTATCTGGTCGCTGACCCCGAAACCTGGGAGGCGGCAGTCATCGACCCGGTGATGGATTTCGACATTGCCAGCGGGGAAGTTGATACGCGCTCAGCCGAGCGGCTGCTGGCCTTTGCTGAAAAACAGGGTTGGCGGATCACTATGGTGCTGGAGACGCACGCCCATGCCGATCATCTGTCCGCAGCACCCTTTATCAAGAGCAGGACCGGTGCGCCGATCGGCATTGGCGAGCATATTTGCGACGTGCAGAAAATCTTCCGTCCCGTCTTCGGACTCAACGACATGCGGATCGATGGTTCGGATTTCGACCGGTTGTTTCGAGATGGCGAACAGTTTGCAGTGGGCATGCTGCGCTTCACCGTCATGCATGTTCCTGGGCATACACCTGCGGACATCGCCTATCTGGTCGGCGATGCGGCCTTTGTCGGCGATACATTGTTCATGCCCGACTATGGGACGGCGCGGGCGGATTTCCCCGGTGGCGACGCTCGCATTCTTTACCGTTCCATCCGGCGGCTGCTGAGCCTGCCCGATGAAACCCGCCTGTTTCTGTGTCACGACTATAAAGCGCCCGGCCGCGATGACTATCGTTGGGAAACGACAGTAGGTGAAGAACGGCGTGCAAGCGTCCATATCCATGACGGAGTGGATGAAGACAGCTTCGTCGCCATGCGCGAAGCCCGTGATGCGACGCTGCCCGTGCCTCGCCTGCTGTTGCCTTCGATTCAGGTCAATATCCGCGCAGGTCATTTCCCCGAAGCCGAAAGCAACGGCGTTCGCTATCTCAAAATTCCGGTGAAGATGAAGACGATTTGACTGCGACTTATACCTATCGCGATCTGCTCCGATGCGCTTAGGCTAGCTGCGACCATGTTCAATATCGCTCACCCCTATCTTTCCCTGATCGCATCGATCGCAGTGGGCCTGCTTGTAGGGATGGAGCGCGGCTGGACACAGCGGAACTTCGGCAAGGGGCGCAGGGTCGCGGGCTTTCGCACCTTTGGGCTGATCGGTTTACTTGGGGGGCTCGGCGGCCTTGCCCCCGACATGGTCGCCGCTGCCCTGGGCCTGGGCGTCTCGGTCGTGCTGACGGTCGGCTACAGCCGAAGCGCCGATCAAGATCATCTGTCCGCAACCACAACGCTGGCAGGCCTACTGACCTTCGGCGCCGGTTTCTGCGCCACGCGCATCTCGCCTGCTTTGGGCCTGGCAACAGGTGCGGCGATCTTTGCGATATTGAGCTCACGGCAATCGATGCACGCTCTGCTCCGGGGAATGGATGAGAGCGAGATTGAGGGTGTGTCCCGCTTCCTGCTGGTGTCTCTCATCATCCTGCCGCTACTGCCAGATGCCTCCTATGGCCCTTACGACGCCTGGAACCCCAGGAAAATCTGGATGGTGGTCGTCTTCGTGATGGGACTGTCCTTCGCCGGTTATGCGATCTCCAGGCGCTTCGGCCGCGATCGCGGCGTGTTGCTGGTCGCGCTTACCGGGGCCATTGTGTCGTCCACCGCCGTCACCGCCGATTATGCCAGGCGGCTCCGCGACGAACCCGATGGCCGAGGATTATTGACGGCAGGCATTGCGGTGGCATCAATCGTGATGTTCATAAGGGTGCAGTTGGTAGCACTCGTCCTCGTTCCCCGCGCGCTACCGTCTCTGGCACTGACCATGGCTCCGGCAGCGCTTGTAGCCGTCGCGTTCGCCCTGACCGCATGGCGCGCCCACGGCAAAGGCGGCAACGGAGCCGCCGTCGCCAATCCCTTGGGCTTTACCCCCGCACTCCTGCTGGCTGCCCTTGTCGCGGGATTGTCGCTCGCCGCGCGTTGGGCATTGGAACATTTTGGGCAGGAGGGCATGGCAGTCGTCCTGACTCTCACCGGTATATCGGACGTCGACGCCGCCGTGATGACGATGGCGGGGCTCCCGCCACATGCGATCGATGATCAAACCGCTGGCTTCGTACTGGGCGGTGCGGTGTTGGCCAACACTCTGGCCAAAGGCGTCATGACGGTGGGCATCGGTTGGGGCCACGGCGGCATGAGAGCCGCAATACCGCTGTTCGCTGCTCTTGCAGCGGCAGCGGCGAGCCTTGCCGCCTGGATCGCGATCGGCTGACCGTCTGCTCCTTCTATTGACCCAAGGGGAGCACCGCCGCCGACTTCCCCCGGCCGCGATGAATTCCGAGCTGCATAATGCAGGTTATGAACTTTACCAGTGGCACCGGAACATCATCCTGCCGTGCTCGCTCTTACCACAGAGAGTAGCGGCGTCAGCCCCCGATTTAGCTGCTCCAAGGGCAGGTTCTGAGAACACTGACGCGCGTTTGAAGACCGGAGCTCTCGTCAGGAAAATAGATCGCCATGTCCACGATAGATCTGCAACCTCAAGTCCAGAGCAATGCCCCGCCTGTTCCCCGCGATCTGAAACATGTGTCGCTAAAGGAGGATATGGAGGTACAATATTGGTCCCAGCGTTTTCAGACATCTCGGCGCCAATTGGAGGAAGCGGTGGAAAAGGTCGGCCATAGCGTCAATGCGGTAGCCGACTATATCGACCGAAACCGCTGACGTGCCATGAACCACATCGACCCACCACCGCCCCGTAATACAGGACGGGCGGCTGCCTTGATCGTCCTGGCGATAGCCGTGATCATCGCAATCCTCTTCATCGGTCGCAACGTGTGGCATGGGGAAGAATTGCAGAATAATCAGGAGGCTGGCACCAACGTCGTCGGTAATTATCAGGGGCAGCCCACCCTCTGATCGAAGAAAGCAGGCTTTCTCTAGAAGCGCGCCGGGCTAACCCTGATTGGAACGGGTTCGGGGAGACGCCGCCACCCCAAATCCTCGATGACGTCATTGCTTTGCACTGCTTCCCGGCCCCGGCTGCGGTCGAGCGACCAGGTGATGTGGAAGGTGCCTCCATCTGGCCGTCCACTATGACCGCCTACGACAACGATCAGGGCCTGGAGCCCTTCACCGTCGCTGATGCTGCCGACAATCTCCGCCTGCTGCAGATCGGGCAAAGGCTCATCCTCTGCCACGCCGGATTTCAGCGTAATGTGATCTGCCACGACATCCGGCCAGATCGGCGGGAAGCGGCGGAGGAGGGACAAGCGCTCGGCCTCATCGATTTTCCAGCCGATAGCCGACATGTCGTGCTTCTCCAAAGCCCTGCCGATAAACGTCCCAGCCGCCCATTAGTCGCACACGGGACGTTCCACGGAGTAACGGGCTAGCTTCCCATCAGCTTTCCAGCATTTCGCGGATGCGGGCGGAGAGCATTTCGATCTGGAATGGCTTGGTGATCATCTGCATGTTGTTGGACAGGAAGCCACCCCGCACGGCGGCTCCTTCCGCATAGCCCGTCACAAACAGGATGGGCAGGTCGGGCAAATGCGCTCGCGCGATTTCCGCCAATTGCCGCCCGTTCATTCCCGGCAAGCCAACATCCGAGATCATGAGGTCGAAACGCCGCCCGGACTCCAATATGCGCACCGCCTGCTGTCCGTCGGCGGCCTCTGTTGCCTTGTAGCCCAGTTCCTCAAGCACATCGCGCACGAGGAGCCGGACGGACTCATCATCCTCGACCAGCAGCACCGACTGGCCGTCACCATGGTGAATGGCGGCATGTTCCAAGGTTTCGGCTTCAACTTGCTGTTCCGCAACCGGCAGGAATATCCTGACCACCGTTCCTTCGCCCACCGTCGAGTTGATGCGCACCAGGCCATTCGACTGCTTGGCGAAGCCATAGACCATCGACAGGCCCAGGCCCGTACCCTGCCCGATCGGCTTGGTAGTGAAGAAGGGATCGAACACCTTGTCCAGCGTATCGCCATCGATGCCGACGCCGGTGTCAGACACCCCAACCATGATATAGCGGCCCGGCGTGATGCCTGGATTGCGCGCGCAGCACTCCGCATCCAGTTCCACCTCTTCGCATGACAGCGTCAGGCGGCCGCCATCAGGCATCGCGTCGCGGGCATTGATCGCAAGGTTGATGATCGCGCTTTCCAGCTGATTGGCGTCCACCAGCGCCGTCGGTAACGGGGGGGAGGAAAGGATTACCACCTCGATCGATTCATTCATGGTGCGGCGAAGCAGGTCCTCCAGCGAATGAATGAGCTTGCAGACGTCGGTGGGGCGGCTGTCGAGCGACTGCCGACGGGAAAAGGCGAGCAATCGGGACGTCAGCGCCGCCGCGCGCTGCGCCGATGTGCTGGCGGCATCCATGAAGCGATCTAGGTCGTCCAGTCGACCGCTGGAAATCCGGCGCTTCAGAATGTCGATGGCTCCAATGATGCCCGTCAGCATATTGTTGAAGTCATGCGCGATTCCGCCGGTCAATTGGCCGACCGCCTCCATCTTCTGCGCCTGGCGCAACGCTTCCTCGGCACGGGCGCGTTCTTCCGCCTCGGCTTCCAGTCGCAGCAGCGCCTCCCGCAATTCAAGGGTGCGGGCGTCGACCTCCTGCTCGAGCCGCTGAGTCGCCTCCGCGAGCGCCTGCTGGCTCCGCTTCTGCTCGTCTATGTCGACGATTACGGAAATGGAGCCTGTAACCTGTGAGCTGCCGGGGTCGAGCAGCGGCACGCCACTTATCCGGGTCCAGACCGGCGGACCTTCTGTCGGGTGATGCAGAAACTCGATCCCTCGCACCTGCTCGCCCTTCAGAGCGCGCATCGTCACGAAGCGATCGCGCGTGATACGGGTGCCGTCCTCTTCATAGCCTTCCCACCGATCCTCGGCGTCGGGCAATCGGGCGGGGATTTCTCCGCTGGGCAGGAAACGGCGGAATGCGGGGTTGGAAAGCAAAGTGCTGCCATCGACATTGATGAAGGCAACGCCGACCGGAAGATTTTCGAGCAACGTATTGAGGCGGCTGCGTTCTGCATTGATGGCTGCAAATTGGTCGCGGATCTGCAATTGCTTCTGCCGAGCCCTTATGCCCGACGCGACGGCGCTAATCAGCGATTCCCCGCTGACCGGCCGTTCCAGCAGGATGACGCTAAGCGCGTTATCGGGCAATCGGCGCCTTATGGCCTCACTGGAACCAAAGCGGCCCGCCTGCCGTCCGGCGAGCAGTATGAAGGGAATGTCCGACCATGCAGGCTGCGCATCCAGCGCGCGGTGCAACGGACCCAGGTCGGTGAACAACGCTTCTTCCGTGACGAGTGCGACGCCTGTCTGCTCGTCGATCGCCTCTGCCATCTCGGTTAGGGTGGGGCAGATTTGGACCCGATGCCCCTCCCCCCGCAGCAGCCGCGTCACGCTGTCGGCGTCGCTGCCATAGGGTGCGCTGACGATGACCCGGAGGGTTGAGGATGCGGCGGCCTTATGCACGGCCGTCGCGGTCCTCCATCAGTGGTGAAGAAGCTCCCAGATATTCCGGCGTCCCGGTCAGCACGCCCCTGAAATCAGAGAGCGGCGCGCCGACGCGAACGCCATGGGTATCGATCCTGAATTCGCGGATGGAGTCCTCATGCGCGCCGCTGCGGTGCTTGATGACCGACAGCGCCTTGCGAATGCGCCCATCCGCCTCGAAAAAGCGCATAAGGATGACGATGTCCGCAATGTAGGACACATTCAGTTCGTCGGTTCGCATCGACCCGAAGAAACCCTGCTGTGGATTGACAAGCAAGGTCACGACGCCCCGGTGGCTGAGGTACGACAGAAGCTCATGCAATTGCAGGATCAGCTGCTGTTCCTGGGGCATGGCCGCCAGATATCCGTTGAGGCTGTCGATCAGGATGATGCGTGAATCACGCTCCTCCACTTCCTGCCTGACCATGGCGGCGAATTCGCCGGGCGCGACCTCGGCCGGATCGATCTGGCGGATGACAAGGCGGCCGTCGTCCATCAAAGCCTGTAGATCCGTTCCGAACAATCGCGCTCGGGCGATGAGCGTGCCGATCCGCTCATCAAATTCATATATCACCGCATTTTCGCCGCGTTCGCAGGCGGCGATGACATATTGCAGGGCCAGCGTCGTCTTGCCCGCGCCCGCAGGACCCGTGATGAGCGTGCTGGTGCCGCGTTGGGGACCGCCGTCCAGAATGGCGTCGAGCTCCGGAATCTTGCTGGGCACCGGTTCGCCGACGAACGGCGCATGATGGTCGGACGCGATGAGGCGGGGGAATATGTCGATGCCGCCCTTGCGGATGATCATGTCGTGATAACCGGCGACGAAATCGACCCCGCGCATCTTTTGAATTTGCATGCGCCGCCGCGCCGCGCCGAAATCGAGCGTCAGCCGTTCCAGCGTTATCACTCCATGGCAGAGACTATGCAGGTGATTGTCGCGGATACCCGCGCCGCCGGTCAGGTCGTCCACCAGCAGAACCGTGGTGTCGATCTGCGCGAAAAATTGTTTGAGGAACAGCAGCTGGCGCCGGTAGCGGAGTGGGTCCTGCGCCAGAAGCCGCAATTCGGACAGGCTGTCGAACACGATGCGACGCGGCTTTAGCCGTTGCACCTCCTCCCGGATCAGTTCGATGGTGCCGCCCAGTTCCATTTCCCAGCTGTGCAGGATCGATTGGTCCCGTCCTATGCCCAGCACGGAATCGGCAGAGGCAAGTTCGAAGAGGTTGACGTTGTTCAGGTCCCAGCCGTGCGAGGCAGCGACGACCGATAATTCCTCGCTGGTTTCCGACAGCGTGACGTAGAGGACCGGCTCGCCCGCCGCCACGCCTTCGAGCAGGAATTGCAGCGCGAGCGTCGTCTTTCCCGATCCGGGAGCGCCTTCGACGAGATACAGCCTCTGGGCAGGCAGACCCCCGCCCAATACCAGATCGAGCCCTGAATTGCCCGTCGAAACGCGATCAAAAATCCCTGTCATTCAACCATGCCTCCGTCAGCACGGACGTCAGCATATCGATCAAAGTCACAAAATCCATCCCCTGCCCAAGCAGGATCAGACGCACCGCACCGCAAAATCATCAAGCTATAACGCCACAATATCCTGGCGGTTGCATCGTCATTGCAATGGCTTAACGATCGGGTGCATCGTGGGGCGCAGAGATTGCGTCGGTGCCATCGGGGTGGGTGTCGGCCGGATTCACTCTATGCTGCTTCCTTGCAGCGGCGACGGCGCTGGATCATAGGCGGCTGACACATGCAGTGCTGATAGGAATAGTAGAGTGACCCAATCCTGCGACCTAACGATCCGAATGCGGCGGGCGGCATTCAACCGGGCGTTGGCCGAGATGGACCTGAGCGCGATTGGCCCGTTGCTGTCACTCGCCGCGATACTCGTGACCGGCAGTGACAGCGGGGTGATCAGCGGCCGGAAGGCGCAGCTGATGGCATGGAAGCGCGAGTTCGCAGCG
Organism: Sphingobium sp. RC1; assembly: GCF_059738765.1. Lineage (NCBI taxonomy): Bacteria > Pseudomonadati > Pseudomonadota > Alphaproteobacteria > Sphingomonadales > Sphingobiaceae > Sphingobium > Sphingobium sp. RC1. Next base: position 167,871 of record NZ_AP027309.1, read on the forward strand.
CCCGAGCGCACTATCTATATCCGGATGCCCACCAGCATCACCGTTTCGCCGGTCGAACCGATCGCGATGGAACAGGGCGAATGGAAAGGTATGGCAGCGGCCACGCAGGAGCTGACCGCGTCCGGCATCTACAGCGCGAAATGGCGCAAGATTCGGGACGAGTGGCTGATCGAGGCGGAAATCTTCGTGACGCTCGCCTGATATACGCTGGCCCGGTGGATGAGACCGGGCCAGCAGATCGTGATTAGCCGAGAGCCTTCGCCATGACCCGGCCGAGCCGTTCGGCAAAGGCGCGCGGATCGGTGGGCAATTCACCATCGGCAATCCGCGCCTCGTCCAGCAGCAGCCAGGCGGCATCTTCGCGCAGGCTGTTGTCGTCCTGAAGGCCGCTCAGCCGGACGATCAGGCTGTGGCGCGGGTTGAGTTCGAGCACGGGCATAGAAGCCCCAGCGCCGCGACCGGCGGCGGCCAGCAGCTTTTCCAGCTGCCGATCCATGCCATGTTCGGCCGCGACGAGGCAGACCGGGCTTTCGGTCAGCCGCTCGGACACGCGGACATCGGATAGCTGATCCTTCAACAGATCCTTGGCGAAATCGATGAAGCTGCTGACTTCTTCCGAAGCAGCGGGCGCAGCCGCCTCCCCTTCGGGCAGGGGCACGAGGCTGAGGTCGGCAAGGCCCTGCGTTACCGATTTGAAGGGCTTGCCATCATAATCGACGCCAGCGGTGACCCAGAAGCTGTCCACCTGATCGGTCAGCAGCAGCACCTCGATCCCGCGCGCGCGGAAACCTTCCAGCTGCGGCGAGGAAGCGAGGCGATCGAGGTCGGAGCCGGTGGCGTAGTAGATCGCCGTCTGGTTCTCCTTCATGCCCTCGGCATAGTCCTTCAGCGAGCGCCAGCTGTCGCCGGAGGTCGTGGATTTAAAGCGGGCTAGGCCGAGCAATTGCTCGCGGCGGGCGAAGTCCTCGTACAGCCCTTCCTTCAGCACTGCGCCGAAATTGTCCCAGAATTTGATATAGGCTTCGCCGTCATTGGCGGAGAGCTTCTCAAGCTCGCTGAGGACGCGGTTGCTGACGCCCTTCTGGATCGCCGCCAACACCGGGCTCTGCTGGATCATCTCGCGCGACACGTTGAGCGGCAGGTCGCTGGAATCTACGAGACCGCGCACGAAGCGCAGGTAGCGGGGCAATATCTCCGCCTCATCGGTGATGAAGACGCGGCGGACATAGAGCTTCATGCGGCCCGTGCGGTCGGGATCGAACAGGTCGAACGGCTTCATTTCGGGAACGAAGGCCAGCACGGAATATTCGTGCAGACCCTCGGCCCGATAGTGCAACGTCAGCGCGGGCTGGTCAAACTGGCCGGCGACGCTGCGGTAGAAGTCGGTATATTCCTCCGCTCTGATCTCGCTCTTGGGCTTGGTCCAGAGCGCAGCGCCATCCGCGATCTGCTCGGCCTCCGCATCGGGCTTCTCCTTGAGGAAGATCGGCACCGGAACATGGCCGGACTGGTCCTTGATGATCTGCTGGACGCGATAGCGTTCAGTGTAGGACGCGGCGTCTTCCTTAAGATGCAGGATGACGCGGGTGCCATGTTCGGGCGCCTCGGCCGTTTCGGCGGGTTGGACGGTATAGGTGCCAAGGCCGTCGGACGACCAGCGCGCCGCCTGGTCGGAGCCTGCGCGGCGGGACAGGACATCGACGCGATCCGCAACCATGAAGGCCGAATAGAAGCCGACGCCGAACTGGCCAATCAGCTGCGTGCCTTCCGCTTCCTTGGCGCTGGCGACGCGTTCCATGAACGCCTTCGTGCCCGAACGCGCGATCGTGCCGAGCGCATCGACAAGTTCGCCCTCGCTCATGCCGATGCCGTTGTCCTCGATCGATAGCTGGCGGGCGTCGGGATCGAGCGTCACCGTCACTTGCGGGCTGCCACCAGCGGCGAGCGCGGGATTGCTGAGGCTCTCATAGCGCAGCTTTTCGCAGGCGTCGGCGGCGTTGGAGATGAGTTCGCGCAGGAACACATCCTTGTCCGAATAGACCGAGTGCACCATCAGGTGCAGCAATTTGGCTACGTCAGCTTCGAAGGAACGGGTTTCAGGAGCAGCGTCGGTCGGGTTCGTCATGGCGTTTCTTTCATGCCCTCCAATGAATTTTGGCCGCCGGGACAAATGGCGCGGGGAGTGGCGGGATTCAAGCTGGATTGGGGTTCAATTCATGAATGAGAAGGTGAATTGAGCGCGTTCAGAACGGCAGGAGGGGGCGGAAAAGCATATGTAACTAACATATGTGTTTGGTTACATCCAATATGCTGATATAGCCCGGAAATGCTGGATTTTTCTTCATCTCCGGAGCAGGCGTTTCTTTTGTTGGGGAGGCTCGACGGGCGGCTTGCCAACAGCCCGGCCACCGACATCTGGCTTGCCCGGTCGCGCCTTAAAGGGGCCGCGGCGCTGGCCAGTGTCGCGTCCGTGCCCATTTCCTTCGGAGATTTGCAGGACTGGATTTGCGGGCGGACGCCCCCGCCCCGCCATAGCGAGGGGCTGAATGACCCCTTGTCGATCGCGGCGCTGGTTCATTTCGTGCTTTCGGCGAGCGAGGGCGAGCGCGATCCGATAGCGCGGGCGACGCTGAACATATCACGCCAGCTGCTGGACGACAGGAAAGAGGCACAGATCTGGGCATCAGATGATCTGGTACGCTTCGGCCCGGCCTGGCGGGCGGTTCAGGCGGTCGTGGAGGCCCCCTACCCTTCAACGGGCGTGGAAGAGGTGGCAGAGCGCCTCCTCGCGGCGCGGGAAGACCTGGCGGCTCCGATGAGCGAGGGACAATTGCTGACGACGGCGGATGGACGGCAGTTGCAGATTGATCCCCGGCGGACAGATTTGGGATGGGTGGTGGCGGCGCACATTCCGGCGGCGCTCGAAGCGTGCGGGTTGACGGCACGGCGACTGCCGTCCTTCGTCGATCTGCCCCGATTTCCCGGCGTGGATATAAGGACGCTGACGGTGCAATTGATCGAAATGATCGGGCGGCAGGCGGCGCAAGGATTGGCGGAACTTGACCGGATTGAAGCGCGGCTCAAGAAGCTGCCCGAAGAGCTGCCAGTGACAAAGCGGAGCAAGGCGCCCCTGCTGATGCGGTTGGAACTGGCCTATCCGGGTTTGAGCAAGGTGGCGATAACGCGCCTGCTCGGCATCTCCCACCAAGGAGCGACCAAATTGGTGTCGCAGCTTGCCACTTCTCTCCCTTCCAAAAACTAGAAGAATCTCCTTCTGGTTATAGGGTTTAGTAGAAAGTTAGAGAGTTAAGCCTGCGTGGGATGCGGCAAAAGTGGCGGGGATAGGCGAGTCGGGCGAACCGGGCTGTTCCCGAAAGGTCGGGCTTTTGTTCCCGGAGTGTCGAGCGTGGCGTTCCTGATGTGTCGGGGAAACGTTCCTGAAGGAGCGTTGGCCGTTCCTGGAGTGTCGATGGTGCGTGGTTGCTCGTCGGATTGGCGCAGGGATTGAATCAGTTGCATCAGTCGGCTGCTCAATGTCGTTCAAAAGCTGTGGATGAAATGAAATTGGCAGTCGCTTCGGGAAATCAGGTGCCGAACGCACTATAGAGCAACCGACACTTCGGGAACGCTTATGCGCTAACGAGCAAGGCCTGACTGACGAGGGGACCTTTGGGGCCGAAAGGTCAGAGGCGGTGGCGGTTCTTTTCATGGAAACGGCGCACGAAGCCGATGAAGGCTTTCTGGTAGTTGACCGGCGTGCGCGTCGGGTCAGCGTCGAGCCAGTTGCGGAAATCCTGATGGAGGGACTGATAGTCCCAACCCGGACATTCGGTGCGCAGCGTGGCGAGGGTTGCGTCGGTGAGTTCGCCAGCGGTCGCGCGGGAGGAAAGGCTGGTGACTGTGCGGCGGATGACATCCCCGGCGTCGAGCAAAGGTTGCGGGTCGGCCGCCGGACTTTTGCTGATGGAAACGGGCGCGCCGTTCAGAGCCGCGGCCTTGGGTGGGACGCCCAGTTTCGCAGTCGAGGCGTCGTTTGAGGCGCGCGGGACTTCGGCCGTCCGGCGGCTCATGCGTAGCGATGGCTCGCGCTTACCCTGGGGTTGTTCGAGCAATAAGGTGTAGCCGGGCAATGGGTCGCGTTCGGCGATCTTGGCGATCTCGAACTTGAAGCGGCGATAGGCGCCTTCTGCCCCTGACTTTTCGAACAGGGTCGGCATGGAGATGGAGAAGCCCCCCTCCCCTGCCCCGCCAGCATGTTTGCGCGCGACCTTGTAAAGCCAGCGTTCGCGCCCGCCCGTCAGGTCGAAATAGGCACGGTCGATGGACAGGACGCCGCCCTGCATCAGCACGCCTTCGTAAAACCAGTTGCTGAGTTCAATCGTCATGCCGCGCGATCGTTCGGTGCGTTCATCGACAAGCTGGGTCCAGCCATCGAGCCAGCTAAAGGTTGCTTCCCGACGGTTTTCGGCGCGGATGTTGGTCTTGATGGTGGTGGACACCAGACGGTCGAGCGACTGGCCGAGCAGTTCATAGGCGCGGCCGGTGGTCGGGCGATGAATGGCGCGCAGCAGATCATAGGGCATGAGGTGCAGCTTGCGCGGAACATCGTTGATGCCGCGCCGGGCCATGTCGGCCAGAACCGAGGCGCAATAGATGAGGATGTCGGCATCCCAGATGGTCGCCATGCCGTAATCGGGATTGGCGGACACATGGACCCAGGCTTTGCCGTCGGGGGAGGTGTAATCGATCGGCTTGACGCGCTTTGACTTGGCGAGACTGAAGAAGGGACGCTCCATCATCTCGCGCTGGTCGCGCAGCGGCATGTCCGCGATATAGGGAAGGAACAGCTCGAACTGGTCGGTAAGCTCAGCCTTGCCGGTGCGCGTCATGGGCGGCTCCTTGGCAAGGGCAGGGGGGTGAGGCTGTTTCCCCGGGGAAACGACGAGAGGATTAGGGCGAAAGAAGGGAGTCTCCGGGAGGAGAGGGGAGGGCGGCCCGATCTGGCGTGGCCTTGTTTCCCCGGGGAAACAGCGCGTGACCCAAGGGCGGGCAAGATGCCCTTTCCCTGTGTCGCGATGCTGTTGTGCCCCCCCGAGCCTGTCACTGCTGTAGACCCATTCCCTGCCGCTCAAGATGTTCGAGCGTGTCGCGGAGCGCGGTCGCCAATGTGGCCATGTCCGCGCCCGAACCCGCATGGAAGCGGATGGTGATGCCCTGGCGATTGACCGACTGCACGGTGAGGGCAGGGCGGCCGTAGCGCGTGGTCCAGGTGAAGGGTTCTTCCTTGGGTTCCGACACGGCTACGCGCGGCGCGTCGAGCAGGCGCTTCAAGACCTCGGCAGCCGGGATGGGCGGCGCACCCGCAAAACGGCGTTCCCGTTGTGTCGTGATGAGCCGCGCGGCTTCTGCGTTGATCGCCGGGGCAGCAGCAGGATCGTCCAGCGCCTGCGCCAGCGGATAAGCGGGCTTTAGCTGGACGTCGCCCGGCGAAGGGAAGGCGTCGATGATGTAGTCAGGAATGCCCGCGACCTTGATCATCTTGCTGAGCCAGCCCTTGGACAGCTTGAGCCGTTCGGCCATGCGCGTCAGGTGGCTGCCATAATGGGCGCCCAGCGCTTCGGCATAGTTGCGCGCGCGTTCCAGGTCGGTGACGTCCTTGCGCGCGCGGTTTTCCAGATCGGCGAGGCGGAAGGCGGCTTCGTCGTCCAGCTGGGCGACCTGCGCCACGAACATCATGTCGGGATAGCTGTGCGCCCGCAGCCAGCTGATCGAGAAGTGGCGGCGCGTGCCAGCGATCACTTCATAATCATGGTCCGGATCGCCTTCGACACGGCGGATCACGGCAGGCACTTTTTGCCCGCCCTCCGCGATGATCGAGTCGATCAGTTCGCGGCAATTATCCTCAGTCAGATGGGAATAAAGTCGGGCGTTGCCCCGCCAGATACGAACCTTTGCCGGATCGAGCAGCAATTGCGTGACCTGCCGCACCTCGCCTGACGCGAGGCGCGCAAGTGCGGTTTCGCGGCCGAGCAGCGTTGCGCCGCGCGCGCGTTCGGGGCGAGCCGGGGCAGGGGAGGGGGGCGACGTTTCGGCCTCGGCAACAGGCGGGCTGTCGGCCGATGGTGCTGGGGCGGGGCTTTCCGCCTCGTCCGACAAAAGGGCTGCCAGATAGTCCGATTGCTTACGCGCCATGGGCTTGTCCTCCGATTCGCGGGGAACATAAGGTGAACATGCCTGTGTAGGACAGCGTTGATTTTGGTTCGCGCGGAGACGCGGAGACGCGGAGCAATTGTGGCTGCGGCGCAGCTGCACTTTTCATGCGGGCAGCTCCGCTGCACCGAACCCTTGAGCAGAGAGTTTCGCCTGCGGCGGAGCGCCATATCTCCGCGCCTCCGCGCCTCCGCGTGAACAAAGCCTCATGCCGCATTGACGATGTCCTCCTCACGCGCGGGGGCGACGCGGCCCCAGCTTTGGCGGACGAGTGCCTCGATCTGGCCCATGGCTTCGTCGAGATTGGCGCGGCAGCGCTTGTGGGTGCGCGGCGTACCGATCGGCTTTTCCAGTTCGTACACGGTCATCATGCGCAGCGCCGCATGGCTGATTTCCGCGCTGTCGAGGATGGGGACGGGGAGGAGGGCAGGGCCGAAGCTCTGCTCCATGATCGCGCGGACCATCGAATGGCTGGGATCGTTGCTGTCGAATTTCGAGCAGAGCAGGCGGATGAACTGATAATCGACTTCTATGCCAGCGGTTTGCAGCTGCTTGATGACCTGATCCATCATTGAGAGGAACTGGACGGTCGAGCAGAAGTCCGGCGTCGTCGCGGCGAGCGGCACCAGCAGCGCATTGGCTGCCTGCATCACCGCAAGGCTGATCGTGCCCAATGCTGGCGGGGGATCGAGCAGCACCACGTCATAATGGCGGGCGAGGTCCATCAGGCCCTGTTTCAGCTTACGGAAACGCGCCGCGAGGACGGAGCCGCCGTCGCTGCCCGCCGCCGCCAATTCATATTCGACATCGAACAGCTCAAGGTTCGACGGGATCAGATCGACATTGGGCCAGGCGGTGTGCTTGACCGCATAGAGAAGGTCGACCTGCGTCGGATCAATCGACAGATAGGGATAGAGTGT
>NZ_AP027309.1:180000-421635 GCF_059738765.1 Sphingobium sp. RC1
CGGCAAATTGCCTCCGTACCTTCGGAAGAAGGAGGCCCCACATCAAGGCAACTTTTTGTGGGGGGCACAGGCCAGGGGGTAGCGACTGTTTAGCAAAAACACAGGGCTCTGCTAAGTCGGCTTCAAGACGACGTATAGGGCCTGACGCCTGCCCGGTGCCTGAAGGTTAAGAGGAGGAGTGCAAGCTCTGAATTGAAGCCCAGGTAAACGGCGGCCGTAACTATAACGGTCCTAAGGTAGCGAAATTCCTTGTCGGGTAAGTTCCGACCTGCACGAATGGCGTAACGACTTCCCCACTGTCTCCAGGATATGCTCAGCGAAATTGAATTCTCCGTGAAGATGCGGAGTACCCGCGGTTAGACGGAAAGACCCCGTGCACCTTTACTGCAGCTTCAGAGTGGCATTAGGAAAGAACTGTGTAGCATAGGTGGGAGGCTTTGAAGCGATGACGCCAGTTGTCGTGGAGCCATAGGTGAAATACCACCCTGTTGTTTTCTGATGTCTAACCTCGCACCGTTATCCGGTGCAGGGACCCTCTGTGGCGGGTAGTTTGACTGGGGCGGTCGCCTCCTAAAGAGTAACGGAGGCGCGCGATGGTGGGCTCAGGACGGTTGGAAACCGTCTGTTAGAGTGCAATGGCATAAGCCCGCCTGACTGCGAGACTGACAAGTCGAGCAGAGACGAAAGTCGGTCATAGTGATCCGGTGGTCCCTCGTGGAAGGGCCATCGCTCAACGGATAAAAGGTACGCCGGGGATAACAGGCTGATGATTCCCAAGAGCTCATATCGACGGAATCGTTTGGCACCTCGATGTCGGCTCATCACATCCTGGGGCTGGAGCAGGTCCCAAGGGTTTGGCTGTTCGCCAATTAAAGTGGTACGTGAGCTGGGTTCAGAACGTCGCGAGACAGTTTGGTCCCTATCTGCCGTGGGCGTCGAAATTTGAGAGGAGTTGACCCTAGTACGAGAGGACCGGGTTGAACATACCTCTGGTGTACCTGTCGTCCTGCCAAGGGCGCAGCAGGGTAGCTATGTATGGACGGGATAACCGCTGAAAGCATCTAAGCGGGAAGCCTCCCTCAAGATAAGATTTCTTCGAGCGGTCGTAGACCACGACCTTGATAGGCCGGATGTAGAAGTGTGGTAACATATGGAGCTAACCGGTCCTAATTGCTCTGATCGCGCCTGAGAGTCCCACCATCAATGACAATGCTGGAAACAGCGTCAGCGTGGCGGTGATGACCTCAAGCCAGATAACAAATAGACTTACCAATAGTGCACGGCATCGATTAACAACCCAAAGCGCAAGCTTCATTGCTTGGTGACCATAGCGTCTGTGACCCACCCGATCCCATCCCGAACTCGGCCGTGAAACCAGTCTGCGCCGATGGTACTGTGGCTCAAGCCCCGGAAGAGTAGGGCGTCGCCAGGCATTGAAGCTTGCGCTTTAGGAAATAAAACCCATCACATGTCTCACAAAAGGGCGGCCCATAAAGCCGCCCTTTTGCCTTTGGTGACGCGGGATGGAGCAGCCCGGTAGCTCGTCAGGCTCATAACCTGAAGGTCGCAGGTTCAAATCCTGCTCCCGCAACCAAACGACATCAAACGCCCCCCGGAGAAACATCCCCGGGGGGCTTCGTCGTTTATGTGGCGCGCGAACCCAAGGGCAACACATTCGCGACCACTTCTGCCGCGGGTCCATCGGGTCCTGCGGGATAGATCGTTATGACGTACCCCCCGCCTTTCATCCAGCGGCAACCAGAGACTGGCCATTATTGTCGCGCAGGAGCGCGGTTGAAGTAATTGGCGGGTTTAAACCCAGCCATTGCTTTTCGAATTCGGCGGCGAACGCCGCCGGTGTGGCATAGCCGAGCGAAGAGTGCGGCCGCTCGGTGTTGTAGTCATCGACCCAGTTGGCGAAGATCGATCGGGCCTGACGAACCGTGAAGAACAGCGTTTCTTTGAGAAACTCGTCGCGCATGCGGCCATTGAAACTCTCGACGAAGCCGTTCTGCGTGGGCTTGCCCGGCGCGATATAGTGCCACTCGATGCCGACATCGCCTGCAGGCAAGCACTGCGTTCGATGTCAATTCGGTTCCGTTGTCGCTGCTGCGCCAACTCGCGCAACCGCGACCGCAAATCGGCATCATCGGGGCGGCACGAGCGATAGCGCATGCTCTTGCGATCCGCTGAAATCACCCGGCACGCGCGCCGCTCGCTCATCCCCAACGTCATTTGAAGATGCGCGACCGCCTCGCGGTGTGCGGCGGGCGTCACCACTTTTTTGACAGCAGGTCTTTCAACCCCGCATTGTCCAGCATCGTGTCTGCGAGCAACCGTTTGAGTCTGGCGTTCTCCTTCTTCAGCGCCCGCCGTCGCTTCGCGTCCGACACCTCCAAACCGCCATACTTGGCCTTCCACGCATAATAGGTCGCGCTCGACATGCCGTGTTTGCGGCATAAATCCGTCACAACAGCACCCGCCTCGGCTTCCTTCAAAATGCCGATAATCTACTCTTCCGAAAACTGCTTCCGCTTCATTCCGTCCGTCCGTCCCTTCGTTCGGTCGGACGCTAGCGCCAACTGGAGGAGAAATCGGGGGTCACGTCATTTGGAGTCCCCGCCGAAATTTACTCCGCGCAGGATTACGTGAGGGCCTGCACGATCGCGGAAGGTCGTCCCATCGACATCGATTTGCTAACCATTGATGTCATCGGATCGAAAGCTGCGCCATGGCTTTCGAATAGCGCTTCGCCTCAACGGATGCCGCGAATGAAGAATGCGCTGACCCCCGCAGCGAGCGCCATCACGGCGCCGAACAGATAGAGCGCGTTATAGCCGAAGGTGAGGATCAGGGTCCCGGAGATGGCAGGCGACACAAGCTGCGGCGCTGCTGTTGCGACCGCCAGCAAACCCATGTCGCGGCCGGCCGCCTCTTCTTCGGGCAGAACAAAGGACATGAGCGCCATGTCGATTGCCATATAGGTGCCGAAAAAGATGCCGTTCAATATGGAGTAGAGCAGCATGCCATGCCAGTCGGGCGAGATGATCGGCACCATCAGCGAAAGTCCCATACCGATGGCGGAGATACCGACGATCAACTTGTGCCGCTGAAGCCGATCGGCCAGCCAGCCAGACAAGAAGATTGCGCCGATCCATGATATCATGTTGACGGTGCTCAATATGCTGATCGCGACCTTCACGCTTCGTTGCGGCAGGGTCGCTATGCCGACGCGATCCTGGACGAAATAGAACAGAAAGCCGCTTACCGAAAAATAGGCGATGAAGAGCAGTGCGCGAGACAGGAATGCGAAGGTGAAATCGGGCGAGCGGAAACTGGCGAAAAAGTTGGCGATACGGCGCGACAGTCCCAGCTTTTTCACCGCTGGGACGACCTTTTCCGACCAATAGGGTCCTTCCGGCGCGCAAATAAGAAAGGTGGCGGTTAGCGCCACGAGTGCCGCGGCGATGATAGCATAGCTTGCGGTTGCGTCGGCACGCGCGGCAATATTCACGCCAAGAACAATCCCCAGAGGTACGCTGAGGCCGACCATGGCCGAGGCGATGCCCCGCTTTTCGGGTGGGATACGATCCGGAAGCACGGCGGTAAGCGCGCCCTGGTAAAAATTCGCCGTGAACCACAGCGCGATATAGATGAGGGCGAACGTTACTAACGAAACCGCCTGGCTCATCAGGATCATCAACAGCGCGGACGCCAGTGCCATTGAAGCAAGCCAGGGCGTGCGGCGTCCCCAGCGGGAGCGCGTGCGATCCGACACCGCGCCGCCCATGGGCAGTGAAATTACGGCAGATATGGCACTGAGCGTCGTCAAGAGGCCAAGATTGGCCACCTTATTGGCGGGGTCCATCGCCTCCATCTGGGCAGGGATCAGTATCTGTTGCAGCCCCTGAAAGGTCGCGTACATCGCGACACCGGGCAGGATCAGCAGACCAATCAGGCGCCGATCAGCGCCCTTTGATGTAGCGCGGGCGGGATGGTCGGGGCGCGGGCCTGCATTGGCCGGTTCGATCACGGCACCCTCATTCCGAACCTGGCTGTGTCCGACAGTCATAAACAGATTTTCCTTGCACCGCTTCAGACAGCTTGTCCGCCCCTGTTCCGCGACTGCGTAGAGCTAATCATTAATTTGTGTTGCGCGCTGGCTGCCTGACGCGGCTGCGCGCAACACAAGCTATGCCGGAGAGAATTTAACTGCCTCCCCGATTTGTCTAGAGCGCGCTGGGTTTAATCGGATGCAGGTCGCGCGCTCCAGTTTTTTGTTATCGCATCCTTTCAAGCGCAAAACCGGTTCCCACTTTTGCGCACGATGCTCTAGAAATTACGTTTCACGGTAACGCCATATTCGCGCGGATCGCTCCACCATGCGAAGGCAATGCCGAAGGCGGAGTTGTACAAATCATTTGCCCACAACTTGTACCGCTTGTTGGTGAGGTTCCGGACATAGCCGGAAATCTCCCAGTCGTCGTTGTCAGATTTGTAGGATAGGCGGGCGTTGACCAAGCTAATCGCATTTTGCGTATTGTAGTTGGTCGGTGTGGGATTGAACGCAACCTTGTCCCGGTAGGAATAATCAACGCGCGCGACGACTGCGCCGTTCAGCGATGGCGCAGGGATAGTATATTGTGCACCCACTGAAGCTGTCCATTTGGGCACGAACGTCACGACGCTATCAAGCGTGATGTCGGTCACCGACGGATCGATGTCAGTAAACTTTGCGTCGGTATAGCCGACATTGGCCTCGATCTGGAATTGCGGCGTCAGCAGTGCCGTCAATTCAGCTTCGAACCCTTTTATATCCACGGCGGCCGCATTCGCGACAATCGGCGCAAAAGTGGTGGTGCCGGGTACGAACCGAAGGATGGTTTGCTGCCGGTCCTTATAGTCTGACTTGAACGCCGCCAGATTGAGCCGGACGTTATTGTTGAAGAACTGCGATTTCAGACCGAGTTCGTAGCTCCAAACATATTCCGGGTTATAAGGCGTGCTGACTGCGAGGACTGATTCCGCACGGCCATTAAACCCGCCCGACCGGTAGCCCCGCGATGCGGAAGCGTAGACAAGCGCATTGGGGCCGACCTTGTAATCGAGGCCGAACTTCGGCGTCCAAACACCCCAGCTGGCGGGAGTGGTAGTCAGTGGAACCTGATCGAATGTGAGAGAATTGACCGACTTGCGACCGCCGGTGAACAGCTTCTTGTCCTTTGTATAACGAATGTCGGCGGTAACCCGTAGCGCGTCCGTAACCGCGTAACTTGTGTGGAGGAAGCCAGCATAGGACTTCGAGACTTGTCGATTGTCATGCTCCCAGCCGCCGGTGCCGCCCAAGCCGTCGAACACATAGGGGACCAGTACGGATTCGAAGGTCGAACCCCGTTCCCAGAAATAATAGATGCCCGCGACATAATCGAGACGGCCATCCAATGCCTTGCCGTCCACGCGAAGCTCTTGGCTGAACTGCCGGGCTTTGGTGAAGCTGGGCACTTCGGCATATTCGGCCCGCGACCCGTCGGAATTTTCGATCGAACGTGCGCTGACACGGCGGAATGCCGAAATCGAATGCAGCGTCGCGCCGCCAAGTTCATATTGAAGATGCAAGGAGGCGCCAAACCCGTTGAGGGTAGCATCCGTTGGCTGATTGCCTTCAGTCGCGTAAGGATTGCTCGACGCGATTTCCGGATTGCTGTTCAGCAATTGAGGCCCCGGTGCCGTCCCTGCAATCACCCTGGCATTATAGTCCTGAATGCCCGCGGCATCGGGATTATAGGCAAGGATGCCATGGGGCAGGGCATGCTGGCGGCTGCGCGTCACATCAAGGATGAGATCGGCTGTAAAGGCGCCTTCCGGCTTGTATCGCAGAAAGGTTCGGCCCGATTGGATCGAGGTATCGCCATAGCAAGCGCGGTCGCTCGCGCGATTATAAAGGCATCCGCGATTGCGTGAAAGGCCGCTGACCTTTACCGCGAGACCATCTGCAAGGCCGATATCTACCGAACCTCCGGCATCGATGCGGCCATAATTGCCTGCCGTCAGCGACAATTGGCCTGAGCCGTCGCCAACCGGTGCTCGGCTTACAATATTCACGGCGCCGCCGATCGTGTTCTTGCCGAACAAGGTGCCCTGCGGCCCGCGCAGCACCTCCACGCGTTCCAGGTCGAGCAGGTCCATGATGCCGCCCTGCGAACGACCGTAATAGACGCCGTCCACATAAATTCCGACGCCTGGATCACCGGTGATCATGCCTTCGGCCTGGCCGATGCCGCGAATGAACACCGCCGACTGGTGCGGGCTTGCAGAACCGATGTTGGAAAAGTAGACGTTCGGCGTGAACCGGCCCACGTCACGCAGATCGGCCATCGACCGGCTTTCCAGGTCTTCGCTGCTGAGGGCGGTAATGGCGACCGGAACGTCTTGTAGACGTTCTTCCGTCTTGCGCGCAGTAACGACAATGTCGGACAGGCCCGTTGATGAGGCGGTATCCGTTGCTGCCGTCGTTTGTGCAAAGCCGGAAACCGGCAACATAGCAGAGCCGACCAACAGCGCCGCCTTTAGCCCCAAACCCATATGGTTAATTATTTTCTGCGTCATCCCCTACACCTCTCCCAAAGCGTATTTTTTACGTGGTTCAGAATATATAAACCGAATAACGAATAAATGGAAGTACAATTCTCATTTCCGACGCTCTAAACCATCATTTTTGAGGAAAGGGGCGCGCATGATGGGGGTGTGGCCGAGATGGAATGATATTTGGAATTCAAATATTCCATCAGGTGGATCGAGAATATCGCCCACTCGCCAAGGTGCTTTCAGCGATCGGGCGCCAGATAATGGTGGCCTTCGACGGGGGATGCGGACGAGATGCGCCGATTCGGCGCGTCGGCCTGGTTAGGAGTCGATCGATGAAAAATGCAGATGCAATGTATCGACCGCTTTGACCGCCCGGATATCGATCTTTCATCGGAAAGCTGGAATTGTTTTTTACGCCGGGAAATGTAAATTCCAGGCAAGGATCCATGAAGGGCATTAACGATATGGTCCCGAACGGTCCAATACCGATATTCCAGGAGAAGGGCGTCAATGCCAGAGAATATAGTACAGCCGCGCGAGCTGGAGGAGTTTCTTGAAGCGATCCGGGCGCGCTATGATGAACTGAGCGATCGTCTGCAACGCATAGCTCGCCATATTCTCGACGAGCCCAATGACATCGCGTTCGAGACGCTGGCAGTGATCGCGGAGCGCAGCAACGTGCAGCCCTCCGCCATCGTCCGCTTTGCCCAGGCTTTCGGTTTTTCCGGCGCCAGCCCGATGCAGCGCCTCGTCCGCGACGGTTTGCTGCGCGAGGATCGATCTTTGGGTTATGCTGAGCGCATCAGGCAGCATCGCTACTCCGTGTCCGGAGAGGCGGAAGGGCCGCGCGAGTTGCTCTCGGAATTTGTCCAAGGCAATATTTTTGCTTTGGAAAATCTAAATCATGCACTGGGGCCGAGAGAACTGTCTGAAGCGATAGATTTGCTTCATCAGGCGGACACCGTGTTCATTGCCGGTTTTCGCCGGTCCTTCCCGGTTGCAAGCTATCTCGCCTACATGTTGGGGCAGGCGGGTAAGCGAACCGTCCTTGTCGATGGACTGGCCGGCCTGCACATTCAGCAGATCGGCGGGCTGCGCGCCAGCGACCTGATGCTCGCTATCAGTTTTTCGCCCTATAGTCAGGAGACGTTGAGTCTCGTGGAGGCGGCGAAGGGCCACTGCCCACTTATAGCCATCACCGACAGCGTTATCAGTCCGATCGCCAAAGAGGCAGATCTCATCCTTCAGGTGCGCGAAGCGGAGGTGCGGGGCTTCCGGTCTCTTGCCGCGTCCATGTGCCTGGCGCAGTCGCTTGCCATCGGCATGGCCGCACGGCGTGACGAAGCGACGCTCGCAGATCAATCGATAAAAACTTCCTCACCCTCCACTTGACCGCTTGCATATGGCATTCCGAACATATATCACATGGAACATAATTTCCATGGGAGAGGAATGGTGGGGCAGCGGATTGGCGTTGGCGCTGATATTGCGGAGAATGTTGGAGCTGCCCCAGTCACGGATTGGCGGCCGGTGGACGCTCTCTTCGAAAAAGCCATAGAAGCCGGGTTTTTGGCCGGTGCGGTAACGGCGGCCTGGCGTGGTGATGCTGCTGCTCATGGCTCCGCGATGGGATGGCGAGATGTGGCTGCGCGCGATCCAATGCGGGCGGACAGTATCTTTCGGCTTTATTCTATGACCAAGCCGGTGACAGCAGTCGCGATGATGATCCTTTGGGACGAAGGCAAATGGTTGCCTTCCGACCGGATCGCCGATCATCTGCCGGAGCTTGCCGATCTCAAGGTGCTGGAAGCAGGATCAACCGCCAATGCTCCTGTGCTGGTGTCTGCTGCCGTCCAGCCGACGCTGGAGCATCTGATGACGCATCAGGCTGGCTTCACCTACGGTTTCACCGACGAAGCCGTAGATTGCCTGTTCCGCGCGGCGCAGGTGCCGATCATTCCGCATGATGTCAGTGCCGAGGATTATCTGGGGCGGCTGGCGCGTGTGCCGCTGGCTTTTCAGCCTGGCACGGGGTGGCGTTATGGCGTTTCGATGGACATCCAGGGCATCATCGTCGAACGTCTGAGTGGCATGAGCCTTCAAGACTTCATGCGCGAGCGCATCTTTGAGCCGCTGGCTATGGTTGATACCGACTTCATCGTGCCGGAAGAAAAGCGTCACCGGCTTGCCACGCTCTATACGCTCTCGGGCGATGCGCTGGTGGCGATGGACCGTAATGCGGAGAAGCTGGAATATGAAAATGTTGCCGCTCTATCCCCGCGCGACTTGATCCCTCCATTGGATCGCGTGCCCCTGCTGGCTTCGGGTGGAGGAGGCCTTGCCTCGACAGCGGCCGACTATCTGCGCTTTGGTCGCATGCTTCTGGGGCAAGGCGAACTGGACGGACAGCGGATCATCAGCCGCGAAGCAGCTGGCTTGATGATGCGCAGCCACACCCCGGACCATCTGTTGACCGGAGGATTTGGCACCGCTCCGCACTGGCTTCGTCCTGGCTATGAATATGCCTATAACGGCATAGTTATCACCGATCCGGAAAAGGCGGATGTGCGTCTTGGGAGCGGCACCTATTTCTGGGATGGTGCGGCAGGTTGCTGGTTCTGGTCCGATCCGCAGAATGACCTTGTTTTCGTGTGCATGGTTCAGCTGTTGACGGATGCCGAACGGCTGGCGCTTCAGTTCCAAAGTCGGGGGATCGTCGCCGATGTTTTGGAAGGGTTGGACCGGCCGGAAGCTGCATCAACCACTACGATCCACGTGGCAGGTGAGCAATGAGCGGGGGAGCAAACAGCGTGCGCGCTCTGGACCTCATCACTCTGGGCCGATCGGGTGTGGACCTGTATGGCGAGCAGGTCGGCGGCCTGCTGGAAGATATGGGCTCTTTCGCCAAATATGTGGGCGGCAGTCCGACGAACAGCGCCATTGGCGCGGCGCGGCTGGGGTTGGATACCGGCATCATTACCCGGGTCGGTTCGGATCATATGGGGCGTTTCATCCGCCATCAGCTGGAGGCGGAGGGCGTTGACGTTGCGGGCATCGTCGATGATCCGGATCGGCTGACGGCGCTCGTCATTCTGGGCATCCGCGATCCGGAAAGCTTCCCGCTGATCTTCTACCGCGAAAACTGCGCCGACATGGCGTTGTGCGAAGAGGATATCGATCCTGGCTATGTGGCGTCTGCCCGGGCGTTGCTGATTAACGGCACCCACCTGTCGCAACCCAATGTCCGCGCCGCGACGCTAAAGGCAGTGCGGGCGATAAAGGATGCGGGCGGGCGCGTCGTCTTCGACATTGATTACCGCCCGGTTCTGTGGGGCCTGGCGACGAAGGATAATGGCGAGGACCGTTTCGTTTCCAGCGAGCAGGTCACGCAGCAGCTTCAGCAAGTCCTGCCGCTATGCGATCTGATCGTTGGAACGGAAGAGGAAATCCATATCCTGGGCGGAACGACCGATACGGTCGCCGCCTTGCGCAAGATCCGCGAGAACAGCGGCGCGCTGCTGGTGTGCAAGCGAGGTCCCGATGGATGCGTCGCTTTCCCGGCGGCGGTGCCCGATCAGTTGGATCAAGGTGTTGTCGGCAAGGGCTTTGCGATCGAGGTTTTCAACGTTTTGGGCGCTGGGGACGCGTTCATGGCTGGGTTCCTGCGCGGCTGGCTGCGCGACGAGAGCATTGAGCAATGTTGCACCTATGGCAATGCGTGCGGCGCCATCGTGGTGTCACGCCATGGCTGCGCTCCGGCTCAGCCGAGCGCGGAGGAGTTGCGCGTGTTTCTCTCCCGCAATGACTGGCCGCTGCGGTTACGCGACAGCGCGGCGCTGGAACATGTCCATTGGGCGACCAATCGTCTGACCGGCTATGATGAGCTGACCGTGCTGGCGATCGACCATCGCGCCCAGTTCGATGAGCTTGTCGAAGAGCTTGGCACCAACAATCTGGATCGCGTGACCGAGTTCAAGGAACTGGCGTTGCGCGCCATGGCGCAGGTTGCGGAGGGCGAAGACGGCTTCGGCCTGCTCGCTGACGGACGTTATGGCCGGTCCGCGCTGGAGAAGGCCGCTGGCGGCCGCTACTGGATTGGCCGTCCGATCGAGCTGCCGGGGTCGCGACCGCTGCGGTTCGAAGGCGGGCAGGAAGCCGCGACGATCCTTGCCGACTGGCCGCTCGACCATGTCGTCAAATGTCTGGTCTTCTATCATCCCGACGATCCGGCGGACCTTCGCGCGGAACAGGATCGGCAAATCTTGCGCCTGTTCGAAGCGTGCCGGGCAACCCGTCACGAGCTGTTGCTGGAGGTCATTGCGTCCAAGCACGGCCCGGTCGGAATTGATACCATCGCGCAGGTGATCGAACACATATACGGCCTGGGCGTTTATCCCGATTGGTGGAAGCTGGAACCCGCGGTCGATCCTGCCACCTGGACGGCGATTGAAAAGGTCATAGCGGCGAACGACCCCTATTGCCGGGGCATATTGCTGCTAGGGCTGGCATCTGATGAAAAGTCGCTGCTGGCCGGCTTTGCCGCAGCGGCCGGCAGTCCGATGGTCAAGGGCTTTGCCGTTGGCCGCACCATATGGGTGGAGCCCGCCATGCGTTGGTTCAAGGACGAGATTGACGACGACACGGCCATCGCCCAGATGGCGGCCAGCTTCAGCGTGCTGGCGCGGGCATGGCGCGACGCAAGGCAGGACCCAGCATCATGAGCGGAGAAACCATTAGGTTGACGATGGCGCAGGCGCTGGTCCGATGGATGGCGGCGCAGCGTGTCGAGATTGACGGCACGGAGCAACCCTTCTTCGCCGGGGTGTGGGCGATCTTCGGACATGGCAATGTCGCGGGCGTCGGAGAGGCGCTGGCGGAGATCGGCGACGCCCTTCCCACCTATCGCGCGCATAATGAGCAGGGGATGGCCCATGCCGCCATCGCCTTTGCCAAGGCCAACCGCCGCCAGCGCGTGATGGCGTGCACGACGTCGATCGGGCCGGGCGCCACGAATATGGTGACCGCCGCCGCACTCGCGCATGTGAACCGCTTGCCCGCGCTGTTCCTGCCCGGCGACGTCTATGGCAGTCGCCTGCCCGATCCGGTGCTTCAGCAGATCGAGGATTTCGGTGACGGCACGGTGAGCGCAAGCGACTGCTTCCGCCCGGTCAGCCGCTATTTCGACCGCATCACCCGGCCTGAACAGATATTGGACGCCGCGCCGCGTGCCATGGCAGTGATGATGGACCCGGCCCGGTGCGGCCCGGTCACGCTGTCGCTTTGCCAGGATGTTCAGGTGGAGGCTTTCGACTGCCCGGTCAGCTTCCTTGAGCCGCGCGTGTGGCGGCAGCGGCGTCCTCATCCGGACGTGGGCGAGTTCAGTGCGCTGGTGCAGGCAATCCGCGCGGCGCAGCGGCCGCTGATCGTCGCGGGTGGCGGTGTTCTTTATTCCCGGGCTGAAGAGGCGCTCGCGGCGCTGGCGCAAGCCACCGGCATTCCGGTCGCGGAAACTCAGGCGGGCAAGGGCAGTCTGGTCGCCAGCCACGCGCAGGCGCTGGGATCGATCGGCGTTACCGGCACCAGCGCCGCAAATCGCGCGGCGCGGGAGGCTGATCTGGTGATTGGCCTTGGCACCCGGTTGCAGGATTTCACCACCGGATCGCGCACGTTGCTTCCGGCGCAGCTGTTTCAGGTCAATGTGGCCGCGCACGATGCGCACAAGCATGGGGCCAAGAGCGTCGTAGGCGATGCGCGCGAAGTGATAGAGGAGCTGGCATTATCGCTGGGCAAGTGGCGTGTGCCACAGGCTTGGGAGGACGCTAACGAAACCGCGCGGGCCGAATGGAACCATGCGGCGGACGCTGTCATGGCGTCCTCCGACGCGCTGCCTTCCGATGCGCAGGTGATCGGCGCCGTTACCCGCAATGCGCCCGACAACGCCGTGGTGGTCTGTGCCGCTGGGGGTCTGCCGGGTGAACTGCACAAGCTGTGGCGCGTTCGCAAGCCGGGCGGTTATCATGTCGAATATGGCTTTTCCTGCATGGGCTATGAGATTGCGGGTGGCCTGGGCGTCAAGATGGCCGATCCCAGCCGGGAGGTCTTCGTACTCGTCGGTGACGGCAGCTATTTGATGCTGAATTCCGAGTTAGCGACTTCGGTCATGCTGGGAATGAAGATCACCGTCGTGCTGCTCGACAATGGCGGTTATGGCTGCATCAACCGCTTGCAACAGGCGACTGGCGGCAGGCCGTTCAACAATCTGCTCGCGGATTCCAGGCAAGAGGTTCTGCCGCCTGTCGATTTCGCCGCCCATGCCCGCAGCCTGGGCGCGCAGGCGGAAAAGGTGTCGGGCATCGCGGCGCTGGAAGAGGCGCTGGGTCGCGCCGCCGCGTCACGCAGCAGCTATGTCATCGTGCTGGAAACCGACCCCGCAATCACGACGCAATCGGGGGGGCACTGGTGGGATGTCGCGGTGCCGCAGGTGTCGGCTCGCGCGGAAGTCATTGAGGCGCGTGCCCGCTATGAGGATATGAAGAAGAGGCAAATGCCATGACGATACGTTGGGGCGTTAGCCCGATCGCCTGGGCGAATGACGACATGCCCGAACTTGGGGGCGACATCACGCTGGACACGCTGCTGAACGAAGTACGGCAGATCGGTTTCGAGGGGGTGGAACTTGGCTGCAAGTTCCCGCGTGATGCCGCCACCCTTCAGCCTATCATGGTATCGCACCGGCTGAAAATCATAGGCGGCTGGTATTCCACCAATCTGCTGGTCCGGGATGCCGACGCCGAGATCGAGGCGATGGCCGACCACCTCGCCCTGCTGGAGGCGATGGGGTCACAGGTCTTCATCGCAGCCGAGACATCGAACGCGATCCACTGCGATCGCTCCCGGCCGCTCGACGCCCATCCCCGGATCGACGATCAGGCGTGGGAACAGTTTGGAGCGCGGCTGAACGCTGTCGCCGCCTATGTGAATGAGCGCGGGCTGCGTTTTGCCTATCATCATCATCTGGGCACGGTGGTGGAGACAGGCGATGAACTGCGGCGCTTCTTCGAAGTGACGGGCGATCATGTCGGCCTGACGCTCGACACGGGTCATTCTCTGTGCGGCGGCATCGATCCGCTGAAGGTCATAAGCGAACGGCCCGAGCGGGTGAGCCACGTCCATTGCAAGGATGTGCGGCGGAACCGGTACAATCGCCTACGGGCTGGCGGCGCGAGCTTCCTTGATGGCGTGGTGAGCGGAATGTTCACGGCGCCCGGTGATGGCATCTATGATTACGAGCCGTTCCTCGGCGCTCTCGCCAGCGTGGGCTATGATGGCTGGATCGTCATCGAGGCGGAACAGGATCCGGCTCTGGCCAATCCCTATACTTATCAGCAGCTGGGCCTGCGTACGCTGCAAAATATCGCGGCCGAAGTGGGGCTGGCGGCATGAGCCTCAAGGTCCCAAGCCATGAGCCTGATGCACAGGGCGTGGTGCTCGACATCACGCCGGAAAGCGCGGGATGGCGCTATGTTGGCTTCAAGGTTGTTCGTCTTGCCGCGGGGCAAGTCTATGATGGGGGTGAAGAAGGCCGCGAAGCATGCCTGGTCATCCTGTCCGGCATCGTTGATGTGACCGCCGGAGAGGAGCGGTTCGAGCGGATTGGTGGGCGGGTTGATGTATTCGCCGGACCTGCGACCTCGGCCTATGTCCCCGCAGGGACCATCTACAGCATCCGGGCAGCGAGCGATGCGGAAGTCGCGATCTGCACTGCTCCGGGCGGTGGCAATCATCGTCCGCGTGTCATCGCGCCCGAAGACGTAAGGTTGGAGACGCGAGGGCAGGGCACAAACCAGCGCTTCGTGCGCAACATATTGGATGACGCAGGCGACGCGGAAAGCCTGCTGGTCGTGGAAGTCATCACTCCCGGCGGCCATTGGTCGAGCTATCCGCCGCACAAGCATGATCGAGACGCCTGGCCGCAGGAAACCTTCCTTGAGGAAACCTATTATCACCGCCTGTCGCCGCCGCAGGGCTTTGCCTTCCAGCGAGTCTACACCGACGACCGCTCGATCGACGAGACCATGGCCGTTGAAGACGGTGACGTGGTGCAGGTGCCGCGCGGCTATCATCCCGTCGGCGCGCCGCACGGCTACGACCTTTATTATTTGAACGTCATGGCTGGCCCGCGTCGCGACTGGGTGTTCGCCAATGACCCCGCGCATGAGTGGATCGCGCGCGGCGCGCCGTCAGGGCCTGACACGGGAGAATGAGTTGCTGACCTTCGTTCGTGTGCTTGCCGGGCGAAGTGAACCAAAAGTTTTGACGTCTATCGCCTGTCCAGCCCCGCCGGTGGAGATCTGCACTTTATCCATGGCGGTGGCTGGGCGTCCGTGAGGGCAGGGAGCATCCCCGCCCTCAATCTACGCGACGGCGTTGTGCAAGATGATGAGGAAGATTTGACCATGACCGTAGAAGCCGAAACGCGAAACATTCCCCACTTCATCGGGGGGCGTGCGGTGACTGCTACCGCGTCTCGCACCAGTGATGTGTTCGACCCGAATAGCGGACAGGTGCAGGCACGGGTGGCGCTGGGAACCGCCAGCGAATTGCAGCAGGCGGTCGATGCCGCTCAAGCGGCGCAGCCCGCATGGGCGGCCGTCAATCCTCAGCGCCGGGCTCGCGTCATGTTCGAGTTCAAGCGGCTGGTCGAACGCGACATGGACGATCTCGCCCGCCTGCTGGCCTCCGAACATGGCAAGGTGGTCGCCGACGCCAAGGGCGACATTCAGCGCGGCCTTGATGTCGTGGAGTTCGCTTGCGGCATTCCCCATTTGCTTAAGGGTGAATATACGCAGGGCGCTGGCCCCGGCATCGACGTCTATTCGATGCGCCAGCCCATCGGCATCGGTGCAGGGATCACCCCCTTCAATTTCCCGGCGATGATCCCGCTGTGGATGAGCGCGGTGGCGATGGCCTGCGGCAACGCCTTCATCCTGAAGCCGTCCGAACGCGATCCGTCGGTTCCGATCCGGCTCGCCGAACTCTTCATGGAGGCCGGGCTGCCTGCGGGCATTTTCCAGGTCGTTCAGGGCGACAAGGAAATGGTGGATGCCATCCTTGATCATCCGGCGATCAGCGCGGTCAGCTTCGTCGGTTCTTCCGACATCGCCCATTATGTCTACCGGCGCGGGGTCGACAACGGCAAGCGGGTGCAGGCCATGGGCGGCGCCAAGAACCACGGCATCGTCATGCCCGACGCCGATCTCGACCAGGCGGTGGCTGATCTTTGCGGAGCGGCCTTTGGGTCGGCGGGCGAACGCTGCATGGCTTTGCCCGTCGTGGTTCCGGTTGGGCAGGACACAGCCGAGCGACTGAAGGCAAAGCTGGTCCCCGCCATGGAGGCCCTGCGTGTGGGCGTCTCCACCGATGCGGAGGCGCATTATGGTCCTGTAGTGACCGCGCAGCACAAGGCGCGCATCGAACAGTGGATTCAGACCGGCGTGGATGAAGGGGCCGAACTGGTTGTCGATGGGCGCGGCTTCTCGCTTCAGGGGCATGAGGACGGCTTTTTCGTTGGCCCGACCCTGTTCGATCATGTGACGCCGGACATGAGCGCTTACCGGGAGGAGATTTTCGGCCCCGTGTTGCAGATGGTTCGGGCCGACAGCTTTGAAGACGCGCTGGCTCTCCCGTCCAGACATCAATATGGCAATGGCGTTGCCATCTTCACGCGCAATGGTCACGCCGCACGGGAGTTTGCCGCGCGGGTGAATGTCGGCATGGTTGGCATCAACGTGCCGATCCCGGTGCCGGTCGCCTATCACAGCTTTGGCGGCTGGAAGCGTTCGGGCTTTGGTGACCATAACCAGCATGGCGAAGAAGGCGTGCGTTTCTGGACGAAGGTGAAGACCGTGACGCAGCGCTGGCCGAACGCATCGGGCGCCGCTTCGGGATCGTCGCTGTCCGATGCCTTCATGATCCCGACGATGAAATGACGTTTCCGCAGGCCCGGTTCACGCCGGGTCGGCAATCAGGTGGAGCAGCTTCTCATGACCACGCAAGAACTCAGCCAAGTTGTCGGAGCTTCGGAGCCTTGCCTGCGTGACGACACGATCGGCGAAGCACTCGACCGCGCCGCACAGCGCTGGCCGGATGAGGATGCGCTCGTCGCACGGCACGACAACGTCCGCTACAGCTGGTCGGAACTGAAGGCCGCCACGGATGACTTCGCCGCAGGCCTGCTCGCGTTGGGGGTGAGGCCGGGCGATCGGGTTGGCATATGGGCGCCTAACTGCGCCGAATGGACCATCGCGCAGCTGGCGACTGCCCGTGCGGGTATGATCCTGGTCAATATCAACCCGGCCTATCGCGTCACGGAGTTGGAATATACGCTGGCCAAGGTGGAAGTGACGGCGCTGATCTGCGCGGCCTCGTTCAAGACCAGTGATTATCTGGCCATGACGGAGACGTTCGTCACGCACTTTGGCGAGCGACCGGGAGAGATTGTGTCGGTTGGCCTTCCAGCGTTCCGCTATGCCATCAAGATCGGCGGTGATCCGCGTCCGGGCTGGTTGGATTTTAGAGAGGTTGCGGACCTGCGGACAGCAGCGTCTGAAGCGGAACTCATCGGTATCGCTGCAACGTTGAAGGCGGACGATCCGATCAACATCCAGTTCACCAGTGGAACCACAGGGGCGCCAAAAGGCGTGACCCTTTCGCACCACAACATTCTCAACAACGCGTTCATGTGTGGCCGTGAGATGGGCCTGGTGCCAGGCGACCGCATTTGCATAGCGGTGCCGCTTTACCATTGCTTTGGGATGGTGATGGGCAACCTTATGAGCATGCTCCACGGCGTCACCATGGTCTATCCCTCACCCGGCTTCGATCCGCTCGCGGTGCTGGAAACCGTGGAAGCGGAACGCTGCACGATATTGCACGGCGTGCCCACGATGTTCATCGCGGAACTGGAGCATCCTGAATTTGCGCGCTTCGATCTGTCCTCCTTGCGAACCGGGTTGATGGCAGGCTCGCCCTGTCCAGAAGAACTGATGCGCAAGGTGATGACGCGGATGCACATGCGGGACATCGGCATCGGCTACGGCATGACGGAAACCAGTCCGTTGAGCTTTCAGACCTCGCTGGACGATCCGGTCGAAGCCAGGGTCGCCACGATCGGGCGCATTCAGCCCCATATCGAAGCCAAGATCGTGCATCCCGAAACCGGCGAGATTGTCGCGCGCGGGGAGCCGGGTGAGCTTTGTATTCGCGGCTATTCCGTGATGCTCGGCTATTGGGGCGATCCTGAAAGGACGGCGGAGGCAGTGCGCGACGGCTGGATGCACACCGGCGACCTCGCCACCATCGATGACGCGGGTTATGCGCGGATCGTTGGGCGCATCAAGGACATGATCATCCGTGGCGGCGAAAATATCTATCCCCGCGAACTGGAAGAGCTGCTTTACCTCCACCCATCCGTGCTGGACGTGCAGGTCGTCGGCATCGTGGACGATCGGTTCGGCGAAGAGGTAATGGCCTGTGTGAAGCTCCGCCACGGCGAGCAGGAAGATGCTGAATCGATTATCACATTCTGCCGGGAGCGCGTGGCCCATCATAAGGTGCCGCGCTACGTCCGCTTCATCGACAGTTTTCCCATGACCGTATCCGGAAAAGTGCAGAAGGCCCGGCTGCGCGAGATGATGGAGGATGAGCTGGCGAAAGCCCGCCAATAGAGAAAATGAGCGCTGTGTTTCAGCGCGCAAACAACAATATCCTGTTTTAGGAAAGGTATTCCATGTCTGAAATCGCTCTGATTGGCGCTGGCAGGATTGGCAAGATCCACGCTGCGAACATCGCCGCCAATCCTCGCTTGACGTTGTCGCGCGTCGTTGATCCGTTCGGTGGGGCGGAAGAACTGGCCGGGCGCTACGGCGCGCGTGTTTCGACGGTGGAGGACGTCTGGGCTGACCCTGCGATCAGCGGCGTGGTGATCGCCAGCGCGACTGACACCCATCTCGACTATACACTGGAATCGATCCGCGCAGGTAAGCATGTCTTCTGCGAAAAGCCGCTGGACCAGGATGCGGGCCGCGCTGCGCAGGTCCAGCAGGCCGTGGCCGGAAGCGACCGGCATGTCCTGCTCGGCTTCAACCGGCGGTTCGATCCCAGCTTTGCCAGCCTGCAGCGACGCTTGAAGCAGGGTGAGATCGGCGCGCTCGAGACGCTGCACATCATCAGTCACGATCCAGCGCCGCCGCCCGCATCCTATGTCGCTGTATCGGGCGGCATCTTCAAGGACATGTCGATCCATGATTTTGACATGGCCAGCTGGCTTCTGGATGAAGAGATTGAAAGCGTCTTTGCTTCAGGCGCGGTGCTGATCGATCCTGAAATCGGAGCGGCGGGCGATTTCGACACCGCCAAGATTCTGCTGCGCACGGTTAGCGGCAAGATCTGCGTCATCTCCAACAGCCGCCGCAGCGGCTATGGCTATGACCAGCGGATCGAGGCGTTCGGGTCGAAGGGCATGATCCGGGCCGAGAACAAGCTGGAAAGCAGCGTCCAGACCTGGACCAAGGGCGGGGCACGGTCGGACTGCTTCCAGAATTTCTTCCTCGATCGCTACGCCGAAGCCTATGCGATTGAGGTAGAGCATTTTGCCGATATCATTGAGGGCAAGGCAACGCCCGTCGCCGATGAAAGCGACGGCATCAAGGCGCTCATCCTTGCCGAAGCCGCAGAGCAGTCCGCCCGCGGCGGGGCGGTGGTCAAGCTGACCGGTCACGCAGACCGTTGAAAAGCAAAAAGATCAAGGAGCCACTGATATGGCGTTAGATCCAGTCCTGCAGCAGATCATCGCACAGCTTCCGGTGCCCGCGTCCGACAAGATCGACCATGAGGTCATGCGCCATGATATGGATGCCATGGTCGCGGTTTTTCACGGGCCGGACGGCCCCATTGAGGTCGCATCGGTCGAGAACATGGATATTGCAGGCGATGGCGGGCCGGTGCCGCTTCGCATCATCCGCCCTCTGACCGCTCCTACCGGAACCTTGCATCTGCTGCATGGCGGCGGCTGGGCATTCGGCAGCATTGAATTCATAGAGCCGCTGGCGCGGCGCCTCGCGAGGGATCTCTCGATGGTCGTTGTGGCGAGCGGATATCGGCTCGCTCCTGAAAATCCCTTTCCTGCCGGGTTCAACGATTGCCTTGCCGCTGCGTGCTGGACGATGGAGCATGCCGCTGAGCTCGGAGGCGCGGGGAACCCGGCCGTGATTGCTGGAGAGAGCGCCGGAGCGAACCTGGCCGCGGCAGTGGTGCTGGCGCTAGCCGAGGAAGGGCGCGCGAATTTCGACGCCCAACTGTTGTTCTACCCGGCGGTTGATCTGCGAGATGAAGCAGTGAACTATCCGTCCCGTATCGCCAATGCAGATCCGACCTTGCGCACTGAGTTTCTGCCTCAACTCGCGGGCGATTATTGCGGTGCGCACGACCCGGCAGATCCCCATATATCGCCGCTTATGTCAGGACAGCTGGATACAGCACCGCCTGCGGTCATCGTCGTGCTGGAGGTCGATCCGCTCCGCGACGAAGCCGTCGCTTATGCCGATCGGTTGCGAGAGGCGGGCGTCGATGTCGAATTGGTGGAGTTCGACAATCTGACCCATGGTTTCCCCAATTTGTCCGCAATGGTGCCAGCGGCGGCGGAGGCGACCGAGTTGGTCGGGCAGCGCCTCAAGACTTTGCTGGCCCGAACTGTCCACGGCTGAAACGCATACCGGCAGTAAATACGCAAAACCTGTGTCGATTGAAGACACGATATTCTTGTTGAGGAGGTCCTTCATGGACGACGGGGCACAATATAAGGGCCTGCCCAGCAGCAATGGTTCCACGTTCGATTTGTCGCAGGCGCTGGCGGTGCTGGATTTTTGATCGGCGGTGCTCGCTTGACCTATGATGAAGTGGATATCCAATATTCATCGGATGGGTTGGGAGCGCCAATCCAAATCATTCCTGTAGCTAACACTCCGACCGTCGAGCAGCACAATACGGACCTGTCCTGGCGCGGGACGCTGCAATATGACGTGACGCGTGACCACATGATTTATGCCACTGCTTCCCGAGGTTATAAGGGTCCGGGTTTCGCGCAGTTCTCGACGATCTATGTACGGCCCGAAATTTCCCGGCACTATGAATTGGGGTTGAAGTCGCAGTTCTTTGACAGACGCTTAACCTTCAACGCTGCGGTATATCATACTTCCTTCCGTGATTTTCAGGCGCAAGCCTTTGATCCGCGAACGCTCTCCATTTTTGTCCAAAATGCCGGCGAGCTCGTGACGAAAGGCTTTGAGCTGCAACTGGCGGCGCAGCCAGTTGATGGGCTAACGATATCGGGCGGGCTTTCCCATGCCAATGCAAGGTTCAAAGAGTTCAAGGGAGATATCTGCTATACTGGTCAGCCCGATTGTGTCGGCGGGGTGACCGATTCGAGCGGACGGCGACTTCCCAATGCCCCTGCCTGGACTGGATTGCTGAGCGTACGATATGAGCGGCCGGTTACAGCGGGTTTGGTGGCGAGCATCGGAAGCTCCCTATATTCACGCTCTGCCGTCAACTACACGTCGAATGGCAATCCGGGC
This sequence comes from Sphingobium sp. RC1, assembly GCF_059738765.1. NCBI lineage: Bacteria > Pseudomonadati > Pseudomonadota > Alphaproteobacteria > Sphingomonadales > Sphingobiaceae > Sphingobium > Sphingobium sp. RC1. The sequence continues at coordinate 201,219 of NZ_AP027309.1, forward strand.
ACGAAACAAGAGGGTTATACGACGGCTGACTTCGATCTGGGTCTGAGGGCCGCTGACAGCAAATGGCGCTTTAGCGTGTTCTGTCGCAACTGCACCGACAAACGTTTCGTCGGTTATATCCAGGGCGCTCCTCTGACTGGAGGTGTTCTGACTCAGCAGTTTACGTACGGATCATTCAGATCGATCGGCCTATCTGCCGAGCTGAACTTCTAAAGGGCGTTGTTGTTATCTTCTCTCCGCCACAACGGCGGAGAGAAGATGGCGCTAGAGCGCGCTGCGTTTAATCGGACGCAGGTCGGCGCTCTAGTTTTTTGTTATCGCATCCTTTTAAGCGCAAAACCGGTTCCCACTTTTGCCCACGATGCTTTAAAGGCGGTGCGAGGTGACAGAAGAATGGCAATTTTTCGTCTTGAGCAAACTGGATGACAAAGTGCTTCTTGTAAATTGCGTCGAAACCCGCCTCATCACTGATCCTGCCGATGCGCGGTCAAGGCGAAGTTTACTGTGACCTTCGCAGCGATCGTTTCATCAGTGGGTGAACCGACATCAAACATGTTCCGGTCGAGATCCGCTCGGCCTTCGGCTCTGGCGGTGTCCCCATCCTGATGCAGCGTGAAGCGTAGCGTGACCGGGCGGCGGCGTCCGTTCAGGTCCAGCGTGCCTCTGGCTTCGTACAGGTCGCCGCCCCGTGGCCGGAAACCCTTGGCGCGGAACACAGCATGCGGATGCGCCGATATGTCGAAGTAGTCGGGGCCTCGCAGCGTTTCGTCGCGTTGTGCGTCGCCCGTGACGGCGGAGGCCAGGTCGATCGTCACGAGGATTGCGCTGCCGGGCATATCGTCCGGGCTGTAGCGGATGTCCGATTTCCAGTGAAGGAAGGATCCGTCCACCGTCGCGCCGCTCCACATGGCGATAAAGCCGAGCTTTCCCTGTCCCACGACGCGCCACCGGGACAATGGAAGCTGTTGTGAATTGGCTGTGGGCACTGGCGTAGCCTTTGGGGTCGTTGGGGCTGTCGGGGTCGTGGCAGGCCGCTGCGCTGGGGTGGAACCGGGTGAAGGGGGCGCTATCTTGATCGGCGCGGGCGTCCCTTTCTGCTGGGCCACGGCTATGGTGGGCGTTCCGGTAAGAAAGAATGATGCCGAACCTGCCAATGCCATTGTTCCCAGCGCAGCCAGCAGCGCAAGTCCCGGCGCCAAGCCCGGGATCATGCGAGCAAGCAAATCCTCGCGCTTGTAGAATTGATGGCGAATAGCTCCAGCGACATGCAGCACGACCAATCCGGCCAGGACATAAGCCGCCAGGCGGTGCGTGTCATAGGCTATTCCATTGAGGTCAAAAGGGATCGGCAGATGCGGCCAGGCAATCGTGCCGAACAGCAGCGTCGGCACCCGCAGCTTGCTGGTTGAGACCAGCGCCCAGCCGCTGAGCGGGGCGAGCAGCATGACGGCGTAGAGCAATTGATGCGTCACCTTCGCCGCGAACGCAGATATCCGATCATCCGCCAGTGCCGGGGGGCGGGGGTGGGCCAGGCGGATGCCAACGCGCAAAAGGGTGAGCAGCAGGATGACGATCCCGATCGACTTGTGCAGCTGATAGGCGGCAAACTGGCCCAGCCCCGGCGCGATGCCGGACAATTGCCAGCCCAGGACGAGTTGAAAGATCAGGGCTGCCGCGATCGACCAATGCAACGCGATAGCCGTCATGGAATAGCGCTGTGGCGACATGGGCAGTCTTTCCTCCTTATGGTTATTTCAAAGAAGAGCGCGAGCGGCAGGCGGCCAATGACGGAACGATGTTTCATTCGTGAAGCTTGGACGAATTGCTGTCCCGTCCTCCAGTCACGAGAAGGGCTAACGCGCATGCCGCGATCAGCGACCCTGATGCCATGGTCAACGCCACGGCGGGAAGCTTGAAATCGAGAGTGAAAAGGAAACCAGCAAGGATGGGACCCAAAGCAGCTCCTCCACGGCCGAGGCCGATCACTATTCCCGTGCCGCCTGCCCGAACCGCCGTTGGGAAAGAATGCGCAATGATGGCGTAGAGGCCGACGACGGCCGCGTTGGTGAAATATCCCGCGGCCGCAGCTACCAGGGCCAAGCCGAAAAGGCTGGCTTGTCCCTGTCCGAAGACAGTCACCATTGCCATCGACAGTAAGAGGGCGGCGATCACCAATATGCGGACGTCCAGCCGCCAACTGAGGGCACTGAGCGAAAGCGCTCCCAGCAAGCCGCCTACATTGGCCCATACCAGCACGCCACCAGCGGACGACGGTGCATAACCCATGTCCACGACGATCTTGGGCACCCATTTGAGGATGAAGTAAAAGGTCATGATGTGAAAGAAATAGGCGGCCGTCAGCAGCACCGTCGTGCGTGCGAGGCCGGGACTGAACAGCGCGGCAAAGGACGCCTCGGGCGCCGCTGCATTTGAAGCGGGCAAAGCATCCAGCGCATTGTGTCCCATCCGGCCTATCAACTGATTGATCCGGTCCAGCGCATTGGCCGGGCGTCGTTGAAGGAGAAATCCGATCGATTCAGGGAGCAGCAGGAACGTCAGTGGCAAGAAGATTGCTGTGACGACTCCTCCAAGCAGGAATATGTCGCGCCATTCGCCCGACACCAGCAGCATCGAAGCGGCCGAGCCGCCAAGGATCGCGCCGATCGGATAGCCCGCCGCCATGAGGGCAACGGCCAGGCTGCGGGTGCGCGCGTTGGCAAGTTCTGCGACGATGGCGTTGGTGCAAGCCAGCATGCCGCCGATGCCGAGGCCAGTCACAAGCCGTATCACCGACAGGGAGACAACGCTGAATGAAAAGGTCGCGGCCAACATACCCGTCGCCATGACCAGGAGGCAGAACAGGATGGTGGGCCGACGGCCGATGCGATCAGCCAGGCCGCCGAGCAGCACGGACCCCACAGCCATGCCGATCAGTTCCATCGAAAGCACGACGCCCAATGCGGCGCGGTCAATGCCCCACTCTGCGGCAATGCCGGGCGAGGCGAAGCTGATCGCCAGAACATCAAAGCCATCAAGCGCGTTCAGCATGATGCACAGCACTATAGCTGCGATTTGCAGGCGGCCCATGGGCGCTTCATCAAGTAATTGCCTGATGTCCGTTCCGTTCTGCGCCATCCTCTCCTCCCCTGAAATGATTGTCGATCTGGTTATTGCCTTGTTGGTCAGGCGTCTTACGGGGCTGTCAGCATGAGGGCGTCGAGGGCGATTGCGCCTTTACCCTGCGGATAGACGATGACCGGATTAAGATCGATCTCCCGAATTGAAGGTTCGGCGAGAAGGATGCGGCCAAGCCTATGGATAATCCCCGCTGCCTCCTCTACATCCAGCGCGGGCGATCCGCGAAAGCCGCGCAGCAGCGGCGCTTGCTTGAGCTTATGCAGTTCAGCGGCGATGGCGTCGATCGAGAGGCCGGGGGGTATCAGGCGCACGTCCTGCAGGATTTCGGCCGTGACGCCGCCGAACCCGCACAGGATGACTGGTCCCCAGTCTGGATCGTTCTTTGCACCGATGATAAGTTCGACGCCGCGCTCGCCCATGGTTTCGAGCAGGACACCGTCGAGTGCGATGGTCGCATCATAGGCGGCGACATCGGCATATAACCGGTCCCAGCCCGCGCGCAGTTCGTCGGCGTTGGGGAGGTTCAACACCACGCCGCCCGCATCGCTCTTGTGGCTTAGACGGGCGGATTGTGCCTTGAGCGCGACCGGATAGCCGACCGCTTGCGCAGCGCGGAGCACGTCGTCGATGCTGGTGCAGAAGGCGCCCTTTGGGAAGGGGATGCCGAGCGGGGCGAGGATTGCCTTGGCGCGATATTCGGGGATGACGCCGCTGTGCCCGGCGAGGCCGGAGGCGGGTAGAGGGGTGGTCGGCGCTTCGCTGAAGTCGCGGCGCGCATGGTCGTTGAGCCGCTTCAGCGCACGAAATGCGCGTTCGGTCGAAGGGAAATAGGGAATGCCGAGCGCGCGCAGATGATCAATATGATGGGACGGAACCGGCGCGCCTTCGTCCAGCCCGGCGAAGATGATCGGCTTGTCCGGCCGCAATTCGTCAACGGCGCGCAGGATCGGCGGTAGTTTGATGCCGACCGTCACGGGATCGGTCTGGATGATGCCCGTGACGATGCTGCCGAACCGGTCGTCGGTGAACAGCGCCGCCAGTGTCCGGCGATAGAGGTCGGGATCGACCAGCCCTTGCGCGGTCAGGTCCAGCGGGTTGGAGACGGGCACGAAGTCGGGCAGCGCCGCACGCAGGGCAGGGGCATTGCCGTCATTCACCTGCGGCAGGTCGAGGCCGATCACTTCGCACAGGTCCAGGGTAAGCGCCTTGAACGCGCCGCTTTCGCCCAGCACCGCGACGCCGCCAGCCGGAATGGTGGGGCAGCGCACGGCGATCTCGGCAATGTCGCCCAGCTCTTCCAGCGTCTCGGCGAGGATGACGCCCGCGCGCTCCACCTTGACGCGCATCACCTGATAGTCGCCTGCCATCGCGCCGGTGTGGGTGGCAGCGGATTCACGCGCGGCGGCAGAGCGGCCAGGGTGCAGGAGGACTATCGTCTTGCCCAGCGCGCGCGCGCGGCGGGCGGCGGCCAGGAAACGCTGCGGGTTGCGGAACTGCTCCACGATCATCGCGATCACTTGGGTGGAACTGTCCTCCAGAAGGTAATCGACATAATCCTCGACGCCCGATGCTGCTTCGTTGCCGGTCGAGATCGAGAAGGACAGGCCCAAATCGCGCGAAGCGAGCGTGGTGCACAACACGCAAGCCATCGCCCCGCTTTGCGACACGACGCCTATGCCGGGACGATCGCTCAATGGCTTGGCATCGGTCTCCACGAAGGTCAGCGGCACACGGTCGATGAAGTTCGTCATGCCAAGACAGTTTGGACCTTCGACCACCATGCCGGTCTCGGCAGCGATGCGGCCAATCTCCCGTTGCTCTGCCAGACCTTCCTCACCGCCTTCGGCGAATCCGGCGGAAAAGATGACGGCAGCGCCCACATTGCGCGCGGCCAACGCCCTCACAGTATCGAGCACCGCCGCGCGCGGTATGGCGAGAACGGCGGCGTCCACGCCATCGGGCAAGGCATCGACCGATGGCAGGCACGGTCGCCCTCCGATCTCCCCCCGCTTGGGATTGATGAGGTGGATGTCGCCGGAAAAGCTGTTGCGCGTCAGGTTGGACAGGACGGATGCGCCCAGCGCGCCCGGCTTGTCCGATGCGCCGACGATCGCCACCGATCGCGGGCGGAGCAGCCGGTCGAGCGCATTGCCGGTGCGGGCAGCGGTGACGACGGGCGGATTTAGGGTATCGGCCGTCATGGGTCCGTCTCTCCAAAACTCTGTGGGGCAGGCCGCCTTTCGGGGCGATCCTGCCAGTCTGTCGCGGTTCAGGCCTGCTGTTTCGACTTATCGTAAGCGCCAAGGCCGGGCTTGTAGCTTTTGTCGTCGATAAACTGCTTGATGCCTTCCTTGCGGCCCTCATTGTCGAAGCTGTTGGCCGCTTCCTGCGCGCGGATCAGATAATCCTCGGCATTGTCATAGGTCATCTCGCGCACCCGGCGGATGGCGTCCTTGGTCGCCTTGAGCGCAACGGGATTCTTCGTCAGCAATGTCTGCGCAACCTGTGACACGCGGTCCCTGAGCGCCCCGATCGGCAGCGCTTCGTTGACGAAGCCCCATTCCGCCGCCGTCCTGCCGTCCACATTCTCGCCCATCAGCGCATGATACATGGCGTTGCGGAAGCTGGTCAGTTCCGTCGCCACCTTGGCCGCGCCGCCGCCGGGCAGGATGCCCCAGTTGATTTCGCTGAGGCCGAACTGCGCCTCTTCCGCCGCGAAGGCGAGGTCGCAGGCAAAGAGCGGGCCGTAGCCGCCGCCAAAGCACCATCCGTTGACCATCGCGATGGTCGGTTTCTGATACCAGCGCAAGCGGCGCCACCAGCCATAGCTTTCCCGCTGCGCGTCGCGCGTGCCCTTCAGGCCCTGCGCCTCGGTCTCCCGGAAATATTCCTTGAGGTCCATGCCAGCGCTCCACGCCGCGCCCTCGCCCGTCAGGACGAGGACGCCAACATCGGCGCGAAACTCCAGCTCGTCGAGCACGCGCATCATCTGGCGGTTGAGGCGCGGCGACATGCAATTGCGCTTGTCCGGGCGGTTGAGACTGACCCAGGCGACGCCGTCCTCCACGGTGAAGGCGACGGTTTCGATTTCGGCCTGCTCGACGCCATCGGCATGCAGGAAGTTCGTCATGGTGAAGTCCTTGTTCTGGTCGTCATGCCAGCGAAAGTTGGCATCTCGGGCGGCCAAGTCATGCCTATCCGCCTGAGATCCCGGCTTTCGCTGGGATGACGCGTATGTGAATGCGGTTGGTTCAAATCGGATAATGACCGGGCTGGGTCTCCATCGTGATCCAGCGCAGTTCAGTGAAGCTGTCGATCCCGGCGCGGCCACCGAACTTGCCATAGCCCGACGCCTTGACGCCGCCGAAGGGCATTTGCGCTTCGTCATGGACGGTCGGGCCATTTACATGGCAGATGCCGGACTGGATCTGCCGCGCGACCCTGAGCCCGCGCGCCGTGTCGCGGGTGAAGACCGATGCGGACAGGCCATATTCGGTATCGTTGGCCAGTTCGATCGCATGGGCTTCGTCGCGGGCGCGGACGATGCCAACGACCGGGCCGAAGCTTTCATCGCGGAACAGCTTCATCTGCGGCGTGACGCGGTCGATGACATGGGCGGGCATCAGCACACCCCCGCTCTCGCTCAACACCGCGCCGCCGTTCAACTGGGTCGCGCCCGCCGCCAGCGCATCATCGATGAGCGAACGGACATGGGAAACAGTCTTGCTGTCCACCACCGCGCCCAGCGGCGTCTTGCCCTCACGCGGGTCGCCCACCGCCATGGTGCCGACCTTTGCCTGAAACTTCACTACAAAGGCTTCGGCGATGGCGTCGACCACGATGATCCGTTCGGTCGACATGCAGATTTGACCCTGGTTCATGAAGGCGCCGAACGCGGCGGCCTTCACTGCTTCGTCAAGGTCAGCGTCCTCCAGAACGATCAGCGGCGCCTTGCCGCCCAGTTCCAGCACCACAGGCTTCAGATGTTCAGCGCAGCGTTTCGCGATGATCCGGCCGACCGGCGTCGATCCGGTGAAGTTCACGCGGCGCACGGCTGGATGGTCGATCATTGCGCCGACCACATCGGCCGCATCCTGCGGTGCGTTGGTGATGAGGTTGACGATGCCGCCCGTGAACCCCGCTTCCACAAAGGCCTGGACGATCAGGCCATGGGTGCGCGGGCATTGTTCCGATGCCTTGAGCACCACGCTGTTGCCGCAGGCGAGCGGCACGGCGATAGCTCGGGTGGCGAGGATGATCGGCGCGTTCCATGGTGCCATCGACAGCACCACGCCCGCCGGTTCACGGATCGCCATGGCGATGCAGCCGGGCTTGTCGGACGGAATGACCTCTCCGCCGATCTGGGTGGTGAGCGCCGCCGCTTCGCGCACCATCGAGCTTGAAAGCATCAGGTTGAAGCGCGCCCAGCCCTCGGTCGCGCCGATTTCCTCCATCATCGCGTTGATGAAATCGTCCACGCGGGCATCGAGCGCGTCGGCGGCCTTCATCAGCAAGGCGCGGCGGGCATTGGGGCCGGTTTGCGACCAGGCGGAGAATGCTGCCTTCGCGGCGTCGACCGCGGCAATGGCGTCTTCGATGCTGGCCGCCGCCGCGCGGGTGGCGACGGTGCCCGTAACCGGGTTCTTTCGTTCGAAAGCCAGATCGGCGCTGCGTGATTCGCCACCGATAATCAGGGAAATCTGTGATGCGGACATGTGTCAGGTCCTCTCCTAATGTTATGTTGCATATCAATGTTGATTGTTCTGAGCAATAACATTATGAGAGTGTCATGAGCATGAGTCCCTCCGGCCACAGATTGATCAATCCTGTCGCATCACGATTGGGATATCGGCTGCGGCGTTCCTCCTCCGCGATGATGGCGACGCTGGGCGCGGGGTTGGAACTGATCGGGCTGCGGCCGGTGGAAGCGACGATCCTCCTGACGATCGGTGCCAATCCGGGCTGCATCCAAAGCGACATCGGCCGCATGCTGGGGATCAAGCGCGCCAATATGGTGCCGCTGATCACGGGCCTCATCCAGAAGGATCTGGTGCAGAAGTCGCCGGTAGACGGACGCTCCTTCGCCCTGAGCCTGACCGCGGAGGGAGAGGATGTGCGCAGCGAGGCGGACGCGATCATGACCACGCATGAACGCCGTTACACACGCTTGCTGACGCCCGAATATCAGGATGCGCTGCGCATCGTGCTGGACGTTCTGGAACGGGAAGAAAATGCCACGCATGAGGAGAGGGAAGCGGCGGTCATGTAGGCCGCGCTATCCTCCCGGAGCGTAGCGTCATTTGGGAGCCTATCGCCGCAGCAAAAGCATTGCGCGGCAAGCAGGGAGGAATGCAATGGAGGCCAATCTCAGCACGCAGATACTGTCGTCGCTTTACGGATGTTGCGACCATCCGGAAAACTGGCGGCCGCTGCTGGACCAGATTTGCGCCGGGCTGGGCGCGCGTAGCGCGGCGGTACAGCTCTACCGGCGGGAAGGCGGCCATCTGATACAGCGATGGCAGGAACGGGACAGCTATTCCCATGCAAACGCGGCGCTGCATGACCGGTGGATCAACAATCCGGATAATCCCCGGCTCACCATCGTTCCAAATGGTCGCCTGGAAACGCAGCTCGCCGTCCGCACCGATGAACAGCGTTTCGATTCCAGATCGCCGCAATTGCAGGAGACACGGCATCGCCTGGCACAGATCGGGCTAAGGGGCGGGTCGGGCCTGCTGTTCGAATTCGAACCATCACGCTGGTTCAGCCTGATCCTGCACCGGCAGATTGGCGACACGGTGGAGCGGGACGGCAAGGATGCGGCTTTCCTGTCGGATATCGCGCCGCATCTTCTGACCCTGTCGCGCGTCTCGGCCACCGTGCAGGCGGCACGTGCCGCGCAAGCCACATTAGCCTCGATCATGGATCGTCTGCGCCCCGGTGTCATTCTCTGCACCGCCAGCGGCGAGGTCCGCTGGCACAATCGCGCGGCGGCCACGATGCTGGCGAACGGCGCGCCGCTGATGCTGGACCATGGCCAACTGCGCGGGGTTTCAGCCGAAAGCCGTCAGAGGCTGGCGCGGCTCCTGTCGCCTCCTTGCGATGACGACATGATCACGGCGGCATTCGGCGATCTGGACGACAGCATGGTGCAGGCGATTGCGCTGCCCAATGGCGCGTTCAAGGGGACGGTGGCGCACGGGTGGGACGATGATCAGAACGGCGTCGCGTTGATCCTTATCGATCCGTCGCAGGCGCCTTTCCTATCGGCCGGGCACGTCACGTCGCTATTTGGCCTGACGCCTGCGGAGGCGCGACTGGCCGTCGCCTTGTCACAGGGCACGTCGCTCAACGCCTATGCTGATCGCCGTGGCGTGTCGGTCGGCACAGTGCGCATACAGATGAAGCGCATCCTGGAAAAGACCGACAGTCGCCGTCAGGCGGACCTTGTCGCCAAGCTGTACGGTTCCGTCATCGCTCAGGTGCATGGCAATTTGCACTGAGCGGCGGCTGCGCGGCGTATCCCATTTGGGAGCCGCGATCTTCAAATCATCGGTCCAGAAAAAGCAGGAAGGGACCGACAATCATCATTCGTCCAAAGCAGAGGATGTGCGCGTGCACAAAGCATCAGGGTATCTTGTGAGTTTCGTTGCTGGCGCCATATGTGCGGCGGCTCAGCCTGTGTCGGCGCAGCAGACGTTGCCGCCCGTACTGGCCGACGGACAACCATCCACGGTGCCGGTCGCCGTCCAGATCGCCCGCTGGCACATGCTGGATGGCGACATCAATTCCTTGACCTTCCGCAGTATGGACCGGTTGTTCACCACGCGCACCGTCGCCCATGCGGGGACGCCCTGGCGGCTGCCGCGCGCCGACGCGCCGCTGAATGTCAGCTATACTTTCGGCGGCAAGCGCCACACGGCGCAGGATTTCCTCGATCGCACCTATACCAACGCGCTGCTGGTGATGAAGGACGGCAAGATCGTCAGCGAAATCTACCGCAACAACAGCGATGAAAACAGCCGCTTCATCGGCTGGTCCATGACGAAGTCGGTCACATCGCTGCTGGTCGGCTGTGCGCTGGCGGAAGGGCGGATCAAGTCGCTGGATGATGACATCACTGTTTACCTGCCCGAATTGAAGGGCGGCGGATATGATGGCGCGACCATCCGGCAGATCCTGCAGATGCGGTCTGGCGTTGATTATGAGGAACGGTACGACTTCGCCAATCCCGGCATCGCGGCGCGCAATCATGTCGACGCGCTGGTCAAGAATGTCGCGCGCTTTGCCGATGCCGCGCGGACGGTGAAGCGGCTGCACGCGCCGGGCAGCGTGTTCCAGTACAAGACGCTCGACACCGCTGTGCTTGGCTGGTTGATCGAACGTGTCAGCGGCACGACTGTCGCGGGCTATACCGCGCAGAAATTGTGGGAGCCGCTGGGTGCGGAGCAGGACGGCTTCTACATCATGGATGGGCAGCCGGGCACCGGCCGCGAATTCAGCGGCGCGGGCTTCAACGCCACGCTGCGCGACTATGGGCGGATCGGCCAGATGATGCTGGACGGTGGCCGCGCCAATGGGCGGCAAGTGGTGCCCGCCGACTGGGTCCACACATCGACGGCGCCGTCCGCCCCGGCCGATGACAAGATGCCGGGCATTCCGACCGGCTATGCAATGCAATGGTGGCTGCTGGACAATAGCGGTGCTTACAGCGCGGTGGGATTGCAAGGCCAATATATCTACGTCGATCCGCGATCCCGCACCGTCGTCGTCAAGATCAGCTATTTTCCGCCGGGCGATGAAAAGCCGACGGCGGAAACCGGCGCTTTCCTGAAGGCCGTGTCGGCCTGGTCTCCGAAATGACCGGAAGAACATCCAAAAAATAGGGAGGGAAGAATGAAACGCATATTGCTGACGGGCTCCACCGCCATAATGTCCTTGTGGACGTCATCCGCCTGGGCGCAGGAAGCGGCTCCGCAGGCGGGATCGTCCAACACGCTGGGCGAGATCGTCGTGACGGCCCAGCGCCGAACGGAAAATCTGCAGAAGGTGCCGGTTGCTGCCAGCGCGCTGGACGCCAACGACCTGAAAGCGAACGCCGTCGTTCGCCTCAACGACCTTCAAAATGCGACGCCTGCGCTGTCGATTTCCGACGCGGGTATCACGTCGGCGGTCAACATTCGCGGTATCGGCCTTGCCAGCAACTCGCCCAATGTGACGGCAGGCGTCGCTACCTATGTCGATGGGCTGTTCCAGCCGCCGATCGTCCAGGCGAACAGCTTCTACGATCTGGCGAGCGTTGAAGTGTTGCGCGGTCCGCAGGGCACGTTGGTCGGCAGCAACTCGACTGGTGGCGCGATCTTCATCAATTCGCGCAATCCTGATCTGAATGGCATCAATGGTTATGCCGAAGGCAGTGCAGGCAACCGAGGCAATTTCGGATTGGAAGGCGCGGTGAACGTGCCGCTGTCCTCCACTCTCGCGGTGCGTGGTGCGGGATTCTATCGTGGCCATGACAGCTATTTCAACGATGTCGGCCCCTTCAATAACAAGGCGGGCAAGCTCGATGAAAAGGGCGGACGGCTGGGCGTGCTGTGGCAGCCGGGCGATTTCCGCGCGCTGCTGAAGGTTCAGTATAATGATCGGGACATTGGCGGCTATGCCTATCGTCCGATTGAGGGCACGGAATTTGGTTCCTACCGGACCGGCGACATTTACACGCTGAACTACGACACACCGGTGGCGATCCGTGAAAAGGCGTTTATCTCCAGCCTGGAACTGCGGCAGGAATTCGCCAGCGGCATCGTGCTGCGGTCGATCAGCGGTTATCAGAGCAAGAAGATCGAAGGTGTCAACGATGTCGATGCCTCGCCTGCTCCTAACGGCATCGCCCAGGATTATTATGCTCGCGAACGGCAATATAGTCAGGAAATCAACCTGATCTCTCCCACCGGCGAAACGCTGGAATGGATATTGGGCGGCTATTTCCAACGGAACGAAATCAAGGTGCGTATCCGCGAAACGACCTTTGGCTTTCCGACCGACATCGATCCGGACAACAAGCGCACCACGACGGGCATCTTCGCGCAGGGCAGCTACCGCGTGACGCCTGATGTCCAGTTGCAGCTGGGCGCGCGCTATTCGCACTATAAGGCAAGCGGCGTGGGCGATGTGCGCATTGGCGCTGGCATCCCCGGCTTCCCGCCCGGCGGTTTGCCGGTGGCGAGCCTTGCGGGATCGCATAAGGATGGTCGCGTGACGGGTAAGGCGGCGATCAACTGGACGGTCAATGACGACCATCTGCTCTACGCCTTCGTTGCTCGCGGCTATAAGCCCGGCGGCTTCAACGCGGTGGATTCCGAGTTCCGGCCGGAAATGGTGTGGAACTATGAAATAGGCTGGAAGGCGAGCCTGTTCGACAAGCATGTCCGCACGCAGATTTCGGCTTTCTACAATGACTATTCCGATTTCCAGTTCGAAGTAATCGAACCGACGACCGGCTTCAACGGCGTCCAGAATATCTCGCAAGGCAAGATCAAGGGCATTGAAGCCCAGTTGCAGAGCAAGTTCGGCGGCTTCAGTCTCGACGCCAATGTCGCTTATGTCCATTCGAAGCTGGCCGGCCTGACCTTCATCAATATCCGCGCCCTTCCGCCCGGGAGCTTGGGTCCGCAGTGCCCGCCGGGCGTCGGCTCGGCGCCTCCGGCTTGCTACAACTATACTCCCGACATCGTCACCACCGATGGCGGCCCCAACCTCTATTCGCCCAAATGGACCTACGGCGGCACGGCGGCCTATGAATTCCAGCTGGGAGACGAGGTGACTTTGACCCCGCGCGTCAGCTATTCCTATGTCGGCCCGCGCTTCACTAATCTCGCTTATTCACCGGTGACCGACCGGATCAAGGGCTATGGCCTGCTGTCCGGCCTCGTCACACTGCGCACCGGCCAGTTCCATATCGAGGCCTATGGCACCAATCTGACCGGCAAGCGCTATGTCAGCGGCCAGTTTGGTCTCAATGAATTTTACGGTGCGCCGCGCGAATATGGCATTCGCGCAGGCTTCACCTTCTGAAGTTGAGGGAAACCCGTCGCCATCGGGTGGCGGGTTTCAGTATTGGTGCTTTGGGGCTTGTTCGATCAGGCCAGATTGAACAAGCTCGGCATCGCTGCAAGAAATGCTAGTCAAGAAATCGTGCCTTGGTCAGGCACTCCTCCCATTCCGCGAGGGGATCGGAGTCAGCGACGATGCCGGACCCGAGGTCGATCGTCAGCCGCCGTTCTGCCGGTGAGATGGTCAGGGTACGGATCGCGACGTTGAAACGCGCGTCACCGTCCGGGGTGAAATGGCCGATTGATCCTGTGTAGATGCCGCGCGGTCTGTCTTCCAGCTGTGCAATCACTTGCGCCGCGCGGATCTTGGGCGCTCCAGTGATTGAGCCGCAGGGGAACAGGGCAGCGAGGATGTCGAAGGCGTCCACATCCTCGCGGCGGCGCCCCGTGACGGCCGAGACCATCTGGTGGACCGTCGGATAGGTTTCGACCGAAAAAAGCTGTGGCACCGTTACCGATCCAGGCTCCGCCACCCGCGACAGGTCATTGCGCATCAGATCGACGATCATCAGATTTTCGGCACGTTGTTTGGGATCGGTGGCCAGCGACTGCGCGGCAGCGGCATCCGCTGTGGGATCGCCGTGTCGCTCCGCCGTACCCTTCATCGGACGACAGGCGATGTCGTGCCCCGTCACCGTGAAGAACAACTCCGGCGAGAAGGAGAAGATGAGGTCTGCGCCGGTCGATATGATCGCGCCATAGGGGGCACGCTGGCGCTGCCGCAGCCGGGTGTAGAGCGCCAGCGGATCACCGTCGAAGTCCATCCCGGCGCGGAAAGTGAGATTGGCCTGATACAGATCGCCTGCACGAATGAGTTCGAGCAGGTCCTCGATCCGCCCCATATGCTGCCCTTGCGTGCTGGCGGGCGTCAGCGGCCCTATGTGGAACGCGGCATCCGTGGGGAGTAGGTTCGCGAACATTTGTGACGGCAGCACCAATGGGGTCCCGAATATCCCGAACCAGAGGAGCGGCCCGCAGGAGGGGGTAACCGGCATCGCGGGATCGAAGGCGGCGGCGGCATCATAGCTGACAAAACCGGCGGCGTGTGCGCCTTTTCTCGTGGCTGCGCGCACCGCTTCCAGCGCAGGTGCGACTTCCGAGAGCGTCGCAGCCTCGATCACTTGCATCGGATGGGTGAAGAGCGTGACGTCGCCGTTGGGCGAGGATGCGTCGTCTAAAAGCACATAGGGTTGATCGAAGGGCGGCAGGAAACCCATGGCCTTCACACCACATTCTGGTCGGGCCGATTGCGGTGGCACAGTAAGAAGATGGTTCATTGCACGCTCCACGTCGCACGCGCCGAGAAATCTTCGGCCTCTGAACGAGCTTTAGGTCTGCTGTGGCCCCACATCGTGCCGTGGCGATCATTCGAACTGATCCGCAGATATTCATTTTTTCTAAGTCTTGGTCCGAAGCTACATTCCACGGGAGGGAATGAACGGAGATAAAATTAGATTTATCAGTCTCTTGACGATGCTTATGACCCCGTCACCTGCGATGAGCCGGATGAAGGCCAGGGGATGACGACCGCCACTATTTCCTTTTCATAATTTATGTGAAACTGTTCCAGTCAGGAGAGCGGTGGATGATCGAGCAATTCTCGACGCAGGACGTCGCCAGGCGTGATCGCTTGGCCTACTGGAACAGGATCGCCTCTGGCCGGTCCGCCGGGCTGATGATCGACAGTTCCAATCGCGAATTTCTAGGTCAGCTTGGCTGTTGGACGCTGGGCGATCTCACCATTTTCAAGGCGCGGGCGGAATCTTCGGTCGTGTCGCGCAGCGCCCGCCACCATGGCGAAGAGCGGCTTCTGGTGCACCTCCAGACCCTTGGCCTCAGCGAGCAGCGCCAATCCGGCCGCGAATGCGTACTGAGGCCCGGCGACCTTTCCATCTGCACCACCGCAGCGCCGATGCGGATCGAGGTTGCATCCCATGAAATGATGGTGGTCGACGTCGCCCGCCATGAACTGGAACAGCGGGTGCCGCAGCTGGACCTCCATATCGGCAGTCCGACGCCCGGCAATTCGCCGACCGTCCACAGTTTTCACCAACTCGCTCTTGCCCTGTGGCGAGAGGCGGAGAGCCGTGCCGCGCCGCCTGATCCAAGCTGGGCCGAGGGTGCCGAAACGCTGATGCTCGACCTGCTGGGCCTCGCCTTGCGCAGCGCTGTGCGCGGCGGTCCCAATGTCGATGGCCGGGGGCTGGCGCGGGTCAAGGCGATCGTGGAGGCACGGCTGGGCGATCCTGATCTCGACACGGAATCCATCGCGCGCGAAGTCGGCA
Source organism: Sphingobium sp. RC1 (assembly GCF_059738765.1). NCBI lineage: Bacteria > Pseudomonadati > Pseudomonadota > Alphaproteobacteria > Sphingomonadales > Sphingobiaceae > Sphingobium > Sphingobium sp. RC1. The sequence goes on from NZ_AP027309.1 coordinate 216,754, forward strand.
TATCGCCGCGAACGATCCAGACCTGGTTCGCGGCCGAAAGCACGACGCTACGCGCCTATATATTGGACAGGCGGCTGGAAAGGGCGCTGGAAATGATCGCGGCCGACCGGGCGGTGAACATCACCGCGATCGCCCTCGAACTCGGCTTCAACGATCCTGCTTATTTCGCGCGCTGCTTCCGCAAGCGGCACGGCTATTCACCCCGCGAAGGGCGCCAGATCGCGCGCGCCTGACCAGCGGATTGCTCGCCGGGGAAACGGGCTTTGTCACTGGCGCTGCCAGCGGCATCGGGCGCGGCATCGCCAAGGTGCTGGCGGCGGAAGGGGCGCGTCGTGTTGAGGGACCTTGCCTCCTCAGCCGAGGAAGGCGCGCAGGCGGTCGCGGAGATCAAAGCGGCGGGCGGCACCGCCTGCTTTATGGCGGCCGACGTGACCAGCGCGGCCGATATCGACGCGCTGATTGCGCAGACGCGCGCGATCAACGGGCGTATCGACTTCGCCGTCAACAATGCGGGCATCGGCCTTAAAGCCATGTTGGCGGAAAGCAGCGATGATCTGTGGGACCGGGCGAATGATGTGAACCTCAAAAGCTGCTTCCGGATCATGCGCGGCGCTCTGACCGTCATGCGGGAGCAGGGTGGCGGCAGCATCGTCAACGTTTCATCCATCGCGGGAGCGGTGGGCTTGCGCGAAGCAGGCGTCTATTCGGCGACCAAGCATGCGATCCTTGGTCTGACGCGAACGGCGGCAGGGGAGAATGGCGAGGTCAATGTGCGCGTTAATGCCATCCTGCCCAACGCGATCCGCTCCAAGCTGCTCGACGGCACTTCGCCCGAGTTCCTGGAAGCGCTGCTTGCGCCCCAGGCGATCAAGCGGCTGGGCGAGCCGGAGGAGTGCGGCCACCTTACGGCCTTCCTGCTGTCGGACAGGGCTGCCTTCATCACCGGCGCGTGCATCCCGATCGATGGCGGCTATCTGGCAAACTGATTAAGGCGATAATTCGCATTCGTGACAAATTCATGGAAATGAATCAAATTGCGCTGGAGTCCTGTTCGGCAGCGCTCCAGTGCAAGCGGGAGAGGCGGGTTTCTGTCATTTCGATGGTGAGCGCGAAAAGCGTCCATTGTCGAGGGGAGGAACCATGATCAAGATTATTGCCGCTTTGCCGGTTGCGTCGGTGCTAGCCATAGCGGCCGGGACTTTGGCGCCCGCTTTAGCGCAGGAAACGACGCCTGCGGCAGTTCCTGCCACGGAAGAAGCGCCCCAGAGCGGCGGCATCCAGGACATCGTCGTCACCGCCCAGCGCCGTTCGGAAAATGTGCAGAAGGTTCCGATCGCGATTTCCGCCTTCACCAATGATGCGTTGCAGGAACGGGCGGTGCAGAGCGTCGCCGCGCTTTCGGGGCTTGCTCCCAACGTCACCTTTGACGCCGGTACGCCTTTTTCTGGATCGTCGTCGGTGCTTGCCGCCTATGTCCGTGGCATCGGGTCCAACGACTTTGCCTTCAATATAGATCCGGGCGTCGGTGTCTATCTGGACGGCGTTTATCTGGCTCGATCGGTCGGCGCGAACCAGGAACTGGGCGATGTCGAGCGGATCGAAGTACTTAAAGGTCCGCAAGGCACGCTGTTCGGTCGCAACACCATCGGCGGCGCGATTTCGATCGTCACGCATGATCCGGGCGACAAGTTCCGTTTCATCGGCGATGCGACGACGGGCAGCTACAAGCTGTTCCAGGCGCGCGGCACGGCGGACATTCCGATCGCGGATGGGCTGTCGAGCTCGGTGTCATTCTCGGTCAAGACGCGAGACGGCTATTTCAAGCGCAAGCCCTTTCCGGGTGCGCAGCCGGGCACCTATCAGGTCGAACCTTCCACCGCCTATGCCGGAGCGGGTTATGAAAATACCGGGATAGGCCGCGAAGGCGGCGAAGACGCCTGGAGCGTGCGCACCAAGCTGCGCTGGGAACCGAGCGATGCGGTGCGGGTGACGCTGACGGGGGACTATAGCAACAGCAGGCAGGAACAGCTTCCCAATACGTTGCTCGCGACCACGCCTAATGTCGCGGGCGGCGCGTTCGATGTTTTCGCGGGCAGCTATAACTGCGCCATTGCGGGCCAATCAACGGGCTGCGGCAACGGTCCACCGTCCTTCGCCTATGGTTACCGTCGCGCCGGTCGCACCGGCATGTTCGACCTGCCTGCGATCTTCGGCGTCAATGCCGACGCGAACCCCGATAATAATCGCCTGCCTTATGACAATCGCTTCGTCACTGGAGACAAGGATAGCAGTTATGCGACGGGGCTGAACTTCGCCCGCATGCAATCCTATGGCGGCGCGGGTACTATCGAATATGACCTGTCGGATAGCCTGACGGTCAAATCCATCACCTCCTATCGCGAACTGCACTGGAAGGTGGGCATGGACAATGACGGTTCGCCGCTCAACATGCTCCAGATCAGCTTCGAGATGAACCAGAAGCAGTTCAGCCAGGAATTCCAGCTTCTGGGTAAAGCGCTGGATGATCGCCTGAAATATGTGCTGGGTGCCTATTATTTCAAGGAATCGGGTAATCTTCACGATTATGTGACCTTTGCAGAAGGATTGTTGCAGGTCGATGGAAACAATATCCTGAGCACCAAGAATGGCGCTCTTTTCGGCCAACTGGACTTCAAGCCGATCGACCTGATCGGCATCACGGTCGGTGCGCGCTATACAAAGGAAAAGAAGTCGTTCGAAGGGTTCCAATCCGATCTCAATGGCCTAACCTACAAGATATTGAACGGCTTTGGCGTCCCGCCCTGCGCGTCGCTGACGCCGATCAGCGACGATTGCCGCATCGCTGCGGGCTTCCCCAATGCCGATGCGCCGCTGCAGCTTTATCCTGGTGGCGTGAACCGCAAGACCTTCGACAATTTCTCGCCCAAGATCGGCGTCCAACTTTATCCCAGCGATGACCTCATGGCCTATGCGTCCTGGTCGAAGGGATACAAGACCGGCGGCTGGACCACGCGTCTGTCGAACCCGTTGCCCGATGCGCCGAGCTTTGATGAGGAAAAGGCGACGACCTGGGAAGTCGGTTTCAAGTCGAAGCTGCTCGACCGGCGTCTGCAACTGAACTTCGCGGCCTTTACGACCGACTATAAGGGCATCCAGCTGAACTTCCAGCAGGGCGTGTCGCCGACGATCCAGAATGCGGGCGACGCCCGGATCCGGGGCTTTGAGGCCGAAGCGGTGTTCGCGCCCATCCGCGCTTTCGCACTGACGACATCGGTCGGCTATATCGACGCCAAATATACATCGGTACTGCCGGGCGCGGTGGTCGCGCCCAGCGTGATCCAGGGCGGTGTGTTCGTGGGAGCCGAACTGCCCAAGACGCCGCATTGGAAGGTCAATGTCAGCCCGCGCGTCGAGCTGGATGTGGGCAGCAGCGGCGCGAAGCTCATCATGTTGGCCGACTGGACCTACACGGCCCGGATGCGCAACGATACCGAAGGTACATTCCTGCTCGACCGAAAGGCGTCGAACGTCGTCAATGCCAATGTGACGCTGCGGCTGCCCGACGACCGCTACAGCGTCACGGTAGGCGGCACCAACGTCTTCAACGAACGCTTCCTGACCACGGGTCAGGCGCAGATCGCCGGGGGACAATTCTACGGCACCTATAATCGTCCGGCCGAATGGTACGCCAGGCTGGGCGTGAAGTTCTGATCAACCCCACATAACGCAAACAGGATCGCACCATCATGTCCACTGTAATGACTGCCCCGCCGTCGACCGCCTTCAAGATCGTCGATGTTCCCGAAAATCTGTCCCATGTGATCGACGCGCGCGGGGTAAAGGGCAGCTTCGTCGGGCCGTCAGAGGCGGAAAGCCCCTGGGTGCCCTTTGGTGACAATGCCGCCATCCGTCACCTGGCCTTCGACGTCCGCCAGAACATCTATTGCAACGTGCTCTGGCTGAAGGGGCCGGGCGTGCTCGGCACCCACAAGCATCGCGGGCGGCTGGTCATGATGTGCCTGGAAGGCAGTCTGCGTTATCTGGAACATGACTGGGTGGCAGGTCCCGGCGACTTCTTCCTGGAAGTCCCCGGCGAACGCCACACGTTGGTCAGCGAACATCCGCAGGGCGGCAAGCTTTGGGGATGGATGCAAGGTCCGATCGAGTTCTACGACGAGGATGGCAAGTTCATCGAAACCTGCGACGTATGGTGGTTCATCAACCATTACGAGACGTACTGCCGGGAGAATAACTTGCCCATCAACCCGCAACTCTACCTCTGAGCGGGGGCGTCCGCCCGGGAGGAGCAGCCCGACTCCCGGCGGATGGATTGCAAAATGATCAAGAGCAGGTCTCTGCCACGCAAAGCCACACACGCCGCAGGCCTCATGAGCTTCCCAACCCCGGACCAACGCCGCGCAATCGAGTGGGACTGTACTCGGCTCGTCCATCACTATGCCAATCTGAACGATGCGGCGAAATGGGAAGCCGCAGCCAACTTGTTCACGGACGATGGCCGTTTATCCCGGCCAACCGCGCCCGATCAGCCGATTGTTGGCCGCGAAGCTATATTGGCCGCCTTCCTCGCCCGACCGCCGCGTATCACCCGCCATGTCTGCGCCAATGTCGTCATCGACATACTCAGCACAGATGAGGCCACAGGCGAAAGCGCTATGCTGTTGTTCGTCGGCCCAGACACGCCGTTGGTGGGATCATTCAAGGACAGGTTCATCCGCACCACTGGAGGATGGCGTTTCCTGGAACGCAGGGGTTCGCTCATCTTTTCATCGTGAGGCTATGCCATTTCATTCCTGATGCTACAGTCGGGCCATGAACGAACAGACGCTATCGCCCACCGTCAAATCCGCCATGCGCACGATCGACATCATCGAATATGTCGTGTCGTGCCGCCGCCCACTAGTGGCGCAGGAGATCGCGCAGGCGCTGTCGATCCCGGTCAGCAGCCTGTCCTACCTGCTCGCGACGCTGACGGAGCGCGGCTATCTGCAACGCGAAGGTCGCCGCTACAACCCGGGTCCGGGGCTGGCCCGCCTGCAAGGACCAGCGCCCGCCTTCTCGCTCGCTGAACGCGCCGCGCCACTTGTTCGGTCGCTCCGCGTCCAGCTGAACGAAACCAGTTCCTTTTTCGTGCGTAAGGGGTGGGAGATGGAGGCGCTGGTCACCGAGACAAGCGACCATGCACTGCGCTATGCCGTGCAGACCGGCCGCCGCACGCCGCTTCACTGCTTTTCGGCGGGCAAGGCCTTGCTGGCGGCGATGCCGGACGAAGAGTTCGAACGCTATCTGGAGGAAAGCCGTCGCGAGGCGCTGACTCCCACGACGATCACGAACGCTGACGCCCTGCGGCAGGAGATCAGGCTGGTGCGGCAGACGGGCGTGGCGCGCACACGGGAAGAAAGCACCCCCGGCATCTACGGCTTGGCTTATGTGGCGCGCGCGGATGGGGAAGTGGCCGGAGCGTTCAGTGTCGCCGTGCCGGTAGTGCGGTTCGATGAGGAACTCGACCGGCGCGTCGTGTCCGCGCTGACGCGGACGGCTGAACTGTTCGATATTGCTTGAAATATGCCGCTGATCCCGGCGCCGTTCGCCCTCAGGGCAAACGGGTGAGGTCGTGCTCCTGCCTTCGCAGGAGCACAGCAGCACTGCCCCCCAAAAAATCCGGCGGGGTGCCGGGAGAAAAACACCCCGCCGGTTGGATGATCAGGCGGTTTTGCGGGTCCGCCATCCATCCGCATAGCTGTCACGCGCGACTTCGGAATAGGGCGCGGGGCTGACAGTGGCGTGGATTTCGACCTGGATGTGCGGCTCGACGGTCGGCTTGCTGGTGCCGCCATCGGGTTCGCCCCACAGCAGCGTCACCTTCGTGCCCGGCTCCGCATATTCGGCGTCCAGCATCGCCAGCGTCAGCATGCGGCCTTCATTGGCGCTGTAGCCTACCCAGGTGGACAGGCCCACCTGATTGCCGTCGACCAGCACCGCGTCATAGGGGTGCATCGAATAGACCGCCGAGGGAAATTCGAAATATTTCGCGCGGTCGCCCTTCTGGAAAGCGGAGCTGATCACGCGGGCGACGTCTTCGCTGTCGAGCGCCAGTGTCACCTTCTTGCGGTGCGGGCCAGCTGCGATCTTCTCCAGCGCTTCGCGGCCGATGAAGTCATGGTCGAACTTGACGAACGGACCATAGCCGAGATCCCAGGGGGTGAGATAATAGCCATCGATGCTGTCGGGAACATAGCTGCCGCCGATCGACGCCTTGGCTTCGTAGGAGTTGGCGGTCAGCCATTCGCGATAGGGCTTGAGCGCTTCGCCGCTGTAGACGGCGGGCAGCGGGGAGGGGATCCAGCCTGATTCAAGCGTGTTCGATGAATAGGTCCGGCCGCCCACCAGCGTTAGCCCGAAGGGTTCGCCTGCCTTGATCAGCGCCTGGCGTACCGTTTCCCGATCGGTCCAAGGTCCGAAAAGTTCATAGCCCGGTTGGCCCGCCATGCCGTGGCGTAGGGCGCGCACCTTACACCCTGCAATGTCGAGCGTGGTCATGTGGAAGAATTTGAGGTCGGGCGGTGTCTCACCCATTGCTGCCTCAAGCGTCTGCATCGCATTCGGCCCTTGCAGCTGATAGCGGTAGGACTTGCGGTTTTCCGGGTCCGGGCGAACGGCGGTGCGCTCGTCGCGTTCGACGGTGACGTTCCACTTGCCGGTCTGGGCATGATATTCCACCCATTCGATCGCGGGAGCACGGCCGACCAGGTTGAAGCGGTTTTCCTCAAGGTAGAAAAGGATCACGTCGCCGATGACATAGCCGTCGGGCGTGACCGGCACCCACTGTTTGGCGCGATCGGGGATGAAGCCCTTGAAGCTGTTGATGCCGAGATGGTTAAGCATTGCGAAGGCGTCCGGCCCGCTGACTTCCAGATCGACCATGTGATAGGACTGGTTGAACAGCACGGCCTTCTGCGCCCATGCGGTCTGTTCGTTGCGCCAGTTGGAATATTCCGCCGGAACGCCCGGATAGGCGTTGGGTCCGGTCTGCTGGTTGCGCAGGAAGTGAACGAGGTCACCCTTGCCTTCGACCAGATTTTGCAGGCTTTCAGTCATTCATCGTCTCCCATCATGATGTTGGAACCGGCGGGCATGTCCAGCCAGTCGGCTATGGCTTCGTTAAGGGCATCAGGCGCCTCGGCGGGTAGCATGTGGCCCGCCTTGGCGATGATCTTGAGGTGCGCACCGGCGATGCGCGCAGCGATGGAGCGGTGCTGTTCAGACGGGCTCCATTCATCGTCCTCGCCCACCGCGACCAGCGTCGGACAGGCGATGTTGGGCAGCAGCGATTCGACCTCCGGGCGGCCGAGAAGGGCGGCGATCTGCGCCTCATAGGTTTCGATGCCCGCCTGCGTCGCCATCAGGTGCAGCGGCGCGATCAACTCCTGATCGGCGCGGCGGGCGGGCGCGACCATGGGGGGAAGCCAGCGGTCCACCAGTGCGGCCATGCCCTCCGCCCGGCCGAGCGTGAGCAGGACGTGGCGCTTCTCCGCCTCTCCTTCACGGACGATGTGTGTGCCGGTGCTAATCAGAGCGAGCTTTTCCACGCGCTCAGGGGCAAGCCGCACAACCTCCAGCGCGACCCGTGCGCCCATAGAATGGCCGAGCAGCGCCATCTTCTCGGGGCCAGAGTCGATCACGCGCCGGGCCATTTCAACGATGCTGTCGCACGCGCCGAAGCCATCGATCGCCAAGGCGTCGGGGAAACGATCCAACTGCGCGGCAAACACACGGGAATCGCAAAGAAGGCCGGGCAGAAGGACAAGATTTGCGGTGGAAGCGGACACGATGAAATCGCCTTAATTCGTATTCGTGAAATTTCCTATATACGAATTAACGGAAAGGCGCTAGAGAAGAAATGGCAAAAAGATCGAGCGGCGGACGCTGCTCGGCAAAGCCCAAACACTTCAGGAGAGCGGTCATGGCGGGCGCGGCGACGATCCACCCGAACTGGGAACAGCATATCCCCAAGCGGATCACCGATGGCTATTCGATCGAGATGACGGCCAAGGATTGCGACGCCCTGCGTACTGCCGCGTCGATGCTGGCGCCGGAAACGCCCATCGCCATCACTTTCCTGCCGGGCGAGACGATCGATGCGCGGATCGACGCGGCGAAGCTGGTCCGTGACCTTGGCTTTGAACCCATGTCGCATCTGTCGGCGCGGCGGATCGGGTCCTACGAGGAGCTGGAACAGACGGTTCGCCGCTCGGTCGAGGAAGCGGGCGTGCGCCGCATGTTCCTGGTGGCAGGCGATCCTCCTGTTCCTGCCGGGCCGTTCGAGGATGCGCTTTCATTGCTTCGCACCGGCCTGTTCGAAACGCATGGCGTGAAGGCGATTGGCATTGCCGGGCACCCGGAAGGCCATCCCGTGATGGATGAGGAAGCGCGGTGGAGCGCACTTCTGGCGAAGTGCGTGGAGGTGTCGGATCGCGGCATGGCCCCGCTGATCGTCACGCAGTTCGGCTTCGATGCTGCTCCAGTACTCGACTGGCTGCTCGAACTGCGGCGGCGGGGCATCGATGCGCCGGTGCGGATCGGTGTGCCGGGGCCAGCGGGGATCAAGACGCTGCTGCGCTTTGCTGCCCATTGCGGGGTCGGCGCGTCTGCGTCGGTGCTGGCCAAATACGGTATTTCCCTGTCGCGACTGCTGGGCGCTGCTGGCCCAGACCGGCTGGTGGGCGACATCGCCGCTGGCCTGCATTCTGGTCACGGCCCCGTGCGGCTGCACTTCTATCCTTTCGGCGGCCTGGCGCGGACGGCGGAGTGGATTGGGCAACACCGATCAAACTAGAATTGACGCACATCATCCATAGGGGGATCGATTGACCCAGACCTGCATCCTCACCTTGTCCTGCGCCGACCGGCCGGGACTGGTCGCCACCGTCGCCGCCTTCCTGGCCTCGCATGGCGGGAATATCCTTGAAGCCCAGCAGTTCGACGATCGCGAAAGCGGGCTGTTCTTCATGCGCGTTGTGGCCGAACTGGCGGAGCCATGGAATGACATCGGCAAGCTGAGCGCAGCGTTTCAGCCGGTAGCGGACGACCATGGCATGGAATGGAGCCTGCGCGATGCGGCGGAGCGGCGGCGGGTGTTGTTGCTGGTGTCGAAGTTCGACCATTGCCTGGGCGACCTGCTCTACCGCCACCGCATCGGCGAACTGCCGATGGATGTGGTCGGCATCGTGTCCAACCATCCGATGGCCGCGCTGAACACCACGATGATCGGCGATATTCCCTATCATCACCTGCCCGTCACCAAAGACACGAAGGCGCAGCAGGAAGCGCAGATCAAGGCGGTAGTCGAGGATACCGGCGCGGAACTGATCGTTCTGGCGCGCTACATGCAGATATTGTCGGACGATCTCGCCGCTTATCTGTCTGGCCGCTGCATCAACATCCATCACAGCTTCCTGCCCGGTTTCAAGGGCGCCAAGCCCTATCACCAGGCCCATGCGCGCGGCGTCAAGATGATCGGCGCGACCGCGCATTATGTGACCGCCGACCTCGATGAAGGGCCGATCATCCATCAGGATGTCGAGCGGATCAGCCATGCCGACAGCCCCGACGATCTGGTTCGCAAGGGCCGCGACATCGAACGGCGCGTGCTGGCGACGGCGGTCGCCTATCATCTGGAAGACAGGGTATTGGTCAATGACAGCCGCACAGTCGTTTTCCGCAACTGATCCGCGCGTGGCCCGGACCATCGACGGTAAGGCGCTCGCCCGCACGATCGGCGTGGAGACGGCGCGCCAGGCGGCCGAGCTGCACGCGCGAACCGGGATACTGCCGACGCTCGCCGTCGTGCTGGTGGGCGAGGACCCGGCAAGCCAGGTCTATGTCCGCCGCAAGGTCAAGGAGACGAAAGCAGCGGGCATGCGGTCGATCGAGCATCGGCTGGACGCTTCCATCGCGCAAGCCGAGTTGCTGTCGCTGATCGGGTTGCTGAACGTCGATCCGAGCGTCCACGGCATATTAGTGCAGCTGCCTCTCCCTCGCCAGATCGACGCGACGCGGATGCTGGACGCGATCGATCCGGCCAAGGATGTGGATGGGTTCCATCCCGTCAATGTCGGGCGGCTGTCGACCGGGATCGGTGGGTTGGTGCCGTGTACGCCGCTCGGCTGCATGCGCCTGCTCGACACGGTTGTGGATGACTATCGCGGCCTCAACGCCGTGGTGATCGGCAAGTCCAACATCGTCGGCAAGCCTGTCGCCATGCTGCTGCTGGAACGCGAATGCACGGTCACCGTCACGCATGTCGCGACGAAGGGCCTGGCCGACATGGTGCGCATGGCTGACATCGTTGTTGCCGCCGCCGGCAGTCCGCGCCTTGTGCGGGGGGATTGGGTGAAGCCCGGCGCGATCGTGATCGATGTCGGCATCACCCGAGTGACCGATCAAGACGGAAAGGAACGGCTGGTGGGTGATTGCGCCTTTGACGAACTGGGCCACGCTGGGGCCGTGACGCCAGTGCCGGGCGGGGTGGGGCCGATGACCATCGCCTGCCTGCTTGCCAATACGGTGCAGGCGGCGAAGCGGGCGGCGGCTCTTGGCTGAGTCCTGCTCCACCACGCGGGTCGCTGTGCGCGAGCTGCCGCTGATGGCGGACATCGGTATCAACCCGGACGAGATCGGCACGTTCCAGCCGCTGGTGGTCAGCATCACGCTGCTGGTCGATCCGGTGACGGAGGACATGCTGGGCGCGACGATCGACTATCGCCGCGTCCATGAACTGGCGCGGATGCTGGCGGAAAAGCGCATCGGGCTGATCGAGACGTTCGGCGCGGAACTGGCGCGATCCTGCCTAGCCTTCGACCATGTGCGGCAGGCCGAGGTAGTGATCGACAAACCCCGCGCGCTGCCCTCGGGTATGGCGTCGGTCACGATATCGATGTCGAAGTGAAGGGCGGGCAGGACCCAAATCCTTCGTCACCCCTTCCGAAAAGACGTCGGCGAACGCCCAAATTCCTGCGCGAAACAGCGGGCGAGATAGCCTGGATCATTGAAGCCGCATGCATAAGCGATTTCGCTGACGGTCAGGCTGCGGCACGCCCTGTCCTCCAGCATTGCGCGGACGCGGCCCAAGCGGATCGTGCGCAGTTCGCGCCCGACGCTGCTGCCCGTCGCGGCGAACAGGCTGTGGAGATAGCGGACTGAGATCCCGTGCTGCGCGGCGATGGCCGCAGGCGTCAGGTCCGGGTCCGCGAAGCCGCTGGCCAGCGTCCGGCGGATTTGGTGCATCAGGCGGCGGCGATGTGTGGTTTCCTCGCCCGCCATCCCATCGCACATCAGCGCGAGGCAGCCGCCAAGCTGGTCAGCGATCAGGTGAGCGGGCAGGGGCCGTCCTTCCTCCACGGCATGGGCGACGCTGTGCAACAGCCCGTCGATCGCGGCGCCCCATGGCGATGATCCGATCAGCGGGCGGATGGTGCAGGCATAGGGATCGGCCAGCCAGCGTTCGATCCAGGCACTGGGCAGGGCGACCAGATAGGCTTCCGAAAATGCGGATGTGACAAAGCTGAAATTATCGAGATGGCTGAACAACAGGGCCTCGCCCGCGCCCAGTGTGGCTTCGCGCCCGTCCTGACGCAGGGTGATGCCGCCGCTGCGCATATAGACAAGGTCGAAGCGCGGCGAGGCGCCGTGGCGCCCGCTGGCGTCGTGCACGCCTTCCTGGCTGGTCGCGTTGATGACGGAGAATTGCACGTCGCCGATATGCTGCTGCCGCAACTCACCGCGGAATGTAGCGCGATCCGGCACGCGAATGTCGATGGGCGTCACATGCGCCTGCACCTGCCCGTGCCAATGGTCAAAGGCTGGCGCGCCGTCCAACGCGGCGGTCGATACGTGATAGCCGGGGCCATTCACCCGCAGTCCGTTTCCTTCCCGCGCCGTCGATCGCGCTTTCGGCCGCGACGATAGCGGGAAAGGCGGGCGCGCGCCACAAGGACGTTAGGTTAGAGGTCGAGAAGCAACAGCGGCGATAGCGCCCGTGAGCAGCAGGGGGTGAAGAGCTTTCCTTCGTCCCGTTCCTCGTCGGTCAGATAGCTGTCGCGATGGTCGGGCGCCCCTTCCAGCACGCCGGTGACGCAAGTGCCGCACACGCCTTGTTCGCAACTGATCGGCACGTCGATCCCCGCATCGGCCAGAATGCTGGCAACCGACGCGCCGGGTGCGATTGTGAAGGTCGCGCCCGTGCTGGCAATGCGCACATCGAAGGGCTGGTCGCCTACCTGGACCAGCGGTTCGGCGGCTTCGAACAGTTCGCGATGGATGCTGGCATCCGCCCAGCCAAGCCGCTGAGCCTCGTCCCGCACGGCGTTCATGAAGCCTGCCGGGCCGCACACATAAACATGAGTGTCTGGGCCGGGTGACCCAAGCGCTGCCCCCGGATCGAAGCGAGGCGATCCGTCATGCCGACTGAAATAGGTGCGTCCGTCCGCCGCGTCCACGGCGCTGCCGAAGGCGGCGTTTGCCGGGTTCCGGCAGCAATAATGCAAGTCAAAAGACTTCCCTTCGCTCGCCAGCGCCGCCGCCATGGACATGATCGGGGTGATGCCAATGCCCCCGCCGATCAATATGTGGCGGCTGCCTCCTTTGGCGAGCGCGAACAGGTTGCGCGGGGTGCCGACGCTCACCTGCCGCCCCGGATGGAAGGCGTCATGCACTCGCACAGATCCGCCCCGCGATTGCGGTTCGCGCAGCACCGCGATCTGGTAGCGGTGCCGCTCTGCCGGATCGTTGCACAGCGAATATTGCCGCACCAATCCTTCATCCACCACGATGTCGATATGTGCCCCTGCCGCGAAGGGCGGTAGCTCGCCGCCGTCGGCCCGCCCGAGGTCGATCCGCACGATATCCGGAGCTAGCAGCACGCGTCCGGTGATTTCGAGCGTCAGCCCATCAGCCAGCTTTGCCATGACCTCAGACCACAGGTTCGACCGGCAGCCGGGTGCCAGCCTTTCGCGTCAGCAGGTCGACCGGCGATTCCGCGCCGGGCTGCGGCAGGGCGCCTTGCGCCTCGTCGGCGATCAGCTTCTTCATGATCCGGCGGGCGCGGGTTGCCGCGACGTCGGCTGACGCCATGACCGGTCCCATCTCATCGAGCGTCCGGGTCCCCATCATGCGCTGCTGTTCTTCCAGGATCGGCTTGTCCTGCCCGACGAAGGCGATCTCGATCGCGGCGCGCCACATCTCGTCGACCGACGGATCGTCCACCTTGTAGTTGCGGGCGAAGGACCAGAAATACCAGCTGGAGGTCGCATCCTTGGGCGTCAACAGGTCGCACCCATAGAGCCAGACGCCCTCATCTCGCGTCTTGCCCACCGGGGTGACGCCGACGTCGAGCAGCAGGTTGCCCGGCGGGTCCCAGCGCATATAGGCCCAATGATCGACATTCTCCGCATAGTTGTCGAAGGCAGCGGCCCAGGCGGGCGGCGCTGCGCCGTCATGCGCCCAGCGGTTGGACCAGACGGTGGTGCCGCTTTGGAGTGTCTCCAACTTGCTGCGAGTCAGCGCCTCGCTGTTCAAAACGCCTTCATGCACGAATTCGGCATGGGTCAGGTCGAGCAGGTTGTCGCTGATTAGCTCGTAGTTGGCCGCGACCTCCATCATGCCTTCGATCCGGCGGAAGGACGGGTGATTGTTGCAGGAAAAATCCGGGATCGTGCTTTCGTCGGCATGATCCGCATTGCCGAGCCACAGCCAGATCATGTCGTAGCGTTCAACCACGGCATAGCGCTTCACCCGCATCTTCGCGGGAATGACGCCATCGATCAGCGGCGTTCTGGTGCAGCCGCCGGAGGTGCCGAAACGGAAGCCATGATAACCGCACTGGACATCATCGCCGATCAGCTTTCCGGCGCTTAGCGGGGCAAAGCGGTGCGGGCAGACATTGCCGAGAGCGACTGGATCGCCATTTTCCGTGCGGTAGAAGACGATCGATTCATTGCAGATCTGACGTTCCAGCAGGGCGCGCCCGATCTCGCTGCTCCAAGCGGCTACATACCAGCAATTCTTAAGGAACATCTGCCTCTCCGCATTATTTCAGCCCGTCGTCGGGCCGCTTCTCTCTGTCAGGATAGATCAGCGCGTCCGGGCTTGCGCGGACAGGAGAGCATAAAAGTTGGGACTAGGAAGCAGCGCCGTAAGGGCGCGCGCATGGGGACTTCCCCGGATCAGGACTGCGATTTTTAAGAACCGGCTCCCGTTGAGCATTTCGGCCGTAAACTAATCGACAGCCATTTCCTCGGGCCAGTACAGCCGGGTGGGATTGGCGACGAGCAGACTATGCTGGAGGCTGGCGGTGGGCGCGATGCGCGGGATCATATCGACCAGCGCGCCGTCGTCTGGAATTGCCTTTTCCATGTTCGGGTGCGGCCAATCGGTGCCCCAAAGCACGCGGGTCGGATAATCCGTGACCAGAGGGGCGACGGTCCTTGCGAAATCGTCCCACGGGGGGCCTTGCGGGTCTAACCGATCGGGACATGTGACCTTGGTCCAGATGTCGTCCCTGCTGTCGAGCAGGGCGCGAAAAGCGCGCATGTCGATGCCGTCCGGCCCTTGGGTGACGTCCGGACGGCCCATATGATCAATGACGATAAGGGTGGGAATGGCGTTCAGGAAAGGGCGCAGTTCTTCCAGAAGGTCGGGTTCAAAATAGACGACCACATGCCATCCAAGCGGCTGGATGCGGCGGGCGACTTCGAGGAACTTGTCCTTCGGCGCATCATCGACGAGGCGCTTGAGGAAGTTGAACCGCACTCCGCGGATGCCGCCTTCATGCAGCGTTTCAAGTTCTGCGTCGCTGATTTTCGGGTCAACCACCGCGACGCCGCGCGCCTTGCCGTTTGACTGCGCTATCGCATTAAGGGTCGCGGCATTATCCGTTCCGTGGCAACTCGCCTGGACGATGACGTTGCGAGAGAAGCCAAGCCGGTCCCGAAGCGCGAAGAGCATATCCGGCCCTGCGTCCTCTGGAAGATATTTCGCCTTGGGACTGAATGGAAAGCGCGCCATTGGTCCAAAGACATGGCAATGCGCATCGACCGCGCCCGGCGGTGGCGTGAAGCGAGGCACTGACGGAGTGGAGTGCCAGCTAACAACTCTATCCGTCATGCAAAAATCTCTCCGTCCATCAGCTTTCGGGCGGTGCGTAGCAAGGCGGCGCTGACGACCCTGTTCTGATCATCCAGTTCTATGACGCAGGTGGTTTCGCCCGTGGGATGTTCTACGGAAAGGCTTTTGATCCTGCCATCGGGAATGGCGGCAAGGTCTGCGGCTGGCGTGCCTTGAATGAGGCAGGCGGTGGCGACACTGACCGCGCCCAGTACGCCGATCGATGCATGAGCGCGATGGGGAATGAAACTGCGCACCGTGATCGCGCCGCCGTGGCGCGGGGGTGCTACCAGCATCATCTTGGGCACCGACTTTTCCTTTACATCGCCCAGGTTCATTCGTTCTCCAACGGCGAGACGGATTTTCTCTATGCGAGCCTTCAGGGCGATATCCTTGTCCAACGCGTCGCGATCTTCATAGCCGGTTATGCCCAAGTCCTGCGCCTTCATGACGACGCAAGGCATCCCATTATCGATCAGGGTGACGCGAACGCCTTCGACCTCGTCAAAGACATTGCCGGTTGGGAGCAAGGCGCCGCAGGAAGAACCGGCGGTGTCGCGGAATTCCAGCGGGATAGGGGCAGCGGTGCCGGGGACTCCGTCGATCTTCGCGTCGCCGTCATAGCGGACGATACGGCTCGGGGTTTGCACTGTCGCGATCGCGGTCTGGCCGGTATTTTCCATGTAGATGGCGACGCGGGTCTCCCCATCCTGCGCCTCGACGAGGCCGCGTTCGATGGCGAAAGGGCCAACGCCAGCGAGGATGTTGCCGCAATTCTGCGCGTCGGTGACGATGGCTTGATCAACGAAGACCTGGAGAAAAAGATAGTCGACATCCACGCCGGTTTGCATCGACTTCCTGACGACCGCAACCTTGCTCGTCAGCGGGTCGGCGCCGCCCATACCGTCGATCTGACGGGGATCGGGTGAACCCATGATGCGCAGAAGGAAGCTGTCGCGAATGGCGGGGTCGGCGGGCAAGTCCTCGGCGAGGAAATAGGCGCCCTTTGACGTGCCGCCGCGCATCCACATGACACGGGCGGAGTCAGACATATTTGAGACCCATTTCTTCAAGGCGCGGGCGCATGTTGTAGATGTCGAGACCAAGTTCGCCAGCAGCCAGGCGAACACGCTTGGCTTCTTCGGCGGCTTCCCGGGCCTGGGCCTTTTCGAGGACAGCGGCGGCGTTGGCGCGGGGGACGATGCAGACGCCGTCATCGTCGGCGATGATGATGTCGCCCGGATTGACGAGGGCGTTGGCGCAGACGACGGGGATGTTCACGCTGCCGAGCGTCGCCTTTATCGTGCCCTGGGCATGGACCGCCTTCGACCAGACGGGGAAGTTCATTTGGGCGAGGTCGCGGATATCGCGGACGCCTGCGTCGATGACGAGGCCGCGACAGCCGCGCGCCTGGGCTGAGGTTGCGAGGAGGTCGCCGAAATAGCCATCGGTGCAGGGACTGGTGGGCGCGAGGAGGAGGATGTCGCCTTCGCGGAGCTGTTCGATCGCGACGTGGATCATCCAGTTGTCGCCGGGAGGGGCGGAGATGGTGACGGCGCTGCCAGCAATGCGGGCGCCGGGATAGATGGGGCGCATGTAAGGAGCGAGGAGTCCGGTGCGGCTCTGGGATTCGTGGACAGTGGCGACGCCGCAATGGGCGAGGGCGTCAATGATGGAAAGGTCCGCCCGGTCGATATTTTGGACGACGATGCCGGACATGCGATTTGCTCCTTTGGCGAAAGCATGAAGGAAGTGGCGAGAAAAAGCGGTTTGAACAAATTTGATCTGTGTGATTGGCATTAGTTTTTGCTAAGTGTTCGTGATGTCACCTGATCAGTTCAATATCCGGCACTTGTCCGCCGTCGCCGCCGTGGTCGCGCAGGGGACCGTCAGCCTGGCGGCGCGCGCGGTCAATCTGACGCAGCCTGCCGTGACGCAGGGGATCGCCAAATTGGAGGCGCAGCTGGGCCTGTCTCTGTTCGAGCGGCATCCGGGCGGCATGACGCCTACGGAAGCCGCGACAAGACTTGCCCCCCGGCTGGAGGCTGCGTTGCGGCTGATTGGTAGCAACCGGGCGACGGCGGCGCAGATACGGGCCTTTGTCGCGCTGGCCCGAGCGGGGAGCTATGCGGCGGCGGCGGCCGAGGCAGGCGTGACGGAGCCGTCGCTGCACCGGGCGGTGGGCGACCTTGGCCTCGCGATGGGATACAGGTTGGCGGAACGGCGCGGGCGAGGCGTGGCGCTGACGAATGCGGGGGCAGCGCTGGCGCGGCGGTTGCGGCTGGCACTGGCGGAATTGCGGTCGGGGCTGGAAGAAATCGAGGCGCTGAAGGGGCAGGAGAGCGGGCGTGTCGTGGTGGGTGCAATGCCGCTGTCGCGTGCCCGGCTGCTGCCCCGGGTGATCAGCCGGTTCCGGCGCGAGTTCCCGCATGTGCATATCAGCGTCCATGAAGGATCACATGCCGAACTGGTCGGCCCGCTGCGCGATGGCGAGGTGGACATGATGATCGGCGCGATGCGCGATGCGTCGGTGGGGCAGGACCTGGTGCAAAAGCCCCTGTTCGAGGATCGGCCGACGATCATGGCGCGGGCAGGGCATCCCCTGGTGGGGGGATGGGACGCGGATACTTTGCGGCGTTTTCCATGGATATTGCCACCGGAAGGGACGCCGTTGCGGCAGTTGTGGCGGGAGATGGTGGAGACGCTGGGCGGCGAATTGCCTGCCGTGCCGATCGAATGCGGATCGGTGATGACGATCCGCGAGCTGCTGGTGAACGGCGATTATCTGACGATGCTGTCGGTCGATCAACTGGCGCTGGAGCTGAACGCAGGGATGGTGATCGACATCGGTCCCGCGCCCGGTGCGATCAGCCGCATGATCGGGCTGACCACCAGGGTGGATTGGCGTCCGACCCGCTTGCAACAATGTTTCATGGCAGCGATCGATCAGGAAGTTGAAGGCATAAGTTCGTAAAAACTTATGACGGTGCCGGGGATTCGATTGGCGGCGCTGACAGGGATGGGCCATCCCCTGGCGCATGGAGCAGGAAGTCGGTCTGATCGGATTTGGCGAGGCGGGTTCGACCTTTGCATTGGCAGGGGGCTGGGCCGCGCGGGCGCATGTGTTCGACAGCAAGACCGAAGACGCCGCAGTGCTTGACGCGATGATAGCGACCTATGCGGACGCCCATGTGCTGGGCGCGCGCTTTCTGGAAGATGCGCTTTCCGGCGTGGGTTTGGTGATTTCGCTGGTGACGGCGGATCAGGCATTGGCGGTTGCCGAGGCGGCGGCGGAGTGCATCGCGCCGGGCACCATCTATTGCGACATGAACAGCGTGGCGCCGCAGACGAAGCAGGAGGCCGCGCGGACAATCGAGGCGGCGGGCGGACGATATGTCGACGTGGCCGTCATGGCGCCGGTTCGCCCGACGGCGCTGTCCGTGCCGTTGTTGTTGAGCGGGGGAGTGGCCGAAGAGGCCGCAGCGCGGTTGCAAGCGTTGGGCTTTACCAATGTGCGCGTTGTCGGTGACGGGGTGGGCCGTGCGTCCGCGATCAAGATGATCCGGTCGGTGATGGTCAAGGGCCTTGAGGCGCTGACCGCTGAGTGCGTGCTGGCGGCGGAAGCGGCGGGCGTGCGCGACGAGGTGCTGGCGTCGCTGGATGCAAGCGAGAAGGCGCGACCTTGGGGCGAGCGGGCGGATTATAATCTCGACCGGATGCTGGTGCATGGACTGCGCCGCGCGGCGGAGATGGAAGAGGTGGTGAAGACGCTGGAGGCGCTTGGCACCGGAGCTGCGATGACGCGTGGGGCGGTGGAGCGGCAGCGGGCGATCGGGGCGCTGGGCGTGACGGATGTGCCGGAGGGGTTGAGCGGGAAGCTTGAGGTGGTTTTGGCGCGGGGTGAGGTGGTGTGATTTGCTGGGGCGGCGGCTGAACTGCGAGCTTTAGTGAAGTTCGTCATCCCAGCGCAGGCTGGGATCTCAGGCGGTCCGAGGTTCGGTCTGGAGGCACGAAATCCCAGCTTTCGCTGGGATGACGGCAGATGTTGGTATGACGGCAGATGCTGGGATGACGGGAGTTAGGGAGCGTGGCTGTCGGTGACCGAGGTTTGATGGGGGTGCTTATCCCCTCCGTCACCCCGGACTTGATCCGGGGTCTCGCTGGCTGGGTCGGGCTTCCGTGAATGGAAAGCGGGACCCCGGGTCAGGCCCGGGGTGACGGTTTGGTGAAGTGGGTGAAGGCCTGAGATCCCAGCTTTCGCTGGGATGACGGTAAGGATGGGTGGTGTGAGAAGGATGAGGATAGGAACGCAATGAGCCTGATAATCGACTGCCATGGCCATTATACCGTGCTCCCCAAGGGGCATGATGCCTGGCGGGAGGAGCAGAAGGCGGCGTTCAAGGCGGGCGTTGCTGCGCCGCCTTATCCCGAGATCAGCGACGACGAAATTCGCGATACGATCGAGTCCAATCAGTTGCGCCTTATCAAGGAACGGGGCGCGGACCTGACGATCTTTTCTCCGCGTGCTTCGGCGATGGCGCCGCATGTTGGGGATGCGGAGGTCGCCCGGGAATGGGCGATGCGGTGCAATGACCTGATCGCGCGGGTGGTGGCTCTGTATCCCGAGACTTTCGCTGGCGTTTGCATGCTGCCGCAGTCGCCAAAGGCCGACATGCGCAACAGCATCGCCGAGCTGGAGCGCTGCGTCACGCAACTGGGCTTTATTGGCTGCAACCTCAATCCCGATCCGGGCGGCGGGCATTTTCAGCATCCGCCGCTGACCGATCGTTACTGGTATCCCTTTTACGAGAAGATGGTCGAGCTGGACGTTCCGGCGATGATCCATGTGTCGGGCAGCTGCAACCCGGCGATGCATGCGACCGGGGGCTATTATATCGCGGCGGACACGATCGCCTTCATGCAGTTGCTGGAGGGGGATTTGTTCGCGGATTTCCCGACGCTGCGCTTCATCATTCCGCATGGCGGCGGCGCGGCGCCCTATCATTGGGGGCGGTATCGGGGGCTGGCCGACATGCTGAAGAAGCCGAGCCTCGACACGCATCTGATGAACAACATCTTTTTCGACACATGCGTCTATCATCAGCCGGGCGTCGATCTGCTGGCCGATGTGATCGACAACAAGAATATCCTGTTCGGATCGGAAATGGTCGGCGCGGTGCGTGGGATCGATCCGACGACCGGCCATTATTTCGATGATACCAAGCGCTATGTCGATGCGCTGGATATCAGCGATGCGGAACGACACGCGATATTCGAGGGCAATGCCCGTCGCGTCTTCCCCCGTCTGGACGCGCAACTGAAGGCGCGCGGCCTGTGAGCTTCCACACCCCCCATTTATCCCTGTGGGGGGTGGCTCCATCTCCCGTCCTTGCTGTGGAAGGACGGGGCGGGAGATGGATTTTTCTTTGTCTGGAGAACCGCCGATGAGCGTTGATATCCATGAATATCTGGCCGAATTTGACGATATCCCCGGCACGCGCGTCTATACGGGAAAGCGCGCGCGGCAGGGATATTGGATGAACCAGTTCGCGATGAGCCTGATGAAAGGCGATAATCGCGAACGGTGGAAGGCGGACGAGCGCGCCTATCTGAACGAATGGCCGATGACTGAAGATCAGCGGCAGGCGATTTTGGATCGCGACTATAATCGTTGCCTGGATCTGGGCGGCAATATCTATTTCCTGGCCAAGGTATTTTCGACCGACGGCATGTCCTTTTTGCAGGCGGTGGGAACCATGACCGGCATGAGCACGGAAGAGTATCAGGCCATGATGATTGCGGGAGGGCGATCACCAGAAGGCCAGCGATCAATAAGGGAGAAACGTTGATGGCCCGCATTACCGCTGGCGTAGGGACCAGCCATGTGCCCGCGATCGGCGCAGCGATGGACAATGGGAAAGTGGGCGAGCCCTATTGGGCGCCTCTGTTCGCCGGATATGAATGGTCGCGGCAATGGATCGCGCAGGAAAAGCCGGACGTCGTGATATTGGTCTATAATGACCATGCGTCCGCTTTCGACATGAAGATCATCCCGACCTTCGCGATTGGCTGTGCAGACCGGTACGGCATTTGCGATGAGGGCTGGGGGCCACGGCCGGTGCCCGATGTCGAGGGGCATGCCGACCTTGCCTGGCACATCGCGCAGAGCCTGATCCTGGACGAGTTCGACATGACCATCATCAACGAGATGGATGTCGATCATGGATTAACCGTGCCGATGAGCCTGCTGTTCAATCAGCCTGACAAATGGCCGGTGAAGGTCGTTCCGCTGGCCGTCAACGTCGTCACCTATCCGCCGCCGTCGGGCAATCGTTGCTGGATGCTGGGCGAGGCGATCGCGCGGGCGGTGGAAAGTTTCCCCGAGGATCTGAACGTGCAGGTGTGGGGCACGGGCGGGATGAGCCATCAGTTGCAGGGGCCGCGCGCCGGGTTGATCAACGCCGAATGGGACAATCGCTTCCTGGACCTGTTAAGTGCCGAAGATAATGGGCAGTTGCGCGCTATCCCGCATATCGAATATCTGCGGGAAACCGGATCGGAGGGGATCGAGATGGTGATGTGGCTTATCATGCGCGGTGCGCTGGGCAAGAAGGTCACGCCGCTGCATCGTCATTACCATGTTCCCGCATCCAATACGGCCGTCGGGCATCTGGTGTTGAGGCCCGACGATTCATAGCAAGGATCGAGGGGATGGGTCATGGGTCGCGCTGATATCGAGGATGCACTGGCCAAGCTGGAACAGGTGCATAAGCAGCTGGGGGTGCTATCCACCGGTGCGGAGCCGGGCTGGGAAAAGCAATATTTGCAGGCCCGGCGGACATTGCAGGAACAGATCAACCGATTGTGCCAGGCGGATGCGCAGCTGAACCTGTCCGATGAGGATAGCCGTCGGTTTCGCGATGCCTTTGGCAAGTTCCGCACGGCGACAGCGTTGCACCAGGCGGATTGGCCGGTCGTCGATATCGACCGGCAGAACACAGGATACATTCAGTCTGCCGCGAATGTGGGGCAGACTTATCAGCAATTCATGACGGTGATGCGCGCGCTGATGCAGCGATAGCCAGAGCGCGCGGCCAGCAAGATGAGGAGTTAGAATATGAGAATCGCGCTGGCCGGTGCGGGAGCTTTTGGTGAAAAGCATCTGGATGGTCTGAAGAATATCGACGGCGTGACCGTCACCTCGCTGGTTGGGCGCAATTTGGAGCCGACGCAGGCGATCGCGGCAAAATATGGGATCGGGCATGCGACGACTGAGCTGGCCGAGACGCTGGCGCGCGATGATGTCGACGCGGTTATCCTGTGCACGCCGACGCAGATGCATGCGGAACAGGCGATCGCCTGCATGGATGCGGGCAAGCATGTGCAGGTCGAGATACCGCTGGCCGATAGTTGGGCCGATGCGCAGGCGGTATTGCGCAAGCAGGAAGAGACGGGGCTGACCTGCATGGTCGGGCATACGCGGCGCTTTAACCCGAGCCATCAATGGGTGCATCGGCAGGTCAAGGCAGGCGCGTTCAACGTTCAGCAGATGGATGTGCAGACCTATTTCTTCCGCCGCAAGAACATCAATGCCAAGGGTGAGGCGCGGTCATGGACCGACCATCTGCTGTGGCACCATGCGGCGCATACGGTGGATCTGTTCGCCTATCAGGCGGGGCGGATCGTGGACGCGCATGCGATGCAGGGACCGATCCATGCCGAGCTGGGGATCGCGATGGACATGTCGATCCAGCTGAAGAGCGAGAGCGGGGCGATCTGTACGCTTTCGCTGAGTTTCAACAATGACGGGCCGCTGGGGACGTTCTTCCGCTATATTGGCGATACGGGGACCTATATCGCGCGCTACGACGACCTGTTTAACGGCAAGGAAGAGCCGATCGACGTGTCCAGGGTGGACGTGTCGATGAACGGGATCGAGTTGCAGGACCGGGAATTTGTGAGCGCCATCCGGGAAGGACGGGAGCCTAATTCGAGCGTGGCGAAGGTCTTCGACTGCTATCGGGTGCTGGGCGAGCTGGAGAAACAGTTGGGGTGAGAAGCGGCGTCCGCGTCATGGGATGGATAGTGGTGGATCGGCAAAATCAATGCGGGCCACCATTGTCGGCCCCGGCTTTCTCTGCGGCCAGTCTTTCCTCGATGATGCGGCGGCCAAGCGCCAGGCCGTTATCGGCGATGATGAACGCCATCTGATCCCCGGCGCTGCGGTTGACCTCGCCCTGTTGCGCCTCGATCATTAACCGGTCCTCTTCGAAGCCTTCCTCTATCCGAGCGGCAAGTTTCGCCGTGAAGTCGTGATCGCCGATGTTGAAGTTATGGGCATAGCTCCAGAAGAAGTGACTGTTCTGTTCGTCCTCGGGAGTGACGATCTGCGTCGCGCGGAACTGCATCGCCTCGCTGACGCGCTGGCCTTCAGGGGCGCCGCTGCCCGCCGGTGCGCTGCCCGAATCCATCAGGAACACATTGCCCGGTATGTGCAATTCGTAAATATGCCAGCGATCGACGGGACCTTCGAACGTGTTGAAACCCTTAAGATAAGGGGCGATGCCCGGCTCCCCCAAATACCAGCGGGTCAGCCGCACCTTGTCGGCGTCCCGCTCGATCTTGGGGCGGATATGGGCGATCGTCGCTGAACCGCCCAGCGTATTTTCATGCACATAGGTCAAATGGGAAAAGTCGAGCAGGTTGTCGAGGATAAGGCGGTAATCGGCCTTGTAATGTATATATGCCGGAATGGACGCCCAGGCCGGATCGTCCTGATAATGGCAGTCGGGGATGAGGCCGGGGTCGGCCTTTGCCGGGTCGCCCATCCATATCCATACCTGTTTATACCGTTCGACCGTCGGGTAGCTGCGCACATTGGTGTTGGGGCTGACCCCCTTTCGGCCGGGTTCCTCGATGCATTTCCCATCGGCGTCGAACAACAGGCCATGATACATGCAGCGCACGCAGTCGCCTTCCCGCCGTCCTATCGACAGCGGAGCGAAGCGGTGGCTGCATCGATCCCGAATGGCGGCCACCTTGCCGCCCGTCGTGCGGAAGAACAGGATGTTGTCGCCAAGCAGCCTGCGCGACATCATCGAAGTCACGTCCAGTTCATGGCTCCATGCGCCGACATACCACGCGTCGCGAATGAACATCCTGTCTCTCCTCCATCCAATGCCGTCATGATGGCATTTAAGGAGGAGCGCGGCGCTAGTGACGTGCGAAAAGCTTTGGCCATTTACTCAAAAATCGCATAGGATTTCGGCGGTGTCTCAGTCCACCATGCCCCCTTATTATTTCATCTACGGACAACATATCCGCGATCTCGATCCGCGCTTTATCCATGTCGAGAGAATCAGCGATCGCGGCACCCTGCACCACGGCAATGTCGAACCGCACGTCCATCCGCACCTGCATCAGCTTTCCTATTGGTTGCAGGGCGAAGGCCGTTTCACCATCGACGGCGCAGAGCATGACCTTTCGCCTGGCACGCTGACATGGATACCTGCAAACGCGGTCCACGGTTTCAGGGCGGACGCGGCCGCCGACGCCATCGTGCTGAGTCTGTCGCATGATTTCCTGTCCAACGTCCTTGACCATGTCGATGCCGCGCCGGTTGACGCGCTTGCCCGGAACCCGCTGATCTCGAAAATGCCCGAGGACCTGACTAGCCGCGTACGGGAGGCGTTTCTGGACCTGGAACGAGAACATCAGTTTCCGTCCTGGGGCCTGAAACATGTGGTGAGCGCGCAAGTGCAACTTATCATGGTCATGCTCGCCCGCTTGTTCGAAGCCGACCGGCTTGCATGCTATGCCCCGCCCAAGGCAGCTACGCTGTTTTCCCGCTTCATCAGCCTGCTCGAACAGCGATTTCGGGAGTGCCGCACGGTCGATGCCTATGTCGCGCTGCTGGGAACGACGCCTTATCTGCTCAATCGCGCCTGCCGGGAAGGGGCGGGCCGGAATGCGTCTGAAGTGATCCGGGGTCGGGTCCTGTTGGAGGCAAAGCGGCTGCTCCATTACACTGCCCTTAATTCGGGAGATGTCGCCTTTGCACTGGGCTTTAGCGATCCGGCGCATTTTGGCCGGGCGTTTCGCGCGGAAACCGGCCTGTCTCCGGCCCGCTGGCGGGCGCAGCAACGCAGGCTGGCTGACGCGAACAAGGATTAAGCGTAACCTCGGATCGCGACGCTCTGGACGACAATCAATTATCATGATAAATATAATCATGAGTGAGTTGGGAGATGCCCTGCATGAATGATGACGACCAATCTCTCCTGCAAAGACGCAGGCAGGTGCTGGGAACCAACGCGCCGCTTTTCTACGACCGGCCTTTGCATCTGGTCCGGGGCGAGGGAGCGTGGGTGTTCGATGCGGATGGGCGCCGCTATCTGGACGTCTATAATAATGTGCCGCATGTCGGCCATTGCCATCCCCATGTGGTGGAGGCTGCGTCGCGGCAACTGGCGACGCTCAACATCAACACGCGCTATCTGCACGACAATGTCGTCGATTACGCCGAACGGCTGGCCGCCACTACTGATTATGATCATGCGGGCGTCTTCTTCACATGTACCGGGACGGAGTCGAACGAGCTGGCGCTGCGCATCGCCCGGCATGTGACGGGCGGCACGGGCATCATCGCCAGCAGCGTCAATTATCACGGTAATTCGGCAGTGCTCGCATCCCTCTGCACCGCCTTTCCAGTCCCTGAGCCCTTTCCTGACTTCGCCCGGCTGGTGCAGGTGCCCGATCCTTATCGCCACCGCTTGGGCCGATCCGATGCCGAGTTGGCGAGTCATTATCTGGATGAAGCGCGCGGGGCGATCGCTTCGTTGCAGGAGGGTGGCGTCAAGCTGGCGGCCCTGCTGATCGATCCTTCCCTGGCCAATGAAGGCTTGCCCGAATTCGTGCCCGGATACCTCACCGGCCTGGTCGAACTGGTGCGTGCGGCGGGTGGCCTGGTCATCGCGGACGAGGTGCAATCAGGCTTTGGCCGAACTGGTGCCGCGATGTGGGCTCATCAGTATCACGGCATCGTTCCAGACATCATCACCACCGGCAAGCCGATGGGCAACGGCTTCCCGATCGGCAGTGTCATATCGACCTATGACGTGATCGACGAGTTCGGCCGGAGCGCGAATTATTTCAATACTTTCGGCGGAAATCCGGTGGCGACGGCCGCTGCTGCCGCAGTGCTGGACGTCATAGAGAATGAAGGGCTGATCGCCAACGCCGCCACCGTTGGCGCCTATGTCGAAGAGCGTTTGGCGGCGTTGATGATGCGCCATGAGATCATCGGCAATGTGCGTTGTCGCGGCATGTTCTTCGGCCTTGAACTGGTGGCGGATCGCGCAACGAAGGAACCTTCGCCCCATGCGGGCCGGATCGTCAATGCGATGAAGGACAAGGGCGTGCTTGTCAGCCGCATCGGTCCATTCGACAACATCCTCAAGATGCGGCCGTCGATGGTGTTCACCTGTGAACAGGCGGACATCCTTCTGACGGCGCTTGACGAAACGCTGGAAGAAATGGCCTGCTGATGTCCGCATCAAACGACGCTTTTTACGCCCGAACGCCGGATGAACAGATCGCCGCGCTTCAACTGCTGGCGGAAACGGCACTGAAGCTATGGCCGGGGCGCTTCACTGATCTGACGCCCGTCAAATATCGGGAGAACGCGGTATTTTCGGTGTTCCGCGACGATGGCCGCCGCTTTGCCGTGCGTATCCACCGATATGGATACCATAGCCCCGAGGCGCTGCGATCGGAACTGGCCTGGATGCGGTTGTTGGCCGATGCGGGCGTGGGTGCACCCCTGTCCGCGCTCAGCCGGGCGGGCGAGGCACTGGTCGCGGTGACGCATCCCGCAGTGCCAGAGCCGCGCCAGGTCGATTTCCTCGAATGGTTGCCTGGAACGCCGATCGGGTCGGCGGACCATGGCCTGTCCCTGACTGGCGCGGATGCAATCGCGGCAATGGAGAAAGTCGGGGCGCTTGCGGCCCGCGTGCACGGTCATTCGCACGCATGCACCAGTGCGGGGATGATGGCGCGTCATGCGTGGGACGCGGATGGGTTGATCGGATCGGAACCCTTTTGGGGACGCTTCTGGGAAATGCCGGGACTGACGACGGCGCAGCTTGAACTATTGCAGGAAGCGCGAAAGCACGCCGCGCGCGACTTGGCCGCCTTTGGCATGGATGGCGATCGATACGGCCTTATCCACGCCGATTTCGTGCCGGAAAATCTGCTGTTCGACGGCGAGCGGATCAATCTGATCGATTTCGACGATTGCGGCTTTGGCTGGCATATGTTCGAACTCGCGACCGCGCTGTTCTTCCTGGACCATCAGGAGGATTATGCGCTGCTGACGCAAGCGCTGCTGCGCGGTTATCGTCAGGAGCGTGTGCTGCCCGCCGAGCATGAAGCGCTGTTGCCGCTCTTTCTGTTCCTGCGCGGCACCACCTACATGGGCTGGACGCAAACGCGCTATGAAACGGAAACGGCCCAGACCCAGGGGCCGATGATAATCCAACGGACGTGCGACCTGGCGGAGCAGTATTTGAAGACGAAGTCGTCGGAAATGCTGAGCCGCTGCTGAAAGTTACAGGAAAGGCAGAGTGCCGACATCGACGATGCCGCCGCCGCCATCGACGCTAAGCGCCGTCCCTGTCATGAAGGATGCATCATCGGACGCGAGGAAGGCGACGACCGCCGCCATCTCGTCGGGCCGCGCCATGCGTCGCAAGGGGTAGGCGCGGGTTAGCTGTTGCTGAAGCTGAGCGGGATCGATGCCCTTTTCCCGCGCCATGTCCTGGATTTCGCGCTGCGCCATTTCGGTGAGCGTCCAGCCCGGGCACATCGCGTTGCAGCGGATATTTTCCGGTCCATAGTCGAATGCGATCGACCGGCTAAGCCCCAGCAATCCCGCTTTTGATGCACAGTAGGCGGCGTAGGACGGCGCGCCGGCGAGGGCCGCGACCGATGATATCAGGACGATCGCCCCGCCGCCGCGCGTGCGCATCACCGGAATGACGGCCCGGGCGGCCAGCATCGCGCCATCCAGATTGACGTCGAACGCGCGATGCCAGTCCGGCAGCGAAATGCTTTCCACCGATCCGAATTGTTCGGTGCCCGCGCTGACCACCAGAATGTCGATGCCGCCAAGCTCCGCAGTCGTCTTGTCGACGGCGTTTCGGATGTCGGCGGGGCTGGTTGTGTCGCCGACGATCGCGATGCCGTCGCACTGTGTTGCGACCTTCGTCAGTGACTCGCGCCGTCGTCCGAGCAAAACGACCCGGCCGCCTTCGTCCGCGATGCGCTGCGCTGCGGCAGCCCCGATCCCGCTGCCGCCGCCGGTTATCAGCGCGACCTTACCGTCAAATCTTTTCGCCATTTTCTCTCATTCTCCGATGATGGCTGATCCGGCGACATTTCCCTTGATTAACTTATCATGATAAATTACTCAATGGGTCTTGAGGAGACAGGTCTCCGGCCGCGCCGCTTGGGCGGCTCGCCGAACGGCCTATCCAATAACCAAGGTGACATTGGATACGACACGGCTAAAATAGGGGGAAATTGATGATGACTTGGTCTGCTTCACGGCTAAGCTCGGCATCCTTGATAGCGATGATGCTGTGCAGTCAGCCAGTCATGGCACAGGATGCTTCCGCACCGCCTCAGTCCGATCCAGCGCCCATGCCAACCAGTCCCTTCGGCGAAATCACCGTCACCGCCCAGAAACGTGAGCAGAGCCTGCGTGACGTACCGGTGTCGATATCGGCCTATTCCGGCGATCAACTCAAGAAGCTGGGTATCGCCAACACTACTGAAATCACGCAGCAGATCCCGGCGATGCACATCAATGCATGGTCGCCCAATGTGACGATCTTCAACCTGCGCGGCATTTCTCAGAACAACTTCACCGACTATCTCGAAGCCCCTGTCGCCGTCTATACCGACAACGCCTATATGGGTTCGATCAACGGCATCAGCGGACAATTGTTCGACATCGAACGGGTGGAGGTGCTGCGCGGCCCGCAAGGCACGCTGTTCGGACGCAACGCTACGGGCGGGGTCGTCCATTATCTCAGCCATGGCGCCACCGACCGCGACCTGAATGGCTATGTCGAGGGCAGCTATGGCCGTTTCCGGCAACGCTCGCTGGAAGGCGCCGTGGGCGGGCAGATTGCGGAAGGCTGGCGCGCCCGCCTGTCCATGCGTCGGGCGTTGGGCGGCAATTATATCAAGGCGAAGGATACCGACGCTGCCAATGGTCTGGTCAGTTCTGGGCAAGATGTCGGCGGGCAGAACGCCTTCTCCCTGCGCGCGACAACGCAGATCGACGTGACGCCCGACTTTATGGTCGAACTATGGTATAAATATTCGCGCGACCATGAAGTGCCGACCGGTGCCTACTCTTTCGAAAATTGCGTGTTCGAAGCGAATGGCTATTGCCGGGTCAACTCTGCGGGTTTGACCAACGGTCCTGGCGGCGTGGTCAATGGCATTACCGGAGCGAAAGCGTCGCCCTATGACAATTTCTCCGGCACGCCGGGGCACCTCAATCGCCGGGTTCATATCGGTCAGGCGAACGTCACATGGTCGCTGGGCGATGTCGAGCTGACGTCGATCACCAACTATACCAGTCTCAGGAAAGACTATCTGGAGGACGGTGACGGCCTGCCGATCGAAGTGATCGTGTTCGGCACGACCGCCAAATATGACCAGGTTTCGCAGGAATTGCGCCTGTCGGGCGGATCCGGGCCGCTCAAGTGGCAGGTGGGCGGCTATTATCTCGACATGCGCACCAAGGGGACGATGACCACGATCGGCGCGCCCGTGATCGGCAACGCTATCGACCTGAATGGTTCAGCCAACGCCCCGCGCGTGCTTGAACGCTATTCGCTGGTGTCGAAGAACTGGTCCGTGTTCGGGCAGGGCGAATATCAGTTGTCGCCCGCCTTGTCGCTGATCGCGGGTCTGCGCTATTCCAAGGACACGAAGTCCATGGACTATATCTCGACGCTCAGCGATACCGGTTTTCCGGACCAGACACTTGCGACGGACGAGACATTTGCGAGCCAGCGGCCCGGCGCGAACCGCATCAGCCATGGCGACTACGCCGCGCGCGTGTCGATCAATTACAAGCCCAATCGCGACCTGTTGCTGTTCGCGGCCTATAATCGCGGCATCAAGGGTGGAAACTGGACCCTCGCCCCGACCGTGACGGCGGAACTGTTCCAGCATAAGCCCGAAACCTTGCACAGTTTCGAACTCGGCGCGAAGCTGTCGACCCCGGATCAGAAATTGCGGGTCAACGCCACGCTGTTCCACTATATCTACGAAGATTATCAGGCGTTCGCCATGATCGGCGGCACGCCGCAGGTGTCGAACAGCGATGCGCTCGCGACCGGCGCGGAAGTTGAACTTACCTGGCAGCCGATAGACCATCTGAACATGATGCTGGGCGGCAGTTGGGAAACGTCCAAGGTCAGGACCGTCCGCGCCGCGGGTGAACAGATCGGGCCGGAACTCTTCCCCGGCGCGCCGGATGCGCAATATTGCACCAATATTGGCGGCGCCTTCCGCTGCGTCTTTCCCGATGCGACCGTCAGGAACGCGGAATTCCCAAACGCGCCACGGTTCAGCCTGAACTATCTTGTCCGCTATGATTTCGACGTCGGGGCAGGCACGGGCGCGGTGCAGGTCGATGGAGCCTGGTACGACAAGCAGTTCCTGGAAGTCACCAATGCCGCCTCTTCGGTCCAGCCCGCCTATAATGTGACGAACGCTTCGGTCAGCTGGACCGATCCAAGCAAGCGGTTCGACGTATCGCTATGGGGCAAGAACGTCTTTGGCGAGCAGTATCGGGCCTATACCCTGAACCTCGGCATCCTTGGGACGACGTCCTATTATGCGCCGCCCGCCAGCTATGGCGCGACGGTGCGAGTGTCCCTGTGATGAGGGGGCCGGCGCGCGATCGATCCCACCCCGACCATCCGCTGGCCATCGCCAGTTTTGTCCTGTTGGGGACGATCGGCGTCCTGTCCTTCATCGTGCAGCCCGCGCTGGTTCAGGGCTTCGTCACGCAGCTTCACTTGACCGAAACGCAGGCGGTGGACCTGGCCGGGATCGAGATGTCGGCCGTCGCATTGATGACCGTCATATTGGCGTTCGTGGGCAACCGCTTCGACTGGCGCATGTTGACCATCGGATGCCTGCTGGTCGCTGGCGCGGGCAATCTGGCATCGGCGGTGACGGCGGGAGGAAGCGGCTTCGGCGCAGCACGCTTCCTCGCCGGATTGGGCGAGGGCGGAGTCATCAGCCTGAGTTTCAGCTTTGTGGGCCTGACCCGGCGCACCGACCGCAATCTGGCTTATTATCTCGTCCTCCTGCTCGCCTACGGCGCGTTCGGCATATGGCAGGCGCCCATGCTGTTCGCGACGATCGGGCTGAAGGGGATATTCCTGATCTTCATGACGGCGACGTTGCTGTCCATCGCTTGCGCGCCTTTTTTGCCGCGATCGTCCAATGACGCCGATCGGCACGAAGGACAGGTCGCGCCGCGATCGTCTGGACTGCTCATGGTTTCGGCACTTACCGGCGTTCTGGTTTATAATCTGGCGCAGGGCATCGCATGGGCAAACCTGTTCCTGATCGGCATTGCGGCTGGCCTTGGCGAACAAAAGGTCGCTGATGCCCTCTTCATCTCTCAGGTCGTGGCGGTGGGCGGGGCGCTTGCCGCCATCGTGCTTGCCGAACGGATCGGACGCATGCCCGTCTTCGCGGCGGGAATATTGGGCGGTGTCGCCTGTATCGGCATGCTGATCGGCAAGCCGGGCGCCACCGTCTTCCTGATTGGGGTGTGCGGGTTCAACTTCCTCTGGAACATGGTGCAGCCCTTCATATTGGGCGCGGTCAACGAGATGGACGGCAAGGGCCTGATGATGCGCGCCGCGATCGCCGTGCAGATGGTCGGCCTGGGGGGCGGGCCGATCCTGTCGGGACGCCTGATCGGCAGCGGCGATTTCACCCTTGTGGAAGCGGTTTGCATCGGTTGCTTCCTGATCAGTTTCGTCCTGTTGATCCTGCCGCTGCGCAAGCGGCATGTCATTATGATCCATCCCCATGGCGCTTTCGCCGACGCGGGCTGACCCAGCAAAGGGGGAGGGCGCGGCCCGGCAGGAAGTCTTCCGCCGGGTCGCGTCTTTTTAAACCGGAAAGATGGCGTTGATCTGGCCAGTACCCGATGAGGGGAAATAGGGCGTCACGACCTCTGCCTTGCCAGTATAGTCCGCGCCGCCCAGTACGCCCATCATCATCGCGGTGTCGTGCATGAAGCCTTCGCCATGGCATTTGCTGGCATAGTCCTGCAACATGCCCGCAAA
The DNA here is from genome assembly GCF_059738765.1 of Sphingobium sp. RC1. Lineage (NCBI taxonomy): Bacteria > Pseudomonadati > Pseudomonadota > Alphaproteobacteria > Sphingomonadales > Sphingobiaceae > Sphingobium > Sphingobium sp. RC1. The sequence goes on from NZ_AP027309.1 coordinate 249,327, forward strand.
GCTGCGCCATTCGCCCTGTTCCCACATTTCCACAGCGCGCCGATCGACGGCTTCGAGCAGCGGGCTCCAGATCTTGTCCCTATATTCTTCGGACTCGCCATTCTGGGCGAAGCGGTGGGACAGTGACCCGCTGGCGAGGAAGGCGACATTGCCGTCATAGTCGCGCTCCACCGCTTCGCGCATGGCGCGGCCGAGCGTCATGGAATCCTCAAGCGTGTGGACCATGCAGAGCGCCGACACCGACACGGCGCGGAAATGCTGGTCCGGGTTCATGTAGCGCAGCGGCACCAGCGTGCCATATTCCGGCTCCAGCGACGCGATCTGATGCGCCCGCGTATGCACCCCCGCCTGTGTCGCAGCCGCCGCCAGCAGTTCGCCCAGCGCGGGATTGCCGTTGCAGGCATAGGGCATGTCCTTGATGAAATGCGGTAGCTCGCCGGAGGTATAGACGCCTTCCCACCGTGCCGAGCAGTTCACATGATAGCCTGAATTCACCAGCCAGTGCGTATCGAACACCACCAGCGTATCGACGCCCAATTCCCGGCATCGGCGGCTGATGATGCGATGCCCTTCGATCGCGGCCTCGCGGCAGCCCTTGTGCGGGCCATCCAGTTCCGACAGATACATGGACGGCACGTGGGTGATCTTGGCCACCAGTGAAACCTTGCCCATTGCGGCACTCCTTTTCCTTAAAACCTATGCGCCGTGAACTACGCCCGACTTTTGCAGTCGCTGGTGAATGGTGTTCGCCTTCCAGCCTTCTGCTTCCTCCACATACATGGACAGCGCCAGCGGGCGCTGCGCGAATAGCGGGTCCAGGAAGGTGCGGATGGCGGCGAACAGCACATCGAAATAGGCCTGGCGAAACTCGGCGGGGCGGCCCGCGCCCATCTTGACGTCGATATTGACGAAGGCGTCGTCAGGCCCTTTGCCATCGGCGATGACATAATGGTCCAGCCTGATGCCGCGCACGCGGATGCCGCCAACGGGGAACACGCCGCCAGCTTCCTCGCGCATGTGGCGCGCGATCAGCGCCAGCAGCTCGTCAAGGTCGAACGCGCTTTCGATATTAGCGGTATATTCAACGGTTGCATGTGCCATGCGCCTTACCCCCTCATGCCGCGACCAGATGATTGACCAGCCGCCCGACGCCTTCCACCTGCGTCACTACCGTATCGCCGGGCGCGCAGAAATGGACGCCCTGCGGCGTGCCGGTCAGGATCATGTCGCCGGGCATCAGTGTGGTGTGGCGGGAAAGATAGGCGACCAGATCCGCCACGGACATGATCATGTCCGCGGTCGTGCCGTGCTGAACCAGCTCGCCGTTCACATGGGTGGTCAGCTTCAGCGCCTGCGGGTCGGGTACGTCCGCCGCATCGACGATCCATGGGCCGATCGGCGTCGTCGCATCACGGTTCTTCACCCGCGCATTCGGCCGATAGTAATTTTCCAGATATTCGCGGATCGCATAGTCGTTGGCGACGGTGTAGCCGCTGACGCAGGCCAGCGCTTCTGCCGCCGTCACATTGCGGGCAGGGCGGCCGATCACAGCGACCAACTCGCATTCGGGGTGCATCTGGTTCCCGTCGGCGGGGCGGGGCGTGTCGCCTTCATGTCCGACGAAGCAATTGCCGCCTTTCATGAAGATCAGCGGCGTCGCCAGCTTCGGGGCAAAACCAAGTTCCTTGTTATGATCGGCGAAGTTGAGGCCCAGCGCATAGACTGCTGCGCCATTGACGACCGGCGGCAGCCATTGCGCGGACGCGGCGGGGATGGACGATCCATTGGGCAGGATCAGGCTTTGTTCGTCCTGCGACACCCGCACCCATATGTCCCGGCCACGTTGATAGATGCGTGCCCGCTTCATTGCGCATACTCCTCAACAAGAGCAGTGGCAGGTTCGAAACCCGCAGCCTCCGCGCGCAAGGTCATGCCCGCCTCCACTTCGGGGGCGTCGCCGGGCAGGCCAATCAGCAGCACATCGCCTGCCCGCAACGTCAGGAAGGCAGATATGTCCGCGATCAGTTGGCCAGGCGCGCGCATGAGGCGGTCGAGCGGCCATTCATGCGCCGCTTTGCCATCCACAAAAGTCGTGACCCGATCAGGCAGAGCGGGCGCTCGCCATTCTCCCATCAGTAGGAAGCCATCCGCATTACGTTGCGCAATGGCAGGCCGATAATAATCGGCCTGTCGGTACGCGATATCGACGGAGATAGCGGCCGCACCGACACAGTCCAGCGCGTCTTCCGCGCTCACCCCGGTCGTGTCCCGCGCGATCAGCAGTGCGACCGTCGCCGCCGCGAAGGCGCTCCGCCCCGGTTCGAGCCGCAGGGTGCCACGCGACAAAGTGACCGCAGGTTTCATAAAGACCACCGGCGCTGCTGGAGGCGCGAGATAGGGCTTTTCGTGAAAGTTCGGGGCTAGCCGGGCCAACTCGTCCCGGTCGTTCAGGACCACGCCATAGATGTGCCCATTGCAAATCATCGTCTTGTCCTCTCGCGGGCACAGGGTAACAGGGGAAAAGGCTGCACCCGAATCAACCGGGGCGGCCGTCGAAGGGGGCGCGCATGGCTAAGGCAAAGGCCGGACTGACCAGATATTCCCAATCGCTGGCGGGCACGTTGCTGGCGGCACGAGAGGCGGTGATGGCGCCGATCCGCCCGATCCTGCGGCAAGCGAACGTGACTGAACAGCAATGGCGCGTCCTGCGCGTGTTGACCGAGGTGGAGGAGCTGGACGCTAGCAGCATCGCCAAGGAAGCCTTGCTCTATGCCCCCACCGTCACGCGCATCCTGCGGGAACTGACCGAACGCCAATGGGTCGTTCGCAGCATCGATCCGAACGATGGCCGCCGATCGGTCATTTCCATTTCCGATGAAGGGCGGCGGCTGGTGCAGGGCACGGCGACCTACACGGTGCCGATGCTGTCCGCTTATGCCGAAGCCTTTGGCGAGAAGCGGCTGCGCGACTTCATTGCCGAAGCGCGCGAACTGGCCAAGGCGCTCGAACGCTTTTCCCCCGACCGCTGACCGCCAGCCCGTCACAGCGCGACCGTCATCGTTTTGAGTTCCAGATAATCGTCCAGCCCATGGCGCGATCCTTCGCGGCCAAGGCCCGACATCTTGATGCCGCCAAAGGGCGCGACCTCGGTCGAGATAGCGCCGGTGTTGACGCCCACCATCCCGGCCTCCAGCGCTTCGCCCACGCGCCAGCTGCGCGCCAAATCGCGGGTATAGACATAGGCGGCAAGGCCATCGGGCACCGCGTTCGCCAGACGGATGGCCTCCGCCTCGTCGGCAAAGCGCATGACTGGCGCTACGGGGCCGAAAATCTCCTCCTCTAAAAGGCGCATGCCGGGACCAGCGTCGGCCAGGATCATGGGTGGCACGAACCGGCCCTTGATCGGCCTATCCGCGCCTACCGGCATTGCTCCCTTCGCCTTTGCGTCGGCGATCAGCGCCGTCACCTTGGCGACCGCCGCATCATCGACCAGCGGGCCGATCGCCGTGCCGGGCGCATCGCCGGGTCCGACCGTCAGCGCGGCGGCGGCGTCGGCAAAGGCCTGGACGAAGCGATCGTAGATGCCGTCCTGGACGTAAAAGCGATTGGCGCAGACGCAGGTCTGCCCGCCATTGCGGAACTTGGCGATCATCGCGCCCGCCACCGCTGCGTCGATATCGGCATCATCGAATAGGATGAAGGGCGCGTTGCCGCCGAGTTCGAGGCTGAGCTTCTTCACCGTGGGCGCGCATTGCGCATAGAGAAGCGCGCCGGTGCGGGTCGATCCGGTGAAGCTCAGCTTGCGCACGATGGGGCTTGCCGTCAGCGCCCCGCCGATCGCGACGGGATCGCCGGTGACGATGTTGACCACGCCCGGCGGAATGCCTGCCGCCTGCGCCAGGACGCCCAGCGCAAAGGCGGTGAGCGGCGTCTGTTCGGCGGGCTTGATCACGATGGTGCATCCCGCCGCCAGCGCGGGCGCGAGCTTGCGGGTGATCATCGCCGCCGGAAAATTCCAAGGCGTGATCGCGGCGACCACGCCCACGGGCTGCTTGATCACCATGATGCGGCGATCCGCCTGCGTCGCCGGAATGACTTCGCCATAGGCGCGCATGGCTTCGGCCGCGAACCAGCTGAGGAAGCTCGCGGCATAGGCGATCTCGCCCCGCGCTTCGGCCAGCGGCTTGCCCTGTTCGGCGGTCAGGATGCGCGCCAGTTCCTCCTGATGGTCCATGACCAGCTGATGGTAGCGGCGAAGCGCATCGGCGCGGGCGGACGCGGGGAGGGCGGCCCAGCCGGGCAAAGCGTCCGCCGCCGCCGCGATCGCTTCCTGCGTCTCCCGCGAACCCATGGCGGGCACGCGCGCGATCAGGCTATCGTCGGCGGGATTGCGAACGTCCAGCCATTCCTCGCCGCTGCGCCACTTTCCGCCGATCAGGCAGGCGTCAGGCCTCAGGTCCAGTGTCACCGGACCCCCATTCGGGGCGTCGCGTGCGTGCCGCGCGCCAGGGCGACATTCTTCGTCTCCATGTAGAAGTCGAAACTCCAATCGCCGCCGTCGCGGCCGATGCCGCTTGCCTTCACGCCGCCAAAGGGGGTGGGGAGGTGACGGACATTCTCGCTGTTTACCCACACCATGCCGACATCCAGCGCTTCCGACACGCGCAGCGACCGGGCGAGATCGTTCGTCCACACATAGCCCGCCAGCCCGTAATCGACATCATTGGCCTTGGCGATCGCATCGGCTTCATCGTCGAACGGGATCGCCGTCAGCACCGGGCCGAAGATTTCCTCACGCGCGATGCGCATCGACTGTTCGGCCTGGGTGAACAGGGTCGGCTGGAAGAAGAAGCCGCTCGCCCCGTCCACCGGCGCGCCGCCGACCGCGATGGTCGCGCCTTCCTCCGCAGCGATCCCGGCATAGCTCGCCACCTTGGCGAAGTGGCGCGGGTGGATCAGCGGGCCGACCTCCGTCGCCGGGTCGAACGGGTCGCCGACCTTGAGCGCCTTCACCCGCTCGGCCGCCTTCGCCACGAAGGCGTCGTAGATGTTGCGCTGAACCAGCAGCCGGGAAGAAGAAGTGCAGCGCTGGCCATTGAGCGAATAGATCATGAATATCGCCGCATCCAGCGCCGCATCCAGATCGGCGTCGTCGAACACGATGCAGGGATTTTTGCCCCCCAGTTCGAAATGCACCCGCTTCAGGCTTTGCGCGCCCTGGCGCATGATCGCGCTGCCGGTGGAGGATTCGCCGACGAAGGCGATCGCCTTGATGCCCGGATGCTCGGTCAGGCGGCGGCCGGTGGTTTCGCCCAGGCCGTTCACTGCATTGAACACACCTGCGGGCAGCCCGGCTTCCGCGCCGATCTCCACCAGCAGCCGCGCTGAATAGGGCGACCATTCGGCAGGCTTGTGCACCACCGTGCATCCTGCTGCGAGAGCGGGCGCGATCTTCCATGTGGACAGCATGAAGGGCGTGTTCCACGGAGTGATCACCGCCACCGGGCCGATCGGCTTGCGGGTCGTGTAGTTAAGATGATCGGGCGCCGACAGCGCCTGCCCATCGGCGGCAGCGGGCGAACGATCGGCGAAGAAGCGGAAATTTTCCGCCCCCCGCAGCGCCGCCTTCGACATGAAGCGCCAGCATTGCCCGGCATCCAGGCACTCGACCGCCGCAATCTCGTCCGCATGGGCCACGATCAGGTCGGCCATGCGGTTGAGTATCCGGCGCCGTTCGTCGGCCGGGGTCGCCGCCCAGATGGGAAAAGCCTGGCTGGCGGCGGCCACCGCCGCCTCCAGCTGCGCTTCGGTCGCGTCGGCGCACTGGCCCAGCACATCGCCCGTGCCCGGTTCCAGCACGTCGAACAACGTCCCTTCCCCCGCGACCGGCTTGCCGCCGATGAAATGGCCCAGCGGGGCAGCGGTGAAACGGTCGATCGCCGCCATGGCGAGGGCGCGCTTGTCGGTCATCGGCAAACTCCGGGATGAAAGGGCCGCATCAGTCATGCAGCACCTGGAAGGATAGAAATTCGCTCAGGCCATGCGGCCCGAACTCGACGCCGAAACCGGACGCCTTGACCCCGCCAAAGGGCGTGTCGGGACGGATCGCGCCATGTTTGTTGACCCAGGCGGTGCCGCATTCCAGTTGCAGCGCAAGGTCGCGGGCGCGATCGATGTCGGACGACCAGACCGACCCGCCCAGACCGACCTCCGCCGCGTTGGCCGCAGCGATCGCTTCGCCGATGTCGGAATAGCGGATGATCGGCAGTGCGGGGCCGAATTGTTCCTCGTCCACCAGCGCCATGCCCGGCTTCGCATCTGCGACCAGCGTGACGGGATAGAAAAGGCCGCCGCCCGCCATCGGACTGCCGCCGGTCAGCACGCGCGCGCCATCCGCGCGCGCTTCATCGACCAGCCGGGCGACCTTGCGGAACTGCATGTCATTTTGCAGCGGGCCGAGCAGGCTGTCCTCCTGCGTGCCGGGGCCGGTCTTGACCGACGCGGCATAGGCGACCAGCGCGTCGCACACGGCGTCATAGATGCTGTCATGGACGAACAAGCGCTTCAACGCGGCGCAGGTCTGGCCATTGTTGATGAACGCGCCCCAGAACAGCCCTTCGGCAATGGCTTGCGGGTCGGCATCGGGCAGGACGATGCCCGCATCATTGCCGCCCAGTTCCAGCGTCAGGCGCTTCAGCGTGGGCGCGGCGCTCGCCATCACCTTGCGCCCCGTGGCGGTGGACCCGGTGAAGCAGACCTTGGCGATGTCGGGATGGCTGGTCAGCAGGCCACCAAGCTCATCGGGTCCGGCGACAGCGTTGAGGACGCCGGACGGCAGCGCCGCCTGCAACAATTCGACCAGCTTCAAGGTGGTCAGGGGAGTGAAGGGCGACGGCTTGATCACCACCGTATTCCCGGCGCGGATCGCGGGCATGATCTGCCAGATGGCGATCATCAGCGGCCAGTTCCACGGCGTGATCGCCGCGACCACGCCCAGCGGACGGCGATGGATAGCGATATGCGCGGCTTCATCGTCCTGCACATATTCGACCGGCAGCACCAGACCCGCCGTATGCCGCGTCCACGCCGCCGCGCCGCCCACTTCGAAACGCGAGCCCATGCCATTCATCGGCTTGCCCTGTTCGGCGGTCAGCAGCCGGGCAAGGTCTTCGGCATGGTCTTCGATGATGTCGGCGCAGCGGGCTACAGCGGCCTGCCGATCCGCATCGGGCGTCGCAGCCCATCCGGCGAAGGCGGCACGCGCCGCCGAAATTGCGCGTTCGCATGCCGCCGCATCGACTGTGGCAACCGCCCCCGCAGCATCCCCGGTCGCGGGATTCGCTATAGTGGAGAGCGTTTCGCCATATTCAGGCGACCCAGCTATGATAGCGCCAGCATATGTCATTCGCGGCCATCCTTCTGCTTAGATGTTGGCAGCAATAACTTATCATGATAAATTATTCAAGGGATGGATCTCTTTATGGTTTTCTGTTTCTGCGATTGGCATTTTCATGATGGACAGACGCGAACCGCGTCGCGAAGAAAGAGGCGAGGGCACGACATTGCCGCAGCGAAAATCATCAGGCGCGCCGCAGGTGCCGACCATCAGGGCGGTGAGCGTTCAACGCCTGCTTGAGCGGATCGACAAGGATGATGAAAAGGTCGCCGCACTGCTGGCCCGGCACGAGGTTGCCCCTGCCGGATTGCTCGATCCTTACGCGATCATGCCGCTTGCGCATTATGTCGCGCTGTTGGAGGACGCCGCTGACCTGCTCGACGCGCCGCACTTGGGCGCGGAGATGGGCAGTTGTTTCCGGCCCGCCGATATTGGCCCTACCGGACTGCTCTTTTCCCTGTCGGGCACGCTTGGCGATGCCTTCGCGCGCATGGGCCGCTACCTGCCCGCCTTTCAGACATCGACGTCCTCCGGTCTTTTGAATGCGGGCGAGCATATGTTGTGGGCGTACCGGATCCACGACCCGCGAATCTGGCCGCGGCGGCAGGACGCGGAATATGCGGTGATGGCGACTTGCGAGCTGATCCGCAGCTGTCTGACAACCCCATGGTGGCCGATCGAGGTGCATTTCGAACATGCCGCGCCAGCGGACCCCCGGCCGTTGCGCCGATTGTTCCGCGCGCCAATATTGTTCGATCAGCCTACGAACGGATTGCTGCTATCGAAGCAGGATGTCGAGCGGATCAACCGTGTGGAGGATCGTGACCTGTTGCACGTGCTGGAACGGCACGTCACCGAACTGCTCCAGGTCCACCTGGCAGAGGATAGCTATACCGGACGGGTTGAGTGGCTGATCGCCATGTATCTCGACAAGCGCCCGATCACGCTGGAGGGCATCGCAGCCGCACTGGGTCTTCCCGCTCGTAGCCTGCAACGCCGTCTTGCCGAAGAGGGAACTTCGTTACGTCAGTTGCTGCGTGATCACCGTACGCGGCTGACAGACGCGCGGCTCGGCGAAGGGCGAGGCGATGTCGCAGGCTTGGTGCAAGCGCTGGGCTATTCGGAACGGTCGGTTCTCTCTCGCGCTTATCGAGGATGGACCGGCCGCTCGCTGATCAGGGGCCGGAAGGCCGGTCACGGCAATTAACGCGCGAACTCAGTTCGTGGCGCGCTTTGTTCGTTTCTTGTCGTAATCCGCCATATCGCCGCAAGGAATTCCGCACCAGACCTGCCTCCGAACTTTGGGAGAGGGTCGATGGAAGAAGTGATGCGGCGGCTGGACGCCCTCAATTATTACACGGCCACGAAAAAATATGACATTCAGTATCCTCGCCTGACGCAGGACATTGACGTCGACATCGTCGTGATCGGCGGTGGTTTTTCAGGCATCAACACCGCGCTTGAACTTGCCGAGAAAGGCTTCACCAACACCGTTGTCCTGGAAGCGCGCCATTTGGGTTATGGCGGCACGGGGCGTAATGGCGGGCAAGTGATGGCGGGCATCGGTCACGACATCAACAAGGTCGCACGGCATGTCGGCAAGGAAGGGCTGGAGACTCTGTTCGACATTGCCAGCCTGGGCGCGGGTATCCTGCGCAGTCGGGCGGAAAAATATGGCATCGATGCCGACGTCCAGCGCGGCTACGCCTACCTCGCCTACAATGATCGCCAACTCAAAACGCTGCGCGGCTGGGTCGATGAATTTCGTGCCGCCAGTCCCGGCGAGGATATAGAATTGCTGATGGGCAAGGACGTCCAGAAGGTGATCGGATCGGACCTGTTCGCTGGCGCTATCAAGCATATGGGCGGTGGCCATGTCCATCCGCTGAACCTGTTGCTTGGCGAAGCCATGGCTCTAGTTGGCCATGGCGCGCGGATATTCGAAAACAGCCCGGTTATCAGCGTCGAATATGGCGACCGCATCACCGTCCGCACCAACGCAGGCAGCGTCCGGGCGTCCAAGCTGCTCTGGGCGTGCGACAGTTTCCTGGCGGGGCTGGAACCGGAAATATATGGGAAGACGATCAACACCTATGCTTATCAGATCGCGACCGAGCCGCTGCCTGATGAACTGATCGAGCGTATCAGTCCGATCCGGGGCGCCTATAGCGACATCAGGCCGGTAATCGACTATTATCGCGTCACCGCTGACAACCGTCTGCTTTATGGATCGGCCACACAGATGGTCGAATATTTTCCGTCCGACATCGCCGCCTGGACCCGGCCGTTGATGCTCAAAACTTTCCCTTATCTCAAGGATGTGAAGATCGATTATGCCTGGGGCGGGCCGATGGCGTGCAGCGCCAACCTGTTTCCCCAGATCGGGACCTTATCCGGCCGCCCGAACGCTTTCTTTGTTCAGGGATATTCGGGCTTTGGCGTCACGCCGTCGCATATCGTCTGCAAGGTGCTGGCAGAGGGAATGAGCGAAGGATCGGCCCGCTACGACCTGATGAGTTCGATCCCGCATATGCGCGTACTGGCCAAGGATTCGCTGCGCCGGGGCATGTTATCCGGCGCTAAGACCTGGCATCAAATCTCGGGCTTTTTCAATGGCCGCCGCTGATCAGCAGAGCATAGGAGGGTAATCATGTTCGCCATACATCAGAATGTTGTTCCAGACCTTGATAGTTGGGGCACTGTTGCCGACCTGGGTTCCGAAATAGTCGAGGGCGAAGGACTGTGCTTTGGCAAGATGGTCCATGGATCGCCCGACATGCCGTTCTCATGCGGATATTTCGCGACCGTCAAGGGCAAGTTCCGCATGACTTATCCTTTCTCGGAACACGCCATCGTGGTCGAAGGTAGCGTCACGCTGACAGACGAGAGCACGGGCAAAGCCACGACCTATGGTCCCGGAGATGGCTGGTTCGTCGAACGCGGCACGTCGGTTCTGTGGGAAATCCACAGCGATCGTTTTACCAAAAATTATGTCGCGATAGCCTGAGTTGAACGGAGGCATATCGGGTGCGGGGTGATAGGTTCGCCCTTATCCGGCGCTGACACTCTGCCCCCGGGCGGCGCGCCAGTCGCGGGGTGAGCGGCCGGTGTGGCGGGCGAAGAAGCGGGAGAAGTAGGCGGGGTCGTCAAACCCCGTGGCATAGCCGACCTCCGCGACCGACAGGTTGGAATAAAGGAGCAGGCGGCGGGCTTCGAGCAGGGCGCGCTCGTCGAGCATGGCGGCAGGGGAGAGCCCTGCGGCGCGGGCGCAGGCTTGGCGGAGCGCGGTTTCGCTGACGCCCAGCGCGCGGGCGTGGGCAGCGACAGGCTCCCGCTTGCGGAAACGCTGTTCGATCCGATCGCGCAGGCGGGCGACGAGGCGGGCCTGGCGGCCGCCGCTGCTGGCGCTGGCGTCGGACAGGGTGGCGTGACGCAGCGCCTGGACCATGAGCCAGAGGAGGAGCGCTTCGACCGCCGCGCGTTGTCCCGGGCCGGACCATGCAAGCTCGCGGGCGAGTGCGCCGATGCGGGTTTCCACTTCGGCGGCGCTGGATATGGCGATGGCGCGGGGCGCACGGAAGAGCGGTTGAAGGTCGGCGTCACGCTGCAATAGGTGGCGCAGATAGCTGTCCGCGATAGTCGTCACCCAGCCCCGCGAGTCGCGGTGCCAGGCAAAACCGTGGATGATCCCTGCTGGCACCAGCAGCAGGCAGGGCGCTTCAAATGTGACGCTTTCCCCATCCGCCCGCATCGATCCGCCGCCTTCGGCGATGAGGATGATATGGTTGAGATCGCGATGGAGATGCGGCTGGATCGTCCACTCGCTGGGGCGGGAACGATCATCCAGGCTTTCGACATGGACAAAGCCCTCCGCAACACTGCGCTGAGGCTCTCCATAGAGGTAGAAGCGGTGGACGGGAGCGGCCATGGTTCGCCATAAAATCTGCTGGATCATCCAAGTCATACGCCAGTTCCTCCCTGTCCGGCAAGGGTCGCCTCGCGCATCATGCACGGCGTCAGATGCGGGAGAGGTTTCATGAAGACACAGGTCGCCATCATAGGCGCGGGGCCTGCCGGGCTGCTGCTGGGCCATTTGCTTCGGGCGGAGGGGCTGGAGGTGGTCGTGGTGGAGCGAGCATCACCCAGCTATGTTCTGGGGCGCATCCGCGCAGGCGTGCTGGAGCGGACCACGACGGACTTGATGGACCGGCTGGGCCTTGGCGAGCGGATGCATCGTGAAGGGTTGCCCCATGACGGCTTTCACCTGGCCAGTAGCGAGCGGTCGATCCGCATTGACATCGCGGGCCTGACCGGACGGCAGGTCATGGTATATGGCCAGACGGAGATTACCCGCGACCTGATGGAGGCGGCGGCCGGACGCGGTCTGGAGATCGTCTACGAAGCGGATGAGGTGGCATTGCATGACGTTGACAGCGATGCGCCGTACCTGACCTATCGCAAGGATGGTCGGCAGGAGCGGATAGATGCGGAATTTATTTGCGGGTGCGATGGCTTTCACGGTCCTTCGCGGCGAGCCATGCCGGCTGGCGTAGCGACCGCCTATGAGAAGATATATCCGTTCGGTTGGCTGGGCATCCTGGCGGATGTGCCACCGTGCGATGACGAACTGATCTATGCCAATCATGAACGCGGCTTTGCGCTGGCGTCCATGCGATCGGGGACGCGCAGCCGCTATTATATTCAAGTGTCACTGGATGAACGGATCGAGGATTGGCCGGACGATCGGCTGTGGGATGAGCTGGCAGTGCGGCTGGGGCCTGAAGCGGGTGCGCGGATGGTGTGCGGGCCAGCATTGGAGAAGTCGATCGCGCCGCTGCGATCCTTCGTATTCGAGCCGATGCAATATGGCCGGCTGATGCTGGCAGGGGACAGTGCGCATATCGTGCCGCCGACGGGAGCGAAGGGGCTGAACCTAGCGGCGTCGGATATATTCTATCTTTCGGCTGCCTTGACCGGATGGTTCCGACGGCGGGACGGGGACGCGATAGCGGGCTATTCCCAGCAGGCGCTGGCGCGGATCTGGAAAGCGGAACGATTTTCCTGGCAGCTGACGCGGCTGATGCACCGCTTTCCGGAAATGGATGCGTTTGACCGGCGGATGCAGGTTGCCGAGCTGGACTATATTGCCTCTTCCAGAGCGGCGCAGGCAGCTATCGCGGAAAATTATGTGGGATTGCCGCTTTGAAAAGGACTGGCTCGCGAAGCGCGAGAGCATCTGCGAGGAACAGCAGTTGCGTGCAGGTTCGACGCGCTGCGCTCACCCATCCATCGCTTCTAACTCGATACCTTTGGTCTCGCGCACGGTCATCGCCACGAAGACGAGTGAGATGGCCGCGAAGGTCATGTACATGCCATAGGTTCCGGCCAGGCCGACATTGTGAGCCAGCCACGGGAACGACGAACTGACCACGAAATTCGCCAGCCATTGCGCAGCACCGGCCACAGCCAGCGCGGAGCCTCGCATCTGGTTGGGAAACATCTCGCCGAGCATCACCCACATCACCGGACCCCAACTGAGATTGAAGAAGACCACGAAGAGGTTGGCCGCGATCAGCGCTACGAAGCCGAGATCCCCCGGGAGATGGAGACTGCCATTTACCAGTTCGCCTTGCCCGAAGCACCACGCCAACAGTCCGAGCGTCATCGTGATGCCAGCGGACCCGATCAGCAACAGAGGGCGCCGACCCAAGCGATCGACGAGCAGGATCGCGGCCAGGCAGGCGACAATGGAGACCACACCCGACAGGATGTTGATCTTCAAGGCGTCGGCTTCGGTGAAGCCCACTGCCTGCCACAGCACGGCGCCATAGTAGAAGACCACGTTGATGCCGACCAGTTGTTGGAACACCGCCAAGCCGATCCCGACCCAGACGATCTTGCGCCACCCACCGCCCGGTTTGCGAAGGTCTGCGAGGCTCGGCTGGTGATCGTGGGAGAGGGACGCATCTATCTCGCCGAGCTTGGTCGCGGCGGTTTGTGGACCGAGTAGCCGCGACAGCACCTGAAGCGCCTCCTCCTTGCGGCCCTTCGCCATCAGGAAGCGGGGACTCTCGGGAATGCCGAGCAGCGCGAAGAAGAACAGCACGGCGGGCAGCGCCTGCACCCAGAACATCCAGCGCCAAGCGGCCTGTCCACCCCATCCGGTTCCCAGGGACGACCCCGCTGCCTGCGCCAGATAATAGTTGGCGAGGAAGGCGCCGGTCAGGCCGCTGATGATCATCACTTGCTGAATGCTGGAAAGCCGCCCCCGTACGTGGGAGGGCGTCACCTCGCTGATATAGGCTGGCGACAGTACGCTGGCCGCGCCCACGGCCATTCCTGCAAAGAAGCGGGCGAGCGCGAGGATGACGGCAGACGTCGCCGCGCCGGACCCGCCCGCGCTGATGATGAACAGGAGTGCTGCAGCCATCATCACCGTCCGGCGGCCCCAGACATCCGCGAATCGCCCTGCCAGGAAGGCGCCCAGCGCACAGCCCGGCAGCAGCGCGCTGACCGTGAGACCCAGTTGCGCCTCGGTGAGATGGAAAGTCTGCCTAAGCCCGTCCTGAGTGCCGTTGATGGCTCCGGAATCGTAGCCGAACATGAAGCCGCCGATAGTGGCCACCGCCACTATGCGGCCGATCAGGGCAAGGTTGGTGCCCCCTCCTGCTGTTGTTTGCATTTACCCTGTGCCCCTCCAATGGGATCGCTAACATGCCGGGCTGCCGCTCAAGGTCAAGTAGCGTCTGTGGGATGGACGTCTGATTTTCGCAATCGCTTGCGCCCATCTTGGCTGCGACTCCGGCTCTGCCTGGGCTTTCCCAGGACTTGGCCGGTGTAGCAAACCTCTTGAAGATCTCGACTGTTAGCGCTAATCCTGATCCGAACACCGCTTCTTTGCAGGCCTTGCCGTATCAATTCACTTGCCCACACCGTGCTCCAGTAGAAGCAATGGTTTGAAAATAAAATGAAGCGTGTCCTATGCCAACTCTGATCGCAGGCGACTCCCGCCTGGACTTGTCGCCGGAGCGCGGCGGTTCCGTGCTGCGCTTCGACTGGCGCGGGATGCCCATTTTTCGGCCTGCGACCGGCCCCGGCATATTGGACGTCGCGAGCTTCCCGCTCGTTCCATTCTCCAACCGCGTAGCTTTGGGACGGTTCATGGCCGCAGGGCGCGAAGTGGTACTCGCTCCGAATTTTCCCGGCACAGATCATCCCCACCCACTTCATGGTTTCGGCTGGCTTGCGCAGTGGGATGTGATTGCACTGGATGAGCGCCACGCAGTGCTGGAGCATCGCTATGCTGGAGGTGAGTGGCCTTGGCCCTACGTAGCGGAACAGCGACTGGACCTTTACGATGATGGCCTGGAAATGAGCCTCTCAGTCATTAACCTCGGCCATGATCCCATGCCTGCGGGCTTGGGCTTCCACCCCTATTTTCCGCGACAGGCAGACACGCTCTATCATGGGCTGCATCGCGGCGAATGGCGCAATGATCCGACTGGCCTGCCGCTCGCACAGGAGATTAGCCCCACGCCACAAGATTGGTGGCACGGCTCGCCGGTCGGCTGCCGGGCCGTCGATACTCTTTACACGAACCGTCACGGCGGCCTTCGGATCGAGTGGCCGTCACGCCGTTTGGCGCTGAAAATCGCGCCATCGGCAACTCTGCCACACACGGTCGTCTATTCGCCGGCAGGCATGGATTATTTCTGCGTCGAGCCGGTCAGCCACATGACCAATGCAGTGAATATGGACGACGGGACGGAAACGGGCCTCCGTTATATCTCTCCGGGCGAAGTCTTTATGGGAAGCGTAGAGTTAAAGGTGGAGCAACTCTGAAAGATCACCGCACCGCTCTCTGAGGATGAGATGCGCAAACCCGAGAAAGCGAAGCAGCGCCGCTATCCTCAACCCTTGATGATTGAGTGCGGCGGCGCATCGCTGGCGCGAACTATGAGCTCATAGGGAAGTTGTCGATTGCAGGGCTCAACGGCCTCGCCCGCCAAGGTAGAGTGGATGCCCTCGATCAGCATGCGCATGCCCTGTTTCGCCATTTCGACAACGGGTTGGCGAATCGTGGTAAGTTCAGGCCAGATCGTCGTTGCGATCGATGTGTCGTCAAAGCCGCAGACCGACAGGTCGTTGGGTACGTCGAGCTTTAACCGATGCGCGACCGCAACCGCAGCCGCAGCCATGTCGTCGTTACTGGCGAAGATGGCCGTGGGCCGAGGCTTTAGGGCCAATAACGCCTCCGCTGCCTTCATCCCCGACCGGTAGGTAAAGTCGCCGCCGACGATCATCGCCTCGTCATCGGCCAAGTTCGCGTCCCTGAGCGCGCGGCGATAGCCGTTGAGACGCAGGGTGCTGGAGGCCTGATTGGGTTCGCCCCCGATGAAGCCAATGCGGCGGTGCCCTTGTTCGATCAGGCGAGACGTCATGGTATAGGCAGCGGCCTCATCGTCTATCGTCACCGACAGGGCCTGCGGATCCGGCGATCCGGTGGCGATCTGGGCGAACGGCTGGCCACTTTTGCGAAGTAATTCCAGCAGCGCGGCGTCGTCGCTAAGCGGTGGCGTAAACAACACCGCATCAACACGATGGGCCGCCAGGGTGGCCATGATCGAGCTGGCATCAGTGCCAGGACCGCAATGTTCGACGATCAATTGCGCGCCACTTTGGCTGGCTCCCTCCAGGCTGCCCACAAGAAATTCGCTCAGATAGGCCGCGCTCGGATTGCTATGCAGCAGGGCGATCCGGCATTGGCGGCCGCCAGCAAGGCTTCTGGCGGCCGGATTGGGAACATAGCCCAGTTGCGCAACAACTCTTTCGACGAGCTGTTTCGTCCTGGCGGTGACCTTTGGTTCGTTGTTGATCACTCGGGATACGGTCATCGCAGACACACCGGCGGCGCTGGCGACGTCCGCGATGGTTATACTGCTTCGGCTACGCCGCGGAGCACGTTGTTTTGGTGTGTGGGGACGCTGAACCATTGCCGTAACGCTATTCACCATTTGACGCGAATTGCGCAAGCGGGTTGCACCAAAATCCATGTTAGCGCTAAATAGCCATCTTGGGAGAGCAGGCGAATCGTGTTTTTGGGTATTGATCTCGGCACGTCGGGCGTGAAAGCCGTGATCGTGGACGCCGACGGCACAGTCGTCGCGCAGGAATCCGCGCCGCTAACAGTTTCGCGTCCCTCTGCCCTATGGTCTGAACAGAATCCCGAGGATTGGTGGGAAGCGACCGACATCGCGATCCTGGCGCTTGATCCTGACTTGCGCGCGGGCGTGCAGGGAGTGGGCCTGGCTGGTCAGATGCACGGCGCTACTCTGCTGGGCGATGACGACCGGCCCTTGCGTCCTGCTATATTATGGAACGACGGCCGCAGCTTTGCCGAATGCGCTGAGTTGGAAGCCGCCGAATCGCGCTCGCGTGCGATCACCGGCAATCTCGCCATGCCCGGCTTTACCGCGCCCAAGCTGCAATGGGTCCGCAATCATGAGCCCGCGACCTTCGCGGCGACGCGCAGCGTGCTGCTGCCAAAGGATTATCTGCGCCTGCGCATGACCGGCGACAAGGCGTCGGACATGTCAGACAGCGCCGGAACCCTGTGGCTGGATGTCGGTGCGCGGACCTGGAGCAAAGAGATGCTCGCGGCGACCGGGCTCTCCGAAAGCCATATGCCGACCCTCTACGAAGGCAGCGACGTCACCGGAAGCCTACGAGCTGATGTCGCCGCCCGCTGGGGCATGGGACGGGTGCCGGTGGCAGCCGGAGGGGGAGATAATGCCGCCGGCGCAGTCGGCGTCGGCGTGATGGGAGAAGGCGATGCGCTGCTTTCGCTCGGCACGTCTGGCGTCCTCTTCGTCGCCACCCGCGATTTCCGTCCCAACCCGGCTCGCGCCATGCACGCTTTCTGCCATGCCTTACCCGAGACTTGGCACCAGATGGCCGTTCACCTCTCCGCCGCTTCCTGCATCGACTGGGCCGCGAGGCTGATGGGCACGGCCGGGCCGGCGGAGGTGTTTGCCCTGGCCGAAGGTGAAGGTGTCTCCTCCGGACCCGAACTGTTCCTGCCCTACCTGACCGGCGAGCGCACGCCGTATAACGATCCGCACGTGCGCGGCGCGTTCCTGTCCCTCGGCAGCGAAAGCTCCCCTGGCAGGCTTGCCGCTGCGGTGCTTGAAGGCGTGGCGTTCGCCCATGCCGATGGCCTCGCCGCCTTGCGCGAGGCAGGCACCAAGCTGTCCTCGCTCTGCGTCATCGGCGGTGGCGCTCGGTCGCGGCATTGGGGCCAGATCTTCGCTGCGGTGCTCGATACGCCGCTGGTCTATATCGAGGGCGGAGAGGTCGGCCCTGCGCTTGGCGCGGCCAAGCTGGCGCAGATCGCCATCACCGGCGCGCCCGCCGCGGAGGTTTGCGTGCGGCCGCCAGTGCGCCATGTCATCGAACCCGATCCCATTCTCGCCGACCGGCTTGCACCCAAGCTTGATCGTTTTCGTGCGGCCTATCCGCTCATTCGCCAGATTCAGGAGTAATTCTTTTGTCCGCTGACTATTTTTCCCCATTCGACACCATCCGCTACGAAGGACCCGACAGCACCAGCGAACTCGCCTATCGCTGGTACGACAAGGACCGGCTGGTCATGGGCAAGCGGATGGAGGAGCATCTGCGCTTTGCCGTGTGCTTCTGGCACACCTTCTGCTGGCCGGGCAGTGATGTATTCGGCGGCGGAACCTTCCGTCGGCCCTGGCATGCTGGCGCCAACGACGCGGCCAGCGCCCGGTCCAAGCGCGACGCGGCGCTGGCCTTCGTCGAAAAGCTGGACGTGCCGTTCTACTGCTTCCACGATATAGACGTGATGGCCGAGGCCGAGGATGCCGCCGGTTTCCGCAGGAGCTTCGCCGAAGCGGTCGATCACCTTGAGGAACTACAGGGTCGGCACGGCCGCAAGCTTCTGTGGGGCACGGCAAACTTGTTCAGCCACCCGCGTTACATGGCCGGGGCGGCGACCAATCCCGATCCCGAAGTCTATGCCTGGGCCGCCATGCAGGTGCGCGACTGCCTCGAGGCGACCCATCGGCTGGGCGGGCAAAATTATGTGCTGTGGGGCGGGCGCGAAGGCTATGATACGATCCTGAACACCGAGATCGGTATCGAGCAGGACAATTTCGGCCGCTTCCTCAATCTGGTCGTCGATCACAAGCACCGTATCGGCTTCACCGGCGCCATCCTGATCGAGCCCAAGCCGCACGAGCCGACCAAGCATCAGTACGACTTCGACACCCAGACCGTCTTTGCTTTCCTCCAGCGCTATGGTCTGGAAAAAGAGGTCAAGGTCAATATCGAGGCGAACCACGCAACGCTTTCGGGCCATAGCTTCGAACATGAGATCGCCATGGCGCGCGCATTGGGCGTGTTCGGCTCGATCGACGCCAACCGTGGCGATCCGCAAAATGGTTGGGACACCGACCAATTTCCCAACTCGGTTGAGGAGCTGACGCTGGCGATGATCGAGATCATCCGAGCAGGCGGATTCACCACCGGCGGTTTCAATTTCGATGCCAAGGTGCGCCGCCAGTCGATCGATGCGGCGGACCTGTTCCACGGGCATATCGGCGGCATCGACACGATCGCGCGCGCCCTGTTGCGCGCCGCTGCGATCATCGAGGACGGCCAACTCGACGCCTTCCGGCAGGAGCGTTATGCCGGCTGGCGCGGCGAGATGGGCGCGGCGATCCACGCACCTGGAGCGACGCTTGCCTCGGTTGCCGACATGGCCGTGCAAAGCAACCGCGGGCCTGAGCTTCGATCCGGGCGGCAGGAATGGTGCGAAAATCTCGTGAACCGGTTTTGATGGACCAGGCAATGGAAATAATCGCACAGGTAAACGAACTTTGTCGTTCAATTAGACATCATCATCGGCTAAGCTAAACCTTGTCGAGGGCCGATCACAAAGTGGAAAACGCCCAGTGAGCCGTAAGCTATTTGTACAGTCCGCCTTTTTTGCAACATTCGTGGGCGCATTCGCCAGCCTTCAGCCATTGCAAGCTGCGCCCGCTGGTCCGGATGGCGACTTGCTGTTCCGCCAGCGCTGTTCGATGTGCCATTCGGTCGTGCCGAGCCAGCCCAAGCCCTTGGCTCCCGGCTTGTCGGGCGTGGTCGGGCGCAAGGCGGCGTCTACCCAGTTCAATTATTCAGCAGCGCTCAAAGCGTCGAACCTGACGTGGACCAAGCCTAATCTGGATCGTTACCTCAGCGCACCCATGCGGATGGTGCCTGGAACCCGCATGGCCGTCTCAGTGCCTGACGCGGCTCAGCGTGCGGCACTGATCAAATATCTCGAAACCAAGAAATAAGATTATTGGACGTCGGCTTGCCGACGTGGGAGGGCAGAATGTTGCGGAAGGCCTTGAAGTGGGTCCTGTGGGCTCTTGTCGCGCTGGTGGTGGTTGTTGCCGCACTGGTTGCGTGGAACTGGGATTTGATCCAGCGCACCGCGTTGGGCGGAGTACATGTATACGAGGCCGTCCCCCCGCAGCTGCCGGCCGAGGTCAAGCGCCCGGCGATCCTAGTCTTCTCCAAGACCAACGGTTTCCGCCACGAAGAGGCGATCCCCGCCGCCAATGCCATGTTCGCCGCGGTCGCGAAACAGAAGGGCTGGGGCTACTTCCAGACCGAGAATGGCGCGACCTTCAGCCCGGCTATCCTGTCGCGGTTCGATGCGGTGGTGTTCAACAATGTGAGCGGCGATGTCTTCACGCCCGATCAGCGCAAGGCGTTCAAGGCCTTTATCGAGAATGGCGGCGGCTTCGTTGGCATACATGCTGCTGGCGACGACTCGTCCCGTGATTGGACCTGGTATCTGAAGGACGTGATCGGGGCGCAGTTCATCGGCCATCCAATGAACCCGCAGTTCCAGGAAGCAACCGTCAAGGTCGAGGACCGCACCCATCCCGCCACCAGAGGTCTGCCCGCAAGCTGGAAGCGCACGGACGAATGGTATTCGTTCGACAAGCCCACCCGTCAGCCCGGCTATCATGTTCTGTTGACCCTGGACGAGAGCTCTTTCGCCAACCACAAGATGTTCGGCAAGGATCTGGCCATGGGCGCCGACCACCCGATCGCCTGGTGGCACTGCGTCGGCAAGGGGCGGGTACTCTATTCGGGTCTGGGTCACCAAGCGAGCGCCTATGCCGAACCGCTCTATCGCGGGATGCTGACCGAGGCGGTGGACTGGTCGCTGCACGGCCGGGAATGTGCCGCACCGGCGCCAGCCACGGAGACGCCCAAGTGAAGCCTGTTCGTTATGGCATGATCGGTGGCGGGCAGGGCGCCTTCATCGGCGGCATCCACCGCACCGCTGCGGCGATTGCCGGAAACTGGCAGCTCGTCGCCGGGGCTTTCTCATCGACGCCGGAGAAATCGAGGGCTTCGGGCGCCGAGATCGGCGTAGATCCGGCCCGGACCTATGGATCGTGGGCCGAAATGCTTGAGCGCGAAGCGGCGCTACCGGAAGGTGAGCGGATCGAGGCGGTGGCGATCGTCACCCCCAATCACATGCATGCCGCGCCTGCCGTGGCGGCCATGGAAGCGGGCTTCGACGTGATCATTGACAAGCCGCTGGCCGACACGATGGAAAACGCCAAATCCATCGCTGACGCCGCCGCGCGAACTGGCCGCCAGATCGCGGTGACCCACACCTATACCGGCTATCCGCTGGTGAAGCAGGCGCGCGAACTGGTCCGGGGTGGTCAGTTCGGCCCGGTGCGGCGTGTCGCGGTCAAATATATGCAGGACTGGCTGAGTCGCGCTTCCGACCTTGAAGGTAATAAGCAGGCCGCCTGGCGCGTCGATCCCAAACAATCGGGCGACGCGGGCGCGTTCGGGGACATCGGCACCCATGCCGCCAACCTCGTCGAATTCATCACCGCCGAGCGGATCACCGGGATTTGCGCCGAGCTGACCATGCTGCCCGGCCGTGCGATCGATGACGACGGCGCCGCGCTGTTCCGGCTTTCGGGAGGCGGCAAGGGTACGCTGACCGCCAGCCAGATCTGCGTGGGCGATATCAACGATCTCGCCATCGACATCTACTGTGAGCATGCGGGCTTCCACTGGCGGCAGGAAGAGCCCAACACCCTGCGGATCGGCTATCGGGACAAGCCAACCGAAATCTGGCACGCGGGTGCCAACCGCGCTTACCTTTCGCCCGAAGTCCTGGCGATCCAGCGCACTCCGGCGGGTCATCCCGAAGGCTATCTGGAAGCCTTCGCCAACATCTATCGCAGTTTCGGCGAGCAGATCCGGGGCGCCGCCGCGCCGGTCGGGGAGCCTGGTTATGCCACCATGGAGGACACCCTCGCGGGCATGCGGTTCATCGCAGCCGCGCTCGAATCCAGCCGACGCGGCGCGGTCTGGGTCGATCTTTAGGAGAGTAAAATGATGAAGGGTCCCGCTATCTTCCTCACCCAGTTTGCGGGTGACGAAGCGCCGTTCAACTCGCTCGATGCGATCACCAAATGGGCCGGGTCGCTCGGCTACAAGGGCGTGCAGATTCCCACCTGGGACGCGCGGCTGTTCGATCTGGAAAAGGCGGCCGAAAGCCAGGACTATGTCGATGAGGTCAAGGGCGTCTGCGCGGCGAACGGCGTCGAAGTGACCGAGCTTTCGACCCATTTGCAGGGCCAGCTGGTCGCCAGCAATCCTGCCTATGACACGCTGTTCGACGGTTTCGCGCCCCCGCATTTGCGCGGCAATGTTGCGGCTCGCACAGACTGGGCGGTGGAGCAGTTGAACCTTGCCGCCAAGGCGAGCCGCCGCTTCGGCTGTACCGCCCATGCGACCTTCTCGGGCGCGTTGCTGTGGCACACGGTCTATCCCTGGCCGCAGCGCCCCGCCGGGCTGGTGGAGGAGGGCTTCGCGGAACTTGGCCGCCGCTGGAAACCGATCCTCGATCGCTTTGACGAAAACGGGGTCAACGTCTGCTACGAACTGCACCCCGGCGAGGATCTGCACGATGGTGTGACCTTCGAACGGTTTCTCGACGCAGTCGACCAGCATCCGCGCGCGAACATCCTCTACGATCCGTCGCACATGGTGCTGCAGCAGATGGACTATCTGGCGTTTATCGACATCTACCATGAGCGGATCAAGGCCTTCCATGTCAAGGACGCCGAGTTCCGTCCGACCGGCCGCGCCGGGGTTTACGGCTCCTACTCGGGTTGGGTCGAGCGGCCGGGCCGCTTCCGGTCGCTGGGCGACGGGCAGATCGACTTCAGCGCCATCTTCTCCAAGCTGATCCAGTACGGCTATGACGGTTGGGCCGTGCTGGAATGGGAATGCGCATTGAAGCACCCGGAGCAGGGCGCGACCGAGGGCGCGCCGTTCATCGCCCGACATATGTTCCGAAAGGCTGACAAGGCCTTCGATGACTTCGCTGGCGGTGGAGTCGATGATGGGCTGATCCGCGACATTCTCGGCCTGAACTGAACAATAAAAACAAGCGGGAGAGGGCGATGGAAGAGGACGGGCACAACCGGAAAAGCCTGTTTTGGGTATGCGTGCTGTTGGTCTTCACCGCGGCGCTGTCATTTTCGATCCGAACCGGCGCGTCCGGCGCGATCAAGGCGGCTCTGCTTGACGGGCCGGTGCCGCTGCATTCCGGCGAGATGATCGCCGCGGCACTAGGTAACTCGTTTCTCGGTTTTGCGCTCAGCCTGCTGGTGATTTCACCGCTGCTCGACATGATCGGGGCCAAGCGGGTCGTCCTGTTCTCTTGCGCCTGCTTCATCCTGGGGCCGATCCTGATCCTTCTGTCCCCGCGGATGGGCGGGATTGAGGGCGTATATGGCCTGCTCAATGTTGGCATGGTGGTCTGCGGCCTCGCTTGGGGCGGGATGGAAGGTTCGGTCAACCCGGTCACTGCCGCGCTTTATCCAGACGACAAGACACACCGCCTGAACCAGCTCCATGCATGGTGGCCAGCAGGCATTGTCGCTGGCGGCCTCGCCTCGCTGCTGCTGTTCAAGCAGCTCGACCTTGGCTGGCAGGCGGTGATCGCGCTGATTCCGATTCCGGCGGTGGTGTGCGGTATCTGGGCGCTGACCCAGGAGTTCCCGAAGACGGAAAGCAGCGCGATGGGCGTGCCATTCACGCAGATGCTGGCCGAGCCGTTCAAGCGGCCGGGCTTCTGGATATTCCCGGCGGTCATGTTCCTTACCGCTTCTGCCGAGTTGGCGCCCGGATCCTGGGTCGATGTCGCGCTAACCCAAACAGTCGGCATGCCGGGCATTCTGGTGCTGGTCTATGTCTCGGCGATCATGTTCGTGATGCGACATTTTGCCGGGCCGCTGGAGCGGCGGTTTTCGGACATGGGGCTTTTGTGGTTTTGCACGATGCCGGCTGGTATCGGGCTCTACCTGCTTTCGATCGCCAGCTCGCCGCTGACCGCGCTGGTGGCGGCCACGCTCTGGGCCTTCGGCGTCTGCTTCATGTGGCCGACCATGCTCGCCGCGTCAGCCCGGCGCTATCCGCGAGGCGGATCATGGGCGATCGGCATCGTTGGCTTCGCCGGCGCTATGGCGATCTACTTCGTCCTGCCGCAGATCGGCGCGATCTACGACCGGGCGAAACTGGCCAAGGCGGGCGGAGACGCTGCCTTCGCCGCGTTGCAGCCGGGTGCGGAGATGAACCGCGTGCTCGCTTATGCCGCCGAGCAAAGCTTTCAGGCGATCGCCATAGTCCCGGCGATACTGTTTTTCGTTTTCGGGGGCATCTGGCTCGTCGAACGCAGGTGCAAGGGATAGGTCAATGAAGATCGGCATGAACCTGCTGCTCTGGACCGGTCATGTGACCGAGAAGCATCTGCCCGTGTTGCGGGCGTTGAAAAAGACCGGCTTCGATGGCGTCGAAGTGCCCGTGTTCGATGTGTCGGACCCCACGCACTACAGCTGGCTGGGCGGGGTGCTCGACGACATCGGACTGGAGCGCACCGTCGTCGCGATCATCCCCGACGAAGCGCACAGTCCGATCTCCCCCGATGCGGCCGCCCGTCAAGGTGCGGTGGATCACC
Source organism: Sphingobium sp. RC1 (assembly GCF_059738765.1). Taxonomy (NCBI): domain Bacteria; kingdom Pseudomonadati; phylum Pseudomonadota; class Alphaproteobacteria; order Sphingomonadales; family Sphingobiaceae; genus Sphingobium; species Sphingobium sp. RC1. Next base: position 273,800 of record NZ_AP027309.1, read on the forward strand.
TTCAGCGCGTGGTGGATTGCTCTTACAAGCTCGGCGGGCAGGTCATTGCCGGTCCCTGGTTCCAGCCGCTCGGCGTCTTCACCGGAGAGAAGCCCAGCGAGGCTGAACTCGATCGCTGCGCCGGAGTACACCGCCAGATCCTGCCTGCCATGCGCGCAGCGGGGATCACTCCCGGTCTCGAGCCGCTCAACCGTTTCGAGGCGCATCTGCTGAACACCTGCGACCAGGCGATCGCCTATGCCGAGCGCGTCGGGGAGGGGGGTATCGGCATGCTTTACGACACCTTCCACGCCAATATCGAGGAAAAGGACCCGTTGGCAGCGTTGCGAGCGCTGCACGCCTCGGGCAACCTCACCCACATCCACATTTCGGAGAATGATCGCGGCACGCCGGGGCGGGGCCATGCGCCGATCCGCCCGACGATCGCGGCACTGAAGGCGCTCGGCTATGACGGCTGGCTGACGATCGAGGCGTTCGGCCGGGGCGTGCCCGACCTTGCTGCCGCCACCCGCGTGTGGCGCGACTTTTTCGCGGACGAGGCGGAAGTCTACACTGAGGGCTTCAGTCTGATCCGCGAAAGCTGGGACGCGGCGTGAGCGCGTTAATCCTTCAACTTGATTTGGAGGTCGCAAGACTTCCGCACCGCCTCCTGGGAGAAGATCAATGATGGACATAAACCGTCGCTCGATGCTGCAGCAGGCTCTGTTGCTGGTCGGCGCAGCCGTGGTGCCGGGAAGCGTCGAGGCGCTGGCTGCTGCCACCAAGACTGACAAGCCGCAACTCAGCGCTCCTCGTTTTGCGACGCTCACCGCCTTGGCGGATACGATCGTGCCCAAGACAGAGTCGCCAGGCGCAGTCGAAGTCGGCGTGCCGAAGATGGTCGATGCACTGCTTGGCACATGGGCGTCGCCTGAGCGCCGCGTGGCGCTGACCGAAGCTCTCGATCGGATCGATTCGGCGGCGAAGGCGCAGAAGGGCAAATCCTTCGTCGCGCTGAAGCCGGCTGAACGTCTTGCCTTCCTGGTTCCCTACGATTCGGCGGCCCTCAAGGCCTTGCCTCCGGAGGCCGCATCGCCGCCGACCACCGTCCCGTTGGGGAAGGCATCGACCACGGTCGATCCCCAGGTCGGTCGCGCCAAGGAACAGCGGCCGAAGTCAGTGCAGGACTTGTTCAGCCCCCGCGCCACGGACGCGGGCTACGCCAAGCTCAAGGAACTGATCGTGATCGGCTATTATACCACGGAAGCCGCGCTCACCACCGAGTTGCGCTACGAGCATAATCCCGGCGCCTGGGAGCCTTCGCTTCCCATCACCCCCGACACCCGCCCCTGGGGCGGCTTCGCCCTCATCTGACGGAGCGCACACCAATGTTCGACGCAATCGTAATCGGCTCCGGCATGAGTGGCGGCATTGCCGCCAAGGAACTCTGCGAACGTGGTCTCAAGACCCTGATCCTCGAGCGGGGCAAGAAGATGGAACATGGCGCTTCCTACACCGACTGGATGCAGCCTTGGGACATTCCCAACGAGAATATGATCCCCGAGGAGGAACTGGCGCGGGACTATCCGATCCAGCGCAACTGCTACGCCGTCAATGAGACGACCAAACAATATTGGGTCAAGGACAGCGAGCACCCTTATACCTTCCAGGAGGACAAGCCGTTCCACTGGATACGCGGCTATCACCTGGGCGGGCGCTCCATCATGTGGGGCCGCCAGTCCTACCGACTCAGTGCGCAGGACTTCGAGGCCAACGCGAAGGACGGGCATGGCTGCGACTGGCCGATCCGCTATGATGACCTTGCGCCCTGGTACGATCACATCGAAGAGTTCATCGGCGTCGCGGGGTCGAAGGAAGGACTGCCGCAATTGCCTGACGGCAAATTCCTTCCGCCCTTCGAGCTGAACGATGCCGAGTTGATGCTCAAGCAGGCGGTCGAAGCGAAATTTCCCGGGCGCAAGGTCATCTCTGGCCGCACGGCCAACCTGTCAAAGGCGCAGCCGCATCACGAGGAACTGGGCCGCAGCACGTGTCAGGTTCGATCGTTCTGCGAGCGCGGGTGCAGCTTTGGCGCCTATCATTCGAGCCTGAGTTCGTCGCTTCCGGCGGCGGATCGGACCGGCAACCTGACGATCATCACCGATGCCATCGTCCACTCGATCGTCTATGATCCGAAGACCGGCCGGGCGACCGGCGTGCGCGTAATTGACCAGAACACGAAGAAGCCGACCACCTACGAGGCGAAGATAATCTTCTCCAACGCCTCGACGATCGGCACGGCGCAAATCCTGCTGAATTCGAAGTCGGAAGCAATGCCCAATGGCCTGGCCAACAGCTCGGACCAAGTCGGGCGCAACCTGATGGACCATCTTTACGGCTTGGCGGTTGTCGGCATCATGCCGAACGGTCCGAACACCTATTACCGCGGCCGCCGACCAACCGGCCTCTACATTCCGCGCTTTCGCAATGTGACCGAAGACGGTGTCGGGTTCGTGCGCGGCTATGGCTATCAGGGTGGCGTATCGCGCACGGGTTGGCGCACCGCCGCGCTCTCCATCCCGGGCGTCGGCGTGGATTTAAAGGAGCGCGCCCGTAAGCTCGGCTCGTGGGTGACCTTTATTTCGGGGTTCGGCGAGATGCTGCCCAACCCCGAGAACCGCGTCACCCTTACCGCCCAGAAGGATCAGTGGGGGATTCCAATCGTCCATGTCGACTGTGCGATCGGCGACAATGAGCGGGCGATGGCCAAGCAGATCATCGAGGACGGCAAGGCGATGGTCGAAGCAGCCGGCGGCATGGTCGTCGCAGCGATAGACCAACCGGGCGCGCCGGGCCTTGGCATTCACGAGATGGGCACGGCTCGCATGGGCAAGGACCCCAAGACTTCGGTGCTCAACAAATACAACCAGACCCATGATGTGAAAAACCTGTTCATCACCGACGGGTCGGCAATGACATCGAGCAGCTGCGTCAATCCCTCGCTGACCTATATGGCCCTGAGCGCGCGGGCCGCCCATCATGCGGTCGAGTTCCTCAAGGAAGGCAAGGTCTGAACAAGGTATCGAGCGGGGAGTATCGTCCGCTGCCGCTCGGGTGATGCGGGAAAACCGGCTTCGCCTTTGGGCTAAACGGTAAAGGTGAGGCATAGCCCGTCGTTGTGGGCGATAGCTCGGTCCTGCCACGTGGCGAACGGGGAAATGGATGATCCTGGTTATGGCCGCGAACGCCGGTGGAAGCTCGCGGCCGTATTGCTGCCCCTTGGGCTTGCCGCCTGCGTAAGCGCGAGATGGGCGGGCTGGCCTGGACCTAAGAAACGGGTATGGGGGGGTGCGCATTGATGCGGACGGGATTATTCCGGCGGCGTAATTCCTCGTTCGGTAAAGAAGTCCGGCGCATTGATCATTTCTGGTCCGGCCAGGTCCGGGGCGTCTGCATGGCTCGCCAACCACACCACCGTCTGTGCGGTTTCCTCCGGATCGCGCGCTGCTTCTCCCTGTCCGATCGTTTCAGCCTGATCGCCCATGGCCGCGCGCAGCGTGTCCGTCATGGTAAAGCGCGGTTCGATCAGGAAGGCGCTGATCCCGTCCTTGCCGTGCTCCTGGTTGATGTGGTCCGGGATACGATTGAACGCTGCCTTGGGCGCCAGATAGAAGAGGCCCACCCCCGGCGAGCGGGCGGAAGGTTCGATGGAGGACAAGGTCGTCATGAAGATCATTCGCCCTGAACCCTGTGCTACCATCGTCTTCAGCACGATCTGGCTCAGGTGAAATTGGTTCAGGAAATTGCCGGTGATCGCTCTTTCCGCGTCTTCCAGCGCGACGTCCATGATCGGTTGGAGGATAACCGGCCCTTGGTAGATGCCATTGTTCACCAGCACGTCTATCCGCCCCCAGTGGTCGAGTACCGCCGCGACCCCTGCATCGATGGATGCGCGATCGAGCAGGTCGATCCGTGCGCCCATCGCCTGACCGCCAGCCGCCCTTATCGCTTCCACTGTCGATGCCACGCTGCCCGGCACAGGCGTGCCCCCCATGCTCTCCATACGGCCAGCGCCTTCCGCCATGGTGCGGCCGGTCACTGCGACGGCGAAGCCCGCGCGGCCAAGGGCGATCGCTATTGCACGGCCGATGCCCCGCGTCGCCCCGGTGACCAGCGCCACCCGTGGTTGAATTTCTTCACTTCGTTTCATCATCAGGCCATACTCTCTCCAGCTGTCCCGGCCTTTGCCGACGATCGCCTGTGAACATCATAGCCGAGCGATAAACCACAGGCTTAGTTTGTTGACAAGTGTCATCGGTTGATTAACCCTGTCGTCAGGAACAATGCAATAGATGTAGGAGATGAAGGCGTGAGCGTGGAAAAAAGGCTGACCGGGCGTGCGGCGCTGATTACCGGAGCGGCGGATGGAATTGGCCGGGGCATGGCGCTGCGATTTGCGCAGGAAGGCGGGTCGATCCTGGTCGCGGATTTCAATGCGGACAAAGGCGTGGAGGTCGTGGAGGAACTGCGCGGCCTTGGGGTGGATGCCGACTTTCGCAAATGCGATGTCACGGTGCGTGATGACGTGGTCGGTGCCGTCCAGGCTTGTGTCGATCGCTTTGGCTCTATCGACGTCCTGGTCAATAACGCCTTTAGCGGCGGCGGATTGCAGCGCATCGAAACCCTGTCCGATGCGCAATTCGAATCCTGCATGAACATGTGTCTTTACGCCGCGAAATGGTCGATGGAGGCGGCGTTCCCGCACATGCGCAGCAGACATTGGGGCCGCATCATCAACATCGGGTCGCTCAACGGCGTCAACGCGCATATGGGGACCGCCGAATATAATGTCGGCAAGGAAGCCCTTCGCGCCTATACCCGCAGCGCGGCGCGGGAATGGGCCAGATATGGAATCTGCGCCAACATCATCTGCCCCGCCGCCGTTTCCGCCGGTTACCGCGAGTTTGAACGTACGGAGCCGGAGGTCGCCGCGGCCACCACGGCGGCTAATCCGATGGGCCGAATGGGCGACCCGGAGGCCGACATCGGCGGCGTTGCCCTTTTCCTGGCCAGCGAGGACGCGCGATACCTGACCGGCAACACGCTGTTCGTCGATGGAGGTGCGCATATCAATGGCGCTGCATGGGTGCCCGACCTCGGCCCGGATAGCTGAACATCACAGGGTGAGCGACGCGGAGGCGGTCAAACCCCGCCTTCGCGTCGGCGATCCTTTCACACGCAAGACTCCGGTCTCTCGCCGATCTTAACGGCAGCGCGTCGCACGGCCGATCGCAAGAGTTCGTCTAACCAACCCAATTTGCCACCCCGCATCCCTTTGCGCTGTTGATCGGTAGCGCGTTCGACGGGATGAGTTGGGCTGAACCGTCGCGCTTTGGGGAGATAGGATGGCGCTGCCAGTTTCAGTCGTCGTTGGCAGCGTTTGCCCGCGCGGTGGCGAGGCCGCGAGATGAGAGCCGTGCTGAATGCGGTGCGGGCGCATGTGATGTGGGCCGCCCTGTTCAGCGCGCTTGCCAATCTGTTGTTCCTGGCGCCGACGCTGTACATGTTGCAGGTTTATGATCGCGTCGTGCCGACGCGGGGGGCCACGACGCTGGGGTTCCTGACCATCGTGGTGCTGATGGCTTTCGCCACCCTTTCGTTGCTGGAATATGTTCGTTCGCGCATCATGGTGCGGGCAAGCATCGCGCTGGACCGGCGGTTTGCGCGCACGCTGATCGCCGCTGCCCTGCGCCAGCCGCCAGCCGCGACGGGCCAGCACAGACGGCAACAGCCCATCCGCGAGTGCGACCAGCTTCGGCAGGCGTTGACCGGCCCGGTCATGAACGCGCTGTTCGATGTGCCGTGGGCGCCGATCTACATCATTGTGTGCACCATCATCCACCCCTGGATCGGCCTGTTGGCGCTGGTGGGCAGCGTGGTGCTGCTTGCCATAGCGTGGGCTAGCGAGCGGGTGATTTATTCCCCGCTGGCGCAGGCCAATGCGGCGGCGAGCCAATCCTATGCCAGCCTGGACCAGAGCATGCGCGGGATGGAAACGATCCGCGCGCTGGGCATGCGGAGCCCCATGGTGCGCCGCCATCTGGCCGAGCGGGCGGATATGCTGAAGTGGCAGGCCAATGCCAGCTTCGCGGCGGGAAGGTGGGTGATGGTCAGCCGTTTCCTGCGCAACGCGCTGCAATCGGGGGCGCTGGGCCTGGGCGCCTTGCTGGCGATCGATGGGCAGATTTCGGGTGGTGCGATCTTTGCCTCATCCTTTCTGCTGGGGCGGGCATTGTCCCCCATCGATCAGCTTGTCGGCCAATGGCGCAGTTTCGTGCAGGCGCGCGAATCCTATGCGGAGATCAAGATTTGGCTGGAGGGGGAGTTCGATCCGGCGCCGCGTACCGCCTTGCCCGTGCCGATCGGCCGGGTGGATGCCCAGAATATTTCCGTGCATGATCGTCAGTCGGATCGGCTGATCATCAACAATGTGTCCTTCACCATCGCGCCGGGCGAATTGGTGGCGGTGATCGGGCCGAGCGGGGCGGGCAAGTCGACCCTGGCACGCCTGACCGCCGGGGCAATAGGGATCAGCCGGGGCACGATCCGCATCGATGGCGCGGATTATGCCCAATGGGATGACGAGGCGCTGTCGGCGCATATCGGCTATATGCCCCAGCAGCCTTCGCTCTTTGCCGGAACGATCCGGGACAACATCGCCCGCTTCGCTTTTGAAGAGGGAAGCGCCGCCGTCGACAGGGACAGGATCGATGCCGAAGTGATCGCCGCCGCTCGTCTGTGCGGTGTGCACGAGATGATCCTGGGATTGCCGAGAGGCTATGAGACGATGCTGGATTGGGGCGGCACGGGGCTGTCAATGGGGCAGGCGCAGCGGATCGCGCTGGCCCGCGCATTGTTCCGCGATCCCGCCGTGCTGATCCTGGACGAGCCCAATGCGCATCTCGATTCCGATGGAGAGGCGCAGTTGATCGACGCGCTGCGGCAGGCGAAGGCGCGCGGCGCCGCGATCATGGTGACGGCGCATCGCACCAGCCTACTGGCGCCAGCGGATCGGATATTGGTGCTGGACCATGGCCGCATGCGGATGAATGGCCCGCGCGACAAGGTGCTGAGTGCGCTCACCGCGACACGATCATTGGCTTCGGCGGAGAGGGCGTGATGTTGATGCGGTCGCGGCGCGTACTCCTGCTGACCAATGGAGAGGGGGGGACGGTGCCTGCCGTGGGGCCGGATATCCGCCGGGAGGTGCGGGCCGGTCTGTTGATTGCGGCGGCGTTTTTCCTGCTGTTTCTGGGCTGGGCCGCGTTTGCCCGGTTGGACGCGGCGGCGCTGGCGCCGGGCCGGGCAACCGTCGCGGGGCAGCGGCAGAGCGTCCAGCATCGCGATGGCGGCATCGTCGCCGCGATATTGGTGAAGGAAGGGCAGCAGGTGCGGCAAGGCGCCGTGCTGATCCGTCTTGCCGCACCGGCGGTCACGGCGCAGGAACGGGTGTTGGCTTCACAGGCCATTTGGCTGATGGCTCAGCGCGCTCGGCTGAGGGCGGAGTTGGCGGGGACGGCGATCGCTGCGCCGGTAGAGTTCCGGTCGCTGACCGGGGTGGATGTCGCCGATGCAGATGCTGCCATGCGGGCGCAACGGGCGCAAATGGGTGCGCGATCGGCGCTGCTGGCGACGCAACAGGGTGTGGCTATGCAGGAAGGCAGCCAGGCCGGATCGCAGGTGCTGGGCTATCGCGAGCAGGTTGCTGCGGTGGTCGAGCAGGAACGGTTGATCAGCGACGAATTGAACAGTTTGCAAGATGTCGCGGCCAAGGGATTTGTCAGCAAGACCCGCATCCGCGCGCTGGAACGGGCCAAGGCCGACCTGATCGGGCAACGCGCGCGGCTGATGGCGGCGCGCGACAGTTCCGTCAGCATGGCCGGGGAAGCGCGGTTGAAGGCGCTGGAGGCGAAGCAAGGGTTGCAGGAAAAGGTGACGGCCGAATTGCGGGACGTCGAAACACAGCTGGGCGATGTCCTGCCAAAATGGACGGCGGCGCGCGATGAAGTGGCGCGCACGCAAGTACGTGCGCCGGTCAGCGGGACGGTGGTCGGATTGTCGGTCCATACGGTGGGCGGCGTGATCGCCGCCGGGCAGGTGCTGATGGACATCGTGCCCCGCAACGGCGCGGTGGTGATAGAGACGCGCTTTTCCCCCGCCGACATTGACGACTTGGCGGTGGGGCAAAGGGCGGAGGTGCGCTTTGCAGGGGTTCCGGCGCGCAGCTTGCCCATCATCGACGGGCGGGTGACGCGGGTATCGGCCGACAGTTTCGTCGAGGAGAAGACCGGCGTTTCCTATTTCGTGGGCGAGGTGCAGATACCGCCGGAGCAGATCGCGCTCATCAGACGCTATGCGCGCGGCGATTTCGTCCTGAAGCCGGGCATGCCGGTGGAGGTGGTGGTGCCCCTGCGGCGGCGCACGGCATTGCAATATATGTTCGACCCTTTGACCGACCTGATGTGGCGGTCGTTCCGCGAACAATAAGCCTATTGGTGGAGCCTTACCCTTAAGGGTGGCGCCTTTATCCCGATGATCTTCGCGGCGCGGGCCGTTTCGAGGGTATCAGCTTTCCACACGCTCCGGGCCGGGGGGCAGGCCCCAGCCATCCTGGCACGAGATGGGGAGACGATATGGCCAGCTATTATAATGTTGTCGGCAGCTCAACGGTCACCGGCACGGCCGAGAAGGACCTGTTCTTTGCCTTCACCCGCCTGTCGAACCTGGACATCGTGCGGCCCGATGCCGTGCTGGCGCAGCTCGTGTGGAACACCGCGATCCTGACCGACGCCGGAACCCAATATCAGATCGCCGTGTCCAATATCCAGATTTCCATGGATCTTCTGCTGGGCAGCACCGGCACCGATATCGTCTATGGGTCGAACCTATCCGACGCGATATTCTATAATAATGGGACCATTTCGGGCGGCTTTGGCGGCTTTGACAATATCGAGCAGTTCTGGCTGGGGGATGGCGATGATGTCATAGACCTGACCAACCACGGCGTCGGCGGCATCGATTATGCGAAGGACGTGCTGGTTCAGGGCGGCGCGGGCAACGACATCATCGTGGGCGGCGCGGGCAAGGACAACCTTCAGGGCGACGCAGGCGACGACATCATCTTCGGCTGGCGCGGCAGCGACAACATCTCAGGCGGGCTGGGCAACGACCGGCTTTATGGCGACGATCTGGGGTTCAACAATATCTCGGGCGACGACATCATTGACGGCGGCGCGGGCAATGACCTTATCTGGGGTGGCCGGGGCAGCGACAAGCTGAACGGCGGGGATGACAATGACATCCTCTATGGCCAGGCGGGCGGCGACACGCTGTCGGGCGGTAGTGGCGACGACATATTATATGGTGATGATGCGAACACATCCAGCAACGACACGTTGAACGGCGATTCCGGCAATGACCAGCTGTATGGCGGTGCGGGCAATGACGAGCTGTATGGCGGCACGGGCGACGATCTGCTCGATGGCGGTGCTGGCGATGATTATATGCACGGCGGGGCGGGCAACGACCGCATCCTGGCGGGAGCGGGCAACGACCTGATCGACGGCAGCGCCGACATCGATACGCTGGTCTTTTCCGGGAACCGGGCGGATTATATTTTCACGCTTCAACCCGACGGCAGCTATATTGCCGGTGACCTGCGTCCCGGATCGCCCGAGGGCACGAAGACGATCCGCAACGTCGAATTTTTCGAGTTCGCCGATGTGACGATCCCATCGACGGGCCTTAACGCCCCGCCGGTCATCACATCCAATGGCGGTGGCGCAAGTGCCGCGCTGTCCATCGATGAAAACAGCACGGCGGTCACCACCGTCGCGGCGACGGACACTGACGCTGGCCAGACCATAGGCTTTTCGATTGCGGGGGGTGCTGACGCGGCGCTGTTCGCTATCGATGCTGTGACGGGCGCGCTGCGCTTTCTGGCGGCGCCCAACTTTGAAAATCCGGCGGATGCGGATGGCGATAATGTCTATCAGCTGATCGTCGTCGCCAATGACGGCAATGGCGGGGTGGATACCCAAAGCCTGTCCGTCACCGTGCGCGACGTGGCGGATGGGGCCGCGCCGGTCATTACCTCCAACGGCGGAGACGCTGCCGCCGCGATCACAATCAATGAGAATGCGACGGCTGTCACCACCGTTACGGCGACCGACCCCGATGGCCCATCGATCAGCTTTTCGATTGCGGGGGGTGCTGACGCCGCGTTGTTCACCATCGACGCGGCGACCGGCGCCCTGAGCTTCAGGACGGGGCCGGACTATGAGGTGGCGGCGGATGCCGATCACAACAATGTCTATGACGTGATCGTGCAGGCGAGCGATGGCGCGAACGCCGATCGGCAGACGCTGGCGGTCACGGTCGCCAACCTCAATGACAATGCCCCGGTCCTTACATCTTACGCCGGCGCGGCATCGGCGGCGCTTACGGTCGCGGAAAACAGTCTGCTGACGGCGACGGTGCAGGCGAGCGATGCCGATGGCACGGCGCTGGGATACAGCATCAGTGGCGGAGCGGACGCCGCGCTGTTCACGATCGATGCAGTGACAGGCGCGCTTAGTTTCAAGGCGGCTCCGGATTTCGAAGCGCCCGGCGATGCCAATGGCGATCGCACTTACAATGTCGTCGTCACGGCCAGCGATGGCACCAATAACGTGGCGCAGGCGCTGGCGATCACCATCGCCAACGTCAATGACAGTGCCCCGGTCATCACCTCCAACGGGGGCGGAGCCAGCGCGGCCATCAGCATGGCGGAAAACCAGACGGCCTTGACCACCGTGACGGCCGCCGATGCGGACGGGACCGCCCCGAGCTTTGCGATCGCGGGCGGGGCCGATGCTGCGCTGTTCACGATCGATGCGGTGACCGGCGCGGTGTCCTTCCTGACCCCGGTCGATTATGAAAATCGCCTGGATGCGGACCAGGATGGTGTCTACCAGCTGATCGTGCGGGCGACCGATGGCAGTTATGTCGATGACCAGTTGCTGTCCATCAGCATCACCGACATTCCGGAAATCGGCAAGACCATCATCGGATCGTCGGGCAACAACAGCATCAATCCGACCACTACCGTGCTGGGTTACCAGACGACCGCGCTCAACGACACCATCTATGGCATGGCGGGTAACGACATCATCGATGGCGGCGCAGGCGCGGACTATATGGATGGCGGCACGGGCAACGACACCTTCTATGTCGATACCTATTCCGACGACGGCTTTGCCGGGAATGACGATCAGGTGATCGAACAGGCATCGGGCGGCACCGACCTTGTCTACGCATCGGTCAGCTACCGGATGGCGGCGGAGGTCGAAAAGCTGACCCTGACCGGCCTTGCCCCGATCAACGGCATCGGCAACGACCTTGCCAACATCATCGTCGGGAACGAGGCCGCCAACCAGATTTTCGGCGGGCTGGGGCAGGACAATCTGTCCGGCAATGGCGGCAGCGACCTGCTGGACGGCGGCGATGATAACGACCTGCTGTTCGGCGGCGACGGGAACGACACGCTGATCGGCGGGCTGGGGAATGACAGCCTGGACGGCGGTACTGGCGCGGACAGCATGACCGGCGGGCTGGGCGATGATGTCTATGTGGTGGACAGTTGGTCCGATGACGGCAACGCCGCCAATGACGATCTGGTCATCGAAGCCGTGGGCGGTGGCACGGATCAGGTCAACGCCTCCGTCAGCTATCGGATGGCGGCGGAAGTCGAAAAGCTGGTGTTGACGGGCGCTGGCAATATCGACGGCATTGGCAACGATCTGGCCAACACCATGACCGGCAATAGCGGCGCCAACAGCCTTTGGGGCGGGTTGGGCAATGACTCGCTGGTGGGTAATGGCGGCAATGACAGATTGTTTGGCGAAGACGGCGGCGACCTTCTGGATGGTGGAGCGGGCGACGACTTTTTGGATGGCGGGGCGTCGACCGACACGTTGAAGGGCGGTGCGGGCGCCGACATCCTGATCGGCGGTGCGGGCAAGGATACACTGACCGGCGGCACGGAAGCGGATACTTTCGTCTTCGCAGGGCTCGCATCATCGCTGAACAGTTCCAGCTATGACCGCATCAACGACTTCCGTATCGGCGAGGGGGATCGCATCGACTTTGATTTCCTGAACGGCAGCCTGCCAGCCGCCAATTATGCAGAAGCGACGATCGCGACCAACAATTTCGCCGATGCGCTGAGCGCTGCCCAGGCGACGGCGGGCGTCAACCATGTGACCTTCATCGCCGGGACGACCGACGGCTGGATCTTCTACGACGGCAATGGCGACGGCACATTCGAACAGAGCGTGATACTGGTCGGCGTCAATACGCTGGCGGGCGTGGATGTGAGCAGCTTTATATAGGGCGCGCTGGGGACGGGCGCGCGTTCGGGCTGGAGTCCGCGCGGCGGAGTTTCACCAGTAGGAGGACTTCGTCGGCTGGCCGTCGGATCGCCCGATAATGACCGGCCCCTGTTGAGGTAGCAAAACGAGCCGTTTGGCGCGGCGTTCGCTCACCTTCGGTGATGAACCATGCCCATCATGGAATGGCGCCTGATGAAACAGTTGACGAACATCAACGGGTGGGCCAGCATCCCGTCGATTCGCGCCGGGTCGCCGCTAACACTTTGCCTGAACTTTGGAAGAAGCGTTCGCTGGAGCAGTGATGGGCCTACCATCTTCCTGGCGGTGGTCGGACAATTTTTGGTGACGATCGCTCGTCCAGTCGCAAAGGCGGTAAATGCATGACTGAAGTTGTGGGCATGGGTGGTCAGGGCATCGCGCTGCAGCGACGCAAGCGGGGGATGCTTTTCAGGGCCATGCTCGCGCAAAATGTCGGGACAGGTTGCGCGTTCGGTGGGCTGGGCGTCAGCGTCCTTGCATTGCAGGACCGGTACGACGCGTCATTGGCCATGGCCACGATGGCTCTCTCCCTTGCCATCCTGTCGCTCACCGCATTTGGTCCGCTGATAGCGGTTGCGATTGGTCGCTGGGGCCTTCGCCGGGTCATGTCGACCGGGGTCTTCATCTCCCTGATTGGATATACGGCGCTGGCCTATGCGCCGACCATGCCGATCGCGCTGGCTGAATGCGGCCTTCTGATCGGTCCCGGCGCTGCCCTGTTTTCCGCCCTGCCGCCTGCGGTCCTGGCGAGCGGCTGGTATCCCGAAGCGCGGGGCAAGGTGATGGGCATTGCCTTTTTGCCCCTATTTGTGACCGTCCTGCCCGCCATCGGGGTGAGCATCATCCAAAATTATGGATTGAAGAGCTTTTTCCTGTTGCTCGCCGCCCTGCATCTGCTCTTGCTGCCGCTGACCTTGACGGTGATCGATCCTCCGGTCGAAGCGCCGGACGAATCCGGCTGGGTCGAGGGGGCGACATCGGGTCCGACGCAGATCGCCATTTTGAGCGGCGCGCTGTTCTGGCTGATCGCGGTCGGTGACGGAATCCTTAATGGCACGGCCATCACGGGTGGCGCGCATCTTCTGCCCATCGTCGAAGGATATCATCAGTCTTTGCAGACGGGAGCGGTGCTGCTCGCCGTTTCAGGCGCGGCCAGCATCGTCGGATCGCTGGTGGCGGGCTTTGCGTGCGACCGGGTCGGTCCGGCCAGGACTCTCGGCCTCGTCGGTCTGGGCTTCGCTGCTGCCTGGGCAATCATGGGCATGTCAGGAGGGATGGTCGCATTGAATGTCGCGGCGTTCCTGATCGGTTTTTGCGGCGCCTCCGTATTTCCTCCCCTCAGCGCGCTGGTTGTTCAGGTATATGGCCTTGACGCCTTGCCAAAGGTCCTGGGCTTGCTGGGCGTCATGACGCTGCCATTCTCTTTCTTCATGTCGCCTGGCGCAGGGTGGCTGCGTGACTTTGCGGGCAGTTATGAACCGGTATTTGTCGGCGTGTTTGCACTCTGCGTCTTCGCCGCTGCCATATTCTTCGGAATGAGCAGATATCATGCGCGCAATAGGGAGGAGCAGCTAAACATTCCCGACGCCGGGCTGCCGCCTGCGAAAGCAGCCTGAAAAAAGGCGTTCCGCAAGGGCGGATAAATTCACTCGCCATTTGGTTGAATAACGTCAACTATTGATAATGTTCAGCGAGCGTCGGGGCCGTTGAAGCGGCTCTGGCGACATGCCTGCGTTGCCATTATGCTGCGGATGCATAGGGGAAACAGGCGGGGAAATACTGGTGAGAAAGGTTTCCGTCGATGGCCCACAAGAAGTTCCACCTTGGCTATTTCACGAAGTTCGGCGCGACGTCCTGGCCGGGCGATGGCAAGGAACTCGGCTCGCAATGGGCGGATGGTTCCTACCATAAGGAACTGGCCAAGATGCTTGAGGCGGCGAAGTTCGACTTCATCTTCTTCGAAGACACGGTGATCGTGGGTGATCGCTACGCTGGCTCGATGGAACTGGACCTCAAGAATGCGACGCTGTCGCCCAAGCTCGATCCGTTGCCGCTGTTGCCGGTGATGGCGCAGGAAACGTCGCATATCGGGTTGATCGCGACAGCTTCGACCACCTTCTACCCGCCCTATCTGCTTGCAAGGCTGCTCTCCACCATCGACTCCCTGACGAGGGGGCGAGCGGGATGGAACATGGTGACGTCGAGCGAGAAGAACGCCGCGCTGAACTTTGGCATGGAAAAGCTGCTGCCGCCCAGCGAGCGCTATGACATTGCCGACGAGTTTGTCGAACTGTGCAAGAAGCTGTGGGATAGCTGGGAAGAAGGGGCATTGGTCGCTAACACCGAGACGGGTGTCTATGTCGATCATACGAAGGTCCACACCGTCAATTTCGAGGGGCAGCATTTCAGATCGAGAGGGCCGTTGAACACGTTGCGGTCGCCGCAGGGCTATCCGGTTCTGGCGCAAGCGGGCGCGTCCGAGCGGGGCCGTGATTTCTCATCGAAGAATGCCGAAGTCGTGCTGGGCATGATGACCGGCGGGGTGAAGGGCATGAAGGCCTATCGCGAGGACATCCGCAACCGCGCCGAAAAACAGGGCCGCGATCCGGATGACATCAAGGTGTTTTTCCTGACGCCGGTCAACATCCTGCCCGACGGTGGAGAGCCGCCCGAAATGACCGAGGCCGAAAAGCAGGCGGCGTTCGAGCATAATATCGTGATGGCTTCATCCTCGCTCGACATCGACTTTTCGCTCTATGACGTGGATGCGCCCGTGCCGCAGGACATCGTGGCAGGCGGCCACACCAGCGCGCTGGAACATATGAAGAAGGCCGGACGGGAGGAGGGCAAATCCCTTCGCGACCTGTTTTCCTCAGGGAAAGGGGGCAGCGGCTCCAGATTCAGGGGCACGGCGCAAGAGGTCGCGGATCAGTTGATGGCGGTCATGGACGAAGTGGGTGGCGACGGCATATTGATTGAAGGGTCCGGCTATAACCGCCAGCTGCCCGATCTGGTCAATGGCGTCATCCCTGCGCTTCAAAGGGCGGGCGCGGTGCGCACCGAATATGAGGGCACGACGCTGCGCGAAATCCTGCGCGAATTTTGAGGCTGGTGGCGGATGGTTGCTTGGCGACCATCCGTATTCACCCGGCTTAAGCTTTCCTGTCGCGGTAGAATTGAATGCCCAATTGCAGGCTCTCGGCAATCCGGTCGGCCTTCTCCTGAAAGGCCGCTGCGACGTCTGGGGCGAGGATGTCACCGCTGGTCTGTCGCCACAGGGCAAGCCAGTGGCTGAAATTATCGGCGGTCATGTGCGGTTCGTGTCGTACATGCGCGACCATCGGCTGCCCCTTGTACCGGCCGGTTCCCAGCATCACCGATGACCAGAATGCCTTGAGCTTTTCCAGATGAAGCGGCCAGTCGTCGATCGCCTGATTGAATATCGGGCCAAGGATCGGATCCGCGCGCACCCGATCGTAAAATGCGGGGACCAGCCGGTCGATATCCTCTTCGCTTATCTTGCTCATCGGTCAGGCGGCATTCGCTCAGTCGCAGGAAATCAGGGCATTGCGCAGTTCATAGCCTGTCACCAGCGGATTCCATGCCAGCGTCGGCGCGCGGTCGAGCTTCAAGCCCGGCACCTGCAACAGGCGTTCCAGGAAGAGGCAGCTTTCCTGGAGCGCGACTTGCGCGCCGGGGCAGCGATGTTCGCCATCGCCGAAGGAGAGGCCCGCATTGCCATATTTGGCGCTGACTTCCCGACCCGGCACAAATTCGCAGGGCCGCTCGCCAAAGGCAGTTGTGTCCGTGTTCGCGGCGCGGACGTCGATGGCGACGGCAGCACCGGGAGGGGCGCCCACTGCTTCCGCCTCGTCGGCTGGCATGCGGCGGTAGAGATAGCCGACGACCGGCTCCAGCCGCAGCAATTCCTCCAGCAGGGCGATCTTCCCCTTTTCATCCGCGGTGAGGAAGGCGGTCTTCAAATCCTCGCGCTCAAGCATATGCCATGCGGCCATCACGATGAACTCGCGCGTCGTCGCCATTCCAGCGGCGCCATAGACCAGGCATTCGGTCAATATCTCCCGACCATTATAGCCTTCGTCGATAAGGTGGGAGATGACATCGTCCCGCCGCTGCCTTCGCCGTGCGCGGATCGCTGGCGCGACGTCATGATAATAGAAGGACAGCACCCGATATTGGGATTGCACGAATTTGATCAGTGACGCCAACTTGCCCGGATGGGGGCGGAAATCGCCGGTAAAGAACACATCCAGCCGCCGCGCCAGCCCCTTGGGGTCGCTGTTGGTCAGGCCGACGATATGGCTGGCGACGGCGACGGCAAGATCAAGGCTGAGCTGGTCGAGGAAGGCGGTCTTGTCCTTCACGAACCGAGAAACCAGCATTTCGCTGAGTTCTACCATCAACTCGCGATAGTGGGTGGTGACGATGCGGGGTGTGAAGAAACGGGCGGTAGCGCTGCGCTGAACGCGATGCGTTTCGCCTTCGAGGAACAGGATTGGCTGGCGCGTCGCACTGCCGATCCTGCCGACTTGTTCGGCCAGAAAACCGGCCTGCCGTACATTCGGGTGACGCAGGATGGCGCGCGCTTCGGCGAAATCGCGGGTGCGCATATCGGGATCGACGGTCCCACCGGCGTCGGCGGCGGCGGCTGACTTGCGGTCATCGCCTTCGCGATGAAAAGGACAGGCGGCGGAAAGGCGAGCGTCCATCAGCGTCGACCCTCATATGATGCACGACGAGCGCCTAACTTAGGTGCCCCCCGGTGCCGGTCAAGGCCCCACCTGTCCTGATCAATCATGTGGAGAGGGAGGCGTCTGGCCGCAAAGCAGCCCCGCGCCTCCCCCGCCTTACAGTCAGTCGAACTTATAATCTTCCAGGATCGGTTCCTGCAGCTCATTCCACATGTCGACGAGGCGGAACGGCCAGGGACCAACGGGTCGGCCCTTGCTGTTCTGATAGTAGCTCTTCGACTTGGGATGGGTCCAGATCATGTGCTTCATCTGATCGTCGATCCGCTTGTTGTGGCGCAGGAAGGCTTCCTCCGTCACTTCGATCGTGCGGGCGCCGGTCGCGATCATCTGATCGAGACATTCGATCAGATAATGGACCTGCGATTCGCTGACGATGTTGAGGCCGCCTGCGTGGTTCGGGCCGATATTCGGGCCGGTCGACAGGAAATAGTTGGGATAGCCGGGGATGGTCGTGCCCATATAAGCACGCTCTTCCTCGTCCGCCCAGTCCACCGCCAGATCATGACCGTCGCGGCCCTTGATCTCCAGATCCTGCACCAGCGACGATGCGTTGAAGCCGGTCGCACAGATGATGATGTCGAGCTCGTAGACCTTGCCGTCGTTCGTGCGGATGCCGTTCGGCAGGATTTCGGCGATGCCCGCTGTCTCCAGCGTCGTGTGCGGCTGCACGAGGGCATCGTACCAGCCCGCGTCCATCACGACGCGCTTGGAGAAGATCGGGAAATCGGGCGTCAGCTTTTCGATCAGGTCGGGACGCCCCGCCAGCTTGTGATGCATGTGCGACAAGGCATATTGGCGCATGCCTTCATTGAGCGCCGACACGGCGATGCCGTCTTCGGGGTAGGACGGGTCTTTCACCACATTGGGATAGAGGCCGTCGGCCGCGAACCAGAACACGCGGAAGCGGAACCATTCCTTGTAATAGGGAATGTGCCGCAGCGCCCATTTCACCGGATCGGGGACTTCCGCCTTCACTTCGGGATTATTGATCATCCAGTGCTTGGTGCGCATGAAGACGACCAGTTCATCGACTTCCTTGACGATCGTGGACACGATCTGCGCGGAACTGGCGCCGGTGCCGATGACGGCCACCTTCTTGCCCTTCAGGTCGATATTTTCGTCATAATCGGCCGAGTGGGTGATGATGCCCTTGAAGCTTTCGATGCCGGGGATCTCGGGCAGCTTCCAACGGTCGGTGGTGCCGAACGCGTTGAACACGGCATTGGCTTTGATGACTTCGCGCTTGCCGGTGTTCAGATCCTCGACCGTGACGTTCCACACGGCCTCATCCTGATCGAAGATCAGGCTGTGCACCATGGTCTTGAACCGGATGTTGCGGCGGACGTCATATTTGTCGGCCACGGCGCGGAAATATTCGCGCATGTCCGCGCCATGCGGGTGGTAGTGGTTCCATTCCGGGCTGATTTCGAAGGAATAGGAATAGAAGTGGCTGGGCGTATCCACGCCGACGCCCGGATAGCGGTTCTTCCACCAGGTGCCGCCGACTTCTTCATTCTTCTCGATGATCACATGATCGTAACCGGCGCGCTCCAGCTCGATCCCGGCGAGAATGCCGGTAAGGCCCGCGCCGATGACCAGCACCTTGAAGTCAGCCGGAGGCGGCGTACGCTCCGACAGTTCCTTGCGCACGGGGCTGCGGTGGAAGCCGCCCTGCTCCATGACCATGGGAACGAACTCGTCAGTTACCGGTTCGCCGACGCCGATGCTCATCATCTTCTGCATCAGTTCGATTGGCGGATCTTCGGACTTCGCCGCGCCCGGCGTCGTCAGCACATGGACCAGCTTTTCGTGCAGGTCGTCGATGCAGTCCTGCGGGATTACATAGTCGGGGTTGGTGTAAGGGGGATGAATGTGGACCTGGAAGGTCTGAAGCATCGATTCATCATGGGTCAGGTGCACATACACCATCAGCAGGGTCTGGAGATTGGCCGCCTTCAGCGCTGCGCGCAGTTCGGGGCCATCAGCCAGCGGAAGGGGGCGGCTGCCACTGTCAAGCATGTTCGGCAAAGTCTTCGTTCTCATATCCATATGTCTCTCCATGAGAGCTGGGGGTCTGTTGGGGACGCGGGGGCGATGTCGCCCTGCCGTTATCTCGCCATCATCTCCACATTCTCGCTCAACCGTCCTTCAGGGTCGCTGGTGAACAGGACGCGCACGCCATGTTCGGGCATTTCGCGAACCAAGCCGACATGCCTGCCGCCGTGCGTGAGCACCCGTTCGGCAAGCGCGTCGAGGTCCGTGGTGATGAATCCAAGGATCACTTCCCGGTCGCGTGGAGCAGGCCTATCTAAAAAGTTGATCATCGTCAACGATTCTGCGCCCATGCTTTCACCTGGACCCATAATCACTTCGCGCAGGCGGCCCATAACGGCGGGATCGCCCGATTCCACGCGGTGCAGGCTGTTGAGCCCGTACACCGCGCCGTAGTAGGCGGCCATGGCTTCCTCATCCTCCACGATCAGCTTTGTGAAGCCGAATCGCGTGTCGTCTGCGTTGCTCAAAGTCATTCTCCCGTCATTTCCGATTGCGCGTTCGCTGCCTCCGCGATGATGCGTTCCAGGCCGACTATGATGTGGGTGAAGCCGTAGGTGAGGGCCGCTTTCCGATCGACCTGCAGCAGGTCGTGCTGAAGACCCTGCAACAACGCAGCCTCATAGGCCGTCAGGGCATGGATATGCGCGGTCGTCCGCTGGTTGTTGTGCTCCGGAGGAGGCGGCTGGGACGTGATGAAGCCGAGAGCCGATGTCGTGAACCACCGCACCGCAAAGGCAAGGTCGGGGCCGGTCAGCCCTTGCGCGCTGATCAATTCCACCACAGGTATCCATGTGCGCAACCAGCCCGGTGACGCATGGCCATCCCACAGGCTGAGCTTCATCGCAACGGGATAGCGCTGAAACAGATCCTCCGTTGCCCACAACCATTGCCGGATTTCGTCCTGCCAGGGCGCGCCCTTTGCCGGGTAATCGAACCGGCTATATATTTCGTCGGCGACGGCGATCAGCAGATCGTCGCGACTGGGGAAGTAATTGTAAAGGGTCATGACCCCGGCTTTCAGGCTCTTTGCGAGCAGGCCCATGGAAAATCGGTCGATCGACATTTCGTCGAGCAGGACCAGTGCCGCGTGGATGATCGTGCCGCGCGACAGCCGGGGAGGTCGCCCACGCCCGCGCGTGACGGCAACCGGCTGAAGAGTGGTGTCGGGCGCCATCCTATCCCCGATGTTAAAGCCGCCCGACATCCTGACCTCTCCCACTCTTGTATCATGCTAGGAATAAGGGTTTGGCCTCGTCTGTCAATTTACGTATGGGTTACGAGATCGTGAACGCCAGTTGATCGGCAAGGGAAATATCCTTGTTGATCGGCGGCCCGGCCGCGTCCAACTTCGCGATCGGCTTTTCCGCCAGATGGCAAGCCATGGATCAGAACAGATTGTCGAATGGAGAAAAGAGGCATGCAGAGGTTTAGGGACAAGTCCGTCGTGATCACCGGCGGTTCCAGCGGGATCGGCCTCGCCGCGGCCCAGCGGATCATGGAGGAGGGCGGATCGGTGCTGATCACCGGATCGAACCGGGAAAGACTGGACAACGTCGCGGCGCAGTTGCCCGGCGTGCACACCCTGCAAAATGACGCATCCCGTCCGGAAGCCGCCGAAGCTCTTGCGCAGGAAGCTGCCCGTCTGTTCGGCAAGGTCGATGGCCTGTTCCTGAACGCAGGCGTCGGTGCAGGCGCGCCGCTCGGCCATATCAGCGCCGAGCTTTACCGGAACCTTATGGATCTGAATGTCGGCGGGCCGATTTTCGGGACGCAGGCGATGGCACCGTTGATCCGCGACGGCGGATCAATCCTGATCACGGCATCCGTCGCGAAGGACAAGGGGCTCCCCGCAAGCGCCCTTTATGGCGCCACAAAGGGGGCCGTCCGCTCGCTTGCAAGAGGCTTTGCCTATGAGCTGGCCCCGCGCCGCATCCGCGTGAACACCTTGAGCCCCGGACCGATCGCGACCGACTTTTTCAACCGCCTCGGTCTGCCCGAAGAGCATGTTGCCGCGGTCGAACAGCAGATGGCCGGGAGCAACCCGCTGGGTCGCCTTGGAACGCCGCAGGAAGCAGCGGCCGTCGCCCTGTTCCTGCTGTCTGACGAGGCGAGCTATGTGACGGGGTCGGATTATTTCGTCGATGGCGGGGAAGCGCAGCTCTAGCATAGCTGGTCTGCCCGGGAGATCATGTCTAACAGCATCCAGATGCAGCATGTTAGTGATAGCCAGGTGATCCGCGGGCAGACTTTGGCGCGCCAGGATATTGAAACGCTCATAGGCACGCCGCATTCGCTGGTCGGGTGCGTGATCGAGGGTGCGGACCTGTCGCATCTGGATCTGTCCCAATGGTCGTTTCAACAATGCGACATGCGACGCGCCAATTTCACCGGCGCAAAACTTGATCGCAGTGACTGGCAGTCGTGCCGCGCTGCTTCGGCCAATTTCACGGGTTGTGACCTTGATGAAGTGCGCTTTACCAACAGCGATCTCAATGGCGCCTTGCTGAAGCGTAGCACGTTGCAAGCGGCGTATTTTTTCGGCTGCAAGCTTACGGGCGCCGACCTGTCGGATGTTCGGGCGCTAGACATCCACTTCGAAGAAACGCTGCTGATCGGCGCGAAGCTGACCGGGCGTTCCTTTATGAAGGCAAGGCTCGCACGGGTCGATTTTTCTCAGGCGGACCTACGCAAATGCGATTTCCGCATGGCTTCCTTCGAGGATTGCAGCCTGCGGGAGGCGCTGCTGACCGGCGCGCGGTTCGAAGGCGCGGACCTGCGCGGTGCTGACCTTGGCGGCATAAGGCTGGAGGACGCATCCCGCTTTCGTGGCGCGACCATATCGCGGGAGCAGGCGGGGCAATTGCTCAGCGAATTGGGATTGAACGTGCGATGAGGGTTTGAGTCCCTCGCTCACCGCTCAATTCGAACGGGCGTCGGGATCATGCACCTTTAATTGTCGCAATATTCCCAACGTCCCGCGTTGCAGGCCGCGACGGCGCGCCGCCAGGACGCCATCTGGCGATCATAATCCGCGCGAGCATCGGCATAGCCTTCGCCACCGCTCTTTGCACGGCGATAGTCGCGCATGATCCGCGCATCGCGGTCGCGAACATAGGCGAGCTGCTGCTGGTTCATCTGCCGGATGATCGCCCGGTCACGTGCCCGCGCGGCAGGGCTGCGCATGGTGGGGTCATGCGGATCGTCCGCGAGCGCAACCGCTGGAAGCAGCGCGGCGCCGAGCGCGGCCACGCATGCGAATATCCTGACCTTCATGGACCCTTGCCCCTCTTTTATTCCCTTTCTCCTGCTATTCGCGATCAGTTGGGGCCAAAGCAACGGATTTGCGACGAACGGCGGTTCGCGGAGTGCAACTTATGCTTCGCTCATGCCGCATCGCCCTGGGGCAGTTCGGCGGGCGCGGCTGGCCAATCTCCGTCCTGTAGCGGCGGCAATGCTTCGAACCAGGCGCTGTCCCGATTGAGAATGAAGCGGTCGCAGGAAAAGCGGATGTCGTCACGGGCCACGGCGCGCAGGACTTCATGGATGCCTCCCACCCCGCTGGCGCTGATGACGACATAGCTGACCTTGCCGCTTTCACAGGTGACGAGGGCCTCGACGACCTTGCCGACTGTCTGGCCATCGGATGCCGCGACCGGCAGGCCCGCGATGCCGGTGGCCGTAAAGAGGGTCGGGTAGGGCGATCGGCGGCTGGATTGCGCGGCCGACTTGCCGCCATCCTCATAGGCGCGCTGGCGACCGAGCCATCGCCACACGCCGATCAGGTTGACGAAGGTGAGGAAGCCATTTGTGGCGACGAGGTTCGTCTGCCCGGACGATAGGCCGACGACCGACCATGCGATCGATCCAAAGGTGAACACGACGAAACCCCAGCCGGTGACGCGCGCGCCCAGATTGGCGGCGGTCATCATCGCGGCGATCATGGTCGCAATGGGCGCGACCCAGCCAGCAAGATTTTCCAGAGCAGGCTCCTACATTCGAAGCATCGAATGACGTTTCAACGCGCGCCAGCCATGTTGGTGGCGGCGCGGAGCAGGGGCTGTGCAAAAATGGGTAGCCAGAGTCGCGCGGCGCTTGAGCCTTATGTCTGGTCTTGCGGCAGGATCGCGGCGATTCCGGCGCGCGCGATCTGGGCGTCCTGATCCGACTTGACCCCGGAAACACCCACTGCGCCGACATAATCGCCGTCGATGACGATCGGCACGGCACCTTCGAGCATGGCGGGCATGCCGGGCGCGGACAGCATCGAAACGCGGCCGTTGAGCAGCAGGTCCTCATAGACCTTCGTTTCCCGGCGGCCGAGCATGGATGTCGATGCTTTCGCCTCTGCCATCTTCACGGTGCTGGCGGCGGCGCCATCCAGACGGATGAGGCCAAGCAGATGCGCGCCGTCATCGACGACAGCGATGGTCACGGCCCAGCCATTGGCCAAAGCCTCTGCTTCTGCTGCGGCGAGGATTGCCTTTACATCATTTGCTTCAAGGCAGTGCTTGGTCTTCATGCCATTCGATCCGTTATTGATGCGCCGTGGCGCTTGAGGAAAAGCGCGCCTTATCACCGGCCGCGCATCTTGCCAGCATTATAGAGGGGGAGGCGGCTGGGAGAGGCTTTGATCCGCCTCGACCGGGATGGTCAGCAATTCGGGCTTTTCCCTGCCGAACGACTGGATCGCGACGATCACATTGCCTGCCGTTGTGACGTTTGACAGGGGCATGTCGATGGCAATGGCGTCGTCGCCGGATGCCTGCCACTTTGCCGCGACGCTCCGCCCTTCCGGCAGCTGGACGAAAACATTCTTCACGCAAGCGGTGGTGGGGCCGGTCAGCCGCAGCCTGTCATTCTTTCCCGCTATGAGGCGCTGATTGGCGGAGGGTTGCAAGCTGCCCGCTTGCGGGAATTGGAGCGCGAATTCCGGCCCGTCAAAGGATTCAAAACCCCAGTGGCCGTGCAATCGACCCTTCATCGGCCCGCTCAAGTCATCAACCTTGAAGGAAGGCGCGAATATGTAGCCGCCCCTGTCGGCCCGCGCGATTAGCGGTGCTTCGACCATGTGGCCGTCCTTGCCTGTCAGCCGCAAGACCATGTTGTGAGCATAGTCGGTGGCAAAGACCAGCGGCGCGCCATCGACGCCCAGGACGGCTCCCGGCCGGGAGCCGCAGATGGGAGCGTCGCTGCTCCGGCGCAGGGGCGGGGGAACATTCTTCTCGATCGCGGGCAAGGCCGCCACGAGCACAGACTTGGGCTTGCGGAAGGACGGCGCGCTGTTCAGCAACAAGGACACGGACTTGCCATTCTGAATGCCGAGCGCGGGCAGATAGTTGAATTCCGGATTGTTGAACGCGCCGAATATGCGCGCAAGATCGCGGACCACGCCGATATAGGGGCTATAAAAGCCATAGCCGCCTTCCCGCGTCGCGCTGAATTGCAGGGCGAGGTCGGTAGGAGCGCCTATGATGGTTTCGGTGAGCGAATTGCTGTGAATGTCGCCCAGCACCAGACTGTCACGATTTTCGACGAGGCAGGCGGCCTGGAACTCGACGATTTTCGCCAGGCAGTCGGGGTTTAGTTTGACGGCAAGGCTTGAGGACAGGATCGGCGCGACGGTCCTCAGATATTCAGGGTGGCTGTTTTCCTGCGATCGGATGCCCAGGATGAAGGCGTTGAGCCTGCTCCGGTCCAGCGAAGCCTTGTTGATGTCCTGCGTCACGCGCACGAATTCGCCGGGTCGGCCACGGATGGCATCGGAAATGGTGCTGAGGTCGCCGCCGGTATCGGGCACCATGAACAACACCAGCTGACGCGCATGATCCGGCACGGTCAGTTTCAGTACCCTTTTCCGGTCCTTGCTCTGCCATGTTTCCGCGCTGGAGATCCAGCTTTTGGGCGGCGGGTTGGTGACGCCGCGCAGGAATGCCGACACCAGACGGTAGCGGATCGACTGGTCTTCGGGGAGATTGGCCTCGATCCTGACGACATCGCCCGACGCCAATGCGGGTACTTGCCCGATCGGCAGGGTTCGCCCTGCGCGACTGACGGTCACCAGCAGTTCGGGGCCGGGGAGGTCGAAGGGCGCCGGGTCTGCCGCAGACGCGGCGACGGACGCCATGCAGGTGGCAAGGGCGAGGATGCAAAGGCGTGTCGAACTGATCCGGCGATAGGTCATGCATTCTCCCTGCGCGGGTAAATCGAGCCGTCAAGAGAGAAGGCGGTCATTTTCCGCTTTGCCGATCCGCTGGGAAGGCAGGATGTGCGGCGAAGGAAGGCATCGTCGCGGCGTTAAGTTCCTGGGTCGGCAAGCTTTGCGGCCTTTCCGGGACGTGATGAAAAAGGCTAAAGGGGTTCCCGTTACATCATAACAGGAGGCAGCAGTGTTACCCGCCCGGACTTTCAGCGTGTCGATCAATCAGGAATGGCGGGCTCTTTACGAAAGGATGTGGCGTCCCGAATTTTTCCCTCAATGGGCCTCTGGCCTTGCGGAATCGGGTTTGCGCGAAGATGGGGATGGCTGGCTGGCCGATGGACCGGAGGGGCCGATCCGTATCCGCTTCACCCCCCATAATGATTTGGGCGTGATGGATCATCAGGTGGATCTGGGAGGTGGCGATCAGGTCCATGTCCCCTTGCGGGTCGTGCAAAATGGGGAAGGCGCGGAAGTCATGCTGACGCTTTTTCGCCAGCCGGGCATGGATGATGAACGGTTCGCGGCCGACATCCGATGGGTCAACCGCGATCTCAAGGCGTTGAAACGGCTGATCGAAGGCTGAGTGGCCTGCGGGAGATCATGCCTCCCGCCATTGTCCCTGATCAATGCCGTCCAGCGACCAGTCCCCGATCTTCCAACGGACAAGACGCAAGGTGGGGTGACCGACGGCAGCCGTCATCCGGCGGACCTGCCGGTTACGCCCTT
This sequence comes from Sphingobium sp. RC1, assembly GCF_059738765.1. Classification (NCBI taxonomy): domain Bacteria; kingdom Pseudomonadati; phylum Pseudomonadota; class Alphaproteobacteria; order Sphingomonadales; family Sphingobiaceae; genus Sphingobium; species Sphingobium sp. RC1. The sequence continues at coordinate 300,001 of NZ_AP027309.1, forward strand.
CGCGGATCGTTAGGCGCAGCCAGCAGTCGGGCACGCTCTTGCGGAAGCGTACCGGCGGATCGCGCGGCCATAGGGCGGGCGGGTCGATGCGTTCCACCAGTGCGGGCAGGGTGAGCCCGTCCTTCAGCTTGACCCCGCGTCGCAGCGCCTCCAGTTCCGCGTCGCCGGGATCGCGCTCCACCTGAACCAGATAGGTCTTCGGCGTCTTGAACCGGGGGTCGGCGATACGCGCCTGCAACCGCCCGTCATCGGTCAGCAGCAGCAGCCCTTCACTGTCGAGGTCGAGCCGCCCGGCAGGGTAGACGCCCGGCCTGTCGATGAACGCCGCGAGTGTCGGCCGTGGGGGGCCGGTGCTTTCATCGGTAAACTGGCACAGCACGCCATAGGGTTTGTTGAAGAGGATGAGGGCCATTGCTCAATCCTCCTCATCGAAGGCGAGGCTGCCCTGATCGATCAGTGTCTTGATGAGGCCGACCGCGCCGGGGTTTTGCGCAAGGTTCGGATTGGCCGCGACCATGGTGTTTGAGCAGAGCTGTTCGGCGAGCGAGGCAGTGTCGGCACCGCAATCGACACAATGGCCGTCCACGAAAAGCAGGACCGAGGTTCCCTGCCGGATGAACGAATAACGACTGGCCGGGTTGCGCCGGAGCGATGCTCCTTGGGCAAGCCATGCCTGTACATCTTCGGCCGCGATCGGTTCATCGGGCCGCCAATCGGCATCGGAATATTTAGGCGCACTGCTATGCTGCCCGAACCAGCGAGCAAAGGCATCGCGATCGGCCAGCGCCTCCATCACCATCGCATGCAGCCGGTCGAGCGCAGGCGCGGTGATTTCTCCCGGATTGGACTGTAGGGTGAGGTCGGGGTCGGCATAACGATCCTCCTCCGCCATGCCGTCCGCCTGATGTGCGCACCAGCCTTCGACAAGGTCGGCGCGGGAAGGCGCGCGAAACCCGATCGAATAGGTCATGCAATCATCACCAACCGCCACACCATCATGCGCAAAGCAGGGTGGCACGTACAGAATGTCGCCGGGTTCCAAAATCCAGTCACCCTCCGCTTCAAAATCGGCGATCAGGCGTAGATCGTCATGCGGGAGCAAAGGTGTCGTTGAACTGCATGCCGACCCGACGCGCCAGCGCCGTTTGCCCAGGCCCTGTACCAGAAAGACGTCATATTGATCGAAATGAGGCCCTACGCCGCCCCCGTTCGTGGCGTAGCTGACCATCACATCGTCGATGCGCCAGTCGGGGATGAAGCGAAAGGGTTCCAGCAGGGCCGCGACGCCGGGGGCGTGGTGATCCACCGCCTGCACCAGCAGCGTCCACGGCCCGGTTCCGAGTTCACCAAAGCGCGCTTCCGGCAGGGGGCCGCTTTCCATCGTCAGTTGAACAGCTTGTCGCGTGATCAGCCGTGACTCCACGCCCTCTTCGCAGGCAAGTCCGGCCAGTTCGTCCGGATCGAGCGGATTGTGCCAGCCGTTCCACGGATTGCGGATCAACAGCGGGCGCTTTTGCCAATAGTCGCGGAGGAAAATGTCGATGTCGAAATGGGCGAGTTGCATAGGATGTCCATGCGCTCCCGGCACGCGGCTGTCAAAAACTCGGCTCGGCCTGATGGTATCGGTCTGGCGCATCCTGTCATGGCTTGAAATCGCTACTCTCGCCTTGACTCGTTATGGAACTCACCGATACCCATTTTGTGAAATATGGAAAGGATGAGGAACAATGGCGCGTTTGGAAGGCAAGGTCGCGATCGTAACGGGAGCAGGCCGTCAGGGTAATATCGGCGTGGCGGTATGTGACGCATTCCTGCGGGAAGGTGCGCGCGCGGTGATCGCCACCGATCTTCGCACCGACGAAGCCGTCAGCAACGAGATGGACGGAAAGCATGGTGCGGGCCGGTTCAAGCTCGTCACGCAGGATGTGACGTTGGAAGCGGACTGGGCCAAGCTGGTATCGACGGTCGTGTCGGAATTCGGTGCGATCGACGTGCTGGTGAACAATGCCGGTATTTCCATCCATGGCGGTATCGAGGCCACGTCGCTGGAGGACCTGCGCAAGGTCATGGCCGTCAATCACGACAGCGGCTTTCTGGGCATGAAGCATTGCGCGCCTGCTCTGGCCGATGCCGTGAACCGCTTTCCGGGTGGTGGTTCGGTCGTCAATACCGTGTCGATGGCGTCCCACATGCCCAACGCCCATAATCTGAGCTATCATGTGTCGAAGGCGGCGCAGCGCATGTTGACCATGTGCGGAGCGATCGAATTTGGCCCCAAGCGCATCCGGGTCAATTCAGTGCATCCGGGGCAGACGACGACGCCGCTGCTGAAGGAAGGCTATGAGGGATATGTAAAGCTTGGCCTCTATGAGTCGGCGCAGGCAGGTATTCAGGAGCTGGTGAACATGTGTCCGCTGGGCATTGAAAGCTTCCCGGAAGATACGGCCCATGCCTTTGTCTATTTGGCGTCGGACGAGTCACGCTTTGTGACTGGGGCATCCATCTATCATGATGGTGGACTTGGCCGTCAATATTGAGCGGTAATGACGAGGGGCGGCCAAGGCCGCTCCTTATTGCGCTTTAGGGTGTGTGGGGATTCAGCCCATGGCGGCCTGCAAATGGCGACTTTCTGCGCTTCCGGTGCTCACGTACTGAAGTACGCTGCGCGCCGGTTCTCGAAATTCACCATTTTCGCCTCGCCCTGAACTGAATCCCCACACAACCTAAAAGGATCAGGCGTTTTCCGCTTTGGGCATCAATCCCTGCGCGATCAATTCTGCCACGCGTAGCGCCTTTGCATCGGCTTCTTCGTCGGTCAGCGGTTCGGCCGTGCCCGCGGAAACGGCATCGACCATGTCCTGAGACAAAATCCACAGGAACATCGACGCTACCTCTTCGCAATCGACGGGGCGGATAAGGCCCCGTGTTTGCAGGCGTTCCAGATAGGAACGAAGCGGGGCCTGCTGGCGCAGGGTCCGCGCCTCTTCCATCGCATCGCGGAATTCCGGGAAGCGCAGTCCTTCGCGCATGCTGATCGCGGTGACGGCATGCGCGGCCCTGGTCCGGGTGCTGCGCATGATCATGCGTGCCCATTCGTAAAGGCCCTCGACGGGATTGTCGCGATCGAGCAGGCCGAGATCGGCGGCCATGTTCCGGTCGGCAATCCGGTCCAGCACGGCCCGCAACAGTCCGGGCTTGCCGCCATATTTGGCGTAGATGGTCTTTTTGGAAACGCTCGCGCGCCGGGCGATCAATGTCAGGGTGGCGCGTTCATAGCCCAGTTCTATCAACGCCTGTTCGGCCACTTCGAGCAAGGCTTCCGCGCGTTCTTGAAGCTCTGCCGCGCGCGGCCGACCTGCGCCGCTTTGCCTTTTTCCCTGGTGCATGACCCTTGCTTGGCTTGATCGACGGTCAAGCGCAAGGCCCGACTGCCCACCAAAAAGCGTCCCGTCTTATCCGAGAAGGCGGACGCGACGCTCCTGACGGTTGCAGGCCGCTACCTGCTGATCACACGGGCAGCGCGGTCGTATATTTGGTCATCGACAGGGCAAAATGTGATGCGGCGCTGGCGACGGACGGATGGCCCAGCAATGTGTGCATCAGGAACAGATTATAGTCGGCCACGTCGGCAACCACGATGCGGAGCAGATAGTCCCACTCGCCCGACATGGAGAAGCACTCCACAATCTCCGGGTGGCTATCCACGAAATCCTCAAACGCCTGCCGTGCGTCGCGAGCGTGGCTGCGCATCCGGATGTTGCAGAGTACATTGACGCCGCGGTCGACCTTTTCCGGGTTCACGAGGCGGACTGCGCCGGTGAGAATGCCGGTCGTTTCCAGTGCCTTGATCCGGCGCCAGCATGATGCGGTGGAGGCGCCAACCTGTTCGGCCAGCTCGGCATGGCTGACCGTGGCATCCTTTTGAAGAATCGAGATGATCCTGCGGTCGATCTCATCAATCTGACGAAAATCTTTCATATTGTGCCCTAATGTGATGGCTATGTTTCCTAAATTCACCCATTTTGCGCGAAATTGGAACCCCCTTACATTAGGGCCGTGTCATAACCTCCGGATGGCCGCTTCAACCATCGAACGCCCCGCAGGCGCTGCGGAGGATTGGACGATTTCTCAGGACTGGGAAAGCTATACGCCCGAGGAGCATGCCGTTTGGGATGAGTTGTTCGCCCGGCAAGCTGCCCTGCTGCCTGGCCGTGCGGTGAAGGAATTTACCGACGGTCTGGATATTCTCCGCATCGCGAAGCCTGGCATTCCCAACTTCGGGGAATTGTCCGAAAGGTTGATGAAGCGGACTGGTTGGCAAGTGGTCGCGGTGCCGGGACTGGTGCCGGACAGAACGTTCTTCGAGCATCTGGCAAACCGGCGTTTTGTGGCGGGACGCTTCATTCGCAGACCTGACCAGCTGGATTATTTGCAGGAGCCGGACGTTTTCCATGACGTGTTTGGCCATTTGCCGCTGCTCGCCCATCCGGTTTTCGCCGATTACATGCAGGCCTATGGCGAGGGCGGGCTGCGCGCGGATGGTCTGGGTGCGATCGAGAAGCTGGCCCGCCTTTATTGGTATACTGTTGAGTTCGGCCTGATGCGCGAGGGGCCAGAACTGAAAATCTATGGTGCGGGGATCGTGTCTTCCCATGGCGAGTCCCTGTTTGCGCTGGATGATCCATCGCCCAATCGGATCGATTTCGACCTGAAGCGGCTCATGCGCACCAAATATCGGATCGATGATTATCAACAGTCCTATTTCGTCATCGACAGCTTCGATGACCTGCTGCGCCAGACAGTCGAGATGGACTTCGCCCCGCTTTATGAAGAGTTGAAGCAAGAGGGGGAGATAGAGGCGGACGAAATCATCCCTCAGGACCATGTCTTCAGCCGGGGGACGCAGGATTATGCAAGATCAAGGAAAAGAGAGTGACGGACATGGCTGATAATCCATTGGGCCTCAACGGATTTGAATTTGTCGAATTCACGTCGCCAGACCCCGATTCAATGGCGGCGCAGTTCGAGCAGTTGGGCTTTGTCCCGACGCATCGTCATCCTTCCAAGAACATCACGCGGTATAAACAAGGTCGCATCAACCTGATGCTGAACCGGGACGATGCGGGGCGGGTGGCCGCGTTTCGCGGCGAGCATGGCCCGTCGGCCAGTGCCATGGCCTTTCGCGTGGCCGATCCCGAGGCGGCGATGGCGTGGGCGCTTGAACATGGCGCGCAGCCGACCGAGGAGGATGATACGGTCATTCAGGGGATTGGCGGATCGTACCTCTACTTCGTCAGGGACGGCGAAGATCTTTATGAGAATTGGGCGGAGTTCCCCGGATGGCGGTGGGCGGAAGCTGCCAACAATGTGGGTCTCGATATGCTCGATCACCTGACGCACAATGTGCGGCGGGGACATATGCGGGTGTGGAGCCAGTTCTACCGCACCCTCTTCAATTTCGAAGAGCAGAAATTCTTCGACATCAAGGGACAAGCTACCGGGTTATTGAGTCAGGCCATGATTGCGCCGGATCGGGCGATCCGAATTCCGCTGAATGAAAGCCAGGACGACAAGAGCCAGATCGAGGAATTCATCCGCCAATATCATGGAGAGGGCATCCAGCATTTGGCGCTTACCACGGATGATATTTACTCGACGGTGGAAAAGCTGCGGGCGCGGGGCGTTCGGTTGCAGGATACGATCGACACCTATTATGAGCTGGTCGACAAACGCGTACCCGGACATGGCGAGGATCTGGAGCGGTTGCGGAAGAACCGGATACTCATCGACGGTGATGTGGAGAGGGAGGGCATATTGCTCCAGATATTCACGGAGAATATGTTCGGGCCGATCTTTTTCGAAATCATCCAGCGGAAAGGCAATGAAGGTTTCGGCAACGGCAATTTTCAGGCATTGTTCGAAAGTATTGAGTTGGACCAGATACGGCGCGGCGTGATCACTGTTGATGAGTGAGGCTGACATGACGCTTTGCGGTTTCGGCAATGTCCATTCGACGGAAGCGGTGCCGGGGGCGCTGCCGATTGGGCGCAATTCGCCTCAGCATGTGCCTTATGGCCTCTATGCCGAACAGCTTTCGGGCACGGCTTTCACGGCGCCACGGCACCAGAACCAGCGAAGCTGGCTTTACCGGATGCGACCTTCGGCGGAGCATGGTCCGTATCAGCCATATGAAGGTGCGCGGCTTTTGCGATCCGGGCCGCATTCTGACAGCCTCCTGTCGCCGAACAGATTGCGGTGGGACCCGTTGGGCATGCCGGAAGCGCCGACTGATTTCATCGATGGGCTGATTACCTATACGGTGAATGGCGACGCAGTGCAGGGATTGGGTTGCGCCGTTCATATGTTCGCTGCCAATCGGTCCATGATCGACCGGGCCTTCTTTTCCGCTGATGGAGAGATGCTGATCCTGCCGCAGTTAGGGGCATTGCGGATCGTTACCGAAATGGGTGTCCTGACGGCTGCGCCATTGGACATGATCTTGATACCGAGAGGCGTGCGCTTTCGTGTCGAGCTGCTCGACGCGACAGCGCGGGGATATGTCTGCGAAAATCATGGGGCGGCGTTTCGCTTGCCCGAACTTGGGCCAATCGGATCGAACGGGCTTGCCAATGCGCGGGACTTTGAAGCGCCGGTCGCGGCCTATGAGGATGTCGAGCGGCCTTTCGAGATTGTGCAGAAATATATGGGGTCGCTCTGGACGAGCAGGGCGGACCATAGCCCGTTCGACGTGGTCGCATGGCATGGCAATCTTGCGCCGTTCCGCTATGACCTCCGCCGATTCAACACGATGGGAACGGTGAGCTATGACCATCCCGATCCATCGATCTTCACGGTTCTGACGTCGCCGAGCGATACGCCCGGCACGGCGAATGTCGACTTCGTCATCTTTCCGGCGCGATGGATGGTGGCGGAGGACACATTTCGGCCGCCCTGGTTTCATCGCAATGCCATGAGCGAATTTATGGGCATGATCGAAGGGGAATATGATGCCAAGGCGTCAGGCTTTATGCCCGGCGGCGCGTCGCTCCATAATTGCATGTCGGCGCATGGGCCGGACGTCGAAAGCCATGGCAGGGCGGTTTCAGCTGAACTCGCCCCGGTGAAGACAGACGCGATGATGGCGTTCATGTTCGAAAGCCGCCTGCCATATGCGCCGACCAGATGGGCGATGGAGACGCCGCTGCTTCAGCACGATTATGACGGCTGCTGGAAGGGCTTTGCCAAGGCGCAGCTTCCCTTGCCGCCGGAGGAGCCGCGCTGATGAACTGGTGGGAATGCGATGAGACTCATGATCCTGCGCTGACCAGTTGGGTTGGAAGCGCGCAGGGGCATCGGGACTTTCCGATCCAGAATCTGCCTTTGGGCGTCTTCGCGCCGCGTGAGGAGAATGCGCGGATCGGAGTGGCGATTGGCGACATGATCCTCGACCTGCGGGCTTGCGCGGAAACGGGGCTGTTTGGCTTGGAGTGGGAGGAGATTTGCGCGGAGCCGGTGCTGAACCGGATGCTCGCGCTGCCGCCGGAGCGAAGGCGGATGTTGCGGCGGCGGATCAGCGTGTTGCTCTCGGATCCGGCGAACCGTGCGGCGGTGGAGCAGATGCTCTATCCATCAGGCGAAGTTACGATGCATCTGCCCGCGCGCATTGGCGATTACACCGATTTCTATGTGGGCATTCATCATGCGAACAATGTCGGACGACAGTTCCGGCCCGATAATCCGCTGCTGCCCAATTATAAATATGTGCCCATCGGCTATCATGGCCGCGCTTCGTCCATCCGCCCGTCTGGCGTGCCGGTGCGGCGGCCGCGCGGACAGCGCAAGCCGCCAAATGCGGAGGAACCTGTTTTCGGCATGTCGGCGCGGCTTGATTATGAGCTGGAGCTGGGCGTCTGGATCGGCACGGGCAATGATCAGGGCAGCCCGATCCCGATCGAGGAGTCGGGAGATCATGTTGCCGGGTTCTGCCTTTTGAACGACTGGTCTGCGCGGGATTTTCAGGCGTGGGAATATCAGCCGCTTGGGCCGTTTCTGGCGAAGAATTTCCAGTCCACCATCTCACCCTGGGTCGTGACGGCCGAAGCCATGGCGCCGTTCCGCATGGCTCAACCTGTTCGGCCGGAGGGTGATCCGCTGCCGCTGCCCTATCTTTCTTCGGACGCGGACCAGCGACATGGAGCGCTGGCCGTGACGCTGGAAGCATTCATCCAGACGAAGCGCATGCGGGAGAAAGGGCAGCCGCCATTTCGCCTCAGCACCGGGCCAGCCCGCAACATGTATTGGACGGTCCACCAGATCGTGACGCATCATGCGTCCAACGGGTGCAACCTCAATGCGGGGGACCTGTTGGGTACGGGCACGATTTCCGCGTCGGTACGGGAAGGTTATGGCAGCATGTTGGAACTGACCGAAGGCGGGCGAGAGCCGCTGATATTGCCTGATGGAGAGAAGCGTTCCTTTGTCGAGGACGGCGACGAGATTTTCCTGCGCGCAACGGCTGACGCGCCGGGCTTTGTTCCGATCGGTTTCGGCGAATGTCGGGCCGTGGTGATGCCCGCATGAACGCGCCTGTCACCCTGCACGGATATTGGCGTTCGTCGGCCGCCTATCGCGTGCGCATCGCGCTGAACCTGAAAGGCGTCGACTATGTTCAGGTCAGCCATGACCTGCGCGCGGGGGAGCAGCGGGACGCCGATTACCTCGCTATCGCGCCTCATGGCCTGGTGCCCGCTTTGGAGGTGGAGGGCAGGACCTTCATCGAAAGCCCGGCCATCCTCGAATGGATCGACGGCAAGTGGCCCGGGCCGCCTTTGCTGCCCGGCGATGCGGATGAGGTTGCGGTTGTACGGTCGATGGCGGCGCTGATCGGTTGCGACATCCATCCTCTTAACAATCTACGTGTCCTCAACCGATTGCAGAGCCAGTTTCAAGCATCCAAGGATCAGGTGAAGGAGTGGGTGAGGCATTGGATTGCCGAGGGTTTTGCGCCGCTTGAGCAGATGGTCGCGCGGCATGGGGCGGGTTTCGCTTATGGGAGCGGGCCGACATTGGCCGACTGTTATCTTGTGCCACAGCTTTATAATGCCGGGCGGTTCGGGGTCGATCTGTCGCCCTATCCCCGATTGGTGGCGGCGGGTGAGGCTGCCCTGGTGCTGCCTGCTGTGCGGGCCGCGCATCCGGATCGGCAGCCGGATGCGGGTTAGCCCGTCTGTTCGGACTTGTTGAACACCGCGAGCTGATCGGCGAAGGCGCGCTGGTAGGCGGGGCGGGCTTCGCCGCGCGCGATATAGGGCGGTAGGTTGGGGTAGAGTTCCAGCAGCCCTGATCCAGTCAGCCTCCGCAGCACGGTGACTATCAGCAGGTCTCCGGCGCTGAAACCGCCTTCCAGCCATTCGCGGTCGCCGAGCCAGTTGGAAAGTTCCGACAGACGCTGTTTCACGCGGCTGTCCAACAGGGGCATGCGTGCTGCATACCAGCTTTGGTCGCGCTCCAGATATTTAGGCATTTCCCGTTCGAGGATGGGTGGTTCGACCGTGTTTAGGGCGGCGAACATCCAGGCAATGGCGCGGGCACGGCCATGGGCATCGCTGGGCCAGAGGCCGCCGTGCCGGTCGCCGATGTGCAGGATGATGGCCCCGGATTCGAAGAGAGTGAGGCCGTCTTCTTCATAAACCGGTATCTGTCCGAAGGGCTGCGAAGTGAGGTAGCTGGGCTGTTTCATTTCCTCAAAGGAGAGGAGCCTGACCTGGTAGGGCACACCTGCCTCTTCGAGAGCCCATCGGACCCGCATGTCGCGCGCCATGCCCCGGCCGCGATCGGGGGAACGTTCGAAGGCCGTGATGGTGATGGTCATCCTTCAACTCCGGCTGGTCACTGTTCGTCTTTCAGATGCCCCCCTGAAGATCTCACTTGCCATCCAGATGCGCGAAGTCGAACTGGCTCGTCGGGATGATGTCGATGCGCGAGAAGTCGATGAAGCCTGCGCAGCTGTCCAACATGTCCTTCGTATTGCGAGCGAATTTTTCGTCATCGCCTACCGCATCGAAGAAGGCGGGAGAATTGGTCATCGCTTCCGGCGTGAAGCATTCCTCGACAAAGGCGTCATAGTCGGGCGCGTCCGGCGTTAGCGCGCGGACGATGATATTCTGCACATATTCGAAGTTCGCCTGGGTATCGATGGCGACGCGAGTGTGGTGTCGATGCCAGTGCGCGACGGCGTCGTCCCAGCTCATGTCGGAGCGGAAGGAGATGAAGCTGGCCTGCGACCAGCCCCAGGTGCGCGCGCCGGCCTGCGGCACATGATCCCGGTTGGGGATGATGGTGGATTCCGCAACCAGCCATGCCGCGAACCGGCCGCTATGTTCGGCCACTATGCTATCGATGGGGCCACGGAAATGGGCATTGGAGGTAGGCAGCCAGAACTGCACAACCGCGTCCTGCTGCGGCTGTTGCCATGTCTGTAGGAGTGGCGCGGCGGGTTCCACGGTTGCGTCACGGACATTGAGGCGGATCGCACTGGCGCCTGCTTCCTTGAGGGCGGCAGGAAGTGTGGCCTTCAGTTGTTCCGCATAATCGGCGCGGCTTACGCCCTGCGGCGCCCAAAGAGCATAGATCAGCTTTTCCATTCAGATCTCTCCATCAATCTTTCAGGTCAGTCGAAATTGGCCTGTCCGCCATCGAGCGGAATGGTGGCGCCAGTCAGATAGGACAGGTCCGATCCGCACAGGGCGACGATGGCGCGGCCAATATCTTCCTCCAGCCGACCGATGCGGTCGAGCGGGATGGTGCGGAAAAAGGCCTTTGCCTCTTCGGGATTATTTTCGATCCACCATTTGAGGCCCGGCGATTCAGCATGCGGAGCGATGGTGAGGACGCGGATATTCTGGCGCCCCCATTCCGCCGCGCCCGCGCGCGTCAGGACGCGGGTCGCCTGCTTCACCGCGCCGTAACAGCCATAGCTGGTCATGTCCCAGCGGATGCCAGCGGAAGAGGTGAAGTTGAAAATGGTGCCGCCGCCGCGCGCCGCCATGTGGGGGCGCACCAGTTTCATTAGGCGGAAGGAGGCGAGCGGGCCGGATTCAAATCCGGCGAGGAAAGCCTCGTCCGTCACTTCATCCAGCAGGCCAAGCGGCACTTCCTGTGCGTTGTTAATCAGGATGTCGACGCCGCCCAGATCGGTGACCGCCCTGTCCACGGCGGCGGCGAGATCGTCCGCGTCCTTCACGTTGCAGGCGACAGCGATGGCGCGGGCGCCGCGTTCCTGCGCAAGCTGCGCGGTTTCCTGCACCTTCTCAAACGTCCGTCCGGCCAGCAGCAGATCGACACCTTCGCTGGCGAGGGCGAGAGCGGTGCCCTGCCCAATGCCCTGTCCCGCCCCGGTTATGAGGGCCACTTTGCCTTTCAGAGCTGACATCGCCTTTCCTTTCCCTTGAACTTGCTTCTGTCTATCGCGCGGCGTCGCCCCTTTCGAGTTAGACTTGCTGGGGCCGCAATATGGCGTCGCTGCCGCCGTCGATGAAGATCAATTGGCCGAGAAGATAGCTATTTTCCATGTTGAGCAGGAAATCGAGCAGTTCGGCAATGTCTTCGGGTCCCGCATAGTCCTTGATCGCGATCGGATTGCTCTGGTTGATCAGCTTGACCATTTCGGGCTGGTCGAGCAGCGGCGTCGTCATCGGCGTTTTCACGACGCCTGGCCCGATGCCGTTCAGCAGGATGCCCGCGCCGCCCCATTCAGGTCTTACCGCTGCACGGCGCATCCAGTGGGACAAGGCGTTTTTCGACGTGGCATAGGCATTGCCCCCGTCGGCGGCGATGGCGTCTAGCGCGGCTTGTTCCTTATCGGCGAGGCAAAGTTCGACCACCTTGCTGTTCGACGGCAACATGGCAGCGGTGGAACAGATGGCGACGGCGCGGGGCCGGGCGGATTTCGCCAGCAGCGGGCGCAGTCCTTCCAGCGTGGCGACCGCGCCGAAATAGTTGATGGCGATGGTTTCGCGGTCCATGCCCTGCCGCGAGATGCCTGCGCCTGCGAGCACGGCATCGACCCCATCGGGCGCAAGACGCGTCACCTGATCGATCATGGCCGTCCGGCCTGCGGCTGTGCCCAGATCGGCATCGATGTCGGAATTGCGCAGATCGACGCCAATGACGCGATGGCCGCCATGTTCGAGCCTGTCGCGAGTGGCGGCGCCGATTCCCGACGCAGCGCCGGTTACGACTATGGTTCTGCTCATGAAACACTCTCCATCTTTTGCTTTGTTGCGTTGTAGATGGCAGTTTTTTCTGCGCATAGCCAGTGCTTGTTCTCTCGCTCGCATGAGATTATCGTTGCGGTTATGACGCAGCAGCTTTTGACCGACGCCACGGCTACGCCGGGCGGCCATAGCGGACCGTGGACGGTGTTGGCCGCCGCCGTCAGCAGCGCCGCGCGCGTCGAGCTTCGCCGTTATGAGCTGCCCCGGCCCAATGAGATGTGGGAACTGGACGAAGCGCCGATCCTGTCGATCGTCATGCCCCGCGCCGAAGGGACGCAGGGCGAGATCATGTTCGATCTGGGCGACCGGCGGCGGCACAAGGTCGGTCGGCTGATGCTGCGACCCGGCGGCATAGCCATGCATTCGCGGGGCGATGGCGGCACGCTCGACATATTGATCTGCCGTTTCGATCCGGTGCGCTTTGCCGCTGTAACGGGATTGTCGGACTGGGACTCGCGGCGGTTGAGCCGGTGCGCGTCGATCAGTTCTCCGGTGTTGATGGCGTTGGCGGAGCGGCTGAAGCAGGAGACGGTGACGCCGGGCTTTGGCGCGGAAATGGCGGTTGAGGCGCTGGTGCAGCTGGCGATGGTGGAACTGGCGCGGCTGTTCCGGCGGACGCGGCAGGCGGACGCGATGCAGGGTGGTCTGGCACCATGGCAGCTTGCCCGGATCGAGGAAGCATTGCGGTCAAGCGATGGGGAGTGGCCGACGACGCAGGCGCTTGCCAGCCTGTGCGGGATCAGTCGGTCGCACCTGTCGCGATCCTTCGCGGCGACGACGGGAACGGGGCTGTCCGACCATGCAGCAGCGATCCGGATGGAGCGGGCGCAGGACATGATCCGGGGTGGATTGCTGCCGATGAACCGGATCGCGGAAGCGCTGGGCTTTGCGACGGCGAGTGCGTTCAGTGCTGCGTTCCGGCGGGCGACCGGGCTGACGCCGCGTGCGTTTCGGCAGGGGTTTCACTAGGTGTGGTTGCGCCGAACTCCGTTCGCGTCGAGCGTAGTTGAGACACGATGTGCTGCGGCTTCTCGACTTCGCTCGAAGCGAACGGCTCTAATTGTTTGTGTCTAAAAATTCGATCAGCACCCGCGCCAGCGCTGCGCCCTGATCCTCCTGCACGAAATGGCCGCCATTGGGGATGCGGGTGTGCGGTTGGCCCTTTGCGCCGGGGATGCGGCGTTGGAAGACCGCTTCCCAGGCGATGGTGGCTGGGTCCTGATCGCTGAAGGCGGTGAGGAACGGCTTGTCCCAGCTTTCGAGGGAGCGCCAGGCGGAGCGGTTTGCCTCCAGACCTTCGGCACCTTCGGCGATCGGGATGCCGCAGGTGATCTGGAGCATGCCCTTTTTGTAGGAGGCGTCGGGGAAGGGGGCGGCGTAGGCGGAGAGGACTTGCGCCGGAACATCGGTGACGCAGGCGCGACCGACGAGCAGGTCGAGCGGCAGATCTTCGCTGGTGTGGCAGGTTTCGACCCAGGCGGCGATCTGTTCTCCGGGCCAGCCCGGGACGCCGAGCGGTGGCGGGTCGCAATTCTGGAGGAGCGTGTTGGTGGCGAGGACAGCGCTGAAGCGTTCAGGACATTCGGACAGGACGCGCAGGCCGATGGGGCCGCCCCAATCCTGACAGACGAGGGTGACGCTGCGCAAGTCGAGCGCTTCGACGAAGGCGCGCATCCATAGAACGAAACGATCGAAGCCATAGGCGGCGCGCGAGGCGGGCTTGTCGGACTTGCCGAAGCCGATCATGTCGGGCGCGATGACCCGGTAACCCGCCGCCACGACAGGGCCGATCATGTGGCGATAGAGATAGCTCCAGGTCGGATTGCCGTGCAGCATGAGGACGATGGGAGCATCGCGTTCCCCTTCGTCCACATAATGCATGCGCAGCAGGCCGAGGCGCTTGTCCTCTACCTCCACATAATGGGGCGCGAAGTTGTAGCCCGGCAGCGCATCGAAGCAGGCTTCGGGCGTCCGCAATATGCCGGGCCGGACTTCCATCGTCAGGAAATGTAGCGTTCGCGATAGGTGGCAAATTCGCGCTTGATCGCTTCTTCGTCGAGTCCGAAGCGTTCGAGCGAATAATCGTGCATCGGGCGCTGCTCGCGCTTGTTGCCCGCCAAAAATTCGGCGAGGACTTCCTCCAATTGCGCATCGACGGGGATGCCCATGCGCGAAAGGACGCGTTCGGCCTGCGCCATCGGTTCCTTGCCGACTTCGCGATAGTCGATGTCGATGAAGCGGTCTTCGCCAATCCGTTCACGCGCGGCTTCGAACATGCGCATCCATTCGACAAGGCGCGGGAACCAGAAGGCGCCGACTTCCGTGTCGGTGAGGGTGGCGCTGAGCTTGTAGAGCGCGGCCTGCATGGAGACGTAGGAGGGGACGGTTTGCAGCGGGTCGCGATGCGTCATGATGAGGAGCGCATTCGGGAAAGCCTTGGCCGCGACCTCGGCATAGGGAAGGTTGGACGGGCTCTTCAAAATCCACTTGCGGCCCTTGCGCGAAGGGTCCTGCCACTGGAGATATTTGAGGATGGTCTTCAGGTCCTCATGTCCCTTGGACTGGTCGTAAGTGTTAAGCCAGCGGGTGAAGCTGGGCACATAATTCATGCCCTCGATCATCGTGCTGACGAACATCTGGCCGAGGACCAGTATTTCTTCGTCCGGCGCGTCGGGTTCGAGCGGATGGATGGACGCGAGTTCGGGCGAAAGCTGGAGCCAGCCGTCGATCATCGCCTGCGCATAGGCGCGGCGATCGGCCGGGTTGCCGCGTTCTTCGCCGGGGAAGGGGGCGAAATTCTGCGCCTCGTACCAGCGCAGGCCCGTCATGCCCGGCGCGCTGGCGAGCAGGCGCTGGAAGATGGTGCTGCCCGTGCGCGGCAGGCCGAGGATGATGCCCGCGACGTCGACTTTTTCGTCGAGAATCTCCGGGTGGCGCTTGATGTCCTCGACCATGCGCAGGCGGCTGACCAGGCCCTTGACGATCACCTCCGTCGTCGAAGCACGCCCGGCCGGGGTCAGGCGTCCTTCGCGGTTCGACGCCTCGATATACTGGTCCATCGGTTCGAAGAACCATTCGTCCCCGAAGTCGGCGAATCCTGCCCTTTCACGCGCCTGTTGCAGCAGCGCCTCCCGTTCGAGGGGCTGGGTCTGGGTCTGGTCGGGCTGGGTCGCCATGGTCGTCACTCTTCTTCAAAAAGCTTGGGGTTGGATAGGATCAGCCTGCGGTCTGGCCGCCATCAACGGGGAAGGCGACGCCGGTGATGCGCTTGGCCTCCGCCGATGCAAGGAAGGCGACGGTGTCGGCGATGTCGTCGGTCGTCGCCATCGCGCCGCTGTCGAGCCAGGAGGCCGAACGCATGACCATCTGCCAGTCGATATTGTCCGGCGGGGTCTGATGCAGCATCGGCGTATCCACGCCACCCGGACAGACGGCATTCACGCGCACACCTTCCTTCGAAAACTCCAGCGCCAGCGCGCGGGTCAGCCCGACCACGCCATGCTTGGACGCGGTGTAGGCCGAATTATACGGCACGCCGACGAGGCCAGCGGCGGACGCCATGTTGACGATATTGCCGCGGCGCTCGACCAGATGAGGCATGGCTGCACGACACATCTGGTAGACGCCCGTCAGGTTGACCGAGATGACGCGGTCCCAACGGGTGCGGTCGACATCTTCGAAGCGGCCGAAGTCCAGCACGCCAGCGATGTTGCAGAGGATGTCGAGTCCGCCATGAAGCGCGACCGCGCGATCAACTATGGCCTGGCAGGATGCTTCATCCGCGACGTCGAGCGCGAGGGCGGTAGCCGCCGAACCAATGGCTCGTGCCGTCTCTTCTACACCCTGCGCGTTGCGATCGCCGATGATCACCTTGGCGCCGTCGGCCGCCAGCCGCTTTGCCACCGCCAGACCGATTCCCGAAGCCGCGCCCGTCACGATCGCCGTCTTGCCTTCCAGGCGCATGCTACCTCTCCTTAACCTGTCATTTTGTTGGTTGATGCTTGCGTCAGTTTGCTACGCAATTCAAGGCTCATGGACGGAAAAACTTGACAAGCGCGAACCCGGAGGGCCTGTTTCGGTTTATAAAATCAGAAGGAGGATGTCTGATGCTGTCGCTTCAGGAAATGTCGGATCGGCTGGAGATTCAGGATCTTCTGTCGCGCTATAGCTATGCCATTGATGAGCGGAACTGGGATGGGCTGGACGACGTATTCACGCCCGACGCAGTGATTGATTACAGCGAAACCGGCGGCGCGAAGGGCAGTGTCGCGCAGATCAAGGCGTGGTTGCCCGTGGCCATGGAGCGATTCCCGCTGTTCCAGCATATGGTGGCAACGACCAAGCTGGAACTGGACGGGGACACGGCGCGCAGCCGGACCGTTCTGTTCAATCCCATGGTCTATAAGGGCGACGATGGCGCGGAGCAGGTGTTCTTCATCGGCCTCTGGTATCGCGACAAGCTGATCCGCACCGACAAGGGGTGGAGGATCGCGGAACGATATGAGGAAATGGGTTACGCGCATAATGTGCCGGACATGCCGCCGGTGCCAACGGTCGTGGCATGAAGGCGCGCTAAGAGGCCTCTAACTTGTGCCCTGATCGGGTCCCCGCCCGGGATCCGCTGTCGGAAGCATTGTTGCGCGTTCCGCCACTATCTGGACCGGTCAATATATCCTATAGCCGAGCGTCAGAGCTGCACGGCGTTCGTGCGGTTCATGGTGCCAGGCCAAGGGGGGACGAGGCCAGTCGATGATCAGCAGCGAGGCGGAAAAAAGGGTTGAGGGGGCAACGCGGCGGGTAGGCAGGCCCAATGCGCGCGAGGCTGAGCTGAAACAAGAGGCAATGCTGGAAGCGGCGCTGGAGGAATTTTCGAACCATGGCTTCCATGGTGCCTCGGTGCGCGCGATCGCCGAACGCGCGGGCGTATCCACCCGGACGGTGTATAATCGCTATACCGACAAGGTCGCGTTGTTCGAAGCCTGTCTGGAAATGTCGGCCATCCGTCATCACTTCCCGGGGGATTGCAAGGGCACGCTGCGTGAGCAGCTGATGCGCTACGCGCTGCATGTAAGCACCCGGATAAACCATGACCGGCAGGTCAGGCTGGCCCGCATCATCTATCGCGAAAGCATCAGCTTTCCTCAACTGGAAGACGTGTCGCGCCGTCAGTTCGAACGGTTCCAGCTTGATCCGCTGCAGCAGATTTTAAGGGTGCATGGTTTCAGCAAGCCCCGTGCTGAAATGCTGGCCGATCTCTATGTCGCCCTGTTGCTGCGGCGGTGGCAGTATCGCGTGATCTATAATACAAAGGCCATGACCCCGGCACAGATCAAGGCCAATGCCGAAACCGTGACGAGCCTGTTCCTGAACGGCGCATGTGCAATGTTGAACGAGGATAGCCCCACAAAGAAGGACTGACGCGGCTCCGGCTGGCCCTCAGACAGTCGCGATCGGCGTCACGGGTGAACCAACACTGCCAGGAAGGCGCAGCGGCGGCGCGGTGAGCAGGAAAGCATGGCGCTTTCGTTCAT
This sequence comes from Sphingobium sp. RC1, assembly GCF_059738765.1. Lineage (NCBI taxonomy): Bacteria > Pseudomonadati > Pseudomonadota > Alphaproteobacteria > Sphingomonadales > Sphingobiaceae > Sphingobium > Sphingobium sp. RC1. Next base: position 317,807 of record NZ_AP027309.1, read on the forward strand.
GCAGCCATGCGGCCAGTTGCTCCAGATACCAAAGCTCGCCCAGAAAAATGCCCTGCCGGAACAGGCAGAGGTCGTGGATGGGCAGGCGGATGGGGGGTGGTTCAGGCGAAAGGATAAGGTCGAGCGCCTCGATCGCGATATTGTCGGAGCAGATGGCTGTGATGCCGCTGTCGATGATCCATTGGAGCAGGCTTTCGTCACGGCCGTCCAGTGCGCACCCCGCCATGGCCAGCGGCGTATCCTTGCCGCTCGCTTCCCGGTCGAGAACCATCCGGTCGATGCCGGTATAGAGGAGCAGGAAGTCGCCTGTGCGCACCTCCACGCGCTGTGCATCCATCGCGCGCAGCAGATCGTCGCGAGAGATGGGCCGGTACTCCGTGCCATAAGCGGCTTTCAGGTTCACCATGACGCCGCGACCCTGCACGCCCGCCATCGCCAATGTCTCTATGCCCAGCGCGCGGGCGCAGGTCTCGCCAGCCGGGCCGTCGGGGCCGCTGATATGATCGCCAGCGCGGAAGCCGTTATAATAGACCAGCTCCGCCACGCCGTCGCCGTCCGCATCGAAGACGCGACCGCGATGTGACAGCGCGTCCCACTGGGTGGAATGCTGGGTGTAGAGCAGGACCCGGTCATCGCAGGTGGATTCTTCGCCGTTGGGGTCGAGGCGGTTGTACATTTCGCCCTCCTCATCGCAGGCTGCGCTGAGCAGCGGAGGGCGGCGGAAAGGCGCGAGGGGAATGGTGGGCACGTTGAGCGGCAGGCTGAGCGTGAAGGCTATGCCGTCGACGACTTCCGCCATGGCGGCGCGGCGGCATTCGGGCGTGATCAGGTTCATCCGGCCGATCTGATCATCCTCACCGAAATCTCCCCAATTCGACCCTTCGGGCCGGTGCACCCAGCGCGGCATGTCACTCTCCTTTATGCTATCCGGTCAGGGTAAAGCTGTCCGATTATCCGGCGCAAGCCTTCGCGCCAGTTGACCCGGCAAGGTCCGGTAATGGCGAGACGCCGCACGTTATCGACGCCCGAGCCAGGCTGAGCGCCGGGCGCGGGAGTGATTTCGACACGCGCGGGGACACCGAGCAAGCTTCCGGCATAGGCGGCCATGTCCTGCACGCTGACCATGTCATCTCCTGCCCAATTGACGATTGTCGCGGGGACGCTTGCGGCATCGAGCAGGGCAGGCAATTGAGCGAGCAGATCGTCGTCATGGATCGGATTATAGGGGCAAGGATCGGATCGCGTAATCCACGGTCGGCCCTCTGCCACGGCTTGTGCGACCAGCGTCGGCAATCCTCCGCGCGGGCCATAGGACGCACCCATCCGGGCGAGAGTGATGGGTATGCCGAACTCCCGCGCGCAATAACGGGCAACCGCTTCCTGCGCGATTTTTGCGACGGAATAGGCGGTCATGCCCGGCAGCATCGCATCGCCTAATGGATCGGTTTCGCCATAGGCGTGGCGCGGGTCGGGGTGCGGTTTATAGACGGCGACAGTCGACATGATCACCGCCGCCTCCACGTTGCGGCAGTGGGACAGGAGCAGGCCGGTCCCTTCCGCATTGGTGGTGATCGCCTGATCGCAATCGCTCCCTTCGATCGAGGCGGCGAGATGGAGGAGATGCGTGAAATCGCGCGGCAGATCGGAAAAGTCGGGCCGCCGGAGATCGACGGCCAAGGTCCTGATTCCTGCCGCTTCGACTTCCTGCCGCTGCGCCGGATCGCTGAAGCGGGCGATGCCCCAGACTTCATTGGAAAGAGCGAGAGAACGGGCAAGGGGGAAGGCGATCTGGCCAGCGGGGCCGGTGATCAGGATCTTGCGTCCTTGCAGGGGGGAAGATGATGCCATGGTCCGATGCATAGGCGAGAGGCGCGGTGGCGCTAGCGGGGAGTGCGGTTCTACGCATTTCTGTAACGGTCTGATCGTGGCGTGGAGAAATTACCACATGAGAGGCATTTTGATCTGCTTTCCGGTGGGTGGAAGATTGGGATGTTGTTTTCAAAATAATGAATGAAATGCAGAATTAACAGCGGTTGAGATATTGATTTCACAACAGGTCGTGTTAATAGACATAAGAAAGTGAGTGCTTACACAACACACCGGCGAACGGGGGTGGGGCACGGGGCTGTAAAAAAGGGGAGTTAGAGTGCGGCCTGCATGACATCGTAAGATGAACGGCGACGAAGAAACCGCGGCACCATCTATTTCGAACATCGACGCGCCAGCCTGAACCATCGCCATGTCGGCGGAGGCGGGGCTGTTTCGGCCCTGTGGCGCCGATCAGCTTAACCAAAAAACACAGTGGAGAGGATCGGGGCTGCGGTGAGAACGCCGCCAGCCCTGCACCATATACATAGGAGAGTGTGAATGTCGTCTGTTATCCGCGCGCGGCGGCGGTTGCCGCTGCTTGTCACCAGCATGATGGCTGGCGTTGCCGTTACAATGTTTGTTGCTCCGGCGGCCCTGGCCCAGACCGAAGCACAGCCGCAGGGCGCGGACGAGAATATCGGCCTGACTGACATCGTCGTGACCGCCAATCGCCGCGAGGAACGCAATCAGGACGTTCCGATCGCGATCACCGCGCTGTCCGCCGACCGGCTGGAGCAGCAGGGCATTGCCAAGGAGCAGGACCTTCAGGCGAGCGTTCCGTCGCTGGTCGTCGGTCCCAACGGGCAAGGGTCGCGTGAATCGCAATCCTTCACCATTCGCGGTCAGGGCGCCACGTTCCAGGCGTCACCGGGCGTCGTCGTTTATATGAACGAAGTCCCGCTCCCCGCTGGCATCACGCTCAGCCAACAGGGCGGACCCGGCAATTTCGTGGATCTGGAGAATTTGCAGGTCCTGTCCGGTCCGCAGGGCACGTTGTTCGGCCGTAACACGACCGGCGGCGCGGTGCTGCTGGTGCCCAAGAAGCCGACCAATAATTTTAGCGGCTGGATCAAGGGCGAGATTGGCAATTATGACCGCCGTTACGTCGAAGGCGCTGTCAATGTCCCGGTGATCGAGGACAAGCTGCTGGTCCGTGTCGTGGGTGCGTTCCATGATCGCGACGGCTTTACGCGCGATGTTGTGTGGAACAAAGATCGCGACAACGAACATTGGTATTCGGGACGTATCGGCATCACCTTCAAGCCCACCGAGACCATCGAAAACTACACGATGATCTATGGCTCGAACTCCAAGAATAACGGCGCGGGCTTTATCCACAAGGGCTTCAATATTGCCGGTCTGTCTGCGCTTAACCTTTGCTATGAAGGCGCGACCATTCCGGGCGCTATCGCATCGTGCGATGTCTACCGCGCGGCGTCGGCACAGGCGAATGCACTGGGGCCGCGTCAGACCGCGCTGGGCATCGATATATTTTCGCGTACCAAGACCTGGGGCGTTTCCAACACGACCGACATCGAGTTGAGTGACGAACTGACGTTGCGCAACATAGTCAGCTTCCAGAAGTTGAAGCTGGATTATGCCTATGACAGCGACGGCACGATCCTGCAGCAGCACGACGTCGATCCCAATCGCCTGCCTGCACCGGGCCAAGTGGTTTTGCCCGGCGACAATACGCCGCTCACCTATGTCAACGCATCCGATCCGGGCTTCCCGCGCGACGACCTGAAGCAGTTCACGGAAGAACTGCAGTTGCAGGGTTCCACACTGGACAAGCATCTGACCTACACGGTCGGCGGATTCTATTATGACCAGCGTCCAAGCGGCAAGCAGGTTGGCGCGGCGATCGTTTACTGCCCGGCGGCGTTCACCGGGACAAATATCGGCACTCCGGGCATTGCCGTGTGTCCTGCGAACTACAGCACCTACGGAACGACCCAGACGTCCAAAGCACTCTATGCCCAGGCGACGTTTGATTTCGGGGCGGTGTCACCTGCTCTGGAGAGCTTGCGCCTGACCGGCGGCTATCGTCACACCTGGGACAAGATCCGTGGTTTCTCCACTTCCTTCTTGCCGCAGATCGGCGGGACGACCGCGAAGTGCGGTTCGACCAGCGCCGTGGTGCCGATAGGGACTGCCCTGGCGGATTGCACCTACACTGCGGAACTGAACAGCAAGGCTTCGACCTGGCTGATCGGCATTGATTACAAGGTGATGCGCGACGTGCTGCTGTTCGGCAAGGTGAGCCGTGGGTACAAGGCAGGCGGCTTCAACCAGCAGGCCGTGTTCACCAACACCCGCACCTTCCAGCCGGAAAAGGTCACATCCTATGAAGCTGGCTTTAAAGCCGACTTCCGGATTGCCGACGTGCCGTTCCGCCTCAACACCAGCGCCTATTTGCTGGACTATAAGGACATTCAGCGGGCGGGAGCGGACTATAATCCGGCATCGGCTGCTGGTGGCGCAGTCGTCCGTAACGCCGACGCGCGGATCAAGGGTGTCGAGGTCGAAGCTTCGATGCGGCCGTTCAAGGGTCTGGAGATCGGCGGCAATTTCAGCCACACCGACGCGAAGTACAAAAATTACGAGTACACCACGTCGACCGGCGGTTTCGGCTGTAACGGTGGTGTTGCGCCGGGCGGAACGGTGGACCTGAGCTGTCTGCCCTTCCAATTTGTTTCGCCCTATATCTGGAGCATTCACGCCAATGCTACGGTGCCGGTGGGCGACGACATGGGTGAGTTGAACTTCTTCGCGAACTATTCGCACAGCTCGCGTCAGTATACCGATCCCGGCAACGTGCCCGCGCTACAGCCGGGCGCCTATCTGGAACCGTTCGGCCTGCTCAACATGTCGCTCGACTGGAACGGCGTTGCGGGCAGCGGGTTCGATGTCGGTTTGTTCGTCACCAATGCGACCAACAAGCTCTACCGGATCAGCAACAGCAATGTGTATCAGCAGGGTGGGTTGTTGTATCAAACGAGCCTTTATGGCGAACCCCGCATGTACGGGCTGCGCCTGAAATATCGCTTCGGCGGAGAATGATTAAGAAGGGCCGGGGAAACCCGGCCCTTTTTCTTTGTGGACATGCCGGGCGCGGGCGGCATCATTCGGTGTCGGCAGAATGAACCGGGAGAGGGCGAGAAATGGCTGTGAACGGATTGCCCGAACGGCTCAACCGCCCGGACATGAGCGCGCAACAGGCATTCGCCGCCTTTGTTGGCGGGTGGCAGCTGGTCCTGTGGACGACTTTTCATGCCGATGGCACGCGGGATTATCCCTTCGGCACCGACGCCGTCGGCCAGATCATGTACAGCGCGGACGGGCATATGAGCTGTCACCTGATGCAGGCGAACCGGCAGAGGTTCGGTGAGCCCAGCGTTTATCAGGTGAGCGACGCGGCGCTTGGGGAGTCGATGCGCGGCTATAGCGGCTATTTCGGGCGCTTTTCGATAGATGCGGAAGCCGGGATCATCACGCACCATGTCGATGGCGCATGGTATCCGGACTGGATCGGATCAGAGCAGCCGCGGCACTATGCATTTGAGGGCGACCGCTTGTTCCTGGAAGCGGAGATTGGCGATGATCTGGTGCGGATCGAGTGGCGGCGTGTTGTTACGGAGCTGGCTCGGGCGATGGGCGGCGCGTGAGGGAGCAGGGAAGCATCGGCATTAAGGCTGCTTTTCCGTCGCCCCGGGCTTGACCCGGGGTCCCGCTGTCTCGGCAGCGTCAGAAAATAAGCGGGACCCCGGATCAAGTCCGGGGTGACGACCACTTAAACAGGATCATCCTCCAGCCGTCATCGCGCTGCTGAAACGGCGGATGAGCTGATCTTTCCCGTCAGCCATGCATGCCGCCTCTTCAGCTTATCAGGATCAGGCGTTGCCGCCGGTCATGTGACGTGCGGCGACATAGGCGAAGGTCATTGCCGGGCCGATGGTGACGCCTGCGCCGGGATAGCTTTCGCCCATGGCGGACGCTGCATTGTTGCCGACTGCATAGAGGCCCGCGATGGGCGCGCCCGTGTCGTCCAGCACCTGTGCCTTTGCATCGGTCAGCAGGCCGCCATTGGTGCCGATGTCGCCGGGATAGATGGGCATGGCGTAGAAGGGGCCTTTGTCCAGGGGGCGCAGGCAGGGATTGGGGCCGTGGCGGAAGTCGCCATACATTTTGTCATAGGCCGCTTCGCCACGGTGGAATTCGGGGTCTTCGCCCTTGGCCGCGTGGGTGTTGAACTGGGCGATGGTGGCCGAGAGCGCTGCGGGATCGATGCCGATCTTGCCCGCCAGTTCCTCGATCGAGCGGCCCTGCTTCAGGATGCTGCGCACGCCCTTGTTGTGAATGAACGTCGGCATGAGCGGGTAGAGCGGACCCATCGGGAATTTGTGGCGATATGTGTGGTCGAAGATCATCCAGCTGGGGCTGGCGTCGTTATGTTCCGCTTCTCGCCGGGCCATTTGCTGGCCGACGATATGGTAGGAGGCGGCTTCGTTGAGGTAGCGCTTGCCGCTCTGGTTGACCATGAGGCAGCCGGGCAGCGCGCGCTCGACGGTGCAGAGCCGTCCCCGATCCTCGCCGGGGACGTAGAAGACGGGCGCGGCCCAGGCCGATTGCAGGTTCAGCATGTTCGCGCCGACGGCTTCACCCGCGCGGATCGCGTCGCCGGTGTTGCTGGTCACGCCGCCCGAATAGCGCGACGTCGGGTAAAGGGGCGAATTGGCGTCGCGCATCGCCTGGTTCTTGTCGAAGCCGCCAGCGGCGAGGACCACGCCCTTGCGCACGCCGATGCGGTAGGGCTTGCCATCCTTTTCGACCACGGCGCCGGTGACGCGGCCACCTTCGCGGATCAGTTCGCTGAGCGGTGTGTTGAGCCAGACGGGCACCCCCGCCTTGTCGAGGGACATGCGCAGGCCGCCGGTCAGCGCGTTGCCGAGCGTCAGGCGGCGATCCTTGCGCGAGGTCAGGCGGAAGGGGAGGTCGAGCCAGTAGCGCGACATGTTGACGACGAGGTTCTTGATCCAACCCTTCGTGCGGTAGAGCAGTTCGCTCGTTTCGCTGAAGTGCCAGTTGAGATAGCCAAACAGGCTGGCCGCGGGCGAGGCGAAGCGCAGGGTGCGGATTTCCTTGCCGAGCGGCTTCCCATCAATGGGCATGGGCAGATGGGTGCGATAGCCCTGCGCCGACCCGCCGGGATTTTCTGCATGATAATCGGGATAGGGGAAGGCCATGTACTGGACCGGCGTGTTCGCCATGACCCAGCGCAGCATGGGCGCGGCATTATCGACATAGGCGCGGATATTTTCGTCCGGGACATTGTCCGCCGAAAGGCCGCGCAGATAGGTGAAGGCGTTGTCGAGATTATCTTCAAAGCCCGCCGCCCTGGCGACGTCGCTGCCCGGAATCCAGATGCCGCCGCCCGATGTCGCCGACGTGCCGCCCCACAGGTCAGCCTTTTCAACGATCAGCACTTCGGCGTGGTTGTGCGCGCCGACGAGGCCCGCGAGCAGGCCGCCCGCGCCCGACCCCACCACCAGAATGTCGACTTCCTTGTCCCAATTGCTCATTATAGCCCCATTCCGATCCGGGTTCCAAAGCGGACAGGGAGCGCTGCCGCCATCAGGCCGCTGCGCTAATCCCCTCCCGCGATATTCACGCGAACTGTGCCCTTCCCGGCTATAATGTCAACTTCTTGCGTAGCTGGCGGGCGATTTTAGCGTGCAAGGTTGACGGTTCAGGGTCGGATCAGCACCTTGCATTCGCGCGGCTGGCTGCGCAGCGCCTCAAAGGCGGCGGGCAGTTCATCCAGGCTGACGGTGGAGGTGTGGATGGGCTTTGGCTTGATGGCGCCGGTCGCGATGGCGTGGATCACTGCCTCGAAATCCCGTTCATTATAGGCCTGGCTGTAGCGGATGGTCAGTTCCTTGCCGAGGGCGATGACGGGGGTGATGGTTTCGTCATGCATCACGACGCCCGCGACGATGATCTGCGCGCGGACGGCGGCGAGTTGCATCGCCTGGTTGAAGATGCCGGGAACGCCGATGCATTCGAAGATGATCCGGGGAGCCGGTTCGCCGGTTGCCTGGGCGAAGGCGGCGGCGACATCCTGAACCTGCGGATCAATGACGGCGGTGGCGCCGACCTGCTGCGCCAGCGCGCGGCGTTCGGGAGAGCGCTCGCTCACCACCACATGGCGCGCACCGGCGTGGCGGGCGAACAGGGCGACGGCAACGCCGATGGGGCCAGCGCCCAGCACCAGAACCGCCGCATCCTTGGGCATATGGGCAAGGGACACGATATGGTGGCCGACGGCGAGCGGCTCGACCAGGGCGCCTTCCTCAAGGGTGACGCCTTCGGGCAGGCGCTGGACCATGTCGGCGCGGGCCGTCACGAGCTGGGCATAGGCGCCCTGCGCGAGGAGGTTGGTGCCGGTGAACAGGTTGGCCGAGCAGAGCGCGGGCAGATCAGCATCGCAGGCGGGGCAGTGATGGCAGGCGTTCAAGGGGAGGGCGGTCACGCGGTCGCCGACTTTCCATGGGCCTTTCACGTCGCGGCCAAGGGCGGCGATGGTCCCGGCGAACTCATGCCCGAATATGAGGCCCGAGGGCGTATGGGCGCTTTCCGCCATGTGGAGGTCTGACCCGCAAATCCCGGCGTTGGCGACTTCCAGGATGACCTGATCGGCGGCTGGAACAGGATCGGCGACGGTTTCGATGGCGAGCGGCTGGCCTGCTCCGCGGAAGATGGCGGCGCGCATCAGCAGCGGCCCGTCACGGGGATGCAGGCGCCCGTCACGGCGGCTGCGCCGTCCGACAGGAGGAAGGCGATGACGCTGGCGACCTGCGCGGGGGACACCCATCGGCTGAAGTCCGCGTCGCTCATGTCCGCCCGGTTGGCGGGTGTGTCGATGATGGAGGGCTGGACGGCGTTCACGCGGACACCATTGTCCTTTTCTTCCTCGGCCAGCGCTTCGGTGAGCTTTGCGATGCCCGCCTTGCTGGCGGCATAGGCGCCCATGCCTGCGCCTGCCTTGATCGCGGAGGCGGCGCCGATGCTGACGATCGCGCCGCCGCCGTCGCGCAGGGAGGGGAGGGCAGCGCGGACGGCGTTGACGGCTGTGCGCAGGTTGATGTCGAACAGGCTCGCCCAGGTCGCGACATCGCCATCCGCGACGGTTTCCCAGCGGAAGGTGCCCGCGACATTGACGAGCGCTGCGACGGGGCCGTTGGCGTTGATCGCCTGATTGACGGCCGTCGCCGTTGCGTCGGAGTCCGTTAGATCGATGCCGCCCAGATAGGTGCCCTGCGTCGCGGCGCCTGCGCTGTCGGCGCGGTCGATGCCCGTCACTTTATAGCCTGCCTGTGTCAGCGCTTGGGTTACGGCCTGGCCCAATATGCCAGCAGCGCCGGTTACGATCGCGTGCGTTTTCATGCTCTCTTCTCCTGTCTCTGCGATCAGAGCGTCGATTCTGTCAGTTTTCCCTGGCCGAGCGGCGAGATCCCCTCATCCGTGCGGCCGACGCGGGTCAGATCGTGGGGATAATGAACCGAAGCCCGCCAGAAAAGCAGTCCGCCGAAAATCGTCAGCACCGAAAGCGAGAAGAGGCTGACGCGGAGGGATTCGGCGCCAAACCGGTCGGCCAGCAGGTCGCTGACGACCCCGCCTATCACCGGGCCAAACGCGCTGCCGATCACGTTGATGATGACAACCAGCATCGCCGTTGCCTGCGCCCGTTGATGCGGCAGGACGAGGCGGGCCGCGGCTCCGAAGGAGGGACCTGCCCACATGGCCGCCATCATGCCGGTGAGGATGGAAAGTAGCGCGACGCCAGGGACGCGTAAGCCGCCGATCTGCACGGCTGCGCCACCCGGCAGGGTGAACATGACGATGAAGATCGGGAAGGCGAGGAGGAATGCGATGGCGGGCACGCGCAGTTGCCAGGCTTCGCCACGGACGCGCAGGCGGTCCACGATGACGCCGCTCAGCAGGCTGCCGGTGATGCCGCCGATCGCCGCGCCGATGCCGAGCCAAGTGCCTGCCTCGACAAGGGTCATGCCATGGGAGCGCATGAAGAAGGCGGGCGTCCAGATGGCGGCGGCATAGCCGAATATGTTGAACGTCCCGACGCCGAGCCCCAGCAGGCGCAGCGAGGGTATCGCCCAGCAGCGCCTGATGGCATTCCAAAGGCTTTCAGACGGCCCATCGCCGGTAACCTGCATAGCCTTGCCGCGGCGTGGGCCGGTGATCCAGAGCAGCAGCGCCAGGGGGAAGCCGGGGATCGCGAGCGCGAAAAAGGCCCAGCGCCAGCCCCACATCGCGGCAACGGCTGCGCCGCCGGTAAGGCCGAGCACGACGCCGATATAGGTGGAGGCCGAAAGGACCCCCATGGCGCTAGACCGGCGCCGTTCATCATAGAGGCTGGCGAGGAGCGATTGCGCAGGCGGCAGGCCGCCCGCTTCGCCGATGCCGACCATCAGGCGGGCGATGCTCATGTGTAGCATGTTGCCAGCCGCGCCGCATGCTGCCGTGGCCGCGCTCCACAGAGTGGCGGACAGGGTGAGGACGCCGCGTCGCGACCAGCGGTCGGCGAAACGCGCGAGCGGCATGCTGAACAGCACGTAACTGGCGACGAAGCCGGGTCCGCCGACCAGGCCGAGGAGCGAATCGGACGCGCCGAATTCCGATTTGATCGCGGGAATGAGGACGGAGAAGACGTGGCGATCGGCGTAGCTCAACGAATTGATCGCGAGCAGCAGCAACAAGATATAGAGCGCATAGCCCGCGCGGGCCGGGCGTTCCTCCGTCGGCGCCATCATTCTCTCCTCACATTGGCAGGCAACCGGTCCGCGTCGCAAAAACTTCATGGCCGGATGCAATTATTTAAGGAGGGATGGCGCAGATGCATCGGATTCGCAAGCGCGGAGGTCATCCAATCCGCAAATATGGAGCGCTGCCCGTGAATGCGCGACGGTCGTCAGTGCGCTGAGGCAGTTACGGGATCATGGGGACCTTTGGGCGGATGGCCTACGAGCGCGACGCGCTTCATGACGCGGCGGCTGTTGTAATCCGCGATCGCGCAATGCTGGGTCGTGCGATTGTCCCAGAAGGCGATGTCGCCCACATTCCAGGAGAAGCGGACCTGAAATTCCGGCCGCTTCACATGATTGAGCAGGAAGTCGAGCAGCATGCGGCTTTCCTCCTGCGACACGCCCATGATCTGCGTCGTCCAGTTGGCGTTGATGTTGAGCGCCTTGCGTCCGCTGACCGGGTGCACCTCCACCAGCGGGTGGATGGCGGTGGAAAAGCTGTGCACCTTGTCCCCCAGCATGTCGCGCATGGATTGGCTGCGGGCTGCGAGCGGCTGGATGGAATGAAGGGCGCTGAGGCCGTCGATCAGGTCCCTGATAGGCTGGGACAGCGCTTCATAGGCGGCGACCGAGCTGATCCAGCAGGTGTCGCCGCCGACGTCGGGCTTGACCATGCATTGGAGCAGCGATCCCATCGGCGGCGCTTCGAGATAGGTGCGATCCCGATGGAGATATTCAGCGCCCGCGCCCTTGGCCGAATTACTCTCCATCCATAACACTTCGCGCCGGGCGGCGGGATCGGGCTGAATCTCCGAGAGGTCGAGCGTGCCGAAATGACGCCCGGCGCGCATATGTTCTTCCTCCGACAAAGGCTTTTGATTGCGGAAGAAGACGACATAATTGTCATAGAGCGCGTCGTTGATCGCGGCGACGGTTTCGGGCGAAAGATCAGTGGAAAGGTCGACGCCCCTTATTTCCGCGCCGATTGCGCCGGTCAGTTTGATGACTTCGATCATGACGATTTCCTCTGGTGATTCAGGCAGCGGCCAGCGGGGCGCCCGGCGCCACGACGTGGCCCGGCAGGGCGCCGGTCAGCTGTCCATTGATGACGATCGGCTGGCCATTGACGATGGTCGCCTTGACCCCGGTGCCCAGCGCTTTCCATCGGCCGATGCCGCCGGGCAGGTCATGGACGAACTCCTTGCGCCACGGGCCGATGGTTTCGGGATCGAAGATCATGATGTCCGCCCAACCGCCAACGCGCAGCGTGCCGCGATCGGCGAAACCGAGCATCGCAGCGGGGACTTGCGTTATCTGGCGGATGCCTTCCTCCAGCGTCCAGCGTTTGCGCTGTAGGACCCAGGAGCGCAGGAAATAGGAGCTCCAGTCGGCGCCATCATCCTTGTGCAGATGGGCGCCGCCATCCGACACGCCGACGATCATGTTGGGATGCCCCTGCGCGACATCGACCGCCGCCGCCCATTCGGGGCTTTCGGTGCGCCAGCGGAAGGTGGTGCGCAGATCCTCGTTCAGCGCCAGATCGAGCATTGCGTCCATCGGCGCGACGCCCCAATCCTGCGCCAGTGCGGCGATTGACTTGCCTTCCAGGGAGCGATTCCGTTCCTCGGCGACTTGCACCACATAGACGTCGGGCCATTGGGGCGGCGGGAGAGTGGTGCCTTTCGATGGATCGCGGTTGCTATTTTCGACTGAGTTGCGGACCCGGTCGCGCCATATCGTGTCGCGAAGGGCGGCGCGCCTTTCCGCGTCGGGCAGGTTCAACAGGTCGTTGAAGGCGAAGCACGCCTTATAGTGAACATTGTTGGGGCCGATTTCGACGGTGCGGTCGAAGGGGCGGCTCATCAGCAGGGAATAGACGGGGGTGCCGCGCGCGGTTGCATCGTCGAGGAAGCGGGACGCCGTGTCCCAGCTGGCGGTCGGCACATCGACCTTGCTTGCGCCGCCGATGCCCTGAATGATCACGGGCAGGCCGGATGCCTCGCCGATCTGGAGCAGGAGGTCATAATCGTCCTGCGTCATGCCGCCGATGGCGCTGGCCGGCAGGTAGCAGATGGTGCCCGGCCGCGTCCATCCGGTGGCGGCGCTGAGTGCCAGAAGCTCATCACGGTTGGCGCGGCGGGAGGGTACGGGTCGGCCCTTGATATCGAGATGCGTGGGCGCTGCGGAGGAGGAGAGGCCAGCGGCGCCCGCCTTGACCGCTTCATCCACTATCGCCTGCATGGCGGCGATCTCTTCGGCTGTTGCGTCGCGGTCGTAAGCACCTTCGCCCATGACCCAGCGGCGGATGTTGGAATGGCCGACATAGCAGGCGAAGTTGACGCCGAGCCTGCCTTTGAGCGACGACAGATACTCCGGGAAGGTTTCGAAATTGTCCCACGGTACGCCAGACAGGGCGATGGGGTTCATATCCTCCACGCTGGCGAAGATGTCGGTCAGGAATTCCCGGTCATCCTTGCGCACGGGTGCGGCAGAGAAGCCGCAATTGCCCGCCAATACGGTTGTGACGCCGTGGAAGCAGGACATGGTGGCATAGGGATCGAAGGTGATCTGCGGATCATAATGGGTGTGCGGATCGACTATCCCCGGCGCGACGATCATGCCGCTGGCGTCGATTTCCTGCTCCGCCGTTGCTTCGGCGAGGAGGCCCAGGGCGGTGATATGGCCGTCCCTTATGCCGACATCGATCCGGCGGCGGGGCAGGCCGGTGCCGTCGATCACTAAGCCGCCGCGAATGATCAAATCGAATGTCTGCGATGTCATGCGCCGGGTCGCTCTCTTTGGTTCTGCTGTACGGCGAAGATGTATTCCCAATATGGAATAGGGTTCACCAATAGGCGCAGCTTTGCCGCCTATCCGGAAAAGGCGCGCGGCAGTGCAGAGGGCTGAAAGCGCAGAAGCGGGCCTGGCCGGATCGGTCCCGGCAGGCCCGCATTCTTACCTCACCATTCCATCTCGGGCGTGACGATGAGTTCCTTCACTGCGTCGGGAGCATAGGTCCAGGGTTCATCGAAGCCGACGGAAACCGAGCTGTAGCCCAGGATCTGGCGCAGGGTTTTGGATGATCCCTTCATCACTTCGGGGTCGATCGTCATCGGGAAGTTGATCATGGGTTTCCACCAGGGCGGGCAATATCCGATGATCACGCCAGCGCGTTCAAGGTCCGTTGACGTGTTCGCGCCCGTGCCGTGCAGCAGCAGGTCGGTATAGATGAGCACCGATCCGGCAGGCGCTTCGGCAGGAACGGATTCATATTGCACGGCCCAGGATTGTGGTTCCGTATCGCGGTGGCTGCCGGGCACCATGCGGGTCGCGCCACTGGATTCGACGAAATCATCGAGGCACCAGATGAAGCGGGTCTGCGCGGCGCCCGCCGACAAGGGCACCGCGCCACTGCGGTCGCGGTGGATGCCCTGCTGCGCGCTGCCGGGGCGGGTGACGTTCGCGCCATAGCTGTGCACCAGATAGGATTCGTCAAGCGTCTGCGGCCCCAGCAGTTCGCGGGTAAGCTGAAGCGGCAGTTCATGTTCCAGAATGTCGCGGAAGAAGCGTTCGCGGTTCATCAGATGGCATCCCGACATGCGACGGTTGAGATCGTCATTGTCGGTGTAGAAGCGGCGCACGCGCTCTTCGTCGATCGCCTCTTCACGGGCGATTTCGGCGGCGAGGAAATCGCGCATCTCGCGCGCCTTGCTGCTGCTGACGACCTCTGCCGCTATGGCATAGCCCGCGCGGTCGAGATCGGCGCGGATCTGGTCCATGTCCGTGGTCGGCTGCGGCAGCGGGCCGTCAAATTCGAGTGGCTTTACTGGGCGGGTGTCCATTGCGCCCATATTGTGCGTGACTTGCCGCTTTGCTTGTCCGGTGGCCATGCGATTTCCTCTCTCCGTTATTCGCCAGTTGTGTTTCCACTCACTATAGGATGGAGAGCAGCAACGCCGCAATCAATTCATACCGTCGTTGTAATTTCTTTTTTCAATGCTCGCATCGCTTGCGCCCAGTGCCATGCACCCCATAATGAGAATCCGGTCAGGCAAATCATGGAGTCGCGCAAGCCGAGTGTGGTGTCACCATCGCGCAGATAGGCAAAAAGATCGCTCAAAATGCCAGCTGCGAGTGGGCCCATCGACACACCTATCAGGTTTGCGGCGATGATGTTCACTGCGCTGGCGCGCGCGCGCATGGACACAGGGGCGAGGCTTTGCACGAGTGCGATGGATGGTGCGGTCCATAGCGAGCTTAGAATATATGATGGTATCAATATAAGCAGGAGGGTGACGCCATCAGGCATGCTGAGGGCCGCAATAGTGAGCGGCAAGGACAGTACCATGCCGACG
The DNA here is from genome assembly GCF_059738765.1 of Sphingobium sp. RC1. NCBI lineage: Bacteria > Pseudomonadati > Pseudomonadota > Alphaproteobacteria > Sphingomonadales > Sphingobiaceae > Sphingobium > Sphingobium sp. RC1. The sequence goes on from NZ_AP027309.1 coordinate 332,853, forward strand.
ATCGGCACCCGGAGGGCCAGATGAAGTCCCGCGCCACTCACGCGCGTTCCCTGCCAACCCCCTACCCAAGTGCCGATCGCGCCGCATATGCCGGTGAGTAAGCCGAGACCTATTCCTACATGCGCCAAGCTCATCCCATGACTGCGGATGAGAAAGGAGGGTAGCCAGGTCATGAAGCCCATCTGGGAAAATGCCATGATCGTGGTGCCGCATCAAATGGACGAACGCACGTCTTTGTCCCAGCACTCGCAGGCTTGCGATGAAGCCCATTGGCGCCTGTACTTCGGATTCGCGAAGCGTCGGGTGATCGGTACCGCCGCGGACAGGTTCCCTGGAGATCAGCGGAAACAGGATCGCGATAAAAATACCGGGAACCCCTGCGATCAAGAGCGCCGTCCGCCAATCCGTCGCCTGCGCTACGACGCCGCCAATCGAAAGGCCTGCCATGATGCCGACAGGTACGCCGATCGCGAAAATCCCCACTGCGGCGGGCCGCTCGCGTGGGGCGTAGAGGTCCGAGATGAGCGAGTGCGCTGCGGGAGCAAAGCCCGCCTCGGCCAAGCCCACGCCCATGCGCGCGGCGAAAAATCCCCCGAAACTGCGGGTGAGGCCGCATACGGCCGTCATGATGCTCCAGCTGGCGGTGAACAGCGCGATCAACCGCACGCGATTGACCCCACGGTCGATCAGCTGGGCGATGGGGATGCCCATCAAGGTGTAGAAAATCCCGAAGGCCCCGCCCGTCAGCAAGCCGAGTTCCCAGTCAGCGAGCTTGAAGTCGGCCTTTATCGGTTCCTGAAGGATGACGACGATCTGACGGTCGAGATAGTTGAGGCCGTAGATGAAGGCGAGCATCAGCAGCATGGCGGTACGGCGCTGCGCCTTGAGCGGCGCAGACGCGGCGAACCCGTCCGGTCCATCCGCGGGGAGGGCATCCGACATGGTCAGTGGTGCCGGGTTCGTCATCAGCTTGTCTCCCTAGGGGCCGCCGTCTTGCGCAACGGTTTTGGCCTAGGGAGCAGGATCATCGGATCGTGAACAGGATCAATGCGGGCGCGCAACTTTCCGCGCATATGGAAGGCCGAGCGTCAAGCGCGCGGCAGGCCGAGATGATGCTGGGCAATGATCGTGCGATGCACTTCGCTGGTGCCGCCATAGATGGTCTGGCCGATGGACTGGCGATAGGATTCCTCGATCTTCGCCAAGGCGGGCGTTTGATGGGTGAGCGTGCCGGGCGCGGCCAGCGCGGCGAGGTCGGCGGCATCAGCCATGTAGATTTCGGTGGTGAACATCTTGGCCATCGGGCCGATCGCGCGGGTCATACGGCCTGCCTCGATCGCCCAGGTGACGCGGCGGCACATGAGGTCTGCGATTTCCAGATGGGCGCGCACGCGGGCGAGGCGGGCGCGGACAGATGGCTTGTCGATTGGGCGCTTGCCCGACCCGTCGCTGCTGCTGGCCCAGTCGAGCGCGGCGCGCATCAGGCTGTGGTGATAGATATGATAGCCTTCGCCGCCATGTTCGATTTCCATGGCGGCGGCCATGACCTTGAGCCCGCCATTGACTTCGCCAAGGCGGTAGCGGTCTGGCACGCGGACTTCGTCGTAGAAGGTGATGTTGGTGCGTTCATCCGGCAGCGTATTGACCGGCTGGATCGTGACGCCCGGCAGGTTCATGGGGAAGAAGAAGATGGTGATGCCCTTATGCTTGGGCGCATCGGGATCGGTGCGGGCGAGCATCAATATATAGTCGGAGATATGGGCGCCGGTCGTGAACATCTTCTGGCCGGTGATGATCCAGTCATCGCCATCGCGCACGGCGCGGGTGCGGGCGGCGTACATGTCCGATCCTGATGCAGGCTCGGTAAAGCCGAGGCAGGCAAGGGCCGATCCATCGGCGAGGCGCGGCAGGACTTCGGCCTTTAGTTCGGGCGAGCCGAATTTCATCGTCATGCGCGCGCCCATGTTGGTGCAGCCGATCGGGATGCGGGAGAGGCCGAATTCCTCGAACACGCGGCCGAGCGCGGTGACTTCCATGGGGTTGCGGTCCTGCCCGCCCCATTCGCGGGGCCAATCGGGATAGGCGAGGCCAGCAGCGGCGAGCTTACGGTGGAGATCGGGGAGGTGGCCGTCGGTGGATGTGGCTGCTTCGGCGCGCAGTTCGGGGGTGACTGCCGTTTCGAGGAAGGCGCGCACTTCAGATGCGAAGGCTTCTTCGCGTGCGGTAAAGCCCATTTCCACACCGGGATCGCCTGCGTCGGGTAGCGCGGTTGTTGTGCCTGCCCAGAGGCGATCGCCCGCGTCAATCAGCCGGTCCTCCGGATCGCCTTCCGCCAAGGCGACGCGGTCGATCGCGAGGAAATAGAGGTGGATGTCATATTCATCGGAGAGGCCGTAGCCGCCGAAAGTGCGCAGCGCCCGGCGCACAGCGGCGCGGGCGGTGGTGGCTGTCCACCAGCTGGTCAGGGCTGCGAGAGCGCCTGCTTCGGGCTGCTTCTGCGCGACGCCCCAGATCGTGCGCCATAGCAGCAGACGGCCGCCCTCCATGTCGGTGATGGAGTCGGCGAGGGGGAAGGCGACGCCCTGAAATGCCCCGATCGGCTGGTCGAACTGCTTGCGGTCGGTGGCGTAGGCGGCGGCCATTTCGATAGCGCGGGTGCCTGCGCCGACGAGCCATGCGGAGCGCAGCAGGGTTCGTTCGGTGAGGGCGGCTTCGAAGGACTGCCTTGCCGCGTTGCCGTTGGCGATGATGCGCCTTTCGCCATCGGGCGTGGCGGCTTGGATGGCATCGGATTGCCAGATTAGCTGAATGCAGCCGTCCTGCGGGTCGAAGCTGATGGGCATCGAGGATGCCTGTTCGAGCAGCGTAGCGGCGGCTTCGCCTTCCAACTGGCCCATAAGCGCGCAGGCGGCGATGCCGTCCGCGATCGGGAGGGGGGCCGCGCCACGCCCTGCCGCTTCGCAGATCAGCGCGGCTTCCATGAGGCCCATGCCAAGGCCGCTACGATCTTCGGGCGCGCGCATGGTGATGAAGCCCATCTCGGCGGCTTGGCTCCAGAGGTTGGCGTCGATGGCGCCTTTGGATGCGCGGGCGGCCTGCACCACTTCTTCGCGATCGAAGAAGCGCAGGGCTGCTTCCTGCATCATCGCCTGCTGTTCGCTAAGTTCGAGATTCATGCCGTTTTCACCTTGTTCGCGCCCTTCTGCTTGGCCATCCTGAAGCGCAAGATGTCAATTTGGCGGCGGCGCGCTTCCGGCAGTGCGGAAGGGCGCGGGTAACGGATGTCCGCAGCGCCGATCGCGCGCAACCAGCGGTCCAGGAGTAAGTCAGATGGTAGAATATATCCGTTACGCGGTCGAGGAACGGGTGGCGACGATCACGCTGGATCGCGCCGACCGGGCGAACGCGCAAAATGAACCTTTTTTGCAGCAGTTGAACGGAGCGTGGGAAAAGGCGGCGGCGGATGAGTCCGTGCGCGTCATCCTGTTGCGTGCGGAGGGCAAGCATTTTTCCGCCGGGCATGATGTGAGCGCGGAGGCCATTCGCGACGGGTCGTTCAACCGCATCCGCGAGACGATCCCGGAGCGCGGGCTGCTGGGCATCCATGAATGGGAAGCCAAACATTATCTCGGCTATTCCAAACGCTGGCGGGATATTCCCAAGCCTTCGATCGCGGCGGTGCAGGGCGCCTGCATCGCGGGCGGGCTGCTCCTTGCATGGCCGTGCGATCTGATCATCGCGGCTGACGATGCGCGCTTTTCCGATCCGGTGGTGCTGATGGGCATCGGCGGGGTCGAATATCATGGGCATACGTGGGAGCTGGGGCCGCGCAAGGCGAAGGAGATGCTGTTCACCGCCAAGCCGATCGACGCGCATGAGGCGGAACGGCGGGGCATGGTGAACCGGGTCGTGCCGCGCGCGGAGCTGGATGCCGAGGCGCTGGCGCTCGCGCGGGAGATCGCGCAAATGCACCCGCATGCGCTCGCCATGGCGAAGCGGGCGGTGAACCAGACGCTCGACATCATGGGGCAGAGCGCGGCGCTGCAAAGCTGTTTCGATATTCACCAGCTGGGTCATGCGTCGGCCTATGGTCAGACCGGCGAGTTCATCGTGGCGGGCATGGACAAGGTGAAGTCGCACTCATGAGCATCCTGACGCAGGTTGATGGGGGCATCGCCACGCTGACGCTGAACCGGCCCGACCGGCTGAATGCGGTGACGGAGGCGATGCTGGACGAGATCGCGCTGACGCTGCGCGGCTGGTCCGTCGATCCGGCGGTGCGTTGCATGGTGCTGGCGGGGGCGGGGCGCGGTTTCTGCGCGGGTTATGATCTGTCTGGCGACGGCAAGGCGGCGCGGGACGAGCCGATGCGGGCCGATGAGGCCGCCGCGCGGATGAGCATTCATGGCGAAATTCCGCTGTTGCTCTATCGCATGCCCAAGCCGACCATCGCCTGCCTGCGCGGGCCGGTGGCGGGGAGCGGCTTGGTCATGGCGGCGGCATGCGACTTGCGGATTGCGTCGCGGACGGTGAAGTTCAAGCTCGCCTTTGCCAGCGCCGGGCGGTGCGGCGATCCGGGGGGTAGCTATCTGCTGACCCGGCTGCTCGGCGCGGCGCGGGCGCGGGAGATGTTCCTGCTGGATGAGCCGATGCTGGGGGACGAAGCGCTGGCGATCAGGTTGGTCAATCGGCTGGTTGAGGATGAGGCGCTTGAGACCGAGTGCGCGGCTTTGGCGGCGAAGCTGGCGAGCGGGCCGACGGCGGCTTTTGCGGCGATGAAGCGTAATCTCAACGCTGCGGGCGCGATCGCGCTGGAGGAAAGCATGGCGCAGGAGGCGGCTGCCAATGCGCAGATCAGCCTGTTGTCGCATGATGCTAGTGAGGCAGCGCGGGCCTTTATGGAGCGGCGGGCACCCAATTTCCTCGGCTACTGAGGACATGCGAAAAGCATCCGTTCCGGCATTGCGGAATTGGGGCGGGTTCGGCTTACCTCGGTCCAAAGATTCGATATTGCAAAAAACAAGGCTGGCGCACTCGGATGCGTCTGAAGAATGGGACGGGATGAATGGCCACGGCGGCAAAGGCGATCGACACTGACAGCATCCGGCGCGCGGTTGAACTGGCGGACCTGAATGCTCTGCGGATCGCGCTCTATCAGAATAGCGGGGATGAGGAGATTGCCGCCCTGCCCGCTGCGGCGCAGATGAGCGACGGGCAGAAGTCGCTGCTGAAGGAGCGCGCGGTCGAGTGGTTGGCGGACAATGCCGGGGCGGTGGAGTTGCCGGAGCCGCCCGAGGACGATCTGCGCCGATTGATGACGATGTTGTCGGGCGAGATGACGGATGTCGAGTTCGAGGCGCGGCGGGACCTTCCGGGCTTCCGCTCCTTTCCCTGCGCGGTCGAATGGGAGGGCGAGAAGCCGGATATTCCAGAGGATTTCCGCATCGTTATCGTCGGCAGCGGCCCGGCGGGGATCGCGGCGGGGGTGCAGTGCGAGCTGCTGGGCCTGCCCTATCTGCTGCTGGATCGTCAGCCTGAGGCGGGGGGCACTTGGACGATCAACCGCTATCCTGATGTGCGGGTCGATACGCCGTCCATCACCTATGAATATAGTTTTGAGAAGCTCTATCCGTGGGGCGAGCATTTCAACCGGGGTGCAGATGTCCGCGCCTACCTGCAGCATGTCTCGCGCAAATATGGCGTGATGGCGAACAGCCGGTTCGGCCATGATGTGAAGGGGGCGGTGTTTGACGAAGGCCGCAATATCTGGCGGTTGGACGTCGAAACGCCGGACGGTCGTCAGGAGATTGTCGCTAATATCGTCATCACCGCCTGCGGTACATTTGCCAATGCTCAGCTGCCCGATATTGAGGGCGTGCATGATTTTGGCGGGCAGATCATCCATCCGTCCGCCTGGCCGGAGGGGCTGGACCTTAGCGGCAAGCGGGTCGCCATCATCGGCAATGGATCGACCGGCGTCCAATTGCTGAGCGCCGTGGCTGAAAAGGCGGGGCATGTCAGCGTCGTGCAGCGGACCCCGCAATGGATCAGCCCGCGCGAGAAATATGGCGCGCTGATCGAGCCGGAACTGGCGTGGCTTAACGAGCATATGCCCGGTTACTGGAACTGGTCGCGCTATACCGCGACGATGCCGTTGTTCGACATCGATCGCTTGCAGCGTGTCGATCGGGAATGGCAGGCGCAGGGGGGCAAGGTCAGCAAGGCGAATGACGACCTGCGCGCCTTCCTCACCAACTATATCCGGCAGGAAACCGGCGGGCGCGAGGATCTGATTGAAAAGCTGATCCCCGATTATGCGCCGATGTCGCGCCGCCCGGTTGTGGACAATGGATGGTATCGCGCGCTGACCCGCGACAATGTGGAGTTGCTGACTGGATCGGTCGCGCGGTTCACGAAGACAGGCTTTGTGATGGCGGACGGGACGGAGCGGGACTTTGACATCGTCATCGCCGCGACCGGCTTCGATGTGCTCAAATATCTGTGGCCTGCCCGCTACAAGGGGCTGGAGGGCAAGGACCTGCACGACACCTGGGACGCGGGCGATGGCCCGCGCGCCTATCTGTCGATGATGGTGCCACAATTCCCCAACCTGTTCATGCTGTACGGCCCCAATTCGCAGCCGCTGACCGGGGGCACCGGCCTGCCGCAATGGTGGCTGATCTGGGCGAGCTATGCAGCCCAATGCGTCATGCGCATGTTGAAGGAAGACAAGCGGCGCGTCGATGTGAAGCCCGAGGCGTTCGCGCGCTATAATCGCGAACTGGATGCCGAGGCGCAGAACTGGCTTCAGATGACGCCCGAAGGCGGTATCGAGAAGAATTATTATGTGAACCGGGAGCATCGCAGGCTTCAGGTCAACGCGCCCTGGCTCAGTCCCGATTACCACCGCATGTGCACGGTGGTGAATTGGGACGATCTGGAATTGAGCTGAAGGAACGGCGATGCCCCGTCCTGCACTGGCCGCGTCGCGCGCCATCGACATATTGAACTTCATGGCGGCGGCGCCTTTGCGCGGCTATTCGCTGACGGAGCTGGTTCGGCAGCTGGACCTCAATCCCGCATCCTGCCACGCGCTGCTCGGCGCGATGACGCGGGACGGGTATCTGGTGAGGGCGCAGCGGGGGAAGGACTATCGCCTTGGCCCAGCGCTGATCGCGATCGGTCATGCGGCGCTGCAATGCCATCCGGTGGTGGCGGCTGCGCGGAATCAGATCGCGCTTTTGTCGGCTGAGCTGGACCTGGACAGCCTGCTCACCGCGCGGCTGGATGACCGGCTGATCGCGCTTGCGTCGGAGGGGCCGGGGCGTATGCCCGGTCTGGCGGTGGGGCAGCGGGTGCCGCTGATCCCGCCGCTGGGCACGCCCTTCCTCGCCTGGGCGGGTGAGCGGGAGGTGGATAGCTGGCTCGCCAAGGCGGCGGGGGCGATCGACGCTGACCGGCTGCGACAGTCGCTCGCGATGGTGCGGCAGAGGGGTTATGCCGTGACGCAACGCAGCCCCGAGCAGGCGGCGACGGGGCTCGCCGTTCTTGGTATGGCGGAAGAGCCGCTTGCCGGAGACTGGCAGAAGCGGGTCGCCGAACGGATCGGGCAGATGGGCGAGGATTATCTGATGATCGAGGCGCAGCCTGACCGGCTGCATCCGGTGATGATGATCTCCGCCCCCGTATTTGGCGCGGATGGCGCGGTGCTGTGTACCTTGTCGCTTTTTGGTTTCGACCGGCCTCTGCCGCTGAGCCGGATCGCTGCGCTGGGCGAGGCAGTCGCGCGGCATTGCCGGTCGGCGAGTGGGATGCTGGACGAGCCGGACAAGCAGATGAACGAAGGTGGGAGAGGCTGAAAAAGATGCGGGCGCTGATCTACGAAGGGCCGGGCAAGGTTCGTTTTGTCGAGGATGTGGAAGTGCGGGAGCCGGGCGCGGGCGAAGTGCTTGTCCGCATCGTGGCGAGTGGCATTTGCCATTCGGACATCTCCGTCATCAACGGCACGATCGATTGGCCTGCGCCTGCGGTGCTGGGCCATGAAGGGGCGGGCGTCGTCGAGAAGCTGGGGCCGGGCGTCACCGAGCTGGCGGTCGGCGATCATGTGGCGCTGCATACGCTCGCCAATTGCGGGCGCTGCGGTCCGTGCGAGAGTGGGAGGCCGACCCATTGCCGCCAATCCTATGGCAATCGCGCCCAGCCGTTCAGCCGCAACGGGGAACCGGTGTCGAGCTTTGCGGCGACATCGACCTTTGTTGAAAAGACGGTGGTGAAGGCCAATCAGGCGGTCAGGATCGATCCGACCGTGCCGCTCGACATTGCCTGCGTCGTGGGATGCGGCGTGCTGACGGGAGTGGGATCGGTCGTCAACCGGGCGCGGGTGAAGCCGGGCGAGACGGCAGCGGTGTTCGGCATCGGCGGCATCGGGCTCAACGTGTTGCAGGGCTTGCGCCTTTCCGGGGCGAGCCGGATCATAGCGATCGACTTGCTGCCGACGCGCGAGGAGAAGGCGCGGGAGTTCGGTGCAACGGATTTTATCGACGCGTCCAAGGGCGATGTGCCGCAGCGGATCAAGGACATCGTATCGGGCGGCAATCCCGATCATGGCAGCGGCGTCGATTGGGCATTCGAGTGCGTCGGCAATACGCGCGTGATGAACGATGCCATGGCGAGCCTTGGCTGGGGTGGCAATTGCGTGATCGTCGGGACGACCGCGATGGGCACGATGGCGGAGGTTTCTTTGACGCCGCTGTCCTTTGTCGATCGCGGGGTGATGGGTGCACGCTATGGTGCTTCGCGGCCGCATCAGGATATCCCATCCTATATCGCGCAATATCGGCAGGGTAAGCTGCTGCTGGATGAGCTGGTGACGCAGCGCTACGATCTTGCCGACTTTGAACGGGCCTTCCACGACCTGGAAGAAGGCAAGCTGGCGCGTGGGGTGTTTGTGCTGTGACCGGGGCCGGTGCCTGGAATCTGCCGCCGCTGCGAGACGGCTATGCCGCCGATGACGCGCTGATCGAGCGGCGGGCGCGGGCGGCTGGTCCCGCCGATGCTGCGGAGCGGGCGGGCGAGGCGGTGATTGGTGGCGTGCGTTGTTTGGTCATTGAGCCAGGTGGCGGTGATGCGCGCGGGGAGATGATCTACCTACATGGCGGAGGATATCGGCTGGGGTCGCCGCTTGCCTATGTGGATTATGCGCAAAGGATCGCGGATGAGGCGGGGCGGCGGATCATCCTGCCCTTTTACCCGCTGGCTCCCGAGCACCCCTTTCCGGCGGCGTTGCACGCCGTTGTCGCGGTTTATCGCGGGTTGGAGGACAGGCAGTCGGTCGTGGTCGCAGGCGACTCTGCCGGGGGTGGGTTGGCGGCGGCGCTCTGCATTATGGCAGCGCGGGCTGGTGAGCGGCCTGCCGGTGCTGTTCTGGTGTCGCCGATGCTGGATTTGACGGCGCGAGGCGAGAGCCTTGATCGTAATGCGGCGCGTGATCCTATGTTTTCCAAGGCTGCCGTGTTGGATAGCGCGCAGCTATATTTGCAGGGGCATGATCCGCGCGATCCGCTGGTTTCGGCGCTGGAGGCGGACCCGGCGGACTTTCCGCCGACATTGGTGCTGACGGGCGGAGCGGAGGTGTTGCTGGACGAGGCGATCGCCTTTGCCAGGCGGTTGGCGCTCGGGGATCGGCGGGTCACTTTGCATGTCGCGCCGGGCATGGGGCATGTCTGGCCTTTGCTGGCGCCTGAGACGGGCGAAGCGCGGGATGCGGTCGCTGCGATTGCGGGCTTTGTGAAAGCGTTGGAACCGGCTCCATTCGGGGTTTCCATGTAGCCGGAAAGCCGGTCCGCTCAATTGACCGGAAGTGGGCCGGTGCAGGACAAGTGTAGCATCAACTTATCATAGCTGACCGAAAGACATTGTGATGACGACGCCCAGCCTTCCCTTTCCCGTCTATGACGCGGACAATCATTTTTACGAGCCCGAGGATGCGCTGTTCCGGCATCTGCCCAAGAAGTGGCACAAGGATTTCCGCTTCGTGGAAGTGGATGGCCGCAAGCGGCTGGCGATCAAGGGGCAGATTTCCGACTATATCCCCAATCCGACTTTCGAACGGGTCGCGGCGCCGGGGACGCATGTCAAATATTACAAGGCCGATAATCCCGAAGGCCTGACGATGCGGCAGATGACTGGGAAGCCGATCGCGCCGCCCGAATCCTGGCGGACGGGTAAGGAACGGCTGGCGGTGCTGGACGGGCATAATGTGCATGCGGCGCTCATGTTTCCGACGCTTTTTTCGGTGATCGAAAAGTGGATGAGCTATGATCATGAGTTTCTGCATGATGCCCTGCACGCGCTCAATCAGTGGACGAGCGAGGAGTGGGGCTTTGCGCGCGAGAACCGGCTGTTCGGCGTTCCGGTGGTGTCGCTGGCGGACATGGACCGGGCACTGGCGGAGACGGACTGGCTGATCAAGCAGGGCGCGCGGACGATCTGCATCCGGCCCTCTCCGGTGCCGGGCTATCGCGGGGGGCGGTCGATGGGCCTGAAGGACTTCGACCCATTCTGGGCGCGGATCGAGGAGGCGAAGATATTCGTGTCGATCCATGCGTCCAATTCCGATTATGATCATCTGATCGAGATGTGGACGGGTGGGGCGGAGTGGCTGCCGTTTGAATCCGATCCGTTCGTCAATTGCCTGCGGATTATCGAGCGGGCGATTTCCGACACGATCGCGGCGATCATTTGTGGCGGGGTGTTCGATCGCTTTCCTGGCGTGCGGATCGTCAGTGTCGAAAACGGCGCGAAGTGGGTCATTCCGCTGATCGAGCAGTTGAAGCATGTTTATGGGCAGATGCCGCAGAAATTCATGAATGATCCCGTTGAACAATTTCATCGGAATATCTTCGTGACACCCTTTGTCGAGGATGATTTCGGGCAGTTGAAGGAGCATATGCAGGTCAATCGGATCTTGTTCGGCAGCGACTATCCGCATCCGGAGGGGACTGAACACCCACTCGATTTCCTTCATGAGTTGACGAACTATTCCATGGCCGAAAAGGAAATGGTGATGTCATCGAACCTCAAGGGCCTGTTGGAAGGCGTGCGCAATTAGGGACGGCGGCCAGTTAGGACTACCATCAGTGAGCCAGGACGTTATCGAGCAGCTTCGCGCCAATCTGCGCGACCATCAGGACGATCGCGGCTTCGAGTTTGAGGGCCGCTGGGTGAGCTGGGGCGAGGTGGCGCGCTATGGCGATGCCGTTGTCGCGCTGCTCGACGCCGCCGGGTGCCCGCCATCGGCCAAGGTGGGGATCATCATCCGCAACCGGCTGGCGCATGCGGCGGCGGTGGTGGGGTTGCTGGCGCACAGGCGGTCGGTGAGTTTCGTCTACCCCTTCCTGCCCGCGACGGCGATTGCGGACAATGTCGAGAATTTGGGCGCTGCGGCGATATTGGCCGACGAGCAGGACTGGCCGAACTTTTGGGAGGCGGCGGGGCAGGCTGGTTGCGCGGGGATCGCTTTTGGCGGGATCGATGACGCGCCCATGCTGGTCGATGGGCTGGAGAAATGCAGGCGATCCTCGTTCGACGATGCCTTGCCCGATGGCGGGATAGAGGTGCTGTCGAGCGGGACTACGGGGACGCCCAAGCGCATTCCGATGCCGCTGAAGCTGCTGGAGCGGGCGGTGATGAGCGCGCCGGGCGCGGAGTCCGGCAGCGCGCCGCCGGTGCAGATCAATATCTGGCCGCTGGGCGGTGTGGGCGGCGTGTGCCTGCTGACGGGAGCTGCGGTCAATAATACGCCGTTGGTGCTGATGGAACGCTTCACCGTCGATGGGCTGGTGGATGCCCTGCGCCGCCACAGGCCAGACACGCTGGGCCTCAATCCCACGGCGATCGCGATGATCATGGACGCCAATGTGTCGCCCGAGGACATGGCGAGCGTGAAGAGCGTGTCGGGGGGATCGGCCTATCTGGACCCCGATCTTCAGGAGCGGTTCGAGGCGCGCTATGATCTGCCGATCCTGTGGGGCATGGGCGCAACGGAATTTTGCGGCACCATCATTAGGTGGACGCCGCAGATGCGGGCGGAGCGCGGGGACAGCAAGCGTGGGAGCACGGGCCTTCCCATGCCGGGCGTGGAGATACGTGCCATCGATCCCGAAAGCGGCGCGGAAGTGGCGCGGGGGGCGGAAGGACTGCTGGAGGTGCATTGCCCGTCCGTGCGGCCTGACTGGGTGCGCACCACTGACCTGGTGATGATCGATGAGGACGGATATGTCTTTCATCGCGGGCGGCATGACGGCGCGATCGTGCGCGGGGGCTTCAAGATATTGCCGGAGCGGGTGGTTGATGTGCTGCGCCAACATCCGGCTGTGGTCGATGCTTCGGTGGTGGGTATCCCCGACGCGCGGTTGGGGGCGGTGCCGGTGGCTGCGGTCGAATTGAGCCAGAGCGCAGGGGCAGTGGATGAACAGGCGCTGCTGGCGCATGTGCGGGCGGAACTGCCGCCGACGCATGTGCCGGTGGAAATCCGGATCGTGGACGCGCTGCCGCGTACGCCGTCTCTGAAGGTCAGCCTGACCGAAATCAGGAAGATGTTCATGGCCGACGTCGCATGAGCAGGCGCGCGCAACAAAGAGGATGGAGAGGATGAGCGTGTCATTGTTGGGCCTTGAAGGAAAGAAGGCGCTGATCGTTGGCGGCGGCCGTGGCATGGGCGAGGCGAGCGCACTGCTGCTGGCGGAGGCGGGGTGCGATGTCGCCGTGCTGGACAGCGTCATGGAGCGGGCCGAGCAGGTCGCGAGCGAAGTGCGGGCGATCGGGCGCGCGGGCATAGCGATCGAGGCCGACATATTGGACGAGGCATCGGTCAAGAAAGCCGTGGCCGATGCGGAAGGGGCGTTGGGCGGAATCGACATATTGGTGACGATCGTGGGGCAGGCGCTGTTCAAGCCGCTGCTCGACGTGACGCTGGAGGAATGGGATCATGATCAGTCCCGCAACCTGCGCTATTTCTTCGTGACGGCGCGCGCCGTTGCCCAGTCCATGATCGCGCGCGGTGTGGGCGGATCGCTGATCTGCATCGGGTCGGTGGATGGTGCGGTCGGATCGCCGATGCATGCGCCCTATGGCGCGGCCAAGGCGGGGCTGATGCATCTGGTGAAGTCGATGGCGACCGAATGGGGACGGCATGGCATTCGCGCCAACGCCGTGGCTCCGGGCAGCATCACCACGCCGCGCTTGCCCGAAACGGCCGAATCGCGGGCGTTGATGGAATCGAGCGTGCTGCCGATAGGGCGGCCGGGGACGACGCGGGACGTGGCTGGGGCTGTGCTGTTTCTGGCGTCGGGACTATCGGAATATGTGACGGGTCACAGCCTGTTCGTGGATGGTGGGTGGATGGCCGCCAACCACTTCGATCCTCGGGTGATGGCGACCAAGAAGAGCAACGAATAGCGGTTCACTCGGCTAGGAAGGGCATGATCGCCGACAGGCATGCGTCGAAGGCGTCATGCTGGGGCCAGTGGCCGCTGCCGGGCAGGCAGACCTCCCGCACGTCAGGGAGATGGGCGAGCAAATCGGCGGGCAGGGCCGAAGGCCAGCTGCGTTCGCCATAAATAAGGAGGGTCGGGGAGGCGATGTTGCGCCACAATGCCCGGACATCCTCCATGGAGATGTCGGGAAATGCCCAGACGGCGAGATAGGGATCATGCTTCCACTGCCATCCAGCCTTGCCAGCCCGCCGGAGACCATGGCACGTCATGTGCCGTGCCTGCGCATGGGTGAGGAAGGCATGGCGTTCGCACATCCGCTCGACCGCTTCGTCCACGGACGCGAAGATGCGCGGGGTGGCAAGGGAAGCGGCGCGGCGCTCTTCAAGCCAGTTGCGGGTCGTTTGTTCGATGCTTTGGCTGAAGCGATAGGCTTCGATATCGGGAGGCGCGCCAACGGTTTCGATCGCGACGATGCGTCTTATCGTTTCGGGATAGGCTGCGGCAAAGCGCAAGGCGATGTGCGCGCCGAGGGAGTGGCCGATCAGGATGGCCTGACGCTGCGGACCCAGCGCCAGTTGTTCGGCAAGCGCGGCAAGATCGGAGAGATAGGCCGCGAAGTCGTAGCGCCCGTCCTGCGACCAGCCGCTGTTCCCATGGCCGCGAAGATCGGGGGCGATCACATGGTAATCGGGAAGCAGGGCATTCGCCAGCGCGTCCCAGCTGCGGCTATGGTCCCGGCTGCCATGAAGGAGGATGGCGAGCGGGGCTCCTTCATGCGTCCATTCGGTATAGCTGAGCGGCATGCGGCCATTGCGAAAGCGACGCTTTACAGGCTTCGTCCTGATGTGGAGGCGACTTTGTCTGTCGTGCATGTTTGCAGTGTAGAGAGGAGCGATGCTGTGCTGGCGACCGGCAATGGCGGCTTTCCATATTCGCGTAAGGGATCGCGGCGGAGCGGATTTCCCAAGCTTGAATCCATGGTGCGCCAGGAATATGGTGGGGAATAGCAAAATCCGGGTGATCGGCAGCGCCGACGCTGGCAAGAAGTGCGTAGGAGGCGGGATGAGCGCTAACTCACAGGCGGAAGGCAGGTCTGGCGGCAGGGGCAGCGTGAAGTCGTGCCTGCGGACGCTGGAGGTGCTGGAATATTTCATGAAGTCGGGCGAGCCTGCGCGCACGATCGAGATCAGCGAAGCATTAGGCATCCCCAATTCAAGCGCTGACGAAATCTTGCGCACGCTCGCGAGCACTGGCTATCTCACCTATAGCCAGGCGACGAAGCTCTATGCGCCGTCCTACAAGCTGGTCGCGAATGCTTCGGCGATCGAGCAGAGCTTTTTTGGAAGCGGCCGGATCAACGAGGTGATGGAGGATATGCGGAGGGAAACCGGCGGATCGGTTTTCGTCACGCAACAGAATGACTGCTGGTCGGAGAGTGTCGCTGAAATGTCCGGCGGCTGGGCGGCGAAGCCGGATACGGAGCCCTATTATTCCACCGAGATGATCTGCTTTGAGCGCAACAGTTGGCGGCCGGGCACCAATTTTGCCGCCGCGATGCTGTCGCAGCAATCCAATGTCGACATCATCCAGCTGGCGACCCGGACGCAAAAGCTGGGCCTGGGTCCAAAAGGGCCGACGCTGATGAAGCATCTGGTGGACCGAATTTCAACGACGCGGGCGCGCGGGTTTGCGCTGTGCCGACGGAGCGCGACCATTCCGGTGGATTCGATCGCCATGCCGTTGCGGGTGCCGCATGGCGTTGCTTCCTACGCCATCGGGGTGGTGGGCGATCCGCTGTTCGGCAATGACAATGATGTGCGGCAGATGCTGTCGGGCATGCAGTCGGTCATCTATCGCTATAATGATCGCATTCGCCGGAACGGGGCGGTGAGCATCCAGTAAGGGGACGGTCGTTACTGAGCCGCCCCTTAGTTTTCAAAGCTGGTCGGTGTAGCTGTCGGTGCCCGGAATCGTCGGGATGAAGGGCGAGGCGATGGCGATGCGGCCTATGCCACTTTCCTCGATTGCCTGGGCCAGCGGCACATAGGCGGTGTCCCAGACGGCTTTGGGGTCCTGGATCGAGAAGCTGAGGAAGACGGCGCGGTCGTTCTCCTCTACCGGTACATCCTTGGGGCTGGTGGGATCGAGCGGCAGGGGGGAGCCGGTCAGCGCAACATCGCCCGGCAGGTCGCGGGCGCGGAGCAGGACGGAGAGGTCCGCGCTGGTCTTACCGGGATTGAGATCGACGATGAAGGCGACGAGTCCGCCATAGGGGCGGTCGAGCGCCAGCTCGATCGGCATGCTGCTTCCGGGCGCATTATATTCCGCGTCGAAATTGTAGAAGCTGGTGTGGATATGGTCGCGTTCCTTGAACATGCGGCCGGTGGCATGGAGGTCGTTGACCTGACGAACGGCCCACGCGTCCCAATCCTTATGATGCCCGTCCAAAATCCAGTAGAGCGCGAGATAGGAGCCCTTTGACAGGTCCATGGTGCCTGAACCGAAGCGCTTGGCCTTTTCCGCGCGGGTCGCGACATAGCGGGCGCCCGAGACGGTGTAGGCGCCGATCATGCAGCCGCTGTAGAAATGATCGCGCTCATACCAGCGATTATAGGCCAGCTCATGGCCGGGGCGCGGCTCGACCATGGTGAAGAGCAGGGAGCCGAGGCGTATCGGCCGGTCGGCGCGGGCGATGTCGGCCCTTTCGTACAAGGTTTCGCAGCTTTGCATGCGCCTCTTCTCCTAATGATGGCGCACTGAAGCGCGCTCGGAAGCCTGGTTAAAGCGGGGCTGCGCGTCTTCCGGGTCGGCGGAAGCTGGCGGGATGCTCTATCGGCCCGCGAGGGCGCGATAGGCGGGATGGCCTATGTCGCTCAACACATCGAGATGGCGGGGGGTCCAGTCCAGTTCCCGACGGGTGCGCGGGCTGCGGGATCGGCTGCATGTCGCCATGCCGAGCAATGTTTCGAATTTTCCCCAGCGGCGAACGCCTTCGGCAAAATCGATGCTGCGCGCCTCGATGCCGAGGTCGCGGGCGACTGCCTCAGCCAAAATGCGGTTGTTCAGTTCGCCTGCGACGGCGTGATAAAGGGCGCCGGATGAACCTTGTTCCAGCGCCAGGCGGTAGACCTCTGCCAAGTCGTCGACATGGACGTTGGAGTAGAGATTGAGGCCCTGCCCAAGATAGCCGACTTCGCCCGTGCGTCCGGCGTCGCTGTAGAACATGCGCAGATGTCCGCAGCCCCCATGCCCCCAGATCATCGGGGGCCTGATGACCATGGCGCGGAGATTGCCCGATGATCCGGCGCGGCGGACGATATTTTCCGTGTCAAACCGGAGGCCGATATATTTGGAGGGTTCGAACGGGTCGTCTTCGGCGAAACTGTCCTCGCTCCATAGGCCGTCCGTGCGTTGCGACAGGAGGCCGGTGCCGCTGGTGAAGATGAACTGGTGACCGCGCCCGTCAGCTGCATTGAGCAAGCTTCTGACGGTGTCATGTTCCTGCTGAAGGAGCAGTTGGGCGGCATAGATGGTGGCGTCGTGCTGGCGCATCATGTCGATGACGGCGTCCAGATGGGAAAGATCACCCCGTAGAGGGGTTATGCCATGATCGATAAGCGCGCGATCGCCTTCGCTTGTGCGGCAGAGGCCGCTCACCTGATGGCTGGACGTTCTGCAATGGCGGGCGATGTGCGATCCGAGATAGCCGGTCGCGCCGAGAACGAGAATGCGCATCGGGTTCCTTCCGCGCGGCAGGAAGCAACAGCGATGCACCCGGCGTCAAGAGTCCAGCCATGGGTTCCGGAGAGGCGGAGGGGGTTAGAGCGAGCTTACCAGATGCCCGCCATCGACCACCAGTTCCGCGCCCGTGATGTAGGAGCCAAGATCGGACGCTAGCAGGAGCAGGGCGCCGTCCAGATTTTCCGGGCTGCCTATCCGGCGCTGCGGTATACGCTTGATCATCGCCTTGCCTGCGTCCGTTCCCCAGAAATGCTCGTTCAAGGGCGTCATGATATAGCCGGGGCACAGGGCGTTCACGCGGATATCGTAGCGCGCCCATTCCAGTGCCATGACCTTGGTCATCTGCACCAAGGCGGCCTTTGAAATGGCATAGGGGCCAAGCTGTGCGCCCTGCCGTAGGCCAAGGATGGACGCGATGTTGATGATGCGGCCCGGCCGACCTGCCGCAATCATGGCGTGCGCGGCCCCGCGCGCGACCAGATAAGCGCCGCGCGCATTGGTATCCATGACGCGATCCCATTGCGACGCATCCTGATCAAGCATTGGACCAGCGCTTACGACGCCCGCATTGTTGATCAGGATGTCGACAGCGCCGACCTCTTCCCACAAGCGATCGACGGAGGCGGCGTCCTGCACGTCGAGCGAAATGGCGCGCGCGTGGGGGAGCGATGCGGCAAGGCTTTCCAACTGGTCGCCACGCCGGGCGGCGAGGACCAGATCAACGCCCTCCGCAGCGAGCGTGCGCGCGAAATGCGCGCCGAGCCCGCTGCTTGCCCCGGTGATGAGCGCTGTCCTGCCCGCGAGGCCGAAAGTCAGCGGCATCAGGCGGCCATTTGCGGGCGCGTGTGGAGCGGCGCTTCGGGATGATAGCTGGTCGGGCTGGTGGCGTAGGCCGCCGTTAGCGTGGCGATGAAGCTGGGGTCCGACATGGGATCGGTCGGGATGGCGACGGGAATGCCCTTCGTTTTCAGGTCGGCGATCAATATGTCGAAGGCCTGATCGGTGGTCAGGTCGTCGGTATGATCGTAGAAGCGCTTCAGGTCCGCCATGTCGGTGAACACATGCGCGCTGTAGTGGAAGAGCATGCGCATGTCGCTGGCCTCATAGCGGGCGAGGACCCGATCGCCATCAATGATGCGCCAGCCATCTTCGCCATCCGCCTCCATCATCGATTGCAGTGTCATGCCCACCGCCATATCCCGCCGTTCGGGCAGGCCGGACGCTTCGCCCCGGTGGAACATATGCTGGTTGTCGGTCACCAGACCGCTGTTCCAGATGGGAGCGGACAGCCGCTGCGGTGCTTGGTCAGGCCCGTCGGGCCAAAAGGTGAAACCGCCGTCGATGTCGCTGTCATAATACCAGGCGATCACCTGGCCGGCTTTCACCTCCCATGGTTCGAACAGGCCGGACTTGGCCATGACCGCGCCCAGCCATGCGGGCATGTTGGTCGGGTCCAGCCCGCGCCAACTGCGGCCGTCGATATGGCCCGGATCAAAGCCGTGCGACGGTGCGTTGATGTTGAACTGGAAAAGATAGGGCGCGCCGTAGCGGGCGCCGTGCATCGCCTTCACAAGATCCAGCAATTTGCGGCTGTAGAAGATCTCATGTGCTTCTTCGATATAGGGCAGGCCGTTATTGCCGAAGGTGCCGCGAAAGGCGGGGGTCAACAGGTCTGATAGCTTCAGCCCTTCATTCCGTCCGCCCGATGGGCTGGAAACGGCGAGCATTTCTTCAGCGGATTTGAAGTGGATGGCCTGGATCAACTGCCATGGTCCCTGCGTGCGCAGGATGTGCATCATCCGCGCATATTCATCATCCGTGAAGATGTCGCTGATCGCACGGGGCGGCACGATCGGCGTCATGGGACGGCGGCGCTTCGATACTTCCATGAGTCCTCTCCATTATCCATTCGAACTTTATACTGGCGCTGCCGTGCATGCACCTATTGTCAGGCGGCCAATGCTTCTTCCGGTTCCGGGGGGAAGATGGACGGCTTGCCGGGATCATAGGTCTGGACCAGCAAGCGGATGAACTGTTGATCGGTGAGCGGATCGCTGGGCACCTCGAAAGTAGCGCCGCGTGCGCGAAGATCGGCGATCAGCATGTCGAATAGCTGATCATGGCTGATGTCGTCGGTGTGGTCGAGCGAGCGCTTGAGTTCGCTATAGTCCATGAAGATGTCCGCGCCCCAGTGGATGAGGAAACGGAATTCGTCTTCCGGTATCTTCTGGATAACCTTGCCGTCCGTGGTGATCTGCCAGCCATTGGGATCTTCGGGATCAGCGCTCATGAGCGAATTGATCGCGAGCCCTTCGGGTCGGCGCAGGGCGGCGGGGCCGCTGGCTTCTGCCGTGTGGTACATCATTTCATTTTCAACGACGACCGCGCGGCTCCACATCGGCGCCTTGATCTGGGCAGGCTGTCCCTGCGGGCCATCGGGCCAGTAGTTGAAGCCGCCGCCGATCTTGCCCCTGTAATACCAGGTGACGACCTGCGCCTTTTTTGCGCGCCAATGTTCGAACAGGCCGGATTTCACCATGATGTTCATCAGCCATACGGGGGATGTCTGCATCGAAACGCCCCGGAAGCGAGTGGCGTCAACATGGGGCGCCCCAGCACCGGGACACGGCCCCTGAATGTTGAACAGCATATTTTCGGGCCGGGCGTATTCTGCCTTCCAATATCCCCGAACCAGATCGAGGAATTTCTTGTTGAAGAAGCAGTCTTCGATATCAGGATGCTGGACTGTCGATCCTTGCGCAAGGTAGCCACGGAATACCGGCGAAAGGAACATGTCCCATGTGGGGGTAAAGCCTGCGGGAAGGCCGCCGGAGGTGGTGGCGACGACTTCTTCGGGTGACTTGAAATGTTGTGCCAGGATCAACGACCAGGGGCCGTTTTCCCGAACGACGTTCAGCATGCGGCGATGCTGGTCCTGCGTATAGGCGTTCTCGATGATCTGGGGCGGGGCGACCGGGCGGAACTGGGTGGTCATGCGAACTCTCCTGAGTATCTATATCGTCGGCCGCCTTATGATGTGTTGCCCGTTAAAGCAGTGGCGGTTCGGTAACTGAGTGAATCCTAACTTATTCCGCCTCGGCCTGCAAGATATGACAACATATGATGTAATTCAGACCGGTTCGCTCCCCGCCGTTTGGGGCAGCCATTCGCGAACCGCGGTTTTCAACAGCTTGCCGTTGGCATTGCGGGGAAGCGGCCCCTCCACGATGTAGACATGGTCGGGCACCTTGTAGTCGGACAGATGCCGTGCGCAGAAGTCGCGCAGGCTAGTGCCGTCTACCTGACCGGGCGCGACCACGAACGCTTCGACCCGTTCGCCCAGGACAGGGCAGGGCTTGCCGATCACGACGGCCTCAGTGACGGCCTCATGCGACATGAGCATGTTTTCGACCTCGATCGAATAGATTTTGAAGCCGCCGCGATTGATCATGTCCTTCATCCGGTCGAGCACGCGGATATAGCCGTTCGCGTCCATCGTGCCGATGTCGCCCGATTTCCAAAAGCCGCCGGTAAAGCCCCGCTCGGTTGCTTCCGGATTGTTCCAGTAGCGCGGTATCGTCATCGCGCCCGCGATCCAGATTTCGCCTTGCTCGCCGCGTGGGCGTTCGCGGCCTTCCTCATCCATGATGAGGATGTCGGCATAAGGCAGGGCCTGGCCGACCTTGTCCGGATGAGCGGGACCGTCCCCAAGCGGCATCATGACCGCCGGGGAGGAGGTTTCGGTCGATCCGTAGATGTTCACCAGCGTCAGTTGCGGCAGCTGCGCGGCCAATGTTTCGATGCTGGATTCGGCCATGGGCGCCCCGCCGAACGCGCCTATCCGCCAGCTGGACAGATCGAAATCCGCGAAGTCAGGCTCCATCAGGCATAGCTTGTACATGGCCGGGACCATGATGACGTAGCTCATGCGTTCGGCCTGCGCGAGTTCCAGGAAGGGGCGGGCCTTGAACGCGTGCTGCATCACCAGCTTGCCCGCTACCCGGATGCTGAGCATCAGGATCAGGGCTATGCCGGTCACATGCGAGGCAGGGACGGCGAGGATGATCGACTCGCCATCCTTCAGTTGCAGGTGCTGCTGGCTGCCGATGCAGTTGGTGACAAGGCCGAGATGCGTGAGCACCGCGCCCTTTGGACGGCCGGTGGTGCCGGAGGTGTAGAGGATGCAGAAGGGGTCATCTTCCCCAACGGCCGAGCGGTGTGGGGCGTCGGTCAGCGCTTCGGGTGTGGCGTTGGACCAATGGGCAGCTTCGTCGGAATAGCGGAGCCAGTGGCGCAGTTGGGGGTGGTCGGAGCGGCCGGGCAGTTGGTCTGCCAGCGCATCGTCATAGATGATGGCCGCGGCGCTGCTGTCATCGAGCAGATAGGCTGTTTCTGGCGCGCGCTGGCGGATATTCATGGGCACGGCGATCAGGCCGAGTCTTGCCGACGCCAGCAGCAGGGTGGAATAATCGGCACGGTTGGAGAGCAGGATGGCCAGCCTGTCGCCCGTCGCAAGGTCGAGGGATGTCAACCGCGCGGCGCAGGCGGCGACGCGGGTGGCGAGAAAGGCATAGCTCCACCGCTCTTCGCCTTCGACAAGGGCGATGGTGTCGGGCGATCGGCTGACGGCGTCCAGGAACATGGCGTAAATGTCTGCGGGGCGATCCTGATGACAATCGACCAGTCTGCCGTGATGCACTTCCTTGCGGAGTTGCAGATGCTTCATCTCTTTCTCGGTCCTCTCCATCCGGCCTGTTATGCTATGCCGGGAACAAAGCTCTTCTATGGCTTTCTAATTACACCTTGCATTGTGGTTCTTCCCTTGGCAAGCGCCAAGAAACGATAAGGAGCGGAGACGAGCCATGGCAGATCATGAGGATGGCGCGGCGATTGCCCGCAAGGTCGAGGATTTCGTTCGCGACGTGGTCGTTCCTTATGAGACGGACGGCCGTCGGGATGAACATGGTCCGCTGGACGCGCTGGTGCAGGAAATGCGCGGCAAGGCGCGAGAAGCTGGCGTGCTGACGCCGCATATCCGCGCCGACGGAACGCACCTTAGCCACCGGGCGACGGCGCGGGTGCTGCGTGCTTCGGGATTGTCGCCGCTGGGGCCGCTCGCCTGCAACACCAATGCGCCCGACGAAGGCAATATGTTCCTGTTGGGGAAGGTGGCTACGGCGGAGCAGAAGCGCCGTTACCTCGATCCGATGGTGGCGGGGAATGGGCGCTCCTGTTTCCTGATGACGGAGCTCGCGGCGGAAGGCGGGACCGGATCGGACCCGTCGATGATGCAGACCCGTGCGCGGATGGAGGGCGGCGAATGGGTGATCAATGGGCGCAAGGCGTTCGCCACCGGATTTGCCGGGGCCAGCTTTGCGATCCTGATGGCGAAGACGGAGCGTGACGATGGCGCAGCGGCGGCAACTATGTTCCTGGTTCCGTTGCCGCATCCGGCGCTGGTGCAGGAACGGCTGATCGGCACGATCGACAGCTCGATGCCCGGTGGTCATGCGGTGGTGAAGGTCGAGAATTTGCGCCTGCCGCCCGAAGCTGTGCTGGGCGCGCCGCATGAGGGCTTTGCCTATGCGCAGGTTCGGCTGGCTCCCGCGCGGCTGACGCACTGCATGCGCTGGCTGGGCGCTGCGACGCGGGCGAACGAGATTGCGACGGACTATGCGGTGAAGCGGCAGGCGTTCGGCAAGCCGCTGATCGATCATGAGGGCGTTGGCTTCATGCTGGCGGACAATCTGATCAACCTGAAACAGTGCGAGCTGATGATCGATTGGTGCGCGGACGTGTTGGACTCAGGCGAAAAGGCGATCACCGAAAGCTCGATGGCGAAGGTCGCCGTATCGGAAACATTGTTCCGGGTGGCCGACCGGTGCGTCCAGGTGATGGGCGGGACTGGGGTCAGCCATGACACGATCGTGGAGCAGGTATTCCGCGAAATCCGCGCCTTCCGCATTTATGACGGGCCGACGCAGGTGCATAAATGGTCGCTTGCCAAGAAGATCAAGCGCGAGGTGCTGGCGAAGTCATGAATGCCGAGGAGTTGAACGCCGGGCTTTCCGAAGTGCGCGAGGCGCATCGTTTCGATGAGGGTGCGTTGCGGGCATGGCTGAAGGAGCATGTGCCCGAGGCGGAAGGGCCGCTGACCGTGCGGCAGTTCAAGGGCGGGCAGTCCAATCCGACCTTCCGGCTGGACGTTCCGGGACGTTCCTTCGTCATGCGGCGCAAGCCGCCCGGCGTGACGGTACCCGGCGCCCATGCCGTGGATCGCGAGGCGCGGGTGATCGCGGCGCTGGGCAAGGAAGGTTTTCCGGTGCCCCGTATTTATGGGCTTTGCACGGACGATGCGGTGATCGGCAGCTGGTTCTATGTCATGGAGTGCGTCGACGGGCGCGTTTTCTGGAGTTCGCGTTTCGAGACCGTCGCGGCGGAGGAACGGGTTGCCTATTTCGACGCGATGAACGCGACCTTGGCTCAGCTTCACAATTTCGATCCCGTGGCGCTGGGCCTCGATGATTTCGGGAAGAAGGGCAATTATTTCGAGCGGCAGATCGCGCGGTGGTCGCGCCAATATCTGAATGACGAGGCGGCTGGCCGCGACGCCAACATGGATCGGCTGATCGAATGGTTACCAGCAAATATTCCCGCAGGGGATGAAAGCCGGATCGTCCATGGCGATTATCGGGCCGACAACATGGTGTTCCATCCGACCGAGCCGCGCGTCGCGGCGGTGCTGGATTGGGAGCTTTCGACGCTTGGCCATCCGTTGGCGGACTTCGTCAATCATCTGATGATGTACCGGCTGCCGCCCACCATCCTATCCGGCCTGCGGGGCGCCGACTTCGCCGCGCTGAAGCTGATGCCGGAGGAGGCGTATATCGCCGCCTATTGCCGCAGGACCGGGCGGGACGGGATCGGCCATATCGGCTTTTACCGCGCCTTCGCTCTTTTCCGGCTTGCGGCCATCTATCATGGCATTAAGGCAAGGGCACTGCGCGGCACGGCCGCATCAGCGCATGCAGAAGAACTGGCGGCGCAATATCCGCTGCTCGCCCAATTGGGATGGAGCGAGGCGGAAGCGGCCTGATCAAAGGGGAATGGTGGAATGAAGACCCGGATTACCGAGCTTACTGGCACGCGCTATCCCATTATCCAGGGTGGCATGCAGTGGGTGGGCCGCGCGGAGTTGGCTTCGGCGGTGTCCAATGCTGGCGGTCTGGGCATACTGACGGCGCTGACGCAGCCGACGCCCGAAGCGCTGGCCGCCGAGATCGAGCGGTGCCGGATGATGACCGACAAGCCGTTTGGCGTGAACCTGACCATATTGCCGACCGCGCAGCCGGTCCCTTACGAGGCCTATGCCGAGGTGATCGCGGGATCGGGCGTTGGCGTGGTCGAGACCGCCGGGCGCAGTCCCGCCGAATTCATCGCGCGGTTCAAGCAGGCGGGCGTCAAGATCGTGCACAAATGCACTGCCGTCCGCCATGCGCTGTCCGCACAACGGGCAGGCGTCGATGCCGTGTCGATCGACGGGTTTGAAGCGGCGGGGCATCCGGGCGAGGATGATATTCCGGGCATGGTGCTGATCCCGGCTGCGGCGCGCGCGCTGGAGATTCCGATCCTGGCGGCAGGCGGCATGGCGACCGGGCGCAGCATGGCGGCCGCACTGGCCCTGGGCGCTGAAGGCGTGACCATGGGCACCCGGTTCATGCTGACCAGGGAAGCGCCTATCCATGAGGCGATCAAGCAGGCGGTGGTGGAGGGAACGGAGCGTGACACGACGCTGATCTTCCGCCAGCTGCGCAACACGGCGCGCGTGTTCCGCAATGCCGTCGCCGAGGAGGTGAACGTCAAGGAACGGGAGCCCGGCGCGACGTTTGAGGATATCCGGCCGCTGGTCGCCGGTGCGCGTGGGCGCGCTGCGCTGGAGAGTGGCGAAGTGGATGGCGGTCTGGTTTGGGCAGGCCTGGGCATCGGTTTGATGGACGACATTCCGACATGTGCCGAACTGATCGAGCGCATCGTGGGCGAATGTCGCGAGGCGCTGGGCCGCGCCGTGGCGCTGACGGGGGAGGCATGAGTATGAGCTATAATACGATCCGCTATGAGGTCGAGGATGACGGCGTCCTGCTGCTGACGCTCAACCGGCCTGATAAGTTGAACGCCTTTACCGTCGAGATGTGCGAGGAGCTGGTCGATGCCTATGGCCGGGCCAGCCAGGATGATGCCGTTCGGGTGATCGTGGTGACGGGCGAGGGGCGTGCTTTCTGTGCAGGCATGGACCTGTCGGTCGGCGGCAATGTCTTTGGCCTGGACGAAAGCATGAAGCCGACGATGGAGGATTTGCGCGAGCGGGGCGATGATCCGGCAATCCTCAAAGGCGTGCGCGACACTGGCGGTCGCGTGGCGATGGCGATGTATGATTGCCTGAAGCCGATCGTCGGGGCTGTGAATGGCGCGGCGGTGGGTATTGGATCGACCATGCTGCTGCCGATGGATTTCCGCTTCGCATCGGACAAGGCGCGCTTCGGCTTTGTCTTTGGACGGCTGGGCATCACGATGGAGGCGTGCTCATCCTTCTTCCTGCCGCGCATCGTCGGTTTGGAACAGGCGATGGAATGGGCTTACAAGGCCGATATTTTCGACGCCGTCGAAGCGCACGACAAGGGGCTGGTCCGTGGTGTGTTCCCGGCCGAGACGCTGGTCGAGGAGGCCAAGGCCTTTGCGCGCTCGCTGGTCAAGGATCGCTCGCCCGTTTCGATCGCGCTGATCCGGCAGATGCTGAACCGCAACAGCGCGCAGCCCGATCCATGGCAGGCGCATCTGACGGAATCGCTGGCGGTGTTCTACACCAGCCAGGCGGACGGCCGGGAAGGTGTTCGTGCCTTCAATGAAAAACGGCCAGCGGAATTCACGGGGAAGGCGTCGCAGATGCCGCCCTTCTTCCCCTGGTATGGCGAAAAATAATTCAACGGAGAGAATTGAGATGATCACGCTGGAAGACAAGATCGCGATTCAGGAACTGGTCGCGCGTTTCACCCGCTGTTCCGACTTTGGCGATTGGGAAGGGCTTGCCGCTGTTTTCGCGCCCGAGGTGGTGACGGAGTTGGAAGGCCTACCGATCCGCTATGAAGGCATCGAGGCTCAGGTCGAGCATGCCAAGGAGTCGGACAATCAGGCCGAGGGCAAGAACCGCCATTATAATTTCAACATGATCGTGTCCGAGAAGGACGGCGCGGTACATGCCGAATATGCCTTCATGAACGTCAATGCGGGGCACGCGCCGATGAGTTCCAAGATCGTCGTGACCGGCCGTCAGCGGGACACGGTGGTGAAGACCGGCGACGGTTGGAAGATCGCACGCCGCTTCGTTCAGTTCGACCAGTCCTTCAGCCTTGATTTCTAAGCCACGGAGGAACGGTCGTGGACATTAAGGGTCTGTGCGCTGTCGTCACCGGCGGCGCTTCGGGGCTGGGCAGTGCGACTGCTGAAAGGCTGTCCGAGCTTGGCGCCCGCGTGGCGATCTTCGATTTGAATGAGGAGGCTGGCGCGCGTCTTGCCGAACGGTTGGGCGGCAGCTTCCATCATGTGGACGTGACCAACGCCGAGTCCGTTGACGCGGGGCTGGCGGCGGCAGAGGCGAAGCTGGGGACGCCGCGTGTGCTGGTGAACTGCGCTGGCGTGGCGCCGGGCTTCCGTGTCGTGGGCAAGGATGGTTCGCCCCATCCGCTGGATGCATTCCGCAAGGCCGTTGAAATCAACCTGATCGGTAGTTTCAACGTCATTTCCCGCTTTGCCGCCAAGCTCGCCGCTGCGGGGGTGGACGGGGAGGAAGCGGGCGTGATCGTCAATACGGCGTCTGTCGCCGCTTTTGACGGGCAGATCGGTCAGGCTGCTTACGCCGCATCCAAGGGTGGTGTCGTGGGCATGACGCTGCCGATCGCGCGAGACCTGGCGCAACATCGCATTCGCGTGATGACGATCGCGCCGGGCATTTTCCTGACGCCGATGCTGCAAGGCCTGCCGCAGGCGACGCAGGATTCGCTGGGCATGCAGGTGCCGCACCCGTCGCGGCTGGGTAAACCTGAAGAATTTGCGAAGCTGGTTCAGAATATCCTTGAAAACCCGATGCTGAACGGAGAGGTGATCCGTCTGGACGGCGCGATCCGCATGGGACCGCGCTGACCGTTCGCCATCAATTGGGTGTGTAAGAAGGATTGCTGCCATGACCGAGACCAGCCGGGATGTAACCAATTTGCCGGAAACCGAGGCGAAGCTGCGCGAATTTATCGAGCAGGGCGTCATATCGGGCGGCATCCTTGCGTGGGGAACCGCGGATGGTCCGGTTCGCTACCATGGCGAAGGCGTACTGGGCTATGCGCGCAAGGATGGCGTGGACGAGCGGTCCATCTTCCGCGTCTTTTCCCAGTCGAAGCCGATCACGGGCATCGGCGCGATGATGCTGATCGAGGATGGCATTATCGGGCTGGACCAGCCGATCGGCGAAATACTCCCGGCGTTCGCCGAGATGCGCGTCATCGAGGGTGACGACCCGGAAGTGACGCGGCCTGCGGCTCGCCCGATCACTGTCCGCCACCTGCTGACCCATACGGCGGGCTTTGGCATGGACGGCATGACGCTGGGCGAGCTTTACACGAAGCATGGCGTGGCCCCGGGTTCGCGGGATTGGGTGCCGGGTCCGGGCGATCTCCCGGTTCCGGCAACGCTCGCCGAATTGGGCGAGCGTATTGCCGCCCTGCCCTTGGCGACCGATCCGGGCACACGGTTCGATTACAGCGTCGCGCTGGACGTGCTTGGGCTGGTGATCGAAGTCGCGTCGGGCATGCCGTTCGAAACCTTCCTGAAGACGCGTCTGTTCGATCCGCTGGGCATGGTGGACACTGGCTTTTCCATCACGGCCGATCAGGCCGCCCGCTTTGCCGATCTCCCCCAGCAGGAGGAGGACGGGACATGGGCATTGGCCGATGATGCGGCGGACAGTCTCTATGCGCGGCCTTATTATCCGTCTGGTGGCGGCGGCCTTGTGTCGACGGCGCATGATTATTCGCGTTTTGCGGCCATGTTGCTCAACGAGGGGGAGTTGGACGGCGTACGCATTCTAAAGCCGGAAACGGTGCGGATCGCACGGTCGAACCTGCTGCCCGAAGCGGTGACGCATGTGGACGTGCCGATCGGCTATACGCTGTCGAACGTCGGCATGGGCGCAGGCATGTCCGTTTCCTTGGCGCCGAGTGAGCAGACCAACAGCTTCTTCGACTGGCCGGGTTCGGTGCCAGCGGGTGTGTTCGGCTGGCCGGGTGCTGCGGGGACGGCATGCTGGATGGACCCCGAACGCAAGTTCTTCCTCCTGTATCTCACGCAATATTGGCCATCCTGGCTGAACGGCAGCATGCGGCCAGAGATTGTGGCTGCGGCCTATCGCGATCTGGAGAAGCAATAAGGAGGAAAGCTGCCATGCCGATACTGGACAATGACGCCGACTTCACGCCTCGCCTGGGATCGCCTGGCACTGGCGTTGTGATCACGGGCGGAGCTTCCGGTATCGGCCTGGCGGCGGCGCATGCGCTGGCTGCCGTCGGGCGACCGGTCGCCCTGTGGGACATCAATGCGGAAGGCGCGGCCGGATCGGCGAGTATCATCGAGAGCCGCTATGGCGTGCGCGCGGCGGGTTTCAGCGTCGATCTGCGCAACCCGCAGGCCGTGACCCCCGCCGCCATCGCGACAAGGGCGGCGATCGGTGCGATCGGTGGCATCGTGCATTGTGCTGGCACGGCCGAAGCCACGGGCATCAATGGAGTGACGCCGGAGAACTGGGACGCGGGACTGGCGCTGCATGTCCGGTCGATCGTCCTCATGACCCAGGCTTTTCGTGAAGACCTGCGTAAGTCGCCCGGGAGCGCCATTGTCGCATTGTCATCCATTAACGCGACGCTGGGCAACGGGATGATCCCGATCTACAGCGCGGCGAAGGGCGCGGTAATATCGCTGGTCCATTCGATGGCGGATGAACTGGCTGCTGATGGGGTGCGCATCAATGCGGTTAGCCCCGGCATGATCGATACACCGATCATTGCGGAGACCAAGGCCCATTTGCCGGGGCATTTCGAGCGGCGGATCATGCTGGGCCGATACGGCGCGCCGGAGGAACTGGGGCGCGTCATCCGTTTCCTGATGTCGGATGAAGCGAGTTACATGACGGGCGCGGAGATTGTCGTGGACGGCGGCAACATCAATTCGCAACGGCAATAGGAATGCCATCGCACCGCGCTCGGGAAGAGGGCGCTGCGGTCAGGTCAGCCGTAGCCGACCCGCAGCAGCGCCCCGGCACGCCTTAGAGGCGGTTCACTTCCTTGGCGGTCAGGCTGGTGACCAGACCCTTTTCCGCCGTGCTGAGCGTGGTTACGGGAATAACCACGAAACGGCCGCTGTAGATGATCTGGACGGCGGTCGTTTCACCCGCGTTATTCTTCAGGAGGCGATCGATATAGCCGACCTTGCGGCCGTCGACCGTCTTCACAAGTGCATTGGCCTTGATCGCGGGCGCGTCGGCGGCGATCGCCGCAGTGGAAAGCGACAGCGACAGAGCCGCCGCGAAGGCAAAAGAAAGCTTCATGATAATCCCCTTGTGGATAGACGAGGGGGCCGATAGCACGCCGTAAAACGAATAATAAGACATCCTGTGTTGCAAAAAATGCAATTTGCGTTTCGGGTTCGGAATTTGGCGGATATGGGATGGGATCGGCGGCTGACAGCGCCTGATGATCGGAATGGGGAGGTTTCAGCCGGGATGATTGATGTGCTCTTCCACCTTCACGAAGGTCGGTTCGCATGACCGGTCAGGCGCGTGAGTCGGGGCCGCGCCTTGCGGCATTTTCGGTGACCAGCATCGCGACCGGCGGGTTCAACATTCCGCTCCAGACCTATTTGCCTGCCTTTTACGCGACGGTGATCGGCATGGATCTGGCGACCGTGGGGCTGGTCTTCATGATCAGCCGCCTGTGGAGCGCGGCGGCCGATCCGGTGATCGGATGGGCTTCGGACCACACACGCACACGCATTGGAAGGCGGAAACCCTGGATTTTGGGCGGCGGTGTGCTGTTCCTTCTGTCCCTGCTCGCGGTCTTTTCTCCGCCTGCCGGAGCCACGCCGCTCTATCTTGGCGGATGGTTGCTGCTGCTGTGCCTGGGGTGGACCGCCACGTCCACGCCGCTTTACGCCTGGGGCGGGGAGATGGCTTCATCGCCGGTCGAGCGAGCACGTGTCCAAGCCTATATCCAGACGGGGTCGTCCATCGGCATCTTTCTGGTGCTGGTTCTGCCTGCCGTGCTGGATGCGTTGGGACGGGGTAATCCTGAAGTCCGGGTCGGATCGATGGGGGCGCTGGTCGCCGCTGTCCTCGCTGTTGGCATGGTGCTGATCGCCTTTCTCTTTCGCGAGCCGTCGCTGCCGGAACGCCCGCCCGCAGGCGCGAACTGGCGGCAGGGGATGAAGGCGGTGCTGACCGATGCAGCACTTTGGCGGATCGTGGCGTCGGACTTTTTCGTCGCGCTGGGGCAGGGCTTTCGCACTGCCGTATTCCTGTTCTTCGTGACGCGTTACATGGGCATGGCTTCACCTGCCATGCTGCTGATGCTGCAATATGCATTCGGCATGTTCGCAGCGCCGCTATGGGCGCGGATCAGTTACCGGTTCGGGAGGCTAAGAACGCTGATCATGGCCGAGGGCGCGCAGGTTGCGATCAACCTGATGGTCCTGTTCCTGACGCCGGATCGCATGTGGCTGTTCATCCTGCTGATCGTGGGGCAGGGGCTGACGCAGGGATCGGGCAATCTGATGCTGCGGTCGATGATTTATGATGTGGCGGATCGTCATCGCGAGGGCAGCGGCGTGGAACGGGCCGGGCTGTTTTCATCCGTGTTCAATGTGACGACCAATGCGGCCTATGCGATCGCAGTGGGCATAGCCTTGTCCGTCGTGGGCTTGCTCGGATTTGATCCAAGGTCTTCAGGATCGGAAGGGGTCGCGGCCGTACATCTGTTTTTCGCGATCGGTCCCGCCGTTGGACATCTGCTGTCGATCCTTGTGATCAGCTGGAACCGCGGGAGCAGAGGTTTAAGGCTGGACGCTGAAAGCCGCCTGCCTTCCGCTTGATCCTCAGATTCCGATGAACGAGGGTTGCGTCAAAGGTCGATAACCTTTTCAGGGTTCATGATGCCATCCGGGTCAAGAGCCCGTTTGATCTGGCGCATGACCTCGACAGCGGCGCCATGCTCCGTAACGAGATGGGCTTTCTTGCCAATGCCGATGCCATGCTCGCCCGTGCAGCTACCCTCCATGGCGAGAGCGATTTCGACGATCCGTTCCGACAATGCCTTCGCCTTTCGCGTCTCGTCGGCCGAGTTTGGATCGAAGACGAGGATGACATGGAAGTTTCCGTCGCCGACATGACCCACGATCGGTGCGGTAAGGCCACTTGCCTCAATGGCACTGCGCGTTTCCTCTATACAGTCGCAAAGCCGCGAAATCGGCACGCAGACATCTGTTGCGATCGCCTTGCACCCCGGCCGCAGCGCGAGATTGGCATAATGGACCTTGTGGCGTGCTTCCCAAAGCGCGGTTCGGTCCTCTGTCTTCGTCGCCCAGGTGAATTGGCCGACGCCATTGTCCGCCGCGATCTGGCTGAAGCTTTCCGCCTGTTCCGCGACGCCTGCCGGTGTGCCGTGAAATTCCAGGAACAGCGTCGGACGTTCGCGATAGTTTGTCCGACTATAGGCATTTATCGCGCGGATCTGTAGCGGATCGAGCAATTCGATACGGGCGACGGGAAGGCCGATCTGGATCGTCTGGATTACTGCGTTCACCGCGCCGCGCAATGTTTCAAATTCGCAGACAGCGGCGGAAACCGCTTCGGGCTGACCGTAAAGGCGCAAGGTGACTTCGGTGATGATGCCGAGCGTGCCTTCGGACCCGACGAACAGCCCGGTGAGGTCGTACCCGGCCGCGGATTTACGCGCCCGCCCGCCGGTGTGGATGATCCGGCCATCGGCAAGCACCACCGTCAGTCCCAGCACATTCTGCCGCATCGTGCCGTAGCGAACCGCGTTGGTGCCGGAGGCGCGTGTCGAAGCCATGCCGCCGAGGGACGCGTCCGCGCCCGGATCGACGGGGAAGAACAGGCCCGTGTCGCGCAGTTCGCTATTCAGCTGCTTTCGGGTGACGCCCGCCTGCACGGTGCAGTCCAGGTCTTCCGTGCTGACGCGCAGGACCTGATTCATGCGGGAGAGGTCGATGCAAAGACCGCCTCTTGCCGCCAGAAAATTGCCTTCCAGCGATGTGCCGGTGCCGTAAGGCGTGACGGCGATGCCCCGTTCCTTGCAGAAAATGACTGCTGCGGCGACTTCCTCCGTGCTGAGGGGGAAGACAACCGCGTCCGGGGGCATGGCCGGATAGAAGGTCTCTGCCCGGCCATGATGATCGCGGATGGCAACGCTATCACTGAACCGATCGCCGAACATGACGCGCAGGGCGGACCAGTCAGCTTGCGGGACTTGTACCGCTGTTGCCATTTGCATCTCTCCTGTGGGTCAGTGACCCACGTTACAACGCTCCGGCATATTCCTCCACTGTGTTAGCTGGTGCGGTTTGAGCGCCCCTGACCAGCCGCCCCGGTCGGGCGCCGGTCGCGTTGTCGGTGCGGCGGATGATTTTGCCCGAAACGATGGTGGCGACGAAGCCGGTGGCTTTCTGGTCCAGCCGCCTGCCGCCTCCCGGCAGATCATAACGTATATGGGGGGCGTGGAGGCGCAGGGCTTCAAGGTCGATGATGTTGATGTCCGCCTTGTAGCCGGGCGCGATCCTGCCCCGGTCGCGCAGACCCATGGTCTCTGCCGGGCGTGAGGTGAGGGCGCGGATGGCCTGAGGGGTGCTGAGCTTTGGCCCGGCGCGATCGCGGGTCCAGTAAGTCAGCAAGAAGGTGGGATAGCTCGCGTCGCAGATCGCCGCATAATGAGCGCCGCCATCCCCCAGTCCCATCACCGTGTCCGGATGCATGATCAGGTCATGCACCGTGTCGAGGTTGCCATTATAGAAGTTGCCGAGTGTGTTGTAGAGCATCCCCCTGCCATCGCCGCCGTTCATCATGAGGTCGTAGGCGACCTCCTCCGGGGTGAGGTTCAGGTTGCGCGCTTGCGCTCCGACGCTGCTTTCCGCCGGTGGTTCATAATTGGGCGGGTCGGAGAGGGGGAAGATCCAGTCCCAGTTGCGGGTCATCATCGCCAGGGGATGGCCCTCATGCGGCTGTTCCGCGATAAATTTTGCGCGAAATTCCGGGTCGCGCAGATGCATGAGTTGTTGATCGAGCGGCAGGGTGGCGATCGCTTCATAGCTTGGGCAGAGCGAGAAGGGGTGGCTGGACAGTTCAAAGCCGCAGACCATGCCGACGGGGCGGGGAAGTATTTGCGGGCTGATCTTCAGGCCCTGCGCATTGGCCTCCTCGCAGATGCGTAGCGCGTCCTGCCAGACGGGCTCACCCGTGTTGGAGGTGCCAAGCGTGAAGGTGGCTGGCCGGTTCGCTGCCCTTGCGACGGTGAGAAGGTGGGCAAGCTCGTCAATCCAGCTGGAAAAGGGGGCGTCCAGCACCATCTGCAAGACGCCGGTGTCGGCGTCCCGCATGGCGCCCGCTATGGCTTTGAGTTCCTCGACATCGGCCTGATAGCTGGGGATATTCTCTCCAGCCTTTGTGCGGTGGATGAGCAGGCGTGAGGTTGCAAAGCCGATCGCGCCCGCATCCAGTGCTTCGCGGGTGAGGGCCTGCATCTTTTCAAGGTCGGCAGGGGTGGCGGTTTCGCGCTGCGCGCCGCGTTCGCCCATCACGAAGACGCGCAGCGGGCTGTGCGGCAGAAGCGCGGCAACGTCGATGTCGCGGGGACGGCTTTCGAGGGCGTTCAGATAGTCTGGGAAGCTTTCCCAATCCCAGCTGAGCCCTTCGGCCATGACGACGCCGGGAATGTCCTCGACACCCTCCATCAGACGGATCAAACGGTCGTGATCAGCAGCGCGGCAAGGCGCGAAGCCCACGCCGCAATTGCCGATCACGACCGTGGTCACGCCATGGGAGGAGGAGGGGGAGAGTTCCTCCGACCAGATGGCCTGACCATCATAATGGGTATGGATATCGACGAAGCCGGGGGTGACGGTGAGGCCGGTGGCGTCGATGACTTCGTGGGCTTCGCCGGTAAAGGGGCCGACGCTGACGATTTTTCCATCATGGATGACGACATCGCTAATGAAGGGCTCGCCGCCGCTGCCATCGACGATGGTGCCGCCGCGGATCAGCAGGTCGCATGTGCTCATTCGGCTGCCCTCGCTACAGGTTCGAGGCTGGTTTTGCCGTCCGACGCCCAGAAGGCGCCTTCTTGTGACGTATCGACCTCTTCGACGCCGCGCACGCCCAGCGCTTCGCGCGCCTCGGCCAGCGGCAGGTGGAATACGGTTTCAAGCTTCTTCATGAAGAGGGCGTCGCTCTGCTGCCCCACCTTCATGCCGCGCTGGATCGCATTGACGGCGGTGGGCCACACTTCGGGATAATGCAGCATCGTGCGCACGGTGTAGCGGAGCGATCCAAAGATCTGGATCATGTTGACCTCCGCCGCCAGATGCGGGTTGCGCATATGTTTGGGCACGTTGGTCAGGCGATACCAATAGGGCACCAGTTCGCCCATGAAATTGAAGCCGCCGCCGCACAGGATATGTTCGAAGTCATGCGTCTGGCCAGAGCGCAGATTATAATATTGAAGCTGCGTTTCGGGTTCTTTCCAGGGCGTGATCTGGATCTCATAATCTCCGGCAGTCATCTGCTGGTAGAAGATGCCGCCCAAAGAGCCGGGTTCATATTGTTGGAAATCTTCGATCTTGTAGGTCGAAATGAAGCCTTCGCTGAACCAGGCGTCCAGTTCGGGATTTACCTTCCTCTCCTGCGTGAACATGTCTTCGATCGCGTCGAAGTCGCGGAGTGAATCCAGGATCGGGAGGAACTCGTACATTTCGGCAGGCGGAGGCATGTCGGGACCGTTGCGCCGCAACAGGATCATCGCCAGCCATTCGCGCAGGCGCGGATTGTTCAGATATTTGGACGAGGAGATGAGTATGCTGCTGTCCGTTTCGACGGGCATCAGGCCGCGCGCGAGATAGGGAATGTCGACCATCTTTTGTCGTTCCTTCAATCAAGTACCAATTGCTTGTTGCCTGAACCCCAGGCGCTGATCCGTTCATCCCCCACCTTGAATTGCGGCAGCAGGTCGAAGAAGCTCTTGTCCGCGACGACGATGCGCTGGAGTCGGCGGGGCGTCATGCCGGTGAGGTCGCCGCGCGCATGCTGGAGCGCGATATTGTCCCAGATGACGAGGTCGCCATTGTTCCAATGGTGGCGGTAGATGCGATCTTCGCGATAGAGTTCGGCAAACAGGGCGTTCAGCGTGGCGTCGCTTTCCGGCTGGTCCATGCCGGTGATGCGGGCGGTCTGCATGTCGCTGATATAGAGGATGGGCTCGCCGGTCCGGGGGTGGGGGATGATGACCGGGCGTATCTGATGTGGCATGTCGGTCGAACTATCGTAGCCGACCGTCCGGTGCGTCTGGATCGGCGCGATCATGGTGACCGCTTCCCGGCCCGCGACGGCTGCTTTCAATGGTGGCGGAAGGGCGGTTGCTGCTACCGCTCCATTGGCGAAGTCGGTCCAGCTTTGCCCGTCATTTACGTCCACCGCGTGGAGGGAGATGATCTTGAAGGGTTCTTCGGTGAAGGCCAGATCGCTGTGCCAGGTGAGCGGCCCCGATCCGAGCGCGCCGTCGCTGGAGATTTCGCGATATTCACCGTGCGATCCCAGGACGCGGCCGAAATTTTCGAGCAGCCGGACCTGATCGGCTTCGCTGAGCTTCTGATCGCGGAACAGGATGAGCTTGTGGCGATCGAATAGCTCGGTCAGCCGCTGTTCGAAGCCGTCGGGCAGCGGCCATTGCAGCCGAACGCCGATTTCGACGCCGAACGGTTCCAGCGGCCGCTCCGTCCATGGCAATGCCATTTTATCGCTCTCCATCTTTCTATATGACCGAACGGTATCGAACCGTTCGGTTTTCGTCAAGAAGCATGGGTGCATCGGTGTCTGAGCCTGTTATAGCAGGTTCCAATGTGCGGGGATGCTGGATGAAAGTGGTAGCGGAGGTCGGGAGCCAACTGGCGTCGCCGCGCGTCCGGCATTTGCTGTCGTCGGCGCGCGCGCAGTTTGTCGAGCGCGGTTTCGACGCGGTGAGCATCGATTCGATCGCCCGCACCGCAGGCGTCAGCAAGGAAACGATCTACCGCCACTTCCCCGACAAGGAAGCGCTGTTCCGCGCGGCGCTGGATGCGCAGGGCGCGGAGTTCGATGCTCGCGCGGCGGCGGTGCATGAAGGCGCGGCTACTGGCGGATCGGAACTGGCGGGACTCGCGCGGGCGATTCTGGATTCTGCGCTGGATCAGGGAATGTTCGGTGCGCTCTGGGTTGCCGCTGGCGTGGCGCACAAGATGCCTGATCTGGCAGCATCACTACAAAGCGGGCAGGGCATGCGGCTGGAGCCCGTGCGGCTGGCGCTGGAGGAGTATGCGAGGGACAAGGGCGTTGACCGCCCGGTGCCGCTGGAACTGGCGCTGGATTTCGGATCGCTGGCGGTGGAAGGCCCCGTTGTCCTCATGGGTTTTCCGCCTGCTCCGCCAGAACATCGCGAGCGGATAGCGCAGCAAGCGGTCGCGCTTTTCGTTCAGGGTCTCCGGGCGGGAAAGCCGAGTGGCTTGCTTTCGCCGGAGCCGTTATTCGACGCCGAGCCGCCACTGCGTGAGGAGCCGCTTCCCCATATCCGAACCTTGCTCGATGTAGCAGGGCGCCATTTTCTGGATGAGGGGTATGAAGGCGCCAACCTGAACCTCATCGGGGAAGAGGCGCGCGTGGGGCGGGGTACGCTCTACCGGCATTTCGCCAGCAAGGCGGGGCTGTTTGCAGCTGCAATGCGCATAATGGCCGAAGATTGCGCGCCCGCGGCAAGCCCGCCAGCGTTGCCGTTAGGTGAAGCCGATCCGGCGGCATTAAGACGATATGTGGAAGCGGCCTTGGATAGCCTGGCTTCCAGCCGTTCAATCCGGTTACACCGCGTCGTCATCAGTCAGTCCCGCCGGGACGCTGCATTGGCGCGGGACGTCTACCTAATCCTGCGAAGGCCGTGGGTGACGGGGTTGATCCCCTGGCTGGAAAGCCTGGGCGTCAAAGAGAGTGCGGACTGGCATGCGCGCCAACTGTTGGTGCTTGCGATGCGTGGCAACCGTCTGCTGGCGGGCGGGCATTCCGTCTCAAAGCTTGAACGGCGGCATTATGCGGAACGTGCGGCGGCGATATTCCTGCGTGGGTTCATGGCAGTGATTTGAGCCTATCTCGAATCCGCCGAATCTGGTGAAGAAGGTTCCCAATTCACGTCCTACGGCGTGACAGGCGTTCCCGATCGGATGAATGCTGCGGTTTCGGGCTCGCATGATTTCATCTGCTCCAGAAATTGCTGGATGCGTGGTTCCGCGACGCCAAGCCCGCGCGCGCAGAAGAGGATCGCGTCGCGCAACACGCGATCTTCCTCATAGGGTATCGCAGTCTTTTCATGGCAGCGCGCCACCAGCATCATCGTGCTGATATGTTCTATGAAAGCGCCGACATTCGTTGTCGAAAGCGTTTCTCCGGAAATTCCCCCGTCGGCCCGTGCCGCCTGCAACGCCTTTTCCAGATTGGGCAGCGTCAGGCGCAAGGCCCGGCGATAGACGAGGCGAGCGTAGCCCCCGTCGCCGGCAAGGCTGCCCAAGACCATGCGCAAGCCTTCTGCATTGAGGGCGTACATCCCGGCGGTCGCATATCTGAAGGTGCGCCGCAAAATTTCGAGCAAGCCCTCTGTGCTGGCTTCGGCATCACCGAATGATCGGAAGACCCTGTTCTGGTCTGCGATCACCTCGCGCAATACGGCCCGATAGATGTGCGTCTTGGTAGGAAAATGGCGGAACAGCAGGGCTTCCGATACACCTGCGGCGCGGGCAATCTGCTGCGTCCGCGCGCCTTCCAACCCGTGGCGCGCGAAAACCGCCCTGGCGGCCGCGATGATGGAAGCGCGGCGGCCGATGCTGGAAAGACGGGTGGCGGACATCGTTTGTAATATTACTCCGGGATCAGGCTGGGCGGTCGGCGTCTCCGCCTTCGGGAAATGTGAGAAAGGCAGTTTAAGGCGTTAAGGATCGGAAACAAGGCAGATGCACGTTGACCCGCTATTCCGGCATGGCGCCTGCCGTGGCTTTCCCGTCAGGCCGGTCCTGTTCGATCGTCGCGATAAATCGGCTCAGCAGCGCCTTTTGCCGTTCGATCATCACTGGAGAGAGCGGGTCGATGCCTGCCAATCCTCGGGAAAGAGGGGCGGCCCAGAAATAGCCGAACATCATGTTGAAGATGGCAACGATCTGGAGGATCAGATCCTCAGCCGGAGGCTCGACCTCGGCCGCGCGTGTGATCCGCCGTCCATAATCCATCAACCGTTCTACCCAGGCCATGCCGATCTCGTCCCGATCCGATGGGGGCGACAGGATCGACCGGATAAGCAGCATGGACACATTGGGATGCTGCGCCAGCACATCGATCAGCCTGTCGGACAGCGTGCGAAAGGAGGCTTCTCGCGGCGACCGGTTGATGGTCGCTTCCATCTCGTCCGCCAAGGGTTGGAGCGCCCGTTGCAGAACTTGCCGGTACAGGGCGTCCTTGCTTTCGAAATGCTTGTACAGGCCGGGCTGCTGGATGTTCGCCGCTGCGGCGATGTCGCGTAATGCGGTCGCTTCATAGCCCTTCTGCGCGAATAGCAGTTCCGCCGTGTCCAGCAAGCGGTCGGCGGTGCGCTGTCCCTTGCTGGTGCGTTGGACGACATGTTCGCTGATGGCGCGCTGGGCGGTGCTGGTCATGGGTTTGTTCGTAACGGGCCGACCGGGATTTGGCCATATGTCGCGGCTGATCTGGTCGGAAAGCACAGCCATTCCTATATGGTCAGGGGTCGCCGCCACCCATGTGGCAGGGTGCGCATTGTCCTTGACAGTTACGTGTGGGGGCGCATGAGCGCCTGCAAGTGCGGAACGGCGCATCCCATTGCTCAGAGGATCAGAGATGGAAGATATTTACATTGTCAGCGGCGTCAGGACGGCGATTGGCGATTTCGGCGGCTCGTTGAAGCCCTTCATGCCTTCGCAGCTCGGCAGCATCGTCGTGAAGGAAGCGCTGTCCCGTGCCGGTGTGTCGGCTTCCGACGTTGAGCATGTCGTGATGGGTCAGGTCATGCCGACCAGCGCCCGCGATGGCATGCTGTCGCGCATTATCGCCTTGCAGGCGGGGGTTCCGTTCGAGGTTCCGGCGCTGACACTGAACAGGCTTTGCGGATCGGGCGTGCAGGCGATTGTATCGGCCGCGCAGATGATGAAGCTGGGTGAAGCGTCGATTACCGTCGCGGGTGGCGCTGAATCGATGTCCAATGTGCCTTACCATGATCATGGCGCGCGCTGGGGCCGGAAGATGGGCGACAATCCGGTAGAGGATGCGCTGGTCTGCGGGCTTCAGGATGCGAGCGGCGGATACCATATGGGCGTGACGGCGGAAAACTGCGCCGAACGTCATGGCATCACGCGCGAACAGCAGGATGCGCTCGCGGTCGAAGGGCATCAGCGCGCGGTGCGGGCCATCGCGGAAGGCCGGTTCAAGGAACAGATCGTGCCGGTCGAGGTCAAGACGCGCAAGGGCGTGACCATGTTCGACACGGACGAACATCCCCGCGCCGACACCAGCGCCGAGACGCTGGCTGCCATGCGTCCTGCGTTCAAGAAAGATGGCGGTACGGTTACCGCAGGCAACGCGTCCGGCATCAATGATGGCGCGGCCGCCGTCGTCCTGGCGACGGCAAGCGAAGTGGAACGGCGCGGGCTGAAACCGCTAGCGAAGATACTTGCCTGGGGCCATGCGGGGGTGGAACCGGAATATATGGGTGAAGGCCCGATCAAGGCGGTGCCGGTTGCCCTGAAGCGGGCCGGGCTGACGCTGGATCAGATGGACGTGATCGAAGCCAACGAAGCCTTCGCGGCGCAGGCTCTTTCGGTAGCCAACGCGTTGCAGTTCGATGGGGAAAAGCTGAACCCGAACGGATCGGGCATCGCGCTTGGTCATCCTGTCGGCGCGACTGGCACGATCCTGACGATCAAGGCCGCTTATGAACTGAAGCGGATCGGCGGCCGCTATGCCCTTATCACCATGT
Source organism: Sphingobium sp. RC1 (assembly GCF_059738765.1). Taxonomy (NCBI): domain Bacteria; kingdom Pseudomonadati; phylum Pseudomonadota; class Alphaproteobacteria; order Sphingomonadales; family Sphingobiaceae; genus Sphingobium; species Sphingobium sp. RC1. The sequence goes on from NZ_AP027309.1 coordinate 373,462, forward strand.
GCATCGGCGGCGGCCAGGGCATCGCGCTGGTGATCGAGAATATCGACTGACGATTGAATATCACGCCGAACCCCGGACATTCGGGGTTCGGCCTGACTGTCGATGCCCGTAGGAGAGCAGCTCTGCTGCTTTCGACGTTCCTATCCTGAACATGATGCGTCATGTTCTCTCCTTATTTCGAGAACTCAATCACTTGTCGTGCGTTTGGACGAGGCGGCGGTTTGACCACCCGCTGGCATGGAGTAGATCATGTCCGTTCTCGTCGAGTTTCCCGGAGGCGCATGCCGCGAAGTTCCCAGTCAGCTCCGGGCGATCGGTCCACGGCAGAATGGTGCGCCTGAATTCGAACAGGTCCCGCTCAATTGCGATCCCCAGTGGAAATTTGAACGCAAAGATGGCCGCTGGGTCGCGGTGCGTCGCCAGGGACAGTTGTTGGCGCTACGTCCCGCTACCCCTGCGTGGTGGCATTTTGTCACACTTATGATGGAGCCTGAACGGTTCTCGACCGTTGCGGGCATTGCGGATCAGGGAGTCGAGGCGGGGCTTCAATCGGCGGCCTGATCCCGACCGATGGGATCACCGATCAATCCCGATCGGGGTCATTCGATGATCCCGCGACCCACTTGCCCGAAGGTGAACTTGCGGTGGTCGTCCCAGTCGCGATAGCGTGCATCCAGCACGATCGCCGGTAAGAGGCGACACAGATGCAACGGCTTCGGCTCGAGGGAAAACAAGCCTCAAGAGGAGAGAGAGATGACGGACATGTTGATCCGTGGCGGCACGGTGGTCGATGGCACAGGCGCGCCCGGCTATGCTGCTGACGTGCGCGTGGCAGGCGGCAGGATCACCGAGATCGGCGCGGGTCTGACCGCCGCCGCCGGTGAGGAAGTGGTGGATGCCAGCGGATGCTATGTGACGCCGGGCTTCATCGAAAGCCATACCCATTATGACGCGACGATGTGGTGGCAGCCGGATTTGGATCCCTTGCCGGGGAACGGGGCGACGACGGTGATTTTGGGCAATTGCGGATTTAGCGCAGCGCCGCTTTCGAAGGAAAAGGCCGCGCAATTGGAGATGATCAAGATTTTCTCCTTCTTCGAGGATATTCCCTTGAAGCCCTTCCTCCAGAACGTCCCCTGGGACTGGGAGAAGTGGTCGGAATATAAGGCGTCGATGGCGCGCAACATCAGCCTGCCTGCCAATTACTCTGCGTTCGTCGGCCATATTGCCCTGCGTCTCGCTGCGATGGGCGTTGAAGCATGGGATCGCGCGGCAACGGCTGAAGAGATTGCGCGCATGGCCGAACTGCTGGAGGATGCGCTGGCCGCTGGCGCTCTTGGGCTCTCGGACAATCTGCACGACCATGATGGCGACGACCGCGCCATCCCCACATTGCTTGCCGATGATGCGGAGTTCGAAGCGCTATTTGCGGTGATGGAGCGCTATCCCGGCACCACCTATCAGGTCATCATCGACACCTTCATGCGCAAGACCGGACCGGAAAGTCTGGAGCGGCTCGGGCGGCTGACGAAAGGCCGGGCGATCCGTATGCAGGTGGCGGGTGGCATTCCGACGCTGGAATTCCAGAAGGATATTCTGCCCCGATTGCAGGACACCCTTGCGAAGCTGAAGGAAGAAGGGATCGATGTCTGGCCAGGCTACGCGCATGTCTCGCCGACCAGCACGCTGAGCCTCGTCAAGTCGCTTATCTTCGCCCAGTCCAATGACTATATCTGGCATGAGGTTGTCCTTGCCGAAACGCACGAGGAAAAGGCACGCTTGCTTGCCGATCCCGATTGGCGGGCGCGGGCGCGGGAGAGTTGGGACACCAAGGCCTGGCCGCATTCGCCGATGAACAATCCGCAGGACTTGTATCTGCTGGATAGCGAAAATGGCACCGGACCCGTGGGCGGCACTTTGAAGGAATTTGCAGAGTCGCGTGGCCTGCACCGTTCGGACGCGATGGCGCAGTGGATTCTTGAGAATGGCACCAAATCCACCGTGCATATGGCGCCCTTCCCGAAGGATGAGGACCTGACCATCCAGTTGATGTTGGACCCGCAGACGGTTGGGAATATCTCCGACGCGGGCGCGCATCTTCAGATGCTGTGCGGTGGTGGTGAGAATATTCTGCTCTTCACCAAATATGTCCGCGAAGGCTTGCTGACGGTGGAGCAGGCGATCCATGTAAAGACGGGCAAGCTCGCCAATTTCTTCGGCCTGCATGATACGGGCGAGATCAAGGTCGGGCGCCGCGCCGACATTGCCGTCTTCAACCTGAGCGAGGTCGAATATCGCAATATGGAAAAGCGGTTCGACGTGCCCGATGGCGACGGCGGTACGACATGGCGCTTCACCCGTCCGGCGGCGCCCATGCGGCTTACGCTGGTGAATGGGGTCAAGACCTTCGATGGCAACAGCTATACCGGCGCCCGTCCGGGCGAATATCTGGTGCCCACCGCTGCGGCGAATGACGCGCTGGCTTCGTTGGAAGCCGCTGAATAAAGAAACGGGTGCGGGCGGTGCATGCCGTTCGCACCTCGTCCTTGCAAAAGGGAATATCGATTTGGCTAAATTCGGTGCGATCGACCAGATCGGGATATTGGTGGATGATCTCGATGCCAGCATAAATCGCTGGATCGACCATTCGGGCGTGGGTCCATGGACCGTATTCCGTAATGTCGCGCTGGATGGCCAATATCGTGGCGAGCCGACGCGGGTCACGATGCATGTCGGATTGTGCTATCAGGATGGCGTGCAAATTGAACTGATAGAGGCCACGAACGACGCTCCGTCACCCTATCGGGCTGATAATGGGTCGCGCTTGCTGGGCCTTCATCACATCGCCCGCATAGTCGATGATCTGGACGCCGCCGTTGAGACGGCGGTGGCGGGGGGCATGGAAGTGCTTTTCACGGCGCATAATCCTGCCACGCGCGTCGCCTATTTGCGCGTCCCCGGCGAGCCAGGGCAATTATTCGAATTTATCTGCGGCCCTGACATGCGCGGCATGTGCGAAGCGGGGATCGCGGCGGCTCGCGACTGGGACGGCAGCGATCCTGTAACGGTGATCGACTTCGCGGCAATGTAGTAGGCGGCTGCCCCTCATCAGAGGGGCAGTGCCAATCCTGATCTTACTCCGCGGCCATGGAGGTCATGCCCTGATGGCTTGGCCTCGGGTCTTCGCTGATTGCGGTGGTCCATGCCCATTCACCCGGCTTTGGCGGATTAGTGATGCCGAATTCCTCGCGAATATCTGTCACCTGCCAGTCGAGATAGTCGCGATAGGGGATTAGGAAGAGGGGATGCTTCCAGTTACGGCCCTGTGCCGCGCCAATGTCTTCAGCGTCCAGCTCTATCTTCACCGACTCAGGATAGAATAGCCCGCTCTTCATCATCGTCTTGGCGCGCAGATAGGAGCTGACGCGGTTGAAGAAGGATGCGAGTTCGGGCGTGAAATATTTATAAAGCGCTCGCATGTTCGCTGCCAGCAGCGCTATTTCACCCGCATGATTGGTTTCAAAACCCGTGATCATATGTTCGATGTCATGGGTATGAGTCCGCTCCTTCATGTAGAAGTCGAAATCGGTCTCTATCTCCATCCCCTGGAAGAAATGGTCCATATTATAGCCGCTGTTGACCACGAAATCGTAGATCACGGCACGTAGCGTGCCGGGCTCCGCTCCTGCCAGTTCCTCATTTTTGAACAGCGAGACCTTTTTGCCGTCCAGCCAGGTCTTGAATTCAGGAAGCCGTGCCTTTTCTTCTTCGAACAGCTGGAAGATGCGGGGCCAGTTTTCCAGTTCCATCAATATCTTCACGACGTCGGGAATATAGGCCGTGTTAGGCAGTTCAGCCCCGTTCCGCCGCAGCATCTCCTGAGCGATCAGCGCGCGCAGTTGCGGGTGGTTGAGATAGGGCGAAGAACTGATCAAGACGGAGCTTTCGGTCGTGAAGCCCGGCCCCGAGCCGTTATAATATGCAAAATCCGCGCTGCTTACGCGCGCTGCGATCTCGTTTTCCATCATCTCTCTCCTCTTCATTCTGTCTTTTAGAAACTCACCCCAAGTTCGACACCGTAGGTCCGCCCGCGTTCGTAGCTGCGGTCAACGTATCTGCTTTGTAGGGAATGCCGCTCAATATCCCTCTCGTGACGTTGCTGGTGGATACCTTGCCATAAGCGGTCATCCGGTTGGTTGGCCGCCAGATCACGATTGCACGTGGTGACGCGCAGCTGCCCGCGTTGCTCCGCCCGATGGCGGTCACGGCGACGGGCACCTTCTGCAGGCTTCCCTCGCGCCGTTGTGCTGTCACCATGATGTCGGCCAACTGCCCTTGGGCCACAGCCTGTGGGGCCGGGTCGGCAGTCTGCGCCAGAGCCGCTGTCGTTTCGAGCGATGATAGGCCCGCTAACGCAAAGGCAATAGATGAACGCATGGCAATCCCTTCCTTTCGTCGGGCGATGCCATCCCTCGGTATAGGCCGTGCTTCGTTTAGAAGCTCGGTCCACCATCCGGGACCGAACACGCGTGTGCGCATCCGAAAACGGACGTTTGGCGGTGTTCCGCCATTATATTGTTCATGATGCAGCCTGATCTGCGACGCATGGCCGCGAGCCCTTTCTGCATCCTCTCCTGACAGCTTCGGCCACCGATCAGCTCTTCGGCCGAGCCATCTTGTTTGCATGCAGCGTGTCTTGAAATGATCCCTTCGTCAAGTATCATCCACAATCAGCGAGGTTTCAGCGGCGCCACCGGACATGCTACTGCAAGAACAGCGTGCCATTCCCCCGGCAGGGCCGAGGTGCGGCGATCCGCCTGCGCGATTTCCCGCAGTTCGGACCTGAAACGCTCGATCCTTTCCGCGACGCGCGCGACGCCCACGGGCGACAGCTTGACCGTTTCCACGCCGAAGATCGTATCGGGGTCGCCATAGTTCAAATTGAAAAACAGATGCTTCATATGCTGTTCGAAATGCCTGCGCATGGGTTCGCGTTGCCACACATGGGCCGGGTCCAGCCGCGCGCGCAGACGCCCTCCCGGCAGGCGATCGATCAGCGCCAGCCTTTCCAGTCGTTCGACATGTTGCGCGATATGTTCGGGCGGTATGCCAAAGCCTTCCTCGGCTTCGGACACAGGCCAACCCGTGACGATGATGAAGAATATGGTCGATAATTCGGGGCTTGTGGTCAGCGCCTTTTCCTGCGCCAGCGTCAGCTTGTCCGATGACCGATCGCGCACGGCGGCCTCTTCGGCGATTTCGGTGAGCGTGGTGTCGGCGAGCGCGCACAGTTGCGACAAGGTGCGCAGGCCCAGCCCGCGTCCATGCAGCCATCGTTTGACGGTAGCGGTGCCCACGCCAAGCTTATTCGCGACGTCGGCCTGGGTCAGGCCCGCTGCTCGCAGTCGCCGCCGGAGCGCCGCCAGCAGCAGTTCATGTTCCATTCCGAAAGGGTCGTTGGACGGATCAGAGGGGCTCATCAGATGATCCCTTCCCATGCTGCAAGGATGATGTGGGTCGGCCACGGCGCTAGATCATATCCCGCGATGTTCGATCGTGGATGGTTCCGCGATCGATATCCATCCCTCGACTCTTCGGCTGCACGGCTTTCGTGCAGCCGAAGCTTCTTGTCTTCTCCAGTCATGGCCTCTCCAGCTTATTCTTTTAGGAAGGGTAAGTAACTCGACGCCGCTGACAAGGTCCAACTGACCCTCGCCCCACTGGAGCATTTTCCTATCGCATTCGCGCATGCTTGTGCATAGTTTCGCTCTAGGAGCAGCGTGGGGGGTGAATGGAATGGGCCAGTTTCTCGATTATCTTCAGGCGCGAGCGGACGAGGAAGACGTGTCGGACTGGTTCCTGGTCAGTCAGGATATGATCGACCAGTTCGCCGAAGCGACCAAGGATCATCAATATATCCATGTCGATCCGGAGCGCGCGAAGCAGTCACCCTTCGGCGGGACGATCGCTCATGGTTTCCTGACGCTTTCACTCTTGCCGCACCTGTGCGCCGATGCGCGAGGCGACATCGTTCCCGACGGCGCTACGGAGATTAATTATGGCAGCAACAAGCTGCGTTTCCTGGCGCCCGTTCGATCCGGCAAACGTGTGCGCGGAAGGTTCAAGCCGCTGGAGATCGTCGAAAAGCGGCCGGGGCAGATTCAGCTGACCACCGAGGCGACGGTAGAGATAGAAGGTGAGAGCAAGCCCGCCCTCATTTGCGAATGGATAACCCAATTCCAGCTTTGATCCGGCAATCGTCGGAGTAAGCGGATTGGGCTATCCATTTAGGCTGCGGTGTTGGTCGCGTGGAGACCGAAGGCCATGCGCGCGGCGTTGATGGTGTATTCATACTCCTCGCCACCGGGTACGAGGTCGTGCCAGTTCTTGTTCGTGATCGCCGCGAAACTGTCCTGCCATATTTTGCAGGCGATCAGTTGTATTTCTGTTTCCTTGGGGGCGCGCTGTGCTTCCAGGCAATCACGCAATATCGCGTGAAAAACGGCGCCCCTTAATGGTGCGTGCTTCATTGGCATCCTCTCCAGGCAACTGATTCTCTGTCCAGATTGCCGAGGGGAAAGTTGCATAGAGGAGAAAAGACGTCAACTACGTCTCAAAATTTCCATGGGTATTTAACATGTATTACATTGTGGTTTGACTGTTGCCATGCCGACTTTTACTTTATGAACATTGCCGTTCATTATGTAAGCCATTGATTGGGAAGGCCGCAGGCTCTTTCTGGATGCGGCCTTCCCCGGCATCAGAAGCTGAACTTCATGCCGCCCCTCACCGTTCGCGGTTCGACCACGCGGCTTAGCCTCCCTTCGACAGGCTCCGCATCGGCGGCGGGAAGATAGGATTCGTAATAATAAGCGATGTCCTTGTCCCGGCTGCCAAGGATGTTGAGCAGTTCGGCATAGACTTGCACCCGTTTTCCCTTCCAGGCGGCGCGGGCGTTGACGACCGTGCTACCGGAATCCCGCAGGCTATTGTCCTCAATCAGTGGCGAAGGGCCAAGATGACGGACGCGGATGCTGGCTTCCCATGGGTCAAGCACGATGGCTGCGCCAGCGGACGCGGCATTTTTGAAGGCGTTGGGGATATGGTCGCCATTGGTGTAGCGGCTGTGGCTGGCAGTGTAGTTGCCGTCGAAAGCGAGCCAGGGGAGCGGCCGCCAGAAGGCGACAAGCTCATAGCCATGGCGGCGGCTGGCTCCGCTCGGTTCGACCGCGTTGGAGTCGCCGACGAAACGCAGTTCGCTGCCGACATTCAGCCACCAATAGGTCGCGGTGAAGGTTAAGCCGGGCAGTTGCAGGCGGCCGCCCAATTCCTTGCCGGTGCCGCGCACGAGCATGGGAACAGGCGTATCGACATTGACCGCGCCGCGCGCATCGTTGGAATGGAAGCCCCGGCCCCAATTGGCATAAAGTTCGACGCGCGGCGTGATCGCCCAGGCGGCCGACGCCTTGGGCGAGACGAGCGTGTCCGAACCGCTGCCTTCGCCAAGCGCCGCCGCAACTGTGTCGCGTGCGCGGACGTCATAATGATAATAGTCGCCGCGCACGCCTCCAGTGATACGTAGGCCGGGGAGCGGCGTGACGGTCGCTTCGCCATAGAGGGCGGCTGAACCTTGCTTGACGCGATAGCGGCCGAGCGAGGAGAGGAGGGCGCGGTTCGCGGTGCGGTTGACGCCGACATTGCCGATCGCGTCATAGCGGTTTTCCGTGCCCAGTTTCAGTTGCAGCGCCGGGTCGATATCCCAACGCTTTTCGCCTGTGAAGCCGAGGACCCAGCGGCGGTCGAACTGCTCGATCTGCGCGCTGGTGCCGTCGGGGTCGGTGTAGGTGGGGTTGGAGAACATCGTCCAGTCGTAGAACTGGGCATAAAGATTGGCGCGCCATGTCGCCTGAACGGTGGCGAGATTACCGATAATGCGGGTGGTTTCACCGCGCGCGGACGGATCGGGCGAACAGAAGACATCGGGGCAGAGCGGCGTGCCGACGATCCTTTCGGGGATCTGCTCGGTCGGGCGCCATGTGGCGCGATAGGCGTGGAGCGTGGCGTCGATCTTCCCCGCCCCGGCGGGGAGCGTATATTTGGCGAAACCCGCATAGTGACGCAGATGTTCAGGTTCCTGCCACGGCCCGTCATACATCTTTGCCTGGGCGACGAGGGTGAGATTACCCGCGCCCGCCTTTACCGTGCCGCCCGACGCCAGCCTGCGCCAGCCGAAGGAGCCGCCCTCCGCCGCGACCCATGGGCGGTCATAGCCGTCGATCGTGGTCATATAGGCGGCGCCCGCAAGCGCGAAGTCGCCGCCATCGGCGCGATAGGGACCTTTGCGAAAATCCTCCCGTGCGATGATTTCGGGGATGAGGCCGTTGAGGTCGAGATAGCCCTGACCATGGCCATGGGTGCGGAAGTTCATCTGCACCCCGTCAATATAGGTGGTGAAGTCCGACCCATGGTCGAGATTGAAGCCGCGCAGAAAATATTGATTGGCCTTGCCGCTGCCCGAATGCTGGGCGGCGACCAGCCCCGGAACGGCTTCGAGCAGTTCTGCAACGCGCAGCAGCGGGCGGACGAGAAGGTCCGCGCCGCCGACGCTGCCTTCGCTCGCCGCATGGGCGGTGCCGATCTTGTCCTCGCCCCGGCCAAAGACGATGATGGTGCTGGCGTCTTCGCCCGCATCGGCCGTTTCGGCTGCGAAGGCTGGCAGGGGTAGGAGCGTGGCGGTCAGCGCGCAGGCGGCGCGGTGGAAAGGATTGGGCAGTTTCACTTCATGCACTCCGGGCGTCTGGCGACATCCGGCAAGAGACCTGTCGTCAGGCGACGACCGGCGCACGCAGACGGCCGGACGCCCCCAAGGCGGCCGCCAGCGTCACCGAAGCGGCCTCTTGCCGCTCGTTCGTCGCTCAGACGGAAACTACCGTGCCGCGGCCATCCCCTGGACCAAGGCAAGAGCGACCAGACGCTGGCAGGTATCCTGGCTCGCGGGTCATCGCTTGATGCACGGCCTTCCCAGGCCTCGCAGGATTTAGCGTCCGGCCCAGTGACTTGCCCCAACCTGCCTGTGAGGTGGGGCGATGTGCATCGCGCTCGCCGCTTACAGTTGCAGGGACAGCCTTGGCTTGGGGAGGCGGATGCCTCCTTTACCATGTTCCCTTTTAAGCCTCTTTCGAGGCACCGGCGCGATCATTTCCCCAGGGGTTGCCCGGGTGAGTGGGCGATAGCGGAGGTGGGGGGGGTGGGCAAGGGGGGTGATGGGCGGGTGGAGTGGGTGGAGTGGGGCAACATCACTCCCTCTCCCCTTCAGGGGAGAGGGCTGGGGAGAGGGGAGCGGCCTCGGTTGCTTGCAGTCCCCTCTCCCGCCGTCGCTTCGCTCGGCACCCTCTCCCCTGAAGGGGAGAGGGGATGACGTGCGCCCGTTTGTCGCGCCAAGATCAGTTCAGGGTCGCGCCGCGCTCTCGTTGGAGGCGCAGCGCCATGGCCTGGTAGCGGACGGCGCGTTCGTTGTGGAGGGCGATGGTTGCCTGGTCGGCGCCGCGCAGGCGGGCTTCCCTGGCTTGCCGCGCTTCCTGGGCGGCGCAGGCGGAAAAATGTGACGCGTCATTGGGGCGCATGGCCCTTATCCTCTCTCAATCTCTTATGGCTCGAACGATAACATCGGCCTGTTTCCCGCTGCCATTACGCAGGTTAACTCCGGAAAGCTTCTGTTTTTTGACAGCAGGCTTGCAAATCATTGCGGCAGAGGATTTCTGCGCTTTTCAGGCAGTTGAGCGGGTGGCGCTAAGGTGCTTCTTGCTATCAGCCGCCCCGGTTCCACGATGCATCGCGGAAGGTTTCACGCAAGAAGCCGATGAAGGCGTCTACGGCGGCGGGACGGCCTGCGGCGCGGGGGTGGACGGCGTGAACGGCGAGGTCAACGGGGCCTTCCCAGCTATCGAGGACGCGGACGAGGTTGCCTTTTGCGATCAGGTCGCCCACGTCCCAGAGCGAGCGCAAGACGATCCCGACGCCGGTAAGGGCAAGTTCGCGCACGATTTCGCTGCTGTTGGTGCGGACATGGCTTTGGCCATCGATCAGCTTGCGCGCGCGACCATTCACCAGCCGCCAGGGCAATTGTCCATCGGCCGCGAGCAGGCGGTGGCGGGGGAGGTCGGCGATCTTGTCCGGAATGCCATGCGCGGCGAGATAGGCTGGGCTGGCACAGAGGATGCGGCGGTTGGTGGCGAGATGATGCCCCTCCAAATGGAGAGGAATGTCGCTGGTGATGCGGATCGCCACGTCGATACGCTCGGCGAGCAGGTCTTCATAGGCGTCGGACAGGTTGAGTTCGAGGTCGACGCGCGGATGGAGGTCCAGGAAGCGACCGACATGAGGCGCCACATGCAGGCGGCCGAAGGAGGTGGGAGCCGAAATGCGCAGCGGCCCGGACGCACTCCGGTGCCGACTGGTGACGCGTTGCTCCGCCTGCTGGATGGCGTCGAGGATGGCGACAAGGTCGCGGTGCAGGCTGGCGCCTTCCTCCGTCAGGGCAAGGCGGCGCGTGGTGCGATGGATGAGGCGGACGCCGAGGCGCGCTTCCAGCCGGGAGATGCGTTTCGACATCATGGCAGGCGAGATGTTCAATATGCGGCCTGCCGCCGAAAGGCTGCCTGCCTCCACCGCGCGGGCGAAGAGAAGATAATCGGGATCCATCGATGATCTTTTCCTGTGAGGAACAGATGCTTTGAGTTCTTGTTGTCTAGTGCGAGGATGGAGAGGGGTCTATAGGCTTTCGTCACAGTATTTTGGATGGAGAGTTGCCCATGGACGGCATGATCGAGAAATCGGGTGTTATGGTCGCCGCCGAGCTGGCGCGCTTTATCGATGGAGAAGTCCTGCCAGGGACGGGGATCGCAGCGGAAGCATTTTGGCAGGGCGTGGCTGCGATTTTCGAGCGGTTCGCGCCGCTTAATGCGGCTCTGCTGGAAAAGCGCGACGCGATTCAGGCGCAGATCGACAGCTGGCATGGCGAGGAAGCGGCGCGGCCGTTTGATGCGGAGGCCTATCGGGCTTTCCTGACCCAGATCGGCTATCTGGTGCCGGAGCCTGCGCCTTTTTCCATCGGGTCGGGTCGGGTGGATGCAGAGCTGGCGACCATGGCCGGGCCGCAGTTGGTGGTGCCTATCCTAAATGCGCGGTTCCTGTTGAACGCGGCCAATGCGCGTTGGGGCAGCCTTTACGATGCGCTGTATGGGACCGATGCGATCCCCGGCGCGGCGGCGGGCAAAGGCTATGATCCAGCGCGCGGCGCACAGGTGATTGGGTGGGCCAAGGCATTCCTGGATCGGGTGGTTCCTCTGGCGGAAGGAAGTTGGGCGGATTGGGCGGGTGGCACGCCGGTCTTGCGCGACCCCGCGCAACTTGCCGGGCGGGCAGGGGATAACATCCTGCTTCGCAACAATGGGCTGCATATTGAGCTGGTGATCGACGCAAGCCATGCGATCGGGCGGGATGACCCGGTGCATCTGGCCGATGTCGTTCTGGAATCGGCCCTGTCCACCATTTGCGATCTGGAGGATTCCGTTGCGGCGGTCGATGCGGCGGACAAGGTGGCGGCCTATGCCAACTGGCTCGGCCTGATGAAGGGCGATCTTGAGGACAGCTTCGAGAAGAATGGCGCGATGATGACGCGGCGGTTGAATGGCGACCGGGCCTATGTCGCGCCTGATGGGAGCAGCTTGAAGCTGCCGGGGCGGTCATTGCTGTTCGTGCGCAATGTCGGGCATTTGATGACGACGCCTGCGGTGCGGCTGTCCAATGGGAACGAGGCGCCCGAAGGGATATTGGATGGGATCGTTACCAGCCTGATCGCCTTGCACGACATTCGACGGAATGGGCGTTTCGTCAACAGCCGGGCGGGCAGTATCTATATCGTGAAGCCCAAGATGCATGGGCCGGAGGAGGCCGCCTTTACCAATGACCTGTTCGACGCGATCGAGGATCTGCTGGGGCTGGAGCGGCATCAGTTGAAGGTCGGCGTGATGGACGAGGAGCGGCGGACCTCGGCGAACCTCGCGGCCTGCATTCATGCGGTGCGAGATCGGATCGTCTTCATCAATACGGGCTTTCTGGATCGAACGGGGGACGAAATCCATACGTCGATGCGGGCGGGGCCGATGATCCGCAAGGGCGAGATGAAGGGCGCGGCGTGGATCAAGGCTTATGAGGATCGCAATGTGCAGATCGGGCTCGCCTGCGGACTGTCGGGGAAGGCGCAGATCGGGAAGGGCATGTGGGCGGCTCCGGACAGGATGGCGGACATGCTGGAGCAGAAGATTGGGCACCCGATGACGGGGGCGAATACGGCTTGGGTGCCTTCGCCGACGGCTGCGACCTTGCACGCTACGCACTATCATGAGGTTGATGTTTTTGCGCGGCAGGAGGAGCGGAAGGCTGAAGCAGTGGCGGGGTTGGACACGCTGCTGACGATCCCGCTAGCGGCGGGGGCGAACTGGTCGGCGCAAGATGTTCGCGACGAGCTGGATAATAATGCGCAGGGGATATTGGGCTATGTCGTGCGCTGGGTGGATCAGGGCGTCGGCTGCTCCAAGGTGCCGGATATTCATGACGTGGGGCTGATGGAGGACCGGGCGACGTTGCGGATTTCTTCGCAGCATATCGCCAATTGGCTGCTGCATGGCGTCTGTTCTGCGGACGAGGTTGACGCGGCGCTGCGGCGGATGGCGGCCAAGGTCGATGCGCAGAATGCGGACGATCCGCTTTACCAGCCGATGAGCGGGCGGGAGGAGGAGAGCATCGCCTTCCAGGCAGCGCGGGCGCTGGTGTTTGAGGGGGTGGCGCAGCCTAACGGTTATACCGAGCCGTTGCTGCATGCCTATCGGGCGCGGGTGAAGATGCCTGCTTGAACGGTCGTTCGGGCTTGGGTTTTCGCGCGGAGGCGCGGAGGGGTTGCGTGTAAGGTGAGTGGGTGCATCTTGCTGGCTTCGCGTGGGAAGCGAGGTTTTGAGGGACGCGCTGCGCGGGCTGGTTTGTCTCCAAGGCGCCGCGTCTCCGCGTGAAAATTAGCCTTGGAGGTGTTTGATCAGGGCGCGGGCTGCTCTCGTGACGTCATCCCATGTCTCATCGAAGCCTTCGTCCTCGCCGAAATAGGGGACGGTGACGCTGGTGCCTTCGCGGCCGGGGATCAGGTCCATGAGGAGGCGGAGGTCGGCGGTGCCGTCGGAGGGGCGGATGCGGCGGAGGTTTTTGAGGTTTTCCGCGTCGAGGGCGAAGATGTGGTCGAAGCAGTGGAAGTCCTGCGCGGCGACTTGGCGGCCGCGATAGGTGGATATGTCTATGCCGTGGCGGAGGGCAACGGCCTGCGCGCGGCTATCGGGCGGGCAGTCCACGTGCCAGTCGCCGGTTCCTGCTGAATCGACCTTGATGGGTAAGCCTGCGCGTTCCGCTTCGGCACGTAGGGCGGCTTCGGCCAGCGGCGAGCGGCAGATATTGCCGAGGCAGACGAAAAGGACGGAGACGCTCATCCTTCGGCTGCTGCGGTGGAGAGGCCCAACTGGGGCACGCCGATCGAGCGGCGGCCGCCGAAATCGGTGCGGGCGACGATGACGCCGATCTTTTCCATATAGTCGATGAGGCGGCGAACTCGGCCCTGCGAGCTGGTGCCATAGGCGCGGGCGAGGGCGGTGTCGTCGGGGCAGGGCAGGCCCTGCATCGCGGCGCGGGCGATGAGGAGGAAAGGGGCGAGCATGTCTTCGGGCAGGGGCTGGGCGGCCTTCATCGCGTCTTCCCAGCGGGGGTCGGCGGCGTCGAGCATGCCCGCCTGCGCCATGGCGAAACGCTTGCGGAAGGCGGAGAGGTCTAACGGCGGCGTGCGCAGGCCCTTCATGCGGCAGCGGACGCCGAAATCCTGATAGAGGCTGGAGACGCTGGGTTGCGCATCGCCGAGATCGGCGACGATTTCCTCAAGGACAGCGATGACCACCGGCTCATTTTGGCCAAAGTCGAGTTCAGGCGCGGCGGGCTTGGCGAGCGGCGCGGTGGCGAGCGCGCGCATCAGTTCCTCGGCCGGGAGCGGCGGTGGGTCGGCGCGGGGCGGGGGAGAGGGCAGAGCGTCCTCTTCGCCTGCACCGGCGAACAGCAGTTCCTGAAAATTTTCGGTCGCGGTTGCCGGGGGTGGCATCAGCTTGTGGGTGCCGCCGCGCGTGCTGGTTTTCACGGTGCCGATCTTCACCGCCACGGGGCGGCGGCAGATGGCGGGGCCAAGCGCGAGGAAGCGGCCGCGTTCGAGATCGCGTATCTGTTCGGCCTGGCGGCGCTCCATGCCGAGCAAGTCGGCGGCGCGGGCCATGTCGATGTCGAGGAAGGTGCGGCCCATGAGGAAGTTGGAGGCTTCGGCCGCGACATTCTTGGCGAGCTTGGCAAGGCGCTGGGTAGCGATGACGCCCGCAAGGCCGCGCTTTCGGCCCCGGCACATGAGGTTGGTCATGGCGGCCAGCGACAGGCGGCGGGCTTCGTCGGAGACGTCTCCGGCGGCGACGGGGGCGAACATCTGGGCTTCATCCACGACGACGAGGGCGGGATACCAATGGTCGCGAGGGGCGTCGAACAGGGTCGAGAGGAAGGTGGCGGCGCATTTCATCTGCGCTTCCAGTTCCAGGCTTTCGAGGCTGAGGACGACCGAGGCGCGATGTTCGCGGATGCGCGCGGCCATCTTGACGATCTCGCGCTCATTATAGTCGCCCGCGTCGATGACCACATGGCCATATTTGTCGGCCAGTGTGACGAAGTCGCCTTCGGGGTCGATGACGACCTGTTGGACGAGGGGCGCGCTTTCTTCCAGCAGGCGGCGCAGGAGATGCGACTTGCCGGAGCCCGAATTGCCCTGAACAAGCAGGCGGGTGGCGAGCAATTCCTCGACGTCGATCGGAACGGGGTTGCCGTTGCCGTCGGTTCCTATGCTGATGGTGGCGGTCACGGACTTCCTTTGGCCCATGCGGTGGGATTCGCGCAAGGGTGGTGTGATTTGTCAGCTCACCTCCGTTCGGGCTGAGCCTGTCGAGGCCTTTCACTTCTCCTTCTCCTGAAAGGAAGGAGGAAAGTAGAGCCCTTCGACAAGCTCAGGGCGAACGGTGTGAGAGGGGTGCGCAGGTAGGAGCCCAGTTCAGAGCGCAGGCCTGGGCTCCTCCCTGCGCAGTAGCACGATGTGTTGATGCTTGACCCATAGGTTGTTGCGGCGCAGCATCGATCTCATGGCGACTCTTTCATCCCCTGTTCCTCCGGTTACGCAAAATCCGGACATTCGTTATCTTGGCCGACTGCTTGGCGATGTGATCCGGGCTTATGGCGGCGAGAGGCTCTATAGGCAGACGGAATATATCCGGTCGGCTTCTGTGGACCGGGCGCGGGGCATTCATGGCGCCGATGTGGTGGATACCGGGCTGGAGGCGCTGAGCTTGGACGACACATTGTCGTTCGTGCGCGGATTCATGTTGTTTTCGATGCTCGCCAATCTGGCCGAGGATCGGCAGGGGGTGGCGGCTGATCCGGACGCCGACGTGAAGTCGGCGATCGAGCGGCTCGAATCGCATGGGATTGGTCGCGATGCCGTAATGGCGCTGCTCGACCATGCGCTGATCGTGCCGGTGCTAACCGCTCACCCGACCGAGGTGCGGCGCAAGAGTATGATCGATCATAAGAACCGTATCGCCGACCTGATGCTGCTGAAGGATGCGGGGCGTGAAGAAACGGAGGATGGCGAAAATCTGGACGAGGCGATCGCGCGGCAGATCGCTCTGCTGTGGCAGACGCGACCTTTGCGGCGGCAGAAGCTGTTCGTGCAGGATGAGATAGACAATGTCCTGACCTATTTCCGCGACGTGTTCCTGCCGGTGCTGCCTGCGCTTTATGCGCGGTGGGAGCGGGTGCTGGGGGGCCGGCCGCCCAGCTTCCTGCGGGTAGGAAACTGGATCGGCGGGGACCGGGACGGCAATCCGTTCGTGCAGGCGCCGCAGTTGCGATCGGCGCTGGGGCGCGGGTGCGAGGCGGCGCTGGCCTATTATCTGGACGCGGTGCATGCGTTGGGCGCAGAGCTGTCCTTGTCGACGGAATTGGCGCAGGTGCCGCAGGCGGTGCTAGATCTGGCGGAAGCGAGCGGCGATAGCTCGCCTAGCCGGGGGGATGAGCCCTATCGCCGTGCGCTATCCGGTATTTATGCGCGGCTGGCGGCGACCTATCGGGCGTTGGTGGGGAAGGAACCGCCGCGTCCTTCGCGCTTGGTCGGCGAGGCCTATGCGCTGCCGGGCGATTTGCGGCGTGATCTGGTTACGGTGGCGCAGGGGCTGGCGAGTGAGGGCGATGGCGCTTTGGCGACCGGCGGGGCGCTGGGGCGGTTGATCCGGGCGGTGGAGACGTTTGGTTTTCACTTGGCTACGCTGGACATGCGGCAGAATAGCGATGTGCATCAACGCGTCGTTGCCGAGTTGCTGAAGGTCGCGGGCGTGGCGGAGGATTATGTTGCGTTGGATGAGGATGCGCGGGTAGCGCTGCTGCGCGGCGAACTGGCGAGCAACCGGCCGTTGGGGTCGCGCTTTTCGGAATATTCGGAGGAGACGGCTTCCGAACTGGCGATCGTGCAGGCGGCGGCGGATGCGCACAAGACTTACGGGCCTGCCTGCATCAGCCATTATATCATTTCCAAAGCGGAGAGCGTTTCGGACCTGCTGGAGGTCAACCTGTTGTTGAAGGAAGCGGGGTTGTGGCGCGCGGGCAAGGATAGCGGCCCGGCGCAGGCGGCGATCATGGCGGTGCCGCTGTTCGAGACGATCGCCGACCTTGAGGCGGCTCCGGACATCATGGCGGCCTATTTTGGCCTGCCGGAGATTGCGGGCGTCGTGCGCGGGCGCGGTCATCAGGAAGTGATGATCGGCTATTCCGACAGCAACAAGGATGGCGGCTATATCACCTCCACCTGGTCGCTGTATCAGGCGAGCAAGGCGCTGGCCCCGGTGTTCGAGGATGCGGGGACAGGGATGCAGTTGTTCCATGGCCGGGGCGGTGCCGTAGGGCGTGGCGGTGGTTCATCCTTCGCGGCGATACAGGCGCAGCCGCGTGGCACGGTGCAGGGGCGCATCCGGATCACGGAACAGGGCGAGGTGATCGCGGCGAAGTTCGGCACGCGTGATGTGGCGATGACCAATTTGGAGGCGATGACGAGCGCGACTTTGCTCGCCAGTCTGGAGCCGGAGGGGATTTCCGATCGGGATGCTGCGCGCTTTGCGGGGGCGATGGATGAGCTTTCGAAGACGGCTTTCGCGGCCTATCGCGAGCTGGTTTATGGAACGGGGGGGTTCAAGGAGTTTTTCCGGCAGCTGACGCCGATCCAGGAGATTTCGGGCCTGAAGATCGGATCGCGCCCTGCGAGCCGGACCAAGAGCACACGGATCGAGGATTTGCGGGCGATACCATGGGTGTTCAGCTGGGCGCAGGCGCGGGTGATGCTGCCGGGCTGGTATGGCATGGGGCAGGCGTTCGAGGCTTTCAAGGACAAGGCGTTGTTGGCGGACATGGCGCAAAGCTGGTCCTTCCTGCAATCAGCGCTCGCCAATCTGGAGATGGTGCTGGCGAAGTCGGATTTGGGGATTGCAGCGCATTATCTGCCGCTGGTCGAGGATCAGGCGGCGGGCGGGGCGATTTTCGAGCGTATTCGTGAGGGGTGGCAGCTGACGCATGACGGGCTGCTGGCGGCGAGCGGGCAGTCGCGGTTGCTGGAGAAGAATCCGAAGCTGGATGAATCAATCCGGCTGCGGCTGCCCTATATCGAGCCGCTGAACCTGTTGCAGGTGGAGTTGATGAAGCGCCATCGCGGCGGAGAGAATGATCCGCGGATCAAGGAAGGGATCGAGCTGTCGATCAACGCGATCGCCACGGCGCTGCGCAACAGTGGATGAGTGGGGGAATTCGGGACGGCTGCAGTCCATGCCGCCCCGAACCCCTGGCCTCCCCATAAAGGGAGGCGCGAGCCGATAAGAACGGGCGCCTGGACGTGCGCCCGCTGTCCGAAATGCTAATCTATCCAATGAGATGAAGGTCGGATGAACATGAATGCCGACACGCGACGAGCAGAGCCTGGCTTTCATTCACAACCAATTCAACCTGTAGGCGTTATCCTGTCTGTATTGGAGAAAAGGAGAAAGGCAATGACGTGGTCCGGACAGAAGTTTCTGGCTGCGATTAGCCTTGCCGGTGCGGTGGCACTGGGCGGCTGCGCCTATGATGACGGCTATTATGGCGGCGTGAGCGTGGGATCAGGCTATTACGGCGGTGGTTACTACGACGATTATTATGGCCCCGGCTATTATGGTTCGGGCTATTACGGCCCCGGCTATGGATGGTACGGGGATTATTATTATCCCGGCAGTGGCTATTATGTGTTTGACCGGGGCGGACGCCGTCATCGCTGGAATGATGATCAGCGCCGTTATTGGGAAGGCCGTCGCAATGAACGAGGCGATCATTGGCGCGGCAGTTTGGCGCGACCGGAAGATGGTCGGCTCTATCGCGATGGACGCCCCGTGAGAGATGGGCGCTGGCGCGGGCGGGACCGTAATGATGCCACGGCTGCTCCCCCGCCAGTTCAGAGCCAGCCGCGCGCGGGTAGTCCGCGCGGCAGTTGGGGCGGTGGACGGTCCGGGTCGGGATCAGGCTCAGGTTCGGGTTCCAACTCCGGCAATGGCAGTTCCGATGGCAATCACTGGCGCGGGACGTTGCGTCGCTGATGCGGGCTGGGTGGGGCGCTGTAACGCTTATCGCATGCCTCTCGCTCGCCGCCTGTGACGGGCGGGAGGAAAGCGCGATCGACAATCTCGCCAATGGCGCCAATGCGACGCAGGTGGAAAACAGCTTCCGCGCGGAGGCGCAAGCGGCGCTGGAGCCGCTAAGGCCGCCTGAACCGGGCACGCCGGGTGGATTGCCGCCGGACGCCGCGCCGATCGAGGAAGGATCGATCGATCCCAAGGGGCCGCAGGGCGCCGCACAGGTAGTGCAGGGCTATTATGGTCTGTTGGAAGAACGCCGCTTCGACGACGCGCAAGACCTTTGGAATCAGAAGGGCGCGGTTGGTGCGGAGGATGACGAGGTCTTTGCTCGGCGATTCCGTAATTTCAGCGAAATCCACGCGCATGTCGGGGCGCCCAGTGAGATGGAGGGCGCGGCGGGGTCGCTTTATGTGACGGTGCCGGTGCAGGTTTACGGGCGGCTCGCGGCCAATGGAAAGCCCTGGTACATGCTGCGGCAGGTGACGCTGCGCCGGGTAAACGAAGTGCCGGGGTCGAGCGAGGCTGACCGGCGGTGGCATATCGAGACGATCGGAGCTTATGTTGCGCCGGTTGAGGGTGAGGCTGAGGTCGGGAACAACGCCTCAGCGGCACGCTGATATTGGAGCGAGCGGAGATGGCTCCGCTCGCCCTTGCGCCTTATCAGGAAACGGCGGCCTTCAGAATCTTGCCCGGGGTGCGGGGCGGTTCGCCCTTGGGGAGGGCGTCTACATGTTCCATGCCGGAGGTGACTTCGCCCCAGACGGTGTACTGGCCGTCGAGGAAGGTAGCGTCGTCGAAGCAGATGAAGAACTGGCTGTTCGCGCTGTTCGGGTTCGACGAGCGGGCCATGGAGCAGACGCCGCGGACATGCGGTTCGCGGCTGAATTCCGCCTTGATGTCAGGAAGCTTCGACCCGCCCATGCCGGTGCCGGTCGGATCACCGCCCTGCGCCATGAAGCCGGGGATGACGCGGTGGAAGACGACGCCGTCGTAAAAGCCCCTTCCTTCGCCAGTTCGGTGATGCGCTCAACATGGCCGGGCGCCAGGTCGGGACGCAGCTTGATGACGACGTCGCCGCCGCTGTCGAGGGTAAGGGTGAGCGTTTCGTCTGCCATGGAAATCTCCTCTTGAGGGGGAGTGGGGAAATGTTGGTCCATATAGAGCGTTAGGACCGGGATGGAAGCGCCTCAATCAATCTTTGGGGCATTGCTTTTAATTCATTCATGAGCAAAAGCAGCCAAATGTTACAGGAACCGGACAGTAGGGGACGCGATGAGCGAGCGAGCCGATATGGCCGAACCCCGGCCGGACGAACTGCCTGTTGACGACAAGATCGTTGAACAGCCCGAATCCCGTCATGACGAGGATGATCGGCTAAGGCCCGCATTTGTTTCCGCCGTGTTGGACGCGGTGGAGGATGACGACCGCGATCGCGCGCGCGAACTGGTTTCGCCGCTGCACCCCGCCGACATTGCCGACCTTCTGGAACTCACCCCGTCCGACCGGCGCGGGGAGGTGGCGGCGGCGCTGGGCGATCTGGTCGGCGCGGAGGTGCTGTCCGAGCTTAACGACTATGTCCGCGATGACCTGCTCGATGCGCTGGAGCCCAAGCAGGTTGCCGAATTCGCCGCCGAGCTGGATACCGACGACGCGGTCGCGATCATCGAGGATATGGAGGAGGCCGATCAGCAGGCCGTCCTCGATGCGATGGAGCCGGAAGATCGGGCGGCCATCGAAAATGCGCTGTCCTATCCGGAAGAATCCGCCGGTCGTCTGATGCAGCGCGACCTGGTCGCCGTGCCCGAGCATATGACGGTCGGGCAAGTGATCGACTATCTGCGCGACAATCGCGACCTCACTACGGATTTCTGGGAAATATTCGTGGTGGACGAGGCGCACAAGCCTATCGGCACCTGCCAGTTGAGCTGGATACTTACCTGCCCGCGTTCCATCGCGATGGCCGACGTCATGAAGCGCGAGCAGACGCTGATCCCGGTCGATATGGATCAGGAAGAAGTGGCGCTGCGCTTCCAGAAATATGCGTTGATTTCCGCCGCCGTGGTGGACGCGAGCGGGCGGCTGGTCGGCATGATCACGGTCGATGACATCGTCCACATCATTTCCGAAGAGGCGGGCGAGGATATCCTCCGTCTGTCCGGTGCGGGCGAGGGCGACATCAACCAGCCGATATTGGAGACGGTGCGGACACGCCTTTCCTGGCTGGTGGTAAATTTGGGCACGGCGGTGCTGGCGGCTTCTGTGGTCGGGCTGTTTCAGGCCACCATTTCGAAATATGTGGTGCTGGCCGTGCTGATGCCGATCGTGTCCGGCATGGGCGGGAATGCGGGGACGCAGACCATGGCGGTGGCGGTGCGCGCTCTGGCGACGAACCAGCTGACCAGTTCGAACACGATCCGGCAGATCGCGCGCGAATTCCGCATTGCGAGCGCCAACGGTACGGCGCTGGGGATATTGATCGGCGTCGCGGTGGGGCTGATCTACGGCAATCATGACCTTGGCCTTGTCATTGCCATGGCGATGCTGATCAACAATCTGGTCGCGGGGTTGGCGGGCATATTGGTGCCGGTGACGCTCGATCGGTTCGATATCGATCCAGCGGTGTCTTCGGCGGTGTTCGTGACGACGATGACCGATGTGATGGGCTTCTTTTCCTTCCTTGGGCTGGCGACGATCTGGGGTTTGTGACGGGGCTTGACCGTTCGCGTTCAGCGCCCATCTTCTGCTGATGCCGCTTCATCTCACCAAGATCGCCTTTGGCAGCGAAAGCCCTGCGACGCTGCGTGCCTGGCTGGAAAGTCATGGCGAAGAGGCGCGATTGACCACGCGCTATTTGCCCAAGCGGGTGGCGGAGATGGAGGGTGGGTCGCTTTATTGGATACATCAGCACAGGCTGGTGGGGCGCAGTCCACTAATCGGGTTTCAGGAAACGGGGCAGGGGCGGTTCTGGATCAGGCTGGAACCCCGGTTGATCGCGGTGCGGGGTGCGCCGAAGCGGGCGCATCAGGGGTGGCGCTATCTGGAGGCGAAGGATGCGTCGCCGGATCTCGGGTCGGGCGAGGTGGATGATCTGGACGCGATGCCGCCCGCGATGCTGGGGGAGTTGGCGCGGTTGGGGTTGGTTTGATGGATCGGCATTGAGCGAACATCCGTTCGCCCTGAGCTTGTCGAAGGGCTTCACTTTTCTTCAGGGCCAGTATTTGAAGGAAAGTGGAGGGCTTCGACAGGCTCAGCCCGAACGGGGGTGAGGTTATTTTGCGGGCGGTCAAACCCTTCGCCAAGCTCAGGGCGAACTGGCGTGGACGGTTAGGCCGCCTTGCCCTGAAGCGCCTTCTGGCGGCGTCTCTGCACCGAAGACCCAATCCCCAACGCTTCCCGATATTTCGCGACCGTGCGGCGGGCGAGGTCCATGCCCTTGGCGCGGAGCAGGTCGACCAGTGTATCGTCTGACAGGATCGCGTCGGGCGCTTCGGCGGCGATCAGAGCCTTGATGTGGCTCTTTACCGCTTCGGCAGAGACAGCGCCGTCGCCGCTGGCCGCCGCGACGCCGCTGGTGAAGAAATATTTGAGTTCATAGACGCCGCGCGGGCAGGACAGATATTTGTTTGATGTCACGCGGCTGACGGTGGATTCGTGCATGCCGATGGCTTCGGCCACCATTTTGAGCGTCAGGGGCTTTAAGTGCGCGACGCCCTTGCGGAAGAAATCTTCCTGGCAGCGGACGATTTCAGTCGCGACCTTGATGATCGTCTTTTGCCGTTGGTCGAGCGCCTTCACCAGCCAGTTGGCGCTGGCGAGACAGTCGGCGAGCCATGCCTTTGACGCGCGGTTTTGTGGGCCAGACGCCAGCTGCACATAATAGCTGCGATTGATGAGCAGGCGGGGGAGGGTTGCGCTGTTGATTTCGATCGACCAGCCATCGCGCGCTGGGTTGACGAAGATGTCCGGGGTCACCGGCGCGGCGCGATCGGTGGAATAGCGCAGGCCGGGCTTGGGATCATAGCCGCGCAGTTCGCGGATCATGTCCGCCATATCTTCTTCATCCACGCCGCAGATGCGGCGCAGCTGGGGGATGGCGCCACGGGCCAGCAGGTCTAGATTGGCGAGCATCTTCGCCATGCAGGGGTCGTATCGATCCGCCTCCTTGGCCTGAAGTGTCAGGCATTCGGCGAGCGAGCGGGCGCCGACGCCCGTAGGATCGAAGCTGTGGATGACGTCCAGAACCTGTTCCGCCTGCGTGAGCGGGACGCCGAGGGCGTAGGCGGTTTCGAGGAGGTTGGCTTCCAGATAGCCCGCTTCGTCAATCTGGCCGATCAACTGCGTGGCGATGAGCAGGTCCATGCCATCGAGCGCGCTGCGCGCCTGGTCCATCAGATGTTCCTGAAGGCCGATTTCCGGATTGGCGAAGCTGTCGAAGTCGATCGCTTCGCCGCCGCCCTGAAGCATCTCGGAACCGCCAGACCCCACGGCGCTGACGGCGCGATCGGAGGGGCCGTCGTCGATGAAGGTTTCCGCGCCATAATCGACGTCGAGAGGGGCGTCGGATTCGGCGTGGCCTTGACCGATCAGGGCGTCGATCGCGCCCGTTTCGGGGGCTAGGGCAGGAAGGTCGATCTGCGCGTCTATGCCATCGGCGGCGGGCGCGTTGTCTATGGGGCCGCCCGTCTCCAGCAACGGGTTTTTTTCAAGCTCGGCGGCGACGAAGGCGTCGATTTCGAGATTGGAGAGGGCCAGCAGTTTGATCGCCTGCTGAAGCTGCGGCGTCATTACCAGCGACTGGCTTTGCCGCAGGTCGAGACGAGGCCCGAGCGCCATCAGCCGGAGCCCTTGCCGTCATGCTGAAGGGAAGGGCTGGGGCCAGTCATTTCAGAGCGAGAAATTCTCGCCCAGATAGAGGCGGCGGACTTCGGCATTGGCGACGAGTTCAGTGGGGCTGCCGGTGAAGAGCACCTGCCCGCCATAGATGATGCAGGCGCGATCGACGATTTCTAGCGTCTCGCGCACATTATGGTCGGTGATGAGGACGCCGATTCCCCGCGTTTTGAGCTGCTTCACCAGGTCGCGAATGTCGGCGATGGACAGCGGATCGATGCCCGCGAAAGGCTCGTCGAGCAGGACGATGGACGGGTTGGCAGCGAGGGCGCGCGCGATTTCGCAGCGGCGGCGTTCACCGCCGGACAACGCCATGGCGGACGAGTTGGCGAGCCGCACGAGGCCGAATTCGTCGAGCAATTGCGCAAGGCGAGCGTCGCGGGCGGACTTGTCGGGCTCGGCGAGTTCCAGCACGGCGCTGATATTCTGGGCGACGGTGAGGCCGCGGAAGATGGACGTTTCCTGCGGTAGATAGCCGAGGCCCAGGATAGCGCGGCGATACATGGGCAGGCCGGTAATGTCCTCGCCATCAAGGATGATGCGGCCATGATCGGGGCGCACCAGGCCCATGACCGAATAGAAGCAGGTCGTCTTTCCCGCGCCGTTGGGGCCGAGCAGGCCGACGACCTCACCCTTCCCGACTGTCAGCGAGACATCGGTCAGGACGGCGCGTTTGTCATAGCTTTTGGCGATGGAGACGACGGACAGTCCGTCGCTCACTTCCTGAGCGGACATGCGCGTGCTGGCGCTTTGTCTATCCTGAATCACGACGTCGTCCATTACTCACCCTTGCTGCGACATGATTAGCGCCAAGTAAAATACCCGCGTGGCCGAGGCAATTGGCAAGCTTTGTGCATGGGATGGCCGCCGGGGCAAGGGGAAAATCGGTGATCTTGGCATCCAGGGCGTCAAAAGCTTGATTTGGTGGGCCGCAGGGGTCAGGGCGGTAAAGCTGAGCCACCCGGTTGCAGGGCCAAGCTATACGCTACTGTGCAATCGACGCGGATAATAAGAGGCGAGGAATGAGGATAGAAGCGCTGATCCGGGAGCCGGTGGAGTCGCTGATCGAGCAGGCTGAGGCGATGACCCTGGCCTCGTTCGGGGCGACCGTCACCTATTCGCGCAAGGTCTTCATCCCGCTGACGCACCTGTGCCGTGATGTTTGCCATTATTGCACCTTTGCCAAGGCGCCGCGCAATGCGGGCGCGCCCTATCTGTCGATCGAGCAGGTGCTGGAGATTGCGCGCGCGGGGGAGGCGGCGGGATGCCGAGAGGCGCTGTTCACGCTGGGGGACCGGCCGGAGGATCGCTATTCGGTGGCGCGGAATGGGCTGGCGGGGCTGGGTCATGACACGACGCTAAGCTATCTGCGTGAGGCGGCGGCTGCGGTGCTGGCGGAAACCAGTCTGCTGCCGCATCTGAACCCCGGCATCATGAGTGACGATGATCTGGCGATGCTGCGACCGGTCGCAGCGTCCATGGGGCTGATGCTGGAAAGCATGGCGGCGCGGCTGGGCGAAAAGGGCGGGCCGCATCATGGTTCGCCCGACAAGGTTCCGGCGGTGCGGCTGGAGGCGATCGAGGCTGCGGGGAGAGCACGGGTGCCCTTTACCACCGGGCTGCTGATCGGCATCGGCGAGACGCGGATGGAGCGGGTCGAGGCGCTGCTGGCGATCCGCGACGTTCATGCGCGGCATGGGCATATTCAAGAAGTTATCATCCAGAATTTCCGGGCCAAGCCGGGGACGCGGATGGTCGATCATGTCGAGCCACCGCTGGAAGAGCATTTGTGGACGGTCGCCGCCGCGCGGTTGATCCTGGGGCCGGATATGACGATCCAGGCGCCCCCCAATCTCCAGCCCGATGGCCTTGCGGCGCTGATGCGCGCGGGGGTCAATGACTGGGGCGGGGTGTCTCCGGTGACGCCGGACCATGTGAACCCGGAAGCACCCTGGCCGCATCTGATGACGCTTGGCGCGGCGACGGCGGCGGCCGGGCGCGTGCTGACCGAAAGGCTGGCGGTGGGGCCGGTCTACGCCAGGGAGCCGGAGCGCTGGCTGGAGCCGGACATCGCGCTGAAGGTCCGTCGGGCGGTGGATGCGAGGGGGCTGCCGATCGTCGAGCGATGGCGCGCGGGAGCGGGTGAGGCGCCGCCGCTGCTGCTACTTGGCGGACGGACGCTGTCGGCCAAGCGGATCGATGCGATATTGGACAAGGCGACGGCGGGTCGAGGGCTGGACGAGAGCGAGATCGTCACGCTGTTCCAGGCTACGGGTTCCGATGTGCGGCGGGTTATGGATGCCGCCGATGCATTACGGCGCGAAGCGGTGGGTGACGCGGTTACTTATGTCATCAACCGCAACATCAATTATACGAACATCTGCACCTTTAAATGTGGTTTCTGCGCCTTTTCCAAGGGGACGGCGAAGGCGCTGCGGGGGCCTGCCTACCGGCTCGATCTGGACGAGGTGGGACGCCGCGCGGCAGAGGCGCAGGCGCGGGGCGCGACCGAAGTATGCCTCCAGGGCGGCATCCATCCGGACTATGATGGCCACACCTATCTGTCGATTGTGAAGGCGGTGCGGGACGCTGCACCGGGCATCCATGTCCATGCCTTTTCTCCTCTGGAGATTACGCATGGGGCATCGACGCTGGGCATGGGGCTGGAACCCTATCTGGCGATGTTGAAGGAGGCGGGACTGTCGACCCTGCCCGGCACGGCAGCCGAAATACTGCATGAGGAGGTGCGGGCGATCATCTGCCCGGACAAGCTGTCGGCGGATGAATGGGTGGCAGTCATGCGCGCCGCGCATAGGGTCGGTCTGAAAAGCACCGCGACGATCATGTTCGGGCATGTCGATGATTATCGCCATTGGGCGCGGCATCTGCGGGTGGTGCGCGATCTTCAGGCGGAGACGGGCGGCTTTACCGAGTTCGTGCCGCTGCCCTTCGTCCATATGGAAGCGCCGATGTGGCGGAGGGGCAAGGCGCGGTCTGGCCCGAGCTTCCGTGAAGCGATGCTGATGCAGGCGGTGGCGCGGATCGTGCTGCATGGTGCTATTCCGAACATTCAGGCGAGTTGGGTGAAGCTGGGTGAGGAGGGCGTAATTGCCGCCCTTGGCGCGGGGGTCAATGATCTGGGAGGAGTGTTGATGGACGAGTCGATCACGCGTGCGGCAGGTGGCGCGCATGGCCAATTTTTCGACGTGGAGCGCATGCACCGCACGGCCGAGGCGGCTGGCCGTTTCGCCCGCCAGCGCACGACGCTTTATGGCATGATCAAGCAGGAGGTAGCCGCCTGATGGGCGATGAAACTGGAACCCCCCGGTCGCGGCGCTTGCGATCATTGCTGTTCGTACCGGGCGATCGGCCCGAGCGGATGCGCAAGGCGTTGGGAAGCGGCGCGGATGCGCTGATCCTCGATCTTGAGGATTCCGTTGCCATCAGTGCCAAGGCGGGGGCGCGGGACGAGGTTGCGGCGTTTCTGAAGGAGGCTGCGGACACCGAAGTCATGCTTTTCGTCCGGGTGAATCCGCTCGACGGCGGACTCACGGATGCGGACCTCGACGCGGTGATTGAGGGCCGCCCGGCCGGGATCATGTTGCCAAAGGCAGAGGGCGCGGCGTCGATCACGGATCTGGACGAGCGATTGCGCAAGAGAGGCGATGGCCGGGCGCTAATCCTGCCTATCGCCACGGAAACGCCCAAGGCGATCTTCCGGTTGGGTGAATATGGTGATGTGCCGGAGCGGTTGGCGGGCCTTACCTGGGGTGCGGAGGATTTGCCTGCTGCGATTGGTGCCCTTTCCGCGCGGCATGCCGATGGTAGCTATACGCCGCCTTATGAGATAGCGCGTGCGCTCACGCTATTTGCCGCCTACGCGGCTGACGTGGCACCGATCGAGACGGTGTATCCGGCGATTCGGGATTTGGACGGTCTCGCGGCCTATGCGCAGCGGGGCGCGCGCGACGGTTTTCTGGGCATGATGGCCGTGCACCCCGACCAGGTGCCCGTGATCAATGCCGCCTTTACGCCGTCGGAAGAGGAGATTGCGCGGGCGCAGGCGGTGGTAGATGCCTTTGCGGCCAATCCTGGTGCCGGGGTCCTGACATTGGATGGCAAGATGATCGACCGACCTCACCTTAAAAAAGCGCAGGCGCTGCTGGCTCGTTGTTGAGCCTGATCCGCCCGGCTTGACGGTCCCTCTCCCATATGGGAGAGGGTCGCATGGGTTCTCTTTGGGCTGATCAGAATGAGCTGTTCCTGCCTCTGGTGGACGGCATTCATGAAAGTCCGCCTTTTGGCGCCTTTATCCGCAATCTGGTGGGGCGGACCTATGCGCGGCGGGCTTTCCTGATCATCTCGCTGGCCAATGCCATGCCTGAGCAGGAGCCGACCGTAATCCACATCGCCGCGCCGCGCGCGTCGCAGGAGCCGCCTTTGGACTTTCGGCGGCTGGATGCGTTGCGCCTGCACCCTTATGGATCGCTGCGTCCGGGGCGCGTCTATGCGCTGGACGAGATGCTGAATTATGATGACGCGGATGAACTGGCGCGGCAGCGCGAGGCGCTGAATGAAATGAACATCCGCTATGGCCGGTGGATGCGTGTGGCGGCGGGCGGGGTGGCTGACGCGCATTTTCTGCTGGTGAGGGAGCGGGAGGATTTTTCCGCCTCTGCCGTTGCTGTGCTGTCGAGCATTGTCCCGCATTTCGCTGCGGCCCTACGGACGCTGGTGGCATTGATCGAGGCGCGATTGCAGGTTGCCATGGCGCAGGGCGCGCTGTCGCGGTTGGGCGTTGCGCAGTTGGCGTTCGATTGGGGCGGTCGGGTGATGGCCGCTGATCCTGCGGCCGAGGCGCTGCTGGCCTTCACGATGAAGCCGGGACCAAGTCCGGAGCGGCGGTTGCAATTGCTGCCCGAAGCTGCCCATGCGCTCAACCGGGCCTGCGCTGAAATGGCGTCGGCGCCGCCCGGCGCGACGCGGGTGATCCGGATCGACGATAGCAGGGATATCGACCTGCTGCTTCGCAAGTCGGACCTGGCCTTAAGCGAACCGTGCGCCTTGCCTGCGGTGATCGGCATAGTGCGCACCGCCCGCCGCGAGCCTGCGCAGGCGGCGACGGGGACTTTGGCGGCGTTGCACGGGTTGTCGGGCAGCGAGGCGGCACTCGCTCACGCGCTGAGTCTGGGCGAAAGCATCGTTGGTGCGGGTGAGCAGCTTAATCTGACCACGGAGACGGCGCGTAATTATTCCAAGCGGATATATGAAAAGACGGGGGCGAAGGGGCAGGCGGATCTGGTTCGGCTGATCCTCACGGGGCTGGCGCCCTTTGCGTGATGGCTGGCGATCCAGCCATTTCCGCTGTTTTGAAACTGCAGATTTTTCATCGTCCGACTGCAAGTTTCACGGCCTGTTGTCTGGCGCTTTGACAGGAAAGTGGATAAAGGGCCGCCCAACGCTACGCATATCAATTTGGAGGGGCAGGCGACTATGAGCAATAAGAAGGCAGCCCTCGAAGGCATCCGCGTCATCGACATGACCCGCGTGCTCGCAGGCCCGGTGGGCGCGCAGATATTGGGCGATCTGGGCGCCGACGTGATCAAGGTGGAACGTCCGGGCGTGGGAGATGATGGCCGGGTATATGGTCTTGCCGAGGTAAAGGGCAAGGACGGGATGAACGTCCGCCAAGCGGGCTTTTTCACGGCGGCTAACCGCAACAAGCGGTCGATCACGCTGAACCATAGCAAGCCCGAGGGGCAGGAAATCCTGCGCAAGCTGGTGGAGACGGCGGACGTCCTGATTGAAAATTACAAGGTGGGCGATCTCAAGCGGTTCGGCCTGGATTATGAGAGCCTGAAGGCGATCAATCCGGGCCTTATCTATTGTTCGGTTACAGGCTTTGGCCAAACGGGGCCGATGGCCGCCCGGCCCGGCTATGATGGTTTGTTTCAGGCGACGGGCGGGATGATGGCCGTCACCGGCATTCCGGATGGGCAGCCGGGAGCTGGGCCGCTCAAGGCGGGACCGAGCCTCGTTGATTTCATCACCGGCCATAATGTCGCCATTTCCATATTGGCGGCACTCCAGCATCGTAACCGGACTGGTGAAGGGCAGCATATCGATATCGCCCTTCTGGATAGTTCGGTGGCAATGATCAGTCATATCATGCAGGATTATCTGTTGAGTGGCGCGGTCCCGCCGCGCCTTGGCAATGGCGGCAATGGCGGTGGTCCCGCCGATCTTATCCATACCAAGGACGGCATGCTGTATCTCACCGCTGGCGGTGACGAGCATTGGCGGCGCTTGACGGTGCTGATGGGCCAGCCTGAACTATATCAGGACTCCCGCTTCGATGAGAATTTCAAGCGCGGCAAGTTGAACCGCATGGAATTGATCGACATCATCAACGTTTGGAGCCGGACCTTCACCTCCGAGGAGCTTCAGGCGAAGTTCGATGAGGTGAGCATTCCCGCCGCGCGCTACAATGAGCTGCCTGAGGTTTGGGAAGATCCGCAGGTCCAGCATCGCGGCCTTCGGGTGACGACGCAGCATCCCTGGGCGGAGGCCGGTACGGTCGACCTGATCGGAAGTCCGCTGGCCAATATGTCGGAGTCTCCGGCAACGATCCGCCGCCCGCCTCCGCTTCTTGGCGAACATAGTGCCGAGGTGTTGGGCGAACTCGGCTATGACGAAGCACGCATCGCCGAACTGCAAGAATCGAAGATCATCTGATCGGGTGGCTCCGGCGGCTCTTATGGTGCCGCCGGAGCTTATCCTCATCCTCTGGGTTCTCTTGGCATAGCTAATCCTCGTTCAGCGATGATGTTGCGCTGGATTTGGTCGGTTCCGGCATAGATGGTGTCGGATCGGGACATGAGGTGCATGGTTGTGAGGGAGCCCATGCGTTCGTCGTTGATGCCTATTTCCCCCTCTTGTCCCATGACCGCCATGGCAAGGTCGCCCAATGCGACGTGCCAGCGGGACCAGTAGAGTTTGTAGGTATAGGCGGCGCCTGTGAGTTCGGGGTTGGCTTCGCCGCCGGAGAGCATGCGCAGGGCGTTGTAGCGCATGATCTTGAGGCCTGCATGGGCGGTGGCGATTTTCTGGCGGGTGAGCGGGTCTTGTGCCTTGCCGTTGGCCTTGGCGATGGCGATGATGTCGTCGAGTTCGTTCCTGAACTGCATCTGCTGGGCGAGGGTGGAGACCCCGCGCTCAAAGCCAAGGAGCGCCATGGCGACCTTCCAGCCTTCGCCTTCCTGGCCGATGCGGTCGATCGCGAGCGCCTCTGCCCCGTCGAAGAACACCTCGGCAAACTCGGCCTCGCCGGTCATCTGGCGGATCGGGCGGGCATCGACCCCGGGCTGGTCCATGGGGACCATGAGGAAGGAGAGGCCCTTGTTGCCGACGCTGCCGGGCTCTGTGCGGGCAACGACGAAGCACCAGTCGGCGATCGTGCCCATCGAGGTCCAGATCTTCTGCCCGTCGATGATGTACTTGTCACCCTCGAGCCGCGCCTTGGTCTTGACGTTGGCAAGGTCGGAGCCTGCGCCGGGTTCAGAATAGCCCTGACACCAGATCGCCTTGCCGGTGGCGATGTCGGGCAGGAACCGGGCCTTCTGCTCCTCGGTCCCCATGGCGATCAGCGTCGGCCCGAGCAGTTCGACGCCAAGGTGCCCGGCGCGGGGCGGACCCTTGGCCCGGGCATATTCCTCGGCGAAGATGATCTGCTGCGCGATCGAGGCACCCCGCCCGCCCCATATCTCGGGCCAGCCAATGACGCTCCAGCGCGCCTCGCCCAGCGCCGCTTCCCAGGCGCGGCGAAGCTCGACATTGTCGACCTGGTTGGTCTGGCCGCGGATGGCCTTGAACGGGCCGGAGAGCTGTTCGTTGAGCCAGCTCGCGGCCTCCTCGCGGAAGGCTTTGAGTTCAGGGGCGAAGGCAAGTTGCATGGATCAGGCGACCTCGAACAGACCGGCCGCGCCCATGCCGCCCGCGACGCACATGGAGACGACCACATATTTGACGCCGCGGCGCTTGCCTTCGATGAGGGCGTGGCCGACGAGGCGCGAGCCGGTCATGGCGAAGGGATGGCCGATGGCGATGCCGCCGCCATTGACGTTGAGCTTCTCCGGATCGAGCCCAAGCGTGCGCTGGCAATAGATCGCCTGGTTGGCAAAGGCTTCATTGAGCTCCCACAGGCCAATGTCGTCGATCTTGAGGCCGGTGCGCTCCAGCAGCTTGGGGATGGCGAACACGGGGCCAATGCCCATTTCGTCCGCGCCGCAGCCTGCGACCTGAAAACCCCGATAGATGCCGAGGACGGGGAGCCCTTCCTTCTGCGCGGTGGCAAGGTCCATGACGACCTGGGCCGATGCGCCATCGGAGAGCTGGCTGGCGTTACCGGCGGTGACGTGCTTGCCTTCCTTGATGACCGTGCCGTTCTTGAACACGGGCTTCAATTCAGCGAGCTTCTCATAAGTGGTGCCAGCGCGGATGCCTTCATCCTTGGTGATGGTCAGTTCTTCCTTGCCGGTCTCATTGCCTTCCTTGTCGAACAGCGCCTTGGTGACCGTGATCGGCACGATCTCGTCATCGAACTTGCCTGCTTCCTGGGCGGCGGCGGCGCGCTGCTGCGACTGTGCGGCAAAGCGGTCCTGGTCCTCGCGGCTGATGCCATAGCGTTCCGCGACGATCTCGGCGGTCTCGATCATCACCATATAGGCGTTGGGATCGCGTTCCTTGATGAACTCGGAGCGGTTGCGGAAGGCGGGATAGTGCTTGTCGATGGTGAGCGAGACATTCTCGACCCCGCCCGAGACGGCGCAGTCGATCTCGTTGGCGATGATGCCGCGCGCGGCAAAGGCGAGCGCGTTCAAACCGGACGAGCATTTGCGGTCCATCGAGAAACCGGCCGTGGTGTCGGGGAGGACCGAGCCGTGGACGGTGAGGCGGCCGACATTGTAGCTTTGCGTGTTCCACTGGTTGGCAACGCCCAGATACACGTCATCGACGCGCGCGGGATCGATGCCTGCGCGGGCGATGGCGGCATCGACTACATGGGAGGACATGAACGGCGCTTCGGTGTCGTTGAACGCGCCGCGATAGGCTTTGCCGACGCCGGTGCGGGCGGTGGAGATGATGGCTGCTTCACGCATGTTTATCGATCCTTGAATTAAAAGCCGTGCATGTTGGACTGGCCCCAATAGGCGCGCATTTCGGTCACTTCATTGGCTTCGTTGAAGCGGAAGGTGTCGATGACGTCGATGCGCATGGCCTTGCCGTCATGGTTGAGGTTCACCGAGAAGGGGAAGACGGCATAGTCGCCCGCGACCCGAACCGGGCCTTCGAGCTTCAGCTTCGCGCCGGTCTGCATCGATTCGGCATAGAAGGCGCGGATCGCCTCGCGGCCCTTGCGGATGGGCGAGCCGATCGGGTCTTCGACCGTGGCGTCCTGCGCATAGAGGGCGGCGACCTGGTCGGCGCTGCCCGCTTCGAACGCTGCGACATAGGCGTTGACGGCGGCTTCCATTTTTACAGGATCGGGCATGGCTTTGGCTCCGGCTAGGGCAGGGGTGAGGAGGGTAGCGGCAAGTGCGATCAGGAGGCGGGCGGCCATGGCCTTAGCCTTCCGGGAAATAGCGGTTGATGGTATCGACCACGCAGGCGGGCTTGGCGGTAGGCTGACCATCTGGACCTTCGATCTCGACGGTGACGCGGATCACCGCCTGGATGGCGCCGCCCTTCACTTCCTCGACCGAGACGATTTCGCCCGAGCCCCGGATGCGCGAGCCGACCACGACCGGATTGAGGAAGCGGGTCTTGTCCATGCCGACATTGACCCCTGCGGAAAAACGCCGGACCTCGATAATCTGCGGCATGAACAGGTTGACGAGGGAGAGGGTGAGGTAACCATGGGCGATGGTCGCGCCGAACGGGCCATCTTTCGCGCGGATCGGATCGACATGGATCCACTGATGGTCGCCGGTGCATGTCGCAAAGGCGTCGATGCGCGACTGCTCGATGGTGAGCCAGTCCGACGTGTCGAGCTTTGCCCCTTCCTTGCCCAGCAGGTCTCGCGGATTTTCGAAGATGGTCGCCATTGTTACGCCCGCTGGCTCGAGACCGCGACGATTTCGCCGGTCATGTAGGAGGAGAGATCGGAGGCGAGGAACATCATCACATTGGCGATTTCCCAGACCTCGGCGGGGCGCTTGAAGGCTTCCTTCTCGACCAGCTTGTCGAGCGCTTCCTGCGTCGTCACCTTGGCGAGGAAGGGGTGCATGGCAAGGCTGGGCGAGACCGCATTGATGCGCACGCCATGTTCGGCCGCCTCGATCGCGGCGCAGCGGGTGAAGGCCATGACCCCTGCCTTGGCGGCGGCATAATGGGCCTGGCCCTTTTGCGCGCGCCAGCCAAGGACCGAGGCGTTGTTGACCATGACGCCCGACTTGTTCGCATACATGGAGGGGAGGAAGGCGCGGGTCATGCGGAACAGCGAGGTCAGCGTCACGTCGAACACGCGCGCCCACTGCTCGTCGGTCATGTCGACGATATCGGCCTCGCCGCCCAGCCCGGCATTGTTGATGAGGACATCGACCTTGCCGAGATGGTCAAGCGACGCGTCGCGCAAGCCCTGCACGGCTTCCTCGCTGGTGACGTCGCACACGAAGGTGGCGGGACGCTCGACCTTGGCTTCATCGGCGATGCGGTCGGCTGCTTCATTGAGGCGGCGTTCATGGAAATCGCTGATGAGGAGCCTGGCCCCTTCTTCCGCCGCGCGCTTGGCGGCGGCAAAGCCGATGCCGGTGCCCGCTGCCGCGGTCACCACCACGGTCTTGCCCTTGAGCATGCCCAGCGGGGTCGGATAGGGCGGAACAGGCGAGGTCGGGGTCATGCGGCGTCCTTCATGATGATCTTGGCGAGCGCTTCGCGATGCTGGTCCGGCGTGCCGAGCCAGCTGGCAGAGGCGCGGGCGCGCTTGAAATAGAGATGGGCGTGATGTTCCCAGGTGAAGCCGATGCCGCCATGGAGCTGGATCGCGTCGCCGCTGACCGAGCAATAAGCGTCCGACACATAGGCGCGTGCGGCATGGGCGGCTTCGGCGAGCTCCTCGCCATTCTCATCGATCGCGGCGGCGGCATAATAGGCCGCCGAGCGCGAGGCTTCGACCAGCAGCATCATGTCGGCGAGCATATGCTTATAGGCCTGGAACGAACCGATCAGGCGGCCGAACTGGACGCGTTGCTTCGCATAATCGACCGTCGCATCGAGGCTGTACTGCATGCCGCCGGTCTGCTCGGCGGCAAGGAGGCCCGCGCCGATGGTCAGCGTGCGCTCGATCGCGGCCTTGGCGCTGCCGGGGGCGCCAAGGATCATCTCCGGCGTCACGTCGCAATCGAAGGTGAGGCAAGCAAAGCGGCGGGTGCGGTCGAGCGCGGGCAGCGCCTCGATGGCAAGGCCGGGGGTGTCGGCTTCGAGGATGACGAGGCTGTCGTCAGCCGTCGCCACGACGATGAGCTGCGCGACATGGCCGAAGGTCACGAACTGCGCCGTGCCGGTGAGGCGGCCATTGGCGAGAGTGGGGCGGCTTGCTGTGCCAGCGAAAGTTGCGCGCGTGCCGGTGGCGAGGCGGGGCAGCAGCGCCGCCTTCTGTTCCTCGCTGCCCGCAGCGAGCACCGCCTGCACGGCGAGCACGGCGGTTTCGAAGAAGGGGACGGGCGCAAGGACGCGGCCGGTTTCTTCTAGCACCAGCGCCATTTCGACCGCGCCCAGGCCAAGGCCGCCCTGGGCCTCGGGGATCATGAGCCCGGTAAAGCCCATCTCGCCAAGGCTGTCCCACAGGCTCTCGTCAAAGCCGCTCGTCCCTTCGACGGCGGCGCGGATGACGTCGGGGTTGGCGGCGTCGGTCAGGAAGTCGCGGGCGGCGTCCTGGATCGCGCGCTGATCATCGCTGAGCGCGAAATCCATCAGGCGGCTCCGTAAACCGGCTTTGCCGGTTCGCGGGTGTCGATGAGCTTGCGCACGATCGCGTCCATTTCTTGTGGCTCGAGGCGCGCGCCCTTGTCGAACGCCGGGCTGTCGGTCCAGCCCTGCGAGAGGAAGACCTGTCCGCCCTTCAATTCAAACACCTGGCCAGTCACCCCCTTCGACTGTTCCGAGACGAGATAGGCGACCAGCGGCGCCATATTTTCCGGCGCGAACAGGTCGAATTCGCCTTCCTTCGCGTCCATGTCGAACGCGCCGGTATTGGTCATGCGGGTGCGGGCGTTGGGGGCAAGGGCATTGGCGGTGATGCCCAGGCGCCCCAGCTCGGCGGCCTGCACCAGCGTCAGCCCGGCAATGCCTGCCTTGGCCGTCGAATAGGCCGACTGGCCGACCGAGCCCTGGAGGCCTGC
Organism: Sphingobium sp. RC1; assembly: GCF_059738765.1. Classification (NCBI taxonomy): domain Bacteria; kingdom Pseudomonadati; phylum Pseudomonadota; class Alphaproteobacteria; order Sphingomonadales; family Sphingobiaceae; genus Sphingobium; species Sphingobium sp. RC1. The sequence continues at coordinate 409,571 of NZ_AP027309.1, forward strand.
GCCCGAGGTCGTGTTGATAATGCGCGCATCGACCGGGTTGCCCGCCTTGCTCTGCGCGCGCCAATATTCAGCGGCATGGCGCGAGGTGCAGAAATGGCCCCGCAGATGGACGCGGATCACCGCATCCCATTCTTCCGGGCTACAGGTGAAGAACATGCGGTCGCGCACGAAGCCTGCATTGTTGACCACGGCATGAAGCGCGCCGAAGCTGTCGAGTGCCTGTTCGACCATCCTCTTGCCCGAGTCCCATTCGGCGACGTCATCGGTGTTGGCGACGGCCTGCCCGCCCATCGCCTTGATCTCGTCCACCACCTGCTCGGCCGCGCCCTTGGTCGCGCCCGCTTCGCCATGGGTGCCCACGCCCAGGTCGTTGACCACGACCTTGCAGCCTTGCGCCGCCAGGCCCAGCGCATAGGCCTTGCCCAGCCCATTGCCCGCCCCGGTCACGATCGCAACACGTCCTTCGCAGATACCCACTTGCCTTACTCCTTCATTGCGCTGCGACGGGGATCAGCAGATGCTGGCTCAGGTCCCCAACGAGATCGAGCAGGGAATAATCCCGCCCGGAAAAATGCCATGCCCCATCCACGTAGGTGAAGCTGTCATGATAGCGGCCCGCGCAGATCGCCTGCAACGGCAGGTCCGGGGTCGCCTGAAACACGGTATAGTAAGAGCGGCAGGTGGCGGTGCCTGCGTCCTCGTCCAGCTCGACGATGGGATTGGTGATGACATGCTTGGTGCGCGGCGTGCCATCGTCATGGATGCGTACATGGGCCTGCCACAGCGCCAGCATCGGCGCTGCGCCTTCGACCATTTCGCCGCCGCCTGTCTTGATCCGGGCGCGCTCGAACAGGGCGGCGACGGCTTCAAGGTCGCCTGCGTCCATCAGTTCGGCATAGCGGTAGAGCAGATTGGTGATCGCCGTGGCGCTGCTCATGGCTGACCCTCTCGCTGCGCCGCCTGGCGTTCGCGATGCTGCGCGGTGCTGCCGGTCAGGCGCACGGCGATGGCGTCGGAGGCGACGCGCTGCGCCTGCCGCTCCGGGCTGGCTTCGCCCAGCGGCTCGGCTTCGACCAGTCCAGTCAGCGCGGCTTTGGCGAGCTTTTGATATTCGCTTGTCCCATTGTTGCGCCAGGTGACCTGGTGCGGCTCGAAACTCTTGACCACCTTGGCCGGATTGCCGACGACCAGGCTGCGTGGCGGGGTCACCGTGTCGGACTTCACAAGGGCAAGGGCGGCGACGAGATTTTCGTCACCTATGATGGCATTGTCGAGGATCACCGCGTTCATGCCGATGAGCGCATTTTCGCCGATCTCGCAGCCATGGATGATCGAGCCATGGGCGATGGTCGCGCCACGCTTGATGATGGTATCGCGCAGCTGGTTGGCATGGACCGACACATTGTCCTGGATCGAGCTGTCGCCTTCCACCACGATCCGCCCGAAATCGCCGCGCAGCGAGGCGCCCGGCGCGATGAAGCAGCCCGGTCCGACGATCACGTCGCCGATCAGCGACGCCAGCGGATGGACGTAGCTGGTCGGATCGACGACGGGTGTGATCCCCTGATAGGCGTAGCAGGGCATGGGGCCGCGCTTTCCCTCTTAGAGCCGTTCGATGATGGTGACGTTGGCCTGGCCGCCGCCTTCGCACATGGTCTGGAGGCCATAGCGCCCGCCGGTGCGTTCGAGCGCACCCAGCAACGTGGTCATCAGCCGCGCCCCGGTCGCGCCGATCGGATGGCCCAGCGCGATTGCGCCGCCCTGCACATTGACCTTCTCATGGGGGATGTCGAGTTCCTTCATCCACGCCATGGTGACGCTGGCGAAAGCCTCGTTACATTCGAACAGGTCGATGTCGCCGATCGCCATGCCCGCTTTCTTCAGCGCATATTGGGTGGCGGGGATCGGACCGGTCAGCATCCAGACCGGATTGGCGGCGCGCACGGACAGGTGATGAATGCGGGCGCGGGGTTTCAGGCCATGGTCCTTGACCGCCTTCTCGCTGGCAATGAGGAGGGCTGCGGCCGCGTCGCAATTCTGGCTGGCGACGCCTGCGGTGATGATGCCGCCTTCATTGACGGGCTTCAAGGACGCGAGGCCCTCCAGCGAGGTGGTGGGACGGATGGTTTCATCCCTGGCCAGCCCTTCGAGGGGCGCCACTTCATGATCGAACCAGCCATTGTCCCAGGCCGCCTGCGCGCGCTGGTGCGAGGCGAGCGCGAACGCCTCCATCGCTTCACGGCTGATGCCCCATTTGTCGGCGATCATCTCGGCGGACTTGATCTGGTTGACCTCTTCCATGCCATAGCGCTCGACCCAGCCCTTCGACCCGTGGAAAGGGCTGTCAAAGCCATATTGCGCGCCCGCGATCATCGCGGCCATGATCGGGATCTGGTTCATCGCCTGGCTGCCGCCCGCGACGACCAGGTCCTGCGTGCCGCTCATCACGCCCTGCGCGGCGAAGTGCACCGCCTGCTGCGACGATCCGCACTGGCGGTCGACGGTGACGCCGGGCACCTCTTCAGGGAGCCCTGCGACCAGCCATGCGGTGCGGCCGATATCGCCCGCCTGGCCGCCGATTGTCTCGGTGCAGCCCCAGACCACGTCTTCGACCTGAGAGGGATCGATGCCGGTGCGCTTGACCAGTTCGCGGATCGGATGGGCGCCCAGATCGGCCGGGTGGACCTGGGCAAGGCTGCCCTTCTTGCGGCCGACGGGGGTGCGGACGGCGTCGATGATATAGGCTTCAGGCATTGTTGGCTTCCCGGGCGAAGGTCTGGTCCGGCCCCATGGGCTGGGTGAAGATGCGCGTGGCGATGCGCGCGCGGTGAGTGGCGGGCGTACCCCAGCTCTGGGTCAGCGCGAGCGCGCGTTTCAGGAACAGGTGGACGTCCACTTCCCAGCTGTAGCCCATCGCGCCATGCACCTGGATCGAGGCGCGGGCGGCCTTGTCGGCGGCTTCGAGCGCCACCAGCTTGGCATGGCTGACGCGGGCGCGGGCCTGGGTGTCACGCGCGCCGATCTCGGCTGCGGCGGCGGCGACCACGGGCTTGGCGAACTCGATCGCCACCTGCGCGGAGGCGAGGTGATGCTTGACCGCCTGGTAGCTGCCGATGGGTTTGCCGAACTGCTGGCGTTCCTTGGCATAATCGACGGCAAGATCGACCGAACGCTGGGCAAGACCAAGCGCGAAGGCGGCGTTGAACAGGGCGGCGCGGTCGAAAGCGAGGTCCCAGTCGGCCCCATTTTGATTATTTGGCCCGAGCGGCGTTGCGTTGCTTGGGCTCCATTCTACCGAGAAGAGGCGGCGGAAGGGATCGATGCTGGGCTGGGCGGTCAGCGTCACCTGATCGGGCGTGGCGAGGAAAGCCTCGCCATCCTTTTCGAGCAGGATCGCGGCCGCGCTGTCGGCATTGGCGACATAGGGGTTGGCGGGGTGGGCGATGGCGATGGTCGCCATCGGATCGGCGAGCAGCGGATGATCGGGCGCAAGGGCAGCGAGCAGGGGCGCTGCGACGCCTGCGCTCTCGACCAGCGGTTCGGGCAGGACGACATAGCCCGCTTCCTGCGCGATGAGAGCAAAGTCGGTTTCGGTCAGATCAATGCCGCCCGCTTCTTCAGGCAGCAGGATGAGGGTGAGGCCGGTCTCGACGATCGCGGCCCAGCGCGCATCGTCGCGCGCGACGCCCGCTTCCATCATGCGGCGCCAATGATCGGGCGTGCAGCTGTCGGCGAACAGGGTGCGTGCGGTCTCGGCAAACATCAGCTGTTCGTCGCTGAGGGTGAAGTCCATCTCAATTCCCCTTAGCGCGGCAGGCCGAGCATGCGCTCGGCGATGATGTTGCGCTGGATCTCGTTCGACCCGGCATAGATGGGTCCTGCGAGCGCGAAGATATAGTCGTCGATCCAATCGACGGGGTTCGCGCCGGGCGCTTCGTGGGTGAGTTCGGCCTGGGCCCCGAGGATCGCCAAGGCGGTCTGCGTCAGATGAATGTCGAGTTCAGACCAGAAGATCTTGTTGGTCGAGGCTTCGGGACCGATCTTCGTGCCCGCCATCAGCCGCGAGGCGGTCTGGTAGATGTTGAGCGCATAGGCGTCGGCATTCATGTGCGCGCGCACGACATCGGCTTCGAGCGCGGGGTCGGCCGTTTCCTTGTTGGCGGTCCAGAGTTCCCGCGAGCTTCTTCGCCGCCACCTGATAGCGGGCGGGTGAGCGCAGCATCAGGCCACGCTCGAACCCGGCGGTCGCCATGCAGATATGCCAGCCCTGGCCCCTCGTCGCCGAGGCGGTTGAAGGCGGGGACGCGGACATTTTCAAGGAAGATCTCGGCAAAGCCGACATGGCCGTTGATCTTCTTGATCGCATTGACCGTCACGCCCGGCGCGTCGAGCGGGAAGAAGATGAGGCTCATCCCCTTGTGGCGCTCGGAGCCCGGCTCGCGGAACAGGCCGAACGCCCAGTCGGCGAAGACCGCGCGGCTCGACCAGATTTTGTGGCCGTTGAGGATGTATTCGTCGCCGTCTCGCGTTGCGGTGGCGCGCACGCCTGCCAGATCGGACCCGGCCATCGGTTCGGACCAGGCCTGCGCCCAGATTTCCTCGCCTGACGCCATCTTGGGCAGGAAGCGCTGCTTCTGCTCATGGGTGCCGAATTCGATGAGCGTCGGCCCCAGTAGGAAAATGCCATTCTGGTTGACGCGGCCTGGGGCTCCGGCGCGATAATATTCTTCCTCGAAGATCAGCCACTGGATGAGGTCGAGACGCGCGGCCGCCATATTCCTTTGGCCAGGTCACCATACCCCAGTCGCCCGACTTCAGCGTCTTTTCCCATTGCCGGTGCGCCTCGAAGCCTTCGCGGGTCGCGTCGAAATGCTCCAGCGATCCCTGCGGCACATGGGCTTCCAGCCAGTTGCGCACCTCGGCGCGGAACGCCTGCTGTTCGGGGGTATAGGTCAAGTCCATCAGAATTTCGCCGCGCCCTTGTTGTCGACGAAGGCGTCGCGCGCCTTCTGGCTGTCTTCATGCATATACATTTCGAGCGTGAAGCCCTGCTCGATCCGGTAATGGGCCGAGGGGTCGGTGGGCTCGATCAGGTTCAAGGCCTGCTTGGCGATGACCAGCGCGGCGCGGCTCTTGGACGCGATGACTTCGCAGAAGGCGTAAGCCTCGTCCTTCAGATTTTCGAGCGGCACGACCTTGTGCACCGAGCCATGACGATGCGCGTCCTCGACCGAAATACGGCCCCCGGTGAAGAAGTTGGCGCGCACCATCTGCACGGGCAGCATGCGGCTCATGAAGGCCGCGCCGCCCATCGCGCCGCGATCGATCTCGGGCAGCGAGAAATAGGCGCCCTCGGCCGCGATCAGCGCGTCGCAGGCGCCTGCGATATTGACGCCGCCGCCAATGACGAAGCCGTGGAGCGCGCCGACCACCGGGATCGCGCATTCGCGGATCGCCTTGAAGGTCAGGTAATTATCCTTGTTCAATTTGGCGATGCGTTCGGGATGCGCCGCCATCTCCTTGATATCGACGCCGCCGCAAAAGCCCTTGCCCTCGGCCCGGATCAGGATGCAGCGCACATCCTCGTTGGCGGCCGCTTCGTAAACCAGCGCGGGGATCGATTCCCAGCCCTTGGTGTCGAAGGCGTTGACCGGCGGATGGTCGAACAGGATTTCGGCGATCTTGTCCTTGATCGTGAGCGTAATCGGCATTGTTCTTCCTCTCCTCAGGCCGCGCTTGCGGCCTCGCGGCCCAGTGCGGCCAGCGCGTTCAGCCGCTCATGCGCCTCGCTGACGATGCGGTCGACCAGCTCCTGGCAGCTGGGTATTTCATCAATGCGTCCGCCGACCACGCCGGTCGCCATCACGCCATGTTCGATGTCGCCCTCGACCACCGCCTTCTGGATCAGCATCGGCATGGTCGCGGCCATCATCGCCTGTTTGAGCGGCACCTGACCATGGCCGGTCATGCCCTTGGCCGACTTGATCATGTCGATCCAGCTCGCCCCGCTCAGCTTCTTCATCGCCGCGCTCGCTTCCAGCGCGCGCAGCCACATGGCGAGCTTTCCGGACTTTTCGATCTTGTCCATCAGCTTGGTGCGCACCATCCGCTGCGGGATGCCGTCAAGCTTGGTGGTGACGACGATGCGGTCGGTCGAGGCTTTCAGATATTCCGCCTTGGCGCTGTCGGGCACCGGGCTTTCCTTGGTCAAAAGGAAGCGCGTGCCCATGGCGATGCCGACCGCGCCATAGGCGAGCGCTGCGGCGAGGCCGCGCCCGTCGGCAAAGCCGCCGCTCGCGATCACCGGCACGTTGACGGCGTCCAATACCTGGGGGAGCAGCACGGTGGTGGGCACCGAGCCCGTATGCCCGCCGCCTTCGCCGCCCTGCACATTGACCATGTCGACGCCCAGCTCCACCATCTTCTGCGCATGCTTGACCGCGCCGACGGTCGGGATGCAGAGGATCCCTGCATCCTTGAAGCGGCCGATCATCTTGGCATTGGGACCACGCCCGAAGCTGACCGCGCGCACCTGATCCTTGTTGGCGAGGATCAGCTCGACGATTTGGTCTGCGCCGGGCTGAAAGCTGTGGAAATTGACGCCGAAAGGCTTGTCGGTGCCATTGCGGACAGCCAGGATCTTCTCGCGCGCTTCGTCCGGCGTCATCACCGCTGCGCCCAAAAAGCCGAACGCGCCTGCATTGCTCGACCCGATGACGAGGCTGGGTTCCGCCACCCATCCCATCGCGGTCTGGATGATCGGCCAGCGGCAGCCAAGCCGCTCGGTCAGCACCGTATGCAGCGGATCGCCCATCATTCGCTCGCCTGCTTCTTATTCGCCTCGGCCATCTTCTTGGCGTCGAGGCCCGCGATCGAGCTGCCCTGGACGAGGTCATTCTGGGCATGGGCGAAATGGTGCATATGATATTGCGCTTCCATCGCGTTGCGCTTGCCCATCAGCTCCTCGACATGGTTGATCGCCTGCTTGGTCAGCCAGTTGCCAAGGCGGGGTTGCGCCACGAGCTTGGCGGCCATCGCCGCCACCGTCTCGCGCAGCGCCTCGCGGGTCACGATCTTGTTGACCATGCCGAACTGCTCGGCCCGCTGCGCGCTCATTCGCTCGCCCAGCAGCAGGAATTCCTTGGCGATGCGCGGGGGGAGCTCATAGGCGTGGGCGAAATATTCGACGCCCGGAATGCCCATGCGGTTGACCGGGTCCTGGAAGAAGGCGTCGTCGGTGGCGACGATCAGGTCGCATACCCAGGCGAGCATCAGCCCGCCCGCGACGCACGCCCCCTGCACCATGGCAATGGTGGGCTTGGGCGTATCGCGCCAGCGCCGGCACATGCCGACATATTGTTCCTTCTCGCGGGTGTAGAGCAGTTCCGCGGCAGGTTTGTTGACATGACCCGGCACCATCAGCCGGTTCTCGAAATGCCTGTGCACGTCGCGGCCCGGCGTGCCGATGTCATGCCCGGCCGAGAAATGCTTGCCGTTGCCGCCCAGCACGATGCAGCGGACGTCATCGTCGTTCGTCGCCTTGATGAAGGCGTCGTCGAGCGCGTAGGTCATCTGGCCGTTCTGGGCATTGTTGAAGCCCGGACGGTTCATCATGATCCATGCGACATGGTCGATCACCTCATAGGTGACCGGCTCGTCGGTCTCGTAAACAATGTCGACCTGCTGCGGTTCGACCAGGCGATCAACTTCATTCATGTCAGGCTGCCCTTCTGTCTCCGGCCGGATTGTCCTTGAACACGGTGGCGCGGACATTGTTGGGGTCGATCTTCGCGATCAGGTCCAGTTGCTCAGGCGTAGGTGCAGGGGTGGTGGGAATTTCACCCTCAACCTTGGCAAGCGGGAAGCCGGTATTGTCCTGCACTTCCTCGAAGGTGACGCCCGGATGCAGCGAGATCACGCGGATCTGGTGATCGGGGCCGCCAAAGTCCATCACGCACAGATTGGTGATGATCTGGCGCAGGTCCAGGCCCTGGGGCGGAGCGCCATTGCGATAGCGCGCCGGGTTGTAGCCCGCCATGCAGACGAAATCGACCTCGCCTTCGACGAACGCCCGCTTGTTGTGGCTGGCAAAGAAGAAGCTGTTGGGATGGCTGATCGAATTGCCCGGAAAGCCGCGCGCGCCGAGCATCGCGGCCTTGGGCTTCTTATGGTCGCCGATCACCGAGATGTTCGCCTGGCCGAAACGGTCGATCTGCACCGGGCCGACCAGTGCGTGGCGGCGGCCGCTCCACAGGGCGGAGAAGACGCGGTCATAATTGGCGATGCCTTCAAATTCCGGTTCGGCGGTGCGTTTGCCGGGGCCGACGGGTTCGCTGGTATAGAAGCATTCGCCGTCGGTGGTCTGGATCGCGGGGGCAAAGCTCAGCTTGGCAAGGCCTGCGCCGATGCGGGGCAGGGGGCCGATGCCGGTCGCCATCACCTCGCCATCACTGCGCCACACCTCGGCGCAGGCGGCGATGACGAGTTCAGCGAGCGAATAGCTGTTCTGGGTCATGGGTCTCTCGCTTAGTAAATAGGAACGGGGAGCTGCTTGACGGCGTCTTCGCCGCCGATCGCTGCCTGATAATCGGCTTCGGACACATCGATGAACTTCGCCTTATACTCGGCCCAGGCTTCGGGCGAGGCGGCGCTTTCGACATAGGTCTTGATGTGCTTGAGATCGAGCTGATAGTCGGGATCGGCGCTTGCGGGATGCGCGCCCAGCGGCGCCTCTGCCACGCCGGTGATCATCGCCCGCTCGACCAGATTGTAGCGGCTGTTCTTCTGCATATCGAGCTCGCCGGTCGGCACGATCTTCTCGACCGTGGCGTAGCTCTTGCCGCAGCGCGCACCAGCAGTTCGTCGAACAGCGCGTCCTTGCTGAGCGTCAGCAAATTGCCGCGCTCGTCGGAACGATGGGCATGGATGAGGGCAATGTCGGGCACCAGCGCTGGCATGGCGACGAATTCCTCGCCATCGGCATAGGGGCTCTTCACAAATTTGAAGTCGAAGCCGTCTTGCGTGATGATGTCGGTGCCGATGCCGACGCGCGTCGGCAGGAAGGGCAGCTTCATCGCGCCTGCGCGCAGGCCCCAATGATACATGCCCTCGTCAAGCTCGAGCACTTCAAAGGCGCCCGCCTGGCGGGCGTTGCGGAAATGGGGCTCGAGCGGATAATGGTCGAGGCTGGCAAAGGCGAAGACGAGCTTTTTGATCTTGCCGGTCGCGGCGAGCAGGCCGATGTCCATGCCGCCATAGCCCGCCATGACGGTCAGGTCCTTCAGGTTCGAGCGGGCGATGGCGCGGATCAGCGCCATGGGCTTGCGGCGGGTGGCCCATCCACCGATGCCGATGGTCATCCCGTCGGAAATCTGGTCGACGATGTCGTCCACCGTCATGCGCTTGTCGAGCATAGTGTCAGTCATCCTTTTGCGTCAGTCCTGCAGGGCTTGCCCTGCAAATAGTCCTACCAGTTAATCTTGCTCATGAGCCCATTTATGGCCCCAGTCGCTTACCGAAAGGCTGGTGGTGGGCACCCATGTGTCCGGGTCTATTACCAGGCCATTCCAGCCATATTCGATGTCAAAGCCGCCTGGTGTCTGCATGTAGAAAGAGGTCATCTTGTCATTGACATGACGGCCCAGCGTTGCCGAGAGGGGCACCTTGCCCTTGCTCTTCAAGACCCGGTCATAGGCGCGGCCGACATCCTCCAGGGAGCCGACCTCCAGCATCATGTGCACCGCGCCATTGGGGCTTTCGGGCAGCTGCCCCAGCGCCAGGCTGTGGTGGCGCGGGTTGCAGTGCAGGAAGGCAAAGCCGATGCCCGGGTCGTCAGGCCCGCCACCCATCAGATAGAAGCGGCCAAGGTCGGTGTCGCCAAAACCCATCACGCTTTTATAGAAAGCATGGGTTTCCTCGAAATTGGGGGCGGTCAGCACGACATGGCCCATCCCCATGTCGCCATCCGCGCCATGGGGGCTGCCGGTCACGAAGCGGCTGACGCCTGCGGGCGAGGTGAAGGGGGCATAGTCGACGAAGCGGCCGTAGAAGAGCTCCATGGGATTGCCTGCCGGGTCCGACGAGCGGGCCAGTTCATAGACCTGACGGCCACGCGCTTCCATGACGCCTGCGCGTTCCACCGGGCGGCCTGCCGCCTCGAGCCTTTCCAGCAGCGATTCGAACGCCTCGCGATTCGCGCATTCCCAGCCTGGCGCCACGAACCGGTCGGCCGCGCCCTTCTCCACCCACAGGCGGTAGGGCCGGTCGTCCATGCGGAACAGCGCGACATCGTCATTGGGGGAGGGGGCGGCCATGAGGCCTGCGATATTGCAGGCAAAATCCTGCCAGGATCCCAGGTCCTGCGCCTCGATCACCACATAGCCCAGCGATATCACTGCCATTTCCGCCGCCTCGCCCTTCTTCCTGTCTGCCGACCATATTCCCGCAGAGCGTTTCAAAATGGCCTCCCCCATCCGCATATGGCAAGCACTGCCGCATGTTTTGCGCTTATATGGGGAGGCGCAATCTGCGCGCTCAACGAGCTTATGGCAATTCGTTCCAGATCCGCCTATAAGCATCGACCCAAATGCGCAAGCCCTGTTTGCCTTGACAGTTTGCGTAATAGCAATTTACATAAACTACGCATATAGCAAATTTGAAGAAGAGTCGCCTACAATGGAGAAGATCATGACCGGGGCAGTAGCAAGCCGACCCATTGACGAGGCGAATGCCGGGATAGCTTCGCCCGAAAGCCTGATTGCCAAAGCCAAGGCGATGATCCCGACGCTGCGGGAACGCGCGCGCGCCTGCACGATCGCCCATGACGTGCCCCCCGAGACCGTTGCCGAGATGAAGGCGGCAGGCTTCTTCCGCGTGCTCCAGCCCAAGCGCTATGGCGGCTATGAGATGCACCCAATGTCTTCTTCGAAATCCAGAAGGCGCTCGCCGAAGGCTGCATGTCGACAGGCTGGATCTACGGCGTGCTGGGCTGCCACCCCTATGAACTCGCCCTCTTCCATGACGAGGCGCAGAAGGAAGTGTGGGGCGATAATCCCGACATGCTCGTCTCCTCCACCTATCAGCCGGTCGGCAAGGTGGAAAAGGTCGATGGCGGCTTTTACCTGTCGGGCCGCTGGGGCTTCTCGTCGGGCTCCTCGCATTGCGGTTGGGTGCTCTTGGGCGCGATCAATTTCGACACCGATGGCGGCCCGCCCGACATGCGCACCTTCCTGTTGCCGCGCTCCGACTATCAGGTGATCGAAGGCACCTGGGATACGTTCGGTCTCCAGGGCACCGGCAGCTTCGACATCGTGGTCGAGCGCGTCTTCGTGCCCGAACATCGCACCCACAAGGCGAGCGACGGCTTTGCCGGCACCAATCCGGGTCAGGAAACCAACACAGCGCCCCTCTACCGCATCCCCTGGGCGCAGCTCTTCATCCGCTCGGTCTCCAGCGCCGCCTTCGGCGGTATCCGCGCCGCCACCTCGGCCGCGATGGAGATCATGGCAAGCCGCGTTTCGACCAACACCGGCAAGGCGTCCAAGGCCGACCCCAATCTCCACGCCGCCATCGCCCGCGCGATCGCCGAGACCAATGAGATGGAGCTGACCCACAGGACCACCTTCAACGAACGATGGACTATGCTGGCCGCAATGAGCCCGTCCCGATGGAAAATCGCGCGCTCTTTGCCTACCAGTCCGCCAATGTCGTGCGCCGCATGGCGGAACTGGCCGACGGCATGGTCAAGCTCTTGGGCGGCCGGGCGGTCTACATGTCGAGCCCGATCCTCCAGCCCTGGCTCGACCTCCACGCCGCGCGCGCCCATGTCGCCAACGACCCGGCCAACCGCACCAGCGACGTCATCGGCACGATGAACGGCGAACCGCCCGCCTTCACCTTTATCTAGCGTCTTGCGCTGGAGCGCGCGCCGCGCGCTCCAGCCTTGCCGTCACGTTCAGCGGGACTGGAAAACCAGCTCCCCCTCAGGCAAGACCCAGGGCCAAGCTTTTCGCATGATGCCCCAAAGGAACGATCCCCATGGCCAGTGAAGTGACCCGCAAGAGCTA
>NZ_AP027310.1:0-19766 GCF_059738765.1 Sphingobium sp. RC1
GTTCTCTTGGCATAGCTAATCCTCGTTCAGCGATGATTGCGCTGGATTTGGTCGGTTCCCGGCATAGATGGTGTCGGATCGGACATGAGGTGCATGGTTGTGAGGGAGCCATGCGTTCGTCGTTGATGCCTATTTCCCCCCTCTTGTCCCATGACCGCCATGGCAAGGTCGCCCAATGCGACGTGCCAGCGGGACCAGTAGAGTTGTAGGTATAGGCGGCGCCTGTGAGTTCGGGGTTGGCTTCGCCGCCGGAGAGCATGCGCAGGCGTTTGTAGCGCATGATCTTGAGGCCTGCATGGGCGGTGGCGATTTTCTGGCGGGTGAGCGGGTCTTGTGCCTTGCCGTTGGCCTTGGCGATGGCGATGATGTCGTCGAGTTCGTTCCTGAACTGCATCTGCTGGGCGAGGTGGAGACCCCGCGCTCAAAGCCAAGGAGCGCCATGGCGACCTTCCAGCCTTCGCCTTCCTGGCCGATGCGGTCGATCGCGAGCGCCCTCTGCCCCGTCGAAGAACACCTCGGCAAACTCGGCCTCGCCGGTCATCTGGCGGATCGGGCGGGCATCGACCCCGGGCTGGTCCATGGGGACCATGAGGAAGGAGAGGCCCTTGTTGCCGACGCTGCCGGGCTCTGTGCGGGCAACGACGAAGCACCAGTCGGCGATCGTGCCCATCGAGGTCCAGATCTTCTGCCCGTCGATGATGTACTTGTCACCCTCGAGCCGCGCCTTGGTCTTGACGTTGGCAAGGTCGAGCCTGCGCCGGGTTCAGAATAGCCCTGACACCAGATCGCCTTGCCGGTGGCGATGTCGGGCAGGAACCGGGCCTTCTGCTCCTCGGTCCCCATGGCGATCAGCGTCGGCCCGAGCAGTTCGACGCCAAGGTGCCCGGCGCGGGGCGGACCTTGGCCCGGCATATTCCTCGGCGAAGATGATCTGCTGCGCGATCGAGGCACCCCGCCCGCCCCATATCTCGGGCCAGCCAATGACGCTCCAGCGCGCCTCGCCCAGCGCCGCTTCCCAGGCGCGGCGAAGCTCGACATTGTCGACCTGGTTGGTCTGGCCGCGGATGGCCTTGAACGGGCCGGAGAGCTGTTTCGTTGAGCCAGCTCGCGGCCTCCTCGCGGAAGGCTTTGAGTTCAGGGGCGAAGGCAAGTTGCATGGATCAGGCGACCTCGAACAGACCGGCCGCGCCCATGCCGCCCGCGACGCACATGGAGACGACCACATATTTGACGCCGCGGCGCTTGCCTTCGATGAGGGCGTGGCCGACGAGGCGCGAGCCGGTCATGGCGAAGGGATGGCCGATGGCGATGCCGCCGCCATTGACGTTGAGCTTCTCCGGATCGAGCCCAAGCGTGCGCTGGCAATAGATCGCCTGGTTGGCAAAGGCTTCATTGAGCTCCCACAGGCCAATGTCGTCGATCTTGAGGCCGGTGCGCTCCAGCAGCTTGGGGATGGCGAACACGGGGCCAATGCCCATTTCGTCCGCGCCGCAGCCTGCGACCTGAAAACCCCGATAGATGCCGAGGACGGGGAGCCCTTCCTTCTGCGCGGTGGCAAGGTCCATGACGACCTGGGCCGATGCGCCATCGGAGAGCTGGCTGGCGTTACCGGCGGTGACGTGCTTGCCTTCCTTGATGACCGTGCCGTTCTTGAACACGGGCTTCAATTCAGCGAGCTTCTCATAAGTGGTGCCAGCGCGGATGCCTTCATCCTTGGTGATGGTCAGTTCTTCCTTGCCGGTCTCATTGCCTTCCTTGTCGAACAGCGCCTTGGTGACCGTGATCGGCACGATCTCGTCATCGAACTTGCCTGCTTCCTGGGCGGCGGCGGCGCGCTGCTGCGACTGTGAGTGCGGCAAAGCGGTCCTGGTCCTCGCGGCTGATGCCATAGCGTTCCGCGACGATCTCGGCGGTCTCGATCATCACCATATAGGCGTTGGGATCGCGTTCCTTGATGAACTCGGAGCGGTTGCGGAAGGCGGGATAGTGCTTGTCGATGGTGAGCGAGACATTCTCGACCCCGCCCGAGACGGCGCAGTCGATCTCGTTGGCGATGATGCCGCGCGCGGCAAAGGCGAGCGCGTTCAAACCGGACGAGCATTTGCGGTCCATCGAGAAACCGGCCGTGGTGTCGGGGAGGACCGAGCCGTGGACGGTGAGGCGGCCGACATTGTAGCTTTGCGTGTTCCACTGGTTGGCAACGCCCAGATACACGTCATCGACGCGCGCGGGATCGATGCCTGCGCGGGCGATGGCGGCATCGACTACATGGGAGGACATGAACGGCGCTTCGGTGTCGTTGAACGCGCCGCGATAGGCTTTGCCGACGCCGGTGCGGGCGGTGGAGATGATGGCTGCTTCACGCATGTTTATCGATCCTTGAATTAAAAGCCGTGCATGTTGGACTGGCCCCAATAGGCGCGCATTTCGGTCACTTCATTGGCTTCGTTGAAGCGGAAGGTGTCGATGACGTCGATGCGCATGGCCTTGCCGTCATGGTTGAGGTTCACCGAGAAGGGGAAGACGGCATAGTCGCCCGCGACCCGAACCGGGCCTTCGAGCTTCAGCTTCGCGCCGGTCTGCATCGATTCGGCATAGAAGGCGCGGATCGCCTCGCGGCCCTTGCGGATGGGCGAGCCGATCGGGTCTTCGACCGTGGCGTCCTGCGCATAGAGGGCGGCGACCTGGTCGGCGCTGCCCGCTTCGAACGCTGCGACATAGGCGTTGACGGCGGCTTCCATTTTTACAGGATCGGGCATGGCTTTGGCTCCGGCTAGGGCAGGGGTGAGGAGGGTAGCGGCAAGTGCGATCAGGAGGCGGGCGGCCATGGCCTTAGCCTTCCGGGAAATAGCGGTTGATGGTATCGACCACGCAGGCGGGCTTGGCGGTAGGCTGACCATCTGGACCTTCGATCTCGACGGTGACGCGGATCACCGCCTGGATGGCGCCGCCCTTCACTTCCTCGACCGAGACGATTTCGCCCGAGCCCCGGATGCGCGAGCCGACCACGACCGGATTGAGGAAGCGGGTCTTGTCCATGCCGACATTGACCCCTGCGGAAAAACGCCGGACCTCGATAATCTGCGGCATGAACAGGTTGACGAGGGAGAGGGTGAGGTAACCATGGGCGATGGTCGCGCCGAACGGGCCATCTTTCGCGCGGATCGGATCGACATGGATCCACTGATGGTCGCCGGTGCATGTCGCAAAGGCGTCGATGCGCGACTGCTCGATGGTGAGCCAGTCCGACGTGTCGAGCTTTGCCCCTTCCTTGCCCAGCAGGTCTCGCGGATTTTCGAAGATGGTCGCCATTGTTACGCCCGCTGGCTCGAGACCGCGACGATTTCGCCGGTCATGTAGGAGGAGAGATCGGAGGCGAGGAACATCATCACATTGGATTTCCCAGACCTCGGCGGGGCGCTTGAAGGCTTCCTTCTCGACCAGCTTGTCGAGCGCTTCCTGCGTCGTCACCTTGGCGAGGAAGGGGTGCATGGCAAGGCTGGGCGAGACCGCATTGATGCGCACGCCATGTTCGGCCGCCTCGATCGCGGCGCAGCGGGTGAAGGCCATGACCCCTGCCTTGGCGGCGGCATAATGGGCCTGGCCCTTTTGCGCGCGCCAGCCAAGGACCGAGGCGTTGTTGACCATGACGCCCGACTTGTTCGCATACATGGAGGGAGGAAGGCGCGGGTCATGCGGAACAGCGAGGTCAGCGTCACGTCGAACACGCGCGCCCACTGCTCGTCGGTCATGTCGACGATATCGGCCTCGCCGCCCAGCCCGGCATTGTTGATGAGGACATCGACCTTGCCGAGATGGTCAAGCGACGCGTCGCGCAAGCCCTGCACGGCTTCCTCGCTGGTGACGTCGCACACGAAGGTGGCGGCGACGCTCGACCTTGGCTTCATCGGCGATGCGGTCGGCTGCTTCATTGAGGCGGCGTTCATGGAAATCGCTGATGAGGAGCCTGGCCCCTTCTTCCGCCGCGCGCTTGGCGGCGGCAAAGCCGATGCCGGTGCCCGCTGCCGCGGTCACCACCACGGTCTTGCCCTTGAGCATGCCCAGCGGGTCGGATAGGGCGGAACAGGCGAGGTCGGGGTCATGCGGCGTCCTTCATGATGATCTTGGCGAGCGCTTCGCGATGCTGGTCCGGCGTGCCGAGCCAGCTGGCAGAGGCGCGGGCGCGCTTGAAATAGAGATGGGCGTGATGTTCCCAGGTGAAGCCGATGCCGCCATGGAGCTGGATCGCGTCGCCGCTGACCGAGCAATAAGCGTCCGACACATAGGCGCGTGCGGCATGGGCGGCTTCGGCGAGCTCCTCGCCATTCTCATCGATCGCGGCGGCGGCATAATAGGCCGCCGAGCGCGAGGCTTCGACCAGCAGCATCATGTCGGCGAGCATATGCTTATAGGCCTGGAACGAACCGATCAGGCGGCCGAACTGGACGCGTTGCTTCGCATAATCGACCGTCGCATCGAGGCTGTACTGCATGCCGCCGGTCTGCTCGGCGGCAAGGAGGCCCGCGCCGATGGTCAGCGTGCGCTCGATCGCGGCCTTGGCGCTGCCGGGGGCGCCAAGGATCATCTCCGGCGTCACGTCGCAATCGAAGGTGAGGCAAGCAAAGCGGCGGGTGCGGTCGAGCGCGGGCAGCGCCTCGATGGCAAGGCCGGGGGTGTCGGCTTCGAGGATGACGAGGCTGTCGTCAGCCGTCGCCACGACGATGAGCTGCGCGACATGGCCGAAGGTCACGAACTGCGCCGTGCCGGTGAGGCGGCCATTGGCGAGAGTGGGGCGGCTTGCTGTGCCAGCGAAAGTTGCGCGCGTGCCGGTGGCGAGGCGGGGCAGCAGCGCCGCCTTCTGTTCCTCGCTGCCCGCAGCGAGCACCGCCTGCACGGCGAGCACGGCGGTTTCGAAGAAGGGGACGGGCGCAAGGACGCGGCCGGTTTCTTCTAGCACCAGCGCCATTTCGACCGCGCCCAGGCCAAGGCCGCCCTGGGCCTCGGGGATCATGAGCCCGGTAAAGCCCATCTCGCCAAGGCTGTCCCACAGGCTCTCGTCAAAGCCGCTCGTCCCTTCGACGGCGGCGCGGATGACGTCGGGGTTGGCGGCGTCGGTCAGGAAGTCGCGGGCGGCGTCCTGGATCGCGCGCTGATCATCGCTGAGCGCGAAATCCATCAGGCGGCTCCGTAAACCGGCTTTGCCGGTTCGCGGGTGTCGATGAGCTTGCGCACGATCGCGTCCATTTCTTGTGGCTCGAGGCGCGCGCCCTTGTCGAACGCCGGGCTGTCGGTCCAGCCCTGCGAGAGGAAGACCTGTCCGCCCTTCAATTCAAACACCTGGCCAGTCACCCCCTTCGACTGTTCCGAGACGAGATAGGCGACCAGCGGCGCCATATTTTCCGGCGCGAACAGGTCGAATTCGCCTTCCTTCGCGTCCATGTCGAACGCGCCGGTATTGGTCATGCGGGTGCGGGCGTTGGGGGCAAGGGCATTGGCGGTGATGCCCACGCCCCAGCTCGGCGGCCTGCACCAGCGTCAGCCCGGCAATGCCTGCCTTGGCCGTCGAATAGGCCGACTGGCCGACCGAGCCCTGGAGGCCTGCGCCCGAGGTCGTGTTGATAATGCGCGCATCGACCGGGTTGCCCGCCTTGCTCTGCGCGCGCCAATATTCAGCGGCATGGCGCGAGGTGCAGAAATGGCCCCGCAGATGGACGCGGATCACCGCATCCCATTCTTCCGGGCTACAGGTGAAGAACATGCGGTCGCGCACGAAGCCTGCATTGTTGACCACGGCATGAAGCGCGCCGAAGCTGTCGAGTGCCTGTTCGACCATCCTCTTGCCCGAGTCCCATTCGGCGACGTCATCGGTGTTGGCGACGGCCTGCCCGCCCATCGCCTTGATCTCGTCCACCACCTGCTCGGCCGCGCCCTTGGTCGCGCCCGCTTCGCCATGGGTGCCCACGCCCAGGTCGTTGACCACGACCTTGCAGCCTTGCGCCGCCAGGCCCAGCGCATAGGCCTTGCCCAGCCCATTGCCCGCCCCGGTCACGATCGCAACACGTCCTTCGCAGATACCCACTTGCCTTACTCCTTCATTGCGCTGCGACGGGGATCAGCAGATGCTGGCTCAGGTCCCCAACGAGATCGAGCAGGGAATAATCCCGCCCGGAAAAATGCCATGCCCCATCCACGTAGGTGAAGCTGTCATGATAGCGGCCCGCGCAGATCGCCTGCAACGGCAGGTCCGGGGTCGCCTGAAACACGGTATAGTAAGAGCGGCAGGTGGCGGTGCCTGCGTCCTCGTCCAGCTCGACGATGGATTGGTGATGACATGCTTGGTGCGCGGCGTGCCATCGTCATGGATGCGTACATGGGCCTGCCACAGCGCCAGCATCGGCGCTGCGCCTTCGACCATTTCGCGCCGCCGCCTGTCTTGATCCGGCGCGCTCGAACAGGGCGGCGACGGCTTCAAGGTCGCCTGCGTCCATCAGTTCGGCATAGCGGTAGAGCAGATTGGTGATCGCCGTGGCGCTGCTCATGGCTGACCCTCTCGCTGCGCCGCCTGGCGTTCGCGATGCTGCGCGGTGCTGCCGGTCAGGCGCACGGCGATGGCGTCGGAGGCGACGCGCTGCGCCTGCCGCTCCGGGCTGGCTTCGCCCAGCGGCTCGGCTTCGACCAGTCCAGTCAGCGCGGCTTTGGCGAGCTTTTGATATTCGCTTGTCCCATTGTTGCGCCAGGTGACCTGGTGCGGCTCGAAACTCTTGACCACCTTGGCCGATTGCCGACGACCAGGCTGCGTGGCGGGGTCACCGTGTCGGACTTCACAAGGGCAAGGGCGGCGACGAGATTTTCGTCACCTATGATGGCATTGTCGAGGATCACCGCGTTCATGCCGATGAGCGCATTTTCGCCGATCTCGCAGCCATGGATGATCGAGCCATGGGCGATGGTCGCGCCACGCTTGATGATGGTATCGCGCAGCTGGTTGGCATGGACCGACACATTGTCCTGGATCGAGCTGTCGCCTTCCACCACGATCCGCCCGAAATCGCCGCGCAGCGAGGCGCCCGGCGCGATGAAGCAGCCCGGTCCGACGATCACGTCGCCGATCAGCGACGCCAGCGGATGGACGTAGCTGGTCGGATCGACGACGGGTGTGATCCCCTGATAGGCGTAGCAGGGCATGGGGCCGCGCTTTCCCTCTTAGAGCCGTTCGATGATGGTGACGTTGGCCTGGCCGCCGCCTTCGCACATGGTCTGGAGGCCATAGCGCCCGCCGGTGCGTTCGAGCGCACCCAGCAACGTGGTCATCAGCCGCGCCCCGGTCGCGCCGATCGGATGGCCCAGCGCGATTGCGCCGCCCTGCACATTGACCTTCTCATGGGGGATGTCGAGTTCCTTCATCCACGCCATGGTGACGCTGGCGAAAGCCTCGTTACATTCGAACAGGTCGATGTCGCCGATCGCCATGCCTTTTCTTCAGCGCATATTGGGTGGCGGGGATCGGACCGGTCAGCATCCAGACCGGATTGGCGGCGCGACGGACAGGTGATGAATGCGGGCGCGGGGTTTCAGGCCATGGTCCTTGACCGCCTTCTCGCTGGCAATGAGGAGGTGCGGCCGCGTCGCAATTCTGGCTGGCGACGCCTGCGGTGATGATGCCGCCTCATTGACGGGCTTCAAGGACGCGAGGCCCTCCAGCGAGGTGGTGGGGACGGTGGTTTCATCCCTGGCCAGCCCTCGAGGGCCACTTCATGATCGAACCAGCCATTGTGTCCCAGGCCGCCTGCGCGCGCTGGTGCGAGGCGAGCGCGAACGCCTCCATCGCTTCACGGCTGATGCCCCATTTGTCGGCGATCATCTCGGCGGACTTGATCTGGTTGACTCTTCCATGCCATAGCGCTCGACCCAGCCCTTCGACCCGTGGAAAGGGCTGTCAAAGCCATATTGCGCGCCCGCGATCATCGCGGCCATGATCGGGATCTGGTTCATCGCCTGGCTGCCGCCCGCGACGACCAGGTCCTGCGTGCCGCTCATCACGCCCTGCGCGGCGAAGTGCACCGCCTGCTGCGACGATCCGCACTGGCGGTCGACGGTGACGCCGGCACCTCTTCAGGGAGCCCTGCGACCAGCCATGCGGTGCGGCCGATATCGCCCGCCTGGCCGCCGATTGTCTCGGTGCAGCCCCAGACCACGTCTTCGACCTGAGAGGGATCGATGCCGGTGCGCTTGACCAGTTCGCGGATCGGATGGCGCCCAGATCGGCCGGTGGACCTGGGCAAGGCTGCCCTTCTTGCGGCCGACGGGGGTGCGGACGGCGTCGATGATATAGGCTTCAGGCATTGTTGGCTTCCCGGGCGAAGGTCTGGTCCGGCCCCATGGGCTGGGTGAAGATGCGCGTGGCGATGCGCGCGCGGTGAGTGGCGGGCGTACCCCAGCTCTGGGTCAGCGCGAGCGCGCGTTTCAGGAACAGGTGGACGTCCACTTCCCAGCTGTAGCCCATCGCGCCATGCACCTGGATCGAGGCGCGGGCGGCCTTGTCGGCGGCTTCGAGCGCCACCAGCTTGGCATGGCTGACGCGGGCGCGGGCCTGGGTGTCACGCGCGCCGATCTCGGCTGCGGCGGCGGCGACCACGGGCTTGGCGAACTCGATCGCCACCTGCGCGGAGGCGAGGTGATGCTTGACCGCCTGGTAGCTGCCGATGGGTTTGCCGAACTGCTGGCGTTCCTTGGCATAATCGACGGCAAGATCGACCGAACGCTGGGCAAGACCAAGCGCGAAGGCGGCGTTGAACAGGGCGGCGCGGTCGAAAGCGAGGTCCCAGTCGGCCCCATTTTGATTATTTGGCCCGAGCGGCGTTGCGTTGCTTGGGCTCCATTCTACCGAGAAGAGGCGGCGGAAGGGATCGATGCTGGGCTGGGCGGTCAGCGTCACCTGATCGGCGTGGCGAGGAAAGCCTCGCCATCCTTTTCGAGCAGGATCGCGGCCGCGCTGTCGGCATTGGCGACATAGGGGTTGGCGGGGTGGGCGATGGCGATGGTCGCCATCGGATCGGCGAGCAGCGGATGATCGGGCGCAAGGGCAGCGAGCAGGGGCGCTGCGACGCCTGCGCTCTCGACCAGCGGTTCGGGCAGGACGACATAGCCCGCTTCCTGCGCGATGAGAGCAAAGTCGGTTTCGGTCAGATCAATGCCGCCCGCTTCTTCAGGCAGCAGGATGAGGGTGAGGCCGGTCTCGACGATCGCGGCCCAGCGCGCATCGTCCGCGCGCGACGCCCGCTTCCATCATGCGGCGCCAATGATCGGGCGTGCAGCTGTCGGCGAACAGGGTGCGTGCGGTCTCGGCAAACATCAGCTGTTCGTCGCTGAGGGTGAAGTCCATCTCAATTCCCCTTAGCGCGGCAGGCCGAGCATGCGCTCGGCGATGATGTTGCGCTGGATCTCGTTCGACCCGGCATAGATGGGTCCTGCGAGCGCGAAGATATAGTCGTCGATCCAATCGACGGGGTTCGCGCCGGGCGCTTCGTGGGTGAGTTCGGCCTGGGCCCCGAGGATCGCCAAGGCGGTCTGCGTCAGATGAATGTCGAGTTCAGACCAGAAGATCTTGTTGGTCGAGGCTTCGGGACCGATCTCGTGCCCGCCATCAGCGCGAGGCGGTCTGGTAGATGTTGAGCGCATAGGCGTCGGCATTCATGTGCGCGCGCACGACATCGGCTTCGAGCGCGGGGTCGGCCGTTTCCTTGTTGGCGGTCCAGAGTTCCGCGAGCTTCTTCGCCGCCACCTGATAGCGGGCGGGTGAGCGCAGCATCAGGCCACGCTCGAACCCGGCGGTCGCCATGCAGATATGCCAGCCCTGGCCCTCGTCGCCGAGGCGGTTGAAGGCGGGGACGCGGACATTTCAAGGAAGATCTCGGCAAAGCCGACATGGCCGTTGATCTTCTTGATCGCATTGACCGTCACGCCCGGCGCGTCGAGCGGGAAGAAGATGAGGCTCATCCCCTTGTGGCGCTCGGAGCCCGGCTCGCGGAACAGGCCGAACGCCCAGTCGGCGAAGACCGCGCGGCTCGACCAGATTTTTGTGGCCGTTGAGGATGTATTCGTCGCCGTCTCGCGTTGCGGTGGCGCGCACGCCTGCCAGATCGGACCCGGCCATCGGTTCGGACCAGGCCTGCGCCCAGATTTCCTCGCCTGACCCATCTTGGGCAGGAAGCGCTGCTTCTGCTCATGGGTGCCGAATTCGATGAGCGTCGGCCCCAGTAGGAAAATGCCATTCTGGTTGACGCGGCCTGGGGCTCCGGCGCGATAATATTCTTCTCGAAGATCAGCCACTGGATGAGGTCGAGACCGCGGCCGCCATATTCCTTTGGCCAGGTCACCATACCCCAGTCGCCCGACTTCAGCGTCTTTTCCCATTGCCGGTGCGCCTCGAAGCCTTCGCGGGTCGCGTCGAAATGCTCCAGCGATCCCTGCGGCACATGGGCTTCCAGCCAGTTGCGCACCTCGGCGCGGAACGCCTGCTGTTCGGGGGTATAGGTCAAGTCCATCAGAATTTCGCCGCGCCCTTGTTGTCGACGAAGGCGTCGCGCGCCTTCTGGCTGTCTTCATGCATATACATTTCGAGCGTGAAGCCCTGCTCGATCCGGTAATGGGCCGAGGGTCGGTGGGCTCGATCAGGTTCAAGGCCTGCTTGGCGATGACCAGCGCGGCGCGGCTCTTGGACGCGATGACTTCGCAGAAGGCGTAAGCCTCGTCCTTCAGATTTTCGAGCGGCACGACCTTGTGCACCGAGCCATGACGATGCGCGTCCTCGACCGAAATACGGCCCCCGGTGAAGAAGTTGGCGCGCACCATCTGCACGGGCAGCATGCGGCTCATGAAGGCCGCGCCGCCCATCGCGCCGCGATCGATCTCGGGCAGCGAGAAATAGGCGCCCTCGGCCGCGATCAGCGCGTCGCAGGCGCCTGCGATATTGACGCCGCCGCCAATGACGAAGCCGTGGAGCGCGCCGACCACCGGGATCGCGCATTCGCGGATCGCCTTGAAGGTCAGGTAATTATCCTTGTTCAATTTGGCGATGCGTTCGGGATGCGCCGCCATCTCCTTGATATCGACGCCGCCGCAAAAGCCCTTGCCTCGGCCCGGATCAGGATGCAGCGCACATCCTCGTTGGCGGCCGCTTCGTAAACCAGCGCGGGGATCGATTCCCAGCCCTTGGTGTCGAAGGCGTTGACCGGCGGATGGTCGAACAGGATTTCGGCGATCTTGTCCTTGATCGTGAGCGTAATCGGCATTGTTCTTCCTCTCCTCAGGCCGCGCTTGCGGCCTCGCGGCCCAGTGCGGCCAGCGCGTTCAGCCGCTCATGCGCCTCGCTGACGATGCGGTCGACCAGCTCCTGGCAGCTGGGTATTTCATCAATGCGTCCGCCGACCACGCCGGTCGCCATCACGCCATGTTCGATGTCGCCCTCGACCACCGCCTTCTGGATCAGCATCGGCATGGTCGCGGCCATCATCGCCTGTTTGAGCGGCACCTGACCATGGCCGGTCATGCCCTTGGCCGACTTGATCATGTCGATCCAGCTCGCCCCGCTCAGCTTCTTCATCGCCGCGCTCGCTTCCAGCGCGCGCAGCCACATGGCGAGCTTTCCGGACTTTTCGATCTTGTCCATCAGCTTGGTGCGCACCATCCGCTGCGGATGCCGTCAAGCTTGTGGTGACGACGATGCGGTCGGTCGAGGCTTTCAGATATTCCCTTGGCGCTGTCGGGCACCGGGCTTTCCTTGGTCAAAAGGAAGCGCGTGCCCATGGCGATGCCGACCGCGCCATAGGCGAGCGCTGCGGCGAGGCCGCGCCCGTCGCAAAGCCGCCGCTCGCGATCACCGGCACGTTGACGGCGTCCAATACCTGGGGGAGCAGCACGGTGGTGGGCACCGAGCCCGTATGCCCGCCGCCTTCGCCGCCCTGCACATTGACCATGTCGACGCCCAGCTCCACCATCTTCTGCGCAGCTTGACCGCGCCGACGGTCGGGATGCAGAGGATCCCTGCATCCTTGAAGCGGCCGATCATCTTGGCATTGGGACCACGCCCGAAGCTGACCGCGCGCACCTGATCCTTGTTGGCGAGGATCAGCTCGACGATTTGGTCTGCGCCGGCTGAAAGCTGTGGAAATTGACGCCGAAAGGCTTGTCGGTGCCATTGCGGACAGCCAGGATCTTCTCGCGCGCTTCGTCCGGCGTCATCACCGCTGCGCCCAAAAAGCCGAACGCGCCTGCATTGCTCGACCCGATGACGAGGCTGGGTTCCGCCACCCATCCCATCGCGGTCTGGATGATCGGCCAGCGGCAGCCAAGCCGCTCGGTCAGCACCGTATGCAGCGGATCGCCCATCATTCGCTCGCCTGCTTCTTATTCGCCTCGGCCATCTTCTTGGCGTCGAGGCCCGCGATCGAGCTGCCCTGGACGAGGTCATTCTGGGCATGGGCGAAATGGTGCATATGATATTGCGCTTCCATCGCGTTGCGCTTGCCCATCAGCTCCTCGACATGGTGATCGCCTGCTTGGTCAGCCAGTTGCCAAGGCGGGGTTGCGCCACGAGCTTGGCGGCCATCGCCGCCACCGTCTCGCGCAGCGCCTCGCGGTCACGATCTTGTTGACCATGCCGAACTGCTCGGCCCGCTGCGCGCTCATTCGCTCGCCCAGCAGCAGGAATTCCTTGGCGATGCGCGGGGGGAGCTCATAGGCGTGGGCGAAATATTCGACGCCCGAATGCCCATGCGGTTGACCGGGTCCTGGAAGAAGGCGTCGTCGGTGGCGACGATCAGGTCGCATACCCAGAGCGAGCATCAGCCCGCCCGCGACGCACGCCCCCTGCACCATGGCAATGGTGGGCTTGGGCGTATCGCGCCAGCGCCGGCACATGCCGACTATTGTTCCTTCTCGCGGGTGTAGAGCAGTTCCGCGGCAGGTTTGTTGACATGACCCGGCACCATCAGCCGGTTCTCGAAATGCCTGTGCACGTCGCGGCCCGGCGTGCCGATGTCATGCCCGGCCGAGAAATGCTTGCCGTTGCCGCCCAGCACGATGCAGCGGACGTCATCGTCGTCGTCGCCTTGATGAAGGCGTCGTCGAGCGCGTAGGTCATCTGGCCGTTCTGGGCATTGTTGAAGCCCGGACGGTTCATCATGATCCATGCGACATGGTCGATCACCTCATAGGTGACCGGCTCGTCGGTCTCGTAAACAATGTCGACCTGCTGCGGTTCGACCAGGCGATCAACTTCATTCATGTCAGGCTGCCCTTCTGTCTCCGGCCGGATTGTCCTTGAACACGGTGGCGCGGACATTGTTGGGGTCGATCTTCGCGATCAGGTCCAGTTGCTCAGGCGTAGGTGCAGGGGTGGTGGAATTTCACCCTCAACCTTGGCAAGCGGGAAGCCGGTATTGTCCTGCACTTCCTCGAAGGTGACGCCCGGATGCAGCGAGATCACGCGGATCTGGTGATCGGGGCCGCCAAAGTCCATCACGCACAGATTGGTGATGATCTGGCGCAGGTCCAGGCCCTGGGGCGGAGCGCCATTGCGATAGCGCGCCGGGTTGTAGCCCGCCATGCAGACGAAATCGACCTCGCCTTCGACGAACGCCCGCTTGTTGTGGCTGGCAAAGAAGAAGCTGTTGGGATGGCTGATCGAATTGCCCGGAAAGCCGCGCGCGCCGAGCATCGCGGCCTTGGGCTTCTTATGGTCGCCGATCACCGAGATGTTCGCCTGGCCGAAACGGTCGATCTGCACCGGGCCGACCAGTGCGTGGCGGCGGCCGCTCCACAGGGCGGAGAAGACGCGGTCATAATTGGCGATGCCTTCAAATTCCGGTTCGGCGGTGCGTTTGCCGGGGCCGACGGGTTCGCTGGTATAGAAGCATTCGCCGTCGGTGGTCTGGATCGCGGGGGCAAAGCTCAGCTTGGCAAGGCCTGCGCCGATGCGGGGCAGGGGGCCGATGCCGGTCGCCATCACCTCGCCATCACTGCGCCACACCTCGGCGCAGGCGGCGATGACGAGTTCAGCGAGCGAATAGCTGTTCTGGGTCATGGTCTCTCGCTTAGTAAATAGGAACGGGGAGCTGCTTATGACGGCGTCTTCGCCGCCGATCGCTGCCTGATAATCGGCTTCGGACACATCGATGAACTTCGCCTTATACTCGGCCAGGCTTCGGGCGAGCGGCGCTTTCGACATAGGTCTTGATGTGCTTGAGATCGAGCTGATAGTCGGGATCGGCGCTTGCGGGATGCGCGCCCAGCGGCGCCTCTGCCACGCCGGTGATCATCGCCCGCTCGACCAGATTGTAGCGGCTGTTCTTCTTCATATCGAGCTCGCCGGTCGGCACGATCTTCTCGACCGTGGCGTAGCTCTTGCCCGCAGCGCGCACCAGCAGTTCGTCGAACAGCGCGTCCTTGCTGAGCGTCAGCAAATTGCCGCGCTCGTCGGAACGATGGGCATGGATGAGGGCAATGTCGGGCACCAGCGCTGGCATGGCGACGAATTCCTCGCCATCGGCATAGGGGCTCTTCACAAATTTGAAGTCGAAGCCGTCTTGCGTGATGATGTCGGTGCCGATGCCGACGCGCGTCGGCAGGAAGGGCAGCTTCATCGCGCCTGCGCGCAGGCCCCAATGATACATGCCCTCGTCAAGCTCGAGCACTTCAAAGGCGCCCGCCTGGCGGGCGTTGCGGAAATGGGGCTCGAGCGGATAATGGTCGAGGCTGGCAAAGGCGAAGACGAGCTTTTTGATCTTGCCGGTCGCGGCGAGCAGGCCGATGTCCATGCCGCCATAGCCCGCCATGACGGTCAGGTCCTTCAGGTTCGAGCGGGCGATGGCGCGGATCAGCGCCATGGGCTTGCGGCGGGTGGCCCATCCACCGATGCGATGGTCATCCCGTCGGAAATCTGGTCGACGATGTCGTCCACCGTCATGCGCTTGTCGAGCATAGTGTCAGTCATCCTTTTGCGTCAGTCCTGCAGGGCTTGCCCTGCAAATAGTCCTACCAGTTAATCTTGCTCATGAGCCCATTTATGGCCCCAGTCGCTTACCGAAAGGCTGGTGGTGGGCACCCATGTGTCCGGGTCTATACCAGGCCATTCCAGCCATATTCGATGTCAAAGCCGCCTGGTGTCTGCATGTAGAAAGAGGTCATCTTGTCATTGACATGACGGCCCAGCGTTGCCGAGAGGGGCACCTTGCCCTTGCTCTTCAAGACCGGTCATAGGCGCGGCCGACATCCTCCAGGGAGCCGACCTCCAGCATCATGTGCACCGCGCCATTGGGGCTTTCGGGCAGCTGCCCCAGCGCCAGGCTGTGGGGCGCGGGTTGCAGTGCAGGAAGGCAAAGCCGATGCCCGGGTCGTCAGGCCCGCCACCCATCAGATAGAAGCGGCCAAGGTCGGTGTCGCCAAAACCCATCACGCTTTTATAGAAAGCATGGGTTTCCTCGAAATTGGGGGCGGTCAGCACGACATGGCCCATCCCCATGTCGCCATCCGCGCCATGGGGGCTGCCGGTCACGAAGCGGCTGACGCCTGCGGGCGAGGTGAAGGGGGCATAGTCGACGAAGCGGCCGTAGAAGAGCTCCATGGGATTGCCTGCCGGGTCCGACGAGCGGGCCAGTTCATAGACCGACGGCCACGCGCTTCCATGACGCCTCGCGTTCCACCGGGCGGCCTGCCGCCTCGAGCCTTTCCAGCAGCGATTCGAACGCCTCGCGATTCGCGCATTCCCAGCCTGGCGCACGAACCGGTCGGCCGCGCCCTTCTCCACCCACAGGCGGTAGGGCCGGTCGTCCATGCGGAACAGCGCGACATCGTCATTGGGGGAGGGGGCGGCCATGAGGCCTGCGATATTGCAGGCAAAATCCTGCCAGGATCCCAGGTCCTGCGCCTCGATCACCACATAGCCCAGCGATATCACTGCCATTTCCGCCGCCTCGCCTTCTTCCTGTCTGCCGACCATATTCCCGCAGAGCGTTTCAAAATGGCCTCCCCCATCCGCATATGGCAAGCACTGCCGCATGTTTTGCGCTATATGGGGGCGCAATCTGCGCGCTCAACGAGCTTATGGCAATTCGTTCCAGATCCGCCTATAAGCATCGACCCAAATGCGCAAGCCCTGTTTGCCTTGACAGTTTGCGTAATAGCAATTT
This sequence comes from Sphingobium sp. RC1, assembly GCF_059738765.1. Lineage (NCBI taxonomy): Bacteria > Pseudomonadati > Pseudomonadota > Alphaproteobacteria > Sphingomonadales > Sphingobiaceae > Sphingobium > Sphingobium sp. RC1. The sequence goes on from NZ_AP027310.1 coordinate 16,188, forward strand.
ACATAAACTACGCATATAGCAAATTTGAAGAAGAGTCGCCTACAATGGAGAAGATCATGACCGGGGCAGTAGCAAGCCGACCCATTGACGAGGCGAATGCCGGGATAGCTTCGCCCGAAAGCCTGATTGCCAAAGCCAAGGCGATGATCCCGACGCTGCGGGAACGCGCGCGCGCCTGCACGATCGCCCATGACGTGCCCCCCGAGACCGTTGCCGAGATGAAGGCGGCAGGCTTCTTCCGCGTGCTCCAGCCCAAGCGCTATGGCGGCTATGAGATGCACCCCAATGTCTTCTTCGAAATCCAGAAGGCGCTCGCCGAAGGCTGCATGTCGACAGGCTGGATCTACGGCGTGCTGGGCTGCCACCCCTATGAACTCGCCCTCTTCCATGACGAGGCGCAGAAGGAAGTGTGGGGCGATAATCCCGACATGCTCGTCTCCTCCACCTATCAGCCGGTCGGCAAGGTGGAAAAGGTCGATGGCGGCTTTTACCTGTCGGGCCGCTGGGGCTTCTTCGGGCTCCTCGCATTGCGGTTGGGTGCTCTTGGGCGCGATCAATTTCGACACCGATGGCGGCCCGCCCGACATGCGCACCTTCCTGTTGCCGCGCTCCGACTATCAGGTGATCGAAGGCACCTGGGATACGTTCGGTCTCCAGGGCACCGGCAGCTTCGACATCGTGGTCGAGCGCGTTTCGTGCCCGAACATCGCCCACAAGGCGAGCGACGGCTTTGCCGGCACCAATCCGGGTCAGGAAACCAACACAGCGCCCCTCTACCGCATCCCCTGGGCGCAGCTCTTCATCCGCTCGGTCTCCAGCGCCGCCTTCGGCGGTATCCGCGCCGCCACCTCGGCCGCGATGGAGATCATGGCAAGCCGCGTTTCGACCAACACCGGCAAGGCGTCCAAGGCCGACCCCAATCTCCACGCCGCCATCGCCCGCGCGATCGCCGAGACCAATGAGATGGAGCTGACCCACAGGACCACCTTCAACGAACTGATGGACTATGCTGGCCGCAATGAGCCCGTCCCGATGGAAAAGCGCGCGCTCTTTGCCTACCAGTCCGCCAATGTCGTGCGCCGCATGGCGGAACTGGCCGACGGCATGGTCAAGCTCTTGGGCGGCCGGGCGGTCTACATGTCGAGCCCGATCCTCCAGCCCTGGCTCGACCTCCACGCCGCGCGCGCCCATGTCGCCAACGACCCGGCCAACCGCACCAGCGACGTCATCGGCACGATGAACGGCGAACCGCCCGCCTTCACCTTTATCTAGCGTCTTGCGCTGGAGCGCGCGCCGCGCGCTCCAGCCTTGCCGTCACGTTCAGCGGGACTGGAAAACCAGCTCCCCCTCAGGCAAGACCCAGGGCCAAGCTTTTCGCATGATGCCCAAAGGAACGATCCCCATGGCCAGTGAAGTGACCCGCAAGAGCTACAGCGTCGCGGGTGGATATGAGATTGCGATCGCGGAAATAGCAGGGGCGTCGGCCGATGCCCCGACCGTCATCTTCATCCATGGTAGTGGTCCTGGCGCATCGGGCGCGTCCAACTTCCGCAACAATGCCCAGGCCTTTGCCGATGCTGGCTACGCGTCATCCTGCCCGACCTCATCGGCTATGGCGCCTCCTCCAAGCCCGAGACCGACTATCCGCTCGAGCTCTTCACCCAGACCCTGCTCGAGGCTCTGACGCAGCATGGGATCACCGGCGGCCACCTCATCGGCAATTCGCTGGGCGGCGGCATCGCCTCCAGATCGCGCTCGACCATCCGCAATTCACCATCGGCAAGCTCGTCCTGATGGCGCCGGGCTGCGTTGCCGAGCAGGCGAGCTATTTCACCATGCCCGGCATCGCCAAGATGCGCTCGGGCTTTGGCAGCGCGACTTCAATGTCGAGGAACAGCGCCGCCTGATCGGCAACCTCATGCATCCCTCCTCGCTCCACCACGTCACCGACGCGCTGGTCGAGGAGCGTTTTGCCGTCGCGCGCACCCAGCCAAGGATGTGCTGGCGCGGGTGAAGACCCCCGATCTTGGTCCGCGTCTTGGCGAGGTTACGCAGCCGATCTTCGTCCTCTGGGGCCTCAATGACGAATTCTGCCCTGAAAGCCACGCCCGCCTCTTCCTCGACGCATGCCCCGACGTGCGCTGCCTCACCTTCTCGCAGACCGGCCATTGGGTGCAGGTCGAGCGCGCTCAAGAATTCAACCGCTACTCACTGGACTTCCTGAAGAATGGCTGACGCTGCTCCTGCGCAATCCGTACCTGTTCCAGAGCCCGTGGACGTTACCACAGGCTGAAGGGCGCGATGCGCCGCCTGCCCTCGGGCGTGGCGATCGTCACCGCGCTGGGCGAGGGCAAGACGCCGGTCGGCATGGCCGCGACCTCGATCACCTCGCTCACCATGGACCCGCCTGCGGTCCTCGTCTGCGTCAACCAGACAGCCGGCATCCACGCCCATCTCTCGCCCGGCTGCCCGGTCAGCATCAACCTCCTCTCGCGCCACCAGCGCGAAGTGTCGGCAGCATTCGGCGGCGCGGTGGCGCGCGAGGCGCGCTTTGCGTTGGCAGCTGGACCCCGATGCCCATGGCCTCCCCATCCTCGATGAAGCGCAGGCCAACCTCTCCTGCACGGTCGAGAGCATGACCCCCTTTGGCACCCACAGCATCGTCATCGCCCGGGTCAAGGCGGTGCGCCTGTCGGACGCGGTCGATCCCCTCATCTTCCAGGACGGAGCCTATCTGTGAGCCAGACCCTGAACGAGCAGCTTGCCGAAGAGCTCTACCAGGCGCTGCGCGAGGGGCGCACCGTGCAGCCCTTGATGGCGCGCTACCCGCAGCTTGGCATCGATGACGCCTATGCGATCTCGCTTGGCGCGCTCGAACGCCGTAAGGCGGATGGCGAGCGGGTCATCGGCAAGAAGATCGGCGTCACCTCCAAGGCGGTGCAGGACATGCTGGGCGTCCACCAGCCCGACTTCGGGTTCCTGACCGACCGGATGTTCATCGAGGGTGACATCGATGTCGCGGCAACGGCCTCATCGCCCGCGTTCCGAAGCCGAGATCGGCTTCATCCTGAAAGACAGCCTCAAGGGTCCCGCGTCACGGCAGAAGATGTGATCGCCGCGACGGCAAGCATCGTCCCCTGTTTCGAGATCGTCGACAGCCGCATCCAGGACTGGAAGATCGGCATCGTCGATACCGTCGCCGACAATGCGTCCTGCGGCGTCTATGTGCTGGGGGACGCGCGCGTCGATCCACGCGCCCATGATCTCCCCAATCTTCATGTCACCGTCACCAAAAACGGGCAGCCTTTGTCGGAGGGCTATGGCCATGCGGTGCAGGGCTCGCCTGCCCAGGCGGTCGCCTGGCTTGCCAACACGCTGGGCGCCTATGGCGTTACCCTGGAGGCGGGCGATGTGATATTGTCAGGCAGCCTGGTGCCGCTCGAACCGGCACGGCCAGGAGATGTGTTCGAGATGCAGCTTGCAGGGGTCGGCAGCTGCACCGCGTGCTTTATCTAGATTTGTGTGAGGGCATCGCTGCAAGCCATGCGAGCCCTGTGAGGAGTAAGTAATGACGGCAAG